>CAVQIZ010000008.1:0-23576 GCA_963712735.1 uncultured Chloroflexia bacterium | reverse complement strand
CGAGTCGCCCTGCTCGCCACCATCACCGCCGCGCTCACGGGGCCGGGGCAGACGGTCGGTGTCTCGGTCTTCGTCGATCCCATGATCGCCGCGCTCGACCTGACCCGCTCCGAGCTCTCCACGGCGTACCTGGTCGGCACGCTGCTGGGAGCGGTCGCGCTGATCCCGTCGGTCGCTGGATCGACCGCGTCGGGGCGCGACGGGCGATGACGCTCATCGGCCTGGCCTTCGGCGTCGGCCTGCTCGTGATGGGCGGTGTGCAGGGCTTCCTGACGCTGGCAGTCGGCTTCACCCTCATCCGCTGGCTGGGCCAGGGATCGCTGCAGCTGGTCAGCACGCTGTCCATCACGCCCTGGTTCGAGCGTCGACGCGGCTTCGTGTTCGGCCTCTCCACGACCGGTACCGCGGTGCTCATGTCCTTCGCGCCCATCCTGCTCGGTGTCGCCATCGGCCTGGTCGACTGGCGGCTGGCGTGGGTGCTCGCGGCGCTGGCGACCTGGCTGATCGTGGTACCCATCGCTCGCTTCGGCATCATCGACCGACCATCTGACGTGGGCCAGTACGCCGACGGCGACCCAGCCCCGCACCCGGCGGCTGCGCCACGGCCGGTGGCCAGGTCGTGGACCCGCCGGGAGGCGCTGGGCCAGCCCCGCTTCTGGCTGCTGAGCATCGTCATCGCCACCACATCGATGCTGGTGACCGCGCTCAACTTCCACCAGATCTCGATCCTCGGTGACCAGGGTCTGACGGTCACCGAGGCAGCCGCCATGTTCCTGCCCCAGATCCTCGGCATGCTCGCGGCCGGTCTCGTCATGGGGGCGCTCGCGGACCGCGTGGCGGCGCGCTTCCTGCTGCTCGCGTCGATGGTGCTGCTGGCGCTGAGCCTGCTGCTGGCGGCCTCCCTGGCGCCCGGACCCATCATCGTCGTCTACGCGGTCCTGCTGGGCGCCGCCGCGGGTGCCGGCCGGCCGCTGGTCGCCACGCTCCTGCCCCGCTGGTACGGGCTGGCACACATCGGGTCGATCCAGGGCGTGGCGGCGCTCGTCGCGGTGGCGGCATCCTCTGCCGGGCCGGTCGCACTCTCGGTCGTGTACGACCGCATCGACGGCTACGGCCCGGCGGCGTTGCTGCTGGTGTCGGCCCCCGTGGTCATCGGCCTGGCTGCCCTGAGCATCTCGGAGCCCGACCACCACGTGCCCTCGACGTCGATCACCCCGGAAGGTTCCCCGCGCGGCGACGGGAGTTGACACCCCTTCGAGGCGCGCTATACTTTCTACAAAGAGTAAACAGACCCTAGACGTACCTACTACGAAGCAGAGCGGAAGTAAGGAGTCTTTCACGTGTTCGAATGGATCGCGGGCGGGTTCGCCCGTTTCACGACCCGACGTCCCTGGCTGGCCATCATCGCGGTCATCGCCATCGCGGTCGGCCTCAGTGCCATGGGCCGTCCGGAGATGTCCAACGACAGCTCCGAGTTCGCACCGGACGACCCGGCCATCGCCGCCTCCGAGCGCATCGAGTCGCTCTTCGGCAGTGATACCGCGGTCACGCCACTGCAGTTCGTGTTCGTCTCCGAGTCGGACGACGTCATCACCACCGCTGGCCTCGAGGCCGCCAACAAGGTGGCGGCCGCCATCGAGACCACGGAGCTCGACGGTGTGCGCCTGGCGGACTTCCTCGTGGCCCAGCCGGGCAGCGGACCGATCACCTCCTTCATGACGCCTGTCGAGCTGGCCGTCGCCAACGGCGCCCCGCCCCCCACCACCGATGCCGAGGTCAAGGCGCTCTTCGCCGGCGCGACTGGCTGCGGCGCCGCCCGAGCAGTCCCAGCTGCTCGCTCAGCTCGTCGAGGGCGACCTGGCCGCCGGTGCATCAGCTGCCCCCAGCGGCCTGATGGTGACCTTCTTCCGCGCTCCCGCAGACGCCGCGGAAGCGACCCTGCTCGCCGACCTCCAGAGTGAGCTCGCGGGCACCCTGCGCGAGTCCCTCACCGGCGACGTCACGGCACTCCCGTTCTCGGTCGAGCTCATCACCGCGACCGGTGACGAGTCGGCCATCGAGATCCCGCTGCTGCTCTTCGGCGCCATCGGCATCATCGGCCTGGTCCTGCTGCTGGTCTACTGGCCCGGCAGCGGCATGGGCCGGCTGCAGCGCGTGCGCCGCACGTTCGCCGACACGCTCGTGACCCTGCTCGTCGTCCTCTTCGCCATCACCACGACCGACGGCGTGGCCGTCCTGCTGGGCCCCGACGGGCTCGGCGTCATCGGCAGCATCTCCGGCGCCGGCTCCATCGTGCCCATCCTCATCGTGGGCCTCGGCGTCGACTACGTCATCCACCTGAACGCGGCCTACCGGGACGGCCTGTCCGAGCGCAGGGCCGTGGATGCGGCCATGGCACGCAGCGTCCGCATCGTCGGCGGGGCGCTGGTGCTGTCAGCCCTCACCACGTCCTTCGGCTTCCTGACCAACCTCTTCTCCGGCACGCCGTCGCTGATCACCTTCGGCGTCCTCGCCACGGTCGGCATCGTGACCGCGTTCATCTACGCCAACCTGCTCTTCCCCGCGTCCCGCGTGCTGCTCGACCGACGTGCGGCCCGCAAGGACCGCCTGCCGGTGCAGGCCTTCAGCACCTCCGACTCCAGCTGGATCGACCGTGTCGTGGGCGCCACCGCGGTCATTCCCCGGCGCGCCCCCTGGGCGGCCGTCGGCGTGGCCGGCGTCATCCTGCTGGCCGGTGTCGTCACCGCCACCAACCTGCGCTCGGGCTTCAGCTTCCTCGACTTCGTGCCGGAGGGTTCACCCGTCCGTGCTGCAGCCGGGGAGCTGAGTGACCGCTTCGACGGCGGCCTGGGCGAGACGACCCAGGTCCTGGTCGATCGCGACATCACCGACCCGGTCGTGTGGAACGAGACGCTCGCGGCCAGCGCTGCGGCTGGCTCCCTGCCCGGCATCGTCACCATCGGCGGCGAGGCGCTGGTCGAATCGCCGCAGGCGGTCGTGCGCTCCTTCATCGAGCCGGGCTCGCCGACGTTCGATCCCGCCATCGCCGAGGCCGCGGCCGCGGCTGGCCTGGATGCCTCGCTGCAGGCGTCGGCGGACGCCGACATCGCCGGCCTGCTGGACGCGGTGCGTGCCGTCGCGCCCGCCGAGCTCGCGGGTGTGGTCCAGTCGGGGGCGGCGCTCTACACCTTCACCTCGCAGGCCGGCACCAGCGGCGCCCTGGCGCTCGCCGCCGACCTCGAGTCGGCCTTCGGCACCGCTGCCATCGCGACCTCGCAGGAGGTCATCAACGCCTCCGTCGTGGCGAGCATCTCGACGACGCAGGTGCAGAGCCTGGTGCTGGCGCTGGTGGGCGCTGCCATCCTGCTCATGCTCAACTACCTGGTCTCCGATCGTCGCCCGCTGCTGGGCCTGCTCACGGTGCTGCCGGTCGGCGGCGTGGTGGTCATGCTCTACGCGTTCATGGTGCTGGCCGGCATCGAGTTCGGGCCGGTCACCGCGACGCTGGCGGCGGTCGTCATCGGCGTCGGCGTGGACTACACCATCCACGTCACGCATCGGTTCGTTGATTTCCGCCGCGAGGGCCTCAGCGTGGATGCGGCCATCAGCCGCACGCTGGGCACCACGGGCTCGGCGCTGGTGTCCTCGGCGGTCACCACGAGCCTCGGCTTCGCGCTGCTGACGCAGTCGAGCCTCATCCCCTTCCAGCAGCTGGGCAGCCTGATCCTGGTGGCGGTCATCGGATCGGCGCTGGTGTCCGTGCTGCTGCTGCCGTCGATGCTGGTGATCTACGCCCGTCGCTCAGAGCGTTCGTCCAGCGAGCCGGAGGCTGAAGGCGAGGGCATCGCCATCCTTGACCCCAGCGGGTCCCAGGCATGACCGACTGACGGACGGTCATCGACGAACCGACCGCGGTCGCGTCTTCGGATGCGACCGCGGTCGTCTCATGGTGGCCAGCGTCTCCCTGCAGGGCGATACGGACGGCTGGCCGATGTTGCTATCGTTCCCTGGCGGCAAGCCCGGAGCCCTGACATCGGAGTGAAGCGATGACCCTGGTGCTAGGTATCGACATCGGCACGACGGCCACCAAGGCCGTGATGCTCGACACCGCCCGGGGGCTGGTGGCCGAAGCGCAGCTCCCTGTCTCGCTCCACGCCGACCGCCCTGGCTGGGCGGAAGAGGACGTCGAGGAGTGGTGGGCCAACCTGGCAGCGCTCACGAACGAGCTGGTGCGAGATGGGCAGCCCGCCGTCGGTCGGCATCAGTGGCATGGTCCCCTGCGTGGTGCTGCTGGACGCACGCGGCCGGCCGGTCCGCAGATCCATCCAGCAGAACGATGCTCGCGCCACGGCCGAGATCACGGAGCTGCAGGAGGAGCTGGCCGACGCCGACATCCTGCGGCGGACCGGCTCGCCCATCTCGCAGCAGTCCGTCGCGCCCACCGTCCGCTGGCTGGCACGGCACGAACCCGCTGCCCTGGCAGCCACCGTGGCCGTGATGGGCTCCTACGACGTGATGGTGTGGCGCCTGACCGGGCAGCCCTCGGTCGAGCTCAACTGGGCCGTCGAGAGCGGACTCTATGACCTTGGGTCCCGGGCCTGGGCCCACGATGTCCTCGACGCAGTCGGGCTTGACGAGAGGCTTCTGCCGCCGGTCCGGATGCCCGCCGACATCGTGGGCGCGGTGACCCCGGCGGCGGCCGCGGAGACCGGTCTGCGAGCCGGTACGCCCGTCATCGCGGGGAGCGCCGACCACGTCGCCTCTGCCTTCGCCGCCGGCTTGGTGCGGGAGGGCGATCTGCTCATCAAGCTCGGCGGGGCCGGTGACATCCTCATGGTCACCTCCACGCCCGTGACCGACGAGCGGCTCTACCTCGACGTGCACCTGTCGCCGGGTCTGTACCTCCCCAACGGATGCATGGCCTCGTCGGGCAGTTTCATCCGCTGGTTCCAGCGCGAGCTCGCAGGTGGGGCCTCGCTCGAGGCGCTCGATGCGGAGGCGGAGGTCGCTGGACCCGGCGCCGGGGGCGTCGTCGCCCTGCCGTACATGCTGGGCGAGAAGACCCCGCTCAACGACCCGCTGGCGCGGGGTGCTTTCATCGGCCTGAGCCTGTCGCACGCCCGCGGCGACCTCTTCCGGGCCCTGCTCGAATCGATCGCCTTCGGCTTCCGGCATCACCTCGATGTCTTCGCCGAGCTGGGACTCGGGCCGCAACGCGTCCGCGTCACCAACGGCGGCGCCAGCTCGCGGCTCTGGACCCAGGTCACGGCCGACGTCATCGGGCTGCCGCTCGAGAAGCTGCGCTCACACCCCGGCTCGGCGCTGGGTGTGGCGTTCGCGGCAGGCATGGCCGTCGGCGCCTTTGAGGCGTGGTCGGATATCGAGCGCTTCGTCGAGCCAGGCGAGGTCGTCGAGCCACGCGACCACGAGGCCTATGCCGACGGCTACGCCCGCTACCGTGCCCTGTACCCGGCGCTGAAGGCGATCCTGGAGCAGCCCCCGCGGACCTAGTGGTGGTAGGGCAGGCCGCCGCTGACGATGAGATGGCTGGCCGTGATCTGGTCGGCCGCGGGCGAGCACAGGAACGCCACGGCGCCGGCGATGTCGTCAGGGCTCTCCAGCCGCTCGAGGATGAGCCGCTGCCGGTACTCCTCCTTCACCGCGCCCGGGGCGATGCCGCGCCGCTCACCTTCGAGGACCCACTCGGCCTCCATCATCTCGGTCTCCACGTCGCCCGGGCCGACGGCGTTGACCGTCACCGCCGGGGCGAACTCCTGGGCAGCCACCTGCGTCAGGCCGACGATGGCGAACTTGGCCGCGCAGTAGGGGCCGAAGTACTTGGTCGTGCAGTTGAACTGGGCGACGTAGGAACCGAGGTTGACGATGCGGCCCCAACCCCGCTCCATCATCGCCGGTGCCAGGCGCCGCATCGTCAGGAACGTGGCCTTGGCCATGATGTCGAGATGATCGTCCCAGTCGTCCTCGCTGCAATCGACGATGGCGCGATACAGCGAGATGCCGGCATTGTTGACCAGGATGTCCACGCCACCGAGCTGCTCGACGGCAGCATCGCACACGGCGTGGACGGCGGACGTCCGGGAGAGGTCCGCCGATGGCCACGCCGCTCTGGCGTCCCAAGCCCCTGATCAGCTCTGCTGTGGCGGCTGCGCCGGCTTCGTCGCGGTCGTTGACGACGACGTCGGCGCCATCGCCGGCGAGACGGAGGGCGATGGCCCGGCCGATGCCGCGACCGGCTCCGGTGACGAGAGCCCGACGGCCCTCCAGTGGAAGGTGTTCACTCATTTCACTGCTCCGAATGTGAGGCCCTTGACGAGATAGCGCTGGGCGACCAGCGCGAAGATCGAGCATGGGCGCGATGGCGGTCATCGAGGCGGCTGCCATCTCCTGCCAACGCATGGCCGCGTAGCCCCGGTAGCCGGCCACGGCGATGGTCACCGTGCGCGAGTCGTCGAATGTCAGCGAAAGTGCGATCGTCACCTCGTTCCACATCACGATGCCGACAAGGATGCCGGTGGCTGCGATGCCGGGTGCCGCGAGCGGCAGGTAGACACGCAGCAGCGACTGCAGCTCCGAGCAGCCGTCGACGCGCGCAGCATCGCCGAGGTCGCGCGGGACCTCGCTGAAGAAGGACTGGATGAGCCAGACCGCGAACGGCACCGCGAAGACCTGGTAGATGAGCGCCAGGCCGATCTGCGTATCGAAGAGCCCGATCTGCTGATACAGCACGTACATCGGGATGACGAACAGGAACTCGGGCAGGGCATAGGCCAGCAGCAGCCAGAGACCCAGCCAGCGACCTGCCCGGACCCGGAAGCGCACGATGGCGTAGGCCGCGGGAGCCGCGATGAGGATGGCGAGCGTGACGCCCAGCGCCACCACCACCACGCTGTTGAAGAACGCCGCTGCGAAGTCGCCCTCGCCCCAGATCTCGAGCGTACTTGCTGAAGTCGGGGATGTAGAAGAGGTCGGGCGGGGTCTTGAACGCCTCCACCGGCTGTCTTGGTGGACATCAGGAAGAGCCAGTAGAGCGGGAACAGCGTGATCGCCGATGGCGATGATGGCCACGACCCAGGCGGCCGACAGCTCGAGGCGCTGCCGGGTTCGTCGACTCACCCGCGGTGCTGCGCTCATCCGGCCGGGCTCTCTTCGCGGCTGGCCCGCCGGATGGCGATGACGAGGGCCAGCACGACCGCGGCGAAGATGACCATGGCCGCCATCGAGAGGCTCATGCCGTATTGCTTGAAGGCGATGCGATAGGCCAGGACCTGTACCGACTCGGTCGTGGTGAGCGGCCCGCCGCCGGTGGTGCCGAAGATGATGGCGAAGACCTTCATGCAGTCGATGGTGCGGAACAGCAGGATCACCAGGATGATGGGCTTGAGCATCGGCAGGGTCACGTAGCGCAGGCGCCCCAGAACGCCGGCCCCGTCCACCTCGGCAGCCTCGAGCGGCTCCCGCGGCAGCGCCTGCAGGCCCGCGGAGAAGACGATGAAGACGAACGCGGTCTGCCACCACGTATCGATGAGGATGATCGAGGCCATGCCCATCGCCGGGTCGCCCAGGAAGCCCAGCGGCGGCAAGCCCATCTCGCTGAAGCACGAGGTTCACCGGGCCGATGGTGGGGTCGAGGATGATCTTCCAGATGAGCGCGACGATGATGCCGGAGACCATCAGCGGCACCAGCAGCAGGGTGCGCACGACGGCCGCGCCTCGTCCCAGCCGGTTCACCACGAGCGCCAGGCCCATGCCCAGGACCAGCTCGACAGCCACCGCGCCGAAGGTGAAGACGAAGGTGTTCCACAGCGCGGTCTGGAAGCGCTCGCTGGCGGCCAGCTCCAGGTAGTTGTCGAGCCCGACGAAGTTGAACTGGGTGCCCCAGTTCCAGTCGAAGAAGCTCATGTAGAGCGAGTAGAGCGTCGGGTACAGCGAGGTCAGGCCCATGATGACGACCAGCGGGATCAGGAAGCGTGTCCCGCGATCGGCCCCACCACGGCCCTTGCTGCCTCGCACCGACGCCAGTCGAGTCAGTCTGTCGCCCTCATTCGAACGGACGCCCTGCCCGGGCTCATGCCGGGCAGGGCGTCGAAGCTGCTCGCCAGCTCGGAGCTGAGCAGGCTGCCACTTCGATGTGGCGTAAGGCTAGTTGACGGCCGCCAGGAGTGCCTCATTGCCGGCCGCGCAGGCGGCCGTGGGATCCTCGCCGTTGGCGATCGCCAGCATGGTGTCGACGATGGCCAGCGCGCCGTCCTTCCAGCCCTCCTTGAGGACCACGGTCGTGCGCGAGTCGGCCATCGCATCGTTGACGGTGGCGGCGTACTCGGGCACGAGAGAACTCGACATAGCCCGGGTCGTCGTACGCCGACAGGCGCGCGGCGCCGCCGGTGGACTTGCCGATCTCAGCGGTGTTGGCCGGGTTGGTCATGTACTGGATGAAGTACCAGCCGGCGTCCTTGTTGGCGGCGTTCTTGGGGATACCCAGGCCCCAGGCCCAGTGGCCCGTCTGGGAGTTGCCGCCTGCCTCCTGCGGCGGCAGCACCGCGTAGCCGGTCTTGCCCGCGACGATGGACTGATCGGGATCCTCGTATCCGGGACCGAACAGGCTGGCGTCGATGAAGAAGGCGGCTCGGCCCTGCTGGAACAGCGTGTTCGCGTCGGGCCAGTCGATGGCGAACTTGTTGACCGGGCCTGCCGCCAGCATGCCGGCGTAGTCGGCGAGGCCCTTGCACACGGCCGGGTCATCCAGGCGCGGCGCATCCCAGGCACCGTCGAACCAGATGTTGTACGGCGTGGACGAATCCATGTCCCCGACCGCGTTGAGGACCACGCCCGTGAGCGTATCCATGATGGTGTCAGAGCGGATGCCGCGCATGACCGCACCAACGACGCCATCGGAAGCACCGTCCGCGTTGATCTTCTCGGCGGCGGCGATCAGCTCGTCCATGGTGGTCGGGACGACGCCGTCAAGGTACTTGTCGACGTGGTCCTGGTTGTAGAACAGCGTGTAGGCCTCGAAGGCGATGGGGATGCCATAGGCCTCGGCCGCGGCATCGCCGGGCGGATACATCACGCCGCCCATGAAGCCGGCGGGGAAGTCGGCGAAGTCGTAGTCCGGCGAGGTCTTGCTGGGGTCGTCCAGGTAGGGCGACAGCGGCTCGACCGCGTCGGCGCTGTACTGCGTGAAGGCCGTCGAGTCCATGGGCAGGAAGTAGACGTCAGCGGCGCCCTCAGCGGCGCGCACCGTCTGCTCCATCTTGTCGAAGTAGAGGTCCTCGGGGAACGTCTGGACGTCGACGGTGATGCCGGTGTCGGCGGTGAACTGGTCCAGGAGTGGTGTCATCCCGTCGGTCCAGGGATGCTGGTTGGCCAGGAACACGATGGATTCGCCCTCGTGTGCCCGCCAGTCGAAATCCTGTGCCACGACGGACGCCGCGGGCACCGCTGACACGGCCACGGCCGCGATGACCGCGCCTGCGGTCAGCCTGATCGGACGCTTGATCATCTCTTGCTGGAACCTCCTCTGTGGCCACCCGCTCGCCGGGTGGCGTTCGTACGTCGCCCGAGGGGGGTCTCGGGTCGTCGGGGCTCACTGATGCCTCTCGTTCGCTCCTCCCTTCGGTTCACCTCCACGCTGCACTCATCTCGCGACCTGGTCGGTCTCATCAGTCGCTGCTCAGTCGCTGCTCGCCACGACCAGCCTGACGCCGCGCGCTTCGAGGGCTGCTCGCATGCGGCTCTCGATGCGATCGTCGGTGACCAGGACGCCGACCTGCTCGAAGCCGAACATGAAGCCCGGCGCCATGCGGTCGAGCTTGGTGGCATCGGCCAGGATCACGGCCTGCCGTGCGATCCCACGCAGCGCCCGGTCCACGGCGATCTCGCGCACCTGCTCGGTCATGAAGCCGTTGTCGAGATCGATGGCGGAGACGCCCATGAAGACCGTGTCCGCGCGCAGGTCGCCCAGCGACGCCTCCGTCATGTGCCCGCGCATGCTGTGCATCTCGGGCAGCACGACACCGCCAAGGACGACCAGCTCGATGTCCGGCGCATCCAGCAGCACGTAGGCCACGTCGAGCGCATTGGTGATCACGGTCAGGCGTCGATGCCGGAGCAGCCGGGCCAGCTCGAGCACCGTGGTCCCGCTCGACAGCGCGATGGTGGAGCCGTCGACCACCAGCTCACTGGCGGCTGCGCCGATGCGTCGCTTGATCGTCGATCTCGGGATCACGCTGGGCAGCCATGGCGCTGCCGATGCCATCGGCCACGGTGGCACCGCCGTAGGTGCGGATGACGCGACCCTCCTGGGCCAGCCGCTGCAGCCGGCGCCGCACCGTGGCCTCGGTCACGTCCAGGGTCGCCGCAAGAGAGGCGACGGAGGCGGAGCCCGAGGCGCGCAGGGCGTCCATGACGACCTCATCCCGAGTCGTTGGCGGCATCACCGGATTTTGGTCGCCAGCGCACGAACTGTCAACGTACGTCGTGCGTTTCGCGCATATCGGGTCGCGAATCGCATCTATTGTGCGTGATGCGATGGTCGGACTGGTATCCTGCGCGACATGGACCCGACGCTGCTCGAACGTGCCAAGCAGCCCGACCTGCGCGTCGGGCGGGGCAACCTGGGCGCTGAGATCGCAGCCCTGCCAGGCACTTACACGCTGGTCAGCCAGCCAGAGCCGCTCGCCCATGTCGACGGGGCGATCGCGGCCGGCGCCAAGGCCACGCTCATGGCGACCACCCTCGAGGAGTCCCACCTGGCGCGCCTGGTCGAGGACCTGGGACACGCCGATCACATCGTCGGGATCGGGGGCGGCGTGGTCATGGACACCGCCAAGTACCTCTCCTGGCGCAGCAGCACGCAGCTGATCCTCGCCCCCAGCATCATCAGCGTGGATGCGTCGGTGACCAACACCGTCGCGGTCCGCCGCAACGGAACCGTCGAGTACGACGGGTTCGTCGTGGCTGAGCCGATCATCGCCGATCTCGATCTCATCGCCACGGCCCCAGCGCGCCTGAACCGCGCCGGCGTCGGCGACCTGTTGTCCATCCAGACCGGACGCCACGACTGGGCGCTGGGCGCCAAGGCCGGCACCATCGACTTCGACGCCGATGTGGACGCCAGGGCCGCAGCCGTCCTCGAGCGGCTCTATGGGCAGGCGGCCCGTGTGGCAGCCGTCTCGTTCGACGCGCTGGAGCACATCATCCGCGCCTATGTCGAAGTCAATGCGCTCCTGCTGACGGTCGGACACAGTGGCCCGGAGGAGGGCTCCGAGCACTACTTCGGCTACGCCACGGAGGCGTACACCGGCCGCTCGTTCGTCCACGGTGAGCTCATCGGCCTGGGCACCGTCCTGATGTCCGGGCTGCAGGGCAACCACCAGGGACGCGCAGCTGCCTTCCTCGATCACTGTGGCGTCGAGTGGCGGCCACACCAGCTCGGCCTTGACCCCACCACCCTGGAGGCGGTCCTGCTCGACCTGCCGCGCTTCGTGCGCGCGGCAGACCTGCCGCACTCGATCATCGACGAGTCCAGCCTCGATCGTGCGCGTGTCGCCGATCTGCTCGGCTCGATCCCGGCACCACAGCTGCGCGCCAGCGCCTGACACCCAGGAGGAAGTCATGACCACACCCACGACCGCAGCCGCTGCGACCCGCGACGAGTCACTGCCGCCCATCCCGCCGGAGGACCTGACCCGCTGGCATGCAGCCATCGCCGATGACCTGCGCGCGGCCTTCGAGGAGGTCCTGCCCGTCGGCAAGTACACGCTGGGCCGGCAGCTGGCTGCCTTCGAGGAGGAGTTCGCGAGCTACAGCGACAGTCGCCACGGCATCGGCATCAGCAGTGGGACGGCAGCCCTGCACCTGGCGCTGCGGGCATTGGGCGTGGGTCCCGGCGACGAGGTCATCACCGTCCCCAACACCTACATCGCCACGGTCTTCGCCATCAGCTACACCGGTGCCACACCGGTCTTCGTGGACGTCCTGCCGGACACCGCGAACATGGACCCCGCGCGGGTCGCGGCAGCGGTCAGCGAGCACACCCGGGCCATCGTTCCGGTCCACATGTACGGCGGATGCGTGGACATCGACGCCGTTCGCGCGGCCGCCCCGGGCGTGCCCATCCTGGAGGACGCGGCCCATGCTCACGGGGCCACCCTGGGAGAGCGCAAGGCGGGCAGCCTGGGCGACATCGCCGCCTTCAGCTTCTATCCGGCCAAGCTCCTCGGTGCCCTCGGCGATGGCGGCTTCATCACCACCTCGGACGACGACCTGGCCGCCCGCGTGCGCCAGCTGCGCTATATGGGCCAGGCTGGCACCAAGCACGAGCATCTCGTGCTGGGGTTCCAGGAGCGGCTGGACGAGATGCAGGCTGCGTTCCTGCGCATCAAGCTGCGCCAGATGGAGGACCAGCTCGCGGGTCGCCGACGGGTCGCCGCCGGCTATGACGAACTGCTGGCCGACACGCCGCTGCGACTACCCGTGCGCGACGCCACCGGGCGACACGCCTACTACCAGTACGCGGTGTTGGCGCCGCGGCGCGAGGAGCTGATGGCCTACCTGCAGGATCGCGGCATCGGGACCCAGATCATGTATCCCAGGCTGGTGCCCGACCAGGTCGCCTACCAGGGGCTTCCCTGGCGAGCTGCGGACGAGCTGCCGGTCGCGCGGTCGCTCTTCCCCAGCGTCCTGAGCCTGCCCATGTTCGCCGAGCTCACCGATGACGAGGTGGCTCGCGTGGCCGCCGCTGTCAACGACTTCTATGCCGCAGGCTGAGATGCGCTTCGTCATCCTCGGCGGATCCGCCTCCGCCACGCCCGAGCTTGCCGATGCCCTGGCCGATTGGCCCGGGGGCATCGAGCGTCGGCCCGCGCTGGAGGTCGTCCTGCAGGGCCGCTCGGCTGACCGGCTGGAGCTGGTGGCCTCCGAGATGCGCCGGCGGGTGGCGTCCTTCGAGGGAGCACCGGTGGCGGTGTCCACTCGCACGGAGCTCGCCGCGGCGCTCGAGGGTGCCGATGTCGTGCTCAATGCGGTGCGCATCGGCGGGCTGGCCGCCCGCGTCTTCGACGAGTCCTATCCACAGCGACACGGCTGCCCCGGCGAGGAGACCATGGGCCCCGGCGGGCTGGCCAACGCGCTGCGCACCGTGCCGGTCGTGCGTGCCTCCTGGGCCACGGTGGTGGACGTTGCGCCGGGTGCCCTGCACATCAACCTGACCAACCCGTCCGGCATCGTCGTGGCCGCGTTGGAGCGCGAGTTCGGCACACGTGTCTTCTCGGTCTGCGACTCACCGGTGGTCTTCTGCGACCGGATCGCCGACCGCCTGGGTGTGGCGAGCACCGACGCGCGCTTGCGCTACCAGGGCATGAACCACCTGGGCTGGTGGCTGCCGCGCGACGAGGCAGAGCTGGAGGCGACGCTGGACCTGGTGGTGGGGCAGGAGGCGGATGCGGTCAGGGCCCAGGCGGCCATCGGGGCGCCGTATGTTCGCTACTACGTGCACCCCGATCGCATCCTGCAGACGCAGCTGGCGGCCGGTGAGACCCGCGCCCAGCAGCTGCAGCGGCTGGAATCCGAGCTCCTCGCCGGATACGCCAGCCGGGCCGGTGATCTGCCGCGGCGCGGAGCGGTCTGGTATGCCACGGCGGTGCTGCCGCTCGTGGATGCCTGGTTCAACGGCTCCGACGAGCCCATCATCGTGGGCATGCGCAACGACGGCCGTATCGCCGGGCTGCCCGATGACGTCATCAGCGAGGGACCGGTTCGCATCCCGCGCCCGGGGCAGGTGGAGGCGCTGGTCGTGCCGCCGCTGCCGCCCCTGCCGGCCGCCATGCTGGCCGCGCACGCACGCTTCGAGGCCATGGCGGTCGACGCCACCAGCCCCGCGGCAACGCGGGTCGATCGCGTACGGGCGATGCTGGCAAACCCCATGGTCTCGAGCTACGACGTGGCGGCCGACCTGGTGGGCGAGATCGAGTCCGGGTCACCCAGCTGATGACGTGACGCAGCCACTCGTCGTCGCGGTCGATGTCGGCGCCAGCAAGACGCTGCTGACGGTGCGATCCGTCCGGGAGCTCACCGCCGGCTGGCGCGCTGATGGGCCGGTCGTGCGCATCGACAGTCACGCCGATCCCGCTGCCCTGGTCGACTGGGTCGCAGCGGAGGTCGCCCGCTCGACCGGGCGCGTGGGCGGAACGGTGGCAGCTATCGCTGTGGCGGCACCGGGGCCGCTCGACGCCGAACACGGCATCGTCACGCGATCATCCAACCTCGGCTGGCAGGAGGTGCCGCTGGCGGCGATGCTCTCGGCGCGGCTCGCTGCGCCTGTCGCCCTCGAGGACGACGCCAACGCTGCAGCGCTGGGGGAGTGGCACTTCGGCGCCGGCTCCGGCGCCGATCCGCTGGGCTACCTGACGGTCAGCAGCGGCATCGGCGGGGGTGTCGTGGCGGGGGGCGCAAGCATCCGTGGCGCCCGCGGCAACGCCGGTGAGGTGGGCCATATCGTCATCGACCCTGCGGGGCCGCGATGCGCCTGTGGGCGACGAGGAGACGTGGAGTCCTTCGCCGGCGGGACAGCCCTGGCCCGGCGTGCCCGACGCATCTGGCCCCGCGCGCGGACGGCGGACGGTCAGCCGGCGCCACGGACGCCGGAGGCCATCTTCCGTGCCGCGCGTCGCGGCGACCCGCAGGCGATCACATTGGTGACGCAGGCCACGGAAGCCCTGGCGGTGGCGATCGCCGCCATGGCGGCAGTCATCGAGCCGGAGGTCATCGTGGTGGGCGGCTCCATCGGCCTTGGTCAGCCGCGGATGATGCGCCGCGCTGCAGCGCTCGCGCGCACGCGCGTGATGCGAGAGAACGCCGCCACGCTGCGCGTGGTGCCGGCCGGGCTGGGGCAGGAGAGCGTGCTGGCCGGCGCCGCCGACCTGGGCCTGCGACTGGCGTCCGGGTCCTAGCTACCAGCCTGGCTCGCCCAGGATGCGCTCGATGCGGCCGAGCGCATCGTCGAGGATGGCCTGGTCGTGGGCTGCCGAGATGCAGAAGTCGGTGTGGAAGTAGAGGCCGTCATCGATACAGCGCGTGAAGAAGCGCCGCGCCAGCTCGCGGTCCAGCGCGTTCATGTCCGCGTAGGTCCGCACCGGGTCGCGAGTGCCCAGGTAGATGGTGAACATCGAGCCCAGGCTCTGGACCCGGGCAGGCACGGCCGATCGGTCGAAGACCGCCTGCAGGTCGGCGAAGAAGCGGTCAGCGCGCGCCAGCAGATCCTGGTGCAGCGGACCCTCGGTCAGCAGCCCCAGCGTGGCCGTCGCCGCCGCCAGGCCGAGTGCGCTACCGGCGAACGTGCCCCCCTGGATGGCGCCACCGGGCAGCGGGCGCATGATCGTCTCCATCGGGTCGCGCAGCCCCACCACCGCGGCGAGCGGGACACCGCTGCTGATGGCCTTGGACATGGTGGTCAGATCGGGCGTCACGCCGTAGAAGGCCTGCGCGCTGCCGCCGGCGACCTTCAGTCCGGAGAGCACCTCGTCGAAGATCATCAGAGCGCCGGCATCGTGGGTACGCTCGAGAGCCGCCTGCAGGTAGCCATCCGACGGCGTGATGCAGCCGTTGTTGAAGTCGACCGGCACCATCAGCACGGCCGCGATCTGGTCCCGGTACGTGAGCAGGGCCTGGTCGAGCGCCTCGAGATCGTTCCAGGGCACCGGCACGACCGAGTCCAGCGTTGCCTGCGGGATGCCCGCGCAGGACGGGATGCGACGCGAGACCGCACCGCCGGGGTTCGCCCGGTCCGTGTTCGCGGCGAGGGAGTTCACCAGGGCGTAGTCGCTGGCGCCGTTGTAGTGCCCGTCGATCTTGATGACGAGCTCGCGCCCGGTGTAGGCGCGTGCCACGCGCAGTGCCGTCGTCACCGCCTCGCTGCCGGAGGCGACGAACCGCACCGCCTCGGCCGACGGTACGAACGAGCCGATCCGCCGCGCGACGCGCTCTCCCTCGCCGGTCTCGTAGCCGATGACGACTCCCGCGTCGAGGGCGTCGCGCACCGCGGACATGACCGCAGGGTGCGCATGGCCGAGCACCGTGCTGCCGTGGGCCATGAACATGTCGATGAACGTCCGGCCGTCCGTGGTGCGCAGGATGGCCCCGTGGGCGTCCTCGACCTCCAGGTGCGTCCCGGTATACGGGTTGATGCGGAAGGTCGACGAGACGCCGCCCAGCAGGTGATCCCGGGCCCCGTGTGACACCGTCGCCATCGCCGCCATATCCCGATCCTCCTCATGTGCCGTTGATGGGCCGCCGCAGCCGGCCTCGCGCCGCCCTGTCAGCCTAGCCGAACCCCGCCATCTGGGGTGGCCCGACGTGGGTCCATGCGGCGGCCGGCAGGCCCAGTCACGCGCGGGTCGGGGCGACGCTAGAACTCGGCGCGATCCAGGGGTGCGCGGGAAGGGGATGACGTCGCGGATGTTGGCCATGCCCGTGGCGTAGGCCAGCGCCCGGTCGAAGCCGAGTCCGAAGCCTGCGTGAGGCACCGTCCCGTACCGCCGCAGGTCGCGATACCAGCCGTACGGCCCCATCTCGAGCCCCATCTCGTCGATGCGCCGGTCGAGCACGTCGAGGCGCTCCTCACGTTGTGAGCCACCGACGATCTCGCCCATGCCCGGCGCCAGGACATCCATCGCAGCCACCGTGCGCTCGTCGTCGTTGAGGCGCATGTAGAAGGCCTTGATGTCCTTGGGGTAGTCGACCACCACCACCGGCCGCCTGGCGACCTCCTCGCAGAGGTAGCGCTCGTGCTCGGCCTGCAGGTTGGCGCCCCAGCTGACCGGGAACTCCCACTCGCGCCCGGACTTCTCCAGGATGGCCACCGCCTCCGTGTAGGTCATGCGCTCGAAGTCAGACTCGACGAAGGACTCCAGTCGCGTGACCGCATCGGGGTCGATGCGCTCGGCGAAGAAGGCCATGTCGTCCTCGCGCTCGTCGAGGATGGCACGGAAGGCGTACTTGAGCAGGTCCTCGGCGAGGTCGGCGTCGTCCGAGAGGTCGGCGAAGGCGATCTCCGGCTCAGCCATCCAGAACTCCGACAGGTGGCGGCTGGTGTTCGAGTTCTCTGCCCGGAAGGTGGGTCCGAAGGTATAGACCTTCGTCATCGCCAGGCAGTAGGACTCGACGTTGAGCTGGCCCGAGACGGTCAGGAAGGTGGGCCGGCCGAAGAAGTCCTGGCTGAAGTCGACGGCGCCGTCGGGCGTGCGCGGCAGGTTGGCGAAGTCCAGAGTGGAGACGCGGAACATCTCGCCGGCGCCCTCGGCATCAGAGGCGGTGATGATCGGCGTGTGGATCCAGTAGAAGCCGTGCTCGTGGAAGTAGCGATGGATGGCCTGCGCCAGGGCATGACGGACACGGGTGACCGCCCCGATGGTGTTGGTGCGCACGCGCAGGTGCGGCACCTCGCGCAGGTACTCGAAGGTGTGGCGCTTGGCCGCGACCGGGTAGCTGTCGGGGTCGTCGACCCAGCCGACCACCTCTACCGCGTCTGCCTGCAGCTCCACGGCCTGGCCCTGGCCCTGTGACTCGGCCAGGGTGCCGTCGACGCGCACGGCACAGCCGGCCGTGAGGTGCAGGATCTCGGCCTCGTAGTTGGGCAGCGTGCTCTGGGCCACGACCTGCAGCGGGGCGAACGACGAGCCGTCATGCACGTGCACGAACGACAGTCCGGCCTTCGAATCGCGCCGCGTTCGCACCCAGCCCCGGACCGCCACCCGGTCGCCGGCCGCGTATCTGCCAGCGACGACATCGCCGATGCGTACGGTCTGACCGTTGGTGGTGCTCATGTCGGTCACACCGTAGCAAACTGACCGGCCCGCCGGCGTACGCCGCTGGCGAGGACGACGTCACCATCGTGCTCCCGTGGTCGATGACCGGCACACCCAGGTGTATCATGGTGCTCATGACCGACCGACAGTCGGTCGGTCGGTGGAGAGAGCGCATGGCAGGGACATCGAGCACAGTGCCGATCGACCGACGGGAGGCCATCCTCGACGTCGCCGAGCGCCTCATCCGCACCGTGGGCTACGAGCGCACCAGCATCCAGGCCATCCAGGACGAGCTGGGCATCTCCCGCGGAGCCGTCTACCACTATTTCGGGTCCAAGGAGGACCTGCTCGAGGCGGTCGTGGAGCGCATGGCGGACGCCATCGGCCAGGCCCTGCAGCCGATCCTCGACGATGCCGACCTTGCGGCAGACGAGAAGCTGCGCCGTGTCTTCCTGGTGGCCGGACGGTGGAAGACCGAACGCCGCGACCTGGTGCTGCAGCTGCTCGAGCGTCTGGATGTCGGATGTCAACGCGGTGGCGCGCGTCAAGCTCTCGCGCACGGCCGTCGTCCACATCCTGCCGGTGCTCGTGACCA
The DNA here is from genome assembly GCA_963712735.1 of uncultured Chloroflexia bacterium. Classification (GTDB taxonomy): domain Bacteria; phylum Chloroflexota; class Limnocylindria; order Limnocylindrales; family CSP1-4; genus JAFMJV01. The sequence goes on along the minus strand of CAVQIZ010000008.1, from coordinate 5,159 downwards.
TCGTGCGGCAGGGGGTGGAGGAGGAGATCTTCGCCGTCGACTCGGCGCCGCACACTGCTCGCGTGCTGCTGGATGTGCTCCAGGGCGCCGGAGAGATGACCGGCGAGCTCCTCGTCGCGCATCGCGCCGGCGCCATCGATACGGCCGCCGTTCGAGAGACGTTCGACGCGTACGAGTCAGCGGTGGAACGCATCCTCGGGCTGCCGCCCAGATCGTTCACCTACATCGACGACCAACTGCTGCACGCCTGGTTCGCCTGAGCGACAGGCTCGAAGGGAGCACCCATGACCGCCGTTATCAGCCTCGAGCGACTGACCAAGTCCTACGGTTCGCAGCGGGGCATCATCGAGGTCGACCTCACCGTCGAGCAGGGTGAGACGTTCGGCTTCCTCGGGCCCAACGGAGCCGGCAAGACGACGACCATCCGCACGATGCTCGACCTCATCCGCCCCACCGGCGGGCGAGCGCTCGTCTTCGGCATCGAGTCCTCCGTCGACCCGGTGGCGATCCACCGGCGTATCGGCTACATCCCTGGCGAGTTCGCCCTCTACGATCGGCTCACCGGCCAGCAGACCCTCGAATACTTCGCCAACCTGCGGGGCGGCGTCGACCGCACCTACCAGGCGCAGCTCGTCGAGCGCTTCGAGCTGGATGCGAGCCGACGGTTCAAGGAGTACAGCAAGGGCAACAAGCAGAAGGTGGGCGTGGTCACCGCCCTGCAGCATCGTCCTGAGCTGCTCGTCCTCGACGAGCCGACGGCTGGCCTCGACCCCCTCGTGCAGCAGACGTTCTTCGAGGTCCTGCGCGAGGCCGTGGCCGACGGAGCCACGGTCTTCCTCTCCAGCCACATCCTCTCCGAGGTGGAGAAGAGCTGCGATCGGGTGGCCATCATCCGGGACGGCCGACTGGTCAAGACCGACACGGTCGAGGCCCTGCGCGACATGGCCCACCACGAGGTCGAGCTGCGCTTCGCCGGCGACGTCCCGCTGGCCGCCTTCCGGCAGCTGCCCGGGGTCAGCGACATCGCCGCCGACGGCCAGGTCCTGCGCATGCGCGTGAACGGCGCCATCACGCCGGTCGTACAGGCCGCCGCCCGCCACGAGCTGCTCGATTTCGTGAGCCGCGAACCCAGCCTGGAGGAGACGTTCCTGGCCCAGTACGGCCGCGAGGCCGTCGAGGTGGCCGAGCCATGACGGCCGGCACAGGTGCGTCGCAGCTGGCGCCGTCCTTCCCGCCCATCCCCCTGCGCCGGCGCCTCTACGGCTTCGGCAGCATCTACGGCAAGACCATGCGCGACTCGCGCCTGGCCTTCCTCATCATGAGCGGCCTCGTGGTCGGCTTCATGTTCGCCATCGGCCAGGCCTTCGGAACCGCCTACTCGACCCCGGGGAGCCGTGTCGAGCTCGTCAACCTCGTCGAGTCCGTGCCGCCCATCCTGGCGGGCATGGCCGGCAACACCGTGAGCGTGGACACGATGGGTGGCTTCCTGACCTACAAATACGGCCCGTTCTTCGCCTTCCTCGCGGGCATGTGGTCGATCATGGCCCTCTCCGGCACGCTGGCGGGCGAGGCACGTCGGGGCAGCCTCGACATCGTCGCCGTGGCGCCGTTCGGCAAGCGCCGGATCGCGCTCGAGAAGCTCCTTGCACACGTCACCATGCTGGGCCTCTCGATGGCCCTTCTGGCCCTCGCCGCCTGGGTCGCGGGGGCTGCCTTCGGCACGCCCGAGCTGGGCGACGGCATCCCACCCCTCGCCGCGGTCGGCTTCGCCCTCTGGGTCGGTCTCATCGCCCTCGCCTCCGGCTCCGTCGCCTTCGCCCTCGCACCACTCGTCGGCCGTGGCGCTGCCGCCGGCATCGCCGGCATCGTCCTGCTGGGCGGGTTCGTGGTGGGCAACTACGCCCCCTACGTGCCCGCTCTCGACCTCGTCGCCAACCTCTCCTGGTTCAGCTGGACCTACGATCACGTCCCGCTCGCGGGCCGGTTCGACTGGCTGTCCGTGGCCGCGGTGGGCGCCATCGCCGTCGCGCTGCTGGCTATCGGGGTCGAGCTCTTCGCCCGTCGGGACCTGGGGGTCACGAGCAGTCTGCCCATCCCTGGGCTGCCAAGGGTGACGCTCGGCCTGCGCGGCCCGGTCGGCCGTGCCGCCGGGGATCAGCTCCCGCTGGCGCTGGGCTGGGGCCTCGCCATCGGGGTCTTCGGCTTCGTCATCGCCGCCTCCAGCCAGTCCTTCACCGAGGAGCTCCTGGCCCAGTCGCCCAGCATCGCGGAGATCCTGCGCACGGTCTTCCCCAACGTGGACTTCTTCTCCGCGGGTGGGTTCCTGCAGCTGATCTTCGTCGAGGTCGGGCTCATCGTGGTGGGTCTCTCGGCCGCCACGTTCGTGAGCAAGTGGGCCTCCGACGAGAGTAGCGGGCGGCTGGAGATGCTCCTCACGACCCCGCTGGAGCGCGCACGCTGGGCGCTCGCCGGCGGGGTCGGGGCGCTCATCGCGGTGGCCGCGTCGATGCTCATCTACGCGGCCGGCATCGGCCTCGGTGCCGCCTTCGCCGGCAGCGACGCGGTCACCCCCGCGGTCGGCGCGCTGGTGATGTCGCTGTTCGCCGCGGCCATGGTCGGCGTGGGCATCGCCATCGGCGGCGTCCTACGCACCTCCCTCGCGGCCGAGCTGGTGACCGTGGTCGTCATCGCCACGTTCCTGGTCAACCTGCTGGCGCCGGCGCTGGGCCTGCCCGAGTGGTTCCACGACCTGGCCCTCACCGCGCACCTGGGGCAGCCCATGCTGGGCATGTGGGACATCGGAGGCATCGTGGCCTGCCTGGTCCTGGCGGCGGGAGGCATCGCGCTGGGAGCGTGGGGCATGCGCCGACGCGACGTGGCGTAGGGGGTCTCGGCCGCACCTGCGCCCGGCCTCCGTCCGCTCCTCAGGTCTCGGTCCCGGGCGTGACCTCGACGGCGGGCAGCGCCTCCGTCCGCCGGTCGATCGTGTCCAGCACCGACTCCAGGCCCGGGTCGACCTCTGCTGCGGCGATGTTGGAGCCCACCGACGGTGCTGCCATGGGTTGTGCGCCGGGGCCCTCGACCAGGCGTCGCCCCAGGTCAAGGTGCCGCAGGTCGGGGACCAGCAGCGTGACCGCTCCCACCACCAGCAGGGTCAGCACGCCGCCGGCGACCACGCTGGGGACCACCCCCAGCAAGGTGGCAGCCACGCCGCTCTCGAAGGCCCCCAGCTCGTTGGAGGCGCCGATGAAGAGATGGTTGACCGAGGCGATGCGCCCGCGCATCGCCTCGGGCGATTCGACGCGCAGTACGACCAGTCGGATGACCACGCTGACACCGTCGGCGAGGCCGGCGACGAACAGCGCGACGAGCGACAGCACGAAGCTCGTCGACAGGCCGAAGACGACCATCGACACACCGAAGAGCGCGACGAAGCCAAGCAGCAGTCCGCCGGCGTGCTGCCGCGGCGGCATCCGCGTGGTGGCCAGCATGGAGAGCAGCGCTCCGACCGAGGGTGCTGTGCGCAGCAGCCCCAGGCCGATGGGGCCGACGCCCAGGATGTCGGCGGCGAACACCGGCAGCAGCGCGATGGCACCGCCGAAGAAGACGGCGAACAGGTCCAGTGCCATCGAGCCCAGCAGCACCTTGTGGCCTGCCACGTAGCGCACCCCGCTGGCCAGGCTGTGCAGGACGCGCTCGCTGCGGTCCGGCGGTGGCATCGGCTTGCGCCCGATGCGCGTGATGGCCAGCACGGAGATGGCCATCAGCACCGTCAGCACGAGGTAGGTCACGGGAATGCCGACCAGCGCGATGGCCAGGCCGCCGACCGCGGGGCCGACGATGGCCGAGGCGGTCCACGTGGCGCTGGTGAGCGAGGCGCCGCGCGAGGCATGCTCGATGGGGATGACCTGTGCCTCGAACGCCACCAGTGCGGGACGCTCGAAGCCGGCCGCCACGCCGATGAGGAAGACGACCGCCAGGATGCCGACGAAGCTGGCGCCCGCCGGGTCGAGCGACATCAGGCTGAGGGCGAGCGTGCCCATGGACAGCAGCGAGCCGGTCAGCAGGATGATGGAGCGTCGGTCACGCAGGTCGGCGACATGGCCGCCGAGCAGCATCAGCGCCAGGGCGGGGATGGCCTCCACGAGACCCAGCAGGCCCAGCGCCAGCGGCTCGCCGGTGATCTCGTAGGTCTGGAACGCGACCACGGTGGCGATGGCCGTCATGCCCAGCGCAGCCAGCCCGCGCGCGGTCAGGAGAGCGCGGAACTCCGGCAGCGCCAGCAGCGCCAGCGTCGGGTCGGCGGGCTTGGTCGGCGTCACCGTCCGAGCCTAGCCGTTCGCCAGGCGCGGCCGCGGGCACCACTGGCGTCATGCCGCCGGTGTCATGCCCGCGTCATGGGGGGCTCCCATCCTGCGCCCCGACGGCCGCATCCCCCGACGGCCGCGTATGCAGTGAGGAGACCCACCGATGCGAACGAGAGCGATCGGCGCGACCGCCATCCTGGCCCTGGCCCTGGCGCCTGCCGGCGTCTTCGCCCAGGACGACATGATGGGCGCCATGGTGCCCCACCCGGCCCACATCCATGAGGGGCTGTGTCCCGAACCGGGCGGCGTGGTGGCACCGCTCAGCGATGTCACGGTCGCGGGCAACGAGTCACAGGGCGTGGCCGACCAGATTCATGTCGACACCAGCGTCACCGTCGTGGAGCTGCCACTCGATGCCATCCTGGCGGCCGAGCACTCCATCAACGTGCACCAGAGTGCCGATGACATGGGCACCTACATCGCCTGCGGCAACATCGGCGGCCACGTGGTCGCGGACTCGTTCGTCATCGGCCTGGGTCCCGTCGGGGACTCCGGCTACTCCGGTATCGCCTGGCTCACCGACCAGGGCGACGGCTCCACCGAGGTCCGTGTCGCCATCACCGCCTCCGGCGCCACCGCCATGGACGGCATGGAAGACATGAGCGGCGACGACATGAGCGGCGACGACATGAGCGGCGACGACATGGGCAGCGACGGCTGACGCCCGGCGCGACCATCCTAACCGCCCTGGCTCCGGCCGGGGCGGTTTCCGTGTTCCAGGCCGCCGGCGACCGATCGACGACGGGGGATAATCGCAACGGGCTGCAGTTGTCGTATGTTGCGATGACGGCG
>CAVQIZ010000007.1:0-1057274 GCA_963712735.1 uncultured Chloroflexia bacterium | reverse complement strand
GGCTCGTCGCGATCCATGCCCCCGCGCATGAACGGGCCACGCGCCTCGCGGGTCCATGCCCCCCGCGCATGAACGGGCCGGGCGCACCGCGATCCATGCCCCCCGTGCATCGATCGACCGATGCGCCGTCAGGGGCCATGCACCACGGGCATGCCAGGGGTGGGATGAGCCGCTGATCGAGGGGATCGGACGGCCTGCCTGGTCGGTACAGTCCCTGGCGGCATAGCCGGCGCACCACCACGCCGCGCACCCTGCGCCGCGAGCGCCCTACCCCGGCGAACCACCACGCCGCGAACCGCCTCGCCGCGAGCCACCATGCCGCACACCCTGCGCCGCGAGCTACCCCGGCGAACCACCACGCCGCGAACCGCCTCGCCGCGCACCCTGCGCCGCGCACCCTGCGCCGCGCACCCTGCGCCGCAGCGGCCTATGTACTCGAGCATCTCCAGGACTGGCTGACCGAACCGATGGCCGCGCGAGGCGATGTCTCACGAACCCCCGGGGGTTGCACCTAGGCAGTCCCGGCATGAGCGCGGCGCCCGGAAGCAGGGACCAGGGCGGCCTCGCCCAGCTCCCCATCAAGCGCGAGCCCTCGGCGCTCGGCCTCGATGCGCAACGCGAGCCGCATGGTCTTCCAGTACGGCGGCTGGACCCCGCTGCGCTCCCGCGCGAAAGCGACGAGCTCCTCATCGGTGAACGCATGCAGGAACCGCTCGAACGTCTTGGTCATGTCTGTCGCCTCGTGGTCGTGGCGCGGAGCGCCGGCTCGGATGGTCATCTCGGTCTCTCGAATGGCTTCACCGATGTTCCATCCCTGGACCAGCAAGGACAATGGCGCGAACGTGCAGCCGATAGGCCTAGCGGTTGCCGTCAGGCGGCAACAGCCGGCGGCCGCTAGCGATCGCCGGTCGGCACCTGATCGGCCAGTGGGTCAAGCACCCCGAGCTCGTGGGCACGTCCGCAGCGTACGCTGCTGTCTGCATCGAGCGACACCAACGCCTGTCGGCTGCCGCACGTCCGCGCCCGGGCGAACGCGCAGCGCGGCCCGTACCGACACCCCGACTGCCGGGTCGATCGCGGCCGCCGCCGAGCTCGGCTGCAGGGGCACGCGGAAGGGCACGCCGAGCTCCGGCACGGACCGCCGCAAGGCCGCCGTGTAGGGGTGGCGCGGTCGGTCAGCAGAGGCGCTCGGTCGCGCCGCGCTCGACGACCTCGCCGCGGTAGAGCACGACCGTCTCCGCGCAAAGACGCGCGACCACGCCCAGGTCGTGGCTGATGAGCAGGATGCCCAGACCTCGCTCCGCACGGAGCCGCTCGATGAGCTCGAGGATGCGCACCGCGACCGTGGCATCGAGGCCGCTGGTGGGCTCGTCGAGCAGCAGCATGCGTGGGCCGACCGCCAGGGCCCGGGCGATGACCGCGCGCTGACGCTGCCCACCGGAGACCTCGTGCGGATGGCGCCTGGCGGCGCTCGCCGGCAGGCCCGACCTCGTCGAGCAGGCGCAGCACCACCGCGTCCTGGTCCTCGCCCGGCCGCTGGTCCTTCCTGCCGCCGGCACGCCAGCCCTCGGCCACGGCCGAGCCGATGCGTCTGCCGCGGGTCGAGCGCGCCATCGACGTCCTGCATGATCGGCTGCACCGACGGTGCGGAAGTCGCGCAGCGTCAGCGCGCACCCATGGCGGTGACCGACGGCCCCGTTCCAGCTGACTGCTCCCGCGCTCGGCTCGAGCAGGCCGAGCAGCGCGCGCATGGCCGTCGTCTTGCCCGAGCCGCTCTCACCCACCAGCGCCAGCGAGCGCCCGGGCACGAGCTCCAGGCGATCGATGGCGAAGGCCGGCGGCAGACGCCGGTCGCTGCCGGGGTAGCGCACCTCGAGGTCGGTCGGCCCGGCCAGCACGACTCGTGGCTGCCCCGCGCTCGTGGCAGGTCGCGGCTCCGAAGGCGCCGGCAGCACCGGCCTGGCCGCGACGAGCGCCTGCGTCACCGGGTCGCGTGGGGTGCTCGAGGATCTCCGGCCCGCCGCGCTCCACGATGCGACCGGGCTCGATGATGTTGATACGGTCGGCCAGGCCGGCCACCAGCGCGAGGTCGTGCGAGACCAGCAGGAACGACGTGCCCTCGCTCGTCTCGCAGCTGCCGGAAGAGCTCGGCTACCTCCGCCTGCACGGTCACGTCGAGGGCGCTGGTGGCCTCGTCGGCCAGGATGAGCTCGGCCCGGAGGGCCACCGCCAGGGCGATCGACACTCGCTGGGCCTCGCCACCGGAGAGCTGGTGGGGATAGCGTTGCAGCAGGGCCGGGATCCAGGCGGACGGCCTCGAGCGCGTGGCCGAGCCGAGTCGCGCGCTCGGCCTTGGGCACGTCGTGCAGGGCCAGCGCCCGGTCGAGCCAGGTCTCGGCCCGGAGCGTCGGCGTGAGCGCCGCCCGCGCCGCCTGGAGCACGACCGCGATGCGTCGGCCCCGGATGTCGTGCATCGACCGATCGGCTCGCGCCGAGCAGCTCGACGCCGTCGAAGACGATGCTGCCGGAGACCGTGGCCTGCCCGGGCAGCAGTCCCAGGATGGCCGCCTGCATCAGGCTCTTGCCGGCGCCGCTCTCCCCCACCAGCCCCACGATCTCGGCGCGGCCCACGTCGAGCTCGTCGACGTCGAGCAGGCGCTTGCCCCCGATCTCGACCCGCAGGTCGCGGATGCGCAGCAGCGGGTCGTCGCGGTCGGTCATCGGCGCGTGGCCCCCTTCGGGTCGAGCCGCTCGCGCAGGCCCTTCGCCCAGCAGCGTGAAGGCCAGCGCCGCGAGCATGATGGCCGCGCCGGGCGCGATGGCCACCCACGGATGCGTCTGGAACAGCGAGCGGCCCTGCTCCACCATCAGGCCCCACTCGGGGACCGGATCTCGCGCGCCCGAGCCCGAGGAAGCTCAGGCCGGCCAGCGTGAGGATGACGCCACCGAGGTCGAGCGAGGCCTGCACGATGACCGGGCCGGCCGCGTTGGGCAGGATGTGGCGCATCGCGATCCGCACCTGCCCGATGCCCAGCAGTCGACCTGACTCGATGAAGGCCCGACCACGGATGGCCGCCGCCTCACCGCGCATCAGCCGCGCGTACCACGGCCACCAGGCGACGACGATGGCGATGGCCGCGTGCTCGAGCGAGGGGCCCAGCGCCGCGCCGATGGCCAGCGCCAGCAGCAGCGACGGGAAGGCCAGGAAGATGTCGACGAGCGCGCATCAGGATGTCATCGACCCAGCCGCCGATGGCCCCGCTGAAGAGCCCGATGGGCACGCCGATGAGCAGCGCCGCCGGCGATGACCAGCACGCGACGTGCCGACCGAGTACCAGGCTCCGAAGAGCACGCGGACTGAAGACGTCACGACCGACGAGGTCGGTGCCCAGCGGATGCTCCCCGCCGGGCGGCTGCAGCGTGTTGAGCAGGTCCGTCGCCGTGCCGGCGTCCTCGGGGTGCGGCGCGATCCACGGCGCCAGCAGGGCGGCGCCCACGAGCAGCGCGATGATGGCCCAGGCTGACGACGAGCCCGGGATGCCTGGCGAACGTAGACGGCTGCGCCTGCCGCCGCGCACGCGCAGCGCGGCTGGGGCGCGGTCCGGTGGCGCGCGTCGTCGAGCGGCGGTCATCCGCAGCCTCGGGTCGACGATCGGGCCGGACGAGGTCCACGACGAGGTTGGCCAGCAGGTAGGCCAGCGCCACCACGACCGTAGCCCCGGCGATGGAGGGCGCGTCGAGGGTGGTGATGGAGTCGGCCACGTACGAGCCCAGGCCCGGCCAGTCGAAGAGGTTCTCGACGAGGAAGGTGTTGGCCAGGGCGTAGCCGAACACGAGCGCCAGTGCCGCCAGCACCGGGCCGAGCGACGGTCGCAGCGCGAAGCGCCAGCATGATGGTGCGCTCCGGGAAGCCGATGGCCCGGGCCATGCGCACGTGCTCCTCGCCCAGGGTCTCGATGAGGCTGGCCCGCGAGAGCCGGGCGATGAGACCGGTGGGATAGGCCGCCACGACCATGGCCGGCAGCAGCACGTGCGGCCGCGGACCGACGAAGCAGCGGACCGTTGAGCGCGAGCACCGCGTCGAGCATGACGATGCCCGGTGACCGAGTTCTCGGCGACGACATCGCGGAACTCACGGTCGTAGCGACCGGCGACCGGCAGCAGGTCGAACTCGGTGGCCACGGTCAGCTGCAGGAGCAGGCCCAGCCAGAAGATGGGCGCCGAGACGAGGACCGCGGTCAGGGCGCTGCTGATCCAGTCGGGCCAGCGGCCCTTCCAGCGAGCGCCGACCATGCCCAGCAAGAGGCCCGCGACGACGGCGATGAGCATGGCGATGCCGACCAGCTCGAGCGAGGCCACCAGCCGGCCCAGGACGTCCTCGATGACCGGCTGGCGGGTGTGGATGGAGGTGCCCCAGTCGCCCGAGGCCAGACCCGATCAGGTAGCGCACGACCTGCTCCGGCAGGGGCAGGTCGAGGCCGAGCTGTTCGCGCACGAGGGCCAGCTCCTCGCGCGACGCGCGCGGGCCGGCCCAGGTCGAGGCAGGATCACCCGGCAGCAGCCGGGTGATGAAGAAGGCCACGAGCCCGACGCCGACCGCGACCAGCAGCGTCTGCGGCAGTCGCCGCAGCAGGAGCTGTCGCATCGTCATCGGGCTCGGTCCGTGGTCGACCGTGGGCGCGGGCTCAGCGCCCGCGCCCGCGGTCAGTCCGTCGTCAGTCAGCCCAGCGGGCGTCATGTCGTAGACGAAGGGGACCTGCGCGTAGGCCGGGTCGTCGACGTAGCCGCCGACGCTGGCATCGAGCACACGCTGGTAGTTCTGGACGTAGGGCACGACCACGACCGCATCGTCGATGAGCTGCTGCTGCATCTCGATGTACTTGGCCTCGGCGGCCGTCGCGGTCGGTCACGGTCAGCGACTGGATCTCGTCGATGGCCGCGTCCATGTCGGGGTCGGAGTAGTAGGCCAGGTTGAAGGTCGGCTCCTCCTCCGTGTAGAACATGGAGATGAACCAGCTGAAGGGATCGGGGTAGTCCGGCCACCAGTACATCGACGAAGATGTCCTGGCGCTCCTCGACGTTCTCACTGATGGCGCGGTCCCACTGCGGCCTGCCACTCGGTGGCCACGACCTCGAGATCGATGCCGAGCTCGGCCAGGTTGGACTTCAGGCTGGCGCCGACCAGCGTCTGGTCGGTGTCGCCCGACGGCGATGGTCATGGTCAGGTTCAGCGGCTCGCCGTCGGGCCCGTAGCCGGCCTCCGCCAGCAGCGCGGCCGCGCCCTCGAGGTCCAGGCCGGTGCCGGTCAGCTCGTCGGAGTGGCCCAGGAGGCCCGGCGGGATGACGCCCTTGGTGGGCACGACCGCGCCGGTCGAGCGCCGTCGCCGATGCCGTCGGTGTCGACGGCCTTGGCGACCGCGCGCGCGCACCGCCGGGTCGGCCAGCGGCCCGGACGCGGTGTTGAGCAGCATCACCAGGTTCTGCAGCGACGGCGTCTCGACGATCTGGACGTTCTCGTCGCTGCGCAGGCTGTCGATGAGCTGCGGGCGTCAGGCGCTCGACCATCGAGACCTCGCCGGCCTTGACCAGCTGCATGCGCGGTGGTCACCTCGGGCACGACGCGGAAGACGACCTCCTCGTAGTGCTCGCCATCCCAGCCGCCCCAGTACTCGGGGAAGGCATCGAGCGTCAGCTCGAACTCTGAGCCCGGCTCCCAGCTCGAGATGGTGTAGGGGCCGGTGCCGGCGTCGCCACCCTCGGCGAAGAAGGCCGCCAGCTCCTCCTCGGAGGCGCCTTCGCCGGCGGCGTCGACGTCGTAGATGTAGGCCGCGTAGTTGGCGGCCGCGATGAGGTCCATGGGTGCGGGCCAGGCGAGGTTCATCACCAGCGTGGTGGCATCGGGCGCCTCGAAGGACTCGACGCCGCCCCAGATGTAGCCGGCGCCGAGGCCCAGGTCGCGCGTGCGCTCGAGCGCGGCCTTCGGCCGCCTCGGCGTCCATCGGCGCGCCGGTGTGGAAGGTCACGTCGTCACGCAGCGTGAACGTCCAGGTCAGGCCGTCCTCGCTGGCCGACCACTCGGTCGCGAGCGAGGGCATGCACCTCGCCGCTGGCCGAGTCGTAGTGCGTCAGCGACTCGTACATGTTGTGCATGGCCGTGACCTCGTTGGAGTACGAGGTCGCCGGATCGAGGTCGGTCACGACCGCGAGGTGGGGGGCGTAGGTGAACGTATCGACGTCGTCCTGCGCCATCGCCGCCATCGGCATCGTCAGGAGCAGCGCTGCGCCGGCGAACGCGGCGCTGAGCCACGCTCGGCGGCTTCGGTCGGTCCTCATGTCCTTGCTCCTCCTTCGTTGGGGGTCCCGGCGTGTCGTCCGGGCCTACCCCATGATCAGTGGTCCAGCCGCCTTGACCCGGATGCGGGCCGCGGGCTCCATCATGTACGTCAGCGGTGTCTCCTCGACGTCGACGACCTCGACGCGCTCGGGGTCGGCGCCGGCGGCCACCGCGGCGGCACCGGCACGCGCCGCGATGGCCTGCACGGCCTCGGCGTGGCCGCGCGCCGCGAAGGTCACGACCTCCTCGGCGCTGCCGCTGACCTTGGCGATGGCCGCGCCGATGGCGTTGGCCACGTCGTGGTTGGGCGGCCGCAGGATCTCGCTCGCGCCGGGGATGGGGTCGGCGAGGATGATGCTGCCGCCGCCGACCGCGATGATGGGCGCGTCGCTGCGCGAGGTCTTGACGCGGTCGATGGCGTCGGCCACGGCGCGGTCGGCGAGGGCCAGGCCTGCGCGCAGCAGATCGCGCGTGCTCGGCGCCCGGCGTGATCGCTGCCGATGCCGCTGGTCCGGCCCGCCAGCAGCGCCGCGTCGGTGAGCGTCGGCGTGCGTGCCGCCGAAGGCCAGCGCCTCGGTGCCGATGCGCCAGGCCACCGAATCGGGGCCGATGGCGCCGTCGCGCACGATGGTGCCGCCGCCGACGGCGATGGAGACGATGTCCGGCATGCGGAAGTTGGTGCGCACGCCGCCGATCTCGACGGCCTGGCTGGACTCGCGCGGGAAGCCGCCGACGAGCACGCCGATGTCGGTGGAGGTACCGCCGACGTCGACCACGATGCCGTCGTCGCGTCCGGTCAGGTAGGCCGCGCCACGCAGCGAGTTGGCCGGACCGGAGCCGATGGTCAGGACCGGGAAGCGGACCGCGTGCTCGAGCGCCATGAGCGTGCCGTCGTTCTGGGCGAAGTAGAGCAGCGCGTCGATGCCGCGACGCTCGAGCGCCGCGGCCAGCGTGCCCGCCACGTCACGAGCCACGCCCAGCAGCGCGCCGTTGAGGACGGTCGAGTTCTCGCGCTCGAGGATGCCCAGCGACGCCCAGCTCATGGCTCAGCGAGAGGTGGACCTCGCGGCCCATGACCTCGCGCGCGATGTCGGCCGCGGCCAGCTCGTGGCGCGGCGAGACCGGGGCGAAGACGCTGGTGATGGCGACCGCGTCGACCGTGCCACGCAAGCGGCTCGAGGAAGTCGCGCACGGCGCTCCGCCGTCGAAGGGCACGATGTCGCGACCATCGAGCTCGATGCCGCCACGGACCATGGCCTCGCCGCCGGAGACGGCCGCCTTGAGGTCCTCCGGCCAGGTCAGCAGCGGCCGCACCGACAGCGTGGCCGGGGCGCCGATGCGCAGGATCGCCACCCGTGCAGCTTGCTTGCGCTCGAGCACGGCGTTGGTGGCGTGGGTCGTGCCCAGCATCACGTGGCTGATGCGCGTCCGGTCGACCTCGCCGCTCGCCAGCACGGCGTCCACGGCGGCCTCGATGCCGGAGCTCACGTCAGCCGAGGTCGGCGTCTTGGTCTTGGCCAGCAGCGTGTCGTGACGGTCGAGCACGACCGCGTCGGTGTTGGTGCCCGCCGACATCGATGCCGAGGCGCAGGTCGAGCGGCCCGTGCGCGGCCGACCTCGCGTCGGCTGCTCACGCGCCGGCCCCCGCGTCCCTGCCCGGCCACGCGCCGGTGCCCGGGTTGAGCTCCTCGACCGGCACGTACGGCACATCGAAGCCGAAGGCCGCCGGGCCCGGCCGTCCGCAGGCCGATCTCGCGTGCGCCAGACCGGGCGGACAGGGGATGGCGATGGCCACCAGGCGCTGGCCGTACTTGCAGGCGCTCGGTGTGGATGGCCTCGCCGGTCTGCTCGTCGAGCAGCGAGATGATGTCCGGCGCGATGGCCCGCAGCTCGCCGTCGACCCGGGCCACGAGGTACTCGTTCTGGATCTCGATCTCCATGGTCTTGCCGGCGTCGCGCGCGCATGCCCTCGATGGTGGCCGTGCCGCGCACGAAGCCGCCCTCGAAGCGGCGCTCCACGTCGACGACCTTGCCCTCGAGCAGGCGTGCCGCGCCGGTGGCCGCGATGACCGACGGCGACCGGATCGGTCGGCCGCGCCGCTGATGGCGCGGCCGATCTCGGCGGCCAGGCTGACCGTGCCGGGCACGGTGGCGCTGCGCGCCTCGGCCACGGTCATGGTGTACTCGGCGCTGGCGGCGATGCCACCGCAGGCGATGGCGATGGCGCGCTCGAGGCGCTCCGCCCACTCGCCGTAGACCTCGTGGAACACGGCCCGATGGCCGCGCTCGTCGACGACGACGGCCGGCTGCCGCCGGGATGCCGGCCAGCTCCATGGTCACCATCTGGACCTCGGGGAAGGCACGGCCCATGCCGTCGGCATCGAGCACGGGCAGGCCCAGTCCTGGCCGCCCACGTCAGCGGCGACCATGCCGTTGGAGCCGCCGATCTCGGCGCACATCAGTGCGGCCACCGGCGCGCCCCAGAGGCGCTCGACCTCCTCGCGCAGGTACTGCCCCTCGTCGCCCGAGCGAGAGCTTCTCGATGGTGACCGTGGGCGCACCGAGGAAGCCGCAGGACATGACCATGCCGTCCTGCGGCAGCTCGTCGTAGTCGACCAGCTCGACGGGGCCATGGTCAGCGATGGCCTGGGTGGCCATCAGCGTGGCGGTGTAGGCCTCTCCGCCGCCGCCGGCACCGAGCACGGAGCAGCCGCGCGCGATATCAGGGAGCTCGTCGACCTGGATGGTCCTGGGCACCGACGGATGATAGCCGAGCCGGGTCGGTCCGAGCCGTACCCTCGGACGCCGCTGGGCGCCGCGCCGGGCAATCGTCACCGAAGCGAAACCGATGAGCGCCGTCTCCCGTACCATCGAGGCACGAAGACGACGCCCGACCCGGGCCACGGAGGAGGAACCGATGATCGACCGCACATCCCACACCGACGCCGAGCGCGACGCTCGCGAGAAGCCGGAGATGCCGGCCGAGGACCTGCAGCCGCACTACTGGGCGGCGGAGGACCGCTACGACGGCAGCCCGGTTCCGCTACGTCGGCAACAGCGGCCTGCAGCTGCCGGCCATCTCGCTGGGCCTGTGGCACAACTTCGGCGACGACACGCCCTTCGCGCGCCAGCGCGCCATCATCCGCCGCGCCTTCGACCTGGGCATCACCCAGTTCGACCTGGCCAACAACTACGGCCCGCCCTTCGGCTCCGCCGAGGAGAACTTCGGGCGCATCTTCGCCAAGGACCTCGCGCCCTACCGCGACGAGCTGGTCATCACCACCAAGGCCGGCTGGCACATGTGGTCCGGCCCGTACGGCTGGAGCGGCTCGCGCAAGCACGTCCTCGGCCAGCCTCGAGGCACAGCCTCGACGCGCATGGGCCTCGACCACGTCGACATCTTCTACTCGCACCGCATCGACCTCGACACGCCCGCTCGAGGAGACGATGGGCGCGCTGGCCACGGCCGTGCACCAGGGCAAGGCCCGCTACGTCGGGCATCAGCTCCTACTCGCCGGCCCGCACGGCGGAGGCCGCGCGCATCCTGCGCGAGCTGGGCACGCCGCTGCTCATCCACCAGCCCAACTACTCGATGTTCAACCGCTGGATCGAGGCCGAGCTGCTCGACGTGCTCGATGACGACGGCGCGGGCTGCATCCCCTTCTCGCCGCTGGCCCAGGGGCTGCTGACCGACAAGTACCTCGACGGCGTCCCCGAGGGCAGTCGCGGGCCACGCAGGGCAAGTCCCTCTCGAGCGACCAGCTCAGCGAGGAGAACCTCGCCCGCGTCCGCGCGCTCAACGAGATCGCCCGGCGCCGCGGCCAGTCCCTCGCGCAGATGGCCATCCTGTGGGTGCTGCGCGATCCGCGCGTCAGCTACCGCGCTCATCGGAGCCAGCTCCACCAGCCCAGCTCGAGGACAGCGTGGGCGCGCTCGACGGTGCGCCCTTCAGCGACGAGGAGCTGGCCGAGATCGACCGCTACGCGACAGCCCGGCGATCCGGCGTCGACCTGTGGTACGTGTCAGCCGGGCTCTGACGCCTCGCGGAGCGCGCTACGGGGCGAGCGTTCCGGCGAACACCTGCCAGGCCAGGATCGTCTTGGCGAAGAGGCTCATGAACATGTACGTCTTCTCGCCGACGAGGTAGTCCGCCAGCGTCCGACCTTGCCGTACTGCAGGATCATCGTGATGGCGAAGACGTTGAAGGCGATGAAGAGCGAGACGAAGATGGCGATGACGAAGCCCGGGGATGGGCGCGGCGCCCGGCTCGGTCGACGCCGACCACAAGCGCGATGCCGATGACGATCCAGGGCACGATGCCGGCGATGACACCGAAGATGTAGTGGTTCCACTGGGTCTTCTGCGCGGCCCTGGTTGGCCGACTCCATCGACCAGCCGAAGAGGTTCATCGCCGCGTTGACGCCGAAGATGGCGACGAGCGTGCCGATCTCCTGGATGCCCGACAGCGCCGCGATGATGACGATCATCACGCTCGAGCTCAGCGCGTACTCGATCCAGCGCATGGGCTGGATGCCTGAGCCGCGAGGCGCCGCTCGTACCAGCCGCGCAGCGGCCACGCGAGCAGGGCGTGGGCGATGGCGCTCATGAAGAAGAACGTCGCCACGGCCGGCCCGATGGGCAGCTCGAACAGCGTCGCTCTGAGCCGGGACGAGGGTCTGCGTGGCGGTGTCGAAGGTGAGGTAGCTGGTGACCACCGGCGCGGTGACGATCGGGTCCCTGGCGAACGAGAGCGCCAGGATGATCACGCCCTGGATCGCGTGGAGACGCGGCCAGGACCGCGTTCCAGCGGAACAGGCTGTGGGCGCGGTCCTCGGGCAGTCGGGCGCTCGTCGGCTGGTCGCTCACGTTGGTCGCGGTCGCGGTCATGTGTCGATCTTTCCCCCGGCAGTCGTGATGTGCATCGACACGATAGCGTTCTTCCACTCTCGGCGCAGCCATGAGGAGGCGACCACGGTGGCACTGCGCCCGCCATGGCAGGGTCCTGCCCGGCCGGCGGCCGGACGTCCTGCGCCGGCGCTCCCTAGTTGGTGAGCGTGACCTTGCGGATCGAGCGTGGCTGCTCGGGGTCGCCTCCCTTGGCGATGGTCACGTGCCGGCGTGCAGCTGGCCGGGCACGATCGAGACGATCGGCATCAGCCACTCCGGCACGTCAGTCGGCAGCGGCAGCGACCACGTCGCCTCGCGCGCGCAGGGCCGTCATCGTCGGAGACGATCAGCAGGCGCGCCTGCGAGCTCGCCGCCCAGTCGCTCGATGACCTCCGCCATGTCTGCGCTCGGTGGCGCCGCGCGGCGCCACGCAGAAGGTCGGGAAGCCGGCCTCGATCAGCGCCAACGGACCATGGATGAAGTCGGCCGAGCGAGTACGGATCGGCCAGCGTGTAGCTCAGCTCCTTGAGCTTCAGCGACCACTCGCGTGCGGTCGCGTAGTGGTAGCCGCGACCCAGGATGACGCAGCGGTTCAGCGACGCCATGTCGGCGGCGATCCGTGCCGCCTCGTCGTCCTGGTCGAGCACAGCGGCGAGGGCCTCGGGCAGCAGCGCCAGGTCCGCCGCGGCATCGAGCCTCGAGCCAGGCCGGCGCTCAGCATGGCCAGCACGAGCAGCGTGGAGGTGTAGGTCTTGGTCGCAGCGACCGCACGCTCGGGTCCGGCCCGCAGGGCGATGTGATGCTCGGCCGCCTCGGCCATGTCCGAGCCGGGCGTGTTGGTGATGGCCAGCGTCAGCGCACCCTGCGCGCGAGCCGAGCGGATGACGCCGACGACGTCCGGTGAGGCTCCCGACTGGCTGATGCCGATGACCAGGGCGCGGCCGTAGTCCGGCGAGGCGCCGTACAGCGAGTGCACGCTCGGGCGTGGCCAAGCCCGACGCTCATCCCGGCCATGACGCCCAGTGCGTACTGGGCATAGATGGCGGCGTGGTCCGACGTGCCGCGGGCCGCGATGACGACGTGGGCCGGGATCGGCCGCGCGGATCGCCTCGCACATCGCCGCGATCTCGGGACCAGCCTCGCTCAGCAGCCGAGCCGCGACCTCAGGCTGCTCGCGGATCTCGTCGATCAGGGCCACTGGGAGACCTCCAAACCGTGTCCGCGGGGATAGAGACCGGGGATGTCCACGGGCAGCCGGCCGCCGACGCGCGACCGGCCGAAGAGCACATCCGCGACCGCGCCGACGCTGGCGGGCACGATCGAGTACGTGCACAGGTGGGTCGCCGACGCGGGTAGTCGGCGAGGTCGTAGGGCGTGCGCATGGCGACGGTCACGGTCGGCGTGCCGGTCTCGAGCAGGGCCTCCACGAGGCGCGCCTGGCTCGGCTGCACGTTGGTGGCGAGCGTGGCCACGACCACGAAGGCGATCCGCCGCGGCGGCCTCGCGCGCGGCGCGGATATCTTCGTGGCTGGGTTCCGCTGGCACGCGCAGGTCGGTGACGCCGGATGATGGCGGCGTAGGGCCTCGGCCAGGTCCAGGGGCTCGTCGGCCGACGAGTCGGCCGGCGTCAGCTCGCGCGGCTGCGGCGTGATCACGAGCACCTGCTGGTCCGCGCTCGGCCGCAACGGCAACAGGCCGGCGTCGTCGCGCACCAGGGTGAGGGCCGCTCGCGGAGCGGCGGGCCAGTCGCGGTGCGCCTGGCTCCGGACGACGCGCGGGCGGGCCAGGCGAAGTGCTGGAGCCAGCGCCGCAGGCGCATCAGGCGTCGATGGGAGGCGCGGACGCGGCTGCTGGGCACGAGGCCGCGCACGGCCGCCTGTCGCAGCCCTGCCTCGAGACGCCGCTGGGCCGCGCGGTCGGGCGTCATCAGCAGCAGGTCGACGCCGGCGCGCAGGGCCACGATGCTGTCGACCACCTCGCCCACGCCCTGCGCCACCGCCTTCATGTCCATGGCATCGGTGATGGAGACGCCGTTGAAGCCGAGGCGGTCGCGCAGCAGCTCGTGCATCACCGCGCGCGAGACGGTGGCGGGCAAGGCACGGTCACCGGTCACGGCCGGCAGCGCCACGTGGCCGGACATGACCATGCCCGCGCCGGCCTCGAAGGCGGCCCGGAAGGGCACCAGCTCACGCGCCTCCAGCGCCTCCAGGTCGAGGTCGATCGACGCCAGCGCGAAGTGCGGGTCCGCCTCGACCGCCCCGAAGCCGGGGAAGTGCTTGGGCGTAGCGACGACGCCGCCGCCTGGCAGGCCACGCGTCAGGGCCGCGGCATGTCGGCCGACATGGCCGGCTCCGAACCGAAGGCGCGTGTGCCCAGGCTGACGTTGCCCGGCTCCACCGCCAGGTCGCAGACCGGCGCGTAGTCGACGGTGATGCCGAGTGCGCGCAGCTCGCGCGCCGTGGCCCGGCCGATGGCTTCGGTCAGGGCCGCATCGTCGGCCGCTCCGAGGGCCATGGCGCCCGGGAAGCGCGTGGTGTCATGGCCCAGGCCCACCAGCTGGCCGCCCTCCTGGTCGGCTCCGATGAGCAGGGGCAGGTGGCCCGGTGCCGCCGCAGTGCAGCGCCTCGGTCAGGGACGACAGGCCGTCAGCGGCAGCCGCGTTGGCGCGCAGGAAGACGGTGACGCCGTGGGCCTGGCCGGCGGCGATCCGTCGCAGCAGCCAGCCGGGCGGCGTCGGTACCCTCGAAGGCGGGCAGCAGCTGGCCCAGCACCGCCTCGTCGGGCAGCAGCGGCGCAGGGCGGTCGCGCGCCGGCGCGGTGCCGGCGCACGTTCAGGACCGAAGGCCAGCTCACCGCGTGCACCGCTCCACCATCACCGCTCAACCCTTGACGGAGCCCGAGAGGATGCCGCGCACGAAGTAGCGCTGCAGCGCCAGGAACACGAGCACCGGCAGGATCATCGTCACGAACGCACCCGCGGTCAGCAGGTGCCACTGCTGCGCCGCGACCACCGACGAGCCGACTGCAGCTCGAGCGTCATGACCGACGTTCATCGCGTCGGCCCCGAGGAACACCAGGGCCACCAGCAGGTCGTTCCAGACCCACAGGAACTGGAAGATCGCGAACGCCGCCAGCGCCGGCACCGACAGTGGCAGCACGACCTTGGTGAACATCTGGAAGTGCGTCGCGCCGTCGATGCTGGCCGTCTCGAAGAGGTCGCCCGGCAGCTGGCTGATGAAGTTGTAGAGCAGGAAGATCGCCAGCGGCAGTCCGAACGCCGTGTGCGCCAGCCAGACGCCCAGGAAGGTCTGGTTGATGCCCAGGTCGCTGATAGATCTCGCTGCACCGGGATGAGCGACATCTGGAGGGGCACGACGAGCAGCGCCACCACGAGCATGAACAGCGTGCCCCGGAACGGGAAGCGCATCCAGGCGAACGCGTAGGCCGCGAACGCCGCGACGGTGATGGGGATGACGGTGGCCGGGATGGTCACGATGAGGCTGTTGATGAAGGCGTTGGCCATGTTCTCGCCGCCGAGGACGGCCTCATAGTTGGTGAGCGTCCAGTGCGTCCTGCGAACGGCGCGAGCAGCGCCGTCCACCAGCCGGTCTGGGTGATGTCCCGCGCGTCCCGGAACGAGCTGACGAGGAGGCCCAGCGTGGGCAGTGGACCAGATGAGCGCGATCGCGATGACGGCGATGCGCAGCGGCGCGCGACGGACGAAGACGCTTGCGTTGAGGCTTCATGCCGCCCTCGGCGGTCGCCGAGCGCGGTCATGCTGCGCATCCCCTGCTTGCGGATGTTGCGGACGTTGAGGAGCGCCATCGGCAGCACCGCCAGGAACAGGATGACCGCCAGCACGGCGGCCCGGCCCGCGTCGAAGAACTGGAACGTCTGCACGAACATCTGGTTGGCGACCACGTCGGTGTTGAACCGACCGCCGGTCATCACGTAGACGATGTCGAAGACCTTGAGCACGACGATGGCCGTGGTGATGGTGACCATCACCAGCGAGCCCCTGATCATGGGCACGATGATGCGGAAGAACTTCTGTCGCTCGGTGGCGCCGTCGAGGCTGGCGGCCTCGGTGATCTCGGTGGGCACGCCCTTGATGGCCGCCGACAGCACGACCATCGCGAAGCCGGTCTGGAGCCAGATGAGGATGACGATGAGCAGGAAGGTGTTGATGTGGCAGTCAGCGGTCTGGATCCACGGCACCGGCTCCTGGCCGAGGCCCTCCAGATGGCGTTGAGCAAGCCGACTGCGGTTGCCCGGGCGGTCGCCAGGCGTAGACGAAGCGCCAGATGACCGAGGCGCCGACGAGCGAGATGGCCAGCGGCAGGAAGATGAACGTCTTGGCGACGGACTCGTAGCTTGACGCGGTCCACGAGACCGGCGATCAGCAGGCCCAGGCCGACCGAGCCGGCGACACCGACCACCAGCCAGAGGATGTTGTTGATGTACATCTGGTGGTTGGCCGGGTTGGTGAGAGCCCATTCCCAGTTGCCGAGGCCAGCGCCATCGGTGAAGGACTTGATGATGGTGGCGACGACCGGCCAGACGAGGTAGACCGTCAAGCAGCAGCAGTGCGGGCCCACGAAGACCCACGGCAGCAGGCGGCCGCGCCAGCGCGCGGACAGGCGCATGACGACCATGTTGAGCCCGGCGTAGAAGAGCCAGATGCCGCCGACGCCGACGAGCATGGCCACGGCCGCGAGGATGATCTTGGCGACGTTCCGGTTGCCACTGCCGGCGCGCAGGGCCTCGGCCTCAGCGGTGTCGCCGATGAGCTCGTAGAGCCAGGCCGCGACGTTGGCCGATGCCTGGTCGTCGACCAGGAACCACAGGCCGATGAGCAGGCCCGCCAGACCCGACGATGGCACCGACCGGCATGAGGAACCCTCGCCAGCCGGTTCGCTCGTCGATCTCCGACGTCCGCGTACGTCATGCGCTCCATCCTCCCTGAGTGCCGAACCGATCGCGACTGGACGATGCGGTGACGGCGCGCCGCTCGGAGCGGCGCGCCTCACCGGTGAGTGACTAGCAGAGCGATGGCTACGACTGCCAGTTGGCGTCGATGGCCTGCAGCACCGCCTCGGTGTTGGCACCGTCCGCGCCGACCCAGTCGATGATGCCGGCCCAGAAGCCGGCGCCGGACGCCGGCATCAGGTCGGAGGCATCGAAACCGAACGGCGATGCGTTGGCCACGATGTCCGAGGCGACCTCGAGCTTGTAGTTGCCGGCATACCACTCGGCAGGCGTGGTCTGGTTGGCCGAGATCGCGCTGCCCAGCTCGATCCAGGCCTCGATGCCTTCCGGCGTCGCCAGGTACTGCGCCAGGGCCCGGACCTCGGGTCGATCGGCGTGACCATGAGGCCGTCGCCAGCGCCGAGCGCCGGCGTGCCCTACGCAGGGTCGATCGGCGGGAAGTAGAACAGGCCGATGTCCTCACCGATCGACGAACTTGGAGGTGCCGTCGCCGGCCTTGGCGTCCGGGAAGAAGTCGGGGCCGTACCAGGTGGCCTGCTTGTGCATCCAGCAGCTCGGGGTTCTCGGCAGGTCGTCGGTGAACATCGGGTCCATGGCGTCGACTGACCGCGGTGGCGAGGATGGCCGTGTCGCCGCCGGAGACGTAGTCCGGGGTGAAGCAGATCTGGCCGGCGAGGTCCAAGGCGTTCCTGACCTCGGGTGAGTTGAACGGCAGCTCGTGGGCGGTCCACGCGTTGTAGGTATCGACGTCCGTCGTCCGCAGCATGATGTCCTCGATCCAGTCGGTGGCGACCCAGCCGGTGGCGTTGGACGACTCGATGCCGATGCACCACGGGTTGCTGCCGTCAGCGACGATCTGGTCGGACAGGGCGATGAGCTCATCCCAGGTCGTGGGGACCGCGTAGCCGGCGGCCTCGAAGGCCTTGATGGGGTACCACACGACCGACTTGACGTCGACCTTGTAGGGGATGGCCCCAGATGCTGTTCGTCGGTCTGTAGAGCGGCACGGTCGCGGGGTGCGACGCCTGCAGCTGCTCCAGCATCGAGGATCGTCGCGATGTCCACGATCTGGCCGGCTTCGCCGTACTGGTGATGGCCGACGGCTGCGCCAGCTGGATGATGTCAGCGGCGGCGCCACCATTGAGCGAGACGTTCACGAGCGTCTCGTGCTGCCCGGCGGGCACCGCGGCGATCGAGACGTCGATGCCGGTGGCATCGCTGAACGGCGCGATGCGCCGCCTCGAAGTTGTCGCCCTCGCCGCCGACCCACTGGGTCTGCATGGTGACCCTCGAGCCGGCGAACGGCTGGTCGGCAGCCATGGCCTGGTCGAGCTCGGCATAGCCGTCGACGCCATCGCGTCCTGGGCGGCGACGCCGATGCTGCTGAATGTGAGGGCCATCGTCGCGAGCGCGGCGCCGGCGACGGCGGTCTTCTTGTGTGCGGTGCATCACACCTCCTCCTTGATCCCACCCGACTGCCGGACGAGAAGGGTTCCATGGAACGGTCCGGGGCGCCCACGGCGCCCTGCCATCACGAGCCTTCGCTGCCCTCCTCCCTTGACGTCCTCCAACGCGAGAGGGCGCGACGGTCCTCGTAGACCGCGAATGCTAGTACCTGCTGGCCGGCCGGGTCAGGGCTCATCGCGCACGTCACGCGGCGAGCGCCAGTCCGAGCTCGGAGGTCATCAGCATGGCCGCCGCACCGAGCTCGACGACGTCGTCGCCGGTGCGGCCGAGATGGATGGTGCTGCGCTCCACCAGCAGCGGCAGGGCAGAGCGTCGCGCCTCGGCGCGCACCTGCTCGAGCCACGGCTGCGCCGTAGTCGGTCATGGGGCCGACGAGCACGATGTCGCGCGCGCCCGAGCGTGCCGATCATGGCGCCGATGACGCGGCCCAGCGGCCGCGCGCTCTCGAGCACGACCTGCCGGGCCACCGGGTCATCGGCTCGGAAGGCCTCGAGCAGGGCCTCGTGCGTGACATCCCGGCCTGCGAGCGCCCAGTCGCGTCGCTCGGCGGCAGCCTCCGGGCACGCATCGAGCACGGCGCGCTGGCTGGCGACCGTCTCGAGGCAGCCACGTGCTGCCGCAGCGACAGGCGATGGTCGTCGTCGGTGACGCGCGTGTGGCCGATCTCGCCGGCGCCCGAATCGTCACCGGCATAGATCCGCCCACCCAGGACGATGCCCGCCCCGATGCCCTCGCCGACCTTGACCACCACCATGGCCGAGCCGGTGTCGTGGTGCCCGAAGGCCCACTCGGCCATGGCCGCCGCCTGTGAGTCATTGACCACGACGGTGGGCAGGCCGGTCAGCCGCCGCCAGATCGAGCCCCGACCGGCTCGTCGCGCCAGTCGAGCCCGACCGCCCAGCGCACGGTGCCGTCGGCGGTGTCGATGAGCCCGGGCGTGCCGACGCCGACGCCGACCAGCGGGCGATCGGCTGCCTCCGCCAGCGACAGCACCAGCGACTCCAGCTCGTCGAGCACTGCCGCGCCATCGCGGCCGTCGAGATCGCGCGCCTCGCGGACGCAGACCTCGCCGCGCAGGTCGACGAGCAAGCCGCTGAGACGATCGCGGTCCACGTCCACGCCGATGAGCTGGCGGGCGTCGGCCGGGACGCGCAGCAGGATCGGCGCCTTGCCGCCGGTCGAAGGTCCCGTCCCGGCCTCGACCACGAGGCCGTCGCCGAGCAGCCCCTCGACGAGGTCCGAGACCGTCGTGCGGGTCAGGCCCGTGGCGCGCGCGACATCGGCTCGGCTGAGCGGTCCGTCCTCGTAGATGGTCCGCAGGACGAGCCGTTCGTTGGAGCGTCGCGTGCCGCTGTGGGTGGCCTTGACGAGACGTGGTTGCGGACACGGTCCTCACTTTGTCAGCGGACTGGACGAAGTCAAGGATATGCCCTTTGTCAAGACCCTTTACAAAGTACCCGACAAGGCCGGACCTGGCCTGCGGATGCGCGTACCCGGCGCCTACGACTGCGCTACGGAGCCCGCCAGCGGGGCCGTCGACCCGGGTGCCCCTGCGACCGCTGCTGCCGGCTCGTGAGCACCACCACGCCTGGACGCGCGGGCGTGAGCGCTTGTGGCTGTACATGGCCGCGTCGGCCGCGCGCAAGAGAGCCTTGCCGCTGCGACCGTCGCGCGGATGCAGGGCCAGGCCGACGCTGCAGGTGACGTGGACCGTCGAGCCGTCAGCCATGGGGTGGCGCAGCTCGGCCACGGCCGCCTCGGCGCGCGCTGGGCCACGCTGTCGGCCTCGTCTTCGTCGGTGTCGGGCATGAGCACGACGAACTCGTCGCCTCCGTAGCGGGCCACCACGTCGCTGGTGCGGACCGCTGCGCGCAGGGCACCGGCGATGGCGCGCAGGACTCGGTCGCCGGCCTGGTGGCCGTGCTCGTCGTTGATGCGCTTGAAGTCGTCGAGGTCGACCATGAGCACGCTCAGGGGTGAATGCGAGCGGGCGGCCCGTGCGGTCTCCTGGCGCACCCGATCCTGCAGGTGGCGATGGCTGTAGACGCCGGTCACGAGGTCGGTCTCGGCAGCGTCACGCAGCTGCCGCACGCAGGCGAGCGTTCTCGAGCGCCGATGCGGCCTGGTTGGCCATCGTCCGCAGCAGTGGTCTCGCCGTCGTTGAAGCGTCGACCAGCCGTCTCGGAGACGAACTCGACGACGCCCGCGACGCGACCGCCGGTGGAGAGCGGCAGCAGCATGCGCGGCGGCGCCCCCAAGCTGATGGAGGCGCGACAGCTCCGCTGGCTCGAGTTCCTCGACGCTCGGGTCGAGCCACGACCGGCTCGTCGTTGATGAGCACGTGGCGCAGCGTGCGGTGCGACGCGAGGTCGCGCTCGGGGCCGATCGAGCGGCCGGCCGTCGGCGCCGATGGGGACCAGCCGGCCGGTCTCCTCGTCCCAGCGCGAGATGAGGCAGGCGTCCATGCTGGGAGGCATCGCGCAGCTTGGCCGCGAGCACGTTGGCCAGGTCCCGCTCGTCGGTGGCGCCGCCGCCGGCCTCGGCTGATGTCGAGCAGCGCCTGCCAGCTCGGCCACGTGCCGATCGCGCTCGGCCAGCAGGCGGGCGTTCTCGATGGCCACGGCCGCCTGGTCGGCGAGCACGCCGAGCAGGCGCAGCTCGTCGTCGGAGAAGCGGGCCAGGCCCAGGCGCGAGAGCACGACCACGCCGATGACGCGGCCCTCCGAGCGCAGCGGCGCCAGCAGCATCGATTCCTCGGCCAGCTCGGCCGAGCCCGGCACCTGCACGGCGCGAGGATCGTTGGCCGCGTCGTCGACGATGAGCTGCTGTCCGGTGGCCGCGACCCAGCCGGTGATGCCCTCACCCACGGTGCATGCGCAGACCGGCCGCCGATTCGCCGTGGTACTCGCGGGCGTGCGGCCGGAAGGCCACGGGGTCGAGCGTGCGGCCGTCGTCGACGCAGGACGTAGACGCGGGCGTTGTCGAAGGCCACGACGCGCTGGGTCTGCGAACAGAGGGCCGCGCTGACCTCCTCGACGCTGGTGAGCCGCGTCAGCTGAGCCGCGACCGCTGGACCGCCTCCAGCTGCGCCGACCAGGCGATCGGTCGCGGGCCGAGCCGGGTCGCGACGTTGCCCACCAGCTGGCGGGCCTGGACGCGGGCGAGGGCCAGGTCCTCGTCGCTGAAGGGCTCGCTGCGCTTGCGCTCGAGGACCAGCAGGCCGCCCGCTCGTCGGGCAGGGAGAGCGTGGCCACGGCGCCCGGTCCGCGTCGCCTCGCGACCGCCAGGCAGCCAGCGGCGCAGCCGTCCGCCCTCGGGCACCGGCCTCCGGACCATGGCCGCTGTCGATGGCGGCAGCGGACGTGGCTCGCCATCTCGCACCGAGGCGACCAGCTCGAGCACGCCGTCGCCGCGATCGACGTAGAGGTGCAGCGCCGCGATCCGCATCGACGTCGATGCGCGAGGCGCGTCAGGGCGTCGGTCGCGTCCTGCGCCAGCACGACCATCAGCTGAGCCTGCCGGCTGCGGGCGCACCGTCGAGCGCGCGGACGCTGCACGAGGCCGGAGCGCGCATCGCGCTCACGAGGAAGACGACGGCACCGAGCGCGATGACCGCGTCGCCGATCGAGAAGGCCGTGGCCATCGGCAGCGGTCGGGGGAAGACGAAGACGTCGCCCAGGAAGGGGAACCAGGTGTCAGGGCCGATGAGGGCGACGTTGGAGTAGTGGGCCACCGGCACCGCAGCGACGCCGGTCAGCTCGCAGCCACACCTCCGGCGACGAAGGCATGTAGCCGCCGTTCGCGAGGATCGCGACGAGGTTGAGCGACCGCTCCGACGGCGATGACGGCCAGGCCCGGCAAGCGCAGGTTGCGCAGCAGGGCGACCAGGACCGCCAGCGTCGAGACGACGTAGATGACCGGGCCCTCCGCGCCGACACGCTCCTGGACGGGGTCGGCGAAGAGCAGCCAACTGGACGGCCAGGCCGGCCAGGGCCAGCTGCCACCAGACGAAGCGGACGTGCTCGATGTTGCGCACGCGACCACCGAGCAGCCGGCCGATGAGGAGGCCGGCAGCGATGGAGTAGAGCAGCAGCACGTCGGATTCGGAGCCTCCGCTATCGACGACGCCGGCGCACAGGGCGCCGGCGGCAGGGTCATCGGGTCTCGCGCTCAGAAGGTGGATGGGGCCGGCGAGCTGGCGCGAGATGGTGCTCGCCGGCCCCGGGAGATGATTGCGTGGGTGCCTACCAGCGGACGGGCGCCGCCAGCACGAGCACGAACGCAGCGACCACCGCGAGGCGGAGCGCCAGATCCTTGTATCGGCTCATGCCTGAGTCTCCTATGAGAACGGGCGGGTGCCCTTGGTGCTGCGAGTGCTCGGGTCTCGGTCGAGGGCTGATCCCTGACGAGATGCATGGTCGCTGCGAAGGCGCCCACCCTCCATGGCGAAGTGGTACTAGGACGGGGTGTGCATCGGCGCACCGACCCGCTCCACCTCCTGCCGCACCCGGCCGTCCCCTGCTCCACCACGACCGGCACCGGCAGGGTCCTGCTCGGAGCCCGTATGCTGCCGGGATGAGCGACGACCACCTCCGAGAGACCACCGTCGAGCGCCGCGTCGTGCACCGCGGCCGCTTCATGACCTTCCGCGTGGACACCATCGAGGACGCCGGCGGCAAGCGGCATCCACGTGAGATCGTGGAGCACCCTGGCGCGGTCTGCGTCATCCCCGTCGCGGGGGACGAGGTGCTGATGGTGCGCCAGTGGCGCACGCCGGTCGAGCGGGTCGATCCTCGAGCTGCCCGCCGGCACGCTCGACCGGCTCGACGACGGCACCATCGAGGACCCTGACCGGGCTGCGCCCCGCGAGCTGGAGGAGGAGACCGGCCACCGGGCCGGGGCGTGGCGCAAGCTGGGCCGGTTCTGGACCGCTCCCGGCTTCACCGAGGAGGAGATGCACCTCTACCTGGCCACGGACCTGGAGCCGCTCGAGGCCTACCGCGGGCCCGATGCCGATGAGTACCTGGACCTCGTGCGGGTGCCCTGGCGTGAGGCCGTGGCCATGGCCGACCGCGGTGAGATCGAGGACGCCAAGACGCTCGTGGGCCTGTTCTGGCTGGCGCGAGTAGCAGCGGCCGGCGAGCTGGCCTGAGCGCGAACGCCGACGCGCGCGGCCTTACCTTCGCATGCGCTTGGGCACGACCTTCTGCAGCGCCCGGTCCAGCGCCGGCGCGAGCGAGCGCGCGAAGGTGGCCGTCAGGTGGTGATGGTCCCGCCATACGATCATGTCCTGGCGGATGGGGAGGCAGCGGCCGTTGCCCTTGCAGATGAGGTCGTAGAAGTCGAGCAGGACGCCGCCAGCGGCCGTGGCGGCCTGGCGCTCGCGGGCGGGTGAGCCGCCAGCCTGGCGGTTGCGTGCGGGCGCCGCGCAGGGACGCACGTCCTTGAGGTTGCGCGCCAGGCACTCGGGCACATCCTGCCCGGGATAGGGCACGTCAGCGATGACCACCTTCTTGCCGGGCACCTGCTCGAGCATGCGCGCGATGCCCAACCCTTGCGCTATCGGGCTGGCATCGGCCTCGTCCACGGGATGCTGCCAGCGACTGAGCGCCGTGATCACCACATCCGGCCTGCTGGCCTTGAGCCTGGCCACGACGGCCTCGTTGAAGGCGAGACAGGCCTTGTACCTCTTCTTCTTCTCGAGGTTGCGCACGAGGATGTCGGTAAAGGGGCACGAGACCTTCACGTAGGTCTCCAGCCGCCAGCCACGGTCGTTGGCCACGCGCCGAAGGGCGGGGAACCAGTGCGAGGCGTGCGAGTCGCCGACGAGGGCCACGGTCTGGCCGGAGGTGACCGCGCCGAAGACGCACGCCTTGGGCCAGGTGGCGGCCTCATCGTGGAGACAGGCGTTCCTCTTGAGCGACTCGTAGTCCTCGGCGGCCGCGACGAGGCCGGGCCGAACATCGCTGGGCAAGCTCCAGTCGGGGGTCGGCCTGGGCGTGGGCTTGGGTCGCTTGGTGGGCTTGGGCTTGGCAGTGGGCTCGGGGGTCTGCTTGGGCCTGGGGGTCGGCCGTGAGACCGGATCGGGGCGCGTCTCGGGCGGCCGACCCGGATGCGCCCTGCGGGCTGGTTTGGCGGACGGCTGGGCCGCGGACTCATCGGGCGCATCGAGGCCCTCGATGACGACCTCACCGTCCAGGTCCGCGGGCGGACCGGATGCACTGGAGGCGTCCGCGGCGGCGACCTGTTCCAAGGTCCGCTGGGTCACCCACGTCGTGGCACCCAGCCCGATCACCAGGGCCAGGGCCAGAGCCAGCAGTGGCGTGACCGCGAGGCGCAACCGTGGACGGCCGCCATCGGTCGTCCGTCGGCGGATCGGCTCCTCCAACAGCAAGGTGCTGCCCGTGGCAACCAACACGGACACGAACACCAGGGCCAGGCTCAGGATCGGGGGTAGCGGCGCGCCGTAGGCTGCCGCACCGAGCACCAGCAGCGGCCAGTGCCACAGGTAGAGGGCATAGCTGATCCGGCCCAGGAAGCGCAGCGGCGCGGTCTGGAGGAGCAGGCCGGGGCCGCCGAACCGATCGCCCCCCGCGATGAGCGCCAGCGCGCCCAGCGTGGGCAGCAGCGCCCACGTACCGGGGTACGCCGCCAGCTCGTCGAGGGAGACGGCCGCCAGGACGACCAGGCCCAACCCCACCCAGCCCAGCAGGGCCAATCCCAGCGAGGCCGGGCGGCGGCGGTAGCGCTCGAGCGCGGCGATGGCGAGCAGCCCGCCGAGCGCCAGCTGCCACGCGCGCGAGGGCAGCGAGAAGAAGGCCCAGGTGGGCGCGGCTTCGGTCATGGCCAGCGAAAGCAGGAGCGATCCGGCGGCGACGAGCCCGATCCCGACGACGATCAGGCGGGCCCCACCCACCCGATGAAGGATGAGCAACAGCGCCGGCCAGAGCAGGTAGAACTGCTCCTCCACGCTCAGGGACCAATAGTGCAGGAAGGGCGAGGGCGTGGCCACGGCGCTGAAGTAGTCGCCGGTCGTGAGCGCGAAACGGATGTTGGCCGCGGACAAGGCTGCGGCCACGCCATCAGCGGCCACGCGTGGCAGGGCCAGCGGTGACAGCAGCCAGGCCGAGAGCACGAGGGTTCCGGCGATGGCCAGGGCGGCGGCCGGGAACAGCCGTCGGATGCGCCGGACGTAGAACCGGCTGAAGCTCAGCCGACCCGTCGCACCCAGCTCCCGATAGAGCAGGCCGGTGATGAGGAAGCCGCTGATGACGAAGAAGACGTCCACGCCGATGAAACCGCCGCCCAGCACCGTCGGCCAGGCATGGAAGAGCACGACCAGGAGCACGGCGACACCGCGCAGGCCCTCGATATCGGGGCGGAAGCGGCCGCGCACGGCGGCCTCCGCAGCGGGCGGAGCCCAGCGTTGGACCACGACCGGTGCGACCGGACCCGGCATCGATGGTGGCGCTGGTCCTTGCTGCAACGTGAGCGGTCCTCTGGGCGCAGACGGCAACCTCGCGTCCCGCCTGACGACGGGCGGGGCGTGGTCCAGATGCTAGCCCACGCGCCTCAAGCGCTCAGGTGAGCTCGGTCTCGCCCTCGAGGGGCGTGCCGCTGAGCTCTGCGAGCTCCACCGCGTAGCGCTCGAAGAGCGCCGCCTGGCGCGACGCACGACCCATGGGCGGGGGCTCCTTTCGACCCGGGAAGAGCCACACCACCGAGCGCTGGAGGGTCAGGTCACAGACCGTCAGCGCACGCGCGATGGCGAGGCCCAGGCCGTCCCGGTCGAGGCCGTCGGCCACCAGCTCCGAGGTCAGCATCGGACGGTCATCGGCGGAGAGTGCGAACTTGACGAAGGGCAGCTCGTCGTTCCAGCGCAGGAACTGCCGGTAGGAGACGCGGAAGCTGTCGTTGAGCGGCGGGGCGAAGTGGACCCACAGCAGCACCATGCTGCTCGGGTCGAGGATGAGCGTGACACGGATATCCGCTCGCCGCCGTCCGTCAAGGCGGAGATCCCAGCTGCTGACGCCATCGCGCTCAGCCCGGTCGATCGGCTCGAGCCCGAGCTCTGACAGCCAGGCATCGACGGCGGCGGCTTCGAGCGTGCCCATCAGGACCGAGTCAGCTGCGTCGGTCAGGCCTGCTTGCGGGGCTGGCGAGCCCGGCGCGCCTTGACCTCGACGCTGCTGCCGCTTGCGACGCGCTTGGACTTGAAGTCAGCCGGGCGCACGTCACCGGCGATGCGCACGTTTCGTCCGATCCGTGCCGAGGCCGGGATCTGGGCCCGCTTGCCCACGACGGTGATCCCCGTGTTCAGGCGCTCTGGCTCATCCACGTTGGGGGTGTCGAAGTCGTTGCCCGTGCCCACGATGGCATTGGGCCCGACGTTGACTTCCTTGTCGAGGATGGCTCGGTCGACGACCGCACCAGCGCGGATGTGTGTGTCGAACATGATGACGCTGTCGCGCACGATGGCCCCCGGATCCACACGCACACCAGGCGAGAGCACCGAGTGTTCGACCGTGCCGGAGATCTGGCAGCCGTGACTGATGAGGCTGCGATGGACGCTGGCGGTGGAGCCGATGCGCGCCGGCGCTCTTTCCTCCGAGCGGGTGTGTATGACCCAGTCGCGGTCGTACAGATCAAGCGGCGGGTGGTCGTCGAGCAGCTCCATCTGGGTCTCCCAGTACGAGTGCACGGTGCCCACGTCCTGCCAGTAGTCGTCGAAGCGGTAGCCGTAGACGCGAGCGCCTGCGTCGAGCATGTCCGGGATCACGTTCCGCCCGAAGTCACGCCGATCGCCCAGCCACTTGTCGAGGGCGCGCGGACTGAAGACGTAGATGCCCAGGCTGGCCAGGTTCGTCTTGGGCTTGCTGGGCTTCTCCTGCCACTCGATCACCGCGTCACTGTCATCGAGCGCGAGCAGGCCGAAGCGGTGCGCCTCGTTGAGCGGCACGGGCTTGACCGCGATGGTCACATCGGCACGCTTGCGCCGGTGCTGCTGGATGAAGGGCCCGTAGTCCATCTTGTAGATGTGATCGCCGGCCAGCACCAGGATCACGTCGGCGCCCGACTGGCGGATGGGGTCGAGGTTGGCCGCGACGGCATCGGCCGTACCCAGGTACCACTCGCGAGGACGACCACGCGAGAGGAACGGCTGGAAGATACGGATACCGCCGGCGTTCCGATCGAGGTCCCAGGGGCGGCCCGCCCCGATGTGGTCGTTCAACGACAACGGCGCGTACTGGGTCAGCACCATCACGTTGGTCAACCCGGAGTTGACGCAGTTGGACAGCGTGAAGTCGATGATCCGGAACTTGCCTGCGAAGGGAACGGCAGGCTTGGCCCGGACGCCAGATAGCAGTGAAAGACGCTCCCCCTCGCCGCCGGCAAGGATGACCGCCAGTGTTCGGCTCACGCCGGGATGCTACACCCACACGCCCGCGCGCAGCTCGCGTTCGTGCAACGGTATGCATCCGACGTCTCCCTCCTCGACCTGACCGAAAGTCCCACCTGCCCTGAGACCGATGCGCCACATCGGGACGAGCCGGCTACTCCCTAGCATCTGGAGGCGGTCGCTTGCCGCGACGGAGAAACCGTCGCCGGACGTCCTCGAGTACCGCGGAGACCCAGGACGGGAGATCAGTCGTGCCTGCCATCGGAACGCGCGCCGCTGAGGCGCGGACGCGCACCCTTCGCCTCGTCGGCCTGGCCGTGGCCCTGCTCTTCCTCGCCTCCGCCGGCGCGACCTTCTCAGGCCCGGCCCAGGGCAAGGACTGGACACCCCAGATCCAGACCACCCGGCGCGCCCAGGTCTACTGGGAGTCGGTGATGCGCGCGGCCGATGCCGAGATCCGCGGTCTGAAGCGCTCGCAGAAGCAGGCCCAACGGAAGCTCGGGCGCATCAAGGCCAACCGCGAGCGTGCGCTCGAGAAGCGCGCCACGGCCAAGCGACGGCTGAAGGAGGCCAAGGTCGGCCTGGCTGTCGCACGCGATCGCCTCGAGGCAGCGTCGGTGGCCAGCCCGCCACCCCCCGACGCCTCGACGGCGCTCGCGACGCTGGTGGCACCACCACTCGTGATCGTGCCCACGACGGACTCGCCCATCGGCGCGTCGGCCATGCTCGCGCCCCTCGGGGTCGCGGCGGGAAAGGAACCGGTCACCGTCGAGGCGGCGAGCGACCGCGAGGCAGTCGATGGACGCGTCGTGCGCAAGCTGGAAAAGGACGCCAAGACGGCCAAGCGCAGCTTCCAGAAGGCCAAGCGCAAGGCCCAGAGATCCGCGCGCAACACCCGCTCTGCAGCAGCCCGCCTGCGCGCGCTCCGGCAAGCCGAGTCGGGAGCCGTGGCGCGACGTGAGAGCGCCGAGCGCAGTCTCGGTGCGTGGATCCTGGCCATGACCAAGTACGGCCGCATCCGCGCGACCAAGAAGTCCGACGCCCGCCCCGGCGTCAACTCCGCCTTCGCCTGGCCGGTACGGGGACGGATCAGCCAGTACTTCCACGCGGGCCATGACGGGATCGACATCGTGCGCTACCGGGGCGCGCCCGTGCGTTCGGCGGCCTTCGGCGTGGTGACCTACGTAGGCTGGAACCCGTGGGATCAACATGGCCGGGCGTTCATGGTCGTGGTCACGCATGCCGGGGGCTACGAGACCCTCTACGGACACCTCCTGCCCAGGCGCATCGTGCGTGTCGGCGAGGAGGTCCGCAAGGGCCAGGTCGTGGGCTACATGGGCAGCACCGGCAACAGCACCGGACCCCACCTGCACCTGGAGCTGCGGCGCGGACGTACTACGATCAACCCCCTCGGCTTCCTCTAGACCACACCAGCCTCGAAACCGAAGTACCCCGGGGGTCCCTCCTCGAGGTAGTGCCGTGGGGGACCCACGCTCGCGAGCATCACCAGTATGTTCCGAGCACACCCATCGATCCCGCGGATCGAGCTGGCCTGGCGCCTCTTGACACCGCTGCTGGCGCTCGCGCTGGCGCTGTCGGCTGGCGTGCTCACCCCGGCGCCGGCCGAGGCCGGTGGCACCAGCACCATCGCGGCCTATCGCTCACAGCAGCTCGCGGCTGAAGCGGACATGCGCCGGGCGGACAAGCAGATCGAACGCCTGCAGCGGCAGCGCCAGAACCACCACCGCAGGCTGCAGAAGGCCAAGCAGAAGCTGGAGCGGGCCATCGGCAAGCGCAAGGCCGCCGAACGCACGTCCGAGAAGGCCGGCGCGCGGCTTGGCACGCTCAAGCTCTCGCTCGCCCGCGAGACCCGCGTGCGCCCCAACCCGGCGGGCACGCAGAAGACCGACAAGCCCAAGCTGCGCAAGGACATCCGCAAGCTGCACCAGAAGGTTCGAGCCCTGGAGCAGCGGCTGCAGCGAGCCGAGACCAGGGAGGCCAAGGCTCGCGCACGCAAGCAGGCTCGCCTCAACAAGCCCGCGAAGGCGCGAACCGAGGCCCGCAAGGCCGAGCGCGAACGCGCCGAGGATCGGCTGAGCGCGGCCATCTACAACATGACGGCACTCTCCAAGAGCCGCGCCGGACGTTTCGGGAGCGCCTCGGTGAAGGGTTTCGCCAAGCCCGTCGCCGGCGGGACCAGCCAGGCCTATGGTTGCACCGGCTACCGCACCAACCCGAGCCGGGGCTCCTGCCGGCACTTCCATGACGGCGTCGACATCGCGGCCCCCAAGGGCACGCGTGTCCGTGCGTCTGCTGACGGCTACGTGGCCTACGCGGGCTTCAGTCCCTGGGACAGCGCTGCGCGCGCCTACATCGTCATCATCGGCCACGCCAATGGCTACGAGTCGGTCTACGCCCACCTGCAGCCACAGCGCAAGGTCCGGGCCGGACAACGGGTCAGGCGGGGTGATGTCATCGGCACCATCGGCATGACCGGTCTCACCAGCGGACCTCACGTCCACTGGGAGGTCAAGAAGAACGGGAGCAACGTCAACCCGCTCGCGGCCGGCCGCTAGGCGCGACCCTGCCTGCCGCTAGAGGTAGGCGTAGGGGTTGACCGGGTTCCAGTCGCCGCCGGACCAGACCTCGAAGTGGAGGTGTGTGCCGGTGGAGTAGCCCGTGCTGCCCATGTAGCCGATGGTCTGGCCACGACGCACCGTCTGGTTGGAGCCCACGCTCAACGAGCGCATGTGTGCATAGAGCGTGGAGAGGCCGCCACCGTGCGCGATGATGACGATGATGGCGCCGTTATAGCCCTCGTAGGGATTGCGGCCGGCGTACATCACCACACCGCTGTCCGCGGCCTTGATGGCCGAGCCGCTGATGCCGGAGATGTCGATGCCGTCGTGGAAGTGGGCGCAGCCACCACCGGGCGGGTAGAAGCCGATGCTGGTGCAGCCGTAGCCCTGGCTGATGGTGCCGCTGGCGGGCCAGGACAAGCGCCCGCTGCCGCTGCCGGCCCTGACGCCGAACTTCCTGGTGGCCGTGGCCTGGGCCGAAGCCATCAAGGAGTTGATACGGCTCTGGAGGGCGCTGCGCGTGCTGCGCATCTTGGCCGCTGCCGCCTGCATCTGCTTCTTGTTCTTGATGATCGAGGCGAGCTGGCTCTTCTGCCGCTGCCAGGCAGCCTTCTTCTGTGCCTTCAGCCGCTCGAGCTGCGCCTCCGCCCTGGCCAGCTCGCGCTTGAGGTCGACGACCTGGTCCCAGGTGTCCTCGGTCGCACGGCGCAGCTGGTCCGTGCGCAGGCGCGTGGAGGTGGTCAGCAACCGCAGCGTGTCGAGGGCCTGCTGATCCTGGGTGATCTGCTGGGCCAGCTGGGCGTCCTGCTCGCCGTAGGAGAGGTAGGCCGAGGTATCAGTCAGGGCATCGGAGAAGGAGTCCGCCGTGAAGACCTGCTCGAGGATGGTCGTGTCGTTGGCGCGGTAGGCCTCGGCGAAGCGCAGGCCCATGGCCTCGCGCCGGGCCTTGAGGTCAGCCTCTCCGTTGGCCAGCTCCTGCTCGAGCAGGCCCAGGGTGAAGTCCGTCTGGCTCTGCTCATCGACGAGCCGAGCGTGCTTGTCCTTGATCTTCTCGATGCGGGCCTTCACCTTGACGATGCGCTCGCGCGTGCCCTCGAGGTCAGCCGTGACCTTCTTGAGCTCGGCCACGGTCTGGCTGATGGCCACCTGCGTGTCCTGCTGGTCCTGCTGCAGCTCGGCGACGAGCTTCTCGGACTGATTGATGGACTTCGTCAATGCTGCCTGACGCTTCTTGGCGTCGGAGATCTGGTCCTTGAGGCTGGCAGCCTCTGCCACGGGCGCCGGCAGCACCGGCACCGCAAGCACGACGACGAACATCAGCACGAACAACCGGAGCCAAGGCACGGCGGCTCCATGTGCTCGCGCGTTCACGCTTTGCACGATATGTAACTCCCACTTGCTGCCGTACGCAGCGCCCCGGGCACGGGGGACGACCAAGCACGGCACTCAGTCGTGGGCCCATGCTACTCCCGCTCGTGATAGCCCGCAAACCTGACCGGACGCACCCAGCGGCGGCTAGTACGTTCGAGCCGGTGCGCCCGGACACCACCAGCGGCAGGCTGCGGATATGCACATCGCCGAGCCTATCCCCGTTCCCTGCGGACCCGTTCGATGACCATCGCGGTCGTGGTGGCGGCGCTCGTCGGCGCCGTCTTCGGCTTCGGCGCCGACCGTCTGTCCGTGCGCTGGCCCGAGCACGAGGAGCAGGAACAGCGCGGCTTCGACTGGCGCACGGTCGTGGTCACGGCCGGCGGCGCGGCGGCCTTCGCGGCCCTCGCCTGGCGTTGGACCGATCCCGTCGACCTGGCCGTGCTCGGCGTCTACGTGGCCGCACTCATCGTGCTCCTGGCCACCGACCTCGATCAGAAGCTGCTGCCGGACCTGATCACCTTCCCCCTCATGGGCTACGCCCTGGCCGTGCTGCTTCTGGGCCTCAACCCGGTGCTGGCGGACAAGGCCCAGACGTTCGTCGCCAACGGGGACCTGGGGGCCCTGCTCGCAGCCGTCGGCACCCCCGCCCTGCTGGCCGTCACCGATCGCGTCTTCCGTGGCGCCCTGGGCATGGGCGACCTCAAGCTGGCCGTGAGCCTGGGCCTGATGTTCGGTGTGACGCAGCTGTTCGCGGGCTTCCTGATCGGCACCATCACCTTCGCCGCGGTCGTGCTCCTGCTCGTGCTCAGCCGACGCGTCTCGATGAAGACGGCTGTTCCCTTTGGGCCTGCCTTGATCGTGGCCGGCGTGGCGGCGGCGGTGATCGAGCTCCCGGCCTAGGCCGGATCGGCCTCCCCGGCGAGCGCCAGCTCCACCAGCGTGGCGTGCATGACGCCGGTCGAACCCTTGGTCGAGAACGCATCGACCTTGGTCAGGAAGGCGGTGCCCGCGATGTCAAGATGGACCAGCGGCAGGTTGGTGAACTCGCGCAGGAAGAGCGCGGCCGTGATGGCGCCACCGCCCGGCTCGCCGATGTTGGACATGTCCGCGAAGGGAGAGTCCAGGTCCTTGCGCAGGTCCTCGACGAGGGGCATGCGCCACAGCTGCTCACCCTGCCGCTCGGCAGCCGCGGCCACCTCCGCCCACCACTCATCGGTGGTGCCGAAGCCGCCGGTCACGTACCGACCGAGGGCACGGGCCATGGCGCCGGTGAGCGTCGCCACGTCCGCGATGTTGGTCGCACCCTGGCGCTCGGTCCAGGTGAGTGCGTCGCCGAGGATGAGCCGACCCTCGGCGTCGGTGTTGTTGATCTCCACGGTCTTGCCGTTGAGGGCGCGGACGACGTCTCCGGGACGCGTCGAGTAGGGCCCGGGCATGTTCTCGACGGCCGGGGCCACCGCCAACAGGGGCAGGTCCGGCGCCAGCTGGGCCGCGGTGGCGATGGCGTTGATGACCGTGCAGGCACCGGTCTTGTCGGTCTTCATCTCGCCCATGTTGGCGGGCGGCTTGAGGCTGATGCCGCCGGTGTCGAAGGTGACGCCCTTGCCCACCAGGGCCAGCAGCCGTCCGCGTGCATCTCGTTCGAGCTCGGGCTTGTTGCGCAGGGCGATGAAGCGAGGCGGGTTGGCGGAGCCCCTGCCCACGCTCATGAACATGCCCATGCCCAGCCGTTCGGCCTCCTCGGGGCCGAAGACGGTCAGCTCGAGGCCGTGCGCTCGGGCCAGGTCGCTGGCCTCATCGGCGAGGACCTCGGGCGAGACGTCGTTGGCGGAGCGATGCGCCAGGCGTCGCGTGCGGTTGCCGCCCTCGCCGATGACCCGGCCACGCTCGGCCCGAGCGGCCAGCTGGTCGGGATCGCCCGACTCGACCACGAATGTGACCGCGGCCAGGTCGGGCGCCACGGCCTTGGGTTCGGTGTAGATGGTCGCGGGATCGGCGGCGCCCTCCACCAGGCCGCGCGTGATGAGCTCCACGACCGAGGCCTGCGCCGCTCCTCCGCGGCCGACCAGCTCGTCCGGCAGGTGCAGCGCCAGGCTGCCGACCTCGAGCCCGACCAGGCGCTTGCTGACCACCGCGCCCAGACGGTAGGCACCGAGGTTGTCCAGGGCCTGCCCATCGCCGACACCGACGGTCAGCACGAGGCGTGCCCCGAGGTCCTTGCGCCGGCAGGAGCTGGCTCTCCCAGAGCTTGCCCCGGAGGGCGCCCACGGAGCGCAGCTCCCTGATGGTGCCGCCGAGTCGTCGATCGACCTCCGCAAGGTACTCGGGCAGGTCGTCGTCGCTCGGTACGGTGACGACCAGGACATCGGCAGTGACATCCCAGGGCAGGCGGCGTTCGGCGTTCAGGCGCATTCGGTCTTCGTCTTCTTTCCTGTCTCGGGCGGCTCGCGCGGGCGCGCCGCGGCTCGGCGGTTCAAGGGGCGCCCCGAGTCTACGCGCTCGCGCCCGCTGCGGGCTGGCTAGCATGGGCGATGCACACGATCAGAGGCGCCGGTCAGGGCCTGGCTGCGGGCCATGCCCAAGGCGGAGCTGCATCTCCACCTCGATGGATCGCTCCGCCCGGCCACCGCCCTCGAGCTCGCGCGGGAACGCCGACTCGACGACCTGCCTGCGGACGTGCCGGCCATGCGCGAGCGACTCGTGGCCCCGCAGCGCTGCGCCGACCAGGCCGAGCTGCTGCGGGCCTTCGACCTGCCCATCGCCCTGCTGCAGGACGCCGCGGCACTCGAACGCACGAGCGCGGAGCTGGTCGAGGACGTGGCCGGCGACGGTACGGTCTATGCGGAGATCCGCTGGGCCCCGTCGCTGCACCTCGAGCAGGGGCTCTCGCTCGATGAGGGCATCGCCGCCGTCGTCCGCGGCGGCACCGACGCCGCGACCGCCGTCGGCATCGACGTACGCTTCATCGCGGTGGCCCTGCGCACCCACGAACCGACCGTGGCCGTCGACGTGGCCCGGGCTGCGGCCGCCTACCTGGACCGTGGCCTCACCGGCTTCGACATCGCCGGCGTCGAGCGAGACGCCCCTGACCCACGCGTCTTCGGCCAGGCCATCGACGTGGCGCGCGCCGCCGGCCTGGGCATCACCTGTCATGCCGGTGAGTGGGGTGGTGCCGCGCAGGTCTGGCAGGCCCTCGAGATCGATCCGTGGCGCATCGCCCACGGAGCGCCGGCTGCTGACGACCCCGAGCTCATGCGCGAGCTGACCGAGCGCGACGTGGGCCTCGACCTCTGCCCCACCAGCAATCTCCAGGCCGGGATCGGCAGCGACGACCGTGACGCTCCCCTGCCCCGACTGCTGCGGGCCGGGGTGCCGGTGACCATCAACACGGACGACCGCACGGTCTCTGACCTCACGCTCGTACGTGAGCTCGAGGGGGCCATGGGGCGACTGGGCCTCACGCCGGGCGAGATCGTGCGAGCGCAGCGGCAGGCCTACGCTTCAGCCTTCCTCCATCACGAGGAAGAGCTGCGGGCGCAGCTGGCACAGGGCTTCGAGAGCTGGCTGGCGGAGCACGCCGCCCCGCACGTCACGGGCGATCGGACCGTAGGCGGCGGCGAGGCGATCGAGGACGGCGCCCAGATCAGACGGCCCTTGCGCGATGACGGTCGGTCCCTGGCCGGAGGGCAAGGCCCTGGCCTGTTCGGCCGTGCTCACGCCCGTGAGCACCAGCACGCTGCGTGCGCCCACGGCGTTGGCAGCCGCGATATCGGTGACCAAGCCATCGCCGATGACGACCGCCTCGCTCACGGGCACGCCGGCCAGCGCGGCCGCCTCGCGCATGAGCCCGGGCTCCGGCTTGCCGATGACCAGGTCCGGCTCGCGGCCGGCAGCGGTGACGATGGCCGCGATCATGGCGCCGGCTCCGGCCTTGAGCCCATCGGCCATGGGGAAGATGGGATCGCGGTTGGTGGCGGCGAAGAAGGCGCCCGCGCGTACGGCCATGGCTGCCGACGAGAGCCGCTCGAAAGAGAGATCGAAGTCCACGCCACAGGCGATGGCGTCTGGTTCACGCGCCAAGCCATCGTACGAGCACTCGACCGTGGCCAGGCCCACGTCCGCGAGCTCCCGGCGCAGACCGTCGCCCCCGAAGACCATGGTCAGGCGCGGTGGCGTCGCTCGCGCCGCCAGGGCCAGGGCCGTGCCACGAGCGCTGGTGAGGATGCGCTCGAGCGGAGCCGGTGCACCCATGCCTTCGAGGCGTGCCTGATACTCGGTACGATGCCAGCGTGAGTTGTTGGTGACATAGACGATGATGTCGCCATCCGCCTCGCGCTGCGTCAGCAGCTCGGGCATGCCGGGGATCTTCTCAGTTCCCCGGTAGACCACACCGTCAAGATCGACGAGAAGGAGCATGACCCGATGGTAGCCGCCGACCCGGGCGCGCACGCAGGGAACGGACGATGAGCCGGGACGGAGGCGTTGACGACGTCGATCTCCTGCTCATCGACGGTGACAACCTGCTCCATGCCGTGCGCGGCAGCCGCGACCACGGCGGCGTGGCCTGGCTGCTACCGCGACTGTCGAGCTGGCGACCGCTGCACCTGCGCATCGTCATCGGCCTGGACGGCCACGCCGCACCCGGGGAGGCCAGCCGCACGCGGGCCACGCGGGGCATCGAGTTCCATCACTCGGGACGGCGCAGCGCGGACGACATGCTCATCGACCTGCTGGAGGCGCAGCCGTACGACGCCCGCACGCGCACGGTCGTGGTCACCCGCGATCGGTCGTTGCAGGCGCGCGCAGCCAAGGCCGGCGGCGCCAGCCGCTCGGTCGAGTGGCTGATGCGACTCGTCGCGGGCGGGCCCCGCAGGCCTGTCTCCGGACCAAGCCCAAGCTGGTCGGCATCGGCCAGGGCAAGCCGCCCAGGCGACGCCATTTCGATCCGCCTGACCCCGACGGGGGCGACCGCCCCTCGTGGGAGCCGGGCCGCGGCGCGACCAGGAAGAAGGGCAATCCCAAGCGCAGCCCCAAAGGCTCACGTCAGCGCTAATATCTGCGCATGGCGTCCGACCCCTGGACCTCGTTCCTTGACTGGCTGACCACCGTCGTCGTGCCCGCATGGGGCGAGCTCATCAGCCTGCTCCCATACGTCGTGGCCGCGGGCATCATCGGGCCCATCCTCACCATCATCGTGCTGATGTGGGGCTGGTACCTCATCAACCGGCGTCGAGGCAAGGTCCGACGTGTCGAGCCGCAGCCGGTGCTGGCTTCGCTCGATGGGTCGGGCATGCCGGTCTTCCCGGT
Organism: uncultured Chloroflexia bacterium; assembly: GCA_963712735.1. Lineage (GTDB taxonomy): Bacteria > Chloroflexota > Limnocylindria > Limnocylindrales > CSP1-4 > JAFMJV01. The sequence goes on along the minus strand of CAVQIZ010000007.1, from coordinate 1,020,940 downwards.
CAACCAGCCCTACTGCCAGGAGCATGGGCTCCTGTTCCCGCCGCGAGCGAAGCAGTGCTCGATCGACAAGCAGCCGCTGGAGGTGACCTGCCCCGTGGACGGCACCGTCCGCAACGCAGAGCTCGACACCTGCTCTGGCTGTGGCACGACGTACAAGCTCGGCGCCACGGCCAGCTCTGCGGTCGTGCTCGCCAGTGATGGACCGCCGGAGGGCGGCGCTGCCATCGCCTAGCGGCAGCCGCCGGCTCGTGCAGCCCATCGTGCAGTAGGACTCGGCATGGCCACGCTCTCCAACTACCTCTTCGCCACCGGCGCCTTGCTGTTGCTCTTCGCGTTCGTGCTGGGCGTGGCGTACACCACCATGCTGGCCGTGGGCCGCCGGGCCACCGCCGGCATCCCCGGCGGCTCGGCACAGCTTGCGCCGGCGGGCCCCAGCGGAGGCGCTCCCGCGGTGGACACGGTGGCCGCGCCGCTGCCGGGAACGGAGACCGTCGCGGCGATCGCCCACGGCCTGACTTGGGCCAGCTTCCTGCTGATGGCGGGGTCGCTGCTGACCCGGGCCGTCATCGTCGAGCGGGGGCCGTGGGGGAACATGTACGAGTTCTCCATCGCCTTCGCAGTGGGCATCCTCGGCGGCTACCTCTTCGTGGGGCGCCGCTATCCCATCCGCAGCATCGCCTTCCTGCCGCTGGGCGTGGCCCTCTTCCTGGTGGGCTACGCGGCCACGCTCCCGGCAGCCATCGAACCGCTGGTGCCAGCGCTGGACAACCCCCCGCTGCTGACGGTGCACGTGGCCATGGCCATGATCGCTTACGGTGTCCTGGCGGTGTCGTTCGGTGCCGCCGTCGGCTATCTCGCGCAGGGTGAGCACGATCGTTTCAGCTGGCTCCCGAGCCACAAGGTGCTCGACGAGGTGGCCTACCGCTCGGTCGTCATCGGCTTCCCCATCTTCGCCACGATGATCATCCTGGGCTCGTACTGGGCCTCGATCGCCTGGGGTCGCTACTGGGGCTGGGACCCCAAGGAGACCTCAGCCCTCGTGACCTGGCTGATCTACGCGGTCTACCTGCACGCGCGCAGCCAGGCCAGCTGGCGCGGTCGGCCGGCGGCGCTCATCCTCGTCATCGGCTTCGGCGCGGTCCTCTTCACCTACTTCGGCAACCTCTTCTTCAGCGGCCTGCACTCCTACTCCGGCCTGTAGCCGAACGCGCGGTCAGCGAGCCCGCAGCCCCGAGATGATGCGCGAGCGGTAGGTGTCGAAGATGACCGCCAGGATGACCACGAGGCCGGTCACGATGACACGCCAGTTGTCGGTCACGCCGAGCAGGATCAGACCCGTGCTCAACACCTGCAGGAGGCAGACCCCGAAGAATGTGCCGATGACCGATCCCTTGCCACCGGTGAAGCTGGTGCCGCCGATGATGACCGCGGCGATGGCGGTGAGCTCATAGCCGACCGCGGCGATGGGGCTGCCCACATTCAGGCGCAGCAGCCACACCAGACCGGCCAGGCCTGCCAGCAGGCCGCAGATGACGAACGCGCTGACCTTGTAGGGCACGGGGTTGTGGCCGGAGAGCCGCACCGCCTCCTCGTTGTTGCCGATGGCGTAGATGAAGCGGCCGAAGACCGTGAAGCGCAACACGAACCAGGCGACGGCCACCACGGCGATGGCGATGAGGAAATAGACCGGGATACGCACGATGCCGAGGTCGATGAGGATGTTGCCGAAATCGATGAAGGGACGAGGCAGGCCAGTGATCGTGGCGTTGTCGCTGACCACCTGTGAGGCACCACGGGCGATCGACATCATGCCCAGGGTCACGATGAACGAGGGCACCTTCCAGCGCTCGCTGACGAAGCCGTTGAAGAAGCCACAGAGCGCACCGACGAGCAGCATGACCACGACCGCGAGGGGGATCGAGACCAGCGGATCCAGCTCGAACGGCACCCAGCTGGCGAGGAAGTCGGGGACCATGATGGTCGCGCCCACGACCGTGGCCAGGGCCAGCACGGAACCGACCGATAGGTCGATGCCACCGATGAGGATGACGAAGGTCATCCCTACCGCGAGCACCGTGTTGATGGCCACTTGGCCGAACATGCGCGTGAAGTTGTCGGCGGTGGCGAAGTACGGGGCGAAGATCATGAACAGGATGACCAGCACGACAAGGGCCAGACCCACGCCGGCTTCTCGGAGCGAGAAGGCGACGGCGCGGCTGGCCAGCGACATCTGCCCCTCGCCCCGGGGCGTGGCTGGTGTCGGTGCAGCGCTCATGCGTTCTCCCCTGTCGTCGAATGGCCGGCCCGGGCAGCAGCGGTGGCCGGGTCGAGGTAGTTCTTGTAGGCCAGCTCGAGCACGGCCTTTTCGCTGAACTGCTCCCGCCGCAGCTCACCCACCACGGCGCCCTTGCTGAAGACCACGATGCGGTGGCAGATGCCCAGCAGCTCGGGCAGGTCGGACGAGACCACGATGGCGCCCTTGCCCTCCTCGACCAGATCCCAGATGAGGTTGTAGATCTCGAACTTGGCCCCGACGTCGATACCTCGCGTGGGCTCATCGAAGATGAGGATGCGCGACTCGGCGAAGAGCCACTTGGCCACCACCACCTTCTGCTGGTTGCCACCGGAGAGGTAGCGCGCCAGCTGCTCGGGCGACTGGGCCTTGATGCTGAGCGCGTCGATGAGCTGCTGAGAGGCCTCGGCTTCTCCTCGCGGCGCTGGAGCAGGCCGCGCCGCGTAACGGCCTCGAGCTTGGTGATGGTCGTGTTCTGGGCCACGCTCATGTCCAGCATCAGGCCCTGCGTCTTGCGGTCCTCGGTGAGCAGGCTGATGCCGGCGGCCACCGCGTCGCTGGGCTCGGCGATGCGGACCACCTCACCCTCGACCCTGATGACGCCGGTGGCGGCCTTGTCGGCGCCGAAGATGGCACGCATGGCCTCGGTTCGCCCGGAGCCCACGAGGCCGGCCACGCCCAGGATCTCGCCTTCATGCAGCTGCAGCGAGACCGGCTCGAGATTGCCGCGGTAGCTCAGGTTCTCGACCGTGAGCAGCTCGCCGCCCAACTCGACCGACGGCCGGAACGGGTACGCCTCGGTCATGGCCCGCCCCACCATCAGCTCGATGATCTGGGGCACGGTCACATCGGTGACGTCCTCGGTCGCGACCCACTGACCGTTGCGCAGGACGGTGACGCGGTCACCGATCTCCTTCACCTCGTCGAGATGGTGGCTGATGAAGAGGACGCCGATGCCTTGTCCAGCCAGCTTGCGGATGATGGCGAAGAGCTGGTCTGTCTCGCGCGGGGTGAGCGTCGCGGTGGGCTCGTCGAGGATGAGCAGCCTGGCCTCGGTCAGGAGCGCGCGGGCGATCTCGACCATCTGCATCTGGGCGATGCCGAGGTCCTCGACCGTCGTGTTGGGCGGCACGTCCAATCCGACGTCGGCCATCAACCGCTCGGCTCGCTCGCGCATCACTCGCCTGTCGACGAGGCCGTGATTGCTGGGCAACGACTCGAACGACAGGTTCTCCTCGACGGTCAGGTAGGTCAGGAGATTGAGCTCCTGGTACACGACCCGGATACCGGCCTCGATGGCCTCCTTCGGATCGTGCGCGAGGTAGCGCTGGCCGTTGAGCAGCATCTCGCCGCCATCGGGCTTCTGGACGCCGGAGAGCACCTTGACCAGCGTCGACTTGCCGGCACCGTTCTCACCGACGAGGGCGTGGACCTCACCCGCGCAGGACGGTCAGGCTGACCTTGTCGAGCGCGAGGACGCCCGGGAACTCCTTGCTCACCTGGCGTACGTCAAGGAGGGGTGTCCCCGCAGCTGGCGCGACGGTCTCAGCCGACGATCGGGCTGTGATCGTGGCGTCGCTTGTGGGTCTAGTCATCAACCCTGCTCCGTGCCTGTGAGTCGCCTGAGTGTACGAAAAGGGTCAGCCGCCGGAGGAGGCCAACGGCTGACCCAGGTTCTGCTACGTCAGCGTCTTACTCGACGACGACGTTCTCAGCGGTCACAAGCTCGATGGGAGTCAGCTGCCAGCCGCAGAACTCCTCACCGGCCAGCTCGCGCAGGCCCATCTCGATGCCGAAGACGGCCATGTCCGACCCGAACTGCTCGATGGTGGCCAGCATGGTCCCATCAGCGATGAGCGGGCGTACGCCGGGGATGTTGTCGAAGCCGACGACCTGGATCTCACCGGTCTTGCCCTCGGCGTCGAGGGCTGCGGCCACACCCAGAGCCATGCTGTCGTTGGCAGCCATGACCCCCTGGATGTCGGGGTACTGGGTCAGGAAGGTGGTCATCAGCTGGTTGGCTTGCTCGGTCTCCCAGTTCGCGGTGCGGGAGTCGAGCAGGTTGAGGCCGCCCTCGGCGACCGCGTCCTCGAAGCCCATGCGGCGCTGGTTGCCGTTGTCGGCCTCGGGGTTGCCCTCGAGGATGACCACGTTGGCGCCCTCGCCCAGCGAAGCGGCCAGCGCGTCGCCGGCCATCTTGGCGCCGAGGCGGTTGTCCGGGCCGAAGAAGGCCAGGTCGATGCCCGCATCGGCCATGGCGTCCTGGTCGAGTGCGACGTCGATGTTGATGACCTTGATGCCCGCGTCGAGCGCCTCCTTGATGGGCTCGACCATGGCCTTGGAGTCGGCCGGGGCGATGACGATGACGTCGAACTCCTGGGTGATGTAGTTCTCGACGGCCTCGACCTGGGCGGCGAAGTCGCGCTCGTCCTTCATGCCTACGGTCTGGAACTCGAAGAGATCCTCGTTCTCGGCGGCGAAGGCCTTGGCGCCGTTGTCCATCTGCTGGAAGAATTCATTGGCCAGCGACTTCATGACGAGGCCGACCTTGGGCTTGCGGCCCAGCTGCTCGGTCAAGTCGGGGATCACGCCGGTGACTTCCGCCTTCGGGCACTCCTCGGCCGCGGCGGGGCTTTCATCCTGGGCGAACGTGACCGCGCTCGATCCGACGACGAGCCCGGCCGCCATGATGCGTGGTGAGGCCGGCGGTGAGCCAGCGGCTCCTGGTGATTCCAACCATGCGGTGGATCCCTCCTTGTAGCCCCCTCCAGGGCCTGCTGTTGTTCTGCGGGGAGCGGATGAGGCCGCCCCCGACGACGGGCGCGCAACCGTTTGCGCAACCGTTTACGCCGCGAGTCTACTGCGGGCGACCAGCCAAGTCAACGCTCTTGGCGGTTCTTCGCGGAGGACGTGACCGGTAGCTCCACGAACCGATGCACACCGGCGGGCGGGTGTCCTCCTCGCGTGTCGGCTTCGAGCGTGCGTCCTCTTCGGGCGCGTCCGCTTCGGGCGGACGTCCTGTTCGGGGGTGTCCGCTTCGGGCGTGCGTCCTCTTCGGGCGGACGGATGCCAGCGAAACCGATCATCGGCGGTCTCCATCGGCTGCAAGCCGGTGTCGTGTCCGCTGCAGGCGGCCACCGAGGCAGCGGAGGCCGCACAGGCGATCTCTCGTGGGCCCAGTCGGCCGCCGGCGTCCGCTCGATGTGGACAGATATGGACAGCGTGCACGTCGAGGCCGACGACGCGGGGCGCACCTCGCGGTTCGTGCGCGTTGATGCCACTCCCCCAGTCCGCAGGTGGCCCGCTGGGCACGCGTTGCTCGCGCTGGCCGCACGTGACCCGCGTCCCGCGGTGCCGTGGCACGCATCCGCGGCGCCCTACTCGCTCCTGTCGCTCGCCTCATCCCAGTCGAGCATGCCGCGGTACCCGCTCGGCCACGACCCAGGGATGACGATGCCCGCCGCGAACCGCCCTCCGGTCACCGGCGTACGGGCCCGCCGGCGTAGGAGCTGTCGCGAGCGCTCAGGCGAGCCGCTCGGCGATGGCCTGGCGGCTGGGCAGCCCGGCCTGTGCGCCGGCCCTGGTCGTCTTGAGCGCCGCGCCAACGATGGCCCAACGCAGCGCCTCGCGCAAGTCGGCGCCGGCCGCCAGCTCGGCGGCGAGGATGCCGTTGAGCGCGTCGCCGGCACCGGTCGTATCGACCGGCTCGACCGCCAGAGCGGGCAGCCGTTCTGCCGTACCGTCAGCCCACAGCAGCGCCCCGTCGGCCCCAAGGGTCACGATCACCGGGGCCGCGCTGCGGGCGGAGAGCACCCGTGCGGCCGCGAGCGGCTCTGCCTCGCCCGAGAGCATGCGGGCCTCCGATGCATTGGGCGTCAGGATCGGACCAATGGCGTAGAGCTCGTCCAGCAGCGGGCGCGCCGGCGCAGGGTTGAGGATGATGCGCAAGCCCTTCCCCGAGGCCCAGCGCGCGGCGGCCAGGACGGCCTCGTCGGGTACCTCGAAGCCCAGCAGACAGACGGCACCGGGGCGTAGATCGAGGTGCGCGACCTCTGCTTCGATCATGTGCTCATCCAGGCGTGCGTTGGCGCCAGGCGCCACGGCGATCTGGTTCTCTGCCGCGGCGTCCACGATGATGAGGGCCAGCCCGGTGTGCTCGCCGGCGAGGCTGCGGCAGCGGGAGACATCGACACCGGCACTGCGGAGGCCGGCCAGGGCGCTGCGGCCCAGGTCGTCGTCGCCCACCGCTCCCAGCATCGTCACGGCAGCGCCGACCCGGCTGGCGGCGACCGCCTGGTTGGCGCTCTTGCCTCCGTTCTGCTGGACGAAGCGGTTCCCCAGCACCGTCTCGCCGGCAACCGGAAGCCGCTCGACGCCGACGATGAGATCGACGTTGATCGAACCGGCGACGATGACGCTGGCGTCGGTGTCAGTCATGGGTCTGGAGGATGGCACACCCCTCCCTCGCGGTCCTGTCGCGGGCGTAACCGATTGCGCAACCGTTTGCGTGAGCGTATCCTGCGACGGATGGCCCTGTCAACGCCGTTTCCGCCGCCTACCATCAGCGACCAGTCATGACTACCATCCGCGATGTGGCCGAGCGTGCCGGCGTGTCGACCACCACCGTCTCGCACGTCGTCAACGGCACGCGCAAGGTCGACGCCGGGACCGCAGCGAGGGTGGAGACAGCCATCCTGGAGCTGGGCTACCGGCCCAACGCGCTGGCCCGCTCGATGCGGCGCGGGCGGACGCACACCATCGGCATCGTGCTGCCGGACATCGCCAACCCCTTCTTCGGCGATCTCGCCCGCAGTCTCGAAGACCTGCTCTTCGAGGCGGGCTACAGCGCCATCATCTGCAACTCCGATGGCGACGGACGCAAGGAGGCCGCCTACCTGGACGTCCTCCTCGCCAAGAAGGTCGACGGTCTGCTGCTGTGCGCCGCCAGCCAACCCTCCGAGCACCTGCGCCAGGCGGTGGCATCGGGCGCACCCACCATCGTGGTCGATCGCGAGCTGGGCGACCTGCCGGTGAGCCAGGTGATGGTGCAGAACCATCGTGGGGGCTACCTCGCCGGGCGGCACCTCATCGACCTGGGCCACCGCGACATCGCCGTCATCGCCGGACCCGCCACCACGGGCACCAGTGCCCAGCGGCTGCAGGGTTTCCGCAGCGCCCTCGACGAGGCCGGCATCCCGGTGCCGGACTGGCGCGTCTACCGGGGCGATTTCCGCGCTGCCAGCGGCCGCGCGGCGATGGAGGGCTGGCTGCGGGCAGACCCACCTCCGACCGCCGTCTTCGCCGAGAACGACCTCATGGCCGTGGGCGCCCTCAGCGCCGCTCATGCCGCGGACGTGGACGTGCCGGGTGACCTATCCGTGGTGGGCTTCGATGGCATCGCCTTCGGAGCAGACGTGACACCGCCGCTGACCACCGTGGCACAGTCGATCAACGAGGTCGCAGCCACGGCCGTGGACCTGCTCTTCGAGCGCCTGCGTGACGGAACCGTGGAGGCTCGCCACGTGGAGCTGCCGGTGGAGCTGCTCGTGCGCGGCACATCCGGGCCACCGCGCCAAGCCTGAGACTCCCCAGCCGACCTGAGACCCCCCAGTCGGCCTGAAGCCCTCGCAGCCAGCCCGCGAGCAGAGGCCCCAGGCACGCGCGCCCCGCCAGACCATACAGCACAGATGTTCTATCCTTGAACTGGTCCGCTGTGCATCCACCGTGGTCGTGCACAGGTCGTCCACAGCGTCGGTCGTTCCCGGCGGGCGACCGCTACATGTTGTGTAGGGCATTCACGAGGCACCCCAACATGTAGTGGTGGCGGGCTTGACAGCCTGATCGACCGGGTCCACAATCGGCGTCCCGTCGCCCGGGGTTTGCCCTCCCCGCAGGAGGACTCGCGGGGCCAGAGCCCAGACCGAGAGGCGAGCTCAGAAGGCGACAGGGACTGACGAGCCACGTGCTCGCCGTCATCAAGATCGGAGGAGGCCGGTGTCGTCGCCGGCTGGAGTGCATGAGAGGAGAGGTCATGGCTGAGGCTGTCGCCAACGTCCGCAGCGCCACCCCTGGCAAGGAGGCGACAGCACGCGCAGGAGCCCGCAGCGGCCGGGGCAAGCGCCCCGCGGCCCGATCGGCCATGGACGAGCAGTTCCGCTTCACCGGAGCCGGCGCCAGGGGTCTGACATTCGAACGGCGCTGGACCACGCCCGGCGTGCACCCCTACGACGAGGTCACCTGGGTGCTCCGCGACGCCAGCATCGCCAACGAGTCGGGCAAGGCCGTGTTCGAGCAGAAGGACGTCGAGGTCCCCGAGTCCTGGAGCCAGCTGGCGACCAACGTCGTCGTCAGCAAGTACTTCCGCGGGCACATCGGCACGGCCAGCCGGGAGAGCAGCGTCAAGCAGCTCATCGACCGCGTCGTCAACACCATCACCGGCTGGGCCGCCACGCAGCGCTACTTCGCCAGCGACGAGGACCTGGCCACCTTCAAGGCAGAGCTGACGCATCTGCTGCTGCACCAGAAGATGGCCTTCAACAGCCCGGTCTGGTTCAACGTGGGCGTCGAGCCCAAGCCACAGTGCTCGGCCTGCTTCATCAACTCGGTACAGGACTCGATGTCCTCGATCATGGACCTGGCCAAGACGGAGGCCATGCTCTTCAAGTACGGCTCCGGCGCAGGCGTGAACCTCTCCCCCATCCGCGGTTCGCGCGAGAAGATGTCGGGTGGCGGCGTGGCCTCCGGCCCGGTCAGCTTCATGAAGGGCTTCGATGCCTTCGCCGGCGTCGTCAAGTCGGGCGGCAAGACCCGGCGCGCCGCCAAGATGGTCATCCTCGACTCGAGCCACCCGGACATCCTCGACTTCGTCGATTCCAAGGCCAGCGAGGAGCGCAAGGCCTGGGCGCTCATCGAGGCCGGCTACGACCCCTCCTTCACCGGCGAGGCCTACGGCTCGGTCTTCTTCCAGAACGCCAACCACAGCGTGCGCGCCTCCGACGAGTTCATGCGCGCGGTCGAGGACGACGCCGAGTGGACGACCTACGAGGTCACCACCGGCGACCCGGCGGAGACGCACAAGGCCCGCACCATCTTCCGGCACATGGCGGAAGCCGCCTGGATCTGTGGCGACCCCGGCATCCAGTACGACACCACCATCAACGACTGGAACCCGGTCGCCAACACCGACCGCCAGTACGCCACCAACCCCTGCTCGGAGTTCTCGTTCATCAACGACACCTCCTGCAACCTGGCCTCGCTGAACCTGATGAAGTTCGTCGATGCCGAGGGCGAGTTCGACGCCGAAGCCTTCCGCTACGCGGCTCGACTGACCATCACGGCGCAGGAGATCCTCGTCGACAACGCCTCCTACCCGACGCCCCAGATCGAGGAGAACTCGCACCGCTTCCGACCGCTGGGCCTGGGCTACGCCAACCTCGGGGCGCTGCTGATGAGTCGCGGCCTGGCCTACGACTCCGACGCGGGCCGTGCCTACGCCGGGGCCATCACCGCCATCATGACCGGAGAGGCCTACCGCCAGTCGGCCATCGTCGCGCGCGACCACGGCGGCGCCCTTCAACGACTACGCCATCAACGAGGGCCCCTTCCTGCGCGTCATCGGCAAGCATCGCGACGCGGCCTACGCGCTGGACGAGACGCGCGCACCCGCGGGCCTTGTGAACACGGCCCGCGCCGTCTGGGACGAGGCGCTCGAGCTGGGCGAAGCAGCACGGCTATCGCAACGCGCAGGTGAGCGTGCTCGCGCCGACCGGCACCATCGCGTTCATGATGGACTGCGATACCACCGGCATCGAGCCGGACATCGCCCTCATCAAGTACAAGAAGCTGGTCGGCGAGGGCTTCCTCAAGATCGTCAACGGCACCGTGCCCGCAGGCGCTCAAGCGACTCGGCTACACGCCCGACCAGGTCGAGGCGATCGTCGACTACATCGACGAGTTCGAGACCATCGAGGGCGCGCCCGAGCTGAAGCCGGAGCACCTGCCGGTCTTCGACTGTGCCTTCAAGCCGGTCAACGGCGAGCGCTCCATCGGCCACATGGGCCACCTGCGCATGATGAGCGCCACGCAGCCGTTCCTCTCGGGCGCCATCAGCAAGACCGTGAACATGCCCGAGGCGGCCACCGCAGAGGACATCGAGGATGTCTACCTGCAGGGCTGGAAGCTGGGCCTGAAGGCCATCGCCATCTACCGCGACGGCTCCAAGCGCAGCCAGCCGCTCTCGACGGGCAAGAAGAAGGACAACTCCGCGAACGCGAACACCCCCACGGCAGGCGAGGCGCCGGTGGTCGAGCTCACTGGGGAGCCCAAGCCATACCGGCGCCGCCTGCCGGACGAGCGCCGGGCGGTCACGCACAAGTTCCAGGTCGCCGGCCACGAGGGCTACATCACGGTGGGCCTCTACCCGGACGGCCAGCCCGGTGAGATCTTCCTCAAGATGGCCAAGGAGGGCTCCACGGTCAGCGGCCTCATGGACACGCTGGCCACGATGACCTCGATCGCGCTGCAGTACGGCGTGCCGCTGCGCGACCTGGTCAACAAGTTCACCCACGTGCGCTTCGAGCCGTCGGGCTTCACCGGCAATCCCGAGGTGCCCATCGCCAAGTCGATCGTGGACTACATCTTCCGCTGGATGGGTTCGCGCTTCCTCTCCAAGGACGACCGCGATGCCCTGGGCATCATCGGCGGCGAGATCGTGAGCGAGGCCCCCGCGACGCCATCGGCGCAGCTGGCGGCGTTCGACGGTCCCGAGGGCGACAGTCGATCCCACCGCGGCCGTGGCCCCGCCCGCTTCCTCGACCTCCTCCGAGGGAGAGGGCGGGGTGCGGCCGTCGCAGCCTGGGAGTCGTCGAGCGCCAGACGGCAGCGCACCCGCCAACGGCGCGGCGACTGCCAACGGCAAGCCGCAGGTCATCGCCTCGCTGGGCGCCGGTCAGCGCATCGCCTTCTCGGTCAGCGCCGACTCGCCGTCGTGCATGGACTGCGGCAGCATCATGGTGCGCAACGGCAGCTGCTACAAGTGCCTCAACTGCGGCGCGACGAGCGGCTGCAGCTAGGACAGGGATCGAGGCGCGGTGTGACGCAGGTCGGCGCCGAGCCGGCCGGGGTTCGCGTCGGCGCCAACCGCACGGCGGCCGCAGCGTCTACCCTCCCCTTCGATGCGTATCGCCACCTGGAACGTCAACTCGCTGAAGGCCCGCCTGGAGGCGGTCGAGCAGTGGCTGCAGCGCGCGGAGCCCGACGTCCTGCTGATGCAGGAGACGAAGCTGGCCGACGACGACGTCCCCGAGATGCCGTTCCGGATGGCCGGCTACGAGCTGCTGCACCACGGCGAGGGCCGCTGGAACGGCGTCGCCATCGCCAGCCGGGTCGGCATCGAGGAGCCTGTCACCAACTTCGGTGACGGCCCCGTGCGCGAGAGCCGCAGCAGCCGGGACGCGCCCAGCGCCGAGGACTTCGATCCGCTGACCGAGGCGCGCATGCTCAGCGCTACCTGTGGCGGCATCCGCGTGGTCAGCCTCTACGCGCCCAACGGCCGCGAGCTCGACTCGCCCTGGTACGCCGGGCAAGCTGCGCTGGTTCGAGCGACTCGCCGCCTGGCTCGACGAGAGTGCCGCGCCAGCCGACCAGGTGCTTCTGGGCGGCGACCTCAACGTGACCCCCACCGACGACGATGTCTGGGATGCCGCCGCTGCCCACGGCGCGACGCACGTCTCCGCGCCTGAGCGCGCCGCGCTCGCCCGCCTGCGTGAGTGGGGCCTGGTGGACACCTACCGTCAGCACCAGCCGGCCACCGACCGCTTCAGCTGGTACGACTACCGCGCCGGCATGTTCCACAAGAACATGGGCATGCGCATCGACCTGCTGTACGCGACGACCACCCGTGGCACGACGCGTGGTGTGGGCCGAGATCGACCGCGAGGCGCGCAAGGGCCCGCCGACACCGTCGGACCACGCCCCCGTGCTCATCGATCTGGACGAGCCGGGCAAGCCCATCGACGCCGGCTGGGATGAAGCGCTGGCACGCGTGCGGCAGCGCAGCAGGCCAGCCGGCTGATCAGCCGGCCCGCCGCGCGGCGCATGCCGCTACAGCTTCTCGGCGAACCAATCGGCGGTCATAGCGATCACCTGCTCGGCCATCGTCTGGTCCTCGGTCAGCACCAGGAAGATGTGATCCGCGCCGTCGATCATCTCCAGTGTGACGTCCTCGCTGGCGCTGGCGGTGGCCGCGTTCTCCGAGACGCTCGGATCGACCGACTCATCGGCCGTGCCGGCGATGAGCAGTAGCGGCCCCGCATAGGCGGCAAAATCCGTCAGCGCCGTGGCGGCCAGCTGGGAGCTGAAATAGTCGCAACTGTGGACGATGGTGCGCCAGCCGAGGTCAAGCTCGATCTGGCCCTCACCGCTGGCTTCGCAGGCCTCCAGGCTGGGAGTCAGCGACGGCGCCTGGGCTGAGCCGTCGTAGATGGCGCCTGACCAGGAGGCGAAGGCGGCGGGTCGGGCGTCGGTGCCCACCAGATGGGAGCCCACCATGGCGCCGTTGCTGAAGCCCTGCACTCCGACACGGGTGGGGTCGATACCCTCCTGCGACACCAGCCAGTCGAGTGCCGTGACAGCGTCAGCGGTCTGGGAGCCCCAGTCGTAGTCGAGCGTCGACGCTGCGCTCTCGCCCATGCCGGCAAAGTCGATGCGCAGCGAGGCGATGCCTTCCGCGGCCAGCGACTCGGCAAGGCGGGCATACATGTCGCCGACTTCGTCCGCGGAGCTGGCGTAGCCATGGAGCATCAGCACCGCGGGAACCGCGGCGCCATCGGTTTCGGTGGGCATGGCCAGCGTGCCGCTGATGTCGTATCCGTCGGAGGCGATGGCGACCGGCGTCTCGGTAGCCGCCATCTCCTGGGCTGCCACCGGGGTGACCCCGACGACCCCCAGCATCATGGCCAGCGAGCCACACGCGGCCAGCGTTCGTGTCCGTGTCGGGACCATCATCCTCTCCTCCTCATCGAGCTGCGTCGTCGGCCGGCGGCTGACGGCTGGTTCCGAGTATAGGAACTCCGGCGGCGGCGCCTGCGAGGCTCAGCCGATGGCCAGCGCGTGGGCCACGCCGATGGGCACGACCGCCCGGTGGCGCTGGTAGGCGAGGCAGGCGACAAGTCCGACGCCGGACTGGAACAGGACGGCGTTGGCCACGGCCGCCAGCGCGTCGCCGCCATTGGGCGCAACCAGCAACGGCACGTGAACGAGGCCGAAGAGCAGTGCCGAGACCACGGCCGCCGCGGCTGGACGTCGACTCGCCGCTTCCATCGGCGCGAAGAGCCCAAGCAGATACAGCACCTGCTGGCCGATGCCGCTGGGCAGGGCGAGTGCGGCGCCGATGAGATACACCGGACCTCCCGCCAGCAGGCGCGGAACCGCGATCAGCAGGAGCAAGCGGCACGAAGGGTCGAGGGTCGCGCCACAGCTTCTCTCGCCAGTCACCAGGGCCACCCGCTCGCCAGGCCGCCCAACACCAGGCTCCCAGGCCGCTGGCCACGAGCACGAACCCGACCTCCGAGCTGAGTCCCGCACCCCACACGGTCATCCCGGCCACGGCGACGAGCGCGAACACCGTCCGCTCCCTGGCGGCCGGCACCGGATCGGGCGTCGGGTGCGCCAGCCGCTGACGCCCGGCCCACCAGGCGAAGAACGCAAGCACCAGCAGCCCCAGCCAGATGAGCACGACCGTGGCGATCGTGTCGCTCCCGCGACGCGCGACGAAGACCGCGCCGGCAAGGACCTGCAGCAGCAGGTAGAGCCGGACCGGCGTCGATCGCAGGGCCGTGCCGAGGTCCGCGCGGAGCGCTTGGTCGAGCCGCACGCGCCGAGTCTATGTCAGCGGCGTCGGCGGCCAGCCCATATCCTGTTGGCGTGACCCTCTACCACCTCTTCGATCACCCTGAGCTGAACGACCCGCTGATGATCGTCGCGCTCGATGCCTGGGTCGACGCCGGCGCCGCTGCGACCACGGCCGCCGACCTGCTCGCTCAGCACGCCACGCCCATCGCCGGCATCGAGGCCGACAGCCTGTACGACTACCGCGCCCGCCGTCCCACGCTGCACATCGAGGATGGGCGCCTTGTCTCCCTCGACTGGCCGCAGCTGCAGGTCCTGCACCGACCGTTCGCTCGCCGCGACGTCCTGCTGCTGAGCGGGCCTGAGCCCGACTATCGCTGGCAGGAGCTGTCACACGAGCTGGTGATGCTGGCGCAGGACCTCGGTGTCCGCGAATGGATGACGCTCGGCTCCATCCCCGCCGCCGTGCCCCACACGCGCCCGGTCAGCATCCTCGGTATCGCCTCCGCCGACGGCCTGCTCCGGGGCGGCGTGGAGGCCGGACCCATCGGCAGCATGCGCGTGCCCGCGGCCGCCGTCTCCGTCATCGACATGGCCATGGCCGAGGCCGGCATCCCCAGCTTCGGCTACTTCGCGCAGGTGCCGCACTACATCAGCGGCGAGTATCCGGCCGCGGCGGTGGCGCTCGTCCGTGCGGCGGAGGCCCACATCGGCGAGTCCATCACCACCGCGACGCTGGAGCTGGAGGCACGCTCGATGGCGGCCAAGCTGGATATCGCCGCATCCGCGGACGACTCCACGCAGTCGTACGTCGAGCGACTTGAAGCGATGTCCGACGAAGCGCGACTGCCATCGGGCGACGAGCTCATCGGTGAGATCGAGCGGTTCCTGCGGGAGCGTGACGCCGGCGACGGCTGAGGACCGCTGTCGTCGACAGCCTCGTCGGGCGGCACTGGCGCGCCCTAGAATCGATGGACGTGGAGCCTGCCATCGGATCGGACCTTGCCCTGGGCCTGTTCGCCCTGGCCGTCGCGGCCTACGCCATGGTCGCGGCGGCGCTCGAGCGTTGGTCGGTGTCCTCCCCATTCGCCTTCCTGGTCATCGGCGCCATCATCGGTGGCATGGGCCTCGGCGCCATCGCGGCCGACCCACCCGACCAGACTGCCCTGGGCCTGCTCGCCGAGATCACCCTCGCCCTGGTGCTGTTCAGTTCGGCATCGACCATCCGGTTGCGAGGCCTCGAGGTGGACTCGCCCATCGTCCTGCGACTACTCGCCGTCGGGCTGCCTCTCACCATCGGCCTGGGGACGGTGCTGGCACTGGGCCTGTTCTCCGGCATCTCCCTCGGGCTGGCGCTGCTCATCGGCACCATCCTGGCCCCTACCGACGCCGATCTCGGCCACCAGGTCATCACCGATCGGTCAGTGCCGGCACGGATCCGTCGCATCCTCAACATCGAGAGCGGACTCAACGACGGCATCGCAGCACCGGTCGTGTCAGTGGCCCTCGCCCTCGCGGCCGTGGGAGACCTTGGCGGTGAGCGAGTCGTGCTCGATGGCCTGCTCGAGCTGGCGCTGGCGCTGGTCGTCGGCCTGGCCATCGGCGGCGCCGGTCGCCGACTGCTCGTGCTCGCCGAGCGACAGGACCTCGCAACGTCGAGCTCGCGTCAGCTCGCGGTCCTGGCACTGGCGCTGGCGGCCTACTTCCTCGCGGCGGGGCTCGGGGCTAGTGGCTTCATCGCCGCCTTCGCGGCAGGTCTCGCCTTCGGCATGGGCAGCAGGGAGCGAGTGGGGTCCGACATCACCTTCACCGAGACCCAATCGGTCCTGCTATCGATCGGCGTCTGGCTGATCTTCGGCCTACTCGTGAGCGACGAGCTGCAGAACCTGGCAGACCCGGCGGTCGTCCTGTACGCGCTACTGGCACTCACGCTGATGCGCATGCTGCCGGTCGCGGCAGCCCTCGCAGGCACCGGCTTCGACCGCGTGAGTGTGGCCTTCATCGGTTGGTTCGGCCCGCGTGGGCTGGCCTCCGTCGTCTTCGTGGTGCTGGCCCTTGAGGTGCTGGAGGAGGCCGGCGTGCCCTCCGATCCCCTCGGACCGGTGGTGGTCTGGACCGTGGTGCTCTCGGTCGTCGCCCACGGCTTCAGCGCCCGGCCGCTGGCAGCCGCGTATGGGCGCTATGCGGCAGGCATCCCCGCGGAGCGCCCCGAACACCTGGGTGAGGGCGAGCCGCGACCTCGCACCTGGGCCATCCACCGTCATCACGATGGCTCGGAGTGAGTCCACGTCGAGGTCGCAGCCCGACTGGGGCGGCCGGTCTATCCTGAGCGCCATGAGGAGACGTAAGTCCTTATCGATGGTCATGCTGCTGGCCGCGCTGATGACGCTGCTGCCTATGGGCGCCAACGCCCAGGTCGCCACCCTGCGGACGCCGGGACCTGACACGGCCGCGAGCGAGGCTCCGGCCGAGGATGTCGACGGCGAGGATGCCATCCTCGAGTTCGTCGGCTGCCTGCGGGAGAACGGGCTCGATATCCCCGACCCGCAGTTCGGTCCCGAGGGTGTCCGCTTCGCCGACCCCGCGGTCATCGCGGGCATCGACTTCATGGGCAGCGAGTTCCTCGACGCCCTCGAGGCCTGCCAGGGACTGCTGGCTGCGCTGCAGCCAGCGGTCGACCCGGAGCAGCAGGCCGAGCAGACCGAGCAGCTGCTCGCGTTCGCGGAATGCATGCGGCGCGAGGGCATCGACTTCCCCGACCCCGACCCGGTGCGCGGGCTGACCATCGGCTCCCTGCGCAGGGCCAACGGCGAGCTGTCGCTGGACCCGTTCTCTCCCGAGTTCCAGGCTGCCAGTAGCGTGTGCGCCGCTGAGTCCGACCTGGACCTGCCCGGTGGCCCGCCGGCGCCACAGGCTCCCTGACCGTGCGTGACCCGATTACATCAGCCTTACACGCCAGCCCCGCGAGATTCACACAGCGCCCGCACGGTAGGTGACGATCCGACCCAAGAACCCACGGAGTTCCCGATGCCCCACCTGTTCTCCCGCGCCCGCATGGGAGCGCTGCCGCTGACCATCGCCTTGAGCTCCGCCCTGGCCGCGCCCGTTGCGGCGCAGGTCGCGACGCTCGTGGGCCCAGGCGACGAGCCATCACCCTCACCCGAGGCCCTCGAGAACGAGCTTGGCTTCGCCGATCGCGACGAAGCCATCCTGGCGTATGCCCAGTGCATGCGCGACAACGGCATCGACATGGACGACCCGGTCGCCAGTGAGCCCGGCGGGCGCGGCTTCTTCGGCGGGCGGGCGGGCGACGGTGAGCTCGACCGTTTCGGCGACGAGTTCCAGCTGGCCCAGCAGGCCTGCGGCGCGATCCTTGAGGCGGCCCGACCGGAGGTCGATCCGGAGGCGGAGCAGGAGCGGCTCGAAGAGCAGCTTGCGCTGGCCCAGTGCTTCCGTGACAACGGCTATCCCGACTACCCGGATCCCGGCATCAGCAGCGACGGTCGACTCGAGCGCGGCGGCTTCGACCTCCGGGAGCTGGGCATCGATCGTCGCTCCGAGGAGTTCCAGGAGACCCGCATGGCTTGCGTGGAAGAGCTGGGTATCGAGGCGTTCGGACCGGGCGGTGGGCCCGGGGGCTTCGGTCGAGGGAGCGATTGATGGTGCGACTGCTCGCCTTGGCCGGGGTCGTCGCCCTGACCAGTGGAGCTGTCCTGGTGGCCGCCAGTCTGCCACTCGGCGACTCTGATGACGCAGCCAGTGCAGCTGCCACGCCCATCGTACCGGTAGCCACCGCCACCATCGTGCAGCGCACGATGGAGTCGACCGAGGAATTCGCCGGCACGCTCGGATACGCCGGCGAGGGCGTCATCATCTCTGGGCTCAACGGCACCTACACCGACCTGCCGGAGGCCGGGGACATCCTCACGCTCGGAGACGAGATCTACGAGGTCGATGGCACCAGGACCTCGTACCTCATGTATGGCAGGCGCCCCGCCTATCGTGCCCTCGACAACGACAGTGAGAACGGGCCCGATGTCAAGCAGCTCGAGGAGAGCCTGGCGCTGATGGGGTTCCCCAGCGTCCTAGGCAAGGACTTCAAGCCGGACTGGAGCTTCCGCCAGAAGACGGAGGATGCCGTCATCAAGTGGCAGAAGCGAACCAATCAGGAGAAGGACGGCCGCATCGAGCTGGGCGAGGTCACGTTCGTCCCCGGAGACATCCGCATCACCGAGGTCCTCCCTGAGCTCGGCTCACGCTCGCAGGCTGGGCAGGTGCTGGCCTACACGAGCGGCACCGACCTCGTCGTGACCCTCGACCTGGAGGCCGACAGGCGCGACATCGTCGCGGTCGGGGACCAGGTCTCGGTCGAGCTGCCCGACGGCAGCGACACCGACGGGACGGTCACCGAGATCTCCAGCGTCGCCCAGACGCTCGCCGGCGCCAGTGGGCCCACCGTCGAGGTGACCGTGGAGCTGGCCGACACGGCCGTGGTGGGCGACCTCGACGGAGCCGAGGTCGAGGTCAGCGTCGTGCGCCAGACGCGGCCAGACGTGCTCACGGTGCCGGTGGACGCGCTACTCGCCCTTCGCGAGGGCGGCTATGCCATCGAGATGGTGGCCGCGGACGGCACGACCTACCTCACGGCTGTCGAGGTCGGGCTCTTCGATGACGATGGTGTCGAGGTCAGCGGCGACTTCAGCGCCGGCGACACCGTCGTGGTGCCGGCGTGAGCCATCCTCGAAGCGAGCCTGCGACACCGGGGCCCCAGCCGCCGGGGCTCCCCGTCCCACCGTGGCGTCCATCGCAGCGCTCGAGCGAGTGGCTCACCGACAACGTCGAGGACGCCCCTCGCGTCCTCGAGGCGGCGGCGCCGCGACTACCGGGGCCGACCCCATCGGCACCGTCTCGGCCGCCTGCCATGCTGGCCCCCGCCACGCGGCCCCCAACGCGCATCGCTCGGCCGCCGGCGGTCATCCCGCCGACGCAGCGACGACCACCCGCGACCGTTCGTCCGGGCCCGCGTCTTCCCGGACCACCGCCACGTCGGCCGCTGGGTCCGGTGGTCCTCGACCTCGACGACGCGGTCCGCACCTATCCCGGCGACCCACCCGTGGAGGCGCTGCGCGGCGTGAACCTCCGCGTCCGGGCCGGTGAGCTGGTCGCCATCGTGGGGCCTTCCGGCTCCGGCAAGTCGACTCTGCTGCACGTCCTGGGAACGCTCGACAAGCCCACCAGTGGCGTGGTGAAGGTCGCCGGCTTCGACATCAGCAAGCTCAGTGACAAGGACCTCTCGGGTCTGCGCAGTCAGCATGTCGGTTTCATCTTCCAGCAGTTCTTCCTGCTGGAGGGACTGAGTGCCTTGGACAACGTGGGCAATGGCCTGCTCTACCGCGGCGTCAGCCCGGGCGAGCGCCGCAGGCTTGCCGGTGAGGCGCTCTCACGAGTGGGCCTCGCGCACCGCGCGGAGCACCGGCCCGGAAAGCTCTCGGGCGGGGAACGCCAGCGGGTGGCCATCGCCCGGGCCATCGTCGGCCGACCCAGCGTCGTGCTCGCGGACGAGCCGACCGGCAACCTCGACAGCCGCACCGGGCGCGTCATCCTCGACCTGCTCGACGAGCTCAACCGCCGGGACGGCACCACCATCGTGGTCATCACCCACGACCACTCGGTGGCCGCGCGGATGCCTCGGCAGCTCGAGATCCTCGACGGTCGCATGGTGCGCGATTCGATGATGGGGGCCAGCGCATGACCGCCGTGGCCCGACCGCTCGACAGCAAGGCTCCGCCCCCGACGGAGACGCGCGCGCCACGCAAGCCCCGCTCGAGCAAGCTCCACCCCACCGACCTGGTCGGACTCGGCGCTGTCGGCCTCAGGGCCCGCCGCGTCCGCGCGGCCCTCACCATGATCGGCATCGCCATCGGCATCGCGGCCATGGTCGGCGTCCTCGTCGATCAGCGAGTCCAGTCGGTCCGACCTGCTTGCCCAGCTCGACCGGCTCGGTACCAACATGCTGCGCGTCACCGCCGGTCAGACGCTCTTCGGGGGTGAGGCCGCGCTTGCGCCTGAGGCACGTGCCATGATCGGCCGCATCGGTCCCGTGGAGTCGGCCGCCAGCGTCGCCACGGTCGATGCGACCGTTCGACGGACCGACTATGTCGACGAGGGCCGCACGGGCGGGATCGCGGTGACTGCCGCCGACCTCGGCCTGCTCGATACCCTGCGGGCCGAGGTCGCGATCGGCTCGTGGCTCGACGAGGCATCCTCGACGATGCCCACGACGGTCCTGGGCAACACCGCCGCGCGTCGCCTAGGCATCGATGAGACCGGCGTCCGCGTCTGGCTGGGCGATCGGTGGTTCACGGTCGTCGGCATCCTGGCCCCGGTCGAGCTTGCCAGCGAGCTCGACTCCTCGGCCTTCGTCGGTGTGCCGCTCGCCGAGAACCTCTTCGAGCACGACGGTTCGCCATCCACCATCTACGTGCGCAGCGACGTCGAGTACATCGAGGACGTGCGCGCGGTGCTGGGACGGACCGCCAACCCCGAGGACGCCAGCGAGGTAGACGTGACACGCCCGTCCGACGTCCTCGAGGCCAAGGCCGCTGCGGCCGTGGCGTTCACCGACCTGTTCCTTGGGCTCGGGGCCGTGGCCCTCATCGTCGGTGGTTTCGGCATCGCCAACGTGATGCTGATGTCGGTCATGGAGCGCCGCGGCGAGATCGGCCTGCGCCGGGCCCTCGGCGCCACTCGCCGCCACATCGCCCTTCAGTTCGTGAGCGAGGCCCTCGCCCTGGCTACCGTCGGCGGCGTGCTGGGCGTCCTGCTCGGTGCGGGTCTGGCCGTGGCATACGCCTTCAGCCAGGCATGGACGCCGATCATCCCGGCCGTCGCCGTGGTCGGAGGTATCGGCGCGGCGATCGCCATCGGCGCGCTCGCCGGCTTCTACCCGGCGATGCGCGCGGCGCGGCTCTCCCCCACCGATGCGCTCCGCGGAGCCGAGTAGGCATCGGGACCGCCCCGCGGTCGCGCTGCTAGTCGCGGACGCGGATCGAGCGTGACGCCGTCGCGGATCGTCAGCATCACGGCCTCGACGCGCGGGTCACTCACGACACGGTCGTTGAAGGTGCGCATGGCGATGACACCTGGATCGGAGCTGGCAGCATCCAGCACCCGCCCGCGCCGCAGGACATTGTCGGCCACGATGAGGCCTCCCCTCCGCAGCAGCGGCACGACGGCCTCGTAGTAGTCGGGATAGCCGGTCTTGTCGGCATCGATGAAGGCCATGTCGTACGGACCCGCCAGGCGGGCCAGGGTATCCAGGGCCGGGCCCCTGTGGACGGTGATGCGCGAACCCTCGCCACCGAGGTCGATGTGCTCGCGGGCCTTTGCCGCATGGTCGGCGCTGAGCTCGAGCGTATCGATGTGGCCGTCGGCGGGCAACGCCTCTGCCATGGCCAACGCCGAATAGCCGCTGAAGGTGCCGACCTCGAGGATGCGGCGCGCACCGCTGACCGCCACGAGCAGGCGCAGAAGCTGCCCTTCGGCCGCGTCGATCATGTAGCCCGGGTGGTCGCTCCAGGCGATGGTGGACTCGGCCACGGTCCGCAGCAGTTCGGAGGCGGGCGAGGTGTGGCGCGCGGCGTACGCCTCCATGGCGGGGTCGGCGACGGGCCGCATCGACCGTTCGCTCACGAAGCGCGCAACCGGGTGGGCTGCACGTGGATGCGTACCGGGTAGTCGGCTGCGAACGACTCCGGTGTCATGCCCAGGTCGGACATGGGCACCTCGTACTTGGCGACGTAGCGTTCGTCGAGGTTGGCCGGAGGTCCGTCATCGACGATCACCGCCGTGCCCTCGATGATGACGACTTCCCCGCCCTCGGCCGTGCTATTGAGGTTCAGGCACACCCGATCGTTTGCGCGGATGTTACGCGTGCGCGGCGTCCTGCCCAGCGAGTACACGACGATGACGTCGTCGTCCACCAGGAACCACACGGGCGAGGTCTGGGGTTGGCCGGCGGCGTTGACGGTGGTCATCCAGGCAACGAGCTCACCGGCCAGTCGCTCCCGGATGTCGGGGCGTTCATCGAACATGCGCACAGGATAGTGGCCGGACAGCGGGCTGTCGGTGGCGCCTCATCGCCTACCATGTGCCGATGCTCCAACCGGACGGCTCCATCCGCATCGCCTGGCAGGCCGACGGCTTCGAGGCCATCCTCGTCCGGGCGCGCTTCCGCCCGGCTCGCGAGCTCGATGGCTTCGCCAAAGGTGTGGCCGATGTGGCGCTGTTGGAACGGACGCTGCCTGACCTGCGGACGGAGTTGCGCAAGCGCTATCCCGGCGAGTTCGACCTCATCACGGACGAGCCCGTGTCCGCCCCGGGCTGCGTGATCGTGTCGTTCCATCCGCCGCGGGGTGAGCCCAATCCGGACCCGTGGTGACCGGGTGAGCGACGAGATGCTCCAGGTTTGGGAGGCGGATGGAGCCTACGAGGTGATCGAGGAGCACCTGCGCCGTGCCGGTTTCTTCCATGACCCCGGAGAGGCATCCGCCGGTCGCTGTGCCGACCTCTACCTGGGGTACGGGCTCTCGGAGGCGGTGCGACGAAGCCGGCGGCCGGCACGGCCGGAGCCGGCGGCACTGCCGCTCGCGGCATGCCGCGTCCGCTCAACCGCCGAACAGGCACCCACCGGAGGGGCCTTCGAGGTGAGTGACTGGGAACGCACGTGGACCACTGCCGACCACGCCCAGGCTGTCGCACGTGCCCGCGAGGCCATCGCTGCCGGGGAGGTCTATCAGGTCAACCTGGTGCAGCACATGAGTGCCCGCTTCCGCGGCGAGGCCACTGCCGTAGCCGGCGCCCTCGCACCATTCGCGCCATTGCACCCGCGACCGCTGCGGGGGCCCGGCTGGACCATCATCTCGGCTTCCCCGGAGCTCTTCCTCGCACGCCGTGGGCGCCGCATCTGGACGATGCCCATCAAGGGCACCCGACCCGCCGGTGACGCCGTCGCACTGCGTGCTTCGACCAAGGACGCCGCCGAGCACGTCATGATCGTGGACCTCGAGCGCAACGACCTTGGCCGCATCTGCGAACCCGGGAGCGTGACGTGGCCTGAGCTCATGGTCGCGCGTTCCATGGCGGGCGTCGAACACCTGGTCTCGCGGGTCGAGGGACGGATCCGGAGTGACGTGACGTTCACCGCCGCGATGCGCGCGATGTTTCCCGGCGGCTCGGTCACCGGAGCACCCAAGGTCGCGGCCCTCGATCACATCAACGCGCTCGAGCCCGTCGGCCGCGGCGCCTCCATGGGCGCCCTCGGGACCGTCTGGCCCAACGGTGACTTCGAACTGGCGCTGACCATCCGCACCTTCGCCATCGTCGGCGATCGCATCCATCTCTGGGTCGGCGGTGGGGTGGTCTGGGACTCCGAGCCGGCCGCCGAGGTCGAAGAGTCATGGGTCAAGGCACGGCCCCTGCTCGACACCCTCGCGCGCGCGTCGGGCGACGCGGTGGCGGCGTGATGACGACGGGCCGCCCGCTCGCGGTCGGCGTTCTCGGGATGGGGGTGGTCGATCCCGATGTACCGGTGATCCATGCCGACGACGCGGGCCTGCTGCGCGGCCTGGCCGCCTTCGAGACGCTGCGTGTCTACGCGGGCCGGCCCTTCGCCATGGCCGAGCACCTCGAACGCCTCGGCAGCTCGGCAGCGCGCATGCGACTGCCCCTACCGGACCGCGGCGCCCTGGAGGACCTGGCGGCTTCGACGCTGGCAGCGGCCGGGGTCGCCGACTGCTCGCTGCGCTTCACGCTGACCGGCGGACGCCCCGGGCAGGGACCGGTTGCGATGGTCGTGGTCCTGCCTCTTCCAGCCGACCTAGAGGCTACGCGCACGCGGGGCATCCGTGCGGTGACCTTGCAGCTGGGCATCGATCCCCGCCTGCGCCAGGATGCACCGTGGCTTCTCGACGGCGTCAAGTCCACCTCGTACGCGGTGAACATGGCCGCCTTCGACGAGGCTCGTCGGCGAGGCGCGGAGGACGCGGTGTTCATCGCGGCCGACGGCTCTGTTCTGGAAGGGCCCGTCACCAACGTGTGGTGGCGCCGCGGTGAGGTGCTCTACACGCCAGCCCTGGACCTCGGCATCCTCGCGGGAGTCACGCGGGCGCACGTCCTGCGCCTCGCCCGCGGCGCGGGCCGGCAGGTTCGCGAAGGCTGGTTCCCGCAGAGCCACCTTGCCGCAGCCGACGAGGCCTTCAGCTCATCGTCGGTGCGAGAGCTCATGCCCATCGTGGCACTCGATGGCGACCCCATCGGGGGCGGCGAGCCAGGACCGGTAGCGAGGGGACTGCAGGTCGCGCTGCGCGAGGCAGCGGGCGTCGGGTCCGGGCTGCCTGGCTAGGTCGACACCCTGGGAATCACGGGACCCACGCGCCAAGCGTGGGTCGGTCGTGGGCGTTTGCGGCGGTCCGGGGTGAAGCGTCAGCGCTCACGCCCCCGACCGCGCGGAACTGCCGGCTCGGGTGTCAGATGAGATGTTGCCCGCTCGGGGCACGGTCAGAAGGTTGCTCATCCCGCGCGATGCGTCCGCCGTTTGCGGCAGCACCCACGACCTCATCGCGGCCTTGGGGCTCCGAGTCTTCCGGACCTGCCGGTTGCGGAGATCGATCATCGATCCGAGTACCTCCGCGTTGGACTCTACACCCCCGCGAGCCGCCCGGGAAGCCCCTATCGTGGCCCGCTGTCACCGCTTGGCGGAGCCGCCGATGTCGTTCGGATCGAAGCTCCCGCCCTCTGCCTTGAGCTGCTGCTTGTAGGCACGCTTGCGCTCCTGGTAGGTGGCCAGCGCGGCGGCCGAGTCGACGTCGGCCAGCGTGGGATACGTCGGCATCACGGCTTCCATGCCCTCGAGCTCGACACCGAAGCGTCGAGCCAGGATGGCCAGCAATGCCTTCGCCTTCATGTCACCGATACCGGGCAGGGCAAGCAACCGGCGCTCGAGGTCAGGCCCGTCGGCGGCCCCGGTCCAGATGCGAGTGGCGTCGCCGCCGTATTCCTCTGCGATGGCGGCACAGAGTGCCTGGGTGCGCTTGGCCATGTTGCCCGGGAACCGGTGCAGGGCTGGCTTGGCTCGAAAGGCGTGCTCGAGATCGGTGGGGTCCATCGCCGCGATGGCGCCGGCGTCGAGGGTGCCGATGCGACGCTGCAGCTCGAGTGGCCCGCTGAAGGCCTTCTGCACGGTCACCTGCTGGTCCAGCGTGAAGCCGATGAGCAAGGCCATCGGGTCGGCCGCCAGCAGCTCGTCGGCTGCCCGGTCTCCGGTGAACGGAAGCTCCGGCGGTGGGTTCGTCTTCATGGCTCGAGAGTACCCTGACCATCGTCGTGGGGCAGGATGCTGATGGTGCGCTACACTTGCAGCGCATCCCCGACCCGCGCGCGGTCGAGCACCGGTTGACCGGAGTGCTCCCGCCAGCGCGCCGACCCCATGACCACCGCTCCCCCACTGGATGCGCCGAGCGGTACCAACCACCAAGGCCGAGCCCGAGCGCACGTGATCGTGGCGCCGTCGGCCGAAAGGACAAGATGCTCACTCGCACAACCCACACGCCGACGACGATCAGTCGCCGGAGCCACGCCCAGCGGCGCCTGCGTCGTACCGCCTCCAGCCGGCTCTTCTGCAGCACCAACGGCTGCACCACCTTCCTCGTCCCTGACGAAGAGCGCCAACTCGCGGTCTGCCCGGTCTGCGGGCTGGAGCGTCGGCTTCGGCGCGAGCACCAGGACCACCCGACGCCACTGCCGCACTAGGCTACGAGGGTGCAGCACCCTCCCCGGAACCTCGATCGCCCGCTCATCCGTCGCGACGCAGAGGGTCGCGAACGCACCGCGCCGGACTGGGAGTCGCTGACCGAGCGGCTGATCCGGGAAGCCCAGGCTGCGGGACACTTCGACGACCTGCCGCTGCAGGGCCAACCGCTGCCGCGCGATCCGGTGCAGTACGCGGGAGAGATGGCAACCGCCTTCCACCTGCTGCACAACGCGGGCGTGGCACCGCCGTGGGTCGAGACCGACAAGCACGTCCGTACGGTCCTGGACCGCATCGAGGACCTCGTCCGACGCGCGCGTCGCGGGTCCCCGGCGGCGGGTGCCCGACTGCGGGACGAGCTGGAAGCGCTGGCCGACGAACACGATGCTGCCGCGCGAACGCTCGAATCCATGGCCCCCACGCCTCGACAGCATCGGCCACTGGTCGAGCGCGCGACACTGCGCGCCCGACTCGAGGAGGCCCTCGGCGACACGGGGCAGCAGCCGTGACAAAGCCCGCAGGGAGTCCGCGCTCCATGGAAGACGACCTCGTCCGCTGGGGCAAGGTCATCACGCT
The DNA here is from genome assembly GCA_963712735.1 of uncultured Chloroflexia bacterium. Lineage (GTDB taxonomy): Bacteria > Chloroflexota > Limnocylindria > Limnocylindrales > CSP1-4 > JAFMJV01. The sequence goes on along the minus strand of CAVQIZ010000007.1, from coordinate 994,418 downwards.
CGAGACCCGTGGCCGGCGCAGCGGTCTGCCGCGCCGGGTCACCATCGGGTTCGTCGACGAGCGCGATGGGACACTCCTCGTTGCCGCCGCGGATGACGCGACGAGCTGGGCCGCCAACCTCGCGGCGGAACCGGCCTGCCACGTCGAGCGCGATGGTCGCCGCGCTCGCTATCTGGCGCTGGCACTCGAGGGTGCTGACCACGCGACCGCGGTGAGCGCCCTCATCCTCAAGTACGGCACGCCCTCGGAACGACTTGGTGGCGGTCCGGCGTTCCGGCTCGTCGCTGCTCCCGACGCCGGGTGATGCCGCGCACCGGCCGCAGGCCCAACGACTACACTGGCGCCAACACACGCACGAGCTCTCGATGAACACCGTCGCGGCGCCTCCGGGTCGGCGCCACGCGCAGGACGCGCCAAACGAACGTGTCAGCCCTGGACCTGGCCCTGCGGGGTGGGCGTCACGACGACCCGAAGGAACCGTATGCCATTCGACCATCTGGGCCTGAGCCCGGAGCTCCTCCGCGCAGTGGCGGAAGAGGGCTACACCGAGCCCACACCCATCCAGGAACAGGCCATCCCTATCGTCCTGCGTGGTGCCGACCTGATGGCACGCGCCCAGACCGGCACCGGCAAGACGGCGGCCTTCGCCCTGCCCATCCTCGAGCGCATGAAGGTCCACGCCAACAAGTCCTTCTCGCCTGCGCGCCACCCCATCCGCGTGCTCGTCGTCACGCCCACCCGCGAGCTGGCCATCCAGGTCCACGACAGCTTCAGGTCCTACGGCCGCCATGTCGGTCTTCGTTCCACCATCGTCTACGGCGGGGTGCCCATGGGCCCCCAGGAGAAGGACCTGCTCGGCGGCGTCGAGATCGTGGTCGCCACGCCGGGCCGGCTGCTCGATCACGCCGGCAGTCGCACCTTGAACCTGGGCCAGGTGGAGATCCTCGTCCTCGACGAGGGCGACCGTATGCTGGACATGGGCTTCATCGACGATATCCGCCGGATCCTCGCGCTGCTGCCAGCCAAGCGCCAGAACCTGCTCTTCTCGGCCACGCTCGATGCGGAGGTGCGATCGCTCGCGAGCACCTTCCTGCACGCACCCGAGTCGGTCGACGTGGCTCCGACCATCCGTGCTGCCGAGTCGGTCGAACAGGTGGCCTATCTCGTCGACCCCGACCGCAAGCGCGAGCTGCTGTCCTACCTGGTGCGCTCGCGTGATCTGCGCCAGGTGCTCGTCTTCACCCGCACCAAGCAGATGACTCGCCGGCTGGCCTCCCAGCTCGACCGCGGTGGCGTGGAAGCCACGGCCATCCACGGTGACCGCACCCAGCCCGAACGCGAGCGTGCCCTGGAGCAGTTCAAGAGCGGCGAGGTACGCGTGCTGGTCGCGACCGATGTGGCTGCCCGCGGCCTCGACATCGAGGCCCTCCCGGTCGTCGTCAACTACGAGATCCCCTACGACCCCGAGGACTACGTCCACCGTATCGGCCGGACGGGCCGCGCCGGCATGGAGGGTATCGCCATCTCGCTCGTCTCCTTTGACGAGGAGGAGCAGCTGAAGGGGATCAACCGGCTTCTCAAGCGCGATCTGCCGGTGCGGCAGGTCAAGGGCTTCGAGGTCGACCCTGCCTCGCGTCCGGTCCGATCGAGCGGGCGCAACGGCCGCGGTCCGGCAGGCGGTCGACGCCCCACCACGGCTCGCCGCCGCTCCAGTCGCTAGCCCGCGACGCCTTCCGGGATACCCGCGAACGCCCGCACCCGGATGTCGCGCTGCAGGTCATCCGCGACCTCCACGAGGTGCCGACGTAGCAGGTCGCTGTCCGCATCCAAGCCGGCGATGACGGCATGGATGCGCTCCAGCTCCGCTGGCTCTGCCCAGCGGTCAGGGACCAACCAGCGCAGATAGCTCTCCGCGTACGAGTGGTCGCGCGTGGCGTAGACCCCCACCACGCGCTCGTAGAAGGGCTCGCGGAAGGGCAGCAGGACCTCCCGTTGGTGGACCCACTGGAAACCGCTGATGGCTGCCCGCGTGAGGTGGTCAGAGCCGTACCCGTCAGCGTTGATCCGCGCCCAGGCACGACGCTTGGCGGCAGGATCCGGGGCGCTCACCTGTGCCCGGATGAAGGCTCGCTGGCCCCGGTCGGAGCCGTCCCGTTCCCGCTCGGCAGCAGCCCGCTCCAGCCCTCCATCGAGCTGATGGGCAACGGCCTTGATGGCCACCGTCCAGCGCAGCTGCTGGTCGGGTTCGAAGCCGTCGACCGACCACCGGCCGTCGACGAGGTCCAGCAACTCCCTGACGTCGGCCGGGCTGGCCGCCGCGGTGGCCGCGGTGCGAGCCCACACCAGGCGCAGGTCGGAGTCGGCCGTGCTGCGCAGTGACCCGAGAGCCACGTGCATGAGCTCAGACGCCGCCAGATCCGCCTGTTCCGCCGGCACGTATCGCCGCAGTGCCAGCAGGGCTCGGTCCACGATGGATTGCAGCAGCAGCGTGTCGCTCTCGCGCGGCGCGAACTGGCGGACGGCCTCGAGATAGGCGCCAGAGCGCAGCTGACTGCCGCGCACCATCTCCCACAGCGTCGACCAGACCTGTTGCCGCAGCAGTGGATCGACCAGATCAGGCAGGCGCTCGAGGGCGAAATCGAGCGACACCGGATCCAGCTCCGCGAGGGCGTAGTCATGGTCACCGTGGTTGGGATAGACGAACAGCGGCGCCGGAAGGCCCCGGGCGGCTGGGACCGCTGTCTGCGCCTCCTCGACCTGGACAGGGATGGCATCGATACGCAGCTCGCGGGTCCCGGGCGTGGCCGACAGCAGTGCCACGCTGGTGCTGTGGGGCCGCAAGGTGCCATGCTCGAAGGCCGCTGCCTGCCGTAGCTCGAGGTGCTCGATGCGATCGTCAGACGCGCTCCACTGCACCCCGATCGTGTTGAGCGACGGCGTCTGCAGCCACAGCCGTGCCCACTCTTCGAGTGGACGTCCGGCAGCATCGCCGAGAGCCCCGAGGAAGTCCGCCAGCGTGGAGTTGCCCCAGGCGTGGCGCTCGATGTACGCCTGCAGGCCCCGCCGGAAGGCATCATCCCCCAAGGCCGCCGCCAGCTGCTTGATGACCGCCGCGCCCTTCTCGTAGGTGATGGCATCGAAGTTGCCCACCGCCTGGTCGGTGTGCTCGACGAGGGTGGCGATCGGGTGTGATGTGGGCAGCTGGTCCTGCCGATAGGCTGCGGGGCGCATCTGCCCGTTGAAGGTCTGCCAGGCATCGGTGAAGCGAGTGGCCTCGGCGAGGCAGCGATACGAGAGGTACGTGGCGAACGTCTCGTTGAGCCACAGGTCATCCCACCAGCGCATCGTGACCAGATTGCCGAACCACATGTGGGCAAGCTCGTGAAGGATGACCTCGCCCCGGATCAATCGCTGGCCGTAGGTGGGAGGATCGCGGAAGAGGAAACTGTCGTTGAAGGTGACCGCACCCACGTTCTCCATGGCGCCGGCATTGAACTCCGGCACGAAGAGCTGGTCGTACTTGCTGAAGGGATAGCGGCGCCCGAACAGGTCGGCGTAGTAGTCGAGCCCCTGGGCCGTCAGCTCGAAGATCTCGTCGGCGCTGCGCTCGAGCTCGGCGCGCATGCTGGCGCGGCCGTAGAGACCCAGCGGCACGCCGCCGTGGGACGACTCGAGCGCCACATACGGGCCTGCGATCAGCGAGAAGAGGTAGCTGGAAAAGCTGGCGCTGGGAGGGAAGTCGTGCATCCGGCGACCCTGCGACAGGTGCGTCGTCTGGCCCGCAGCCTCGGCCGAGACCACCTGCCATCCATCGGGCGCGATCACCAGCAGGCGGTACGTGGCCTTGATGTCAGGCTGGTCGAAACAGGGGAAGATGCGGTGCGCAGAGTAGGGCTCGAGATTGCTGTAGAGGTAGGTGGCACCGTCCTGCGGGTCGACGAAGCGGTGAAACCCGTCGCCGGTCGCGGAGTACCTGCTCTCGTACTCGATGACGAAGCGATTGTGCATGCGCAGGTGTTCCGGCGCGATCCGGATCCGCCCTTCGCGGTGGTCTGGCTCGAGGTCCGTTCCGTTGGCGCGCAGCGAGCGCACCCGGCCGCTGTAGTCGAGGAACAGCGGTCTGTCGCCGTCATCGAGATGGAACTCGATGACGACGCTGCCGGTATAGCTGTCGCGGCCCTCGGTCAGCTCCAGGTCCAGCCCGTACCTGACGTGGTGGATGCGGCCGGCTCGCTCCAGTGCCTCCTGGCGATAGAGCACGTCGCGCCCCCGGCCGCCGTTCGATCTCATCCTGACGCGAGCATCCTCAAGGCGACTGACGATCAGCCCGGAGTCTAGCGCGCAGCCCCTTATCCCCGGCTTATCTGGCGTGCACGATGGTGTGGACGAGATCGACGGCCGCTTTGTGTCACTCTTTACGTATGTCGCCTGTACCCTCCGCAGCCGAGTTGCTGCGCTCCGTCGGCCTCGATGTCGACGGCCCATCCCGCTGGGGCAGCAAGCCGCTCAGCCGCTCAGCCGGGATCTTCGCGGTCGAGATCGCGGAGGTGCTGACGTCCGCGCCCATCGACGTCGACGAGGTGCGGCGCTGGCTCGAGCGAGTGCCCGACCTGCGCATGGACGGCGAGCGACCCACGCAGACGGCACTCGCGACGCGCCTCGCCTCGTTCTGGCTGCCGGGTCAGACACTGCTCTATGTCGGGCGCACCAGCAAGAGCCTCGCCAGCCGCGTGGCCTCGCTCTACGCCACGGAGCTGGGACATGCGCAGCCACACCCCGGAGGGCACTGGCTCAAGACACTGCGCGAGCCATCCCGGTTGCGGCTGTGGTGGGCAGAGACGGACGCGCCCGAGGAGTACGAGGACGAGATCATCGCTGCCTTCGCCGCGGCCCTTCCGGATGACATCCGTGCGCACCTGCCGGAGGGTGCCCCGCCGCTGCCCTGGGCCAACCTGGACTCGCCGACCGGCCCGACCCGACTGACCGGGCTCAGCGGCGCCCTCGTCTCCGTCGACGCCACTCCGGCCACGACCAGCGGCGTCAAGCGCTCGGACAGCACCAGCCGCAAGCGCATCAGCCATGCCGCCAGCAGCCGCAGTCCTCGACGCACGGCGACCAAGGCCAGGCCCGGCAACACGGCAGCCGCTGCCACGCCCCCCAAGGCGGCACCCACGCACGTGACGGCCGACGGGCTCGTGGCGATGGAGGCCGAGCTTGAGCGGCTCAAGACCATCGAGCGCCCACAGGTGGTGGAGCGGGTGAAGCAGGCGCGGGAGCTGGGCGACCTGCGTGAGAACGCCGACTACGAAGCTGCCCGCAACGAGCAGTCGTTCCTCGAAGGCCGCATCATGGAGCTGGAACAGCGGGTCCGCACCGCGGCGGTCATCGAGACCTCGTCCGGCGGGGCCATCTCGATGGGCTCGACAGTGGTGTACGAGGTGGACGGCAGGCGCGACCAGCTGAGCATCGTGGGCTCGACCGAATCGGACCCAGGCGCGGGCAGGATCAGCGCCGCCTCGCCCGTGGGCAAGGCACTCCTGGGGCACCGTGCCGGCGACGATGTCATCGTCACGACGCCGGCCGCCCAGATCCACTACCGCATCGTGGAGATCAAGTAGCCGCCCGCCTCTCGATCCGCGTTCGCGTCAGCGTGGAGGAGGTCGCACGGCAGATCGGTCGGGGTTCCGCCGGCTCTGGCCGCGGTCCTTCACATCGGCCCAGCGAGCTGGGGAGCCGGGACTCGCGGCGGGCACCGTGTGGTGTTGCTTGAGCCAGCCGAGCCGCCCGTCGGCCGTCACGACCTTCAGCCAGATCTCGCCACGCGGCGTCGTCTTGGTGGCCTTGACCTTCAGCACCTGGCCGTCCCGCAGGCGGCCTCGCTGCGGCCACGCTCGCCCACCGACCGACAGGCGTAGCGTGTGCGCCTCGGCCGAGCGACGCCAGTCACCCTTGCTGGAGCGGGAGCTCGTCCGCGGTGGCATGGCCGAGCCATCGCGCGGCGCGCGCTTGCGCAGCTGCATGATGTTGGTCACGTAGCCCTTGGCGTAGCTGGACCAGCGCTTCTCGTTGCGGTCGGTGCGGCCCGTCAGCCACCAGTACGCCACGCGCTTCCACGACCCCAGCCAGCGGTACAGGTCACGCAGCTTGCCGTAGGCCACCCGCTCCTGGTTGAAGGGCGTCTGGTCGGCGCGTCGGTCACCCAGGTACTGCTCGGCCCACACCGGCCAGTTGAAGGGCATGATCTGGTACTTGCCGAAGGCTCCTGATGAACGGTTGCGTGCGTAATAATCCCAGCCCGACTCCTGGCCGGCCATGGCCCACATGAAGCGCAGCTGATCACGCTGCCCTGGCGCGCCAGCCTCGGCAGGCTGCGGCGACGCCACCGCAGCCAGTGAAGCCACGAAGGAGGCCGCGAGCAGCAACGCCAGCCAGCGTCCCAGCACATCGGGGACATGAGCGGACGCGGGTTGAAACAACGATCCCTCCGGTAGCCACGGTCGTCTGACCACACGCAGGGTGACGCAGCGCGCCTGGTGCGGCTACGGGACGATGGTCGGGTTACGGACTGGTCCTGGGGTGAGCGGTGTGGTCGGTCGGCCGTCAGCCCGCGAGGCTGGCCTCCACGAGGCGCACCGCCCGTCGCAGCTGCACGTCATCCGCCGCCTCGAAGTCCGCGGCAGTGAGCGAGAGCAGGTCGGACGGGCTCAGGCGCGCGGCACCGAGCGGCAGCGGTACCTCCTCGTCGGGCGCGACGCCCAGCCTGAAGACGCGCTCTCCGGCGGGCGTCAGCCACTCGCGCACGCCCAGGCGCAGGGCTGAGCCGTCCGACAGCCTGATGGTGTTGAGGATCGTGCCGGTGCCGAACGTCTGCTCGCCCAGGATGGTGGCGCGGCCGTTGTCACGCAGTGCGGCGGCCAGGATCTCGCCGCTGCTGGCAGTGCCGTAGTCGACCAGCACGACCAACGGGATCTCGGCGTCCACCACGCGACCGGCTACGACCGGCACGGGCACCGGTTCTTCGTCACGGGCTCGCTCGAGATACACCACGCCGTCATCAAGGAAGGCACTGGCGGCGTCGAGCGTCTCGTCCACCAAGCCCCCGGGGTTGCCCCGCAGATCCAGGACGACGCCCAGAGCACCGGCGGCGCCGGCATCCTCCACCGCCTCGCGCAGCTGGTGGCCGGCACCCACGGAGAACTGGACCAGGCGGATCACGGCCACATCGGACCCAGGCGCCAGCGCCCAGCTCACCGGGTCGACCTCGACCTCGTCACGCACGACGGGGACCAACTGCGTACCGTCGCCACCAGCCCGCTCGATCCCCAGGGTCACCGTCGTACCCGGCTCTCCGCGGACCATGTCGGCGAGCTCGCCGAGCGGCAGGCGTGCCGCTTCGACACCATCCACGCTGACGATGACGTCGCCGGTCCGCAGCCCCGCTCGCGATGCCGGCGAGCCATCGACCACTGAGATGACCAGGGGTGCCCGCGAGCGCTGGTCGAGCACCACACCGATGCCGACGACACGACCCTCCAGCACCTCCTGCTCGATCAGGAACTCCCGCTCGGTGAGGTACTCGGTGTGGCCGTCATCGCCGAGTGCCTCGACGATGCCACGGATGGCACCGATGCTGAGATCCTCGCTGGTGATCTTCGTGTCATCCACGAAGCGCTCCTCGAGCAGCTCGATGACCTCTGCGATGAGCGTCTCGTCGAGCACGACCGGTTCGTCGGCAGCACGGCTCACGGCGGCCCCGGCGGGCAGGCTGATGACGACGGACAGGGCGAGGGCCGTGAGCACTCGCGGCAAGCTCAGCTGGACCATGGTGGGCGCATCATCGACCAGATGGCGCGGACGTGCAGCCCAGCGGGCTTCGTCGACGGACGTTGACCGGCGGTGGACGAAGCTTGTGGATCGATCGTGGATGAGCGAGGTGGGAATCTGATCGTTTCGTGGACAACCCTCTTGCCCCGCCGAGGCGACGCTCGTATCGTTGATATCAGCCCGGAGGGGTCATCGAAACGGAGCCGGAGAGGCTGGTCCGCCAGTCACTTGGGAGCCGCAGCTGAAGGCCCAGCCGGGCTCTTCCATGTCTGTCCCCTGGGCCGCGATGATGTGACACCGTAGCTGGCACGACTCGCTCCCAGCATGTTCTCGAGGAGGCCGCCTGAAACGGCCCCCCGGAGCGACTGCGAGGAGTCATGACATGGTCACGATCACCTGCCCCTGGTGCACGGAGGACGAGCTGGTGGAGCTTGCCGACCTAGCGGCGGCGGAACCTGGTTTCACCTGTCCCGATTGCGGCACCAGCGTCTCATACGCGGACGAGTCGGCGATCGTACTCGGATGTCGCCGCCTAGTCCTAGACCAGCCTGGGCGAGCGAGACTGCACCTCCGCCTTGAGACGCTCGTAGCCGGGCTTGATGACGCCGTTGATGAGTCGGAGACGCTCATCGAAGGCGAGGAAGGACGATTTCATCGCGTTCGTCGAGAGCCACTGCATCTCGTCGAGTCCGATGTCGAATGTCCTGCAGAGCGTCTCGAACTCATCGCTCAGGCTTACGCCGCTCATGAGCCGGTTGTCGGTGTTGACGGTGACGCGATAGCGCAACCGACGAAGCAGGTCGATGGGGTGCTGCTCGATCGAGGCGACGGCCCCAGTGTGCACGTTGGAGGTCGGGCACATCTCGAGTGGCACGCGGTTGTCGCGCACGAACTGCGCGAGGCGGCCGATGTGGATGTCTCCGTCAGGCTCCGACCTCGATGTCGTCCACGATGCGGACCCCGTGTCCCAGGCGCTCGGCGCCACACCACTGGAGCGCCTCCCAGATCGAGGGCAGCCCGAATGCCTCTCCGGCGTGGATGGTGATGTGGAAGTTCTCGCGGTGGATGAGCTGGAAGGCATCGAGATGCCGGCTGGGCGGGAACCCGTCCTCGGGGCCGGCGATGTCGAAGCCGACTGTCCCCTGGTCGCGGTAGCGGACGGCCACCTCGGCGATCTCGACCGAGCGGGCGAACTGGCGCATGGCGGTCACGATGGCCCGGATCACGATGGGGTTGCCGGCTGCTGCGGCGGCATCGGGCACCCTGCTCCAGGCCCTCGAGCCACGCCTGCATGACCTCATCGAGTGACAGACCCCCCTGCGTGGACAGCTCGGGCGCGTAGCGCACTTCGGCGTAGACCACGCCATCGGCCGCGAGGTCCTGGGCGCACTCCGCCGCGACGCGGGCGATGGCCTCCGGGGTCTGCATCACCCCGACCGTGTGCCTGAACCCCTCCAGGTACAGCTCGAGGGAGCCGCGGTCGGCCCCCGAGCGGAACCATCGCCCCAACTCGGTCGGGATCCTCGGTGGGGAGGTCGCGGTAGCCGGTCTCGTGCGCCAGCTCGATGACGGTGGCCGGGCGCAGCCCGCCGTCGAGATGGTCGTGCAGCAGCACCTTGGGGGCGCTGCGAATCGTCTCCCTGGTGACCATCACAGGATGGTACCGCCGATGCCGGGCCTCTCGTTGGGTGATACTTCGACGTGTGAGCCAGCGCAGGATCCCCGTGTGACGTTCCTCGGCCACGCGACGCTCCTCATCGAGATGGACGGGGCCCGGGTGCTGACGGATCCGATCCTGCGCTCCCGCGTCGGGCCGCTCACGCGGTCGGCCGGACCACCCGACCGCGAGCACTGGGAGAAGCCGGACGCGGTGCTGATCTCCCATTCACACTGGGACCATCTCGACTACGGCTCTCTTGAGCTACTGGGTACCGACGTCCACATCATCGCGCCCCTCGGCCAAGGCGCCGAGCTCCGCCGACACGGCTTCCATCGCGTCACCGAGGTGGTGGAGGGCGACGATGTCGAGGTCCACGGTCTCGTCATCGAGGCGGTCCACGCCAAGCACAAGGGCTTCGGGCCACCCGTCGGCGGCACGGAGCGGGCGCTGGGCTTCATCATCCACGGCTCGCAGCAGCACTACTTCGCCGGCGACACTGCCTTCTTCGAGGCCATGACGGACTTCGACATCGGTCTTGACCTGGCGATGCTGCCGGTATGGGGCTGGGGTCCGACGGCCAAGCCGGCCGAGCATCTCGATCCGATGGGTGCTGCGCGCGCGGCGGCCGTCATCAAGCCCCGCATCGCCATCCCCATCCACTGGGGCACGCTGCACCCGGTCGGACTGCACTGGGTGCGCCCATCGACGCGCATCGACCCGCCACACCAGTTCGCCCAGCTGGTGCGTCGACTGTCGCCCGATACGATCGTGCGCGTGCTGCCCAATGGCGCCTCGCTGGTGGTACCGCCGTCGTCGCGCGGAAGCCTGCCGCGAGAAACGGTCTAGCCGGGGTCGCCCACCTCACCGATCGCCGCGGCGAACGCCGTCGCCTCGTCAAGGGCATCCTCGAGAACCACCTTCAGGCTGTGTCCGACCCCCGGGTAGATCACCAGCCGCGCCTGCGGCAGGCGTTCGGCGACGGCACGCTGCAGCAGGTCCAGGCGTGCGAACGGGTCGGCACCGCCGGAGAGGAGAAGCACAGGCACATCGATGGCGGGCCAGTGACTGCTGCGCGGCTCCCATTCAGGAGCGCCGGGTCGATGGAGCGGATAGCTGAAGCAGATGAGGCCGGCGCACCCGGTTGCCCCCTCGGCGGCAAGCAGGCTGGCCACGCGGCCACCGTAGGACTGGCCGGCCAGGATGAGTCGCGAATGCGGCTCCGGACGTCCTTCGAGATGCTCTCGGTAGACCGGGACCGCACGTTCGGCCTGGCGCAGCGGCAGATCGATGGCGCTGGCGCCGAGGCCCCGGGCCCGCAACCCCTCCACGTGCCGCTGCATGGAGGCTGCACCGCCAGAGGCGCCGTGCGCGACGAGGACGTGCATCGCTCGAGGGTACCCGAGAGCTGTGCCACGTGAGCTGGCACGCGTGGCGGCGATGCTGGGCCCATGGAAGCCGCCAACGTCGTCCAGTTGCCTCCGGTGCCGGAGCCACCCGCACGCGTCGATGTCGCCGGAGAACAGATTGTCATCGACCACCTCGCTCTCGCCGACGCGGGCCTCGCCACCTTCGTGCGAGAACGCCCCGCCGACGACCGACCGGCACTCGTCTCCCGCGCCCTGCGCATCGGCCTGCTGGCCCTGCAGGACGCGGGCGCCTCTCTCGACGTGGACGTGGTGCGCCGTGAATTCGAGGCCATGGTCCGCCAGACCGAGTCGCTCAACGAGCGTGTCGCGGCACAGGTGGATGAGGTGCTGCGCCAGAACTTCGCGGACGTCGACGGTCGCCTGCCTCGCACGCTCGAGTCCTTCCTGGGCGATCGCGGCCAACTACGCACCTTCACCCGCGAGCTTTTCGACGAGGACCGCCGCGACTCAGCCATCGGCCGGATGCGCGTCCTGCTGGGCAGCTACTTCGAGGGTGATGAGTCTCGCCTGGCACGCCTCCTCGACCCCACCCGCATGGGCTCGCCGCTGCACCAGTTCCGGCTCGAGGTCGGCAAGGGCTTCGACCAGCTCAACGATCGCCTCACGGCCATCGAGGCTGCCGCCAGCGCCCGCGCAACGGAGCGGGCCAGGTCCGCCGCCAAAGGCGCCGACTTCGAGGATCTCCTCGAAGAGATGCTGGCGGACGCCGTTCGTGGCAGCGACCACTTCGTCGAGCGCACGTCGGACCTCGCCGGCAACATCATCCGCTCCAAGAAGGGCGACTTCGTCGTGACCATCGATCCGGCCACCACTCGAGGCGCCAGCGTACGCGTCGTGGTGGAGGCCAAGGACCGCACCATCTCGGGGCGGGCGATGCGCGATGAGCTGGAGGAGGCGAAACGCAACCGGGACGCGTCCGTCGGATTGGTGGTCTTCAGTGCCGCGCACGCACCGGCAGGCATCGCACCCTTCGACGTACGCATGGGAGACGTCTACTGCGCCATCGACCCCGCTCAGCCCGAGCCAGCGACACTGGACGCGGCGCTACGTCTCGCGCGACTCCTGGCCGTGGCATCGACGCGCGAGCAGGAGGACGAGGTGGACACCGCGGTCGTGCACGATGCCCTGCAGCGGGTGCGCGCCGAGCTGGACGCAGTGCGCGGCCTGAAGACCAAGCTCAGCACCATCGGCAGCGCCGCCAAGGCCGTGAATGCCGGTCTCGACGGTCTACGCGACGGGATCCTCGCGCGCATCGCCGAGGCCGAAGCCGAGCTCATGCTCGAAGGCACCGACGCGGGCGCCGGCTGACGAGCGTCCTCAGCCTCCCACCGGATGCCAGGGCGCCACGGAGGTGATCGCCGCGCGGAGCTCATCACTGCCGATGACACCGGTGAACTTGGCATGCAGCCGACCGTCCCGATCGATGACGAACACCCAGGGCGGCTCGACGATGCCCCAGGCCTCGGCATAGTCAGTCAGGACCGCTGGCCCGCCCGGCGGATCGAGACCGAGCATCCCACCATCGGGGCCGGGGGCCATCAGCCACGGCTCGGCGTGGATGATGGTGAGCCCGGGGTAATCGATGAAGACATCGTGGAGGATGCCCAGCGCGCCGCCGCAGGCGGCGTTCGGACGGAAGGCGTACGAGTCCATCACGAACACGGTCGGCTGGTGCTGCGCCAAGGCATCGTCGAGCGACCAGGTGTAGAACGCGGTGAGCGGCTCCGGATCGGAGCTGATGTGATGCATCAGGCTGTGGGCATCGCGCATGGTCGGTGTGTCGCCGCCGGGGACAGCGGAGCCCAGCGGTGGCGTGCCAAGGTCAGGCGACACGTCGAGGTGCGCCTCTCCTGCATAGGTGATCCCGTCGCGCTCTGCCGAGACGGTGATGTCCCAGCGGCCCACCGCCTCGAGTGGCACCCGGGCGCGGTAGAGCCTGCGCCCGTAGGTGGCGAAACGCTCGATGGCAGGCTGCGCCCGATGGCGCTGTCCCGCGGGGCCCACAAGCTCCACGAGCAACGGCACCGCCTCATCAGCCAGGGAGCGACCCGAGGCATCGAAGACGCTCATGAGCACATCGTTGGAGCCGACCCAGTGCTGGGTCGAGTCGAGCACCACGTCGAGCCGTGGTGCCTGGTCGGACTGTCCCTGCGCGCTGGCTGGCAGCAGCACGGCGAGGACGGCCATGACCATCGCCGCGACAACGACGAACCCACGTGCCCGGCAGCCCAGACTGTGCGCTATCTCCCCCCGTCCGTGCCCGCTACGCCCCGTCGTCATGTCGCTTCGAGGGACGGACGACCAGGACGGGACAGTCGGCATGGCGCACGACATGGTCCGACACGGACCCGAGCAGCAGGCGCTCGGCACCGCTGCGACCGCGCGTGCCCACCACGACGATGTCAGCATGCTCGGCCTCCGCGGCGGCGGCGATCGAATCGCCCGGGTCTCCCTCCCACACCAGGAACTCGGCGTTGGCACCAGCCTCTCGCGCGTCGCGCACCACCTTCACCAGCAGGGACTCCCGTTCGCTCCGCGCCTGGTCGACGCGCTCATGAGACCCGGCTCCGGAAAGGCGCCGCTTCTCAAGGACGTTGACGATCAGCAGTCGCGCCTCGAGGCGGCCGGCCAGCTCGACAGCACGCTCCGTCGCCTCACGCGATGCCGCGGTGAGGTCGGTGGCCAGCAGGATGGTTCGTATCGGTGCCACGATCACCCCAGCCTCGGGCGCGACTGCGCCAGCGCGTAGGGGCTCATGGACCCTTTCTGGGGTCGCTCTTGCCTACTCCGGCAAGACCACCAGTGCGGTCACCATGCCGAACATGCCATCGAGACCTTCGACGTGGGGCAGGATGTGGCAGTGCAGGGCCCAGACACCCACGCGATCACATTCGACGATGGTGTCGAAGCGCTCCCCAGGGTTCACGCCGAGCGTATCGCAGTAGAACGATGCGTCGCCCAGCTGGGCCCCGTCCCGAGCCACGACGTGCTGGCGGAAGCCATGGGTATGCCACGGATGCATCATCACGCCCTCATTCTGGTAGCGGATGAGCACTCGCTCGCCCTGCTTGGCGATGATCGGGACGGTCGCAGGGAAGCCCTTGCCGTTGATGGTGAAGCCACCCAACGAGTCGTTGTGGATGAAGATGTACTCCTGCGTCACGCCATACTTGTCGGCATAGCGCTCGGCAGGGTCGGCGGGATCGACGATCAGCGCACCGAGCAGGCCACGGCCGACCTGGTCAGTGGCGTTGTGGTGCGAGTGGTACATGTGCGAGCCGTGCGGCGTCGCCGTGAACTCGTAGGTAAACGTCTCACCCGGGGTGATGGGGGGTTGCGTCACGAACGGGATCCCGTCCATCTTGAAGTCATCGAACTCGATGCCGTGCATGTGCACGCCGGTCGTTTCGTCGAGGTTGTTGGTGACGTTGATGCGAACCTTGTCGCCCTCGGTCACACGGATGGCAGGCCCCGGCCACATCTTGTTGTAGCCGAGCGCCTTGACCGGCTCCTTCATGGCATCGATCTGCCAGTCCATCTGGTCGACGGTGAGCTCGAAGACCTTCCAGTCGCCATCGATGGTGGGCTCCAGGGGCTGGTTGCCGTGCTCGACGAGCTGGTACTCGGGATCCTGGGTCGGTTCTCCGAGGTACTCGCTCATGCCCAGTACCGGGGCGAGATTGCCCACGAACCGGCGTACCTTCTCACGGGCCGCCATGTCGTGCTCGGTCCAGCCGGGAGGGATCGGCTCAGCTGTGCCATGGTCCTCGGTCATCGGCTCGGTCGTCTCGACTGGAGCGACCTCTTCGTCCGTGGCCGACGCCGCGGCTGCCGCGGTCAGCGTCCGCAGCGGAGCGTACGACCACGCACTGCCGGTGGCCGGGGCGCAGGCAGCGATGGCTGCGGCTGCCGCCGTCCCGCCGGCTACGGCGAGGGCACCGCGCAGGAATCCTCGTCGGGTGGTCGCACCCAGCGCGACCGGCACCATGCGGCCTGGGTCGGCCGCGTCCTCCGGGGCGGCCGTCGACGCGATGGCCTCGGCGATCGCATCGTCTGTGTGGGGGGCTTGGTCAGACGGTGGGGGGGCTGCCTTCGCATGCATGGCGGAAGACTAACCATCTCCATCGACGATTTCAGGTCCATCACGCCACGCCCGGCAGGCCATTTGTCACGTCAGGACTGGTAGATTGGACCCCATGGAGCGCTCCGCCACGTCCAACGAGGCCGCCGGCACGACGATCGATGCCGAGGCGTCCGCCGCTGCCATCCGGCAGGCGGAAGCATGGGCGGCGGCTGCCCACGATGCACGCCGACGGCTGGAGGCGCTCGACACCGCCACGGTCGCGATCTCGCAGGAGCTCTCGCTCGAGCGCGTCCTGCAGATCATCGTGGACAGCGTGAGGCCGCTGGCGGGAGCCCGCTTCGCCGCCCTCGGGATCCCTGATGACCTCGGCTCGATGGAGCGTTTCATCACCAGCGGCATCAGCCAGCGAGGCAGGGCGGACATCGGCCCCCCGCCCCACGCGCGGGGCTTGATCGGGCTGACGCTGGCGCAGGGCGAGTCCGTCCGCGTGGATGACATCGCCGCCGATCCGCGTGCCGCCGGCTTCCCGCCGGGGCACCCGCAGATGCACTCCTTCCTCAGCGTGCCGGTGAAGGTCGAGGGGCGCACGATCGGCAATCTCTATCTCACCGACAAGACCGACGACCAGCCCTTCGATGACGACGATCAGCGCCTGGTCGAGTCGTTCGCTCGCCATGCCGGCCTCGCCATCCACAACGCGCGCATGCACGAGGAGCTCCGTCAGCTTGCCATCCTGCAGGAACGCGAGCGCATCGCCCAGGACCTCCACGATGGCTCGATCCAGTCGCTCTATGCCGTCAGCCTCGCGCTGGAGGACACCGAAGAGCTGATGGCCACGGACCCAGACCTGGCCGCAGATCGCATCGATCACGCGATCGAGTCCATCCACGGCACGATCCAGGAGATCCGCGACTTCATCATGGGCCTTGACCCCGATGCCAGGACGGCCGTGGACCTGCTGGCCGGCCTCAGCGCGCTGACGGTGGAGTTCGAGCGCAGCACCCTCATCGAGGTGGAGCTCTCCAGCGACCCCGAGGTCTCGCTCGACCCCGACGAGACCCTGCAGCTCATCCAGCTCACACGCGAGGCCATGAGCAACGTCGCGCGTCACGCGAACGCCTCGAAGGTGACCGTGAACGTCGAAGATCGTCGCGAACGACTGCGGCTGTCTATCATCGACGATGGCAGGGGCTTCGATACCAACAAGGCACAACGACCCGGCCATCACGGCCTGACCAACATGCATGCGCGCGCGGAGTCGCTCGGTGGCTCGCTCGCGATCGAGAGCAGCGACCAAGGTACGCGGGTCGTCTTCGAGATGCCGCGGCACCAGCGCGGTGGAGCCAAGGAGCCAACCAGATGAGCGACCCGACCGATTCCCAGGGGATCCCCAAGAACGCGCACGCGGCTGACAAGTCCGCGCCGGGCAAGAAGCTGCGCCTGCTCGTGGTCGATGACCACGAGGTCGTGCGCCAGGGCCTGGCCGCGCTGCTGAATCGACGCGAGGCCTTCCAGGTGGTGGCCGAGGCGGGCACCGCGGAGGAGGCACTGAGCGCGGTGGAGCGCTTCGCCCCCGACCTGGTGATCATGGACGTGCGACTGCCGGACGGGTCGGGGATCGAGGCCTGCCGCGACATCCGCGCCGAGCATCCCGATGTGCGCGTGGTGATGCTGACGAGCTATCCCGACGAGGAAGCGGTGCTCTCCGCCATCGTCGCCGGCGCCAGCGGCTACCTCCTGAAGCAGGTGCGGGCGCGTGACCTCGTCAACGCGCTCGAAGCGGTCGGGCGGGGCGAGTCATTGCTCGATCCGGCCGTCACCGAGAAGGTGCTGGAGCGCGTCCGCCGCATCGCCACCAGCGCGTACACCGACGAGTTCGCGCAGCTCACTGCCCAGGAGCAGAAGATCCTGCTGCTGGTGGCTGAGGGCAAGACCAACAAGGAGATCGCGGCGGAGGTGTTCCTCTCCGACAAGACGGTCAAGAACTACGTCAGCTCCATCCTGTCCAAGCTGAACCTCCAGCGCCGCGCCCAGGCTGCCGCCTACGTAGCCAAGCACAAGCCCGGCTCGAGCTTCTGATCCGAGCCTGGCTGATCGACCGCATCGCTCGGCGCTCCGCGGAGCGGAGCGGGCCTGGGGCACGGTCAGGTGGCCGGAGACACCTTGCTGCCGGCCACGACCTCGGCAACCGAGGTGCTGGCAAGCCGCTCGAGGATGGCCTCCTGCGCGTCGAAGAACATGGCGTGCACGTCGCATGGCTCCGACCCCTGACCACAGGGCTTGCCTGACAAGACGCACGTCTGTCGCCGTGCGTCTCCCTCAGCCGCTTCGATGATGTCCAACATGCTGATCGCGGATGCCGGTCGCGAGAGGCGGTAGCCGCCGGCACGTCCCAACCGTGCCTCCACGATGCCGGCTCGACTCAGATCGCCCAGGACCTGCGGCAGGAAGCGCACCGGGATGGCCATCTCCTTCGCGATGCGGCGCGCGGGAACGACGTCGCCGCCCTCGGCGCGTGCCAGTGCCAGCACTGCGCGGATGGCGTAGGAGCCTCGGTGCGTCAATTCCAACCTCACGACTCCTAGTTTGGCACGTCGCCGCCCCACTCCGGTGGTCCGAACGGCATACCCTCTCCATGCCCGAGGCACCGAAACGAAGGCCGCCGAGGTCGTGATCCGTTGGGCCGATCGGCCCTGCGCTTGGGTGCCATCCGGCCAGTGTCAACGTACCGCACGAGTGGCGACGATCGTCGTGTTCGGCCGCGGATGGCTCCTTGACCGGCCATCCGCGCTCGAAAGGTGCTCGCCCGCGATGGGGCAACCCATCGGGGGGAGCGGGCGAGCGCCGCTTCTCTTCGCTGCCCAATGCGGCGTCTCGGTCCGACCGGGGCGCCGCCGTTCTGTCTCTGGCGTCACGCGCGGGGCGAGACGCATGTCTTGGGACATCCGGCTGCTTCGGGACATTCGGCCCCACGCGCGTGACGGATCGGACCTGTGCATGGCGTCGGGTGGGGTCGACGATGGTCACCACACCGGGCACGAGCGATCGGGTCGCCCGGGATCGCCTGGAGGGACGGCAGGATGAAGAAGATCCTCGTTGCCTACGACGGACACGAGGCTGGTCATCGGGCCCTCGAGATGGCGGCCCGCCTGGCGATCGCCTTCGACGGCAGGGTCGACGTGGTCAGCGTCGTGCCAGAGGGCTTCGGCAAGGCGGAGGGCGAGGCCAGCGAACCCGCGGTCGAGCATGCGCGCGAGCTGGTCGAGGCGCGCGGCATCCTGCGGCACCACGGCATCGAGGCCGGACTCATCGAGCCGGCAGGCGACCCTGCAGCCACCATCGAGCGCCTCGCCATCGAGCGCGGGTACGACACCATCGTGTTGGGTGGCAACCGCTCGGGCCGCAACGGTCAGCCCTGGATGGAGAGCGTGACCGCGCACGTTGCGGCCAACGCCAGGGCCGATGTCGTGGTCGCGAGACGCGCGCTGGGACCCCTCAAGGACGCCGGCTGACCGGTTCCCGCGCCCGCCCGGCGCCTGCGCCATCCACGCCGCCGCCGTATCCTGTCGGGTCCATGACCAATCCCCCACATGGTGATCCCCGATGACTGCGAATGATCCCAACGGCACCGCCAGCAGCGGTACGACGCGCAAGCAGCGCCGGGCGGCCGAACGAGCCGCACGCAAGGGCGGCAGCCGCTCCACCAAGACCACGTCGGGTGGGGGCGGTTCCGGGCCGTCCATGTTCGTCATCAGCCTCGCCGCCGTCGGCATCGGCCTGCTCGCGGTCGCGGCCCTGGTCGTCGTGAGCGGGGGCTTCGGCGGGAACAGCGAGGCCGCGCAGGTCGAGAAGCCCGACGTCCCGGCGGTGGCACAGGAATTGCGACAGGGCCGCACGCTGGTCGCGCCCGGTGTCACCCCACCTGTGACGATCGAGGCCTACGAGGATCCCCAGTGCCCGGCCTGCGGCGCTCTTCACGGAGCGCATCGAGCCGCTCATCATCGCCGAGCACGTGGCCAGCGGCATCGCCAGCTTCACCTACAACGACTTCGCCTTCCTGGGCGACGAGTCCTGGGACGCCGCCATCGCCATGCGCGTGGCTGAGGACATGGACGGCAAGTTCTGGGACTACCAGCAGGCGGTCTTCCACAACCAGGACGGTGAGAACCGGGGGGCCTTCAGGCGCGAGCGCCTCGCCGACATCGCCGAGCTGTTCGACCTCGACCGCGACGAGTTCCTGCGCTTGATGGACGACGACTCGTACCGCGCCGCCGTGGCAGCCGACGTGGCCGCCGGCCAGGACCTCGGCGTGAACAGCACGCCCACGATCATCGTCAACGGCGAGATCGTCCGTGGTGTGCCCGACTGGGAGGAGTTCGATGCCATCGTGCAAGCCGCGGCGGAGGCTGCCTCGGACGGCGGCTGAACGGGTGATCGCAGGCTCCAGAGGTCGCGCGAGTAGCGAGGTGTAGGCATGAGAGCGAGACGATCGGTGACCCTGCTCGTCGCTGCCGGCTTCCTGTGGTCGGGCGTGGCCGCGGCGCAGGATGCGGCCGCCGAGCCGCTGCCGGAACCAGGAGCGCTGTTGCAGCCCGGGCGCTACGTGAGCGAGACGGTGGGCCCCGCCATCGAGTTCCGCGTGGGCGAGGGCTGGTTGGTCGGCCCTGGCGGCGACGGACCCATCTTCACGCTCGAGCGCACCGACCCGCCCGGCAGCGTCGTGTCATTCACCCGCTTCGACGGAGAGACGTTCCTCGACTCCTGTGATGCCAGCTCCATGTCCACGGTCGAGCCCAGTGTCGGACGCCTGGCTGAGATCATCGCCGGCAACCCATACCTCAACGCCGCCCCACCAGCCGCCATCGAGGTGGATGGCCGCGCCGGCCTGGCCCTCGACGTCGGCGTGCCCGCCTACACCGAATGCCAGCTGCCCTTCCTCCTGATCTGGGCTGTGCCGATCGGCAGCGGCGGAGAGTTCGTCCAGGTGGCGAACCAGCAGTCCCGTTTCATCCTGCTCGACGTCGAGGGTGACGTCATCGTCATCGCCATCGAATCGTTCCCCGGCGTGCCGTTCGGTGGTCTCCTCCAGCGTTCGCTCGAGGTGGTTGAGTCCATGCGCATCGTGCCGGCCGATCCGGTCCTGCCGGATGGGACCCCGAGCACAGGGCCGACCCCGAGCCCGGAGCCGACAGCCACTCCCGAGCCCAGCCCGGTGGCCAGCCCCTCCCCCGGCGAGTCGCCCGACACGACGACCTCAGGCTGACTCGCGGCGGCTCCGCGCAGCACAGGGGGGTCACCGCCGACGCCGGGAGCCGACGGCTCAGCCAGACCGTCCAGACGGCCTATGCCGATGTGACGTTCAGCACTCATGCGCACATGGGCATATGTCGATACTCCGTGCATGGACCCGCTCCACGAACTGCAGGCGGAGATCTGCCGAACACTGAGCCACCCGGCTCGCATCGCCATGCTGCACCTGCTGGCCAACGAGCCTCGCGAGGTCGGACGGCTGGCGGACGCGATCGGCATCAGCCAGCCCAACGCCTCCAAGCATCTCGCGGTGATGCGTTCGGCCGGCCTCGTCGAGGCGGAGCGTGACGGCCGGGGCACCGTCTACCGGCTGACCGACCCCGGCGTCATCGGCGCCTGCGACCTGATGGCGCAGGTGATGCGCCGCCGGCTGGCCCGCCTGGCGGATCTGTCCGCGGCCATCGAACGCACCGGCAACGGGTCGGTCGGCAACAGATAAGGAATACAGACACATGGATGACAAGCCCCTCGCGATCGTGCTCTTCAGCGGCACCGACGACAAGCTCAACGCGGCGGCCGTGATGGCCTCCGGTGCCGCTGCGCTCGGTCGACCCGTTCACATCTTCCTGCAGTACTGGGGTCTGGACGCCTTCCGCGCGGACCGCATCAAGAACGACCATGGCCTCGCCGCGGAAGCCGGCGCTGAGGGGAAGGCCGCGGTCGATGCGTTGCGCGCGGAGGGCCAGGCCCCCTGGTACGAGACGCTGGCCATGGCCAAGGAGCTCGGCGGTGTCGAGATCCAGGCCTGTTCGCTCTCGATGGACCTGCTGCGCATCACCGAGGACGACCTCGACCCGCTCGTCGATGGAACGGAGGGCGTGACGGCCTTCTACATCGCCGTCGGCGACGGTCAGGTCCTCTTCATCTAGCACCCCGGAGCCGTTGATCACAAGGAGCACCAGATGAGCGAGACCATCCACACCACCGTCGATGCCAAGGGGCTCTCCTGTCCCATGCCCATCGTCAAGACCGCGCAGGCCGTCAAGGGCGTGCCGGCGGGCGAGCTGATCGAGATCCTCGCCACCGACCCGGGCTCGGTCAAGGACTTCGCGGCCTGGACCCGCTCAACGGGCAACGCCATCGTCGAGCAGTCCGAGGATGGCGGCGTCTATCGCTTCGTCATCAAGCGCGCCTAGGGCATCGAGCACAGATCAGGAAAGGGACGCTCATGGCTACCGATACCACCGCTCCCGAGGCCACGGCCGAGGCGCAGCTGACCGAGGCCATCGCTGCCGCCGCGCAGCCCGACGGTGGCAGCACACCCGCCCAGCGCCAGCTGGTGATCATCAACTGGAGCGGCGAGTACGACAAGATCATGCCCACGCTCATCATGGCCAGCGTGGCGGCCGCCAGCGGCTATAAGGCACAGGTATTCCTCACGTTCTGGGGACTCCTGCCGTTCGTCAAGGACAGCCGACGCATCACCGGTGAGAACTGGATGCAGAAGATGCTCTCGTTCATGCAGCGACCGGGCATCAGCCACCTGAAGATGTCGCAGATGAACTTCCTGGGCATGGGGCCGTGGATGATCGGCAAGCTCAGCAAGCAGTACAACGTGGCGTCTCCCAAGGAGCTGCTGGAGGCCTGTCAGCTGATGGGCGTCGAGTTCCTTCCCTGCCAGATGACGATGGACATGTTCGGCCTCAAGCGCGAGGACATGATCGACGGCCTGGGCGAGCCCGTCGGCGCCGCCACGGTGCTCGAGCTCATGACCGAGGAGCGCACCGCCTCGCTCTTCATCTAGCCCCTGACCAGCCACACGAGCCCCTGACCAAACACACGAGGAGAACCGATCCGATGACCACGCTTGAACTCGAAACGACCCCGACCACGACCATCGACGCCCGCGGCAGCTTCTGCCCGGGCCCGCTGATGGAGCTCATCCGCGCCATCCGCGAAGGTCAGGTCGGCGATGTCCTCGCCGTCATCTCGAGCGACAACGGCTCCAAGACCGACATCCCTGCCTGGGTCGCCAAGGCCGGCCACAAGCTCATCGGTGTCTTTCCCCATGAGGGCTACGACGAGATCGTGGTCGAGAAGCTCAAGTAGCGCAGGTACGCGCGGGAGTCAGCTGACATGCAGAACGTTCTCGTCCTCGGCGGCGGCGTTGGCGGCACGCTTGTTGCCAACCTCATCAGCCGCAAGATCAAGAAGCAGATCGAGGCAGGTGACGCGAGGGTCACCGTCGTCGATGAGAAGGGCGAGCACGTCTATCAGCCCGGCTTCATGTACATCGCCATGGGCAACCAGGATCCCAAGTCCTTGCGCAAGCCCGAGCGGCGCCTCCTCGACGACCGCGTCGACCTGGTCATCGGCGAGGTCACCGGCATCGACGAGGAAGCCAGGACCGTCTCGGTCGCGGGCGACCGGACACTCGACTACGACTTCCTCATCCTGGCCACCGGATCGCGCATCCTGCCCGAGGCCATCGAGCACTTCGAAGACGAGGCGCACCACTTCTACAGCGAAGAGGCTGCCCTCAAGCTTCGCCACGCGCTTGACGCCTTCACCGGCGGCCGGGTCGTGGTGGGCATCGCCGGCATGCCGTACAAGTGTCCGCCGGCACCGCTGGAGGTCGCCCTCTTGATCGAGGCCGAGCTGCGCGAGCGTGGCCTGCGCGACAAGAGCGAGATCCACTTCTGCTCGCCCATCGCCCGCGCATTCACCATCGAATCCGTCAGCGAGATGGTGACGCCCGAACTCGAGAAGAAGGGCATCGAGCTGCACACGTTCTTCAACGTGGAAGCCATCGACCCGGAACGAAAGGCCGTGTTGAGCCTGGAGGGTGAGGAGCTCGAGTACGACCTGCTGGTGCTGGTGCCACCGCACAAGGGTGCCCAGGTGCTGCTCGATAGCGGGCTGGCTCCGGCGCCCGGCGGCTGGCTGCCGACCGATCACAAGACGCTCAACGTGGGTGAGCGCCCCAACGTCTGGGCTCTCGGCGACGCGACCAACCTGCCACTCTCGAAGGCCGGCTCGACCGCCCACTTCGAAGCCCCCGTCGTGGCCGAGCGCGTCGCCGCCATGGTGCAGCAGCGCAAGCCCCACGCCAAGGAGTCGATCTACACCGGCAAGGTGATGTGCTTCTTCGAGGTCGGAGATGGCAAGGGCACACTGCTCCGCTTCGACTACGAGAACCCACCCAACCCACCCAAGCCCAGTCGCCTGTGGCACGTGGGCAAGATCTTCTTCAACAAGACCTACTACCGCATCGTGCCCAAGGGCCGCGGTGGCACCATCGAGAAGCGTCTCTAGCTCGCGATACGGCGATCGCCCTCGCTAGAGGGCGAGGTCGATCGCCGGCACCTGGGCCGTTGGCGACGAGACCGTCGTCTCCTCGGACGAGACCGTCGTCTCCTCAGTGGCACGGCTCGACCCTGCGACGGGCGTACGCCCACGGGCTTCGGTGAGCAACACGCCCAGGATCTCTCTCCAGCGCTCGTAGACGAAGTGGTGGCCTTCGCGAGGGTAGTAGGTCGCGACCGCGGTGGGGAGATTGCGCTCGAGGTACTTTCCCATCCCGACCGGCACGACCTTGTCCTGTGCGCCGTGCCAGATACGCACCGGCACCGTCACGCCGCCGATGGGGAAGCCGAAGGGCCGCGCCAGGCACAGCGCCTCGTCGTAGACGCCGCCGTTGCCCTGGCGGTACATCTCCGCTGCGTTGGCGATCATGACGGCCCGCAGGGCTGGGTCGCCGAGGATCACGCGGTCGGCCTCGATCATGCCGCTGATGGCCTCGTCGAGCTGCTTGTTGGGGTCGGCCTTCTGCTGTCGCGACCATTGCCACATCGCCAGCGCGATGACCCACGGGGCGTGGTCGGCCGTCCTCGACATGGCCCGGTGGCGAGGCCAGGTGTAGCCCGCGGAGCCCGGTGCTCCTGACAGTGGAGCCGGTGCGCTGATGAGCCCCACGACGGAGAAGCGCTCGGGCATCTGCCAGGCGCACGCGAGGGCATAGGGCCCACCGCCCGACCAGGCCACCACCGCACAACGCTCGATCCCGAGGATATCGAGCAGCTCGGCGATATCGCGCGGGTAGTCGGTCACACGGCGGTTGGGCAGGCGGGTCGAGATGCCGATGCCGGGTCGATCGACCGCGATCATGCGAGCGCCCAACTCGGTGGCGATCTCATCGTCGGGGTGGCGAACGACCCGCGACGATCCGAACCCGTGGAAGAACAGCACGGGCGCGCCATCCGGGTCGCCGAAGTCGTCGAAGCCCAGGGCGCGTCCGTCCGCGAGGGTGACCTGCCGCGACTTGGGACCCAGCTCGACCAGCGACTCGCGGAAGCGGGCCAGCCGTCGCGCCCGACGCAGGACGCGGACGCTGCGAGGCCGGCGACGTCTTCGCGTGGGTTCGCTGTCCATCAGCGCAATGATGCCACGGGGTCGACCACAGGATCCGAGTCAACCACCTCGCCCATCGGTCACATCAGCGTGAGCGGCGCAACGGCATCCCCCCGCAACCGTCTGTCATGCGGACTGCCGGTTCCGTCAGTCCAGGTCGAAACGGTCAGCGTTCATCACCTTCGTCCAGGCCGCGATGAAGTCATGGACGAACTTCTCGGCGTTGTCGTCCTGGGCATAGACCTCGGCATACGCCCGCAGGATCGAGTTGGAGCCGAAGACCAGATCGACACGCGTCGCCGACCACTTCATCGCACCCGTCCTGCGGTCGCGAACCTCGTAGAGACCATCGCCGGCCGGCTGCCACGTGTTCGCCATGTCGGTCAGGTTCACGAAGAAGTCGTTCGTCAACGTGCCCTCGCGGTCAGTGAACACGCCGTGCTTGCTGCCACCATGGTTGGTCCCAAGCACCCGCATGCCACCGACCAGGACGGTCATCTCCGGCGCGGTCAGACCCAACAGCTGGGTGCGGTCCAGCAGCAGTTCCTCGGGGCTGACCAGGTAGTCCTTCTTCAGCCAGTTGCGATAGCCATCGGCGAGCGGCTCCAGCGCAGCGAACGAGTCAGTGTCGGTCATCTCGTCGGTCGCGTCGCCGCGGCCGGGTGCGAAGGGGACGCTGATGTCGAAACCGGCTGCCCTGGCTGCCTGCTCGACACCGACGTTACCCGCCAGCACGATGACGTCCGCGAGACTGGCGCCGCTTGCGGCCGCGATCGGCTCGAGCACCCCCAGCACCCTGGCCAGGCGCTCGGGTTCGTTTCCTTCCCAGTCCTTCTGTGGGGCCAATCGGATGCGGGCACCGTTGGCACCACCACGCATGTCAGAGCCGCGGAACGTGCGCGCGCTGTCCCAGGCGGTGGCGACCATCTCGGCGATGCTCAGGCCACTGCCTGCGATGTTGGACTTGACCGCATCCACGTCGTAGTCGGCCCGGCCCGCGGGGACCGGATCCTGCCAGATGAGGTCTTCCTGTGGGACATCGGGCCCGAGGTATCGCGCCTTCGGCCCCATGTCGCGATGGGTCAGCTTGAACCAGGCTCGAGCGAAGGCATCCTTGAAGCCCTCTGGATCCTGACGGAAGCGCTCGATGATCTGGCGATAGGCCGGGTCCATCTTCATGGCCATGTCGGCGTCGGTCATGATGGGCATGCGCCTGAGCGAGGCGTCTTCGACATCGACCGGCATATCGTCCTCGGCGATCTCGACGGGCTGCCACTGCCACGCACCCGCGGGACTCTTGTGGAGTTCCCATTCGTGGTCCAGGAGCATGTCGAAATAGCCCATGTCGAAGGTGGTCGGGTGGGTGGTCCAGGCACCCTCGATGCCGCTGGTCATGGTGTCGCGACCCATGCCCTTGCCGGTCGGGTTCTTCCAGCCAAGGCCCTGCTCCTCGACCGGGGCGGCCTCGGGCTCGGGCCCCAGCAGCTCGGCATGGCCCATGCCGTGGGTCTTGCCCACGGTGTGGCCACCGACCGTCAGGGCCACGGTCTCCTCGTCGTTCATGGCCATGCGCGCGAACGTCTCACGCACCTGCCCCGCGGTCCTGAGCGGGTCTGGCTCGCCGTTCACGCCCTCGGGGTTGACGTAGATCAACCCCATCTGCACCGCGGCCAGCGGGTTCTCCATGGTCTCGGGCTCGTCGACGCTGCCGTAGCGCTCGTCGCTGGGGGCGAGCCACTCCTTCTCCGCGCCCCAATAGGTGTCCTTCTCGGGATGCCAGATGTCCTCGCGGCCGAACCCGAAGCCGAAGGTCTTGAACCCCATCGACTCGTAGGCCACGTTGCCCGCGAGGATCATCAGGTCGGCCCAGCTGATCTTGTTGCCATACTTCTTCTTGATGGGCCAGAGCAGGCGCCGCGCCTTGTCCAGGCTCACGTTGTCCGGCCAGGAGTTGAGGGGCGCGAAGCGCTGGTTGCCGGTGCCGCCACCACCGCGTCCGTCAGCTAGGCGATAGGTCCCCGCGGCGTGCCAGGCCATGCGGATCATCAGGCCGCCATAGTGGCCCCAGTCGGCAGGCCACCAATCCTGGCTGTCGGTCATGAGCACGGCCAGGTCCCGCTTCAGTGCGTCGACGTCGAGCGTCTTGACCGCCTCGCGGTAGTCGAAGCCGGGGTCCATGGGATCGGTCTTGGTGTCGTGCTGATGCAGGATGTCGAGGTTCAGCGCATTCGGCCACCAGGCCAGGTTGGACACGCTCGCTGCGGTGTTCCCTCCGTGCATCACCGGGGTCTTGGCGGTCTGATCGAGGTCACTGCGATCCATGTTGCTCTCCCATCATGGCTTCATCGCTGGATGTCGCGCGGTCGCCTGCTGGGCTCATTATGCCGATGCGTCACGGCGGCAGAGCCGATGGGCGAGCGGCGAGAGGCCTAGGCGCCGCGGGCTGCGCGCATCGCCTGGATGGCTGCCAACTGATCGCGGAACTCGTTGCGGATCGCGTCGACCTCGTCGGCGCGAAAGCCGAGCTCCTTGCCGATCTCGTTGAGCTCGGCGCTCTCGGCCGCGCTGATGCTGTCATCCGCAGCGCCGACAGCGAAGGCAGTCCGTAGCAGATCCTCGCGCTGCTCGCGAGTGGCGGTGTTGGCGAACTCACGCGTCACCACGAAGTCGTCAGTCGCTCCGTACAGCTCGGCCATGTTGCGTGCCATCTCCACGACCAGCACCGACTGTGCCTCGCTCAGATGCCCCACGTCGACCACGGCCTGCTCCATGAACCGCAGCTCGGTGGCGCTGATGTCCAGGTCGGCATGAGCCGCCCGGGCCAGCACGTAGGCGAAGCCGGCGATGAAGCGACGCTGCTCGATGGGCAGCGCCTCGATCTCACCGGCGATGCGCCGGATCGACTCGGTCTCGGCGCCGGCTGTCGGTGGTGCCGGGGATTCGGTTGGCGGTGGCTCGTCGTGGCCACCGAACAGGCCTCGCAGGACCATGGGTCGTACCTCGATGCGTGATGCAAGTATGTGGGCTGGTAGGGACGCTAGCACGGACAGCGCTGCGGTGGCACGCAGGCCCGACTACACTCGCTGCGTGACCGAGTCCCAGACCCCCGGCGACGGCACGAGCGAGGCCAAGCCAGCGAGCCCGACGCCGCGAAGCCCGGCGACGCGCGACCTGGGCATGCGCGCCACCCTCCTCTTCCCCGATCGGGAGATCGTGGAGCGCTTCTACGTGCCGCTGATCTACACCGCCTGCCGCACGTGCTACAGCGAGCTGGAGCCGCAGGACATCTTCGAGCGCGCGAGCAGTGGCCGCGTGGCGGCAGAGAAACAGCAGGAGCTCGTGCGCCGCGTCATCGACTCGGGCCACGGGTCCACCATCGAGCACATCGTGTTCACCTTCGCCATCAGCGGCGTGACGCGGACCCTCTCACATCAGCTGGTGCGTCACCGCGCCGGGCTCGCCTTCGACCAGCAGTCACAGCGATATGTGAAGTACAAGGAGCCCAGCTACATGGTGCCGGGCTCGGTGAGCGATGCCGATGACGACGTCCGACAGCGCTTCGAGGAGCAGCTGGCGGGATCGCTCAAAGTCTACGAGGACATGGTCGAGGCCGGCATCCCGGGCGAGGATGCGCGCTTCGTCATGCCCAATGCGACGAGAACCAACCTGGTGATGACGACCAACCTGCGAGCCCTCATCCACATGGCCGGACTGCGCCTGTGCGTGATGGCACAGTGGGAGATCCGCCGCCTGTTCCAGCTCATCCGTCACGAGATCTTCGCGGTCAGCCCCTTCCTGGGCTCGTTCCTGGCGCCCAAGTGCGTGCCGATGGGCTACTGCGACGAGGACCGCAATCGCGACGAGCATTGCCCGATCCGGCCACACAAGGACAACGTCCTGGGCGCCTGGGCAGAGAAGAAGGCCGCTGCCAAGGCCGGAGGACGAGACCTGCCTACGCTCTGACCGAGCGCCCGCCCTGCTGGGCAACTGGTGGTCAGCTCGGACCCAGCTCCTCGGTGAAGCGACCGATCACTCGAGCCAGGCGCGGACCGGCCTCATCGGCGGCCGCCACGACCTCGGCATGTGTCAGCGGTGTGGGCGAGAGGCCAGCACCCGCGTTCGTGACCAGCGAGATGCCACACACGCGCTGGCCGGCCCAGTGAGCCACCATCGCCTCCATGACCGTGGACATGCCCACCGCGTCCGCCCCCAGTCCACGCAGCATGCGGACTTCGGCCGGGGTCTCATAGGTCGGCCCGGTCAGGCCGGCGTAGACGCCCTGCACCAGCGCTACGTCCTCTGCCCGACCGGCCGCTAGCAGCCGCTCGCGCAGCTCGCGGTCCCAGACGCCGGTCATATCGGGGAAGCGCGGGCCCATGGCGTCGTCGTTGGGCCCCATCAGTGGGTTGCGCCCGGTCAGGTTGAGGTGGTCCTGCATGACCATCAGCGTGCCCGCAGCGTACGCCGGGTTGACGCCGCCCGAGGCATTGGTCAACAGCAGTACGCCTGCGCCAAGTCGGCCCAGCAGCAACGCCGGCTCCACCACGAGCCGCTCGCTGAGGCCCTCGTACATGTGCAGGCGGCCGCGCAGGCAGGCCACGGGGACGCCACGCAGCGTGCCCAGCAGCAACCGGCCGCTGTGGCCCAGAACCGACGGGGCCGGCCAGCCGGGCAGCTCGTCGAACCCGATGACGACGGCATCCTCGATCTCGTCGGCGAGGCTGCCGAGACCGGAGCCCAGCACCATCCCGAGGCGCGGCCTCAGGTCGGTCACGGCACGAACGTGGGCCTCGAGCGCATCGAGCCGCTGGCTGTAGGGAACGAACGGGTCGGTCACGGCAGTGGTCTCCTCAGGCAGTTCCGACAAGGGTAGCCCGAGCCACGCACACGAAAGTGCCCGGAGCGACCTCCACGTGTCCCGGTTCGCCTTGATGCGATCGCAGCGCTCCGAGTCGCCGGTTCGCCTTGATGTGATCGCGGCGCTCCTGGCTCGTGTGTGGCCCCTCCGGGCAAGACCTACTATGCCGACTGCCTCACGCGCAGGTCAATGCGGTTATCCACCGTTTCGCTCGTCGGACGAGGATCGTTGTGCACACGTGGCGCGCTGGTGTTGACAGGCGGTGGACAACTGCTGTCTCAGGCCCGCCGGCGGCGCGAACGCACGACGATGGATCGCGCCACGCGATCCTGCAGTCCCTGCTTGGCTGACCCCTGCACCATGGTGTAGAGCAGCAGCAGCAGCCAGGCCAGGCCGAGCGCGGCAAGGATGAGCGCGATGGTGTTGGGTACGTAGAGCGCCAGCGACACGAGCAGCGCCGGGATGCCGACGACGAGCCAGCGCACGATCGCGTGACGCGGGTCCAGCGGCCGCCCGTCCGTCTCGGTCCCCACGCGCAAACCCAGCAGCCGCATCCCGGCCGTCGTCCCGAACAGGACCCACGCGCCGCCGAAGTAGGCCGCGCTGACAGCGAGCTGCAGCAGCAGCACGACCAGGAAGGCCACCACCTCGAGCTCGCCACCGGGGCTGTCCAGCGCGCCCGGCTCGCTCACCAGGCCGCCCAAGAGCCACGCCAGCACGAACCCCACGAGCGACAGGAGGATGATGTCGATGACGAGGGCCATGATCCGATTGGGCACATCGGCGAGCAGGAGTCCAGCCGGTCCGGCCACGCGTTCGGTCGAGGTGATGCCCTGGGCGAGACCACGGGAGGCACGCTCGGGGGCAGCCGGCACGGCCGTGCTGCGCTCTTCGCGGATGGCTTCCTGCTCGAGCCCGGTGTCGTCGCCGGGTATCGGTCCGGGCGCTGTCATCGCTGGCCTCCTGTGGGCGCGCAGCCAGTGGTGGGCTGATCGCGTCGCACCGCGCGTTCAGCGGTCAGGATACCCGCCGGGCCCGTGCGCAGCACCCGCCTAGCCACCGATGCGCGACATCTCCACGCGGGGCAGGTCCGCGGTCGCAGCCGACCGCAACTCGGAGTAGCGGTCGGTGCGGCGCGACCACACGTCCACCAAGACTCGCCGCAAGCCGTCATCGTCGACCCCTGCGCGCAGCGGTGCGCGCAGGTCCGTGCCACGCGTGCCGAAGAGGCAGGTGAAGAGCTCACCCTCCGCCGTCAGGCGCGCGCGTGTGCAGGCGCCGCAGAACGGCTGCGTGACCGAGCCGATCACGCCGATCTCACCGCTGCCGTCGCGGTAGCGCCAGCGTGAGGCGACCTCGCCCGGGTACTGCGGCGCAAGCGGCTCCAGCGGCAGCTCGGTCGCGATCATGGCGATCACCTCTGCGGACGGCACGACCTCGTCGAGCGCCCAGCCATTGGTGTGCCCCACGTCCATGTACTCGATGAAGCGCAGGACGTAGCCGCGCTCCCGTGCGAACCGCGCCATGGGCAGGACGCTGGCCTCGTTCAGGCCGCGGCGCACCACCATGTTGACCTTGATGGGGGCAAGGCCAGCGCGCTCGGCAGCGTCGATCCCCTCGAGCACACGGGCCACCGGGAAGTCCACGTCGTTGAGGCGCGCGAACACCTCGTCCTCGAGCGAATCCAGGCTGACCGTTACCCGCTCCAGGCCCGCTGCCGCCAGGCCGACCGCCTTGGCTGCGAGCAGCGACCCGTTGGTGGTCAGCGTCAGGTCGCGCAACCCCTCGAGCCGGGCAAGCATGCCCACGAGCCGCTCGACATCGCGACGAAGCAATGGCTCCCCGCCCGTGAGTCGGATCTTCGTCACGCCGAGCGAGATGGCCACACGGGCCAGCCGCGTGATCTCCTCGAAGGTGAGCAGGTCCGTCTGCGGCAGGAAGCGGAAGGCGCTGCCGTAGATCTCACGCGGCATGCAGTAGGTGCAGCGGAAGTTGCAGCGGTCGGTGACCGAGATGCGCAGGTCGCGCAGGGGGCGGTCCAGCCGGTCGCCGAGGGGTGCAGGCCCGGCCGACATCAGTCGCGGATGGGTCGTGAGGCGGCCCGTCCGAATTCACGCCGTTCGACACCGCGACCCATCCAGCCGACGACGATGGCGGAGGCCCCCAGCAGCAGGTGGCCCAGCTGATCCAAGCCCGATGCCGGAGCGTCATACAGGCCGAACAGGTCCGCGGTGAGCAGGCTCAGCACGCCCGTGGCCAGCAGGAAGATGCCCAGGCCGATCAGGCCGTAGGCGCGGTTGCGGCCGTTGAGCGCGACCCCCACATGCAGGAAGAGGGCGCCGCAGACGAGGTGGATGAGGTCGTGGCCGAAGCCCGTCACGAAGATGCCCGTGCTGTCCGCTCGGCCCACGATGGGGTTGCCGATGGAGCCGGCGATGCCGAGCGCGATGAGGATGGTGCCCGCCACCATGGCGAAGCTGCGCTCCAGCCCCAACGAGCTCATCTGACCTCCTGTCCTTCGGCGCGAGCGGCGGCCGGCACGCGGCGCCGGCGCAGGGCCCGAGACTAGCCCTCTTCGGCTGAGCCTGCACCTGCACGGATGGAGTCGAAGACCGAAGCGTCTGCGAGCGTCGTGGTGTCGCCCAGCGAGCGCCCCTCGGCGACGTCGCGCAGCAGCCGCCGCATGATCTTGCCCGAGCGCGTCTTGGGCAGGTCGGGCGTGAACAACAGGTACTTGGGCCGGGCGATGGGTCCGATGACGCGCCCCACGTGGGCTCGTAGCTCGGCTGCCAGCTCATCGCTGGTCTCGATGCCGGAGCGGGTGATGACGAAGGCGAAGATGGCCTCACCCGAGACGGGGTCGTGCTTGCCGACGACCGCAGCCTCGGCCACCGCAGGATGGTCGACCAGCGCCGATTCGACCTCGATCGTGCTGATGCGGTGACCGGAGATGTTCATCACGTCGTCAACGCGCCCGAGAAGCCAGAAGTAGCCTTCCTCGTCACGCCTGGCGCCGTCGCCCGCGAAGTACATGCCCCGGAAGCGACTCCAGTACGTGGCCTTGTAGCGCTCGGGGTCGCCGTAGATGCCCCGCAGCATGCCCGGCCAAGGGCGCTTCAACACGAGATAGCCACCCTCTCCAAGCGGCACCGGCTCGCCCATGGCGTCGACCACGTCGGCTTCGATGCCAGGGAACGGGAAGGTGGCACTGCCCGGCTTCGTCGGCGTGACCCCGGGCAGCGGCGTGATCAGGATGTGCCCGGTCTCGGTCTGCCACCAGGTGTCGACGACGGGGGCGTTGCCACCACCGATGTGCTCGTGGTACCAGAGCCACGCTTCGGGGTTGATGGGCTCGCCGACGCTGCCGAGCAGTTTCAGCGAGGAGAGGTCGTGCCGCGCCGGCAGCTCCTCCCCCTGCTTCATGAAGGCGCGGATGGCCGTCGGGGCCGTGTAGAGCTTGGTGACCTTGTACTGCTCCACGATCTCCCACCAGCGCTCCCAGGTGGGGGTGTCGGGGGAGCCCTCGTAGAGCACGCTGGTGGTGCCGTTGGCCAGTGGCCCGTAGACGATGTACGAGTGACCGGTGACCCAGCCGATGTCCGCGGCGCACCAGTAGACGTCGTCGTCCTTGATGTCGAAGACCATCTCGTGGGTGTAGGCGGCGCCCAGCAGATATCCCGCGGTGGTGTGCATGATGCCCTTGGGCTTGGCCGTGGTGCCGGAGGTGTAGAGCAGGAAGAGCATGTGCTCGGAGTCCACCGGCAGAGCCGGACAGTCGGGCTCCTGCCGCTCCACGATCTCGTGCCACCAGACGTCGCGCCCGTCGACCATCGTGGCCGGCGCCGCCTCCCCGACGCGCTCGACGACGAGCACGTGCTCGATGGAGCTGGTCTGCTCGACAGCGGAGTCTGCTGCCGACTTCAGATCGACGGCCTTGCCGCGCCGCCAGCCGCCGTCGGCCGTGATGAGCAGCGTGGCCCGGGCATCGTCGATGCGGCTGGCGAGGGCGTCCGCGCTGAAGCCGCCGAAGACCACGGTGTGCGGCGCTCCGATGCGGGCGCAGGCCAGCATGGCGATGGGCAGCTCGGGGATCATGGGCATGTAGATGGCCACGCGGTCGCCGCTCTTGACGCCCAGCTCCTTCATCGCGTTGGCTGCCTTCTGTACCTCGCGATGCAGGTCGTCGAAGGTCAGCGTCCGGGTGTCACCCGGCTCACCGATCCAGTGGTAGGCGACCTTGTCACCGTCGCCGGCTTCCACGTGGCGGTCGACACAGTTGTCCGAGACGTTGAGCCTGCCGCCCTCGAACCAACGCGCGAAGGGCGGCTCCCAGGTCAGGGTGCGGCTGAAGGGCTCGCTCCAGCGCAACTTCTCCGCCGCCAGATCGGACCAGAAGCGCTCGTAGTCGTCCTCGGCGATGGCATACAGCTCCGGGCCGGCGTTGGCAGTCGCGCTGAAGGCAGGGTCGGGAGGGAACACCCGCCCCTCGGCCATCAGGTTCTCGATCTCCGGGCCACCGGCCGCAGGTCGTCGCTGGTCGGTCACGGGTGGGCTCCTCCTCCGCTCATGTTGGGTGACGGGGACACCGCCACCCGTGCCAAGCGGGCAGGATAGGCCAATCGACGGGGCCGTGCTATGCCTTCAGGCTCGCGCGAAGCGCCAGCGTGGCATCTCCGTCAGGGGCGCTCGGTCGTGTCGTCCGCCGGCAGGTCCGGCGGGCTCGAGGGAGCGGTCGGGGCGCTAGCCGCATCTGGCGCCGTCGGGGACGTGCTGGGTGGCATCTGGCCACTGGCGATAGCCGCGCTGGTCGTGCCCGAGCCACCGTAGCGCGGCGCTCCCGACGGATAGTAGCGCTGCGTCTGTCGCGCGGCTTCCTTGCGGTTGGCGAACATCTGCGACCACTTCATGATGTCGAGGAACACGCCGAGCAGGATCCACATCCAGTCCCAACCCTCGATACCGCCGACCAGCGTCCAGGTCAGCAGGTACATGATGGTGGTGTACGGCAGGAACAGGATGCCCAGGAGCGGCACGATGACGTCGCCCTGCCAGACGAGCGGCCAGCGATCGCTGAAGATCCAGGCCAGGACGAGGATGACGCGCGGCGCGACCGCGGCGCTGAATGCCAGCAGGCAGCCCAACAGGATCATGGTCTCCCTCCGCTATGTGCTGGCATGCTAACCGACCGGGCAAGGACCTCGCGACCTGACGCGCTGGCCATCAGCTCCCGACCCGGTCGGCATCGGCTGCCGCGGTTCCGCTCGGGTCCGGCTCCACCTCGTTGTCGGTGGTGGTCAGCACCGAGGCTATGGCCCCTGACGGAGCCAGGAAGGCGTTGGCCAGGAAGCCCGTGAGCGTGCCGAAGATGCCCACCCCGACCACGATGATGAGCGATTCGATCAGGCGCCCACGATCGGTCTCAGTCTCGCCCCGGCCCCATGTAGCGCCGGGCGCTGTCCGCCACGAGGAGCCAACGCAGCCGGTCAAGGATGGAGACCAGGGCTCCGTTCGCAGGGCTAGACTCGAGCCATGGCTGACTGGGATATCGAGTCCATCCGCTACCGCTTCCCGTCCCTGCGCCGGCCGGGGCCCGACGGTCAGCCGGTGGCCTGGCTCGACAACGCTGCGGGCACACAGGTGGTCGATACCTGCCTGCGGGCGATCAACGACTACCTGCTCGACAGCAACGCCAACCGGGGCATGCCCTTCGCCGCCAGCCTGGAGACCGACGAGATCCTGCGTGACACGCGACTCGCCATGGCCGACCTGCTCGGCGCGTCCGAACCCGACGAAGTCAGCTTTGGCGCCAACATGACCACCATCACGTACGCGGTCAGCCGAGCCATCGGGGCAACCCTTCATCCTGGGGACGAGGTCGTCGTCACGCGCCTGGACCACGATGCGAACGTGGCACCGTGGCTGGCGATAGCCCGGGACCGCGACCTGGTCGTGCGTTGGGTGGGTTTCCACCCCGAGGATGGCAGCCTCGACCTGGACGAGCTGGAAACCGTGATCGGTGCGCGCACCCGGCTGGTGGCGGTGGGGCTCGCCTCCAATGCCTTCGGCACTGTCAATCCGGTGCCCCACATCGCGCGACTTGCGCAGGCGGTGGGGGCTCAGCTCTTCGTCGATGCTGTCCATGCGCTGCCGCATCTGCCCATCGACGTGGCTGCCCTCGGCGCCGACTACCTGGTGTGCTCGCCGTACAAGTCCTACGGTCCGCATCTCGGCGTGCTGTGGGGCCGTCGCGAACGGCTCGAGGCCCTGCCGCCGTACCACCTGCGCCCCGCCGGCGACGCCATCCCCGGGCGGTTCGAGACAGGAACCCAGCCGCACGAGCTGCTGGCAGGGCTCGGCGGTACGCTGCGCTACCTCGAGAAGGTGGGCATCACCCAGGGCGGCGCGCCCGGAACGCCTGGCCAGGGGGACCGGTTCCGTCGCCCGCGCCTGCTGGCGGCGATGAACGCCATCCGGCGCTACGAGCGTGACCTCTCACGTCATCTGCTCGCGCGCCTCGGCGCCGTGCCGGGAGCGCGCATCTACGGTCCGCCAGCTGCCGGGGCGACCCCGGGTCGCTGCCCCACCGTCGCCTTCACTCTCGGTGGTTTGCGGCCGGCAGATATCGCGCCCTTCCTCGCCGAGCGAGGAATCTACGTCCGACACGGTCATCACTACGCCTGGGAAGCCCATCGCTGGCTCGGCCTCGACCAGGCGGGCGGCACCGTTCGAGTCAGCCTGGCCCACTACAGCACGGGTGACGAGATCGAGCGCCTGGGGAAGGCCCTCGACGAGCTCGTGGGCGCGTAGCGTCAGTCCGCCCGGGGCCTGACCCAGCCAGGCAGCTGCGCGCGCAACACGTCGAGCGGCAGGGAGCCGTGACCGATGACCGCGTCGTGGAAGGCCTGGAGGTCGAAGCGATCACCATCGCGCGTTTCAAGCTGCGCTCGCAGCTGCAGGATCTCGCGCTGCCCGATCATGTAGCTCAGGGCCTGCCCGGGCCAAGCGAGATAGCGGTCGGTCTCGATCTCGGCGTCGAGGCGAGCCAGGCCGGCGCGCGCCACGAGCAGGTCGATCGACTGCTGGCGCGTCCACCCGAACGCGTGCAGGCCGGTGTCGACGACGAGCCGGGCGGCGCGGTGGGCCTCCGATTCCCAGGCACCGAAGCGCTCCAGGGCTGTGCGGTAGAGACCCATCTCGGCGGCCAGTCGCTCGGCGTACAGGGCCCAGCCCTCGACGTAGGCACCGCAGGCGAGGAGCGCTCCGTAGCGCCGGAACGCCGGCAGGTGGCTGAGGCGCCGCTCCGCGGTGAGTTGGAAGTGATGGCCCGGGACGGCCTCGTGGAAGGTCATCGGGACGGCCTGGTGCAGCGGTCGGGAGGGAGGGTCATAGGTGTTGAAGTAGTACCGGCCGGGGCGGCTGCCGTCATCCGCGGGCGGGTAGTAGAAGGCTGCCGGCGCGTCTCGTTCCAGGTTCGGCTCCACCGCCACGACCGCGCAACGCTCGGCTGGCGGGTTGCCGAACCACTTGGGCGCCTCAGCCTCGGCGCGGGCGACCCATGCCTGTGCCGCCGCCACCAGTGCAGCCGGGTCCTCGACATGATCGGCCGGGTCCCGGTCCAGGAAGACGCGCAACGAGGCGACGCTATCGTGTCCCAGCTCGGCCGCGATGGGTGCCTCCGCGGCCTCGATCTCGTCGAGGCGGGCAAGCCCGTAGGCATGGATGGCCGCGGGGTCCTCGGCGAGATTGGTGTAGGCCAGGATGTGGTGCCGGTACACGGCATCTCCGTCGGGCAGGTAGCACACGCCCGGCCCAGGACGAGCGTGGCCGGCGTACTCCTCCAGCATCGCCAGCCAGGCCTCCAGCGCAGGCTCCACGTGCTGGCGCACGGCGCCCAGCAGGCGCGCTCGCTCTGCGTCCGCCAGCTCCGGGTTGGCCTCGGCAAGCGGCGACCCCTCCGCCGGCGTCTCCACCATTCGGCGCGTCTGCTCGATGCAGCGCTCGATGACCTCGATCGGTGCTGTGCGACCGGCCGCGAGGCCCTCCGAGACGTTGGCGGCGTGTGCTGCCATCCAGGTGGGGTAGGCAGCAAGGCGGGCCAGCAGTCGCTCGAACCGCTCCGGGGTGTCGCTGCGGGCGAAGCGCGCCAGCTCGCTAGGCAAGGTCTGCGGGCCGTGAATCTGGTCGAGCGCGTCCATCTGCCACAGCCGCAGCTCATGCGCACCCCTGAACCGTCTGACCACGGTACGCATCAGACCCAGCGTCACGGCGTCCTCCACCGAGAGGTCATCGGAGCCCAGCTCGTCGATGCGGCTGGCCCAGCCCTCGACCATCGCCATGTGAGCCGCTCGTCCGGCTGCGGAGGGATCGTCAAGGCGGTCATCCCAGCGCTCGTCACCCTGGACGGTCGCCCACAGCGGGTTCTGCGCCAGGAACTCGCCCCAGGCTCGGTCGGCGAACTCATGCACGGGCGTGGCGCTCATGGCGGTTCCTTTCTCGTCCTCGGCGGCCCGCTGGTCGGTCAGGCGTACCTGGGCTTGACCCAGCCGGGCAGTAGCGCTCGCAGCGTCGACAGCGGCAGGGAACCATGGCCGATGACTGCGTCATGGAAGGCCCGCTGGTCGAAGGCGCGGCCATCGCGCGCCTCGAGCTCGGTGCGTGCCGCAAGGATCTCGCGCTGCCCGATCATGTAGCTGAGAGCCTGTCCGGGCCAGCTGATGTAGCGATCGGTCTCCGTCTCCGCCTCCAGCCGTGACAGGCCGGCTCGCTCGACCAGCAGGTCGATGGACCGCTGACGGGTCCAGCCGAGGGCATGGATGCCGGTGTCGACGACCAGGCGAGCGGCACGCCAGGCCTCGGTCTCGAGCGCGCCGAAGCGCTCCAGCGGCGAGCGGTAGAGCCCCATCTCAGCGGCCAGCTGCTCGGTGTAGAGCGCCCAGCCCTCCACGAACGCACCGCCGGCCAGCCGCGAGCCGAAGCGCCGGAACGCCGGCAGCCCGGTGAGCTCCTGCTCGAGGGCGATCTGGAAGTGGTGGCCGGGGACAGCCTCGTGGAAGGTGGCGGCAGGGATGCGGTGCAGGTGCCGTGAAGCCGGCTCGAACGTGTTGATGAAGTAGATGCCCCGGCGCGATCCGTCCTCGGTGGGTGGCATGTAGAACGCGGGCGGCGCTTCCTGCTCCATGTGCGGCTCCACCGCCCGGACCTCGCATGTGTCCCGCGGCAAGCGGCCGAACCAGGCGGGCGCCTCCGCCTCTGCCCGCGAGATGAGCTCGCGGGCGACCTCCACTAGGTCGGACGGCTGGCGCACGTGGTTGGCCGGGTCCACCTCCAGCTGCGCGCGCAGGGCGGCCACGTCAGCGAAGCCGAGCTCGCCGGCGATGGCCCGTTCCTGCTCGTCGATCTGGGCCAAGCGCAGCAGGCCGTACTCGTGGATGGCGCGCGGGTCCTCCGAGATGGTGGTCCAGGCAAGGATGTGGTGGCGATAGAGCGCCTCGCCATCGGGCAAGTGGCAGATGCCGTCACCACCGCGGGCATGCTCGCGATACCCCTCCAGCATCCGCAGCCACTCCCGCTGCGCCGGGAGGACGTGCTGCTCCACGGCACCCACCAGTGCCGCTCGGGCCGGCTCGTCGAGACCGGCGTTGACGGCCACGATGGGCGACTCCGCGGCTGGTGTCTCGACGATCCGCCGGGTCTGTGCCAGACAGCGCTCGATCACCGGTGCCGCGGCCGTCCGACCGGCAGCGACGCCGGCGGCGAGGTTGGCGCGGTGCGCCGCCATCCACCCGGGGTACCGTTCCATGCGCGCGAGCAGCTTCGCCAGCCGCTCCGGAGTATCGGCGCGTTGCAGGCGGGCGAGGTCGCCGATGAGCGCCTGCGGGCCGCTGTACTGGTCCATCGCCTCCATGTGCCACAGGCGCAGCTCCTCCGCCTCTCGCGTTCGAGCGATGACGATACGGATCAGCTCCAGTGTGATGGTGTCCTCGGTCGACAGCGACAGGCCGGCGAACCCGTCGATCTCGGCCTCCCAGGCGTCCGCCAGGACCAGACCCGCGGTCCGACCGTCCGGGCCAGGGTCGCCCAGGCGATCATCCCAACGCTCGTCGCCCTGCGCCGTAGCCCACAGCGGGTTCAGCTCGAGATACTGCTCCCAGGCGCGGTCGGCGAAGGCGTGGACGGGCGTCACTGCGGGCTCGGGCAAGGGTCGGGTCTCCTCTGGCGTCGTGTGCTGGGGCCGCGCGATCAGGAAGCGAACATCGGCATCTGGTCTTCCCCGCGATCGATCTCGGGGTCGAGCCCGAGCAGGGGGCCCAGCGCGGAGAGGCCGGCGCGCTCGGCTGCGTGCAGGCGGCGCACGCTGCTCCACTTGAGGATATGCCAGTTGTCCCGCTCGAGGCGCTGGCGCAAGACAGGCGAGCTCGCCAGCCGCAGCCGAAGCAGGGGCGTTCGTTCGTCCGGCACGACCAGGAAGCGCACGATGCTGTCGGTGGTCTCGATGCGGGGACCACGCTTCAGCACCGGCTCGTCGAGCACGGCCTGCCACTCCACGTCGAAGAGGAACGCACCCTTGCCGCGGACGTACCAGATGCAATCGAGTTGCTCCAGCAACTCCTGGGGGCCGGGCGCTACCAGCGGCAGGTAGACACGCTGCTCCGGGTCGCTCAGCAGGTCCCCCAGCGTGCCGTCGCGGTATCGGCGCCGTTGCTCCCGGCGGGCGATCCAGACGCGCATCCCGGCACGGTGGGCGAAGTCGGCGAGCAGACCCACCATCTCGCCGTGCTGCGCATAGCGCTGCTGCAGCGACTCGTCGCAGTGGATGAGCCCGTCTTCGGGCGACCGCGAGCTGCGATAGCTCTCAAGGCACGCCTCGACCAGCTCGGCATCGGCGGTCTCGGGACCGCGGAACAGGCGCGCCACGCGATCATCGAAGGCGCCGCGGCTGAGACCGCCGCTCGTGGTCAGCAGGCTGAAGATGCCCCACTCCACGCGTTCCGACAGCGGCTGCTTGGCGGCAGCGAGGTCGCGCGCGTCGCGCAGCCACCAGAGATCGTCGTCCACCTCCTGCAGGCGCGGGTGGTCGGCGCGACGCAGCTCGCGACGGATGATGTCCAGCGTCAGGCGAACCGGATCGGAGGCCGGGCCGCGGTCGCTCCAGTCGATGCCTTCCGGCGGCGCGGCTCCGGCCGGTGTCTCGGCGGGGCCAGCGTCGCGCCCCTCCCCGGTCACGGCGGCGGCGTGCGTGGCCGCGGGATCGCTGACGACGCCGAAGAGCCCGGTCTCGCGCTCGACCGCCTCCTCGTCCTCGTCCTCCACGGCGCGTGGCGTGCCCACAAGCCGACGCAGGTGACCCAGGTGGTCCAGCCCCAGCAGCACCTCGCCCAGGATGCGCATGAAGCGCGTCGGCTCACCCCGCAGCTGCATCACCGCGACGGCGATGTCGGCGACTGCCGACCCGACCGCCGAGATCTGGAACGGTCCCGACGGGTCCGACGTCGAGCGGATGGCCACATCGCGAGTGCTGGCGACGGCTGCCGCCTGCCCGAACTGGACGTGGCCATCGACGCCCTCTGGTGTCTCCCCCAACACCGCGTCGTCGACGCGCATGCCTGCACCGACGCCTCCGATGACCGTGGCCACGAGGGCCTCGGGGCTGGCCTTCGCGAGCATGATGACGGTCTGGGCGTCGGGCAGGAGGACCGGCTGTACCGCGCTCAGCGCGCGCTGCAGGGTCGAGGCATCTCGCGCCCACTCCGAACGCGGGGCTGCTCCGAAGAGCGACGCCAGCGGTAGCGTGGCGGCACCCTCGGGCCCGATGGCGAGTGAGGATGCGAGGTAGGCGTAGCCGAGGTTGTCCGCCGACCAGTGGATGGGAGGCTGGCTCAGCACCAGCCGGATGCCCGGCCGCACGCGGGGCCGCGGACCAGGCTCGACGCCGGCGCGAGGGGGTGGCCCGAACGTCTCGCGACCGTGTGGCACGCCGAACCGGAGAGCGACGTTGGCCGAGCCGTCCTGCAGCGAGCGCAGGTCCGGACCCACCCGCGCCGGCGTGTGGGCGCCGCCGGCCTCGAGCGCGGCCACGAACTGACGTACCGCCCGGGTGCCCTCCTCGAAGGCCAGCCACGCGTTACGCTCGCGCCACTGGCGTGAGGCAGAGCCGCGCACCTGGCCACCGCTGATGCGGACCTGCGCCATCCGTCCCGGGTAGCCGTTGAGCCGGCTGACCGGCAGCACCATGTGAAGGACCGCCAGGCGCAGGGCTGCCTGGACCGAGGGTGCGCGCAGCTCGGTCTCGATCCGCTCGAGGATGGCCACCAGGGCGACCTGCGCCCGGGGCGGATAGAGGTCGACCAGCTCGTCGGGCAGGGTGTGGCCGGCCGAGGGCACAGGAAACCGCTCGCGCAGCGCGGCGCGCGCCGAGGCTGCATCTATCGAGCGCGCTCGATAGAGGTCGTCGGGGTCGACCGGGATCGGCCGCTTCTCCGTGCGCTTGTCGCGACAGCGTGGACAGCTGAAGGCCTTGCGCGATGGGTCGCTGGCCTCGGCATCCCAGATGAACTCGCTGACCGTGACCGTGTTGCCGCAGCTGGGGCAGCGCGAGGCGTAGCTGGCCTCGATGCTCGAGCGCAACCCGCCCTCCATGCCGCGGGCATCGACGGCGATGCCCGAGACTGCCGCATCCAGATGGCGCAGGTCGGGCGGACGCAGCACGACTTCTGCGACCAGCCGGGTGAGCGCGCTCGACTCGACGACGAAGGCGCGGCGCAGGCTGTCGATGGCACTTCGCGTCACCCAGCCGCCGCGTCCGTGCAACTCGAGCACGACATCGCCGGCCTTCGTGCGCGACTCGAGCTGGGCCCGCAGCACGCCCGGCTCGGGCACGGGCGCCAGTCGCTCGAGCGCAGGCAGACGCGGACTCCGTGCCTGCGTCCTGGGAGACTGTCGAGGGTCCGCCATCGTATGGTCCAGAGTCTATCCGGGATGGCGAACTGGCTCAGTCCTC
Organism: uncultured Chloroflexia bacterium; assembly: GCA_963712735.1. Taxonomy (GTDB): domain Bacteria; phylum Chloroflexota; class Limnocylindria; order Limnocylindrales; family CSP1-4; genus JAFMJV01. The sequence goes on along the minus strand of CAVQIZ010000007.1, from coordinate 951,908 downwards.
CTCGAGGTCCTCGTCATCGTCTTCGCCGACCGAGACGTCGTCGTCATCTTCGTCGTCGTCGGCGTCGTCCTCACCCTCGATCTGGAAGCCTTCCTCGGCATGGGTCTCCGGCGGAAGCACCGAGCCGATGTCGTCGAACGACTCCGGCTCCTCGTCGAACTCGAGGTCATCCTCGAGTTCGGCCTCTTCCCGCACGAGCGTGCCCTTGGTGTACGGGCGCAGATCGGAGACCTTGGCAGCCGTGGGGAACGAGACCTTGCCGTAGTTGCTCGGGTCCTGGTAGGTCTCGCGAATGATGATGCGGACATCCTCGTCGCCCAGGCTGGTGACACCGGCAGCGTACTTGTTGCCGTCCGCCATGAGACGCAGCAGCCGTGCCGCCACCCGCGGCTCGACGACGCCGATGCGGACACCGTTGGAGCTGGCAACCACACGCGGACCGGATGGCTCCAGCTCGACGAAGTCGCCGGGATTCACCTGCGCCAGGTCCATCGGGGCGGCGAGGTCGACCAGGTGCGCGAAGCCGGTCTTGCCGGTCTCCTCGACGAAGATGCTCACCGGGGCCTTGCTGCCGGGTGAGGCGGGGACGGTCTTGGAGCCGGCGTCGACCATCAGCATGCGCAGGCGGCCGATGTTGCGCTCGGCGATGCGGTTGGTGGGGTCGATGGCCAGCGCCGATTGATAGTGCTCGCGCGCCTGCCCGAGCTCGCCCTGTTCCCAGTAGGCCTTGGCGACGCGGTTCTCAGCTGCGCTGTCCGGCCCCATCTCCAGGATCTTCTGGTTGATCTCCGCAGCTGCCACCCAGTCAGCCTTGCGGGCGGCATCGATGGCCTGCTCGACGAGCTGCCGCTTCTGGCGGCTGGCGGTGATGGCGCTCGAGACAGCAGCCGGTTCGTTCTCGGTCAGGGGGTCGAAGCTCATTCGTTCCTCGGGCATGCATGGTGAGGCGCCGGCGACGGGCGCATCGGCGTGTTCAGGGCGTGCGAGAACACCACCGACTCAGCGACGACCAATCGTACCACCGCTGAGGTCTGTGGCTCAGAAGCGGTGCGGCTTCTCCCGCATCAGCTCGATGAAGGCCGCGCGCGGCAGGGTGTTGGCCACCAGGCCGCGGCTGACCCAGCCGCGTCGAGCGATGGCGGCCCCCCAGTCCAGACCCTGCCACTCGCGTCGCTCGTGAGCGTCGGAACCGATGGTGAAGCGGCAGCCGGCATCGATGGCCGCCCGGATACGGTGCTCGTCGAGGTCCAGGCGCGTTTCGCTGCCGTTGACCTCGAGCAGGGTGCCGGTCTCCGCCGCCAGCCGGTAGAAGGCCTCCCAGTCGAGGTCGAGCTCCGCGCGCCGACCGATCTTGCGGCCGGACGGATGGCTGATGATGTCGACGTGCGGGCTGCGCATGGCCAGGGCGTAGCGCGCCATCAGCTGGGCCCGCGGCTGGCGGCGGCCCACGTGCAGCGAGGCCACCACCACGTCGAAGCGTGACAGCAGCTCGTCGTCGTAATCGAGTCGTCCATCGAGCGTGATCTCCAGCTCTGTGCCATGCAGCAGCCGGAACCCGGAAGGGGCGGCGCCGGCAGGCAGCGCACCATCTGCCTCCTCGCGCGCGAAACGCTCGTTGAGCTCCGCGATGACGCGGCGCTGCGCTTCCACCCGCACGGGCGAGAGGCCGTTGGCGATGGTGAGGCTCTGCGAGTGGTCGGTCAGCACCTGGTACTCGCGACCGTCACGTCGCGCCGACTCCACCATCACCTCCAGCGGCTCGCGGCCGTCGGACCAGTCGCTGTGGCTATGGCAATCGCCGCGCAGGTCGTCGCGCCGCACCAGGTCGGGCAGCGTACCCGCCTCCGCGGCCTCGATCTCGCCGCGTCCCTCGCGCAGCTCGGGCGGGATCTCAGGCAGGCCCAGGAACGCGTACAGCTCGCCCTCCGAGGAGAACGTCTGCGGCGGTGCCCCGGCATCATCGAGCGGCACGAGGCCGCGTTCCGACAGGGACATGCCCATCTCGCGGGCCCGGTGACGCAGGGCCACGTTGTGGGCGGCGGCACCCGTGAAGTGGACCAGGTAGCTGCCCGCCTGCCCGGGGGGCATCGTCATCACGTCCACTCGCGGTCCGTCCATGAGCAGCAGGCTGGTGCGGTCCCCGCCGCTGCGCATGCCGCCCCCGTCCCCGCCCGCGCCCCCGACCACGTCCGCCGCCGCTCCCCCGATCCCCTCGAGCGACCCGATCACCGCCTTCGGCGATGGCGTCTCGACGAGCACGTCGAGGTCGCCGACCGTCTCGCAGCAGCGCCGCACGGAACCGGCCGCGGTCGCGCTGACGACGCCTGGCAGCGCCTCGATGAGCGCGACCAGCCGTGCCGCGAGCGCGTGCGCCTCCCCCATGAGCATGCGCCGTGGCGGACGCTGCTGCAGCTCGGCGACTCCCGCGAGGATGCGAGCCTCGGTGCGCGCACTCACGCCCTTCAGCTGGCGCAGCCGGCCCTCGCGCGCGGCGACCTCCAGCTCGGGCAGGGTGGCGATGCCGAGCCTGCGCCAGAGCTCACCCACGGTGCGCGGGCCGACCCCGGGGATGGCCAGCAGCTCCAGCAGCGTCGGCGGCACTTCCTCCCGCAGGGCCTCGTGGTAGCCCAGATGCCCGGTGATGGCCAGCTCACGGATGCGCTCCGCGATGCTGTCCCCGACGCCTCGCAGCGGAGGTGGGTCGCCGGCTCGATAGGCGGCCGCCACATCGGTGCTGCTGCGGGCCACCGAGTCGGCCGCACGGCGGTAGGCGCTCACCTTGAAGGATGACGCGCCCTTGATGTCCAACAGGTCTGCGATCTCGGCGAGGGTCGCCGCGATATGTGCGTTGGTCAGCGGCGCCGCCACGTCCAGTGGCGGCCGGGCCTCTCGTGGCGTCACGCCGGCTCAGGCGGCCACGACACGATCCCGGCCAAGACGCTTGGCACGGTAGAGCGCCTGGTCGGCGCGCTCGACGAGGCCGGGGATGGCGACCTGGTCCGGGCCGGCGACCGCCACGCCGACGGAGACCGTGACCGGCTCGTCGATGCCCAGGCTTGCCGGATGCAGGCGCACGACCTCGCGCCGGATGCGCTCACCGACCTCGATGGCCTGCTCGGCCGAGGCGCGCCGCAGGAGCACGGCGAACTCCTCGCCGCCGTAGCGCGCGGGGGTGTCCTCGGCCCGCACGCCCTGCGTGATGGCCCCCGCCACCGCGCGCAGGACCCGATCGCCCGTGGCGTGACCGAAGCGGTCGTTGAGGATCTTGAAGTGATCGATGTCGATCATCAGGATGCCCAGGCTGTCATTCGCCCTCCGCCGGGGGCGCTCGATGGCAAGGACCTCATCGAAGTAGCGCCGGTTCGGCAGGCCGGTCAGCACGTCGATCTTGGCCCCGCGCTCGGCAGCCTCGAGGGCGTAGGCACGCTGGAACGCGGTGGCGACCTCGTTGGCGGCCCAGGCCAGCAGCCGCCGGTCGCCCTCGCTCCAAGCCTCGCGACGACGCCGCGCCAGCAACAGGGCGCCGAGGAAGCTGCGTCCAGCGACGAGGGGCGTGGCCAGGGTATGCGCCAGTCCGTACGCGGAGCGCACGCGGCGCGCGATCTCCTCGGCCGCCGCGGCGGCCGCATCCGACGATTCGCCGGCGCTCTCCCCTACCCCTTCGTCGAGCTCATCGGTATCGAGCGCACCCGGCGCATCGATCTCCGGCCGCAGCGTCGTTCGCGATGGTGGTGCATCGGCTTGTGCCGCCACGAGCGTGACCTCCACGTTCATGTCGGGTTGGCTGACCCGTGCCACCACCACGTGGTCGGCATCGGTAGCCGAGCGCAGGTCACGGATGACCGTGTCGACCACCGATTCGGGCGAGAGCGAGCGTGACAGGCCGGTCACGATGCGGCGGACACTTGCCTCCCGCTCGAGCCGATTGCGAGTCAACGCCTCGCTGGTGGCGTAGGAGACGTAGAGCGCCAGCACCAGCGCCACGAGGGCGACGGTCAGCAGCAGGTCGGCCGGACCGATGCCGCCGTCGTAGAGCAGCCAGCTGGCGACCAGAGCCAGGACCGCAAGGCTGGCCAGCAGGACGCGCCGGGCGGAGCGCAGCCGGCGGTTGAGCTGGGCGTCGGCCAGCGTGCCGGGCGCGATCTCGAGGTCGTCCGCGGCGGCGGAGCCCGATGCGGGAGCAGGGTCGGTCACCTCCCGAGGATGGCACAGCACAGCAGCGCGTGCGACCATCCCGATGCCGGGCGCTGCCGGCAGCGACTCGCTAGCCGCCCTTGACCTTGTAGAAGTGCTTGTCCACCCAGTCGCGGATGCGCGGCAGGTTGGGCCGCGTCGTGCCGTCGGCAGCCAGGCCCGCCCACGTGGCGGGAGCCAGCACCTTCATGTTCGTCCGGGGCAGCTTCATGCCGTCGAGCAAGGCATAGAGCTGCGCCGCCGCCTCGGTCGTCTTGGGGATGTTGGTCTCGATCTTGTCGCGCACGTTGAGCAGCGTGCCCAGCAGGCGGATGCCGGCGCCCTCGCCCTCCAGGACATCCTTCACCGCGGCGCGGACGATGTCCTGCTGGCGCTCGGCCCTGGCCCAGTCACTGTTGAAGCTGTCTCCGAAGGTGCCGTGGCGCGACCGGGCATAGACCAGGGCGCTGTGGCAGCGCTTGGGCTTGGGTTTGCAGTGCGGATCGCCCTTCAGCAGGTAGTTCTTCTTCACCGGGAACCAGATGCCACGCGTGTTGTGGTGGTGGTACGACGAGTCCACCACCTCCTTCTCCACGTCCACCCGGACGCCGCCAAGCGAGTTGATGAGGTTGGCGAAGGTGGCGAAGCGGGTCATGGCCCAGTAGTCGATGGGCGTGCCCAGGAAGGCGCCGATGTCCTTGCTGAACCGCTTCATCGCCTTGCGGTCGACGGCCCCGTGTCCCAGCGAGGGGTCGCGATAGCGGATGTAGTAGATGGAGTTCACGCGCATGGCGCCACTGCTGCCGCCGCCGGCGAAGGGGATGCCGGCCATGTCGCGCGGGATGCTGACCACCGCCGCCTGGCCGGTGGTGGGATCGATGGTGGCGACCATCAGCACGTCGAGCCGCTCACCGGGCGCATCGGGCCGCCAGTCCGAGCCGACGAGCAGCATCGTCAGCCGGCCGTCCTTGCCCAGCTTCAGCGGCAATCCCGAGCTCGGGCGCGTGGTCTTCTTCTGCTTCTTGTTGTTGCGCGAATCGGTCGCCAGCTGGCGCATGGCATCGACGGCCACCCGCAGACCATCCTCTGCGCCGGTGGCGCCGGGCGCCAGGGCCAGCACCGGTGACGAACCGGCCAGCAGCAGCAACGACAGCACCATCGCGGCGATGCGCGTCGTCCTCACGTGTCCCACGAGCGCAACAGTACCCCGTCTTCGCTACATCATCACCAGGCCGCCGTCGACGGCCAGCACCTGCCCGGTGATATAGGCGGCTTCGTCGGAGGCGAGGAAGGCGACCGCGCTGGCGATCTCCTCGGGCGTGCCGAAGCGCGCCAGTGGCGTCTGCGCCTTGATGGCATCGAGGAGCTTGGGGTCGAGATCGGCGGTCAGCTCGGTCAGCACGAACCCGGGTGCCACGGCGTTGCAGGTGATACCCCGGCTCGCCAGCTCGCGCGCGGTGGCCTTGGTCAGGCCGATGAGTCCGGCCTTGGCCGAGGAGTAGTTCGCCTGGCCCATCTGGCCTGCCTGGCCGGAGACGCTGGTGATGTTGATGATGCGCCCCGCACGCGCCTTCATCATCGGCCTGGTGGCGGCCTTGATGGTCCAGAACGCGCCCGAGAGGTTGGTAGCGATGACGTCGTTCCAGTCGTCGGGCTTCATGCGCATGATCAGGTCGTCACGCGTGATGCCGGCGTTGTTGACAAGGATGTCGATGCGCTCGAGTCGCGCCAGGGCCGCGTCGATGAGCGACTTCGCGGCATCCGGCTCCGCGACATCCCCCTGCACCGCGAAGGCGGTGCGACCCATGGCCGCCATCTCCGCCACCGTCGCCTCCGCGGCGGCCGTGTTGCCCCGGTAGCTGATGCACACGTCCGCTCCCTGGGTCGCGAGACGCAGGGCGATGGCCCGGCCGATGCCACGCGAGCCGCCGGTGACGACGGCGGTCTTGCCGGAGAGATCGATCATGACGGCTCCTCCTTGTGGGCGTGCTCGGGTTCGCCCGGCACGACGTCGTCGAGCGGGACCGGCGGGCCGGCCGGGTCGTTGAGGACCGCGGCCAGGCGTGGTGGGATCGGGTCGACCGAAGCCCAGTCGAGCGGGGCACGCACGCTGGCCACGGGCTCGATGCCGGCGCTGCGGGCGGAAGCGGCCGGATCGGCCGTCCAGGTGAGCGCGATGGCACCGGAGGTGAAGCCTGCTCCAAAGGCGACGAAGACGAGCTTGTCGCCGGGCTTGACGCGGCCCTCGCGGACCGCTTCATCGAGGGCGATACCGACCGAGGCAGCGGACGTGTTGCCGTACTTGTCGATGTTCACGAACATCCTGTCCATCGGCAGCTTGAGGCCCTTGGCCACGGCCTCGATGATGCGCACGTTGGCCTGGTGCGGGATGAAGAGGTCGACCTCCTCGGGCGACCAGCCGGCCCGCTCGATGGCCGCTAGCGCCGACGTGGCCAGGGTGCGCGTGGCGTAGCGATAGGTCTCGCGACCCTCCATGCGGATGAAGTGCTCGCCGCGCCGCGCAGTCTCGCTGCTCGAGGGGCTCCTGGAGCCACCCGATGGCAGCCAGATCATGTAGGCGCCGTCAGGGTCCGTGGTGAGCTCCACGCCGGCCATGCCACCGCCCTCTTCGTCGGAAGCGGAGAGCACCACGGCACCGGCGCCGTCGCCGAAGAGGATGCACGTGCCGCGGTCCTCGAAGTCAAGGAAGCGCGTGAGCAGCTCGGCGCCGACGACCAGCACATGGCGGGCCAGCCCGCTGCGGACGTAGGCGTCCGCGGTGGCATAGGCGAAGACGAAGCCGGAGCAGGCGGCGCCGATGTCGAAGGCCGCCGCGGTGGTGTTGTCGATGGCCTCCTTGACCAGGGCGGCCGTCGAGGGCATGGGGTAGTCGGGTGTCAGGTGGCGACGACGATGACGTCGATGTCGTCGGGCACGAGGCCGGCCGTGGCGATGGCCCGCTTGGCAGCGATGGCACCGAGGGTGGCGGTGGTCTCGTGCGGCGCGGCGACCCGCCGTTCGCGGATGCCGGTGCGCGTGCGGATCCACTCGTCCGAGGTATCGACGATGCGCTCGAGGTCGGCGTTGGTGAGGACTCGCTCGGGGACGTACGACCCCCAGCCACTGACGCGGACGCTGCGCGGCGGAGCTGCCAGCCCGGCCCCCGGCCCGCTCACGAGGGGTCCACCTCGATGAGCGCCTCTCGGGCCTTGACCAGCTCCCCGTCGCCAGCGGCGATGTGCCGCACGGTGCCCGTGACGTCGCTCTTGATCTCGTTGAAGAGCTTCATGGCCTCGATGAGACCGATGACCTGTCCGGCGTTGACCTGTCCCCCCTCACGCACGTAGGGCTCTGCCCCCGGCGAGGGTGAACGGTAGAAGACACCGGTCAGGGGTGCCCCGATGACATGCGCGCCCCGGTCTCTCGCGGGCTCCTCGGCCGGCAGCAGCACGTCGAGCACGGTATCGCCGAGGCTGTCATCGACGACCGCCGCGGCGACTCGCGGGTCGACGGCCGAGGGCGTCCGCAGGATCACCGTGGTGCCGTCGGCCTCGACCTCCATCTCGGAGAGACCCGATCGCTCCAGCAGTCGCTCCAGACGGTCGACCAGGCCGACCAGCTCGTTGACCTGCTCCCGGCTCGTCATCAGTCCACCCAGCGGCGCAGGATGATGGCAGCGTTCTGGCCGCCGAACCCGAAGGCGTTGAGCAGCGCCACCTCAAGGGTGCGCCGTCGAGCCGTCAAGCGGCGTGAGGTCCAGGTCGCCGGCGCGCTCATCGGGCTGATGCAGGTTGAGCGTCGGCGGGACCGCGCCCTCCTCGAGCGCCTTGACCGTGGCGACCGCGGCCACCGCCGCGGCAGCGCCGAGCGTGTGGCCGATGGACGACTTGGTGGCGGTGACGCTGACATCCGCGGCGTGGTCGCCGACAAGCGTGTTGATGGCCATCAGCTCGGTGGGATCACCCTCGCCCGTGCCGGTGGCGTGGGCGCTGACGAGGTCGATGGCAGTCCGCGGGCAGCGCGGCCTTCTGGAGCGCGCGGCGAGCGGCGCGCACGGCCCCGGCACCGCCGGGCGCGGGCGTGGTGATGTGATGGCCGTCGGCCGTGGCACCGTAGCCGCAGACCTCGGCGTAGATGCGTGCTCCGCGCCGCTGGGCGTGCTCGAGCTCTTCGAGGATGAGCGCGCCGGCACCCTCGGCCACGACGAAGCCATCACGCTCGGCATCGAACGGCCGGCTGGCGGCGGCGGGATCGTCATTGCGCGTGGAGAGCGCCTTCATGCGGGCGAAGCCGGCGACCGTCGCGTCCGCCACGGGCGCCTCGCAGCCACCGGCGACCATGACGTCGGCATCGCCCCGGCGGATGATCTCGTAGGCCTCACCGAGGGCATGGCCCGACGAGGCACAGGCACTGGTCGTCGAGTAGTTCGGGCCGAGCGCACCGAACATGATGCCGGCCACGCCGGCAGCCATGTTGGCGATGGCCATGGGGATGAAGAAGGGGCTGACGCGACTGGGTCCCTCGGAGCGTACCGTGACGATCTGCTCGATGAGGGTGATGGTGCCTCCGAGCCCGGATGACATGAGGATGCCGGTGGCCTCCGCGAGCTCCCCCTCCAGGCGCAGCGGCAGACCGGCATCGTCGAAGGCCTCGCGCGTCGCCACCAGCGCCATCTGCGTCGTGCGGTCGTTGCGCCGGACCTCCTTGCGGTCGAGCACGCCCGACGGATCGAAGTCCGGCACCTCGCCGGCGATGCGGCTGGTCAAGGCGCTCGCGTCGAAGAGCGTGATGGGGCCCACGCCGGACTCACCCGCGAGCAAGTCGGCGCCAATAGGTCGGCACGTCGGACCCCAGCGGCGTGACGGCACCCAGACCGGTCACGACGACGCGGCGGCCGGCGGCGACAGCCGTCACCTGACGAACCTCCCGGTGCGGATGGTGGCGGCGCGGTAGACGTCGCCCGGCAGGCCGCGCCCGGCGACCTCCTCAGCGGCAGGATGCGGGTCATAGGCGGTGCGGAACAGCTCGGCGCGCGGCTCCTCGTCCTCGTCCACCACCAGCAGCGCCCAGCAGGCGTCAGGACTCCCGTCGAAGGCGTAGCCGCAGGAGCCCGGGTTGACCAGCAGCTTGCGGCCGAAGTCGCGCACGTCAGCGACGTGGGTATGCCCACAGCAGATGACGCGGGCATCGGTACGTGTCACGCGCTGCACGGTCACGGCCGCATCGAGGTCCGCCGGCAGCCCGCTGGTCTGGCTTCCGGGCGAGGCGTGGCAGGCGAGGATGAGCTCCTCGCCGACGGCCAGGCGACGCTCCGACGGCAGACGTCGCAGGTACTCGAGCTGGTCGTCTCGCAGGCGGTCGCGAGCCCACTCGGCGGCGGCCACGTGCCCGGCCGGCACCTCGTCGAGCCAGGGGAAGGCCGCGGTGTAGTCGCCATCGGCGACGGCGATGTCGGTGTTGCCGGCGATGACGAGAGCCCCCTCGGCCTCCAGCTGCATGACGCGGTCGACGGACTCCTCGGGCCGCGGGCCGTTGAGCACGAGGTCGCCCAGCACGCACGAGACGGTCCGGGGCCGCGGCGGCGATGGCCGCCAGCGCCGCGTCGAGCGCGTCGGCGTTGCCGTGGATGTCGGAGATGAGCGCGAGTCGGAGGGTCATCGGAGGGCGTCCGCTGGCGGGATGATGAACGAGATACGCGCCTCGCAGGCGACCTCGCCGTCGACCGAGGCCACGGCCCGGCCCCGGCCCATCCGTCGACCAAGCTTCTCCATCGTGACCTCCAGCGTGAGACGGTCGCCCGGCTGCACGATCCGCTTGAAGCGACAGTCGTCGATAGCCGGCGAAGAGCCCGATGCGGTCGCCGAAGCCCTCCTGCCGGGCCACGTAGACGGCCATGGTCTGGGCCAGTGCCTCGACCTGCAGCACGCCGGGCATGACCGGCAGGTCGGGGAAGTGGCCGCCGAAGTACCACTCACCAGCCGTGACCGCCTTCTCTCCGCGGATGTAGCCGCGCTCGGCGGTCCTCTTCCACGATGCGATCCACCAGCAGGAAGGGCCAGCGATGCGGGATGAGCTGCTGCAGCTGCGCGGTCGTGAGCAGCACCGCGGGTGCCTCTGCGGCGTCGAGCGCCTGGCTGTCGGTCATGGGTCTCCCTCGTGTTTCGAGCCTGTGTCAGGCTCGATCGTCGGAGGGCACAGCGCCGAGGAAGGCGGCTGCGCCCTTGCGGTCAAGCAGGTTGGTGTCGAAGCCGCCCGAGAGGAACGTGGCGTCCTCCAGGATGGCGCGGTGGAACGGGATATTGGTCTCGATGCCCTCGACGACCAGCTCTCGCAGGGCCACGCGAGCGCGCGCGATGGCAGCCTCGCGGTCGGGCCCCCAGACGATGAGCTTGCCGAGGAGTGAATCGTAATACGGCGGGACCTCGTAGCCGCTGTAGAGGTGCGTCTCCATGCGGATGCCCGCGCCTCCGGGTGGCACATAGTGGTCCACGCGACCGGCCTGTGGCCGGAAATCGGCGCGCACGTCCTCGGCGTTGATGCGGAACTCGATGGCGTGCCCTCGCAACCGCACCGCCTCCTGGTCATAGCCCAGCGGCTCGCCGGCGGCGAGGCGGATCTGCTCGGCCACGATGTCGATGCCCGACAGCATCTCGGTGACCGGGTGCTCGACCTGGATGCGGGCGTTGATCTCGATGAAGTAGTAGCGGCCATCGCCATCGACGAGGAACTCGAGCGTGCCCACGTTGCGGTAGCCCGCGGCCACAGCAGCCGCGATGGCCGCCTCGGCGAGCTGGCTGCGCGTAGCCTCATCGATGGCCGGGCTGGGCGCTTCCTCCACCAGCTTCTGGTGCCGGCGCTGCACCGAGCAGTCACGCTCGCCCACGTGGACGCCGTGGCCGTACTCGTCGATCATCACCTGCACCTCGATGTGGCGCGTCTTCTCCAGCCACTTCTCCAGGTACAGCGAGTCGTCGCCGAAGGCTGCGCGCGCCTCCGAGCGGCAGACCGTCAGCGCCTGCTGCAGCTCGCGTGCGGTGCGCACCATGCGCATGCCCTTGCCGCCACCACCGGCAGACGGCTTGATGAGCAGCGGGTAGCCGATCCGCTCGGCCTCGGCGAGTGCATGCTCGTCATCGCGCAGCATGCCCTGCGAGCCCGGCACGACGGGCAGCCCGTGGGCCGCCAGCAACTCCCGCGTTCCGGCCTTGGAGGCGAAACGCTCGAGCACCTCGGCCGAGGGCCCGATGAAGATGAGGTCGTGGGCACGTGTCATCTCGGCGAAGCCATCGTCCTCGGAGAGGAACCCGTAGCCGGGATGGATGGCATCGCAGCCGCTGACGAGCGCAGCAGAGATGACCGAGGCGGCGTTGAGGTACGAGCGCGCCGACTCGGCCGGACCGATACAGATGGCCTCGTCGGCCATGCGCACAGCCAGCGACTCTGCGTCGGCCTCGCTGTGCGCCACCACGGCCTCAAGGCCCATGCCGCGACAGGCGCGCAGCACGCGCACGGCGATCTCACCACGGTTGGCGATGAGGACGCGCTCGATCATCCGTCGTCCGCCGTGGGCTGCGTTGCCGCGGACTCCTCCGCAAGGCTCAGCGCAGTGAGCGGCTCGAGCGGGTCGATCTCGGCCAGTGCCTGCCCGTACTCGACCGCCTGGCCATCCTCGACCAGCAGTCGGCTGATGATGCCGTCAGCGGGCGCCGTGACCTCCTGGGCGATCCCCAGCACGTCGATGCTGCCCAGGAGGTCCCCCGCCTGCACCGACTGACCCACGGCCAGGTCGGGCACAGGCGTGAAGTAGCCCACTGCGGGCGAACGCGCGACGCTGCCATCGGGCACGGCGGCAGCTTCCGGCGCCGGTGCGGAGGGACGGTCGGAGCGAGCGTGCGTGGCACCGGGGTCGCGGCGCAGCCGCACACGCCAGCTGCCGCTGCGGATCTCCAGCTCGCCCAGCCGGCTCGCGCGCAGGCGCGCGATCAGCGCCGGCACGACCTCATCTGCCAGGGCGTCGAGCCCGGCGGTCGACACGTCGCTCGTGCTCGCCGGCAGCCGGCCGGTCGCGTCGTCGCTCACTCGTCACGTCCCTCCTCGTCCAGATGTGCATGGCCGTCGACCTCGGAGCCGGCGGTGGCCTCGTCGTCGTCGGCCACGTCGGGCGCGAGGCGCTCGCCCGCGCCCACGCTGACCACGCGGCCTGAGTCCAGCAGTGCGCGCAACCGCTCCACGATGTTCTGCCGTTCGCGCCGCTCACGCATGGGCATCTCGGCCGTGGTGAAGGCACCGTACTCCCGATAGCGGGCATAGCGCGCGTCGACCAGGTCGTCGAGGTCGCGGTGCACGAGCGATTCGAGCTGGGCCTCGATGGCCTCTCGCAAGCGGGCCGCGGTCTCCTCCGGCTCCTGGTGCGCGCCCTCACCCGGCTCGCTGATGACGGTATCGATGACGCCGAGCGCCTGCTGCTCACGGGCGGTGAGGCGCATCGCGACCGCTGCCTGCTTGGCCATGTCGCTGGTGCGCCACAGGATGCTGGCACAGCCTTCTGGAGAGATGACCGAGTAGATGGCGTTCTCCAGGGCCAGCACCACGTCACCGACGGCGATGGCGAGTGCCCCGCCGGAGCCTCCCTCACCGGTGATGACGGTCACGATGGGAGTGCGCAGCGAGGTCATCAGCGCGATATTGCGCGCGATCGCCTCTGCCTGGCCCCGTTCTTCCGACGGAGCGTCGGGCGCCGCACCGGGGGTGTCGACGAAGGTCACCACCGGCAGGCCGAGTCGCTCGGCGAGCTGCAACAGGCGGCCAGCCTTGCGATAGCCCTCCGGCCGCGGCATGCCGAAGTTGCGGCGGATGTTCTCCTCCACCTCGGCGCCCTTCTGGTGGCCGAGGAAGACGACGCGGTAGTTGCCGATGGTGGCCAAGCCCCCGACGAGTGCGGCGTCGTCACCGAAGCGGCGGTCGCCATGCAGCTCGACCACGTCGGTGGCCATGTTCGCCAGCAGCTCGAGCGTGTGCGGCCGCTGCACGTTGCGAGCCATCTGCACGCGAGCCCAGACGGCCTCGCGCATCTTCTCGTCGTCCACCAGCGGGACGATCGGGGCGACCGCCTTGGGGGACTCGCCCACGCCGTCCTGCTCCTGCTGCGCCGCGCTAGCCACGGATGGCCTCCACGTCAGCACCGCCACGGCCATCGATACCGGCGTGGCCGTTGTGGTTGGGCGTTCGCTCTGGTCGTGGCTGCAGATAGCGCAGCAGGCGTGCCACCTCGTCGCGCAGATCGGCGCGGGGCACGACGAGGTCGAGGAAACCGTGGCGGAAGAGGAACTCCGAGCGCTGGAAGCCCTCGGGCAGCTCATCACCGGTGGTGCCGGCCGCGACACGCGCACCGGCGAAGCCGATGAGCGCGTTGGGCTCGGCGATATTGACGTCGCCCAGGGCGGCGAAGGAGGCGAAGACGCCGCCGGTGGTGGGGTCGGACATGATGCTGATGTAGGGCACGCCAGCCAATGCCAGGCGCTCGATGGCAGCACACGTCTTGACCAGCTGCATCAGGGCCAGCGTGCCTTCCTGCATGCGCGCGCCGCCGGAGGTGCTGATGGCGATGTAGGGGATGCGCTCCTGGAGGGCGGCCTCGGCCGCGCGGGTCGATCTTCTCACCCACCACGGAGCCCATCGAGCCACCCATGTAGGCGAAGTCCATGGCGCAGATGGCGATACGGTGGCCGGCGATGGCTCCCACGCCCCAGACGGCGGCGTCGCGCACGCCGGTCTTGGCCTTCTGCTCGGCCACGCGGTCGGGATAGGCCTTGAGGTCGACGAACCCGAGCGGGTCGAGCGACTCCAGGCCGGCGTCCCGCTCCTCGAAGCTGTCGGCGTCGAGGAGGCTGCCCAGACGCATGTCGACGCGCAGCCGGAAGTGGTGGCCGCACTTGGGGCAGACACGCTGGTTCTGCTCGAGCTGCTTGTTGTAGACCATCTCGCTGCAACCGGGGCACTTGGTCCACAGGTCCGAGCGGGACGAGTCGGGACGCGGGCGGAAGGGCCACTGGATGGGCATCAGAGCAGCCCGCCCGATGAGCGCGATCGACGCCACACCACCAGCGCGGCGCCGGCGATGGGTAGCGCCAGCGAGACGCCGGAGGCGATGGCGCCACCCGCCAGCAGACGGCGGCGGGCAGCCGCGTCGAAGCCGTTCGCGGGGGGCGCCTCGAGACTGTTCGCGGGAGCCACCTCAAGGTCGGCCGAGGGCCGCAATGGCGTCGGCTCGCGCAGCACCGTGACGGCAGCCGCGGAGCCGGCATGTGCCGCGCGCCCGGCCGCGGCCAGCCGGGCCGCCAGCAGCTCCTCGAACCCGAACCGGGGGTGCATGCGCGGCAGAGCACCTCGCAGCAGGCGCGCCGTCGTGACCAGCTCACCGTCCTCGGGCAGGACGGGCGCCGGCGAGCCCTGCAGGAGCGTGTCGATGGCTACGTCGAGCTGCGCTGCCGTTTCGACCTGTTCGGTCATGGCTCCAGCCGCCGCCGCACCGACAGCAGCGAACGGTGGATGAGCACGCGGACCGCCCCCTCTGACTTGCCCATGATCTCGCCGATCTCCCGCGCACTGAGCTCGTTGACGAAGCGCAGCACGAGGGCCTGACGCCGCTCGAGCGGTAGCTCCATCACGGCGCGCAGGGCTCGCTGCGCCTCGACGCGGTTCTCGGCGGTCGTCGCCGGGTCGTCACGGGCGGGCAGCTCGAGCGCCAGCTCCAGGGGGTCCTGCGGGTGGCGCCGCTCGCGCCGGCGCTCGTTGGCGATGACGTTGCGCGCGATGGCGTAGAGCCAGACCCTGAAGGTCGAGTCGCCACGCTCGCCCTGCTCGCGGAAGCGGGGCAGCGCAGACAACGCCTTCAGGAACACCCACTCGGTGATGTCCTCGGCGGCGTGCGCATCGCGTGTCTCGTAGAGCGCGAGACTGTAGATCTGTGCCACGTACTTCCGATACAGCTGCTCGAAGGCGCCAGGATCCCGTTTGGCAGCCTCCACCGCCGGCCGATCCGAATCGAACGGAACGACGACAGCCGCAGCCGAGGAACGCCCTCTCCCCTTCCAAAACACCGGGGAAGTCTAGCCGTTACAGGGGTCAGGCCGCGTCTCGCACCTGACAGCGCACCACGTCCCCCACCGAGATCGCTGCCAATGGCTGACCCGGTCCGGTCCGAACCAGCAGCGCGCCGGTCTCCCGGTCGATGCCCACGCCCGTCCCGCTGGTGGTGCCGGCGTCCGTTTCGACGACCACTGCCGCACCCGTCGTGATCTGTGCGTCCGCCCAGCGCAGTCCGTCGAACCGCCCTGCGCACAGCGCCTCGTACAGCGGGCCAAGGCGCTCCAGCCACGCCGCCAGCAGGGCCTCGCGGTCGATGCGACGTCGGCCGGACGCCTCCGACAGGCTCCACATCGTCTCGGCGAGGTCGGGCGGGTAGTCGGTCGCCGGCCAGTCGACGTTGACACCCAGGCCCACGATCGCCGACGCCACGCGATCGCCCTGCAGGCTCGCCTCGCTGAGCACGCCCGCGACCTTGCGCATCCGTCCACGATGGATGGCGATGAGGTCGTTGGGCCACTTCAGGGCGAGTCGGTCGGCGGTCGGTCCCAACAGCGACGTGGCAGCACCCAGCATCGCGAGCGAGACGATGGCCGGCAGGCGCCAGCCGTGCACCGCCGCGAGCTCGCGAGGCCGGAACCCAGCCGAGACCAGCAGCGCGCTGCCGGGACGGTCAGTCCAGATGCGGTCGAGACGCCCGCGACCGTTCGTCTGCTCGTCAGCGACCGCGACGCAGACCTCGGCGAGGCCAGCCTCCAGCCAGCCACGGACGACCGATTGCGTCGAGTCGACGCTGCCGAACCGCTCCAGGCGGGAGACGAACGGCGGAAGGTCGCCCGCCATCTCAGCCAGCGCTCGTCTCCGGCGCGGCTTCGACGGCCTCTGGCTCCTGCAGGCGGAACGTGCGGTGGATGGCCTTGGCGGCGGCGTCGATCTGGTCTTCGCTGATGATGCAGGTGATGCGGATCTCCGAGGTCGAGATCATGCTGATGTTGATGCCCTCGTCCGCTAGCGCGCCGAACATCTGGGCGGCGTAGCCGGGGTGATTGTGGATGCCCTCGCCGACGATGCTGACCTTGGCCACGGCCGCGTCGGTGCGGACGCCCTCGAAGCCGAGCTCGTTGGCCAGCAGCTCGAGCAGGCGCTCGGCGCGGGCCAGGTTGGCGCGCTCGACGGTGAACGACAGGTCCGTGCTGCCGTCGTGCCCGACGTTCTGCACGATCATGTCCACGTTGAGACCCTGGTCGGCCATGGGTTCGAAGATCGCCCGCGCGATGCCCGGACGGTCGGGGACCCCGACGATGGTGACCTTGGCCACCTTGCGGTCGAGCGCCATGGCCCGGACCTTGTCTCGCAGCTCCACAGCCGATACCTCCTGGATGCTGGTGCCTGGGTGATCGCTGAACGTGGAGCGCACCCGGATGACGACGTCGTTGACCCAACCCAGCTCGACGGCGCGCGTCTGCATCACCTGCGCGCCCTGGTGGGCCAGCTCGAGCATCTCCTCGTAGCCGATCTTGGGGATGAGCTGCGCGTCGGGCACGACGCGCGGGTCGGTCGTGAAGATGCCCTCGACATCGGTGTAGATCTCGCAGGCGTCGGCACCGGAGCCGTGCGGCGAGGGCCACGGCGGTGGTGTCGGAGCCGCCGCGCCCCAGCGTCGTCACCTCGCCGGTGGCGAAGGTCTCGTCGGTGGAGCCCTGGAAGCCGGCCACGATGACCACCCGGCCGCGCTCGATCTCTCGGCGCATGCGCGCGGGGTCGATGTTGGCGATGCGGGCGCGACCGTGGCTGGCTGTCGGTGCGGATGCCCGCCTGCGGCCCGGTCAGCGAGATGGCCTCGATGCCCTGAGCGTGTAGCGCCATCGCCACCAGCGTGCCGCTCATGTGCTCGCCGGTGGCCAGCAGCAGGTCCATCTCGCGGGGATCGGGCTCGTCGGTGATGGCCGCCGCCAGCTCGGTCAGGTGGTCGGTCGTATCACCCATGGCGCTGACGACGACCACCAGGTCGGCGCCGTCACGACGGTCGCGGGCGATGCGCCCGGCGACATGGCGGATGCGCTCGGCGTCGGCGAACGACGAGCCGCCGTACTTCTGGACGACGAGACTGGACATGCCGCGAGTCTACGCGAGTACGCGGGATGACCGGCGGGGCCGGAGGTCACTGTCCTCGATGACGCGGGCACCCTCTGCGCGGGCCGCCTGGACCGCGGCGTGGCCGCTCAGCCCCAGCTGCTGGGCGCGTCGCTCCATGGCCGCCGCGATGGTGGCCGCCGCGGCCACATCCTCACTGAAGGCGATGACCGTCGAGCCGGCGCCCGAGAGACAGGCGCCCAGGGCACCTGCCGCGAGCGCCGCCTCGATGAGCTCGGGCAGCTCCGGGTACGCCTGCGCCCGGTAGGGCTCGTGCAGGCGGTCGACGGTGCCGGCCGCCAGCAGGTCGAAGCGACCCTGGCTCAGCGCTGCCACGGTCAGCGTCGCGGCACCCACGTTGTGCACGGCATCGGCGAAGGGCACGCTGTCCGGCAGTGCCGCGCGCATGGCAGCCGTGGAGAGGTGCTTGTCGGGGATGTAGAGCGCCGCCAGCAGCTTGTCGGGCGGGTCGAAGCGAAGCGCCCGGGGCACGCCCTCGACCTGTGTCACCACGCAGAGGCCGCCGTACACGGCCGCGGCGGCGTTGTCCGCGTGACCCTCGGCCGCCGCCGCCAGCTCCAGCATGCGCTCCTGCCCGAGCGCCGCCGCCACAGAGCGCATCGGCGGCCACCAGCGCCGCCACCGTGGCCGACGCCGATGAGCCCAGGCCCCGCGCGACCGGGATAGCGTTGTCCATGCGCACGCGCCAGCCGGCCCCGTCCGGGTCGATGCCGGCCGCGGCCAGCCCCTCGAGCAGCGCGCTGACGAAGCGGTTGCGACGACCGGTCGGCAGCTGCCCGGCCCCCTCCCCGACGACGTCCACCCAGATGGCCGGCTCGGACGTGGGCGGCACCGCCTCCACGGCGATGATGGTGGCCAGGTCGAGCGCCATGGCCAGGGCGTCGAAGCCGGCTCCCAGGTTGGCGGTGGTCGCCGGCACGTCGACGGTGACCTGCGTCCGACGAGGTCGGCGCCCGAGCGCGGGGCGCTCACCAGCCGAGCGCGCGGCGAACCGCCGTCGACGGAGGGCTCGGCCTCGCAGCGGCGGCTCCATCAGCCGCAGGCCGGTGTCCGGATCCTTGAGGCCGAGGCCGGTCAGCACCGCCACGATGGTGGCTGCCGGGGTCGATGCGCCCGTCGCGCGCAGCCTTGCGCACGCCGGCCACGGAGGCCGCGCTCGCCGGCTCGCAGAAGATGCCCTCGTAGCGGGCGAGGTCGCGATAGGCCTCCAAGATCTCCTCGTCGGTGACCGCGTCGATGAGGCCGCCCGATTCGTCGCGCGCAGCGAGCGCCTGTGGCCGCTGGCGGGTCGCCGATGCGGATGGCCGTGGCGAACGTCTGCGGGTCGTCGACGTCGTGGCCCAGCACCAGCGGCGCGGCACCCTCGGCCTGGAAGCCGAGCATGCGCGGGCGCCGTCTCCACCAGGCCCGTCGGCGCGGTACTCCTTGAAGCCCCGCCAGTAGGCGCTGATGTTGCCGGCGTTGCCGACCGGGATGGCGAGGTAGTCGGGCGCGCCACCGAGGTCCTCGCAGATCTCGAAGGCGGCCGTCTTCTGGCCCTCGAGGCGGTACGGGTTGACCGAGTTCACGAGCGTCACCGGGTGGTCCGGGGTCTCGCTCGGCGGTCATCTCCCGCACGACCCGCAGCGCATCGTCGAAGTTGCCGTCCACGGCCACCACGCGGGCCCCGGCCGCCTGGGCCTGGAGCAGCTTGCCGGCCGCGATCTTGCCCGTGGGCAGCACGATGACGGCCTCCAGGCCGGCGCCGGCGCCGTAGGCCGCGGCCGACGACGAGGTGTTGCCGGTGGAGGCGCAGATGACGGCGCGGGCGCCGGCCTCCATTGCCTTGGCCACCGCCACCACCATGCCGCGGTCCTTGAACGAGCCGGTCGGGTTCTGGCCCTCCACCTTGAGGTGCAGCAGGGGCACGCCCATGGCGCGTCCCAGGTTGCGCGCGTGGACCAGCGGCGTGAAGCCCTCGCCCAGCCCCAGCGGCGGCGTGTCGGCGGTGACGGGCAGGAAGTCCGCGAACCGCTCCATCAGGCGGGGTCGGCGGCCCATGCTGGACTGCTCGGCCCGGAGCTGCCGCAGGACCTGGCTCATGCGCATGTCCTAGGCGTCCGCGAGGACGGGGTAGACCGTGACGGCGTGCTCAGCGGACCCAGCCTGGCGCGTCAGCTCGGTCGAGCGCGCATGGGGCCGTCACGAAGCCTTCGTCGGTGGTGGCCAGCGCCAGCTCCCGGATGGCGTCGCTGAAGCCGGCCGACGCCGAGGCCCTGCACCACGACGAACCAGCCGCGCTCGCCGGCGAGGTCGTCGGCGCATGTCGATGTCCGCGGCCGGGGGCAGCTGCGCCCACGTGGAGCCGACGCCACGCGACGATGCGCCAGCACGTCGGCGAGGATGGCCGACGAGGTGGCCGGGCCGCCGGCACCGGGTCCCCGCATGGCCACGCGGCCCACCGGCTCGGCGACTGACCTCGACGAGGTTGGTGACGCCGTCGGTGGAGCCGAGGAGCGAGGCGGCGGCGACAGCCATCGGCGTCACGCGCCCCGCGCAGCGCTGCCATCTGCCAGCCGCTCCGCGCGCGCGACCAGCTTGATGGTCATGCCCAGGCGGGCAGCGGCGCTCATGTGGCTGCGTTCCAGGCCCATGATGCCGGGCGTGCTCGCTGCCACCGGTCAGCGGCAGCAGACCGGCGCACGGCATCGCACATCCGGCCAGCCACCCCAGGCCAGGCGCGACAGCAGCACGAGCTTGTAGGCCGCGTCGTAACCCTCGACGTCGCTGCTGGGGTCGGCCTCCGCGTAGCCGCGCGCCTGGGCCTCGGCGAGCACGTCGGCGTAGTCGCGGGCATCGGCGGCCATCGTGCTGAGGATGTAGTTGGTGGTGCCGTTGAAGATGCCGCGCACCGCGTCGACCCGGTTGGCAGCAAGCTCCCCGACGAGCGGCCCGAGGATCGGGACGCCGGCGAGCACGGCGGCCTCGAAGCGCAGCGCGACGCCCGCCATCACGCGCCGCCGCTTCAAGCTCACGTCCGCGCCGCGCCACCAGGTCCTTGTTGGCGGTCACCACGCTCTTGCCGGCCGCGAGCGCCGCCAGCACCGCGTCGCCCGCCACGTCGGTGCCACCGATGAGCTCGATGACGACGTCGACGTCGTCGCCGAGCAGCTCCTGGTAGTCGGTCACCTGGCGGACGTCGTCGGGGATGGACAGCCCGCGCTCACGCTCCAGGTCGAGATCGGCGACGCCGACCAGCCGGGGCACGCGGTGCCCGCGGGCAGCGACCTCGGCTCCCCAGGCCGGGTCCAGCAGCTGCCGCCGCCACCGCGGTGCCGACCGTGCCCAGCCCGAACAGCGCGACCCGCAGGCCGCTGGTGTCCAGGGGTCGGTCGGTGGGTGAGGTCGTCGTCATGTCCGGGGCATCATGATCCATGACCCGATCGTAGCGCAGCGCTCGCCTGCTAGAGTCGAGCGCCGACGGATCCGATGACCCCACGCACCCGGAGCACACCTGCGAGCCCATGACCGACACGATGCCTGACACGCGCGACCCCTATCCCCGGCAGCGGCCAGCGGGTCTTCTCCGGCGTCCAGCCGTCCGGCCTGCCCCACGTCGGCAACCAGCTGGGCGCGTTCGGCAACTACATCGCCATGCAGGACGGCTACGACGCCATCTACTGCATCGTCGACTACCACGCGCTGACCTCGACCCACGACGCCGAGCTGATCCGTCGCAACACGCACGAGATGGCGCTGGGCCTGCTGGCGCTGGGCCTGGACCCGGAGCGGGCCGTGCTCTTCCGTCAGTCCGACCGACCCGAGCACCTTGGAGCTCATGTGGCTGCTGGCGTCGGTGACGCCCACCGGCTGGGTGGAGCGCACGCCGTCCTTCAAGGAGAAGCGGCGCAACCAGCCCGACGACGTCAACCTGGCGCTGCTCAACTACCCCGTGCTGCAGGCCGCCGACATCGCCATCTACAAGGCCCAGCTACGTGCCCGTGGGCAAGGACCAGGCCGCGCACCTGGAGCTGGCGCGCGAGATCGTGCGCGCGTTCAACGCTCGCTACGGGGAGGTCTTCCCGGAGCCGCAGGCGGTGTTCAGCGATGCGCCCATCGTCAAGGGCACCGACGGCGCCACCAAGATGTCCAAGTCGCTGGGCAACGTCATCGAGATCTTCGCCGACGAGGACGTCATCAGCAGGCAGGTCATGAGCATGGTCACCGACACCCAGCGCCAGCGTCGCACCGATCCCGGCCGACCGGAGGTCTGCAACGTGTGCCAGCTGCACCGCATCTTCAGTCCGCACGACTACGAGGACATCTGGGAGGGCGAGCGCACCGCGCGCACCGGCTGCGTGGACACCAAGAAGCTGCTGGCCGAGCGCATGCTGGACTACTTCGCGGAGGCGCGAGAGCGCTACGCCGAGCTCAAGGCCAAGCCCGGGCTGGTCGAGGAGATCCTCGCGCGCCGGTGCCGACGCAGGCTGGCCCCGCTGGCGGCCGAGACGCTCGCCGAGTGCCACGAGCGGATGGGGCTGGCGCCACGCGCTGACGCTGCCTGCGCCGGCTCGTCGCCACGGTCATGGCTGAGACCTCCGGACGCAGAGTAGACTGCGGCCATGATGTCCAGGCTCATCGAGCCCGAGGGGCGCTGGATCCGCGCCCTCCTGGTCCTGGCCACGCTGACCGTGGCGCTGGTCTTCACCGGCCTGGCCGCAGACGTCATCGTCTACTTCAGCGACATCATCCTGATCGTCGTCATGGCGTGGGTGTTCGCCTTCGTCCTGTCGCCGCTCGTCGACGGCATCAAGCGCCTCCTGCCGGCCGCGCCGCGCACGCTGGTCGTGGTGCTCGTGTACGGCCTGCTGTTCCTGATCCTGGCCGTCCTTGGGCTCGTCATCGCGACGCAGCTGGCCAACTCCATCGTTGCCTTCACCGACGAGCTTCCGACGCTGCAGGAGCGCATCCCCGAGATCGTCCAGCCGTGGCAGGAGCAGCTGCGCGAGCTGGGCTTGCAGGTCGACCTGGTCCTGGTGCTGGACCAGACGCTGCAGCAGATCGCCTCCTCGTCAGGTCAGTTCGTGGGCCCGCTGCAGGACATCGCCTTCGCCAGCCTGGGCATGCTGGGCAACCTCATCTTCATGATCTTCCTGTCGCTGTTCATCGTCATCGACAAGGACCGCCTGCTCGGCCTTCGTCAACCGCGTCATGCCGCCGCGCTACGCGCCCGAGGTGCGGCTGTTCCAGACCAGCGTGGCCGCGTCCTTCGGTGGCTTCATCCGCGGCCAGGCCATCCAGGGCGTGGTCTACGGCGCCATCGCGGCGGCCGGCAGCCTCGCGCTGGACATCGACTACATGCCCCTCACCACGGCGCTCGTGGCGATCTTCCAGTTCATCCCCTTCTTCGGCCCGTTCCTCTCGTGGGCGCCGCCGGTGGTGGCGGCCATCCTGACCCAGCCCGACGCGCTCGTGCCCATCGTCATCGTCATGGCCGTCGGCTGGTTCATCACCATGAACATCGTGCAGCCACGCGTCATGGCCAGCTCGGTCGGCATCCACCCCGTCGTCGTGCTGGTCTCCGTGCTCATCGGCCTGCGCCTGCAGGGCGTCATCGGTGCCGTGTTCGCGATCCCGGTGGCGGCGGTCATCTCGGCCTTCTTCTTCCACTACCTCAACCGCTCGCAGAGGCGGCCCACGCGACGTCGCCAGCCGCGCCGCCCGTCGCCTCGAGGAGCGCGAGGGCCGGCCGGTGCGCGTGCCCGCGCCGCCGGCGGTGGGAGCCCCGTCGGTCGCGCCCGCGACGTCCCCATCGCACGCACCCGAAGCCCCCAAGGAGTCCCCGTGAACGACGAGCAGGAGCAGGCAGCCACCGAACCGGAGGCGCCGCCGTCCGCCCGCGCCCGCAGCGGTGCGCCGGTCGACGCGCTCACCGGCAGCCTCGGCGAGCGGCTCGAGCGAGGCCTCGGGGAGCGCTACATCCCCACTGCGCGCGCCACTCCCCGCCAGGCCAGGCCGCTGTCGGAATGGGAGACGCGGCCGCGCATCCTCGTCACCAACGACGACGGCATCGAATCACGCGGCCTGCTGGCGCTGAAGCAGGCGCTCGAGCCCATCGGTGACGTCTACGTCATGGCGCCCGATACGAACCAGTCGGCCGTGGGTCACTCGATGACCTTCATGCGTCCGCTGCGGGTGCGCCAGCGCGTCCTCGACGACGGCTCCCCCGGCTGGTCGGTGGACGGTTCGCCGACCGACGCGGTCAGCCTCGCCTTCCTGGGCTACTTCGGCATCAGCTTCGACCTGGTCGCGTCGGGCATCAACTACGGCTCCAACCTGGGCGACGACATCACCTACTCGGGCACCGTCGGCGCCGCCATGGAGTCGGTCCTCTCCGGCTGCCCTGCCTTCGCCATGAGCCAGGAGTACGAGGGCGAGCCCGACTTCGCGCTGGCCGGCCGGGTCGCCGACCTGGTGGCGCGCAACATCCTCGAGCACGGCCTGGGGGCGGGCGAGCTGCTCAACGTCAACATGCCTGCCGTCCGGGCCGACGAGTTCGAGGGCATCGAGCTGACGCGCATGGGCAAGCGCGTCTACCAGGACCAGCTGCTGGAGCGGCTCGATCCGCGCGGCACGCCCTACTACTGGTTCGGCGGTCCGCCACCGACCGGGCTGGCCGAGCCGGGGACCGACTTCCATGCCGTCGTCAACAGGCGCGTCGCGGTCACGCCCATCCAGCTGGACCTCACGGCCAGGCGCCTGCTGCGGCGCATCCACGGCTGGGACTGGGAGCTGGGGGGCTAGGCCTTCCTCGCGCGATCGGCCAGCACCGCCCGCGCCGCGTTGCGCCCGGGCAGACCCGTCACGCCGCCGCCGGGATGGGCTCCGGAGCCAGCCAGGTAGAGGCCTCGCAGCGGCAGCCGGTGCCGTGCATAGCCCAGCAGCGGACGCCAGGCGAACCATTGGTCCAGCCCCGGTTCGAGGTGCAGCGGGTGACCACCGGACAGCCCGAAGTCGCGCTCCAGGTCCAGCGGCGTGACCACCTCGCGGGCCACGATGAGGCTGCCGATCCCCGGCGCCGCACGTTCCAGCGTGCCGCACGACGAGGTCGCCGAGCGACTCACGCTGGGAGTCCCAGTCGCCCTCACGAAGCGCATAGGGTGCGCTCTGGGCGATGACGCTCATGACGTGCTTGACGCCGCCGGCCGCGCCGTCGACGAGCAGTGGATCGACCAGGCTGGGGATCGTCGCCTCCAGCCAGGGGGCCTCGCTGATGCGACCGTACTTGGAGGCATCCGCGGCCTGGTCGAGATAGCGCACCGACGGGGCGACGACGATGCGCCCGCGCAGGCGCAGCGCATCATCGTCGGAGCTCAGCCCGTCGAAGCGCGGCAGCGCGGAGAGCGCCAGGTTGACCTTGGCGGTGACCCCGCGGTCACGCAGGTTGTCGACCTCCCAGCCCAGCTCGGGACCGAGCGTCTCGGGGTCCACCAGCCCCTGCAGCGTGCGGCGCGGGTCCACACCGCTGACGACGACGTCGCCGGCGATCTCCTCGCCGTCGGCGAGGGCCACGCCGGTGACCCGCTCGTGATCGTCGCGGATGGCGATGACCGAGCTGCCGGTGCGGATCTCCACGCCGGCCGCCCGGGCTGCCGCGGCCAGTGCCGTCGCCAGCGCGCCGGGGCCACCGCGTGCGTAGACGCTCTCGCCGGCCGCGCCACCGCCGTTGCCGGCCGAATCGGTCAGCATCACCGCCGCGGTGCCGGCCATGTGCGGCCCCATGGACGTGTAGCGGATGCCGCGCGTGGCGAGCATCGCGCGCAGGGCATCGGAGCGCAGGTTGTCCTCGAGGTAGTCGGCGATCGACATCGGCAGCATGCGCGTGAACTCGCGCGCCAGGCGTGCGTCCAGGCGGCGGTAGCGCCAGCCGAAGCGGAGCCCGCTCACGAGCACGTCGGGGTTCGCCTGCCCCGCGTCGGGCGGGGTCATCAGCAGCAGCCGCCAGAGTGTGGAGGCGAGGGCCCGGACCTCGACGTCGAAGGCCTCCCAGGCCGCCGCATCCTCGGCTGAGACCGCCGCCAGCCCAGCCGACGTGCGTGATGGGTCGGACCACAGCGTGATGGGCGGACCATCGCCCGCGACGGAGGTGACGAGGGCCGCCGGCTGCACCAGCCGCAGACCGTGACGAGCGAGGTCCAGCTCGCGCGCCACCGACGCGGTGAGGCGTCCGACGGTATGTGCCAGCGTGGGCACCCGAGCCCTGGGCGCGACCTCCATCGTCCCCAGCGCGCCACCGACCGTGGCACGCTGCTCCAGCAGCACGGTCCTGAGGCCGGCACGCGCCAGGTACGTGGCGCAGACGAGGCCGTTGTGGCCACCACCGACGACGATGGCATCGGGGCGCACTGCTGTCATGCCGCACCTCCCTTGCGCTGGGCATCGAGGACCTTGAGGGCGGCCAGGCGTCCGTTGGCGCCCATGATGCCGCCGCCGGGATGTGCCGACGAACCTGCCAGCCAGAGGTTGCGGACGGGCGTCGCGAAGCGGCTCCAACCGGGCACCGGCCGATTGAAGAAGAGCTGCTCGAGGCTCAGCTCACCCTGGAAGATGTTGCCCTCGGTGAGCCCGATGTCCCGCTCCATGTCCAGCGGAGTGACCACCTGGCGATGCAGGATGATGTCGCGGATGTTGGGGGCCCGCTCGGCGATGACGTCGATGACTGCGTCGCCGAAGGCCTCGCGCTGCTCGTCCCAGGTGCCCTCGGCGAGGTGGTACGGCGCGTACTGCACGAAGCAGCTCATGACGTGCTTGCCCGGTGGCGCCATCGTCGGATCGACCAGGGTGGGGATGATGCTGTCGATATACGGGCGCCGACTGAAGCGACCCGCCTTGGCGTCGTCGTAGGCCTGCTCCATGTAGTCGATCGAGGGCGAGAAGCTCATGGCGCCCCGCAGGTGCTCGCCCGCCCCCGGCAGGGAGGTGAACGAGGGCAGACCATCGAGGGCAAGGTTGACCTTGCCGGACGAGCCGCGGAAGCGGAAGCGCCGCACCTCTGCCTCGAACTCGGGGCTCAGGGTGCCCGCCGGCAGCAGCCCCAGGAACGTGCGCCGTGCGTCGGTACTGGCGAGGACGTGGTCGGCCTCGATCTCTTCGCCGCTCTCGAGGACGACGCCCGTGACGCGCCCGTCACGGGTCATGATCTGCGCCACCGGTGCCTCGGTGCGGATCTCGGCCCCCAGCGCTCGCGCGGCGCTGGCGATGGCCATAGCCACGCCACCGGTGCCTCCCTTGGGGATGCCCCAGGCGCGGAAGGCGCCGTCGATCTCACCCATGTAGTGGTGCAGCAGCACGTAGGCCGTGCCCGGCGAGTGCACGCCGAGGTAGGTGCCGATGATGCCCGACGCGGTCATGGTGCCCTTCAGCGGCGCCGTCTCGAACCAGCGGTCGAGGAACTCGGCCGCGCTCATCGTCATCAGCTGGATGAAGGTCAGCTGCAGCCGGCGCGGCAACGCGACGAAGTCCTTGACCAGCGCGCCGAGCGCGGCGGCATCGCGCGGGTCGGGCCGCCGCGGGTCGGTCGGGGTCATGCTCAGGATGGGCTTGATGAAGCGCGCCATCTGCGCCATCAGTTGCCCGTACTCCGCGTAGGCCTCGGCATCGGTGACCGACCAGCGGCGCAGCTCGCGCATGGTGTGCGCGTGGTCGTCGGTGCGCCACAGGTGATCGCCGTCGACCGGCGTGAACGTGCCGTCGAGCGGCAGGATGTGGAGGCCGTGGCGGGGCAGCTCCAGGTCGCGGATGATCTCGGGCCGCAGCAGGCTGACCACGTACGAGACGACGCTGAAGCGGAAGCCGGGGAAGACCTCCTGGGTCAGCGTCGCCCCGCCGAGCATCTCGCGGCGCTCGAGCACGAGCGTGCGCAGGCCGCCCCGGGCGAGGTAGGCACCGCTGATGAGACCGTTGTGGCCGCCGCCGATGACGACCGCGTCGTAGCGTTGTGGCACGTTCTCCTCGCTCGGCGCGCCTCCCCTGCCGGGCGACAGGGCCCCCACGCGCCCTCGGCGATGTGCAGCATCGCCGGACTCGCCGTCGATGGTACCCGGCCGGCCGCGTGCGTTCCGGGCGCATCGGCGCGCGCACAGCGTCCTAGACTCTGCGCATGTCAGTCGGATCAGCCTTTGACGAGCGGACCCTGGCACTCAACGTCCGGCGGCAGTGGCGTGAATGGTCGGGGGTCTTCAGCTCGAGCGCGTACGCGCCGCACATCGACATCGAGTACAACGCCATGCGCAACGCGGCCGCGCTCATCGACGTCTCGCCCCTCTTCAAGTACCGCGTCAGCGGCCCCGACGCCGACCGTCTCGTCGACCGCGTCATCACGCGCGAGGCGGCGGGCGTCGCGCCCGGCCGCGTCATCTACACGCCCTGGTGCGACAGCGCGGGCCGGGTCATCGATGACGGCACCCTCATGCGGCTCGACGACGGCGCCTGGCGCTGGACGGCTGCCGAGGGCCAGCTGCGCTGGCTGCGCCTCAACGCCCGCGGTCTCGACGTCAGCATCGAGGACGAGACCGACGCGACCGCAGCGCTGGCGCTGCAGGGACCGCTGTCCCGCGACGTGCTGGAGGCCGCGGCGCAGACGTCGCTCGCCGACCTGCGCTACTTCGGCCGGCGCCGGCTGCGCATCGGTGGCATCGAGCTCGACGTCAGCCGCACCGGCTACACCGGCGACCTGGGCTACGAGCTGTGGATCCCGGTCGACGGCGCGCTGGCGGTCTGGGATGCGCTGATCGAGAGCGGCACGGCCTACGCCATCCGGCCGGCCGGCATCCTGGCGCTCGACGTGGTGCGCGTCGAGGCCGGGCTCGATCATGGCCGGCGTGGACTACATCTCGTCGCAGCATGCGCTCACGCCGGCGCAGAGCTACTCCCCCTTCGAGCTCGGCCTGGGCGGGCTGGTCAAGCTGGACAAGGACGTGCCCTTCGTGGGCCGTGCGGCCCTGCGGCGCGAACGCGACGCAGGCGGGCCGCCCCGGCGACTGGTCGGCCTCGACCTCGACTGGGCCGACCTGGAGCGCCTCTACGGCCGGCACGGCCTGTCCCCGGCGCTGTCAGCCAACGCCTGGCGCGACGAGATCCCGGTCTACGAGTTCGGCGAGCAGGTCGGGCGCGCCACCAGCGGCGCGTGGAGCCTGGTGCTCAAGAAGAACGTGGCCCTCGGCACCGTCGCGGCGGCGGCCGCCGAGCCTGGTACGGAGCTGGAGCTGGAGTGGTCGCGTGGAAGGCGAGCGCGGCCGCATCGGCGCGCGAGGTCGTGGCGCTGCCCTTCTTCGACCCGCCCCGCAAGCGCGACGTAGCGCCAGCACCCGCGTGCACAGGGTCGCCCGACTACGGCGCCCCGCTGGCGGCCAGCGCCGGCACGAACCGGGGATCGACCTGGTAGACGTCGCGGATACGCTCGCGCGAGAGCACCTCGGCTGGTGCGCCGTCGGCCACCACCCGGCCCTCGTCGAGCAGCACCAGCCGCGGGAAGAAGTGGGCCGCCAGCGGCAGGTCGTGAAGCACCGCCAGCACGGTCAGGCCGTCCTCGCTCAGGCGAGTCAGCAGCGTCATCACCTCGACCTGGTGGCGCAGGTCCAGGTGGACCGTCGGCTCGTCGAGCACGATGAGGCGACCACCCTGCGCCACCGCCATGGCCACCAGCACCAGCTGCCGCTCGCCCATCGAGAGCTGCCGCACGTCGCGGCCGCGCAGCTTGTCGATGCCGACCCGGGTGATGGCGGCATCGACCGCCTGACGATCCTGCAGCGGTCGCACCGGTGAAGGGGTTCTCGTGCGGGATGCGACCCAGGCGCACGACCTCCTCGACGCGCATCGAGAAGGGCAGGTCGACCTGGCTGGGTACGACCGAGATGGTCCGCGCGATGGCCGCGCGCTCGAGCTCGCGCAGCGGCTGGCCGTCGAGCCGGACGCTGCCGCTGGTCGGCTCGGACCAGCCCCGTCAGGCAGCGCAGCAGGCTGGACTTGCCCGCGCCGTTGGGTCCGACCAGGCAGAGCCGCTCACCCGCCTCCGACGGGCAGCTCGATGCCGCTGAGCACCTCGGTCCGGCCGTAGCGCAGTCCCAGGGCCTCGACGTCGATGCGCAAGCCCGGACCGTTCACAGCTGGTAGCCCGTGCGGTAGCGCCGCAGCAGCACCACGAAGACGGGTGCGCCGATGACCGCGGTGATGATGCCCACCGGCAGCTCGCCGGGGATGCGTGCGCCCAGGTCGGCCCAGATGAGGAAGGCAGCCCCGAAGATGGCTGACAGCGGCAGCACCAGGCGCGCATTGGGACCGACGACCAGGCGCACGACGTGGGGCACGACCAGGCCCACGAAGCCGATGAGCCCGGCCAGGGCGACCGCCGCCGCGGTCACCAGCGAGGCCAGCGCCAGCAGGATGGCGCGCTCGCGCCGGA
Organism: uncultured Chloroflexia bacterium; assembly: GCA_963712735.1. GTDB lineage: Bacteria > Chloroflexota > Limnocylindria > Limnocylindrales > CSP1-4 > JAFMJV01. The sequence goes on along the minus strand of CAVQIZ010000007.1, from coordinate 922,057 downwards.
CGTCGACGCCGAGGTGCAGCGCGGTGTCGTCACCCAGCAGCAGCCCGTTGAGCGAGCGTGCCCGGCTCATGATGAGGACGCTGCCGATGGCGACGACCGGCAGTCCGACGGCCAGGCTCTGCCAGTCGGCCCCGGCCAGGCTGCCCAGCAGGTAGAAGAAGATCTGGCGCAGCTGCGAGCCCGACAGGTACATCGCCAGCGACAGTCCGGCCGCCAGCATCGAGCCCACGGCGTAGCCGGTGAGCAGGATGGAGGTCATCGTGGAGCGGCCGCCACCGCCAGCCACGCGGTAGACGATGGCGATGGCGGCGAGCGCGCCGATGAAGGCGAAGATGTTGACCAGGCCCAGGCCCAGCCAGGCGATCTGGATGGGCAGCAGCACGCCGATGGCGGCGCCCAGCGCCGCGCCGCTGGCGGTGCCGAGCACGTACGGATCGGCCAGCGGATTGCGCAGCAACCCCTGGAAGGTGACGCCGGCGACGGACAGCCCGGTGCCCACGACCAGCGCGGTCAGGACGCGCGGCAGCCGCAACTCCATGACGATGGTCTGGTGTGCGCTCGCCCACGTCTCGGTCACGGGCCTGCCCAGCAGCTCGTGGGCCAGGATGGCGACGGTGTCGCCCGGAGCGATGAAGACGCTGCCCAGCCCGATGCCGGCCACGATGGCGACCGCCAGCGTCAGCAGGCCGATGAGGCCCAGGACGACGGGTCGGCGCCGCAGGGCCTCGAAGCGTGCCCTGGCGGACCGGCGCGTGCTCGCGCAGCAGGTCCGTGGTGGTCATGCTCAGCGCGTCCTCGCACAGGGGCGTGTCGGGCGGGAACGTGGCCAGCTCCAGCTCCGGATGGATGGCCCGCGCCAGCGACGCGAGGCCCTGCATGAGCCGGGGGCCAGGGCGGGTCACGGGCACGTCATCGACCGGACGCACGGCGCCGTGACGACCGCGGTCATCCCGTCCCAGCCCGGCCGGGCCGCGACGTCGTCGGGGCAGACGCCGTAGTTGGCATCGCCGAGGATGATGACCTCGGGATCGGCCACGATGAGCTCCTCGAGCGGGATGGACCAGACCGCGGCGTCCGCGGTGGTGATGGGATCGCCGCCCGCGAAGGTGACCATGTCGGCCACGAAGGAGCCCGGGAGCGGGGGCGTAGATCTCCGGCTCCGACCCGACCTGGTAGAACGTGCGCGGACGGGCCTCGACCGCGGCCACCGCCTCGCCGATGGCCTCGAACTGCGCCTGTCATCTGGCCGGTCATGGCCGCGGCGGCCTCGTCGGCGCCCGAGGCGGCGCCGATGAGCTCGATGTCGGCCAGCACGGTGGGGACGTCGGGCGCGTACACGACCACCACCGGGTAGCCCAGCTCGCGCATGCGGGCGATGTCGTCGGGAGGCGTGAAGAAGTTGCCGGCTGCGAGCACGAGGTCGGGCTCGAGCGCGACGACCTGCTCCATGTCGACACCGGTGAAGCTGGCGACGGGCGTCAGCTCGCGGTCGCCTCCGGCAGGATAGTCGTCCCAGTCGGTGCGACCGACCAGGCGGTCGCCGGCCCCCAGCGCGAAGACGATCTCGGTGTTGGCGGGAGACAGGCTGATGATGCGCTGCGGCGCGGCCTCGAGGATGACCTCCGTGCCCTCGTCGTCGACGACGGTCCGCGGAAAGGCTCGCTCGGCTCGCGGCCGCGCGGCTCGATGGCGCCGATACCGGCCAGCAGCGCGATGGCCAGGCAGCGCCAGCGGCGACCAGGGCAAGAAGAAAGCCCCGGCTGACGGATCTGCCTGAGGCTCGTGCAACGGTCCGGATATCCATGTGCTTCCCCTTTCTCTCGAAGGGCTGGCGCACGACCAGGTCACGGCGACCGGACTTGCAGCGGCTGGCTGCTCACCGTAGCGGGACTGTGCCGGACTCTCACCGGACTTCGCGTGAACTCGGTCTTGCTCTTGAGTTGTCCTGTGAGTCTACGCTCGCACCGCTGAACGACGGGCCGGGCCAGTAAGTCACAGATAAGTGGCCTCACGCGATACTGTCGCCGGACCGCCTCCACCGCCGGTTCGACCGCCGGAGGAAGGGTTGTCCATGAAAGGACACCACATGCTCGGTCCGCCGTACGCCAGGCATCGCTGCCTGGCCGCGGGCCTGCTGGCCGCGTCTGGCCGGCAGCGCGCGGCCTGGCCAGCCGACCCATCGGACGCTGCCCGGCTGTCCCGAGGTCGAACCGGCGGCGCCGCCGATGGGTCGATCGTCGAGCCGTGGAGCGTCGAACTGGACGCGGAGGGTGTCGTCGCCGGGCACCGCCTGACCTTCGAGCTCGAGGGCGCCGACACCACGCTGCGAACGGGCCGCGCGGCTTCGCGCAGGCTGCGCCGGGCGCCTCCTGGTCGGTGAACGCTCGACGGCGGCACGGACCTGGCCATGATCGACATCGCCCGAGCGTGTCGCCTCTGGACGCGCCACGTCGACGCGCTGGCCTATCCCCTCGGGAAGGCGGGGACCCACGACGCCTGCGTCTCGCGCTGCACGAACCGGACACGCGCCGCTACGAGGGCGACCTGGCCGCTCGACATCGAGACCGGCGACATCGGAGGCCTGATCGATGGCGATTGCCTCACCAAGTGCGAGCCCACGACGGTGACCTCCCCTCGCTGCCTACGAGCCGGCAGGCGCGGCCCGTCCGGTCCCCAACTTCGCCGGCGGCGGCTGGCCACAGGGCAAGGAGCTCACGTTCCGCTGGGGGTCAGGTGGCGTGCCGCCGGCGTGGGCCAAGGGCCGTTGAAGTCGGCGGCCGACGACGTGGACCGCACCTCGGCGGCCGACGGGCCCACGCTTCGTCTACCGCGCGGGTGCCACGAACAGCGATCCGCTACACGGGCACCTTTCCCGCCTACTGCAGTCGTAGCGGCATCGCCTGCGCGGCTCGCGAACATGCCCAGCTACTGGGGCGTCTGGCTGCGGCCCCACGGCACCGACTTCGCCTGGGGCACCCTGCGCTGGTGTCAGAAGTCGTCCCCGCTACGGCTGCTTCGACCTCCGGCGGGTGATGCTCCACGAGCTGGGGCACGTGAGCGGGCTCCACCACCCCTCGAGTGCCGGCTTCAGGCTGGCCGCCGCAGGAGACCGTGATGCACGCCATCAGCCCGGCCAAGCCACAGCCCGGCAGCTCGCGGCACGCCTTCGGCCGCTGCGATGTGGCCACGCTGCAGGAGCTCTACGACACGCCCGACAACCGGACCGCCATCTCCACCTGCAACGACGTCGCCACGACGCCTGCGGCTCTGGCCCACGCGCTCGGCGATCGATGCCGCGGCGACCAGGTGAAGCTCACCGCCGTGCTGCGCATCGAAGACCGCTCGGCCTATCGGCGCCTGGCCGGCAACCCCCTCAACGGGCGCTCGCTGAAGCTGAAGTACCGCCGCGCCGGCAGCGCTGACGACTGGCAGACCGCCTGGATGCGTTCGCTCTACTCAGGCGGGTCGCTACGAGCTGACCATCACGCCCGCAGTCGACCTGGGAGTTCAAGGCCGCCTTCCCGCGCCCCTGACGACGAGGGGCTGCGCTACAGCCGCTCGGAGCTCGTGAAGGTGAAGGTACAGACGTGAGATCGAGCCACGACTGCTGGCGACGCTGCTGCTTGCCTGGCGCTGCCAGCCACAGGCGCCTCCGCTGCCGACGAGCCTTCGTCGGCACCGGTGACCGCCCCACAGGTGTGGCTGCAGGGTGCGTTCGGTCGCGTGCTCGGCGCCGACCCGGCGACGCCGGCGGGCGCGGCTCCCAGGCGACGCACCGCTGGACACCTTGATCCGCGACGCGCCCCTCACGCTCGAGGTGGAGGTGCCATTCGAGGACCTGCTCGAGGTGACGGTCACCTCCCGGCCGCTCGCCGGGGATGGCCAGAGGAACGGCTCTCGGGCGGAGCCACGTCGTTCGCCGGCCCGACAGTCCCGGGTGTGACCACAGTCACCGCGACCGTCTCGGACCGAGCCGCACGGCAGCAGCCGGCACGCCTGGCTGGTGGTCGTGCCGGAACGCGAGGCGGCGACCCGAGGCGCTGCTCGAGATCCCGGCCGACCGCGGTGCTGGCATCGACCTCAGGGACCGTCCCGGGTGAACCCGGCAACGGCTGCTTCCTCTACCTCTGCGTGGACGTCGGCTACCGCCCACCGCCGGCCGCGCTCGAGCCGGTCGGGCTCGGCGTCGGCGAGACGCTCAGCGCTGCAGCCTGACGATGGATCCGGCCATGACGGGCTGGTCCGGCACGCTCACGCCGCTGGGCGCCACCGACGGCGAGCGAGCGCACGGCGGCCAGGCCGACTACGCGGCGGACCCGCAGGCGATCGCCGAGCTCAGGGGCCTGGAGCCGACGGCGCAGGCGACTGGCTGCTGCTGCTGCGCGTCGACCTCGACCGCGAGCGCGGTTGGCAGTGGTTCGTCTATCGGCTGCAGCGGAGTAGGCCGCGCCCAGGGTCGCCGGGCTAGGCGCCAGCCGGCTCGGCGACCTCATCGCCGGCCTCGGGGAAGAGCGACGTCTGTCGCTCCTCAGGCAGCATCACGCCCAGGATCTCCTGCATGCGCAGCGATGTGGGCGCAGGTCTGGGCCGACTCGAAGTAGTGGCAGTTGCACTGCCAGCCATCGGCCTCGAGGGTGACGCGGTGGGCATCGTTGTCCCCCGCGAAGGTGACGCTCAGTCGCTCCACCGTGATGCGGTCGCGCTCGCGCGCGTAGCGGTGCGCCTTCTCGATCTTGCCGATGACGCTTGAGTGCATCAGTCCCCAACCTCCTGGTCCGCCGCCGTCCGCTTCGGCACACCGCTCGTCGACGCCGCGCCAGGCCATCCTGGACCCGCTTGACCGAGCGTCGATCCCTGCCGCCTAGACTAGCGAGTCCGCCAAGAGGCGACAGGGGCCGAAGGTCTACTCGCGCCGCGGCCTGATCGGCCAGCGCCAGTTGCTCCTTGACGTGGTCGATGACCACGATGGGCGACGGGTCGACCGCGTACATGAAGGCCAGGTAGACGCTGACGTAGTCGCCCATGACGATGGCGCTGAGGGCCTGTCCCAGCTTGTCCTCACCGCTGGCCTCGACGGACTGCATGCGAGATGTGCGCGGTGTCGAGCACGTCGCCGAGGAGCGTCGCGCGCAAGCGCGTTGCGCGGGTGCTCGGCGGCTCCCTTGAGCAGGACCACGAACAGGTGGTCGCGCAGCGACTCGGGCTGCTCGAAGCCGACGACGGTGTTGTGCGTCGCCTCGGGCAGCTCCTCGTAGACGGCGGTGGCCTTGCCGTTCTCGTTGAGCTGCGCCTTCCAGCGGCGCGCCACCGGCGCCAGGAACCCGGATCCCGCGATCACCACGCAGTCGGTCGACCAGCGACCAGGCCAGCTGCTTGGCCGGGTTGTCCGCGGTGGGCACGCCCGGCGCGCAGTCGCGCCTCGGTCGCGCGACAGGCGACGATGCCGCGCTCGATCTCGGCCCCGTCGAGGTCCAGCACCCCGGCTTGCTGGAGGATGCCGGCGACGATGGCCAGCGAGTAGCCCAGCGTCGCGCGCGGCGAGCCTTGCGGACGGAAAGGTGGCAAGCGGCAGACCGGCCGCCTGGGCCACGGTCGCGATGGCGCCGCCGGTGCTCACCGCGACCACCGGACAGCGTCGCTCCAGCGCCGACTGCAGGGCGCTCAGCGTCTCCTCGGTGTCGCCGCTCTTGGAGCTGGCGATGACGAGCGTGTCCGGGCCCACCCACGCCGGCAGCTCGTAGCCGCGCACGACCTCGAACGGGACGGCGATGCGGTCGCCACAGATGCCCTTCACCAGGTCACCGCCGATGGCCGACCCACCCATGCCGAGGAGCGCGACCGACGTGGGGGCCCCCACGGCAGCGTGAGCTCGCGCGAGATGCGCCAGCCCTCGCCCACCTGGTCGGCGAAGCGCGCGACGAATCCGAGCATGTCCTGCGTGTCCGCGCGGGCCATGGCCGCCGGGTCGTCGAGGATGTTGGTGCCGTCCGGGGCGTCGCTCACGAGGCGTCCTCCGCTCCGCTGACCATGCGTTCGCCCTCGGCCAGCAGCGCATCGCGCAGCTCGGCGCTGCTGGCCTCGGCATAGACCCGCACCAGTGGCTCGGTGCCGCTGAAGCGCACCAGCAGCCACGAGCCATCGTCGACCCAGAACTTGAAGCCGTCGCCGGTGTCGAGCGCACTGGTCCGCGTGACGGGACGGCCGCCGAGACGCTCCGGCGAATGCTCTCCCAGCTCGACCAGCAGGCGCGCCTTGAGGGCCGGGTAGGCGTCACGGTCGGTGTGGACGTCGGTCCGCAGGTAGAACGAGGCGCCGGCGAGCTCGTGCAGGTGGGCGACGGCCTCGGACACGCTGGCCGCGCCCGCCTGGCGCTCGCGGACGAAGAGGTCGAGCAGCAGCAGGTCGGCATAGATGCCGTCGCGCTCGGGCAGGTGCATGCCGAAACCGTAGCCACCGGACTCCTCGCCGCCCATCATCGCGCCGGTCTCGATCATCCGCGGGCCCGACGTACTTGAAGCCGACCGGCGTCTCGTGGACCTCGACGCCGTAGCGCTCGCCAAGCCGGAAGGCCATCGAGGTCTCGTTGACCGTGGTCACGACCGGCGCGCGCTCGCCGCGATGCTCGAGCATGTAGTACATCAGCAGGCCGTAGCACTGCAGCTGGTGGATGAAGACGCCCTGCTCGTCCACGGCACCGGCGCGGTCGGCGTCGCCGTCGAGCAGCAGGCCCAGGTCGTAGCCGCCCTCGCGGACGCGTGCCAGCGCCTCGTCGATGTGTGGCCGGATGGGCTCGGGATTGACGCCGCCGAACCAGGGGTTGCGCTCGCTGTGCAGCTCGTCGACGACGATCCGGCCACCGGCCAGCAGGCGGCTGATCCAGCCGGCGCCCGAGCCGTACAGCGGGTCGACCAGCACGCGCATGTCGGCAGCCTTGAGGGCCTCGAGGTCGAGCGAGCGACGCACGAAGGCCTCGTAGCCGACGTACGGGTCGAAGCGCTCGACATCGCCCGCCGCCTCGGCCTCGTCGAAGGCACGCCGTGGTGGCGCCTCGTCGGCACGGGCGGCGATGACCGACTCGACCGTGTGCAGGAGGGCGGGGTCGGCCGCGGCGCCGCGTCGGCGACTTGATCTTGAAGCCGTTGTCGGTCCAGGGGTTGTGGGAGGCGGTGATCATCACCGCACAGGCAGCACCGCGCTCGACGACCTCGTAGGACGTCATCTGCGTGGGGATGGCCTGCTCGGCGAAGAGCACCCCGATGTCGTGCGCCAGCAGCACCTCCGCCGCCGCCACCGCGAAGTACTCGCTGGCGAAGCGTCGGTCGTAGCCGACGACGACACCCTTCGTGGCCGTCCCCTGCTGGAGGACCCACTCGGCGACGCCCTGCGCACAGCGGCGCACGTTGTCGTAGGTGTAGTCCTCGCCGATCCTGGCGCGCCAGCCATCGGTCCCGAAGACGATGGGCGGCGCCACGGGGGGTGTATCGGACACGGGCAGCAGCCCTCCTCTCGCCTCCTCTGGTGGACGTGCCGCGCGGCGTGGGCGGAACGCGCTCGAATGGTACCCCGAGCCATCGCTAGACTTGCCGGCAGCGCACAACGGACGAGAAGGGAGCAGGTGTCGGTCACGGACAACGCCTCAGGGACACCCAGCGGCCCGCACCCCGGATGCGCCTGCGCCGCTCGCGACGACGCGCCTGCGCCCATCTTCGTCATCGGCTCGCCGCGCTCGGGCACGACGCTGCTGCGCCTCATCCTCGACTCGCACCCCCGCATCTCCTGCGGTGAGGAGACCCACTTCCTGCGCGACCTCGAGGCCATCGTCGGCCGCAACTGGGAGCTGGTCTCCACCTACGGCCTCGATCGAGCCTGGTGGCTCGACCGCATCCGCTCGCTGTACGGCGACTTCCAGGCCGAGGTGCTGGCGCGCTCGGGCAAGGTCGCGCTGGGCCGAGAAGGACCCGACCTACACGCTGCACCTGCCGCTTCATCGACGAGCTCTTTCCCGACGCGCTGTACGTGCACCTGCTGCGCGACGGCCACGACGTCGTGGCCAGCTTCCGCGATCGCTGGGGCTACGTGTCGGCAGCGCGCGCGGCGCGCGGCGAGTGGGCCCGCTACGTCAACGCCGCCCGCGACCTGGGTGCACGCCTGCCGGCAGGGCGGTTCCTCGAGCTGCGCTACGAGGACCTCGTGGCCGACCCCGTCGCGCAGGGCCGGCGGCTGTTCGAGTTCCTCGGCGAGCCGTGGGACCCGGCCGTGCTCGAGCTCGACCCCGCCGACCACCGTGCCACCGAGCGCTACCAGTGGTTCACCGCCCAGCGGCGCGAGGCCGGAGCAGACGACGCGCTCATCTACCGCTCGCGCGTCGGCGCCGGCGGCCGCTCGCTGGACCCGGTCCTGCGGGCGCTGCTGCGACGGCGCAACGGCGAGCTCCTGCGCGCGCTCGGCTACCTCGGTGAGTGACGCGCGGCCGTGAGCGCGCCACGTCCACTGCGCGTGGGCTTCCTGCATGTCGGACGCGAGCGTAGCGGCCTGCGCCGCTACGGCTCCATCCTCGCCGCCGAGGCAGCCACGCGACCGCAGGCTCGAGGTCGTCGAGAGCGACGCCGGCGGTCGTGACGCCTCGTGGACGCGAGCTGCGCCTGGCGGCTCGCCGGCTGCGCGACTGCGACGTCGTCCACCTGCAGTGGAAGCTGGCCGACTGGGACCCGCGCTGGGGCGGCATCCCGCGCATGGAGGTCGTCCTGCAGTCGCTGCGCAGGCCCGTGGTGGTCACGATGCACGACGTCTTCGCCCGCGATGGCCTCTGGCAGCGCTGGCTCTCCCCGTCGGCACTCGGCCTGCGCCGGCTGGGGCACGCCGCCAGCAGCCTCGTGGTGCACTCGGAGGAGGAGCGGCGCCGGCTCGATGGCCTGGTGCCCGCGGCCAAGGTCGAGGTGGTGCCGCACTTCGTCGAGGTGCGCGGCGCGCTCCCCGACCGCGCAGACGGCCCGCGATGCGCTTGGACGTCAGCGACCAGCGTGTCATCACCCTGCTCGGCTACCTCACCAGGCGGCGCGGTCATCGCCTCGTCATCGACGCCTTGCGCGAGCTGCCGGACGACGTCACCGCGCTCTTCGTCGGGTCCGTCATCGAGGGCCGCGAGCACGTCCAGCGCGCGCTCGAGGAGCACGCGCAGGAGGCGGGCGTGGCCGACGCGCGTCCGCTTCCTGGGCTACGTGCCCGACGAGCGACTGGAAGAGCTCCTGGCGGCGACCGACGTCGCTCTCTGCCCCTTCGAGCGCATGTCGGCGTCAGGAGCGCTGGCCACCTGGATCTCCGCGGCGCGGCCGATCGTCGCCTCGGACCTGCTGCCCTTCCGGGAGCTGCAGGCGATGCAGCCGGGTGCCCTGCACCTGTTCCGACCGTACGAGTCCGGCGCGCTCGCGAGCTGCATCAGGACGACCCTGGAGCAGAGCAGCGAGCACCCCGACCCTGCCGTCGCTGCGCTCGCGAGCCGCCTTGCCACGCCGCGCATCGTGGACCGCTACATCGGCCTCTACCGTGCCGCGGCCGGGGCCTGAGCCTGCAGCGACGCCAGCGGGCGACCTCGCTACAGCAGCTCGTCGCTGCCCTCGTCGCGCAGGCGGTCGACGACCTGCTTGACGTCCTGGGCGGCATCGGCCGAGCTGACCAGCAGGGCATCGGGCGTGTCCACCACGATGACGTCGCCGAGGCCCACCAAGGCCACCGTGCGGCCGCCGGCCGCGTGCACGAAGACGTCCCGTCCACCGACCTCGATGACCTGAGCCGGCGCCTCCACCGAGATGACCGAGGTGCCCGCGCCGCCACGGTGGTCGCGCAGCGCCGACCACGAGCCCAGGTCGCTCCAGCCGATGGCGGCCGGCACGACCGCGACCTGCCGCTCCAGCGAGGCCGGCTCCAGCAGCGCGTAGTCGATGGACGTGGCGCGCAGCTGGGCATAGGTCGTGGCCATGGCGGCCCCAGGCCAGCCCGCCGTTCGCTCGCCAGCGCGTCGTCTCCAGCCACTCGCGGATGGGGTCGCTGATGTCGGGCGCGTACCGCTGCAGCCCGGCGATGAGGGCGTCGCGGCGCCACACGAAGATGCCCGCGTTCCAGTAGGCGGAGCGGGAGGCGATGAGCTCGCGGGCGCGCGCCAGGGTCGGCTTCTCCTCGAACCGCTCGACGCGGTACGTGTCGCACGCACCGAACGGTCGTGGCTTCCCCGACGGCGAGGACGTAGCCGTAGCCGGTCGCCGGCTCGGTCGGCTCGATGCCCAGCGTGACCAGGTCGCCGCCGGCCGCGCGCTCGGCCGCCGCGCGCAGCGCGTCGCGGAAGCCCTCCTCGTCGCCGATGGCCTGGTCGGCGGGGAGCACGATCATGATGTCGTCGTCGGGCCGCTCGACCGCGTGTGCCATCAACGCCACCGCCGCGGCCGTGTTGCGGCCCATCGGCTCACCGACGATGTTGGCCGCCGGGATGGTGGGCACGAGCTGCGCGTACCAGGGGCGTGTGGCGCGCGTCGGTCACGACGTAGACGTCGGCAGCGTCGATCAGCGGCGCCAGCCGGCTGACGGTCGCCTCCAGCAGGCAGCGGCCGCCCTCGAGCAGTGGCAGGAACGGCTTGGGTCGCTCGGCGCGGCTGAGCGGCCAGAGCCGCGTCCCACCTCCACCGGCCATGATGACTGCGTACATGCCGACGATTGTGCACGACCCGGGCTATCATCCGCCGGGACCCCCGGGACAAGAGGCAGGATGAGCACGAGCGTGACCGACAGCGTGACAACGGAACCGACACACCGGCGATCCGGCAGCCACGACGGCTGCCGACAGCAACGCCTCGCCCCCGCCGCGGGGCATGAACCCCAGCCTGCCCAGCGACGTCGATCCGGAGCCGCTGCCCATCGGCATCACGGACATGTGGCGCATCGCGCGCAAGACCTATCGTGCCGAGCGTCGCTACTACCTCAAGCTCGATCGCCACCGGCCCATGACGTCGAAGCGGCTGTCGAGCTCGATCCTGCCCAAGCTGCAGCGGCCGGTCTTCATCATCGGCGCCGCGCGCTCCGGCACGACCTTCCTGGGCGACTGCATCGGCCGCATCCCCGAGATCACCTACCACCACGAGCCGCCGGCCACCAAGGCAGCCGGGCGCTACGTCTACGAGGACCTCTGGAGCTTCCGTCGCTCGCGCTGGTTCTTCCGCCTCGTCTACAGCTGGATGGTGCGCGTGGAGCGTGACGGCGACCTCCGCTTCAGCGAGAAGACGCCGACCAACATCTTCCTCATCCCCTTCCTCTCGCGGGCCTTCCCGGATTCGCAGTTCATCCACATCATCCGTGACGGTCGCGACGCGGCCAGCTCGCACATGCACAAGCCCTGGCTGCGCGCCGAGGACGCCTGGTCGGGCGAGCGTGAGCCGGGCGGCTATCTGCACGGGCCCTGGCCGAAGTTCTGGGTGGAGCCCGATCGTCGCGAGGAGTTCATGCGCACCTCCGATGCGCGCCGCATGGCCTGGGCCTGGCGGCGCTACACCGAGACCGGCCTGCGCGACGGGCCGGCGCTGGGCCCCGAGCGCTACCACGAGCTGCGCTACGAAGACCTGGTGCGTCAGCCGCTCGACGAGGGCGAGCGCATCCTCGACTTCCTCGGCATCGACAAGAAGCGCTCGCGCGACACGTTCCTCTCCGCCACGATGCGCGCCGACGATTCGTCGGTGGGCACGTGGCGTACGACGTTCTACCCGTCCGAGCTGGCTGAGATCGACGCCGAGGCCGGCGACCTGCTGCGGCAGCTCGGCTACGACGACGCCTGACCGCACGCGCACTGACGATGCCGGCCGAGCTGCGCACCCTCGGGTTCCTGCACCTCGGTCGTGCCGAGAGCGGCGTCCGTCGCTACGGCCAGCTCATCGCCGACGAGGCGCGCACGCGCGGGGGTCTGCCAGTCAGCGAGGTCGAGGCCGGCCGCGTCGACGAGTCGTCCGAGCAGCTGGCGCGTGTGGCCGCCGAGCTGGCCGATCGTGATGTCGTGCTGATGCAGTGGAACCGGCGTGGCTGGGGCAAGCATGGCCGCTCGCTGCCGCGTCTGATGCGCTTCCGCCGGGCCTTCCGCGGTGCGCTGGTGGTGACCCTGCACGATGTCTTCGATCGCGAAGGCCTGCGGCAGCGGCACCTGCAGCCCGATGTCTGGAGCCTGCGCTGGCTGGGCCGCACGGCTGACCGCATCGTGGTGCACTCGCAGATCGAGGTCGAGCGGCTGCGTGGCATCGTGCCCATGGACAAGATCCGCGTCATCCCCCACTTCGTGGAACGTCGCGACGCTGACGCTGACGCCGGAGGAGGCGCGCGCGAAGCTGGGCCTGTCAGGCCGTCGCGTGGTGACGCTGCTGGGCTTCGTCTACGGACGCAAGGGTCATCGCTATGCCGTCGAGGCTGTTCCGTTCATGCCCGACGACGCGGTCATGGTCTACGCCGGAGGGCCAGTGGCGGGACGCTCGTTCGTCCACGACCTGGCCCTTTCCAAGGCGGACGAGCTGGGCCTTGGCGACCGCTTCCGCATCACCGGCTACCTCGACGATGATGCCTGGGAGACCTGGATCGCGGCCACACATCTGGCCATCCTGCCATTCACCGACCTCTCGGCGTCGGGCTCGCTCTCGTCGTGGATCTCGGCCGGCAAGCCGATGCTGGTCTCCGACCTGCCCGGGCTTCGCGAGTACGGCCGTCGGGTCCCCGGGGCGCTGCACTTCTTCGGACCACCGGAGCCCTGGCCCCTGGGGGCCGCCATCAGCGAGCTGCTGTCGAGGCCACTGCCGGACCCCGATCCCAACGTGCAGCGGCTGGCGCACGAGCTGAGCATGGAGCGGACGGTGGACCGCTACCTCCAGGTGGCACGCGAAGCACTGGCGGCGCGCCACAGCTGACAGTGCCTAGGCGAGACCGGCATCCTCGCGCAGCAGGTCCGCCTTGTCGGTGCGCTCCCACGGCAGATCAAGGTCCTCGCGGCCGAAGTGGCCGTAGGCCGCGGTCTGCCGGTAGATCGGCCGCCACAGATCAAGCGCGTTGATGATGCCGCCCGGTCGCAGGTCGAAGTGGCGCTCGATGAGCGCCTGGATCTCCGCGTCGGCGATGACCCCGGTCCCGAAGGACTCGACCGAGATCGACACCGGCTCTGCGATGCCGATGCCGTACGCCAGCTCCACCTCGAAGCGGTCGGCAAGCCCGGCGGCGACCACGTTCTTGGCGACCCAGCGCGCCGCATAGGCCGCCGAGCGGTCGACCTTGGTGGGGTCCTTGCCGCTGAAGGCGCCGCCACCGTGGCGGGCCATGCCGCCGTACGTGTCGACGATGATCTTGCGCCCAGTGAGGCCGGCATCGCCGAGTGGCCCGCCAAGCACGAAGCGCCCGGTGGGGTTGACGTGCATGACAGGGTCGACGGAGCGCAGCTCCGGCTCGATGCTGGGCAGGATCACGCTCTCGATGACATCGTCGCGCAGCCGTTCGCTGCGAACGTCCGGGTCATGCTGGGTCGAGACGACCACGGTGCCGACGCGCACGGGCACGCCACGCTCGTACTCGACGGTCACCTGGGTCTTGCCGTCCGGGCGCAGGTAGTGCAGCTGGCCGCTCTTGCGAACCTCCGCCAGGCGGCGAGCCATGCGGTGGGCCAGCGCGATGGGCAGCGGCATCAGCTCCGGCGTCTCCCGGCAGGCGAAGCCGAACATCATGCCCTGGTCGCCGGCACCGAGCTCCTCGCGATCCACGCCCCGGGCGATGTCGGGCGACTGCTCCTTGACCGAGACGAGCGCCCCACACGTCTCCCAGTCGAAGCCGTACTCGGACTTGGTGTAGCCGATCTCCCGCACCGTGTCGCGGATGATCTTCTGGAACTCCACGTACGTCTCGGTCGTGATCTCGCCCAGCACCAGCACGAGGCCGGTCGTCGTGGCGGTCTCGCAGGCCACCCGGGCGTTGGCGTCCTCGGCGAGGATGGCGTCGAGGATGGCGTCCGAGATCTGGTCGCACATCTTGTCGGGATGGCCCTCGGTGACCGACTCCGAGGTGAACAGATACGGCCCGGCGTCGGTGATTCTCGTCATGCGGTCACGGTCTCCTGTCGTGGGGTCGGCGGAAGCGTAGCAGAGAGCGGCCGCAGCCAGACCGACCGGGCCATCGGACCCGCGCTGCGGTGTCGGCCGGCAGGCGACTTCGGGACCGATGGCCGTGCCCAGATCCGCCGGTCCTGTCGCATGCTGCCTGCAGATGGCGCACCTTCCCGATTCGATCGATCCGCAGCGAGCGTCCGACCTGCTGGCCGACTGGGGCTTCCTGGCTGATCCGGATCTACCCAACCGACCGGGGCCGGCCTATCTGCTCGTGGCCATCCGGGCCAAGCCGACGTTGCGGCACTACGACCCCGAGCTGGTGGAGTACTGGATCACCGGCGAGAAGGGCCACGGGGTGCGGGAGACCGTCACCTTCGCCAGCCGGCTGCCCCGCAACACCCGGTTCAGCTGGGGTCTCATCTCCGTCCTCGACCGCAAGGGTGTGGCCAATCGCTACCTCACGTTCGGCGGCCACCTGCGCGCCGAGCGCGTCGATGGCGAGGTCATCTGCGTCTTCGAATCGCCGGCGCCCCTGCTGCGACGAGGCGGCCACTCCCAGGGCTGGGACATCGGCTCCCACAGCGTGGGTGGCTTCTTCGGGCGCTTCCGGGCCGCCGCCGGCTACGAGCACGAGTTCGAGAAGCTCGCGGCCGCCACCGACCCGGTGACGCGGTATGCCGCGTTCGTGCGCGAGTTCGTGGCGCGCTACCGCTCGAGCGAGTACCTGCGCGACCACTACCCCCGGCTGTGGACCATCATGCTGACCGAAGAGAAGCGGCTACGGCAGCAGCATCCCGTCGAGTGGGCCAAGGGAGGGGAACTGCTCGAGTCGACCAAGCAGGTCGCGTCGGGCGGCGGCCTCGCCGAGCTGCTGCGGCCCTTCTAGCTCGCCGATCTCGCACGCCGGCCTGCGCGGGACCCCCGCGGTCAGGTGCCCTGCTGCCAGGAGTTGGTGTAGCTGATCTGCTCCTCGGTCATGCCCTCGATGAAGATCCCGCGCGCCTCCAGCTTGAGGCGCGCGATCTCGGCATCGATGTCGGCGGGGACGACGTGCACCCGGTTGTCCAGTGTCTCGTGGTTGCGCGCGACGAACTCGGCCGACAGGGCCTGACCGGCGAAGCTCATGTCCATGACCGCCGCGGGATGGCCCTCGGCGGCGCCGAGGTTGACCAGACGACCCTCG
Organism: uncultured Chloroflexia bacterium; assembly: GCA_963712735.1. Taxonomy (GTDB): domain Bacteria; phylum Chloroflexota; class Limnocylindria; order Limnocylindrales; family CSP1-4; genus JAFMJV01. The sequence goes on along the minus strand of CAVQIZ010000007.1, from coordinate 906,766 downwards.
GCCAGGAGGTAGAGCTTCTTCTCGCCGAGATCGTACTCGCGCACGTTCTCGCGCACCTCGCGCACATGCCCCTCGGCCAGTCGCTCCAGGGCTGCGAGGTCCAGCTCGGCATCGAAGTGGCCGCTGTTGGCCAGCATGGCGCCGTCCTGCATGACCCGGAAGTGCTCCTCGCGGAAGACGTTCAGATTGCCGGTGGCGGTCACGAAGACCTCGCCCCAGCGCGCGGCGTCCCCGGCGGTCATCACCTGGTGCCCATCCATGAGCGCTTCGATGGCGCGCACCGGATCGACCTCGACCACCGCCACGCGCGCGCCCATGCCACTCAGGCGGCTGGCGATGCCGCGGCCGACCCAACCGTAGCCGGCGACCACGCAGCGACGGCCGGCGAGCAGGATGTTGGTGGCGCGCAGCAGACCGTCGACGGTCGACTGGCCGGTGCCGTAGCGATTGTCGAACAGGTGCTTGGTCTGGGCCTCGTTGACAGCCACGACCGGAAACGCCAGCGCGCCGTCGTTGGCCATGGCCTTCAGCCGGATCACGCCGGTGGTGGTCTCCTCCGTCCCAGCGAGGACCTCCGACAGCTGCTCCGGCCGCTGCTGGTGCAGCAGCGCGACGAGGTCACAGCCGTCGTCCATGGTGATGTGCGGGTGCGTGTCGGCAGCCGCGTTGAGATGCCGGTAGTAGGTCTCGTTGTCCTCGCCCCGAACGGCGTAGCAGCTGATGCCGTACTCGGCCACCAGGGCGGCGGCGACGTCGTCCTTCGTCGACAGCGGGTTCGACGCCACCAGCGTGACCTCGGCGCCGCCGGCCTTGAGCGTGCGCATCAGGTTGGCGGTCTCGGTGGTGACGTGCAGGCAGGCCCCGATGCGCAGGCCGGCAAGGGGCCGCTCCCGCTCGAAGCGCTCGCGGATGAGCCGCAGGACCGGCATCTCCCGCTCGGCCCACTCGATACGACGGACACCTTCCGCCACGAGCCCGAAGTCGGCGACATCGTGGGGTGGATAGGACGCGGTCTGGCCAGTCGTGGCGTCACCGGAGGTGGTCTGCATCGGGTCGGCGGGTACGGGAGCGTGGGTCATCCATTCCTCCTGAGATCGGATAGGTAGGCCCGCATGGGCCCGACGATGCTATCCCACAGCGACGTTCGGCGGTGGACCAGCCGCTCGTCGAAGTGGGTGTGCTCACGGTAGCCAAGGGCCCGGTAGGCCGCGAGCGCGGGTGGGTTGTCGGCGCGGACGTTGAGCACGACCGTCTCGACCTGCTGCAACAGCGCGGAGGTAACGGCGCTGGTCACGACCTTGGCCAGGCCCTGGCCACGATACTCACGGTGGGTGAAGACATTGCCCACCGCGGCGATGCCGTACATCGGGCTGATGACGTGGGTGCCGGCCGCGGCGATGAGGCGCGTGCCCCGCCGGACGCCGTAGTAGATGCCGGCCGCCACCGCCTCTCGCGGCAGGTAGGCATTGAATCCGAGCTCGTAGAGCCGGTTGAGATGCTGCGTGTCGCCCTGGTCGAGGCGCACCGCATCGCCGACCACGGGCGTGAAGGTGGCTCGCTCCACGGCCATGCGCACCATCGGCGCGGCTTCCTCGACCCGGTAGCGCTCGCGTACGGCGGGCACGACGTGCGGCTTGGCCGCGAGATAGGCGATCCGGGGTCGGATGACATCGCGCAGGACGGCGCTGACGCCGGGCGGCTCACCCATCGCGAAGAGCGGCTGTGGCGAGATGCCGCGGTACTCCATGACGACCGCCACGGGGGCACCATCCTCGAAGGCGATGCCCCAGCGGGTGCGGGCGAACTCGCTGTCGTCCATGTCGGCGAGGGCATAGGCAGCGAAGAGTCGGTCGCGGTTGAGGAACTGGTGCAGCAGGTCGCGGTCGCGCGTGGAGCGGACCTCCAGGTGCCCTTCCGACGCGAGGCCGTCGCGTGCGACCGATGCCATCAGCCGGCCGCCTGCGGCACCACCGCGCCGCGCTCGGTGATCAGCAGGTCGATGGCGGACGCCGCGATGACATCCGCCGCCGGAACCAGCGCAGCCGAGGTGCCGATGGGCACGTCCGCCAGGTAGGCGGCCAGGTCGCGCGCCGGCCGCAGCTCGTCAGGGATGGCACTGCCGTCGGCGGTGGCCGCATCGACGCTGGCGCTGAGGCCGGTCACCACGACCGTCGTTCCGCGCAGCCGGGCGAGCTGGGCGATGGCGCGGCTGCCGAGCAGTGCCCCGGTGTCGCCATTGGCCGCGATCCACTCGGCACCGAGAAGGGCGACATCGACCGCTTCTCGTCCCAGGAGCCACGCCACTGCGCTGTCGGGGATGACCTGGTGCGCGATGCCGGCCTGGCGCAGCTCCCAGCTGGCCAGCCGCGCCCCGTCCATGAACGGTCGCGCCTCCGGTCACGAACAGGCGCAGCTCACGTCCCTCGTCGCGGAGTCGCTGCAGTGCGGAGAGTCCGCTGCCCACCACGCCCCCGGCAAGCGGACCGTGGACCCCGTGGAGCAGCACCGTCAGCGGACCTGTCGCGAGGTCGGCAAGGTGGTCGTGCAGCGACGCGGCGATGGTCGCGTTCCAGGCCCCCACGTCGGTGGCGATGGCGTCTGCCTCAGCCCGCAGTCGCTGGGCCAGCACCAGACCGTCGTCGGCGTGATCCTGCTCGGCAGTCTCGTCGGCGGCCTGGTCGGCACGGTCCACGACAGCCCCATCGGCAACGACCTCGTCGGTGTCGTCACCGACGTCGTCTTCGATGATGGCCCGCATCCGCTCCATGGCCCAGCCCGGCAGGCGCGCCGAGGGACGAGCCTCGGCCAGGGCCGACAGCGTCCGGCCCAGCTCGTGGTGGCGCTGCTCGGCGCGGCTGTCCGACACGCTCCTGCGCTGTCAGCGCGACGCCGTAGGCCGCGACCTGTGCCATCACGGCGCCACCACGAACGACGCCCAGGCGCAGGTAGTAGGCCACGTCGCTGCCGCGCTTCGCCAGCACCTCGTCCAGCCGCTCGGGGATGCCGCGCTGGTCGAGCAGCACCAGTCCCTCCTCGCCGAGACGGTAGGCACTGCGGAACGCGCCATCGGCCGCGGGAGCGGCGGCACTGACGCGGGGACCACGCGAGGAGCGGGTGAACTCGGGTGGCCTGGCGGCCAGCGTGGGCGCCTCCAGCCCCAGCAGGCCCGCGACGCTGCCGCCCGAGGCGCGGCCGACGAGGTCGGCCATGCCGGCGACCTGGCCCACCGCGGTCACGGCCTGCTTGCCGAACTCGAGGAAGAAGGCACGCCGCGTCGCATCGTGATCCTGCCCGGCCGCCGGAGGCTCGGGCGGAGCGATGACCGGTGCGGGCGGCGGCGGCGAGGAGCCGGCCACCCCGTCGTTGCCCGGCTCGGTACTGTCAGTACCCGATGACGCTGTGGATGCGGTATTCATTCAAGCGCTCGCGGCCGTTCAGGAAGCCCAGCTCGACGAGGAACGAGAGCCCGACGATCTCGCCCTTGAGCTGCTTGACCAGGTCGATGGTACCGAGCACCGTCCCGCCGGTCGCGAGGAGGTCGTCCACGATGAGGACACGCTGGCCGGGCCGGATGGCGTCCCGATGCACCTCCAGGGTGTTGGTGCCGTACTCCAGCTCGTACTCGACGCTGATGGTCTCCGACGGCAGCTTGCCGAGCTTGCGCACCGGGACGAAGCCGGCACCCAGGTGCAGCGCCATCGGAGCGCTGAAGATGAAGCCGCGCGACTCCATCCCCACGACGATGTCGATCTTCTCGTTCTTGAACGGCTCGTTCATCAACTCGATAGCCTCGCGGAAGGCCTCGGCGTCAGTGAGCAGCGTGGTGATGTCGTAGAAGAGGATCCCAGGCTTGGGAAAGTCGGGGACCTCGCGGATCTGGGCCCGAAGCGAGTCGGCGGACACGGCAGGAGACTCCTGTCATCGAAGATAGCTGGTGATCGGCGTTGCTGAGTCTAGCGCACGACCTGCGGGCGCCACGCCCCCGCGGTCGCGCCCGGTCGGCGGGCCGGCCCCACGCGTGGCGAGGCGTCAGGGGCGCGCACGCCCTGCGGCGAGCTCGCGCATCGGGCGAGCGCTGGCGCCGTGCCGAGCGGCCACGATCTCGGCCATGATGGCGAGGGCCGTCTCAGCCGGCTCGCGGCCTCCCAGGTCGAGCCCGATGGGCCCATGCAGGCGCTCGACCTGCGCCTCGCTCAGCCCGCGCGCAAGCAGGCGCTGCCGCCGTTCGCGCTGCGTCTTGCGGCTGCCGATGGCGCCCACGTAGCGGCATCCGCGCGCCAACCCCTCGGCGATGGCCGGATCATCGAACTTGGGATCGTGGCTGAGGACGGCCAGCGCGTCCGCAGCGCCCAGCGAGATCTGCTCGGCAGCCTCGTCCGGCCAGCCCACGATGAGCTCGTCCGCGTGCGGGAACCGCTCGCGCGTGGCGAACGCCGGCCGGCCGTCCACCACCACGGTCTCGTAGCCGAGGTCCTGCGCCAGGCGCACGAGCCGGGCAGCCACGGACACGGCGCCCACGATGACCAGCCGCGGCCGGACCGGGAACGCCTCCAGGAAGAGCTGCTGCCCGGCAAGCTCCAGCACCCCGCATGTGCCGCTTGACAGCGCCTCCAGGCAGGCCGCGACCAGTGCCGCGTCTGCCTCGGCGTCACCCAGCGTGCTCTCCAGGCGGCCGTCCTGGTGCACCAGCAGCGGCTCCGGGACCGCTGCGGCGGGGCCCAGCACGGACGCCCCCGCAGCCGGCTCCGGTCGATCCGGGCGGCAGCGGGGTCACCACGACGCGGCCGCCGTCGCGTCGTTCGGAGCTGACGCGCGCGGCCTCGACGGCTTGCGGCGGCACGAACGGTTGCATCAGCACGTCGATGGTGCCGCCACAGGCGAGACCGACGTCCCAGGCCTGTTGGTCGCTGATGCCGAAGCGCACGACGCGCTGCTCGCCGGCATCGCGCGCCACCGCCATGTGTTCCGCCGTCGCGCCCTCCACGCAGCCGCCGCTGACCGAGCCCTCGATGCGGCCGTCCGCTGCGGCCAGCATCACCGCGCCCTCGCGGCGGGGAGCAGAGCCGTAGGTACGGATGACCACGGCGCGCGCGACGGCCAGCCCGTCGGCGCTCCAGTCGTCGAGGACATCGAGCAGCTCTCTCATGCGACGACTCCGATACGGTGGCTGCTGCGGATGGCGGCAGCGCGGTGGACGCGCGGCTGTCCCCGGCGGTCGGGGCGCCGGCTGCGATGGTCGGCCATCTCGGCGAGCAGCTCACCCAGGCGCTGCAGTGAGGCCAGGTCGTTGACCGCGACCAGGTCGTCGATGAAGGGATAGGCCGCCGCCATGCCCCCCGGCGAGCGGCTGGTAGTGCTCGCTGCCAGCCAGCGGATCGAGCCAGATGAGCCGGTGGCAGCTGCGCTGGAGGCGTGCCATCTCCGCGCGCACCACGCCCGGATCGCCGCGATCCCAGCCATCCGAGACGACGATGACGACGCCGCTCGAGCGCAGCGTCCGGCGCGCCCAATGCCGGTTGAACTGTCGCAGCGACTCGCCGATGCGAGTACCGCCCGACCAGTCCGACACGCTGGCGCTGACCTGCGCCAGCCCGGCGTCCGGATCGCGGCCGGCCAGCTCGTGGGTGACGCGCGTGAGGTGGGTGCCGAAGACGAAGGCCTCGGTGCGCACGGCGGACACGCGGTGGAGCGCCATGGCGAAGCGGATCAGCAGTCGCGAGTGCCGCTCCATGGAGCCGCTGATGTCACAGATGACGGTGATCGAGCGCGGACGCAACGCGGGACGACGCCACAGCCACTCCACCAGGTCGCCGCCGTTCTGCAGGTTGGCCCGGAACATCTGGCGGGTGGCCACCTGTCGTCCGTGCCGATGCAGCTCCTGGCGACGAGCGCGGCGCATCTCCAGGCGGGGCCGGACCTGGTCGACCAGCCGCTCGGCATCGCGCAGCTCGTCGGGGCTCATGCGGTCGAACGGTTTGTGCAGCAACCGTTCACGCTCGCTCCACGAGAGCGAGCCGCCGGTCTCCTCCTCCGTCGCCACTCCGTCGGCATCGGACGAGTCGGCGGCGTCGGCCGCGCCACCCATCACGTCCTCGGCCTCCTCTCCCGGCCGGGCGCCGAGCTGCGCCGCCTGCTGCTGGTCGCCGGCACCCGCCTCGACCTGCACATCGAGCTCCATCGGCTCGATGGCCAGCTCGTAGCGTTGCCAGAAGCGCGCGAAGACCTCGTCGTACAGCGGCACCTCGTCACGGCGACGCACGAAGATGGCCGAGCCGGCAGCGCGCACCTGCTCGCGCTCGCCGATATCGATGAGCGTCAGCGCCCGCGAGTAGTCGATGGCGGCGCCGATGTCGGTGCTGATGCCGGCCGCGCGCAGCGCCCGCGTGAACAGCAGCGCGTTCCAGAAGAAGGCACTGCCGGAGACGCCCATCACCGGACCGGGAGCGTGCCACGGTCTCAGGTGCGGCCCCCGCCGCTGTCTCCTGCAGGTAGGCAGCAACGGTCGCGCCGCGCACGGCGCGCACGTCCTCCTCGTACTTGAGCACCACCCCGAGGGTCTCGTCGACCAGCTCGGCGGTCAGCCGACCAGCGCCGAGGGCCAGCAGCGCCGCGGCCCAGTCGATCGTCTCCGCCACGCCCGGGCACCTTGGTCAGCTGCCCAGCTCGCAGGCGCTGCACGAAGGCGACGATGGCCCGCGCCAGGCGCTCGGGCGTGTCGGGCACGCGCGCCAGCACGATCTCGTACTCGCGAGCCGCGTCGGGGTAGTCGATCCAGTGGTAGAGACAGCGACGCTTCAGGGCGTCGTGGACCTCACGCGTACGATTGGACGTCAGGATCACCCGCGGCGGCTGCTCGGCGCGCACCGTGCCCACCTCGGGGATGGTCACCTGGAAGTCGGAGAGGATCTCCAGCAGAAAGGCCTCGAACTCCTCGTCAGCCCGGTCGATCTCGTCGATGAGCAGGACCGGTGGCACGCCCTCGTCCGCCTCCAATGCCTGCAGCAGCGGTCGCTTGAGCAGGAACTGCGGCCCGAAGATGTCGTGGGCGCGGGCATCGTCGAGCTTGCCCTGGGCCTCGAGCAGTCGGATCTCCAGCATCTGCCGCGGGTAGTTCCATTCGTACACCGCGGTGTTGACATCGAGGCCCTCGTAGCACTGCAGGCGGATGAGGCGAGTGCCGAGCGCTGCCGCGAGGACCTTGGCCAGCTCGGTCTTGCCCACGCCCGCCTCGCCCTCCAGCAGCAATGGGCGCCCCAGCCGCAGGCTGAGGAAGACGGTGGTGGCGAGGGCGCGATCGGCCACGTAGTCGTACTCGCCGAGCGTCGCGTGCAGGCCATCGATGGTGTCGAGGTGGTTGGGCATGGCTTGAATCTAGCGCGCTCGGGGCCTGTTATCGTTCTGGGCCACGGGGAGAAGAGGAGGGTCCAGGTGTGAGCAGCGAGCCCGGGCGCCCTGACGCGCCCGACGAGCCGGCAGAACCAGACACCGTGGGGACGCCGGAGGCAGCGAGCTCAGAGGCCATCATCCCCTACGGCAGGCGGCTCGACGCCATCGCCCAGGAGCGCTTCGGTCGCACCGACTGGATCGAGCTGGCGGCAGCCGTGTTGCTGGCGCTGGCGACCGTCGTGGCGGCCTGGTCGGCCTACCAGGCCACGCGCTGGGGCGGGGTGCAAGCCAACGCGTTCAGCGCGGCGGGCGCCAAGCGCGTAGAGGCCACACAGGCCACGAACATCTATGCCGCCAATGTCCAGGTCGACGTGCAGACCTGGATCGCCTGGCTGGAGCAGTCCGCGGCCGAGTACGAGCGCGGAACGACCTTCTTCTACGAGCGCTTCAGGGACGAGTTCAAGCCGGCCTTCGATGCCTGGGTGGCATCCGTGCCGACAGGCGAGACCCCCCCGGGACGCCGTTCGACCTGCCCCAGTACCAGCCCGCAGCGAAGGCCGAGGCCGACGCGCTGGACGAGGAGGCCAATGCCCTCGCCGACCAGGCTCGAGCGGCCAATCAGACCGGAGACAATTTCGTGCTCGTCGCAGTGGTCATGGCGTCGGTGCTCTTCTTCGCCGGCGTCGGCACGAAGCTGAAGGCGCGCGCCGTGCGCCTGGGGATGCTCACCGGCGGCGTGCTGCTGTTCCTGGGCGGCTTCATCTTCATGATCAGCATGCCGCAGAACGTGGGCATCTAGGGAGACACACGCATGGACATCACCTTTCCGGAACTCGTCTTCCTCAGCGTGGTGCTGTCGCGGCTGCTGGTGCCTCTGCTCATCATCCGCTTCCCGCTACCGGCCATCGTGGCCTGCCTGGTCATCGACGCGGTCGACCAGACCGTCTTCCAGGCCATCGCGCCGGATGCCGACCTCACCGGCTACCAGAGCTATGACAAGGCGCTCGACATCTACTACCTCGTCATCGCCTACACCGCCACCCTGCGCAACTGGACCAACCAGTTCGCCGTGGAGGTGGCACGCTTCCTCATCTTCTACCGCCTCATCGGTGTCGTGCTGTTCGAGCTGAGCGAGCGTGCGCGAGATCCTCTTCATCTTCCCCAACACGTTCGAGTACTTCTTCATCTTCTATGAGTCGGTGCGCCTGTTCTGGGATCCGCGACGGATGAGCCGGAGGGTCATCATCGGGGCCACGGCCTTCATCTGGATCTTCATCAAGCTGCCGCAGGAGTGGTGGATCCACATCGCCCAGCTCGACACCACCGACCTGGTGCAGGAGACGATCTTCGGCGTTCCTGCCGGGACGCCGTGGCTCGACACGTTCGCGGCGCGGCCCTGGATCGTGGTCCTGGCCGTGGTCGCGGCAGCCGCAGCGGTCTATGCCCTCTACTGGCTGATGAAGCACAAGCTGCCGCCGCGCGACCGACCACTCACCATCGACGCCGACGCCGAGCCCGGCCGCGCCGTGCCGCCAGAGCGACTGGTGGCCGTCCGGTCACGCCTCATGCGCCGCGTCCTGGGCGCCAGCCTGCTGGAGAAGTACGCGCTCATCGCGCTGGTGTCGACCATCTTCGGCACAGATGCTGCAGGTGGAGGCGGGAGTCGTCGAGCTGGCGGTGCTCATCGGCGTCGTGGTCGTGGCCAACGCCGCCCTCAGCACGTGGCTGGCACGCTACGGCTTCGGGCCAGGACCGGCCTTGCGCCAGTTCATCGTCACGGGGCTTCTCAATGTCGGCATCGTGGCGGTGATGCTGCTGGTCAACCTGCTGGGTGACTCGACCGATCCGGGCCGACTCACCTTCTTCGTCCTGCTCATCACCCTGCTGGTCACGCTCTACGACCGCTATCGGCCGGAGTACCTGGCCCGCTTCAGCGGAGATGAGCAGACCGCTTCGGCCTGAGCCGGTGCTGCCAGAGATCGAGCGCCGCCCCTAGGCCGCCAGGGACGCGGAGCAGGCTCAGCCGGTCGAGGGGTCGCCCTCCCGCGACCGGCGCACGCGTGCCGAGCCCGCGAGGCGGTCGACCATGGCCTGCGTCAGGCGCCAGGAGCGGTCGGCGTCCGCGGGCGGGCGCACGCGGATCTGGTTGGAGGCGTAGCGGATCCGGCCCTGCAGCGCGCGCAACGGATCATCCACGGCCTCCGGCGCCAACGCGCGCATGGTGTCGGCACGTGACCAGTCGGGCCCGAAGCGCAAGACCAGCTGGCCGTCCTCGCGTGCCACCTGCGTGAGCCCGGCCTCCTCCGCCCGGTAGCGCAACTGCGACACATCCAGCAGCCGCTGCACCGGCGGCGGCAGGGCGCCGTAGCGGTCAAGCAGCTCGGCGCGAATCTCGTCCAGGCCGTCGTCGCTGACCACCCGCCCCAGGCGCCGGTACAGCTCCAGCTTCTGCGGCTCCTCCGGCACATAGTCATCGGGCAGATAGGCTTCGACGGGCAGGTCGATCTTGGCCTGCGTGCGGGCGCTACGCGCCTCGCGGCCCTCGAGCGCTGCCTTCTCCTCCTCCACGGCCTCGGCCAGCATGCGCGTGTAGAGGTCGAAACCCACGGCAGCCATGTGACCGTGCTGCTCGGCACCGAGGATGTTGCCGGCTCCGCGGATCTCAAGGTCCGACAGCGCGATCTGGAAGCCGGCCCCCAGCTCCGAGGCGTTGAAGATGGCGGCCAGGCGCTTGCGCGCGATATCGGACAGGGCCGCCTTGCGCCGATACAGCAGATAGGCATAGGCGCGGCGCGAGGAACGCCCGACGCGGCCACGCAGCTGGTAGAGCTGGGCCAGACCGAGCGCATCCGCACGGTCGATGACGATGGTGTTCGCGTTGGGGATGTCCAGGCCCGATTCGATGATGGTCGTGCTGACCAGGACGTCATACTCCCCGGTCGCGAAGGCAAGCATGACCTTCTCCAGGGCACCCTCGGGCATCTGGCCATGACCGACGACGATGCGGGCACTGGGCAACAGCCGCCGTAGCTGCTCGGCCTGCGCCTCGATGGTTTCCACGCGGTTGTGCACGTAGAACACCTGCCCGCCGCGGTCGAGCTCGCGCAGGATGGCATCGCGCACGAGACCGGCGGAGGCTTCGGCCACCCGCGTCTGGATGGGCAGCCGGTCCTCTGGGGGCGTCTCGATGACGCTCATATCGCGGACTCCCACGAGTGCCAGGTTGAGCGTCCGGGGGATGGGCGTGGCTGACAGGGTCAGCACGTGCACCTCCGTCTTGAGCTGCTTCAGGCGCTCCTTGTGGGTGACGCCGAAGCGCTGCTCCTCGTCGACCACGACCAAGCCGAGGTCCCTGAACCTGACATCCCTGCTCAGCAGCCGATGGGTGCCGATGACGACGTCCACGCTGCCCGCGGCCAGCCCGCTCAGCGTGTCCTGCTGCTCGCGCCGGGGCACGAACCGGCTGAGCGAGCGCACCGTGATGGGGTACGCAGCGAAGCGCTGACTGAAGGTGACGAGGTGCTGCGCGGCCAGCACCGTCGTGGGCACCAGCACCGCCACCTGGGTGCCTGCCTGGATGGCCTTGAACGCCGCCCGCAGCGCGACCTCGGTCTTGCCGTAGCCGACGTCGCCCACGACCAGCCGGTCCATGGGCGTCTCGCGCTCCAGGTCGGCCTTGACGTCGATGGCGGCGCGCAACTGGTCGGGCGTCTCCTCGTAGGGGAAGGCCGCCTCCATCTCCGCCTGCCACGGCGTGTCCTCGCCGAAGGTGCGACCGTGAGCCTTGGCGCGGTCGGCGTAGAGCCGCAGCAAGTCCCGCGCAAGGTCGCCGACGGCCTTCTTGACGCGCATGCGGGCGCGCTGCCACTCGCCACCTCCGAGCTTGCTCAGCTGCGGATGGTCGCCGCCCGCATAGCGCGAAACGCGCTCGATCTGCTCGACCGGCACCCACATGCGCCCAGCTTCGGCGAAGTGCAGCTCGAGGAAGTCACGCTCCTCGGTATCGCGACCGCCGGCGGCACGGCGCACGAGGCCCTGGTAGCGGGCCACACCGTGGTCGACATGCACGACGATGTCGCCCGGTTCCAGGCGTTCGAGCAGGTCGCGGGGCACCACGCGACGCATGGCCCGCGGTCGACGCACGCGGACGGTGCCGAACAGCTCACGGTCGGTGACCAGCACGAGCCCGTCAGGGCCACCGGCGAAGCCGCCGTTGAGGCTGCGATCGATGAGCGCAAGGCCTGCCGGTGGGACCGCCTCGTGAAGCACCTGCAAGGGAGCCACGCCCATGCCGGCGTCCTCGAGGATCTCAGCCAGGCGGGCCGACTGATCGGACGCCAGCACCACCCGGGCCGACTCGTCTCGCCAACGACGGACGGTCGCCGCCAGGTCCCCGATGGCGGCCGGCGGCAGACCGGGCTCGTGCCAGCCGAAGGGGTTGCCCCCGGGTGGTGCAGCGTCCGCTTCCGGCTCCCAGGTCAGTGCCAGGGTGGCGGCCCCCTGCAGGGCGTTGGTCCACTCACGTGCCGTCGGATAGGCTGAGGCCCAGCGCGGAGGATCTCCCCGGACCGCTCCAGCTCGCTGCGTCGGTCCTCCGCCTGCGAGTGCAGGAACTCCGCCACCGCGCTCACGTCGTCTGGCTCATCGATGAGCCAGATGGCCGTCCCCAGGTGATCGATGGCGGTGTGCGGCGCGAGGTAACCACCCCACAGCTCGGCGGCGTCACCGAGCGAGCCCGAGCCGAAGCGCTCGAGGTCAGCCTGCAGTCCCTCGGGCAGGCGGTCCACCGAGCGGGCCATGCGCTCGACGAGCAGGTCGCGCACGTCGGGCCCGAGGAGGAACTCGGACGCCGGCAGCAGGGTGGCCGCATCGATGGGCCCGCGGCCGCGCTGGTCGGCAGGGTCGAAGGCCCGCATGGAGTCGATCTCGTCACCGAACCACTCCACGCGCACGGGCATGGGCTGACCGGCGGGATAGATGTCGACGATGCCGCCGCGGCGCGCGAACTCGCCGCGGCCACCGACCTCGGGGACGTGCTCGTAGCCCAGCGCGATGAGCGCTGCCACCACGGCATCGGGCCCCCGGCGCAGGCCGCGCTGCAGCGTCAGTGGCGTGGTCGGCAGGTCGGCGGGAGCGAGCGTGCGCTGGAAGAGCGCCTGCACGCTGGTGACCAGGATGCGAGCGGGGCTGCCCTCACGTCGCCAGGCTGCCAATGCCGCGACCCGCGCCGCCGACTCGTCGCGCACCAGCTCTGAACGCTCATAGGCGAGCGCGGTGCGCGGCTCGAGGGCGACGACGTGCTCGGCGTCACCCAGCCAGGCGGCCAGCTCTTCCGCCACGCGGTCGGCGATCTCGGCATCGCGGGCGATCCACACCAGGCGTTCCCCCGAGGCCTGCGCCAGCGCCGCCGCAAGGTAGGTCTTGGCGCCATGCGGCACGGCCGCATAGGTGGCATGCCGCAGGTCGGCCCCGGCCCTGCCGCCCGCAGCGAGGCGATAGCGCTCGACGAGCGACTCCAGCTCGCCGGTGCGGGCCAGCAGCTGCGGCAGTGGCGAGAGGTCGGGGATGCGGTGACGTGGCGTCGTCGTTGTGCTCGCCCCTCCATCGCGGCGGCGAGCGCGGCTGCGGCCGGAAGGCGTCACTCACCGCGGGCCGTCCTCCTCCCGCCCGGCAAGGATGTCGGGCAGCAGCCGGCGCCAGCCGGTGCGGGTCCGGAGGACGCCGTCGGGATCCGGTCCCGGCCGCTCCGTCGACGCTGTCGCCGCCCGCCCCTGCTCCTCCTGGGCCGTCACGGCGCCCAGGTCCGGCGTCCAGCCGTTCCAGCGGTTGGCCACAACGTCGGGCCCGTCGCTGGCCCACAGCTCGACCGCGTCTGCGGCGGCGTCGAGGATGAGGTCGAGATGCCGCTGCTCGGCGTGCTCGAAGTCACCCAAGACATGCTGCACGGCGGCACCCTGCGGTGCCCCGATGCCGACGCGCAGGCGGGCGAACGACTCGGTCCCCATCTCGGCGATGATCGAGCGCAGCCCGTTGTGGCCGCCGGCGCTGCCGCGCGCCTTCATGCGCAGCTTGCCGAAGGGCAAGGCCATGTCGTCGACCACCACGAGGACGTCCGGCAGCGGGGCGCGTTCACGGGCCAGGACCTTGCGCACGGCCTCACCGGACGCGTTCATGTAGGTCATCGGCTTCACCAGGATGAGCTCGTCGTCACCCCAGCGGCCGCGCGCCGTGGCAGCCGTGTCACGCGACTTGACGCGGCCGGATGCGCCGACACGATCGGCCAGGCGATCGAGCACCATCCAGCCGATGTTGTGGCGGGTCTTCTCGTAGCGCGAGCCGGGATTGCCCAGGCCCACCACGATCTTCTTCACGACGTCCTTTCGACATCCGGGCACAGTGACGGACCGCCACCCGTGGCCGTACGGGCGCGGTCGTCGTGCGATGGTACCCGGAGGCGGTCAGCGAGCGCTCGGACGGACCTCCAGGCTGCCGTCGGCCACGCGCGTCACCCGCGACGCGGGGGCCGCTGCCGGCACGTTCGCGATGCCGGCGCGACCGCTCCCGCCCAGCCGGGGCCGGGCCTGGGGCTGGGGCCGCCGAGGCGGCAGGGCCGCCGTGGGCCGTGGCGGCAGGGCCGCCGCGGCAGGACTCCGGGCAGCGATCCCTGGGAGCCTACGGCCGGCCGTGGCGGCAGACCGCGGGACGGACTGGAGGTGGTGCCCCCACGGCCCGCCGGGCTCTCACCGGCAGCCGCGGCCGGCGCCGCCCGGCTGGAGCCCACCGCGAGCGCGATGCGATAGGTCAGCAGGAAGACCACGACGACCGTCATCACGAGGTAGCCGAGGAAGACCCAGGGGGCCTGCGTGTCAGTGCCGGCCATGAGCCCATGGACCGTGGCGCCGACGAAGACGGCGAAGGTCAGGTAGTGCAATCGACGCCATGCAGGCTGGCCGATCCAGCGGCGCACGTAGAAGCTCACGAGCACGACGATGGTCACCGCGAGCGTGATCTGGCCCACGCCCACCCAGAGCGGTCGGTAGGGCCCGCTGAAGGGCACGATGACCTCGCTCGGGGAGTACGGGACCGACCTGTCGATCATCAGCACGGCTGCGTGGACGAGCGCCAGTGCCAGCCCGATCGAGGAGAGGTCCTGGTGCAGCGTGAAGGAGACGGCGCGGTGGGCGATCCGATCGAGCAGCTTGGACGAGAGCAGCAAGCCATAGATGACCGATCCGGTCAGCGCGAGGTATGCCAGCAACGCCGAGATGCGAGTGACGTACCAGGGCAGGCGGTCGTACTCCTCCGTCAGCCAGCGCGTCAGTGAACCCCAGGCACTACCGCCCGTCCCATAGACGACGATGGCGACGATGCCCAGGAAGAGGCCCCAGCGGAGCGGTCGCGTCCGATGGCTCAGGCCCTCGTACCTCATACCAGCCATCGCTCGACATCCTCGCTGCCGATGACCTGGCCATCCATCAGCAACATGACCGCGGCGTGGGCGCCCGCCTGGTCCAGCAGGCGCAAACCATCCACGGACCCGGCGATGAGCATGGCCTTGGCCAGGCCCTCGGCTGAGAGCGCACTCTCGGCGACCACCGTGGCCTGGACGACGTCGCTCTCAGCCGGCCGTCGCGTGCGTGGGTCGATCAGATGGTGGCTCCAGCCGCCCTCGTGCTGCCAGCGGTGCACGCTCGTACCGGAGGTCGCCACACCGACGCTGCCCGGCACCTCGTCGGGCGGCACGGCGACCAGGCCGAGCACCCCGTCGACGCGCTGCGGGTCGGCGATCTCGAGACCCCAGGCGACGTCCACGTCCATGCGCATGGCCACGTCGCCGTCGGCGTCGACCAGCGCTGCCGGGTAGCGTCCCAGCAACGCCAGCGCACGGTCGGCGATCCAGCCTTTGCCGACGCCATCGAGATCGAAGAGCACACGGCCTGAGCGATGCACGCGGTGGACCCTGGCCCGTCCCTCGAGCCACCAGCCGTGGTCGTCGGCGGCGACCCCTGTCCCGGCCTCTGCGGCCAGCCGGGCCGAGAGCAGGGTCACGTCGACCAGGCCGTCGGTCCTGTCGGCGAGGTCGCGTGAACGGGCCAGCAGGTCGGCCATCGTCGGCCCGACCAGCGCGGTCGGCGCTGCCGCGTGGGCATTGAGCGAGGCCAGCTCGCTGCGCGCGTCGAATCGTGTGATGCGGTCAGCCCAGGCGCGGATCCGGGCAGCCGCGATGGCAAGGTCACGCTCCGCGGCCGATGCGGCGCCGGCAGGGGCAGCCACCCGAAGCGTGACCCAGCCACCCATGGCGCGGAAGCGAAGTGATCGGTCGCTCAGCGGCCCCGGCGCGATCGCCGCGATGGCGGCCGGCGGCGGACCGGACTTCGTCATGACGACAGTCATCGCTACCTCACCGCGCCTGACTGGCGCGTACGTGAGACCACGCGGACGCTGCGTTGCTGAACAGGCTGTGGCGCCACCCGCTGAACCACGATACGCGGCGTCGGCGCAGCCTCCCGGATGACCGTGGCCCCCTTAGGGGCCTTCTGTCCCGGCTTCAGGCGCACATAGCGGACGGGCCGCTCGAGCTTCGCCTTGGCGCCGACCCTGGCAGGCTGCGGTGCGGGCGCGGTGGCCTCGTCGGCGGCGGCTGGGAAGCGCACGAGACCAGCGCCGATGACCGTCAGTGCCGCCAGCGCGCCAGCGCCGACCATGAGTCGGGCGGGACGCGGCGAGGGCCGGCCCCGACCGGCGGCAGAGGCGCCGGGTCGGGGCCTGTTCGAGCTTCGGGGCACCTGAAGGTCGGTCATCAGTCGTCCTCGCGCTCGCCTCGCTCATCGTCATCCCACTCGCGGCCCTCGTATCGGTCATCGCTCTCGCGGCGGACGTTGCGTACGACGCGGGTGGGCGTGGTCGATGACTTGGAGGACGTCGCAGCCTTGGACGGCTTCTGGACCACGACGGTCTTGGGGCTCGGCGCAGGCTTGACGTAGACGACCTCCGGCTCGGGCGCGGCCTCGGTGGTGATGGTCGCGCTGTCGAAGGCGGCGACCGCGGGCTCGCCCGGCCGAGCGACGGGCACGAACCCGGCCGCCGCCAGGCCGACGGCCAGGACGATGGTGGCTGCGGCCGCGGCAGCGATGAGTGCGAGTCGTTGTGGCATGGTCAGGACTCCAGTGCGGTGATGCGTCAGCCCGGAGTCTCGGGGGCAGGACTTGGGGAGGCATGTACGGCGCGTGTGAATCCTCAAAGAATGGCCTCGCTGCGTTGCGCCGAACGCTCGCGGGAGCGAGGATGGGGTCGTGCGCATACTGATCGTCGAAGACGAAGAGAAGATCGCCAAGGCCATCGACCGCGTCCTGACCGCCGAGCGGTACGCCACGGACATGGCCGCGGACGGCGTCGCTGCCCTGGCCCTGGTCAGCGAGCAGGACTATGACGTCATCCTCATGGACCGCATGCTGCCCGATCTCGATGGCCTCGAGGTCCTGCGGCTGATGCGCTCGCGCGGGGTGGGCACACCGGTCCTCATGCTGACGGCCCTGGGCAGCCTGGATCACCGCGTCGAAGGGCTCGACGGCGGAGCCGACGACTACCTCGCCAAGCCCTTCGCCTTCAACGAATTGCTGGCACGTATCCGGGCGCTCGGCCGGCGTGGCCCCGAGCGTGCCGCCGAACCCTTGACGGCCGGCGATATCGTCCTCGATCCGCTGCGCATCCGGTTCTCCGTGGGCGATCGCAGCGAGGAGCTCTCGGCTCGCGAGTTCGCTCTGCTGGCCTACCTGGTGCGCCATGAGGGCGAGGTGTTGACGCGCCAGCAGATCCTCGATGCCGTCTGGGGCGCAGAGCCAGACGTCTATAGCAACGTCGTCGACCTGTACGTGCACTACCTTCGGCGCAAGCTCGAGTCGATGGGCCGACGGGATGTCATCCGTACCGTGCGCGGCGTCGGCTACTCGCTCCGCGTCGTGGAGCCCGCGTGAGCTGGTTCCGGCCGCCGAGCGACAGGGCTGCGGCCCTCCTGTGGCGCACGCGTGTCCGGCTCTCGGCGGTGACACTGCTCATGGTCGCCGCACTGGTCCTTGCGGTCGGCGTCGTCTCCGCGTACGTGGCCATCGATCTGATGCGCTCGACCGTCGATCGTGCACTCGATGCCGCGGCATCCGACCCGGTGACGACCCATAGCCTGCTCGACGGAGAAGGCAGCTACGACGATGGAGGCAGGCTGGTCCAGGCCGACACCTTCGTGATGCTGGTCAGTGCCAGCGGCTCGGTCTATGCCACGACGAGCCAGGGCGTGCTCGCCGGGCTGCCTGATCAGCAGGCCATCGCCAGCGCTGCGGCGGACACCGATCGCCGCACCGGACGGTACGGCGACCTGGTGCTGCGTCTGCGCACCAGCCGCCTCGATGGTGCCGACGTCGAGTACGAGTACGAGGACGATCACGAGGATGGAGCCGGTGGCACGACCGAGCTCTACATCCAGGCCGGCTACGACCTCTCGCTGGAGCGTGCGTTCGAGCGGCAGCTCGTTGCCGCCATCGGCCTCATCGGGCTGCTCGGCATCGCCGGTGCCATCGTGGTCACGCTCGTCGTCACGCGCCGTGCCCTCGCGCCCATCCGCGAAGCCTTCGAGACCGAGCGCCGTTTCGTGGCCACGGCCTCGCATGAGCTGCGCACACCGGTGGCCATCATCCGCGCTTCCGCCGAGATCCTCGAGCGCGAGGGGCTCGTGGTCCCGGGCGGTCAGCCCCTGGTGGACGACATCGTCGGCGAGACCGACCGCGTGGGCCGGCTCGTGGGTGACCTCATGGCCCTGGCCTCGGCCGAGGCCGGTGCCATCTCCATGGATCTCGAGCCCATCGACCTGGAGGCATACTTCGTCGACATCGGGCGTCGCTGCGCCTCGATCGCCGAGGCTCGCGGGGTGCGGTTCCAGACCTCGACCTCGGGGCTGGCAAGGGGTGTCCACATCGAGGCCGACCGGGATCGTCTCGACCAGCTGCTGCTTATCCTGGTCGACAACGCCCTGCGGCACTCACCTGCCGGGGGCCTGGTGCGGCTCTCCCTGACCGTGGACCTGGCCGCACGGACGGTGACCATCGCTGTCACCGACGAGGGACCGGGTATCCCGGCCGGGGAACTCGAACGCATCTTCGAGCCGTTCACGCGCAGCCGTGGGTCCGGTCGCAGCGGTGACGGTGCCGGGCTGGGCCTGGCCATCGCCCGCCAGCTGGCGCAGCGCCAGTCGGCCAGGCTGGACGTCCACAGCGAGCCCGGCCATGGAGCCACCTTCCGCCTGCGCCTGCCGCTGTGGTGAGCATCCTCGGCGCCGCAGGGGACCGCAGCTAGTCGGGGCGGTCGTCGAGCTGCAGCAGTCGTCGCTCCAGTGCTCGCATGGCGCGTTCCTCGTCCGGATCGGCATGGTCCCAGCCACACAAGTGCAGGGCTCCGTGGGTGATGAGGAGGCGCAGCTCGTCGGCCGGCGCCCAGCCCACATCGCCGCTCTGGCCACCACGGCCGTGGTCCGCCTGCTCGATGGCGCGCTCGACCGAGATGACGATGTCGCCGAGGTCTGGAGCCGTGCCCGGTGGCAGCGCGAATGGGACGCCGGTGGCGCGTAGGGCCGGAAGCTGGCCCGGATGGGAGGGGAAGGCCGACGGCGGCACCAGCGGGAAGGAGAGCACATCGGTCGGCCCGCGCTTGCCCATGTACCTCTCATCGAGCAGCGCCGGCGCCCGTCGCTCCGGTACCGGTGCCGACAGCGTCGGCAGGACCGACCTCCGCCGCAGGCATGCGGTCGAGGGCCGTCCGACTCTTGCCACGGCGCGGTGCGCGAGGGAAGGTGGCAGTGCCACCGGAGGTGCTGCATGGAATGGGTCACCTACCTGCTCGCGGTCGCGGGCATCGTCATCGGTATCGTGCTGGGCTTCATCGGGTCCGGGCTCTGGATGATCGCTGTCCCTCGCTGGCGCCGTCGCCACCACCAGCGCTGACGAGACGCCTGCGCAGCGCGTCGGCGGGCGCCGCCGGGGGTTCCTTCGGCTCTTGCCGCGCGTACCTGTCGCTGCCAGCGTGAGGGTGGAGGTGCTGCGGTGCAGATCACCCTCGTGAAGCCCACGCTAGGCCGCTGTCCGGACGGGCCCTTCATCGACGAGGGGCGGATGGAGCCGCTCAACCTTGGCCTGCTGGCGGGGCTGACGCCTGCCGGCGTCGACATCCGCCTCTGGGACGACCGCGTCGACACCATCGACTACGACGAGCCCACTGACCTGGTGGCCATCACCGTGGAGGCCTTCACCGCTCGCCGAGCCTACGAGATCGCCGACGAGTACCGCCAGCGAAGGGTGCCGGTCATCGCTGGCGGCATCCACGCGACTGCCCTCCCCCACGAGGTCGCGGAGCACGCCGACGCGGTGTTCACCGGCGATGCAGAGACACGCTGGGCAGAGGTCGTGGCGGACGCGCACGACGGACACCTGCAGCCTCGCTATGACGCGCCCATCGGCCGACCGCAACCGGGGACCCTGGTGCGCCGCGACATCTATGCCGCCAAGGGCTATCTGCCGGTCTCGTTGCTGCAGTTCGGTCGGGGGTGTCCGTTCCGCTGCGAGTACTGCGCTGTCGGCGCCTACTTCGACCACCAACACCACGTCCGTGCCGTGGATGAGGTCGTGGCCGAGATCCGTGCGCAACCACGGCGTGACCTCTTCTTCGTCGACGACAACCTCATCGCCGACCACGCAGCCGCCAAGGCGCTGTTCCGTGCGCTCATCCCGCTCGACGTGCGCTGGGTGTCACAGGCCAGCATCGACCAGGTGCGCGATGCGGAGCTCATGCGCCTGATGGTCGAGAGCGGCTGCCTTGGCAACGTCATCGGCTTCGAATCCCTCGACCCGGACAACCTGCGCCAGATGCGCAAGGGTGCCAACCTGACCGGCTTCGACCGCTATGCCTCGGCCGTCGCGGTACTGCGTGACCACCATCTCCAGACATGGGCCGCCTTCCTGCTGGGCTACGACCACGACACGCCCGAGTCGATGCTGGCGCAGTGCGAGTGGGCCATCGAGCAGCACTTCACCTTCGCTGCCTGGAACGTGCTCATGCCCTATCCCGGGCACGCCGCTGTACGCGCGCCTGCTCGAGGAGGGCCGGCTGCTGTACGACGGGCGCTGGTGGCTGCACCCGGACTATCGCTTCAACAGCGCAGCCTTCCGGCCCATCGCGCATGACCGCCGATGAGCTGACCGAGACCGCGTGGCAGTGCCGGCGGCGCTGGAACAGCCTCGGCTCGATCGTCGGACGGGCCATCGACCGCGGCACCAACATGCACTCGCTGACGCGGTTCGCGCTCTACTGCATCTACAACCCGCTCTTCCGACGCGAGTCGCTCAAGCGCCAGGGCCTGCTGCTGGGGCTGCGATGAGCGAGCGACCCGAGTTCCGCTTCCAGTCGGCAACGCGTTCCGACGAGCCGGAGATCCGGGCCCTGGTCGGCGGGATGGCCATGCCCGGCAGCGTCCACGTGCGCTTCGAACGCGAGCCCGACTACTTCCTGGGCACGACCATCCAGGGCGACCCGTGTGACGTGCTCATCGCACGTCACGAGCCCGACGGTGAGCTGGCCGCGGTGATGGTCCGCGCGGACCGGCGGGTGTACCTCGACGGCGCGCCCGAGCGCGTCGCCTACATCGGCCAGATCCGCATCGCTCCACGCTTCCGCGGGCGCTGGCTCATGGCCCGAGCCGTCGCCGAGCTGGCCGCGCTGCGGGAGGACTCGCTGCCGTACGTCGGCGTCATCGCCAGCGACAATCCGGTCGCGCTGGGCACCATCACCGGGCGTCGCCCGCCGGGTGCGCCGCGGGTCGCCCACATCGCCCGACTGCGCTCGCTTGCGTTCGTCCTGCACCGGCACATGAAGCAGCCCGCCGCGACGATGCCCGTGCAGCCGGCCCACGATGCCGACCTCGATGAGGTCGTCGCCTTCCTGCGCCGGGAGGGGCCCAGGCGCCAGCTCTTCCCGGTGCTCGAAGCCGAGCAGCTGCGCGACGGACGCACATATCGCGGTCTGCGGCTCGAGGACCTGCAGCTCGTACGGCGCGACGGCGACGCTGGTGGGCGTCCTCGGGTCATGGGACCAGAGCGCCTACAAGCAGGAGATCGTGGCCGGCTACTCCCCGCGGCTGCGACGTGCTGCGCCCGGCCTACGACCTGCTGGCGAGGATGCCTCGGCGCTCGGCCACTGCCGCGCGCAGGTGCCGCCATCCGCACCGTCGTTCGGTTGCCTGCGCTGCGTGGCCGATGACGACCCCGACGTGCTCGAGGCGCTCCTGCGGGCCGCCCGCGACACGTGCCCTCCGACAGCACCAGGCGTTCCTCATGCTCGGCTTCGACGAACGTGACCCGCAGCTGCGAAGGCTGGCACGCAGCTGGCACGTGACCTACCGCAGCGAGGTCTTCCTGGGTTCCTTCGGGGTCGCGGACGAGGGGCCACGCCTCGATGGGCGCCCGGTCTACGTGGAGATCGGCACGCTATGACGCCGGGCCCGACGACTCCGGCCCTGACGCCGTGGCGCGCCACCTTCCTGATGGTCGGCGCCGGCGTGGGTGCGGGCATCATGGCCGTACCCATCCTCGCCGAGCGCGTCGGCCTGGCGTGGCTGGCGATCGTGCTGATCGTGGCCTACGCGGCGGCCGCGTTCATCCACCTCATGCTGGTCGAGATCGTGCTCCGCACCGGGGAGCCGCTGCAGATCGTCGAGCTGATGCGGCGCTGGGTCCTCGGTGGTCGCATCGGCGGCTGGCTGCTGTGGCTCGTGTTCGCCCTGCTCACGCTGGCGTTCGTCGCCGCGCTCGCTGCCTACGTCGCAGCGGAGAGTGAGATCGTCAGCGAAGCGACCGGCCTGCCGCCCGCGGTAGCGCACCTGGTCGTCTACCTCATCTCGGCTGGCGTGGTCTTCTTCGGCCTGCGGGTGGTCGGCATCTTCGAGACCGATCGGCTCGCTGGCGCTCGTCGCCTGCGTCGGGGTGCTCGCGCTGGGCGCCATCGGGGTGCCCTTCGATCTGCCGGTCGCCGACGCCGGCCCAGCCGACCGACGTGCTCGCCCTGTTCGGCATGGTCATGTACGGCTACTACGCGTTCTTCTCCGTGCCGCAGGTCGTCAAGGGCCTGGCGCCCGATGGCAGGGCGGCAGCTCGAGCGGTGGCCGCTGGACTGGTCCTCAACGGCCTGCTCATCGCGATCGTCGCCGTCATCGCGCTGGGCGTCTCCGATGAGGTCACCGAGGTCGCCATCGTCGGCATCTCGGAACGCCTTGGCGACTGGGCCGGCGGCATCGGCTCGGTCTTCGTCCTTGCCGCGCTGCTGACCACCTACTGGGCCGTATCGCTGGCGCTGGCCGACATCATCGCCGAACGCACAGGGCTGAGCTTCCGTCGCGGCTGGCTGGTGGCGACGCTGCCGTCGCTGCTGCTGCTCTACGTCGGGCGCCATGGGCTTCCTCGACTGGCTGCAGCTGGCGGCCGGCCTGACGGCCATCGTCATCGCCGTGGTGACGCTGCCGATGTACGTGAACGCGCGCCGCCATGGTCCGGTGCGCCAGCCCGACTGGAGCCTCGGCCGCTGGGGCAACCGGGTCACGCTGGGCCTGGCGCTGCTGGCGACCGTGCTGATGGCCGCCGGCTCACTCCTCGGCGGACTAGCGAGCTCCTGTCCAGCAGCCGCTGCTCCAGCGCTCGCATCGCGCGCTTCCTCCTCGGGCTCGGCATGGTCCCAGCCACAGAGGTGCAGACCGCCGTGGACGATGAGCAGGCGCAGCTCGTCGGCCGGCTGCCCAGCGCACGTCGCTCGTCTGGCCGCCGACACCGCTGAGCGCCTGGTCGACGGCACGCTCCACCGAGACGATGATGTCGCCCAGGTGCGGCGACTGCTCCCGGCGGCAGCGGGAAGGCCTCGGCCGTCTATGCGTAGCCCGGGATCCTGTCCCGGATGCGCGCGGGAAGGCGGAGGGCGGCAGCAGCGGGAACGAGAGCACATCGGTCGGCGCCGGACTTGCCCATGTGCGCCTCGTTGAGCGCGGCGAGCTCGGCGTCGTCGCTCAAGGTCAGGGTCACCGTGGCCGTCTGCCGGCGCACCAGCGGCACCGACCGCAGCCGCCAGGACACGCTCGAGCCTCATCGACGGGCAGCAGCTCGGTGACGCCCGGCCTGCGTCACGACCTCGACGGTCACGCGCCACCGCAGCATCGAGCCTCAAGCGCCCTTCTTCTCCACCGTTCGACGCGATTCGAGCTCCACGATCTTGTTGGTGGGGTAGGCGATGCGACGGTGGTACATCGCCAGCAGCTGCTCGATGAACGACTCGCGGATGCGGTCGAGGTCGCGCAGGGTCAGGTCGCACTCGTCGAACTGGCCGTCGATGAGGCGGTCGCTGATGATGCGCGAGACCATGGCCCGGATGGCCGGCTCCTCGTGGCTCGAGAGCGAGCGAACCGAGGCCTCCACGCTGTCGGCCAGCATGAGGATGGCGGCCTCGCGCGTCTGCGGCTTGGGCCCGGCATGGCGGAAGCGGCGCTGGTCGACCTTGTCGGCAGCCTCCGTGGCCCTGGCCGAGCCCGGCGGTGCCCCCGACTCCTCGGCCGCGATCTGGCGCGCCTTGGCGTAGAAGTAGCCCATCAGAGCGGTGCCGTGGTGCTGCGGGATGAAGGGGATGAGCGCCTTGGGCAGCTTGTACTGGTAGGCGATGTCGATGCCGCGAGCGACGTGCCCGACGATCATCGCCGCCGATTCCTCGGGCGGCAGCTCGTCGTGGATGTTCTCGCCGCCGCCCTGGTTCTCGATGAACACGAGCGGGTCGTAGAGCTTGCCCACGTCGTGGTAGTAGGCCGCCACCCGCGTCACCAGCGCATCGGCGCCGATGGCCTCCGCTGCCTGCTCGGCGAGGTTGCCCACCATCAGCGAGTGGTGATAGGTGCCGGGCGCCTCCAGCAGCAGCCGCCGCAGCAGGGGCTGCGTGGGGTTGGCCAGCTCCAGCAGCTGGTACGAGGTGGTGATGCCGAAGACCGAGCCCAGCAGGGCGAACGTGCCGGCCGCGGCGACGGACGAGCCGAAGGCCGCGACCGACGGCCGCCGCGAAGAGCTGCGCGGTGACCTCCATGTCGTCGTGCCCGACGATGATGGTGAAGGCCAGGACCACGGCCACGTTCGTCACCGCGATGGCGGCGCCGGCCTGGGCGAACTGGCTGAGCCGCTCGCCGCGACCGATGACGATGGTGCCCACGATGCCGCCCAGGAAGGTGTAGGCGGCGAGGTCCATCGATCCGGTCACCACGCCGGCCATCACCGCCACCATGGCCGTGACGACGCTGGCGATGCCGGAGTCGAGCAGCACGGCCAGCAGCAGCCCGACCGCGGCCGTGGGCACGAGGTACGGGACCACGCTGCGGTCACCCGTGACGACGAAGAGCGCTGTCGCGGTCAGCAGCGCCAGCGAGATGAGCAGGATGGCGTTGTTGCGGTGCCACAGCCGCGAGCGGAAGCGCCACAGCCACGCCAGCAGTGTGGTCACCACCACGATCGACAGCAGCAGCCAGCCGAAGACGGCGACGACGTCGCCCATCTCGGCCATGGTGGTCAGGTCCTCGAAGGCGAGGACGAAGGTCAAGCCCGCCACGAGCAGGCTGGAGATCAGGCCGAGGCGGACCGCGTCACGCCTGGTGAAGGCGAGGATCTGGCTCCCCCGACGTGCCAGCATGGCTGAACGCTACTCGCCCTGCGCGACCTTGGCCAGCTCCTCGTTGACCAGGCGGCTGACGAGCTTGCCGTCGGCGCGACCCTTGACCAGGGGCATGAGCTGGCTCATGACGCGACCCATGTCGCGCGGTGAGCTCGCGCCGGAGGCCGCGATGGCATCCGTCACGAGCGCCCGCACCTCATCCTCGCCCAGCTGCTGCGGGCAGGTACGGGGCGAGGACATCGATCTCCGCCTGCTCCTTGTCGGCGAGGTCGTCACGACCTGCCGAGCGGTAGGCCGCGATCGATTCGCGCCGCTTCTTGACCTCGCGCGTGACGACCTCGAGCGTCTCTTCGTCGGAGAGCGGCTGGCGCTTGTCCTTGGCGGCGTTCTGGGCAGCAGCGATCGCCATGCGCAGGGTGTCACGTCGCTGCGTGTCGCCATCGCGCATGGCGCTCTTCATGTCAGCCTGGAGCTGTTCGGTAAGGCTCACGGCGAACCTCCGCTAGGGCAGGTGGAGGGCTCGTTTCCTCTGAGGGTAGGCGCGCGGGCTTATTCGCCGCGTGCCGCCTTCTTCCGCTTCGCTTCCTTGCGCTTTCGCTTGACGCTGGGCTTCTCGAAATGCTCGCGCCGTCGTGCTTCGGCGAGGATGCCGCTCTGCTGGATCTTCTTGTTGAAGCGACGCAGCGCAGCCTCGAATGACTCGTTCTCACCGACTCTGACTTCAGCCAACTAGGAAATCACCTCCCGCTGGTCATCATCAGGCCGCACTCGACCGCCGGGACCAGGACCGACGGGGGAGCCACGCGCGTGAACCACGCGGCAAGGCCGGCCCGCAGTGTAGTCGGGCGCGTGCGAAGCGGTCAAACGTCTCGGGTCCGGGATGGACATCCCGAACCTGGGCTCGTCCGCAGGACCCCAGCCAAGAATGATGGAACCTTCCGTTCGTTCCCCTGCTCATGGTGGGCGAGTGGGCACCAAGGTGCCCAGGTCGTCACACACGAAAGGAAGGGTCCATGTCGAACGGGGGGATGAAGAAGGCTGCTGGCATCAGGGCGGCACTGGTCGTGGGTGCGGCGGCGGCGCTGCTGTTGAGCCCGACGGCGGTCGGCGCAGGAACACGCGATCGTGATCGCGACGGAGACGGTCTGCCCAACCACTACGAGCGCCTGCGCACGATGACGCGAGCGGACGTCGCAGACAGCGACGGCGATGGCGTCCGTGACGGCAGGGAGGACCCCGACCGCGACAGACTGACCAATCGCCAGGAGCTCAAGCTCCTCACCAAGCCCCGCGATGCCGATTCGGACGACGACGGCACCAGGGATGGCTGGGAGGACTTCGACGGCGACGGGCTCCCCAACTGGTATGAGCTGCGGATCCGGACGCAGGCCCGCAACGCAGACAGCGACGGAGACGGCATCCGTGATGGCCGCGAGGACTTCGACGGCGATGGCCTGACGAACCGCGTCGAGTACCGCCTGGGGACACAGGCCCGCAACGCTGACAGCGACGGAGACGGCATCCGTGATGGCCGCGAGGACTTCGACGGCGATGGCCTGACGAACCGACAGGAACTGCGCACGCGAACCCAGCTGCGTAATCCCGATTCAGATGGCGACGGCCTCCCTGATTGTGACGAGGACCCTGATGGTGATGGCTTGACGAACTGCCAGGAGCTACGCCTGCGCCTGCGTGTGCGCGACGCCGATTCGGACAACGACGGCATCGGTGATGGGCGCGAAGACGCCGACCACGACGGCCTGCGCAACCGCGACGAGTACCGCTATGGCTGCGATCCGCAGAACCCGGACTCCGATGGCGATGGCATCCGCGATGGCAAGGAGCACCGCGACGGCGACGGCAGCGGCGACGGGGAATGTGACGGCTCTGGTCCCGGCTGCGTAGCCGGCTGACATCCCTCCGGAGCCATCACCACCCATGGGCGCCCGGTCCGCCGAGCGAGCTGCGAGCGACCCTGGCTCGCGACTCGCTCGGCTGCGACCGTCGAGCGTCGTGAACATCAGGCCTGCCCCACAGCCGCTTGCCCTCGCCGACATCCGCTACCGTTGGGTCGATGACTGGGGGGTCCCTGGAGCGGCAGCTCGTGGATGCCGTCCTCGCCGGAGACGACGAGGCGTTCCGTATCCTCGTCGAGCGCGAATCGGCCAATGTCATCGGGCTGTGCCGGCGCATGCTCGGCGACCCCTACGAGGCTGAGGACGTGGCCCAGGAGGCCTTCCTGCGGGCGTATCGATCGCTTCCGACGTACCGGGGCGACGGCCCCTTCGGAGCCTGGGTGTGGCGCATCGCCATGCGCCTCGCCGTGGCGCGTCTCAAGCAGCGCCGACCAGAGCTGCAGGCCGACCCGGCCCGGGCTGCTGGTTGGCTCGTGGACCTCGATCAGACTACCGATCCGGCGGGCAGCCTCCTCGGTGCAGAGCAACGACAAGAGGTCGCAGACGCCATCTCCACGCTGCCCGACGCCCAGCGGCAGGTCGTGTCGCTCCGGTTCTTCGCCGACCACTCACTGGAGCAGATCGCAGCCGAGACCGGCGCACCGATCGGCACCGTCAAGTCCCGACTGCACCGCGGGCTCCTCAGCCTGCGGCGACGCCTTGGGTCGGCCCGATGAGCGATCGGCGAAGAGCCTCGCTCCCGCCGCCTGGGCCCTGGTCGCCCGATTTCGTCGATCGCGTCATGGCCGCGGTGTCACGGGAGCCGCGACCGTCGCCATCGCGTGTGCTCCTGCGCTCGCTGGCGCGGCTGCGCTTCGGCGATGCCTGGGCGACCGTCGTCACTGCAGGCCATCTCGCCTTCGGGCGGACTAGCACCATCCCGGCGTTGCTTCGAGCCCAGTCGCTGTTCCTCGTGCTGGCCCTGGGCGTGACCCTCAGCGGCGGGACGCTCGCCGCCGCCGGCGCCATCCGCGTCATCGAGGATCGCCTCCGCCCGCCTGGCGTCGAGCAGCCGGTCGTCGGCCCTGCGGTCATCCGCAGCCCGGCGCCCACGTTGGTCGTCGACCCCGTCGCCTCCCCATCACCGCCCCACGACCAGCTTCGAGGCGAGGAGCCGGAGGCCGCAGACGGCGGCGCCTCGCCAGCGAGTCGGAGGGGCGGTCGCGACCGCGACGATCAGCCGCCCGACGTGGGCACTCGCAAGCGCGATCAGCAGCCCTCGGGCGGGCGCGCTCGCCCGCCCGACGGCCAGCCCAAGCCATCACCAGGCACCCCCAAGCGGCCGAACGATAGCGCCCGCGAGGAACGTGCTGATGACAGGGGCAGCGGTGCCGGCAGCGTGCGGCAGCGGCAGGAGACCCCGGCGTCACCCCAGCCGGCAGGCAAGCAGCGCAGCGCGCCCGATGGCTAGGGTCTCTGGTCCTTGAGCGGGATGGTGGGGACGACGGCGAGGAACTTGCCATCGCGCTCGACGTACTGGCCCTCGGGACGGTCCCAACGCAGGTAGTTGCGCTCCATCTCTGCCTCGTCCTGGAACGTCCCGGGGCTGTCGGATGGTCCCCAGATCGACGAGACACGCGGATACCAGGGGTCGTAGATGTAGGCTCCGGACACCTTGGCGTTGCGGAACACCGCGGGGTCCGCATCGGCCCGATAGCCGGTCATGACCCAGGTGTGGGCACCCTTCCAGGCGATGAGGATGACCGGCGCGCCGGTCTGGGAGAGCGCGATGGCGCTATCTCGCAAGGCAAGCTTGCGACTGCCGTAGGCGCGCACCTCGTAGCCCTTGACGCCGTTGGCGGCGAGCGCCTCGGCGATGGCGGCTGGTCCCCAGTCTCCGTTGTGGCTGTCGCGCCAGCTCTCGAACCGGTCCACCGAGCTGGCGATGCGCTTCTGCTCGGGCACGGAGTTGCCCATCGCCCCGTGCATGGCAAGGACGATCTGGATGCCGGCCGGTGCACACCAGTCGTTGGTGTACTGGGAGGCGAAGCTGCGCGCGGGGTCGGCCTTCAGGCGCACGTCCACCGGTTTGCGCTTGGGGACGCGGCGTCGCCGGTCCGGCGATATCGCCGCCCGGCCCGGCGATGTCACGCTTCGGGCGGACGAGCCGCGGTGACCTCGACGATGGGCGCGATCTCGCGGTCGGGCGGCGGATCGAGCGCCAGGCGCACGCGGTCCACGAGGTGGTCGAAGCGCGTGCCCATGCCCAGTGTGTCGGTCGAGCCAGCACGGCGGTGCCGGCGGCGGTCCACAGCATCACCGACACGACGAGGGCGACGAGCAGGGTACGGCGGCTGGAGCGGCGGGAGATCGGTCATGAGCGCTTGCCGGCGATGCTACCCGGTCGATCCGCGCCCTGAACGTGTGCTTTTCTCAACCTCTTCTTGAGGCCTCGCGGACACCCCCTGCCGGCGGCCGTGGCGCACGGCCGGTCGGCCGGGCCTACCCTGCCCGCATGCGAGCGAGCCGACCGGGCCTCGATGATCGCGCGATGGCGGGACCGGCTGGCCGGCATCCTGCCGCGCGGTGTCATCCTCCTGTCAGCGCTGACGTTCGCCAGCTACGTGATGGGCCTCGTGCGCGACCGCACCTTCGCTCGCACCTTCGGCGCCGGCAGCGAGCTGGACGTCTACAACGCGGCCCTGGTGCTGCCGGAGCTCGTGCTCGACGTCCTCGTCATCGCCGGGCTCTCCTCGGCCTTCGTGCCCGTGTTCTCGCGGCTCAGGCACGAGGGCGACAGCACCGAGGTGTTCGCCCGGACCGTGCTGACCGCCTCGGTGCTGGTCATGCTGCGTGACCGTCGGCATCCTCTTCGTCCTCGCCCCTCAGACCGTGACCCTGGTGGCCCCGGGGTTCGATGCGGCCGCAGCAGGCGGAGTACACCCAGCTGTTCCGCGTGATGTGCGTGACGGCGGTGATCTTCGCCGCCTCCTTCGCGCTGGGCGAGATGCTCGTGGTGCGCCAGCGCTTCCTGAGCTATGGGCTGGCGCCGGTGCTGTACAACACCGGCATCGTCCTGGGCGCGGTGCTGCTGAGCCCCTCGATGGGCATCCTCGGCGCCGCCATCGGCACCGTCATCGGCGCGCTCATGCACCTGGGCGTGCGCGTGGTCGAGATCAGGCGTACGGACTTCCGCTACCGGCCGGCGCTGGCGGTGCGCAGCCACGGCTTCCGGCGAGTACCTGCGCCTCTCGATCCCCAAGGCCGTGGCCCAGCCCATCGAGCCGCTGACGTTCCTCTTCTTCACCTCGGTGGCCTCCACCTTCGCCGCCGGCAGCATCAGCGCGGTCAGCTTCGCGCGCAACTTCCAGAGCGTGCCGGTGGCGCTCATCGGCGTGGCCTTCGCGGTCACGGCCTTCCCCGTGATGTCGGCGGCCGCGGCCGACGGCGACCGCGCCCGCTTCACGCGCCTGGTGGCCACCAATCTGGCGACCATCACGGTGCTCACGCTAGGCGCGGCAATCGGGCTGTGGCTGGTGGGCGGCTTCGCCGTGGAGCTGTTCCTGGGCGGTGAGGCCTTCGACGCCGAGGACGTGGAGCTGACCACGATGCTGCTCGGCGCCTTCGCGCTCTCGGTGCCGCTGGAGGCGATGACGCACCTGCTGAGCCGGGCGCTCTACTCCACCAACAACACCATCCTGCCCGTCACCGCCTCCGTGGTGGGCCTGCTGGTCACGGTGCTGACCGTGAACCTGCTGCTCGACGACCACGGCGTGGTGGCCCTGCCGCTGGGTTTCGCCGACGGGCCTCGGCGGCCAAGGTCGCCGTGTCGGCGGTGGCCCTCGTGTTCCGCCTGCGCACCGTGGGCACGGCGCCCGGCGTCGAAGAGGCATAGGCCAGCGCCCACGGGCTTCGGGGGCCGTCCGTCAGTTCCCCTCCGCCACCGCGGCCCACTACACTGCCGGCCATGGTCACGTTCCCCCACGCGTCCGACTTCGACTCGCTCGTCGAGATCCTCGACGATGCCGCGGCGCGCTGGCCGGCCGGCCGCCACATGTACACCCTGCGGCTCGACTCCGGCGTGGCCATGACCTGGTCCGGCGCAGGAGATGCAGCGGCGCTCCCTGCACGCGGCCTGGCGGCTGCGCGCCACAGGGCTGCAGGCGGGCGACCGGCTGCTGACGTGGTCGCCATCGACACCGCACCTGCCTGCGGTCTACTGGGGCGCCATGCGCGCAGGCATCGTGGTGGTGCCCGTCGACCTGCGCATGAAGGCGGACGTGGTCGAGCGCATCGCCGCGGTGGCGGACACGCGCTGGCTGGCCGTGGACGACGGCTTCGATGCGCCGGACCCGGCGGAGGTCGGTCTCGACGACATGGACATCCTGAGCTGGAGGAGCTGACAGCGGAGCCGGACGGACGACTGGCCGCGCGACTGGGAGGCGCAGGTGCGAGCCTGGCCGCAGCCGGACCGCAGCACGCTCTTCGAGGTCCACTTCACCTCCGGCACCACGGCGGCACCCAAGGGCGTGCTGCTGACGCACGGCAACTTCCTCGAGTCGATGGGCATGTTCAGCAACCTGCTCGACGGACGCCACCTGCGCGCCGTGTCGATCCTGCCCCTGTCGCACCTGCTGGAGCAGGTCTCGACGCTCTTCTTCGGCACGATGATGGGCGCGGAGGTGGTCTACGTCCGCTCGCGCAACCCGCGCGTCATCTTCGAGGCCATGCGCGAACTGCCGGCCACCGCCATGGTGATGACCCCGCAGGTGCTGGAGCTCTTCTGGAGCGGCATCATGCGCGAGGTCAGGGCACAGGGTCGCGAGGGGCTGGTCGAGCGCGCGCGGCGCGTCGCGCGGCACCTGCCGTATCGCCTGCGTCAGGGTCATCTTCCGCTCGCTCCACGCCCAGCTGGGTGGCTCGCTGGAGCTGGTCGTCTCGGCCGGCGCCTACCTGCCCCCGGAGCTGCAGGAGGCCTGGGAGGACATCGGCATCGTGGTGCTGCAGGGGTACGGCTCGACCGAGTGCGGCTTCGCCACGGCCAACGACGAGTGGCATCACCCCAAGGGCCTCGTCGGCCGGGTCCACGAGGGCACCGATGTGCGCATCGACCCCGACTCGGGCGAGATCCAGGTCAAGGGTCCGACCGTCTCGGCCGGCTACTGGCGTGACGAGGAGAACACGCGCGCATCGCGCACGCCTGATGGCTGGTACAAGACCGGTGACACCGGCCACTTCACCGAACGCGGGAGACCTCAAGCTGTCCGGCCGGCTGCGCAACGTCATCGTGCTGCCCAACGGGCTCAACGTCTTCCCCGAGGACATCGAGGCGGCCCTGGCCGACCATGGCCTCAACCAGGCGGTGGTGGTGGAAACGGAGCCCGGGCGCATCGAGGCCGTCGTGCTGCCGCCGGGATCGGTGCCGATCCTGCGAGCCGAGCAACAGGCGGAGAACGATCGCGAGGTCGACGAGGGGCTGCGCGCCGACATCGAGGCGCAGGGTCAGGGCCACCAACGCCGACCTCTCGGCGCACCAGCGCATCGCCGGCTGGCGCCTGTGGCCGGAGCGCGACTTCCCGCGCACGCACACGCTGAAGATCCGTCGCAACGAGGTACGCGCGTGGGCCGGCGACGATGTCGCGCTGCAGGTTCGCGAGGTCGGAGGAAGCGGCTGAGGACGCGGCAGCAGTACGCTGTTGCCTCGGGCGCGGAGCTGGTCCTACTTGTTGACCTCGATGGACTCGCCGACGGCGGCGATGGCGTCGAAGACCGCTTCGGCGCGAGCGGGGTCGTCGGAGCGCCGGCTCGACCAGCTGGTGAAGATGACGCTGTCGTCCAGCAGGCCGACGGAGAACTGCGTGTCGGCCGGGTAGTTGGTCTGCCCGAAGCCCGAGGCGAGGTAGTCGGCCAGCTCCTCGGCACGCTGCCGAGCCGAGCCATCCGCGACCTCGTAGACCACGACGAAGCCATCGTCGCTGTCCGCCAGGTCGGCGCGCAGCACGACGCGCGGCACCTGCAGCAACGACTCCGGCTCGGACGGGCGATAGGCACCGCTGCGCGGTGCCGAGCCGGCTGCCGACGACCGCCACGGCGGCCTGCAGCTGGCTCACCGTCCCCGCCATCGTGGCACTGAACGAGCGCAGCGGCGTGGGCAGCGGCACCTCGTCCGCCTGGACCGTGGGCCGGCCCGTGCTGGCGCAGCCGCCAGCACCAGCAGCGCGACCATCCAGGTCCCGACGAGGCCTCGCCAGCGGGTCACCCTGGTGGCCACGCCATGCGCCGGCCGCCGATGAGGTGGACATGCAGGTGTGGCACCGACTGACCGCCGTCGGCGCCGACGTTGCTGACGAGGCGGTAGCCCGAGTCGGGCAGACCGGCCGCGGCGGCCAGTCGCGCGGCGACGTCGAAGAGCTGCCCCAGCATGGGGGCGTCGTCCACGGTCAGGTCGGCAGCCGACTCGACGTGCCGCCGCGGCACGATCAGCTGATGCACCGGTGCCACCGGGTTGATGTCGTTGAAGGCCACGACCACCTCATCCTCGTGGACCGTGTCGGACGGGATCTCGCCCGCGATGATCTTGCAGAACAGACAGGTCTCGTCGGTCACTGGCGCGTCTCCTTCCCGGTCAGAACGTGGGCTTGCTCATCATGAGCCAGCCGATGACGCCGATGGCGCCGGCCATGACATAGCTGATGTAGCGCTGACGTCGCGCTCGCACGCGCCAGCGCTCCTTCTCCTCCTCGGTCGCCGCCTCTCGCAGCCCGAGCAGCCGGCGCACGCCGGGCCGCTGGACGAAGAACGAGACGAACAGGATGGTGGCGTAGATGGACAGCGCCAGCAGCAGCCACGGTTGCTGCAGGAAGGCGGCCCCCAGGATGAGCAGCATGCCGATGCCGGTGATGGCCACCCCGGCCCCGATGATGACGGTGCCGTGGGCCTCCAGCCACACCAGCCCGCGCACGACACGACCGGACTGTGCGCCCACGACTGGATCGCCATCGGTGCCGCGGGTGCGCATGGTGAAGGGCAGCGCGAACGCCGGGACGAACAGCGAAATGGCCAGGATCACATGCGTCGTGAGCAACAGCGGGAAGAGCTCGCCCGGGATCACGTCGCCGAGCGCTCCAGGTCCAGCGCCACCCAGTCGGTCTCCTGCTCGCGCCGCACGACCCGCAGACCGGCGCCGGCGAAGGCGCGGCGCACCTCTGGCTCACGTTCGATGAAGATGCCCGACGCAAGCAGTCGGCCGCCGCTGCCGGCGGTTCCGTCGCCTGGCCGCACGACGGCCGCGAGGTCCCCGGCCAGCTGCACCAGGAGGCTGGCCACGAGGTTGGCGAAGACGAGGTCGAAGGGCCCGGCAGCGGGCTGCACGCTGCCCTGGAGGGCTTCGATGGCCACGTCGTTGCGGGCGGCGTTCTCGGCGCGTGGCCTCGATGGCGATGGGGTCGGTGTCGACGGCACGGACGGTGGCCGCTCCCAGCAGGGCGGCGCCGATGGCCAGGATGCCCGAACCACATCCGACGTCCAGCGTAGCCGCGCCGGCGACGAGGCCCTCGTCCGCCCAGCGCTCCAGCCCCAGCAGGCACAGGCGCGTCGTCGGGTGCAGGCCGGTACCGAAGGCCATGCCGGGGTCGAGCGCGATGATGACGTCGTCCGGCTCTGGCTGGTAGTCGCGCCACGTGGGCTTGATGACGATGCGGCGCCCCGGGCGCATGACCGGGAAGTAGTCCTTCCAGGCGCTGGCCCAGTCCTCCTCGTGCACCTCGCGCACCTGCAGCTCGCCGATGGGCCGCAGGTCGAACGCGGTCAGATGCCCCAGGCGTGCCCGGGCCGCTTCGATGGCCACGTCGGCGGCCGTCCGGTCGATGGCCGGCAGGTAGGCCCGGATGGTCACCGGGGCACCCTCGATGGCCGAGACCGCGAGGCCGTCCTGCTCGGCCACGAAGGGCTGCTCGACGGAGACCCCGCCCGCGGCGTCGCGCGAGAGGATCTCGCTCACGACCTCGACGGCCTCGGGGTCAGCCACGACGGTCAGCTCCAGCCAGGTGCCGGCGGCAGAGGTGCCCTCGTCGTTCTCCGTGGCGCGCGGACCCGCTTGCTGCATGCTCAGCTGATGGCGTCCTTGATGCGGTCGCCCAGCGAACGCTTCCCGCGGCGGGTACGGGGGCCGTCGGCGAGCGTGGTCTCGCCGTCCGAGCTGATCTCGCCCGACTCCGCCGCCAGCTCCTCCAGCAGCTCCCGCTGGCGCTCGCTCAGGCGCGTCGGCACCTCGATGTCGATGAGCACGTGCATGTCGCCGCGCGCTCCGGGCCGCCGCAGGTGCGGTACGCCCTTGCCGCGGCGGCGGATCTCGGTCCCCGGCTGCGTCCCCGGCTTGATCTCCAGCAGCTCCTCGCCGTCGGGCGTCAGGATGGGGATATCGGCACCCAGTGCTGCCTGTGTCATCGACAGCTTGAGCTCCTGGTAGAGCTCGGTGCCATCACGCTTCAGGACCGGGTGCTCCTCGACGTGGGTGACGACATAGAGGTTGCCCGGCGTGCCGCCACGAGGCGCCGCTTCCCCCTCCCCCGTGAGGCGGATCTGGTGACCGTCATCGATGCCGGGTGGGATGGTGACGCGCAGGGTGCGCTTGCGTTCGGCGCGACCGTCGCCGTGACAGCTCGGGACAGGGCTTGTCCACGACCTGGCCGGCTCCTCGGCAGCGTCCGCAGGGCGTCACGTTGACCATCTGGCCCAGCAGCGTGTTGCGCACCTCGCGGATCTCGCCGCTGCCGTCGCAGCGCGGACAGGTCACCGGCTCGGAGCCCTCCTCGGCGCCGCTGCCGGCACACGTCTCGCAGGTATCGAGCGAGGTGAAGCTGAGCTCCTTCTCCGTGCCGCTGATGGCCTCGTCGAACGTCAGCTGCAGGTCGTAGCGCAGGTCCGCCCCGGCAGGCCGGCGCGTCCGGCGGGCACCGCCCCCGGCGGCG
Organism: uncultured Chloroflexia bacterium; assembly: GCA_963712735.1. GTDB lineage: Bacteria > Chloroflexota > Limnocylindria > Limnocylindrales > CSP1-4 > JAFMJV01. The sequence goes on along the minus strand of CAVQIZ010000007.1, from coordinate 870,792 downwards.
GCACCCCCGAAGAAGGCATCGAAGATGTCACCGAAGCCCTGGAAGCCACCGAAGGGGCCGTAGCCCTCCGCACCGGCGCCGGTGCCGCCCACCCCGGCGCGTCCGAACATGTCGTACTGCTGCCGCCGACCCGGGTCGCTGAGGACCTGATAGGCCTCGTTGATCTCCTTGAAGCGCGCGTCCGCGTCAGGGTCGACGTTGACGTCCGGGTGCCATTGCTGGGCCAGCTTTCGGAACGAGCGCTTGATCTCGTCGTCGCTGGCGCCGCGCTCAAGCCCCAGGATCTCGTAGTAGTCGCGGGTCGTGGCCATTCGAAAGCGGAGTATAGGGAAGGACCGCCCAAGGGCCCTGCCACCGCGGTCGAGGCCACGTATCCTCGGCTCTCCATGCAGCCCATCGCGGTCTCGGCCGCAGCCGCCCGCCGCTTCCTCGTGCAGCGCCACCTGCTCGCCCCGGCGCGGGCACAGGCTGCCGGGCTCGACGGTGTCCGTGCTGTCTTCGCGCGGCTGGGTTCCATCCAGTTCGACCCCCTCGCGGTCGCCGGACGCAATCACGACCTCGTGCTGCACGCCCGCGTTCGTGACTACGCTCCCGCCTGGACGAACGAGCTGCTGTACGAGCGACGTGAGCTCTTCGAGACGTACAACAAGATGCTCAGCCTGCTGCCGACCAGCGAGCTGCCCTGGCACCGCCAGAGCTGGGACCGCTTCCTGGCGTTGCACCAGGACGAGGCCTTCGTGCGCCACCGCGCGGCGATGGAGCACGTGCTCGACGCGCATCCGCGCGGAAGGGCCGCTGTCGAGCCGGGACTTCGAGCGCCGGGCCACGGTGGACTGGTACTGGGGCCCCACCACGGAGGTCCGCGCCATCCTGGAGGCGCTCAGCGAGGCCGGCATCATCAGCCTCGCTCGCCGGGAGGGCAACCGCCGCTACTTCGACCTGACCGAGCGCCTGTTTCCGGCGGCCCTGCTGGACGTCCGGCCCGACCCCGTGGAGCAGCGCCGCCACAAGCTGCTGTCGCGCTACCGCGCCCACGGCCTGCTGGGCGAGGGCGGCGGCTCGGAGCTGTGGTACGGCATCGGGCCGGCGCGGCGCAAGCCATCGGATCCTCCCGGCACCATCACCCGTGCCGAGCTGCGCGCGGACCTCGTCGCGGCGGGCGCGATCGCGCCGGTCGTCGTCGAAGGCGTACGCGGCGCCCGCTACGTGCTCGGCGACGAGCTGCCCCAGCTTCGTCGCGCCATCGACGACGACGCTGCCGGCAGGCCGCTCGAGGACGCCAGCGCCGTCTTCCTGGCCCCGCTCGACCCGCTCGCCTGGGACCGCGACCTGTTGCGCAGCCTGTTCGAGTTCGACTACGTCTGGGAGGTCTACGTGCCCCAGCACGAAGCGCCGCTGGGGCTACTACGTGCTGCCGCTGCTCTGGGGCGACCGGATGGTGGGCCGCATCGAGCCGCGCATCGACCGCGGCTCAGGCTCCATCCGCATCCTCGGCATCTGGTGGCAGGACGGCTTCGTGCCACGTCGCGAGGCTGCGTTCGTGGCCGCCATGAGGGAGGCGCTCGCGGCGTACGCCCGCTTCGGCGGGGTCAGCCGCATCGACTGGGGACAGCACGGCCCGGAGCAGCGCCTCTTCGGCGTGCGTCCGCGCACCTCGGACGCAAGGTGACAAGGGACTTGACACGTACGTAGCAAGTGGCGTAATCTACGTAGGTAGTACGTAGAACGTCTACGTATCGGTGGCTGCTCGGGCGGCCCTTCCGACACTCATACCGTTTCCTCCTCCCAGGGTGACCGCCGCCAGGTCACCCAGACCGACCGATGGGCCCCAGACCAGTCCGTCGCGATGCAGGCGCCGTTCCGCGAGCGATCGCGAGCGGCGCCTCGGTCTGTCACTTGAGCAACAGGCCGCGCAAGCGACGGGCGGTGATGGCCACGCCGACGACGCCCATGACGCCGAGGTAGGCGATGTCCAGCAGGACCGTCGGCCCCACCTCGCCGGTCGAGAAGCTGCGCAGCATGTGCACGCCGCGGTACAGCGGCGTCAGCTCCACGATGGTCTCCAGCCAGTCGGGATAGACCGAGATGGGAAAGAACGTGCCGCTGAACAAGAACATCGGCATGGTCACCACTGTGACCACATCGAAGTCCTGCCACTTGCGCATCCAGGTGGTGGCGGCCATGCCGACCGATGCCGCCGCGAGGCCGATGAGCAGCGCGCCGGGAATCATCAGGATGCCCAGCGGTGACAGCACCAGGCCCAGCAGCAGCATGACGACGAGGAAGGCGATGGCGTAGAGCAGTCCGCGCGTCAACGCCCAGCTGACCTCGCCGATGGCGATGTCCGAGGGGCCCAGCGGTGTCGCCAGGATGGCGTCGAAGGTCTTGGCGTACTTGAGCTTGAAGAAGAGGTTGAAGGTGGCCTCGAAGAGCGCACCGTTCATGGCAGCGGTGGCCATCAGCCCGGGCGCCACGAAGGCGGCGTAGGGGATGTCGCCCACGTCCCCCACCAGCGTGCCCAGTCCGAAGCCGATGCCGAGCAGGTAGAAGATGGGCTCGAAGAAGCCGGTGACGATGATGGTCCAGTTGCGCCGGTAGACGAGGACGTCGCGCTCCAGCACCTTGTGGGCACGCGAGCTCCCCAGTGGGCGCGTGGGGAAGAAGCGGGTGGTGATGAACACGCCCTACTCCGCCAGTCGTCGCTGGAAGGTCACGAACGAGGCCAGCAGGCCCGCCACCACCAGCGCCAGGAGGTAGCTGACGTTGATGAGCGCCACCGCCGGATCGAGCACGTCGAGGGCGATGCCGCGGGCCAGCGATACGCCGTGCCACAAGGGCGTCAGCACCGCCACCAGCTGCAGCACCTCCGGCAGCTGGCTGATGGGGAAGAAGGTGCCGCTGAAGATGAACATGGGCATGATGACGAAGCGGAAGAGCGTGGCGAATGGGGCGTCACTGGTCTGCGCCGCCGAGAAGGCCTGGATGGGTGCCGCGAAGGCCAGGCCGGTCAGCACCGCGACCGGCAGCATGGCGACCGCGTGTGGCACATCGGTCGCATCGAACGCCACCATCACGGCCAGGAAGACGGCGGCACCCACCACGAGCCGCAGGCCCACCCACACCAGCTGCCCGGTCGCGACGTGGCGCGTGTCGAGCGGCGAGAGGATCATGGCCACGTACGTCTTGAGCCAGCGGATGCCGGCCATCACCGGGTACGTCGACTCGCCGGTGGCGGTGTTCATGGCAGTGGCCACGAGGATGCCGGGCGCCAGGAACATGACGTACGAGACGCCCTCGATACCGGCAGGGTTGGCGTCGTCCACGAAGGCCCCCAGGCCGACGCCCAGCGCTGCGAGGTAGAGGACCGGGTTGAGGAAGGTCGAGAAGACCGTTCCGTGCCAGGTGCGGCGGTAGACCAGGACGTGATGCTCTACCACCCGCAGCACGCCTCGCAGTGCCGGGCGCGCGTTCACTCGATGAGCCTCCGGCCGGTCAGGCGCAGGAAGACGTCCTCCAGCGACGACCGGCGCACGAGCTGGCTGATGGGCCGGATGCCGTCAGCGTAGAGCGCCTCCGCCGCCGCTTCGCCATCGTCGGTGTACAGGAGCGTGCGGTCAGGCAGCTGTTCCACGCGTTCGACGAGCTGCTGGAACCGCCCCTCGAGCACGGGCCGTTCTCCGTCGCCGAAGCGCAGCTCGAGCACCTCGCGGTTGCTGTAGCGCTCGATCAGCTCGAGGGTGATCCCTCGGCCACGATGCGTGCGTTGTCCATCACCACCAGCCGGTCGCACAGCTGCTCGGCCTCGTCCATGTAATGGGTGGTGAGGATGAGCGTGACGCCCTGCCGCTTCAGCCGGTAGAGACGCTCCCACACGAGGTGCCGGGCCTGCGGGTCGAGACCGGTGGTGGGCTCATCGAGCAGCAGCACCGCCGGCTCGTTGATGAGCGCGCGCGCGATGGTCAGCCGCCGCTTCATGCCGCCCGAGAGCGGCTCCACCTGCGAGTCGGCCTTCTCGGTCAGCTGCACGAAGTCGAGCAGCTCGTCGGCACGGCGGCGACACTCCGCGTAGGGCAGGTCGAAGTAGCGACCGTAGATGATGAGGTTCTCACGGACCGTCAGCTCCATGTCGAGGGTGTCAGCCTGTGGCACCACGCCCAGCCGGCTGCGGATGGCCGAGCCGTCGCTGGCGGGGTCCATGTCGAGGACGCGCAGCGTGCCCGCGCTCACCGGCGAGATGCAGGCGACCATGCGCATGGTGCTGGTCTTGCCCGCTCCGTTGGGACCCAGGAAGCCGAAGGCCTGGCCGGACGGCACGTCGAAATCGATGGCGTCGACAGCGATGAAATCGCCGAAGCGCTTGGTCAGCCCGCGGGCATGGATAAGCGGGGACACGGGTGTGGTGGACACCTCCCGATGGTAGACCCGAAACGGCCCACTGGCGGTCGGCGATCGAGGGACTCCCCGATGACGCGCTACTCTTGCTCGCGTGAACCGTCTCGCGCGCTGTGCCGGACCCGTGGCGCTCGCCTCCGTGCTGCTGGGCTCGACCGCCGTGGGTGCCCTCGCCGCGGATGCGCCAGCCCCTGCGGAGGCACCGCGACCCGACATCGTCATGATCATGATCGACGATGCCGATCCCCATGACGGGCGCCTCTGGTCGGCTTCCTACATGCCCAACCTCGATGAGCTCATCGTCTCTCGCGGAGTGCGCTTCACGGACTTCCACGGCGAGGTCCCGCTGTGCGGCCCGTCCCGTGCCAACCTGCTCACCGGGCAGCACGCCCACAACAGCGGTGGCAACAGCAACAACGGAGAGCAGCTGGACGTCTCGGTGACCGTCGCCACCGAGCTGGCCGACGCCGGCTATCACACCGCCTACGTGGGCAAGTACCTCAACGGCTATCGCAACTTCAGCCCACGCAAGTACGATCCGCCGGGCTGGTCGGCGTTCGATGTCATCAACTCGAACCAGGGCAAGTACTTCTACTACCAGATGCGCGACCGCGACGGCACCATCACCCAACACAAGACGGCGCCGGAGGACTACTCCACCGACGTCATCGCGGACATCGCCGTCGAGCGCATCCGCCAGGCGCCCGACGACCAGCCGCTCTTCGCGCTCATCGCGCCCTTCACGCCGCACGAGCCCAACCTGCCTGCCCCGCGCCACGAGGGCGACCCGCGCTGCGCCGACATCGAGCCGTGGGCACCGCCCAACTACGACGAGGCCGACGTCTCGGACAAGCCGGCCTACATCCAGGCGCTCGAGCCGCTCGACGACGGCGGCTTCGACCTGACGGCGCACTGCGAGTCGCTGCTGGCGGTGGACGAGATCATCGGCCGCGTGGGGGACGCGCTCGAGGCCGAGGGCCGGCTCGACGACACTGTCTTCATGTTCATCGCCGACAACGGCATGACCTGGGGCGAGCATCGGCGGGTGGCCAAGGTCTCGCCCTATGCCACGGCCATGCCCGCCTACGTCGCCTGGCCGGCGGCGAGAGGCGTGCAGCCACGCACCGACGACACCACGCTCTCCATGATCGACATCGCGCCCACCTTGTGTGACCTGGCGGGCTGCACGATGGGTCCGTTCCCCAACGGCCAGGCCACCGCGGACGGGCTCAGCTTCGCCGCGCTGCTGACCGACGAGCCACTGCCGACGGTGCGGCAAGCCCTGCTGCACGCGGTCCCCTCGGGCGGCGACCGGCCCGTCTGGTGGTCCATCCGCACCACGGCGGACCATCCGGATGGCCGCTGGCACTACATCGAGAACCGGGACGGCTTCCGCGAGCTGTACGACATCAGCGGCGGCCTGTGCTACGAATGGGCCGAGGGCGACCCGGGTGACCCCTGCGAGCTGCAGAACCTCCTTGCAGGCGGGGCCGATAGCGCCACGGAGGAGCTGGCCGACCGCCTCTCGGCTGAGCTGGCCGAGCTCAGGACGGAGGTCGCACCACAGCCACCGAGCCGCGCCTCGGCCAGCTAGCGGGCAGCGCCCGGGTCCGCCTCCGGCACGGTGCCGACGTGCAGCACCACGATGCCTCCGGACATGGGGCGCCAGTCGATGTCGACCAGGCCGGCCTCGCGCATGATCTGCGCGATGCGGTTGGGGTCGGGATAGTCCTTCGTCGACTGCACCAGGTAGGCGTAGGCATCACCCTGCCCGATGAGCCGGCCGATGAGGGGCACGATGTGGTCGAACCAGCCGGCCACGAGCCGTCCCAGCCGGCTGCTGGGCCGGGTGATCTCCAGGCAGGCGACGCGGCCACCGGGGCGGACGGCCCGCGCCATCTCGGCGAAGCCCAGCCGGTAGTCGGCGAGGTTGCGCATGCCGAAGGCGATGGTGGCCGCATCGAAGGCATCGTCATCGACCGGCAGGTCGAGGGCGTCGCCCTGCTGGAAGCTGAGCCCGTCAGCATCAGCCGCGGCGCGCTCCGCGGCGATGCCGATCATGCCCGCCGAGAAGTCGATGCCGAGGGCGCGGCCGCCGGGCTGCGCGGCGCGGTACAGGTCGGCCGTGACCTTGCCCGTGCCGCAGGCGACATCGAGCGCCCGGTCACCGGGGCCGATGCCGCTGGCACGCACGAGCGCACGCCGCCAGCGCGGTTCCTGGAAGCCGCTGATGGCGAGGTTCATGCCGTCGTAGACGCCGGAGATGCGGTCGAACATCTCCTCCACCCGCTGCGGCGGTGCGCTGTTGCCCTGGCTCACGCTGGCGCGACCCCGGTCGCGAACTCCGCCACCGCTGACGGCGATGACGTCCGGTGCCAGGATGGGCGCCATGTGGTCCACGTCGGCCAGGCGGACGTGGCTGGCGCCGGCGATGCGGGCAACGAGGGCGTCGGCGATCTGCGCGTAGAGCGGGTCGCTGCCGGCGCCGCTGGCGATGCGGGTGGGGCACTCGATGGCGGCCAGTCTGTCGGGGTCCATGCCCAACAGGGTGGCATCCGCGACGGCTCCCTGCCCGGCGCTCCCGGCACGCTCCCGCGCCGCGGGGCTGAGGGCAGCCACCGCCTCTGGCCCGCTGACGCCCGCCATGAACGCCAGCGCTGCTGCTGCCGGGCCCTCGCTGGCGTTGGCCTCCAGCGTGCGACGACCCACCTGCTCCATGTGCGACCGCGCAGGTGCCGGCGCCAGCGGCGCGTAGGGTGGCTCGTAGGCGAAGACGGCCCGCACCAGCTGCGGCTGCCGGGCTGCCAGCTCGAGCGCCAGGCAGCCGCCGTAGCTGTGACCGACCACGACGAGTGGGCCGATCTCCTCCGCCTCGCACAGCGCGACCAGGTCAGCCACGTGGGTGGCCACGTCGATGGGACTGGCCGGCCCTGCGCCGGCGCTCTGACCGCTCCCGCGGCGGTCGACGCTCAGGACGCTGAAGCGGCGCGACAGCAGGGACGCCAGCGAGCGCAGCTGCCGCGACGAGGAGAGCGTGGCGTGGAGCAGCAGCAACGGTGGACCATCGCCCTGGCGCTGGTAGTGGATGGCGGTCACGACGTTCCTCCGGTGAGTCGCTCGCGCAGCAGGTGCCGCTGCACCTTGCCCGAGTCCGTGCGCGGCAAGGCCTCCAGTCGCACGATGCGCGCAGGGACCTTGAAGGCTGCCAGGCGACCCGCGGCAGTACGCCAGCAACTCCTCGTCGCTGGGCGCCGAGCTCGAACGCGGGCACGATGGCAGCGATGGGTACCGCACCCCAGCGGTCGTGCGGCAGGCCCACGACCGCCGCCTCGGCCACGTCGGGGTGGGCGAGCAGCACCACCTCGACCTCCGCGGGCGCGATGTTCTCGCCGCCGGAGATGATGAGATCGTCACGCCGGTCGACGATGCGCAGCAGGCCGTCAGCGTCGAGCGTGCCGACGTCGCCACTGTGAAGCCAGCCGTCCTGCAGGGCTCGCGCTGTCGCTGCCGGCTCCTCGACGTAGCCGGCGAACACCATCTCACCGCGGACCAGCACCTCGCCGCTGCCGTCGGCTCGAGGAAGCGGGTTCGATGCGCAGGCTCACGCCCGGCAGCGCCCGCAGCGCGGTGGAATCCGTTCGGGTCGCCGCGTCAGCCCCGCCTACCGCGACGCCGGAGCCGGTCTCGGTCATGCCGTAGGTGGTCAGCACCGGGTAGCCGGCTGCGCGAGCACGCTCGAGCAGCTCGACCGGGATGGGGCCGCCACCGAGCAGGATCGCCCGCAGCGAGGACGGCACCACACGCTGACCGCGTGCTTCGAGCAGCATCCTGAGCTGCAGCGGCACGAGCGAGAGGTGGCTGACGCCGGCGTCGATGGCCGCGCTGACCGCGGTCCCGTCGAACCCAGGCTCGATCTCCAGCTCCACGCCCCAGCGCGACGCGCGCGTGGCGATGGCCAGCCCGGCCACGTGGAAGAGCGGCAGGCAGGCCAGCCAGCGATCGTCGCGTCGCGGGCGCAACACGGCCGACCAGGCATGGGCGCTGGCGCCGAGGTTGCCGTGCGTCAGCATCGCGCCCTTCGGCCGGCCGCCGGTGCCGGAGGTGAAGACGATGGCGGCGGTCGCATCGAGGTCGACCTCATCGCGCAGCCCCAGCGGTACGGCACAGGGGGCCGCAGCCAGCAACGCCTCCACGCGATGGAGCGCAGGGCCGCCACGAGCGACAGCACTGGCAAGTCCGGCGCGGTCCTCGTCGTGGATGAGCACCTCGGCCTGAACCTGTCCGAGCTGTCGCTGCAGCTCGGGTGCCGCGGCGCGGCGGTTGAGCGGCACGAAGACCGCACCCAGCCGGCGGAGCGCCTCGATGAGCACGATCGCCGGCAGGTCGTCGGCCAGCAGCGCAGCGACCCGGCTGCCCTCCCCGACGCCCTCGCTGGCGAGGGACAGGGCCAGGCCGTCGCACGCGTCCAGCAGTTGCGCGCGCGTCCATGCCACCGTGCGGCTGCGGACCGCCGGCTCCTGCGGGCGGCGGGCGGCACGCATCACCAGCGGGTCCGGTGCGAGCCGAGTCATGTGACGCGGAAGCGATCGACCGCGGCGCCGTCGAGCTCCACCCCCAGGCCGGGCCCGGCCGGAAGCGTCATGCGGCCGCCCGCGATGGCCAGCGGGGCACGCAGCAGGTCGGACACCAGGAGGTCGGCCGTGGCCAGCCCGTGCGCCCCGGGCCCGGGTACGACAGCAGCGAGTTGCGCGGCACCGGCGAGGCCGATGCCGGTCTCGAAGAGCGTGGACACCGTCACCGTCACCGCCGACGCGGTGGCCAGCTCGACGATGGCGCCGGCCTGGCGGAGGCCCCCCACGCGCGCCGGCTTGACCACCAGCGCATCCGCGGCACCGGCATCGAGGAGCGCACGTGCCGTGCCCACGTCGCGGACCGATTCGTCGGCCGCGATGGGCACCGCACCGGTCCAGCGCAGGTGCGCCAGGGCCTCCCAGCCGGCGGAAGCAGCGATGGGCTGCTCGACGTACTCGAGGTCGAATCCGGCGAGGCCCTCCAGCATGGCCTCCGCCGCTTTCACCCCCAGCGTGCCGTTGAAGTCGACGCGCAGGCTCACGTGAGGGCCGACGGCAGCACGCACGGCGCCGACGCGCGCCGCCACGGCGTCCACCGGCTCGTCCCCGGCCTTGAGCTTGAGGCAGCCGAACCCCGCTTCGACCATCCTGACCGCAGCCGCGGCGGTGGCCTCGGGCGACGCCATGCCGAGCATGGCGTTGACGGGCACATCCGTCGCAGGCATGGGACCCAGGAACGCGGCCACCGAGCGGCCCGAGAGCCGCGCCAGCAGTTCGACGAGCGCGGACTCGGTCGCGGCACGAGCGGCGCGCCCGACGAAGGGCCAGGCGTCGATGTCGCGCAGCGCGCCCTCGACCGCCACCGGATCGCCCAGGTGGATGCCTTCCAGCCTCTCCACCAGCCGCGGCGAGGCGTCTTCGCCCAGGTCTGCGGGCTCGGGCACGCTGAACTCTCCTCGCCCCTCCTCGCCCTCCCCGGTACGAAGCGTGAGGATGCCGGCGCGACGCTGCTCGAAGGTTCGGCTGCCGCTCACGACCGGCTCCCTGAACGGGACGCTGACGGTGTCGACGTGCACCCGCTCGATGCGCATCAGCCGATCCCCGGGACGGCAAGGCCGACGGCGAACAGCAGCGCGAAGATGAGCGATAGCCGCGCGGTCTCTCGCAGCACGGGGTTGAGCCGTCGCGGGTCGCCGCCGGCGCGGATGACGCGGCGCAGCGCGAAGGCCAGCGGTACGCTCGCCAGCGGCAGCAGCACCGCCGGCGAGACGTCACCGGCGAGCACGAGGCCGACTGGCGTGGCGTAGGCGAAGATGAGCAGGGTGTCGTACTCCTGCATGGCGAAGCGGGGCCCTCTGCGTGCCGCCAGCGTGAGCTTTCCGGCGCGGCGGTCGGGCTCGATGTCGCGAAGGTTGTTGACCACGAGGATGGCCGTGACGAGCGCTCCGACAGGCACGGCTGCGATGAACGCCAGCGGCTCCCAGGTCTGCGTCTGCAGGTACGTCGTGCCGGCCACCGCCACGAGCCCGAAGAAGATGAAGACGAAGATCTCGCCCAGGCCGCGGTAGCCGTACGGGACCGGGCCGCCGGTATAGGCCAGGGCACTGAGCACGGCGGCCACGCCCAGCAGCAGGATGACCAGGCCGCCCAGCCACACGAGATAGAGCCCCACCAGCCCGGCCAGCCCGACGACCACGCCGATGCCGATGAGCATCTCGCGCTCGCTCAGCCAGCCCTGGGCAGCCGCGCGCGGCGGTCCCAGGCGATCATCGGCGTCGGCACCGGAGCGGAAGTCCGAGAGGTCGTTGGCGAGGTTGGAGAGGACCTGCAGCAGCAGCGCCACCGCCAGCGTGGCCAGCGCCGGGAGCGGCTCGAAGACGCCCAGGCCGATGGCCACACCGAGGCCGACGAGCACGGGGCCGACCGCGGCCGGCAGCGTCGCCGGGCGGCTGGCCGCCAGCCAGGCTCGGGCGCGCGACGGTGGTGCGGTGGCGATGGTCATGCGCTTCCTCAGGGTCGGCGAGGGTACTTGCTGAAGTCGGGTGCGCGCTTCTCGAGGAAGGCCCTGCTGCCCTCGTGCGCCTCCTCGGTGAGATAGAAGAGCATGGTGGCATCTCCGGCCAGTTCCTGGATACCGGCGAGGCCATCGGTGTCGGCGTTGAAGGAGCGCTTGAGCATGCGGATGGCGGTGGGGCTCTTGGCCAGGATCTCCTCGGCCCACTGGACGCCTTCGTCCTCCAGCTGCGCCAGCGGCACGACGGTGTTGACGAGGCCCATCTCGAGCGCCTGCTGGGCACTGTACTGGCGGCACAGGTACCACATCTCGCGTGCCTTCTTGTGGCCGACGATGCGGGCCAGCAGCGTGGCGCCGTAGCCGCCGTCGAAGCTGCCGACCTTGGGCCCGGTCTGGCCGAACACGGCGTTGTCGCTGGCGATGCTGAGGTCGCAGATGACGTGCAGCACGTGGCCGCCGCCGATGGCGTAGCCGTTGACCAGCGCGATGACCACGATGGGCAGCGAGCGGATGAGCCGCTGCAGGTCCAGCACGTTCAGGCGTGCCGTGCCGTCGTCGGCGATGTAGCCTCCCTCACCCTTGACGTTCATGTCGCCGCCGGAGCAGAAGGCCATGTCGCCGGCACCGGTGAGGAGCACCACGCCGATGGAGCTGTCGTCGCGGACGCGCCGGAAGGCGTCGATGAGCTCGGTCACCGTCTCGGGGCGAAAGGCATTGCGTACGTGCGGGCGATCGATGGTGATCTTGGCGATGCCATGGCCGCTGTGCTCGTAGCGGATGTCCTCGTAGTCGCGGGCGCTGGTCCATTCGATGGGCACGGTGGTCCTCCTCCTAGTGACTCGGGTGATGCCGGAACGGGTCGGCCAGACGCAGGAACGGGTCGGCCAGACGCAGGAATGCCTGCGGGTCTTCCAGGTGCGGCGTGTGGCCCGCGCCCGCAACGACCTCCAGGCGCGCGCCCGGGATGGCGGCGGCCACGACGGAGGCTCGTTCGAGCCCCAGCGCATCACGCTCTCCGGCGATGACCAGCGTGGGCACATCGATGTGCCCGAGACGATCGTGCAGCGGGTGCATGGCGCCCTGGCCGCTGCCCCGCAGCGATGCCGCCAGCCCGGCGGGGTCGTGGCGCAACCGCTCGGCTCGCAGCTGCTGACGACGATGGCGCGGCATCGATGCGTGGCTGGCGAACAGCGGCTGCGCCTCCCAGCGATCGACGAAGGCCTCCAGTCCCTCCTGCTCGAGGTCACGCGCGAGGGCCTCGTCGCGGGCACGTCGCTCGGCGCGTGCACCTGCGTCGGCGATGCCGGCCGAGGGGCTCTCGAGGATGAGACGCTGCACCAGGGCCGCGTGCTCCAGCGCCAGTACCAGCGCCAGCCGCGCGCCCATCGAGTAGCCCACCAGCGTGGCGGGGCGAGCGTCGAGCAGTCGCGACAGCTCGGCCAGCTCCGTCGCCTGCCGCTCGAGCGCGTAGTGCGCCGGATCGACCGGCGCCTCCGAGCCGCCATGTCCCAGCAGATCGGGCGCGATGCAGTGATGGTCGCTGGACCAGGCGTCGATGAGCTCGTCCCAGGTGCGGGCGCTGCCGGTGAACCCGTGCAGCAGCAGGACCGGGGGTCCCTCGCCGAGGGAACGCACGTTGAGGCTCACGCGACACCCTCCAGCGCACCTGCGACCGCTGCCAGCGCCTCCCGGTGAAGCTCGACGTTGCGGCGGCGATCGGTGCGCACCTCCACCACTCGCACGCCGGGCCGGCTCATGCCCTCCCGCACCGCGGCCCGCAGCCCGGCGTCGTCGTCGACGTGCACGTGCTCGGCCCCGAGCGCGCGGACCAGCGGCGCGAAGTCCGTGCCGTGGGGCGTCCCGAACAGGGTCTCGTAGTGCGCCGGGAGCCCAGCCTCCGGCAGCTCGGCCGCGGCCTGCGGCAGGAAGGAGAAGATGCCCCCGCCGTCGTTGTTGAGCAGCACGAAGGTGGCGGAAAGCTGCAGTCGCCGCGCCGCGCCGAGTGCCGTGAGGTCGTGCAGCAAGCTGACGTCGCCGACCACGGCCAGCACCGGCAGCGCCTGTGCCGCCGCCACGCCCAGCGCGGTCGAGAGCAGGCCGTCGATGCCGTTGGCGCCGCGATTGCCGAGAACGCGCAGGTCCGCGGCAGCGCCGGGCAGGAAGGTGTCGAGGTCGCGGACGGGCATGCTGTTGCCGACGAACAGGACGGCCGGCTCGGGGAGCGCCGCGGCGAGGTCCTCGAACACGGCTCCCTCGAACGGCTCGGCGCGTCCCGCTCGCCACGCCCGCAGGGCCGCAGCGGCGACCGCATCGGCCGCCTGCCATCGCTCCAGGTAGGCGCTCGCGCGCGGCCCCGGCTCCAGTGCCTCGGCGAGGCGCTCGGCGAGGCTGACCGGGTCGGCCGCCAGCAGCGTCGGTTCGGGCGGCCGCTCCCAGCCGCCGCCGTCATCGACGAGCAGCTGAGGGATGCCGGACGCGTCGAGCAGCTGATCGAGCGCCTTCGACGTGGGCCTCGCGCCGAAGCGCAGGACCAGGTCGGGTGCCGGCCAGTCACGGACGATGGCGCTGCGCAGGAGGGCGTCGTGGTGCACGATCGACGCGGGAGCGATCGTGGGCCCCGGTGCGCAGGTTGGCCAGGCCATCAGCCAGCACCGGCGCGCCGGCTGCCGCGGCCAGCCGTGCCACGGCTGCCGGGAAGCCAGGCCGGTCGAGCGGGCCGCAGACGATGAGGGCACGCTGCGCACCGCGGAAGGCCTCCGCGGCCGCCTCAACGTCTGCCGCCTGCGGCAGCAGCCGGGCCGGCGTTGCGACCTCGCCGCCGGCCGGCATCGCGGCCAGGGAGCCGGCTGGCAGCAGTGGCTCACGGAAGGGCAGGTTCAGCTGCACCGGGCCGGCCGGCGCAGCCAGGGCCCGGGCGGCCGCCTGCGCCACCATCTCGCGTGCCGCCGCGACCGAGCGTTCGCCTCGCTCGGGCACAGGGACCTCCCCGTACCACTTGGCGTGCCGCCCGTAGAGCTCGACCTGGTCGATGGTCTGGGGCGACCCGCGACCGCGCAGCTCCGGGGGCCGGTCAGCCGTGAGCAGGATCAGTGGGACACGCCCGTAGCGGGCCTCGGTGACGGCCGGGGCGAAGTTCACCACGGCCGTGCCGGAGGTGGCCAGGATGGCCGCCGGTCGCCGCGAGCCCTTCGCCGCACCCAGCGCGAAGAACGCGCCCGCTCGCTCGTCGAGATGGACCCAGCAGCGCAGCTCGGGACTCTGCGCCAGCGCCAGCGCGAGCGGCGTGGAACGCGAGCCGGGGCAGATGACGACGTCGCGCACGCCCGCCCGTGCCAGCTCCTCGGCGATCGCCCGCAGCGGCGCCGCGGGCGTCTCGTACGCGCTCATGGCTCGATACGTCCCAGAGCAGAGCCCAGCGCCAGCAGCTTGGTCGAGGATTCGTCCCATTCACGCTCAGGGTCCGAGTCGGCCACGATGCCGCAGCCGGCGAACAGCGAAGCTTCGCATCCGCGCACCACGCCCGAGCGCAGCGCGACCACGAACTCGCCGTCACCGTGGCGATCGAGCCAGCCCAGCGGGCCCGCGTACCAGCCGCGCTCGATGGGCTCCTCCTCGGCGATCAGCTCGAGCGCCAGCTCCCTCGGGGTCCCACCCACCGCCGGCGTCGGGTGCAGTCGGGCGACAAGGTCGAGCACCGTGGCCTCGCCCCGCAGCCGCCCCGTGACCGGCGTCACGAGGTGCTGGACATGGCGCAGCCGAACGATCTCCGGACGAGGCGCGACGTCGAGCCGCTCCACCAGCGGGCCCAGCGACTCGCGCAGCATCGTCACCACCACCGCGTGCTCCTCGCGCTCCTTGTCGCTGCGCATCAGCTCGAGCGCCAGCGCATCATCGCTCGCGACATCCCCGCTGCGGCGCGTCGAGCCTGCCATCGCCATGGTGCGAAGCTCGCGTCCTCGCAGGCTCACCAGGCGCTCCGGCGTGGCGCCCACGAAGGTACGGTCGGCACGGGAGATGGCGAAGACGGTGGACTCGGGCGCGGACGCGGCAAGCCGCCGCAGGACGACCGGGACCTCGATGTCGTCTTCCGCCCGCAGGTCGACACGACGGGCCAGGACGGCCTTGTCGAGACGGCCGCGACCGACCGCGCCGGCAAGTCGGGCCACCGAGTCGCGCCAGGCGGGTGCCTCCGGTCGATGTCGCGTGACACGCAGGCTGGCTGGGGTTGGGGTGGCGTCGTCCGCGAGCGGCGTCCCCGACTCGGCCGCCACGGCCAGCTCCTCCCATGTCCGCAGCAGCGCGGCCGGAGCGGGAGAGGTGCCGACGCGCCACGACAGCGTCAACCAGGCACCGTCGTGGGTCATCGTCAGCAGCAGCGCCGGCAGGACCAGGCACGCCGGCTCGAACCCCTGCCACACGCTCGAGGCACGCGGCTGGGCGTCGAAGCTGAAGCCCCCCAGCAGCACAGGCCCGACCCCGCGCGGCAGCCGCTGGCTCTCCTCGAGCGCGGCCTCCGCCAGCAGTGCCCTCCAGGCCTGCGAGACCACCGCGAAGCGATCCGCGCCGACGCCGGCTCGCGCCGTCCAGGCGGCACCGATGCCGACGAGCGCGAAGCCGCTGGCCGGCTGCAGCCAGAGCGACGCACCCGTGCGCAGGGCCGCGGCGTGCAGCGCGAGCGGCTGGGGTGACGTCACCGGCACGCTGACCGACACCAGCGTGCCCTCAGCGCGACCGCGAGCGGCCGCCTCCAGCCTGCGCGCGACAGACCGCGGCGATCGGTCAAGCGTCAGGGTCATGTCGTCGCGCGGCTCGCGATACGGTCCTCGGGGATGCCCACGCTGCGCAGCAGGATGGCGCGCAGCGTGGGGTACGTGTCCTCGAGGTGGCCGGGGTCATCGGCCATGAGCCAGCGCATGACGACCTCGTTGAGCGCGCCGAACCAGGCCATGCCCGCGACGGTCGTGTCGAGCGGCGCGATGATGCCATCGGCCACGGCCGCGTCGAGCTGCTCGGTGATGAGGCCGCCGAAGCGCTCGTGGAGCCGTTGCAGCTCGGCCTGGAACTCCGTGCCCGCGCCCACCGCATCGATGAGGAAGAGGCGCGCCATCGTGCGGTGGCCGGCGAAGACGCCCAGCACGGTCTGAAGCGCGACATCGGCGCGCTCGATGGGATCGTCGACGGCCGTCATCGAGCGCTCGACCTTGGCCACCAGTCGATCGGCGGTCGTGCGCAGCAGCTCCAGGAACAGCGCCTCCTTGGTCGGGAAGTGGAAGTACACGCCGCCCTTGCTGGTCTCGGCCTGACGACCGACCTCGTCCACGCCGGCCTGCCGGTAGCCGCGCCGGCTGAACACGGTGAACGCGGCATCGAGGATGCGCTCCCGTCGTCGGGCACTTCGTTCCTGCTTCACCTGTTGGAGACCTCCGTCCACAGTTCCGACGCGTCGAGTCGGTTTCGTGCTCCGCGAGCGTAGCAAGGCGTCCGCGGGCCGACAAGCGGCCAGTGTGACGATGGGGTCACGGCTCGCGCACAATTCCTACCGAAATAGGGGACAATGGGGCTGCATGAGAGTCTCAGCCAAGGCCGACTACGCCGCCCGCGCCGCTGCCGAGCTGGCGACGGCGACCGATGCCCCGGTCAAGGCCGACCGCATCGCGGAAGCCCAGGACATCCCGGCCAAGTTCCTCGAGACCATCCTGCTCGAGCTCAAGCACGCCGGCATCGTGCGCAGCCAGCGTGGTCCCGACGGCGGCTACACCCTGGCCCGTCCGGCGGAGGAGATCAGCCTCGCCGACGTCATCCGCGCCGTGGACGGACCGCTGGCCAACGTGCGCGGTGATCGCCCGGAGAACATGGAGTACCGCGGCGCGGCCGAACCGCTGACCGATGTCTGGATCGCCGTTCGGGCCGCACTGCGCGAGATCCTCGAGACCACGACCCTGGCGCACCTGCGCGACGGCCAGCTGCCCCCGCGCGTCGCCGAGCTGGCCGACGACCCCGAGGCCTGGGTCTCGCTGGGCCGCATCCGCGGCGCCACGCCCAGCGGCGGCCGCAGCCGCGCTCAGCCGAAGGTCAGCAGCGCCAGGTCGTAGATCGCCACCTCGGTCGCCCCGTCGAGCGAGACGCGTACCGCGTCGATGGTGCGCGGCTTCTTGTCCAGGGCCACCAGACCCAGGTACGTGCCGGCGCCGGGCATCTCGATAGGTCGCGGCCGGGCGCCACTCCCCTGCCTCACGAGCCGCCAGCTCCACCGCGACCGGGCTCGCCGTCGCTCCGCCTGTCACGCGCAGCACATAGGCCAGCGCGTGGCAGCGCAACGGCGGGTCCACCGGCCGGGATGAGCAGCGAGATGCTCCACGCTGCTCGCCGTCACCCTGACGGTCACGACCGGCACCTCGCCATCGCGCAGGGTGCCGCCCTCGACGCCCAGGCCGGGCGCGCCGTCGGCGACCGCCCAGGCGACCTCGGCCTGCAGCCAGGCCATCTCCTGGGCGATGTGCGCCGAGGCCAGGAAGCGGCCCGGCGCCGGCTGGTAGCCGTGGTCCTCCGCGCGCGCCATGGCGCCCCGCACGCCCGGCATCGGCAGCGACGCGGAAGGAGCGCTTCTTGCGCGCCTCGGCGAGCCCGGCAGCCTCGTTGGAGACGATCGCGGTGGCCTCCTGGCCGAACATGTCGCTGACGGGAAAGCCCTTCAGGCGCAGCTTGCTGCCGTAGCGCGACGGGCTCCGCGCCAGCGTCCTCATCTCCTCCATCAGGGCTCGCGTGCGCGGCTGCCAGCGGTCGATGACGTGGTCGACGCGGCCCGGGATGTCGAAGGGCACGTCGGGCAGCTGGAAGGCGTGCGTGGAGGTCGTGGCGCGCGTGCGCTTGGCCTCGAACTCGGCACGCGACTTGGTGAAGTAGTGGTTCATCTGCAGGTTGGCGTAGCTGGGGTCCTCGATGACCGTGGCCTCCTCCGAGGTCGGCTGCCCGGCCGTGTTGACCGTGCGACCGTGGACCGTGATGGCGTTGTGGATGCCCACGCGCGCGACGCCGCGCGGTCGGACGATGGGCTTGGCCAGGACCTCCGACGTGCCCATGCGCGGCACGTGCTCGCTGTACTCGCGGTAGCTCTCGGTGACCAGCCCGTCGGGCGGCGTGCGGTGGCCCGAGTAGCAGAACTCCTTGCGCGACACGAGCACCTGCTCGGCCTCGGGGATAGCGCGCCATCACCGCGCTGATCGACTCGTCACGCTCGGGCACCAGGAACTCATCGATGTCGACGTAGGCGATCCACTCGGTGGTATCGCCGAAGAAGCGCACGACGTGGTTGTTGGCGTCACGCTGCAGGCCGCGCATGGGGAAGTAGACGGTCGTGACGATGCCGTGGTCGGCATACGGGTCGGAGCACCTCGTGCAGCTCGTCGGTGCTGCCGTTGTCGTAGAGGAAGAAGTGGTCGACGCCGATGGCCATGTGGTGGCAGAGCCACTCCTCCATGTTGGGCGCCTCGTCCTTGAGGATGGCCATGACGCAGACATCGAAGCGGCCCCGCTCCATCAGCGCGGGGCGCACCTTGCGCTCCTCGCGTCGGCCCAGGATGCGACCGACTCGCTTCGCTCAGTGCCATGGCGGAAGCCTAGCCGGTGGAGATGACGAAGAGGTCGTGGATGTCGAGTCGGTCGGCCTCGACTCGACGGTCAGGCGCAGTCGGCGGCCGTGCACCGGGTCGCGGCTGCGACCTCCACGATGCCCGCCAGCGCCAGCCGAAGCCGGCAGCTGCAGTCGACGACGGGTCGGCTCTCCTCGCCACCCTCGGCGACGACGGTGGCATCGATGCGCACCGGCGCCGTCGCGGCCGACCACGAAGCCCAGCGAGTAGCAGCGCACGCTGCGCGTCCGCGGGCAGCTCCAGCAAGCACCTCGGCCGACCCGCCCGGACAGCTGCAGCGACGCCGGTCCCGTGGTGGGGATCGCCAGCGTCCCGACAGCGCGGTGATGGGCAGCTCGTCGTCGCCGGAGAGCGTCGTCTCGATGCGACCTCGCATGTGCTCGGTCAGCACCCGGGTGTGCACGGAGCCTGAGAGCGCCGTCGCGCACGGGCGGCGTAGCCCGCTGTCGGCCAGGTCGGCCACGAGGCCGACGCCGGCGTACAGGTTGCGCAGCCGGATGGCCGCGACGCGACCTGGTTCCGGCCAGGCCGGCGGCCGTGTTGGCGATGGCGAACTCGCCGAAGCGGAAGAGGTCGTTGGGCCGCGGGAAGTACTCCAGCGCCAGCTGGCTGCCATAGATGTAGGGCCTCGGCGACAGGCTGCGCAGTCGCTCCAGGCTGGCCTGCGTGCGCTCCGAGAAGCGCGGGGCCGCGGTGTCCGTGGCGATCGTCTCGATGTCGAACGGCACGGCCGCGCGGGCGATGCGTCCGGTGGCCGATCCGCGGAAGCGCTTGGCCTCGAACTCCTCGAACGAACGCGTGTAGTAGTGGTTGAGCTGGGCGACGCCGCGGACCGATTCCTCGGCCGTCTCGGTCGGGATCCCCGGGGTGGCGACATCGGCGGGGAACGCGAGGTGGATGTCGACCGCCGAGACCGCGCCCGGCTGCACGATCGACTTCACCCGTGGCGGCAGCCCCGGATCGAGGTCGAGCACGTTGGCCACCTGCGTGTAGGCGTCGATGGCCAGCGCGGCGGGTGCCGTTCGGTGGCCCGAGAAGCCGAACTCGACGCGGGGCACACGCACGACCGCGGCGTCATCGAATCGGTCCAGGAAGCCCGGGATATCGTCGTCGAGCAGCGGCACCAGGAACTCGTCGACGTCGAAGTAGGCCAGCCAGCGCGTGGCAGCACCGAAGAGGCGCAGGGCGTGGTTGTAGGCCGCCAGCTGCCCCCCGCCCAGCGGCCAGTCGATGCGCGTGACCAGGCCGTGATTGATGAAGCGCTCGAGCAGCTCGGCACTGCCGTCGGTGGAGCCGTTGTCATAGATGACGAAGTGGTCGACACCGAGCGCGACGTGGTACGCCAGCCACTCCTCGAGGTAGTCCGCCTCGTCCTTGACGATGCAGACGACGACCACCCCGAAGCCCGGGCCGGCGAGCAGCGGACCGCGACCGACGACGTTGGGCGGCTTGGCCCGCAGCATCCTGCCCTTGGTGGGGCCCGCCGACGCGGCAGGGGCCGCAGCCGGCTTCGAGCCGGAGCGCGCGGCCGAGCCGGTGGCGGAAGCCGGGCCGCCGGCCACGATCCGCCCGAGCCGGCGTCGCAGCGTCACCTCGTCCGCTCCGGCCTAGCCATAGGCGATGACGAAGAGATCGAGGACGTCGAGCTCGCCGGTCTCCGATGCCAGGCTGACGTCGACCGCGGTGACCAGTCGGGGTTCGGCAGTCGAGCTCCACCACGCCAGCGTACGTGCTGCCGGCGTCGAGCTTCAGGTCCACGGGCGCGCTGCGCTGCCCCCCGACCGCGGTCGTTGTCGCCTGCAGTCGCGAGGGCGCCGGAGCCGACACCACGAACCCGAGCGCCTGGACGCGCCGCTGCCCCGCAGGATCCAGCTCGAAGTGCACCGTGCCGTCCTCGATCTGCCCGTCGGGGAGCGTGGCGACGAGCTGGCCCGCGCGCGGTCGAGCAGCGGCTGCAGGTGGATCGAGCCCGACAGCTCGGCGCTGCGAGGCTCGTGGTCGTGGCCGCTGATGATGCCCACGAACCCGATCCCGTCGTACAGGTTCTGCAGCCGCAGCGCGGGCTCCCGTCGTGGCGCCGGCTCCTCCATCACGGTGTTGGCGATGGCGAACTCGCTGAACAGCCCCAGGTCGTTGAAGCGCGGGAACTGCACCAGGGCCAGCTCGCTGCCGTAGCGATAGGGGCTGGGAGCGAGGCTGGCCATGTGCTCCAGCATCGCGCGTGTCTGCGTCGGCGAAGCGGAGCGCGCTGGTATCCGTGCGCAGGGTGGGCAGATCGAAGGGGATCGGCGGACGTGCGATGCGACCGGTGCCGCTGCCGCGGAAGCGCTTGGCTTCGAACTCCTCGAACGAGCGGGTGTAGTAGTGGTTGAGCTGCACGTACGGCCAGCAGGCCTTGCCGACCGTCTGGCTGGGCACCGGTGCAGCCGTCGGCATCACGCGCGTCGTCGGCCACGGTGGCGGTGTGGATGCCGACCGCGGAGATGCTCGGCGGCCGGACCACCGTCTTGACACGGGGCGGCTTGGCGGGATCCCGCCCGAAGACGTCGGCCACGCCGGTGTAGGCCTCGATGGTGAGCTGCGCCGGCGGCTCACGATGTCCGCTGAAGCCGAAGTCCACGCGCGGGATGCGGACCTCGGCGGCATCTGGCGAAGCGCTCCAGCAGCGTGAGGATATCGTCGTCGACGAGCGGCACGATGAACTCGTCGACGTCGAAGAACGCCAGCCACCCGAGCGACGGCCCGTAGAAGCGCAGCGCATGCGAGTAGGCGTCGATCTGGCCGCCGGGCAGGGGCCAATGCACCAGCGTCACCAGGCCATGGTTGACCCAGGGCTCGATGACCTCGTGCAGCTCATCGGTGCTGCCGTTGTCGTAGATGAAGAAGTGCTGCACCCCGAGGGCGTGGTGGTAGGCCAGCCACTCCGGGAGGTAGGGCGCCTCGTCGCGGATGATGACGGCGACGCCGAGCTGCAGGCCGGGCGCCGAAAGCAGCGGCCCCTTGCCCACCACGTTGGGTGGCGTCGCCCGCTGCCGCCGGCGCGGGGGCGACGGCACGGACGACGACTGCGCCCCCGAGTCAGCTCGGAGGCGCTGCATCGCCCGGCGTGATCGTCCCAGCATGTGCTCGGGGCGGGAGTCTCCTCCCGACCCCGACTAGACCTCCTTGAACTCGCCCTCCACGGCCTCCTCGCCGTCATCGGCAGTATCACCCGCCGCGCCGGCGTCCGCAGCACCGCTCCCGTCCGTGTCCGGGCCGGTCTGCGGACCCGCAGCCTGGTAGGCCTTGGTGGCGACCTCCCCGAGCGTGCTGGTCAGCTCGCCGGAGGCGCGCTTGACAGCCTCCTCGTCGTCGCCCTTGAGCGCGTTACGCACGGCCTCGATGCGCGACTCGACGGACGCCTTGTCCTCGGCGCTGATCTTGTCACCCAGCTCGCGAACGGTGCGCTCCGCCTGGAAGACGAGGGCATCGGCCTGGTTGCGCGTCTCGACGGCCTCGCGCCGGGCCTTGTCCTCGGCGGCGTGCTCCTGGGCCTCCTTGACCATGCGGTCGACATCCTCGTTCGACAGCATCGAGGAGGCGGTGATGCGCACCGACTGCTCGCGCGAGGTGGCCTTGTCCTTGGCCTTGACGTCGAGGATGCCGTTGGCGTCGATGTCGAAGGTGACCTCGATCTGGGGCACGCCCCGGGGGGCCGAGGGGATGCCGTCGAGGATGAAGGTCCCCAGCGTCTTGTTGCCGCTGGCCATCTCGCGCTCGCCCTGCAGCACGTGGATCTCCACCTGCGGCTGGTTGTCCGAGGCCGTCGAGAAGACCTGGCTCTTGGACGTAGGGATGGTGGTGTTGCGGTCGATGAGCCGCGTCATCACGCCACCCAGCGTCTCGATGCCGAGCGACAGCGGGGTCACGTCGAGCAGCAGCACGTCCTTGACGTCGCCGGCGAGCACGCCCGCCTGGATGGCGGCACCCACGGCCACGACCTCGTCGGGGTTGACGCCCTTGTGCGGCTCCTTGCCGCCGAACATCTTCTTGACCGCCTCGACCACCGCGGGCATGCGCGTCTGGCCGCCGACGAGGATGACCTCGTCGATGTCGCCGGGCTTCAGGCCGGCATCCTTGAGCGCTGCCTCGACCGGCTTCTTGGTGGCTTCGACCAGGTCGGCCACGAGGTCCTCGAGCTTGGCCCGGGACAGCGTCGTCACGAGGTGCTTGGGGTTGCGGTCGGAGTCGACGGTGATGTACGGGAGGTTGATCTCCGTCGTGCTGGTGGTGGACAGCTCGATCTTGGCGCGCTCGGCCGCCTCCTTGAGCCGCTGCAGCGCCTGCTGGTCCTTGGACAGGTCGATGCCCTGGTCCTTCTTGAACTCCTCGAGCAGCCAGTCGATGACCTTCTGGTCGAAGTCGTCGCCGCCGAGATGCGTGTCGCCGTTGGTGGCCTTGACCTCGAAGACGCCGTCACCGAGCTCGAGGATGGAGATATCGAACGTGCCGCCGCCGAGGTCGTAGACGGCGATCTGCTCGTCCTTCTTCTTGTCCAGGCCATAGGCCAGCGACGACGCCGTGGGCTCGTTGATGATGCGCTTGACCTCGAGACCGGCGATGCGGCCGGCATCCTTGGTGGCCTGGCGCTGCGTGTCATCGAAGTAGGCCGGCACGGTGATGACGGCCTCGGTGACGGGCTCGCCCAGGTAGGCCTCGGCATCGGCCTTGAGCTTCTGCAGCGTCATGGCGCTGATCTCGGGCGGACTGTAGGACTTGCCGTCGGCGAGGGTCACCACGATGCCGTCGCTGTTCTTGTCCTTCTCGACCTTGTACGGCACCAGGCCGATGGAGCGCTGGACCTCGGGATCGTCCCAGCGGCGACCGATGAAGCGCTTGATGGAGTAGATGGTGTTGGCCGGATTGGTGATGGCCTGGCGCTTGGCGATCTGGCCGACGAGGCGCTCGCCCTGCTTGCTGAAGGCCACGACCGAGGGCACGGTGCGCCCGCCCTCCGCGCTGGGGATGACGGTGGGCTCACCGCCCTCCATCACCGCGATGGCGGAGTTCGTGGTGCCGAGGTCGATACCGATGATTCGTCCCATGTGAGTCGCTCCTTGCGAGTGGTGTGTGTTCAGTCGTTGTCTGTCGTGTCGTCGATGTCTGTGGTGTCGTCGTCGTTGCGTGCGACCGCCACGAGCGCGGGCCGGAGCACGCGATCGCGGATGGTGTAGCCGCGCTGGATCACCTTGGTCACGGTGCCGTCGGGCACATCGGCGGTGTCTTCATAGGAGATGGCCTGCTGCGTGTGTGGGTCGAAGGGATCGCCCTCGCCCTCCATGGCCACGATGCCCTCTGCCTCCAGCAGCGTGCGCAGCTTGCGGTCGATGGCAGCGATGCCCTCGACCCAGGGGCTGTCCTTGGCTTCGGCCGGCACGTGCTCCACGGCCAGGTCGAAGTCATCGGCCAGGTCGAGCACGCGGATCAGCAGCCGGTCCCCGGCGATGGTGGCTGACTCGAGGCGCTCTTCCTCTGTGCGGCGCTTGAGGTTGGCGAAGTCGGCCCGCGCGCGCTGCCAACCGGCTTCTGCCTCTGCGGCTCGCTGCTCGGCGGCGGCCAGCTTGGCAGTGAGCTCTTCGACCTGCTCGCTCAGCAGGGCGCCACTCGTGTCCAGGGAGGCGATCCGCTCCTCTGCACGCGTGCCCCCGCGCTTGGCAGCGCTGGCCTTCGCCTGTTCGTTCTGTTCGGGATTGCCGTTGGCGCCGGGGGCGCCGTTCGTCTTGTCATTCATGTGTACAGGTGATCCACCAATTCGTTCATGAGGCCGCGCACGTAGCGGACCGTTGAGATGGCATGCGGGTAGGCCATGCGAGTGGGACCGACGACCCCGACCACGCCGACGGCGCGGTCAGCTCGACCGTAGGACGCCACCACCAGGGAGACGTCGTTCATCTCGTCGTGCTCGTTCTCGCTGCCGATGAAGACGCTGACGTCCTCGCTACTCGAGAGGCGCCGCACGAGCTCGCCCAGGTAGGAACGGTCCTGCAGCACGTTGAACACGCGGCGCAGCCGCTCAGAGCGTTCGAACTCGGGCTCCTGCATGACGTTGAGCAGGCCCTCGCTGAAGACCTCGTCCACGGACGCCGCGTCGAACTCGTGCATCAGCCGCGAGACTCGCTCCACGGCCTGCGTGAAGAGCCGATCCACGGAGCCCGGGCGCTCGCGCAGCGTGTCGAGCACGGCGTCCACCTCCGGCGTGGTCTTGGCCCGCAGCACGCGGTCCACGCCGTTCGCGATCTCATCGAGCTCTGCCTGCGTGTACTCGCGGTCGAGGTTCAACAGCACCTGCTTGACGGGGCCGACCGCCATCACGAGCAGCAGGCTGGCCGAACGCTCGGCGGTCGGCACGATGTCGATGCGGCGGATACGACAGGCCTGCGGCTTGATGGGCGTGGCGATGGCAGCCGAGTGGGTCGCGCTCGCGAGGGTGGACGCGGCCAGGCGGAACCACTGCTCGTTGGCGAACTCGACCTGCCCGAACTGGTGGCGGATCATCAGCTGCTCGACCGGCGCGAGGCTGACCTGGTCGGCGATCTGCTCCACATACAGCCGGTAGCCACGATCGGTGGGCACGCGCCCGGCGCTGGTGTGGGGATGGTCGAGCAGCTCTGCGGTCTCCAGCTCGGCCATGATGTTGCGCACGGTGGCAGGGCTGATGGACAGGGCGTACTTCTCGACCAACGCCACACTGCCCACCGGCTGCGCGGTGGCTACGTATTCCTCGATGATCGCCCGCAGGATGGCCGCTGAACGGTCCTCCAGCGGTCCCGGGCGTACCTTGCGCCTCGCCAATCGATCCTCTTCTGCCTCGACGTTTCGTTGCCCTTCGGTTAGCACTCCCCACATGGGAGTGCTAACTTCACTGGCGGTATGGTATCAGTCCCCTACCCTGAGTGTCAACGACCCGAGAGGACCGAGTGGCGGCGGCGCGCACGGGGAACGGGCGTTGGTGCGTGGTCGAGGAGCACGTCCGTGGGCGGCTCGCGCCCGACGCCCGCGGCCGACTCCACCGTCCCGGCATGGCAGGACGCGGCCGGCGGGTCCAGGCGGCAGCGACGAGCGGAGCTGGCGTGAGGGCGAGGTCCCGCCCCGGAAGCGGGGTCGGCTGCTACCAGCTGGCGGCCTGACCTCCGACGCGGCTGGCGGCCCGTTCCTCGTCCTCACCGCTCTCGACATAGGCGTGGAAGGGGTCGGCCGGCAGGCCACGCTCCTGGCGCAGCTCGCCAAGGGGGCCACGCACGTCAGTGAAGAACGCGCTCCAGAGCAGGTTGTTGGCCTCCAGGACGTCACCACGCTGCTGCGCGGCCACGAGGGCGTCACGGTCCACCAGCAGGGCCTTGGCGAAGAGCTCCTGCAGCGTCTGCACCGAGCGGATGATGGCCGGCACCTTGGGCTCGATGTTGTGGCACTGGTCGAGCATGTAGGCCGTCTCGCGCGCCGTCTTCTGGGCTACGGGGTCGCTGTCATCGCGCATGGCGTTGATGAGCTCGTGGGTGATGCGGAACATCTGGTACGGGTCGATGGAGCCCACCATGAGGTCGTCGTCACCGTACTTCTTGTCGTTCAGATCGAAGGAGCCGAGCTTGCCTTCGGCCAGGAGGATGGCCACGATCTGCTCGATGTTCACGCCCAGGCTGTGATGGCCGGTGTCGACGCAGACGACAGCGCGCTCACCGACGCGATTGCAGACTGCCATCGACTGGCCCCAGTCCTGCACGTCGGTGGAGTAGATGGCCGGCTCGAAGATCTTGTACTCGAGGTACATCCGCGCCTGCGCGGGCAGGTGCTCGTAGGCGGCCTGCAGTCCCTCCACGAGACGGTTACGACGCCAACGCAGGTCGTCCTGGCCCGGGTAGTTGGTGCCGTCTCCGAGCCACACCTTGACCGCCGGTGCGTTCATCTGGGCGGCGATGTCGCAGCAGTGGATGATCGCATCGAGCGCCTTGGCGCGCACGTCCGCCGAAGGATGGCAGATCGATCCCAGCATGTAGTCGGCGTCCTGGAAGGTATTGGAGTTGATGGCGCCGATGCCCAGGCCCTTCGTGGCCATGTAGGCGAGCAGGGCGTCGTAGTCGTCGACCTCATCCCAGGGGATATGCAGCGCGACGGTCTTGGCGATGCCGGTGTAGCGATGGACGGTGCCGGCGTCGTCGATCTTCTCTTCGACGGTGCGCGGCGTGCCGCGCTGCTGCCAGACCCGGAAGCGAGTGCCGGTGTTGGCGAAACCCCACGACGGGATCTCGATCTCGAGCTGGTCCACGGCCCACAGGAGCTTCTCCTGGACGGCGCTGGCGCTGGCGTCGATGGTGGCACTCATCCCCGGCATCTCCTCGTTTCGTGCAGGCCGCCCGGTGGGCCAGCCAGTTCCGTATCCATCGTAGACCGCGGATGCGACCGCAGGCGTGGTCCGAAGGGCACACACCGCGGGACCGTTCGAACCGGCGGGCTCGGCGCAGGCCGGCGGCTGGGTGTGGACGTCGGCTGGCTGGCTGCGTGTCGGGGTCGCCAGCACCCTCGCGGCCATCGACGCGGGACATCCGCCGTCGGAGGGGGGGTCAGGGACGGGCTTCGAAGTTCTGGTAGAGGTAGCGCCGCGGGACCTGACCCGATTCCTGGATCTTACGTGCGAGCTCGCGACCGAAGTAGCGCCAGTGCCACGGCTCGTAGCCGTAGCAGGAGACCTTCTTCTTGCCTTCGGGGTACGACATCATGAAGCCGTACTTCCAGCCGTTCCTCGCGAGCCACTTGCCCGACGGGGACGCGCCGAAGGACGTGCGCAACGGCACGCCGGGTGCGGTGGTGAAGTCGACGGTCGTGCCCAGCTGGTGCTCGGAATGGCCGGGGCGCGCAGAGAACTTGATGGCCTGCGCATAGCCCGAGCGGCGCACGTATGACGAGAACAGGGCCGCCTGGTAGTCGTAGGTCCGGTGCGCTGAGCGGACGGCCAGCGGCTTGCCCGCCCTGCGGGCGGCATCGGCCAGGGCCCGCAGATCCTCGATCATGATCTTGCGCACCTTGCCGCTGCCGCTGATACCTGCACGGGAGACCGACACGAGGTCCCACGGCTGGTAGCTCCGCTTCAGCTTCAGATTCGTGTCCAGCAGGGTGCGCTTCCAGTCCTTGACCTTGCCATAGCGCGTGGGGATGTCCTTGATGTCGCATGCCGGCAGGCGCAGCTTGGCCGGTGACCATGCATCGTCACCCGTGGCCGTGGCCGTGGCCAGCGTGGCTGCCGGGGTCGCGGCGACGTACAGCGATGTCAGCGCCGACTCCAGGCTGGGCGGCGAGAAGCGGTCGGCGGCGTGCGGTTCGTCGGCAGCCACGGCGCTCCCACCCGGCGCCACCAGCAGCGCTCCCGTCAGGATGGCCAGCGCAATGCGACGGAGGGTCGGTGACGGCATGGCCAGATGCTACGCGTCCGACCCGGATGGCGCACTCGCAGCATCGCCGCCCTCGCCGGAAGGCAGCAATCGGGCGAACACCTCGTTGGCCAGCAGTCGACCCTGCTGCGTGAGGCGCGAGCGTCCGGCCACATCCTCGGCGAGCCCGCGCGAGCGCGCCCATACGAGCGCCGGAGCCAGCGCCGGATGGCCGGCGAGAGCCGCGTCGATGCCCTCGCTGAGTCGCAGGCCGAGGATGGCCCGCTCCGCGAGGACCGTGGCTTCGTCGACCACCTCCATGCCACCGGGCGGCAGCTCGCCGCGGTCGAGCGCCGCGATGTAGCGATCGAGACGGGCCCCGTTCCACCAGCGCCGCAGACCGCCGTCGGACGCGTGCGCACCGGGCCCCAGCGCGAGATACGGACGGCGCTCCCAGTAGAGCCGGTTGTGGCGGCTCTCGTGCCCGGGCCGCGCCAGGTTGGCGACCTCGTAGCGCCGCAACCCGGCCGCGGCTGCGAGCTCATCGGTGAGCAGCTCCATCTCCGCAGCACGCTCATCCGACTGCTCGCCCGCGGCACGTGCCCGCCACGCGCGCGCGCCGCGACTGACCGGCAGGTGGTCGCCGTCAGGCCCGGTGAGCCCCTCGGCATCGGGATCATCCAGCGTGAGGGTGTAGGCGGACAGGTGCTCAGGCTCGAGCGCCAACGCCGCCGTCAGCGTGGCGCGCCAGGAGTCCAGCGTCTGGCCCGGGACGTCGGTCAGCAGGTCCAGGCTGAGCGACCCGAAGCCGGCCCTGCGCGCCGACGTCACGGCCGCGTACACGTCGGCACGACGATGCCGCCGTCCCAGGCGTCTGAGCTCGTCGTCGGCCAGCGATTGCGCCCCGAGCGAGAGCCGGTTCACGCCGGCGGCGCGGAAGCCGCCCAGGTCACCGACCTCGTCGGCACCTGGGTTGGCCTCCAGGGTGATCTCCGCGTCGCTCGCGATCGCAAGACGTGCATCGACCGCCGAGAGCAGGGCAGCCACCTGCTCAGCCGCCAGCAGGGAAGGCGTGCCGCCACCGAGGTAGACGCTGCGCAACGGCGGTCGGACGGCACCGAACTCGGCTTCGACCTGCCGGGAACGGAGGTCCAGCTCACGCGCGATCGCCGTCAGCAGCGGTGCGATGCGGTTACGCGGGCCTCGGGCCGCCCCTCCGGCCACCACCACGAAGTCGCAGTACGGGCACAGCGACACGCAGAACGGAACGTGGATGTACAGCCCGTCGGGCGGGCTTGGCGCGATCAACCTGCCGCTGCCGGTCCCCTACCCACGACGCGGATCGTGGGGCCCGATGATGTAGGCGCCGCCTTCTCCGGTGCCGCGATAGCGCGGCTGCACCTGCTCGACCGCAGCCCGCCGTGGCGGACCCATCGTCATGAAGAAAGAGAAGCGCGTGATGGCGTGGCCGACGAAGGCGGCGGCGATGCCCCCGGTCAGCAGCACCAGCACCCCACCGATGACGCCGATGATCATCCAGTTGAGGAGCAGCAGCAGCCCCCGGCTGCCGGTCACGGCTCGGACAGCGCCGGCGTAGATGAACGCGGCGGACCCGATGGCCAACCACTCGGGCAGACCAAGGACCAGCAGCAGGCCAAGCAGCACACCGCGGAAGAGGAACTCGTCGAAGAAGGCGGTCCCGATGGCGAAGACGACACCGCCGGGATAGCGGCCTGGACGCGGGAAGTCGAGCCGGCCGTTGATGAGCACAGCCAGCACGAAGGCACCGACGACGCCGGCCCCGCCGTAGACCAGGCCGAGCAGCATGGCCTCACCCCGGTCAGGTGCCAGCGTCAGGTTCAGCTCGGAGACGGGCGACGGATGCAGGGCGAAGATGATCAGCCCCAGAGCCACGCCCGCGGCGTACCAGGACAGGCGCGGCAGCCAAACGCGCCAGTCGCCATCCTCGGTGTCCCACTCGGCCGCGCTGAAGCGTCGCGCGTCGAGCCGCAGCAGGAACATGAGCGCCACGAAGCCGATGAACAGCAGGTATTGGAGCGGCTCGGGGATCAACTAGTCGCCCTCGCCCCCGCGCAGCACGGCCAGGAAGGCCTCCTGTGGGATCTCCACGCTGCCCACCTTCTTCATCCGCGCCTTGCCCTCCTTCTGTTTCTCGAGCAGCTTGCGCTTGCGGGTGATGTCCCCACCGTAGCACTTGGCGAGGACGTTCTTGCGCATGGCGCGAACGGTCTCGCGGGCGATGACGTTGGAACCGATGGCAGCCTGGACCGGCACCACGAACATCTGACGCGGGATGAGCTCCTTGAGTCTCCTCGTCAGCTCACGGCCCGCGCTCTGGGCGTCGGAACGATGGACGATGATGCTGAGCGCATCGACCGGCTCCCCGTTGACCAGCACGTCCAGCTTGACCAGGTCGCCCTTGCGGTAGCCGATCTCCTCGTAGTCCATCGAGGCGTACCCCTGCGTCCGGCTCTTGAGCTGGTCGTAGAAGTCGATGATGACCTCGGCCAGCGGCAGCTCGAAGTTCATCAGGACGCGCGTCGGGTCGAGGTACTCCATGTCCCGGAATGAGCCGCGATGGTTCTTGGCCAGCTCCATCAGCGTGCCGATGTAGGTCGAGGGCGTGACGATGCCGAGCTTGACCCAGGGCTCGGAGATGGCCTCGATGTCCGATGGCTCGGGCAGCAGCGCCGGGTTCTCCACCTCGACCTCGCCCCGGCCGTGCGTGAGCGTGACGATGTACTCCACCGAGGGCGCGCTGGCGATGATATCGAGGTCGAACTCGCGCTCCAGACGCTCCTGCACGATCTCCATGTGCAGCAGTCCCAGGAAGCCGATGCGGAAGCCGAAGCCGAGTGCCACCGAGGACTCGGGTTCGAAGCTGATCGACGCATCGTTGAGGTGCAGCTTCTCCAACGCCTCCCGCAGGACCGGGTAGTCGGGGCCGTTGATGGGGTAGACCCCGGCGAACACGAGCGCCTTGGCTGGCTTGTAGCCGGGAAGCGGCTCGCTGGCAGGCTTGCGGGCCGAGGTGAGGGTGTCACCGACCTGGCAGTCGCGCACCGACTTGAGCCCGGTGGCAACGTAGCCGACCTCGCCTGGGCCGAGCGTCTTGACCGGCACCAGCTGTGGTCGGAACACACCCAGCTCGACGATGTCGCTCTCTGCTCCCGAGGCCATCAGTCGGATCTGGTCATTGGCTCGCAGGGTGCCCGCGCTCAGACGCACGTAGGCCACGACGCCCTTGTAGGCGTCGTAGTGCGAATCGAAGATGAGCCCGGACAGGGGCGCATCGGGGTCGCCTGCCGGCGGAGGCACGCGCTCGACGATGGCCTCCAGCACCTCGGGCACGTTGGTGCCGTCCTTGGCGCTGACCATGATCACTTCCTCGCGTGGGATGGCGAGCACGTTCTCCAGCTCCTCGATGACGAGGTCCGGCTGGGCGCTGGGCAGGTCGATCTTGTTGAGCACCGGGATGATGACGAGGTCCTGGGACAGCGCGAGATAGACGTTGGCCAGGGTCTGCGCCTCGATACCCTGCGCTGCGTCGACCACCAGGATGGCGCCCTCACAGGCCTGCAGGCTGCGGCTGACCTCGTAGCTGAAGTCCACATGGCCGGGCGTGTCGATGAGGTTGAGCCCGTAGAGCTGGCCGTCGCGGGCGGTGTGCTCAAGGCGGACGGCACGAGCCTTGATGGTGATGCCCTTCTCGCGCTCCAGGTCCATGCTGTCGAGCACCTGGCTGGTCATCTGGCGCTTGTCGAGCGTGTGGGTCAGCTCGAGAAAGCGATCAGCCAGCGTCGATTTGCCGTGGTCGACGTGGGCGATGATCGAGAAGTTGCGCAGGCGTGACTGAGGGATCGCTTCCATGGGGCAGCCCGATTCTAGCAAGCGCGGCGGCCAGGGCCGGCCGCGCTCGGGGCCAGGCCGCGTCGAGACGCAGCCGTGTGGCTATCTCGGGATGGTGCTGGTCCGGTCGTCGGCAGTCAGCCCGGCGATGACCGAGCCCATGGCACGCTCCACGACCGCCAGATCCTCGTCCGAGATGCGGTCGAGGAACAGGGCCTTGATGCCACGGAGATGGATGCGGCTGGCCGAACGCAGGGTCTCCAGGCCGAGCTCGGTCAGCACCGCCTCTGCTCCGCGGCCATCGGACTCGCACTGGCTGCGGGCTACCAGGCCTTCAGCCTGGAGTCGGTCGATGAGCCGCGTCACACCACTGCGGGTGAGGAAGATCCCTCGGCGAGCTCGCTCATGCGCAGCCGACGACCGGGCGCCTCGGCCAGTTGCAGCAGTGCCGAGTAGTCGGCGAGCGACATGTTCGCTTCGTCACGAAGGTCGTGGTCCAATCGCTCGACGACGCGCGCATGCGCGGTGAGCACCGAGCGCCAGCCAGCCAGGCGTGGGTCTCGTGGAGACAGCGCTGGTTCGATCACGGCGGAGGGGGCGTGCGAGGCATGAGGTGGCGGAACACGCATGATGGGATGCTAGCGCAACACAGGACGATGCTTGTGCAGGCAATCATCTGGCGCGAGCAGACAGCCGCCTTGAGGCGGCGGGCTTGCCCATGCCGCCGATCGCGACGAGGGCGCGGCTCGGGTGCGGCCTTCGCTCGAGGCGATCGTGCTGGCGCACGGGTCCGTCCTGCGGTACCATCACCCTTCGCGCGTGGTCGTAGGCGCTGCGGTACTTGGTGCCCAGCAGCCGACGCCGGCGCACAGAAGACCACCCAGAGCTGTTGAGGACATATCACCTTGGCCCATTCATCGCGGACCTGGTCGGGCGCACGAACGCCACAGGCCCTGAAGCGCGTTCGTCAGTCTCATCGCCGCAACGCCATCCTGCAGCCCCGTCGCACGGCGGCCAAGACGCAGGTGAAGAATGCCCTCATCGCCGCTGAGGGCGGCGATGTCGAGGCGACGCGTGCCGCCGTCGCACAAGCAGCTGCTGCGCTGGACCTGGCAGCCAAGGTCGGCGCCATCCATCCCAACAATGCTGCCCGGCGAAAGAGCCGCCTGATGCGCCGCGCCAACGCCGCCCTCGGTGGCGAGTCACTGACCGTGACCGGCAAGCCACAGCGACAGGTCAGCAAGGCTGCCGCCGCCAAGGCCGCCAAGGCGCGTATCGCCGCCGGCAAGGCCTCCAAGGCGAAGGGCGAGCAGACGGCTGCCGGCAAGGCCCGTGCAGCGCTGAGCAAGTCGACGCGCAGCAACGAGGCCAAGTCCAGCGCCGCCAAGGCGAGCGCAGCGGAGTCGGCCACGAGCACCAAGGCTCCGGCCAAGAAGACCACCGCGAAGAAGACGACGGCCAAGTCGAGCGCCAAGAAGACCACGGCCAAGAAGACCACCGCAAAGAAGACGACGGCCAAGAAGGAGTAGGGCACTCGCCCCTCCCCCGTTCCCGGCAGCCTGGGGCGGCGGCTCGAGCAATCGAGACCGCCGCTCTTCTGTGTCCACTGCGGGCTGCCGGCCACGACGAGCTGGCCCCTCCTCTTCGGGTGGACTCACGGGGCACGTCGCACAGGCGGAGAACGAGCAGCACATGCCATCGGCCGCTCAGAGGGGACGCCGATCCCCCCGAGTGGTCCCGAGGACACCGGTGGCGGCACCTGTGTCCCCTTCCGGGGGACGAAGGGGCGGGGGTGGGCTGCCTCAGGCTGCCGAGGGGATCCAGACTCCCGGATCATCCACCCCAAGCGGACGACCACCGAGAAGCCCGCAGGGATCGGCGTGGTTCGCCCGGGCGGAGCTTGCCGCAGTGATCGGCGCGGCCGCCGGGCGCCCGTCACGAGGCGACACCCGCAGCAGGTGAGTAACACCCGGGACATCCACGGCAGGCGTCCACCGCCGCGCACGTGACGCGACGCTCCTGCGGTGACTACTCCGCGGCAGCCACCCGTGCGGCGATCTCTGCCGCCGGCGGCGGCTCACGCACGGCGCGCCAGCCGGCGGCTGCCAGCGCCCCACCGAGGGTCATGAGCGTCAGCACCAGCGTGGTCTCGCCCTGCCAGCGCCACACCGCAGCCTCGAAGGAGGCAGCGTCGGTGATGCCGTCCGCCAGCAGGTCCGCTGCCTGCTCTTCGTCCTCGATGTAGCGCAGGTAGGTGCACTCGGGGCCCGTGGCGCATTCGAGCTGGCCACCCATCGTCTCCGGCCGGTAGCCCGAGTCGGCATAGATGAACAGCAACCGCAGCGCCACGTACATCAACGCCAGGCTGAGGCCGGTCACGCTGCCGGCGAAGGCAGCGTTGGTGAACAGGCGCCAGCGGGGACGCCAACGCAGCGACTTGTTGTTGGCGTAGTAGCCGATGATCAGGCCGGCGAACGGGGCCGAGACGAAGACCAGCACCTGGATCGCGATCACCAGCTCGAAGCTGATGGCGATGGTGACGGCCATGCCCAGGCCGACGATGGCGGCATAGATGGCGCCGCGATCGAGCACCCGACCCTCTCCGGGCCGGGCACTCGGCGGCGTCTCGTCCAGCCCGGCGTCTTCCACCGGCGCACCGGTGGCATCGACGTTGGGCCCGGCCTCGTCGGTGCGAGGCCCCTGGATGGTCAAATGGTCACGGCCTAGCGGCCGGCCAGCGCGCGGAGGCCCGGATACACGGCGATGTCGCCAAGCTCGGCGTCGATGCGCAGCAAGCGGTTGTACTTGGCTACGCGCTCTGACCGAGACGGGGCACCCGTCTTGATCTGGCCGGCGTTGGTCGCCACCGCGAGATCGGCGATGGTGGTGTCCTCGGTCTCGCCGGAGCGGTGGCTGATGACCGCGCCCCAGCCGCGCGCGCGTGCCATGTCGACCGTCTGCAGCGTCTCGCTCAGCGTGCCGATCTGGTTGAGCTTGATGAGGATGGCGTTGGCCGCATCTTCCTCGATGCCGCGCGCCAGCCGCTCGGGGTTGGTGACGAAGAGGTCGTCGCCCACCAGCTGGCAGCGGTCGCCGACCTTGGCGGTCAGCTGCGCCCAGCCCTTCCAGTCGTCCTCCGCGAGGCCGTCCTCGAGGCTGACGATGGGGTAGCGGTCGATCCAGTCGGCCCAGAATTCGACCATCTCGCTGGTCTTCAGCGAGCGGCCCTCCTTGGCCAGCCTGTAGGTGTACTCACCCTCGGCATCGGGCTCACCGTCGATGAGCTCGGTGGTCGCCGGGTCGAGCGCGATGGCGATCTCCGCACCGGGCTTGTAGCCGGCGCGCTCGACTGCCTGCAGCACGGTCTCGATGGCGGCCTGGTTGGAGGGCAGGGTCGGAGCGAAGCCGCCCTCGTCGCCCTGGCCCGTGGCCAGGCCCTTGTCGTGCAGCTCGGCCTTCAGGGCATGGAAGATCTCGGAGCCCGCACGCAGTGCCTCGGCGAAGCTGTCGAGACCGACGGGCATGACCATGAATTCCTGGAAGTCGGTGGAATCCGCTGCGTGCTGGCCGCCGTTGAGGATGTTGAACATGGGCACCGGCATGGTCCAGGCGCCGGCGCCGCCGAGGTAGCGGTACAGCGGCAGGCCGTATGCGACGGACGAGGCGTGGGCGCAGGCGAGCGAGACGCCGAGGATGGCGTTGGCTCCGAGGTTGCCCTTGTTGGGGCTGCC
The DNA here is from genome assembly GCA_963712735.1 of uncultured Chloroflexia bacterium. Lineage (GTDB taxonomy): Bacteria > Chloroflexota > Limnocylindria > Limnocylindrales > CSP1-4 > JAFMJV01. Next base: position 835,167 of record CAVQIZ010000007.1, on the reverse strand, counting down.
GTCGAGCTCTCGCAGCAGCGCGTCGATGCCGCCCTGGTCGGAAGCGTCCTCGCCCAGGATGGCCGGGGCGATGGTCTCCACGACGTTGGCGACGGCCTGCTGCACGCCCTTGCCGTTGTAGCGCGACTTGTCGCCGTCGCGCAATTCGACGGCCTCATGGGCACCGGTGGAGGCACCCGACGGAACGGCCGCCCGGCCGACCGCGCCCTCGTCGAGGACGACCGTCACCTCGACCGTAGGATTGCCGCGCGAGTCGAGGATCTCCTGCGCGTCGATATAGTCGATGAGCGTCATCAGGCTCCCTCGCTCTGGCGGTCCTGGAGGACCTCGATCCCCGGCAGCTCCTTGCCCTCGAGGAACTCGAGAGAGGCACCGCCACCGGTGGAGATATGGGTGAACCGTGCGGTCAGGCCGAGCTCCTCGATGGCCGCGACGGAGTCGCCACCGCCGACGACCACGGAGGCACCGGCCTCACAGCGGTCGGCCAGCATGCGCGCCACCGAGCGAGTGCCATCGCCGAACGTCGGCACCTCGAAGACGCCCAGCGGGCCGTTCCAGAGGACCGTCTCGCAGTCGGCCAGCGCAGCCTCGAAGGCAACGATGGAATCGGGGCCGATATCGACCGCGGACCACGAGTTGGGGATCTTCTTGACCGGCACGACCTTGTGCTCGGCACCGCGGGTGACCTCCTTGGCCACCAGCACGTCGGTCGGCAGCACCAGCTCCACACCCTTCTTCTCTGCCGTTCGCATGATGCGCTCGGCATCCTCGACGCGATCCTTCTCGAGGAGGGACTTGCCGACGGTGTAACCCTGGGCGACGAGGAACGTGTTGGCCATGCCGCCGCCGATGAGCAGCTTGTCCACGCGTTCCAGGAGCGAATCGAGCACCTGGATCTTGTCGGAGACCTTGGCCCCACCGATGATGGCGGCGAAGGGCTTGCGGGGGTTCTCCAGCAGATTGCCCAGGTTGCGGATCTCGCGTTCCATGAGCAGGCCCGCATAGGCCGGCAGGATCTCCGCCACGCCCACGGTGCTGGCGTGCGCGCGATGGGCAGTGCCGAAGGCATCGTTGACGTAGACGTCGCCGTAGGCTGCGAGCGCCGCGGCGAACTCGGGATCGTTGGCCTCTTCCTCCGCGTGGAAGCGGAGGTTCTCGAGCAGCAACAGCTGCCCGGGCTTCATGCGGTTGACCGCATCGGTCGTGCCTAGCCCGATGGCATCGCCGGTGGCAGGCACCGGCCGGCCGATGAGGTCAGAGAGGTGCTGCGCCACCGGCCGCAGGCGCAGCGAGTCGGTGACCTTGCCCTTGGGCCGCCCGAGGTGGCTCATGAGCACGATCGAGGCGCCGTGCTCGAGCAGGTAGACGATGCTGGGGAGGGCAGCGCGGATGCGGGAATCATCCCGCACCCGGCCATCCTCGATGGGGACGTTGAAATCGACACGCATCAGGACGCGCTTGCCCTGCGGGTCGAAGTCCCGGATGGTGAGCTTTTCCATGTCGTTCGACGATGTCGTCTTCGAGATCCGCGCGCCTAGAGGCGGTCGCCCATGTACTTGACGAGGTCGGCGACGCGGCAGCTGTAGCCCCACTCGTTGTCGTACCAGGCCAGCACCTTCACGAAGTTGCCACCCAGGCTCATGGTGCTGGGTGCATCGATGATCGAGCTGCGCTCGTCGCCGCGGAAGTCCGACGACACGAGCGGGTCGGTCTCGACCCCGAGGATGCCCTTCATGGGCCCGTCGGCCGCGGCCTGGAAGGCAGCGTTGAGCTCGTCGGCGGTGGCGTCCTTCTCCAGCTCGGCCGTGAAGTCGACCACCGAGACCGTGGGGGTCGGGACACGCAGGCTGAAGCCGTCGAACTTGCCCTTGAGATCGGGAATGACGAGCGCCAGCGCCTTGGCTGCGCCGGTGGTGGTGGGGATGATGTTGAGGCCGGCGGCGCGGGCGCGGCGCGGGTCCTTGTGGAAGACGTCGAGGACCTTCTGGTCGTTGGTATAGCTGTGGATGGTGTTCATCAGGCCGCGCTTGATGCCCCAGTTGTCGTGTACCACCTTGGCCGCGGGGGCCAGGCAGTTGGTGGTGCAGCTGGCGTTGCTGATGATGTTGTGCTTGGCCGAGTCGTAGACGTCCTCGTTCACGCCGAGCACGATGGTGGCGTCCTCGTTCTTGGCAGGTGCGGAGATGAGGACCTTCTTGGCGCCGCCCTCGAGGTGGCCAGCAGCCTTGGTGGCGTCGGTGAAGATGCCGGTGGACTCGATGACGATATCCACGCCCAGGTCGCCCCAGGGCAGGGCCGCGGGGTCCTTCTCCTGCAGGACCTTGATCTCCTTGCCGTTGACGATCAGCGACTTCTCGGTGTGCTCGACGGTGCCGTCGAAGGCGCCGTAGGTGGAGTCACGCTGGAACAGCAGCGCGTTCAACTCGACCGACATGAGGTCGTTGATGGCGACGACTTCCGCGTCCGGGGTGCGCTCGATGATGGCCTTGAGCGACTGGCGGCCGATGCGGCCGAAGCCATTGATGCCGACCCGAGTAGTCATGGATGGGACTCCTTGCTTCGCGCTTCGCCCTCGGTTCAGCGGTCGCTGACCGGCGAGCAGTTCATCTGTTCGTCTGCAGGTGCCGTCGCCGCACGTGGCGAGCTTGGGCCCTGACCCTATGTGGAGGCGTCCGCCGACACCGCGGCCGCCGCCTGATGGTCCTCCTGAGCGATCAACCCCGGCAGGGCCGATGCGACGAGAGGGACCGTGCCGATAAGCCCAACGTCATCACCGAGGGCCGCTTGCACGACGCGTGCACGCTGCGCCTGGATCCTGAAGGCCGTCTCGGCCACGGCCTTCCTGGCAGGTGCGATCAGGCGCTCCCCCCACGCGAGCGTGATGCCTCCGCCGAGGATGACCACATCCGGGCCGAAGACGTTGACGATGGAGACCACCGCCACGGCCACAGCCCGTCGGGCTCGCTCGATTATGACGCCTGCAGCCGGATCGCCCAAGTCCGCCGCCCGTGAGACGTGGACCGCCGTCAGCGGTGCGGGTGCGATCTCGGCAGCGATGCGGGCCAACTGTGGCGCGTCGGCACCCGCATCCAGGGCAGCCCGCGCGCTGGCGGCGATGCCGGTGCCGCTGGCGAGGGCCTCCAGGTGCCCCACACCGCCACAGCCACAGGTGGGACCGTCCATGTCCACGGTCATGTGGCCCAGCTCACCACCGGCGCCATCAGGCCCCACGACCGGACGACCGCTTGAGAGCGCCGCCCCACCCACGCCGGTGGAGATGGTCAGGTAGACCAGGTCGCCCGAGCCTTCGCCGGCCCCGAAGTCGCGTTCGCCGAGGATGTTGACATTGGTGTCCTTGCCCAGCGCCCACGGCAGACCCAGCGCCTCACCGATCGTCGGCGCCAGCGGGAATCCCCACCACTCGCCGCGCAGGTTGGGCGGATCGATGAGCGTGCCGGAACCGGCATCGAGCGGACCCGGCGCGGCGATGCCGACCGCGATGGGCTCGGCGCCGCCGGCGGCGAGATGTTCATCTCGCGCAGCCCGCAGCAGCTCGATGCAGAACTCGAGGACGGCGCCCATGCCGGCCTGCATGGGCGTGGAGCCGGCGTGGCGGACGGACAGCTCGCCCCGGGGTGTGACGACCGCGGCGCGCGCGTTGGTGCCGCCCAGGTCCAGCGCCAGGACGGATCCGCGCAGGCGGGAGCGAGAGTGATCGGCGGGCATGCTGGTTCTCGTGCTCGGTGGTTGCCTCACCAGTCTAGAGACAGCACATGACCCCGGTCGGGTCGACCGGGGTCATGGTTCGCGTCAGGGAGAAGGAGTCAGCCGCCGATGCGGAAGACGCTGCCGCCACACTTGGGGCAGGTGCCCTTGGTCGCGGGCTTGCCGTTCTTCATGGTGATCTTCTGCGGGTTCTGGATCTCGACCTTCTGCTTGTCCTTGACGCAATATGCCTCGGCCATCCTGTGTCCTCCTATCCCTCCGAGCATCGGGTCGCGCTCGGAACCCTCTTGGACCCGATCATCTGCCGGGCCTCACGTGTTGAACAGCAACGTCGGTGCCATTCCTGACTGTATTAGGTTGCCACCTTCTGCGCCCAGTGTGACGGACGCCAGTGCAGCTCCCCTGAGCGTGCTTGGTGCTCATCCATCTCGGCGAGCACATGCAGGGCCTCCAGGCCCGTATCGATGAGGCCGGCTTCTGCGGCCTGCTTCTGGTCCCCCGTGACGAACGCACCGCTGGTCCGCTGGGCGAACGCCGTGCACACCACGCCGGCGCGACAGCCGGCCAGGGCGGCCAGCGTCAGCACCGCGGATGCCTCCATCTCGAAGTTGACCACGCCCTGCGCGGCCATCCGCTCGGCGAGGTCCGGGAAGCGGATGGGCAGCTGCGGGATGCGGCGACCCTGGGGCCCATAGAAGCCCGGCGCCGTCGCCGTCAGGCCGAGATGGGCGGGCAGCCCAGTCCGCGCGGCCGCTTCGAGCAGCGCTGCCACCGCGCCGTAGTCCGCCACCGCTGGGTAGCCGTCGTCGACGTAGTAGCTGGTCGTCGACTCAAGGCGCACGGCCGCGGTCGAGATGACGAGGTCGCCCAGCACGATCTCCTTGCGCAGCACGCCGCAGGAGCCGATGCGGATGAACGTGGGCTTGCCCTGCGCGATGGCAAGGAGCTCCGCCATGACGATCTCCACGTTGTCGGTCCCGATGCCGGTGGCGACGACGGAGATGCGCAGGCCTCGGTGCGTGCCGGTGACGGAGTTGAACTCGCGGTGGCGGCGATGGACCTCGATGTCGTCGAGCATGCCGGCGATAAGGTCGGTGCGGTCGGGGTCACCGGGGAGCAGGATGTAGTCGGCGACCTCTCCGGGAGCGAGGTCGATGTGGTACTGGCGATCCGTGTCGGGCAGCGTGACCAGCGGGTCCGCGTCGGGCACGGCGACTCCTCCACTTCCGCCCCGGCCGGTCCAAGGGCTCCGCGGAACGATAGTCACCAGCGAGCGTGAGCGCAAGCCACTTTCGTCACCCTCGCGACTCGCTCACCGTCCGGGGGCGCGTACGATTGGCCCGTGACCGACCCCACCGCCACCCTGGAGGCCATCCTCGACGACCACCTCGTGGTGGCCGCGGCCAGCCGCGCGGAGCTCGTGCCCGTCATCGCCGAGCTGGCCACGGACCTCATCGCTGCCCTCGAGAGCGGTGGCAAGGTCGTCGTCTTCGGCAATGGCGGCAGCGCAGCCGATGCGCAGCACCTGGCCGGTGAGCTGACCGGCCACTACCAGCGCGACCGACGACCACTGGCGGCGGTGGCCCTGACGACGGATACGTCGGTCCTCACTGCCATCGCCAACGACTACGACTACGAACAGGTCTACGAGCGGCAGGTGGAGGCCCTCGTCGGCGCAGCCGACGTCGTCATCGGCATCAGCACGTCAGGGACGGCCGCCAACGTGGTACGCGGCATCCGTGCTGCGCGAGCGCTGGGCGCACGCACCTGGGCCCTGACTGGAGCGACGGAGTCGCGCCTTTCGGCGGCCGCCGCGCGCAGCCTGCATGTGCCGTCGGCTGAAACGGCGCGTATCCAGGAGATGCACATCACCGTCATCCACGCGGTCTCGGAACTCCTCGACACCTGGGCCGCCGAGCGCGACGCCTGAACCAGCCTGGACCGCTCCAGAGATGAGCGGTCGTAGGCCGCCGACCCAGCACGACGATGAGGGATGGTGCTGTCCACCACGCTCATCGCCCGCGGCTCGGGCGAGATCCGACCGACGTAGGCGAGACGGCGCCCCTCGAGCGCCAGGCCACCACGGCAGCCGCCGAGAGCAGGAGCAGCGCAGCGGTGGTCAGGCCTCCGATCGCGAAGAGCGACCGCACATCGAGCCCGCGGGGGCTTGGCGCCGCGGGAGCATCGGCGACGCGGGCGTCGGGAATCCGACCTATGGACCCGCCCTCACTGTCGAGCCAGCGCACGTCGACGAGCGGCGCATCGAGCGAGGCCGCCACCGGGCCGGCAGCGCGGCGCACGTCGGCAGCGGACGCCACCACGACCTCCGGGCCCGTTCGCCGCGCCTGCACACGTCCGGTGGCATTCACTACCTCGCCCACGTGGAGTGCCAGCTCCCGCGGCTCGATGGCCGCGCCCAGGCGGACGGTGCCGCTGGCCGTGCCGTCGTCGAGGGTCAGCCGGCGCCCATCCAGGGCCTTGACGCGACCGCCCACCCGCACCAGATGGTCCGCGAGCTCGTCGAGCGCGACGAGCGTAGCCGTCGTGACCACCCCTCCATCCTCCGCCACGGTCGCCGGCGCCGAGCCGTCGGTGGGCGCCGCGTCGAACCAGTCGGCATCAGCGTCGGATGCCGCATCCGTCACGCGGGGGCCGAACTTGAGGTCCTTGCGCGAGCGCGGCGCGATGGCGAAGCGTTGGTCGGTCGCCGCGGGATGCGCGCGCCGCACGAGGCCTGTGATGCGTGCCATCCGACCGGGCTCGAGGGGCCCGGAGTCGATACGACTGCCTGCGAGACCGACGATGGGCAACGATCCTCCGGCGGTCAGCTCGGCCTCGGCGCGCCAGGTGTCGCCGTCGCGCTCGACGTCGGTGATGCGCACAGCGACCGTGACTAGGCACCACTCGTCAGCCGCCGCCGGTAGACGCCGAAGGAGCCACGGCACGACTCGCCCACGACCCCTGGTTCGCGGCGCCGACTCGGCCTCGAGCTGGACGGCGTCGTACCAGGTGCCTACCTCCCCGCTGGCGCGGATCACCTGGCCCACCCCAGCGGGTCGGACACCGACGGGATAGCGCACGAGGATCGCGCCACTCCTGTCCTCCACGGTCACCCGCCGACCCTCACTGTCGATCACCCCGGCCTTCGACGTGACGACGCCCACGATGGTGACCCGGCGTCCAGGGGTGGCGTCCTTGATGGGTACGCGTGGCGGCTTCCCATCCCCCGGATCGGCGCCGCCGCCGGTCGGTGGCGGCGTAGCCTTCGGCCCTGTGTCCAGCACCACCAGGTCCGCCTGACTGCGCAGCCAGATGCGGTGGCCGTCGGGCTCACCCGTGCGACTGGCTCGCTGGCCGACCACGCCGGTGACCTTCAGCCGCTGCCCGCGCGTCAGCGCCGAGGGATCGAGCCCGATGGGACCGAAGGCGTAGACGCGCACGTCACCCCGGTCGTCACGGACAGTGAGCGATACAGCGCCACTGCCATAGCGGTCGATGTCGACGAGGGTGGCGCTCAGCGTGGCCAGCAACCCCTCGGCGGACTCGGCGACGCGTGCGGAATCGAGGACCAGCGGCTCTGGCAGACCGCCACTCCCGATGACCGAGATGTCACTGTCGCTGTCGGGACGCAGCTCCAGGTTGCCGTACGGATCGGCAAGCGAGCCGCCGACCTGCACGATCGTGCCGCGAGGCAGCGACGCGACGGGGTAGCCACTGGGCAGGCGCACGGCGATGCCGCCACTCTCGTCTTGCATCACGAATGTCCGCTCGCTCAGGATGCGTCCAGGCTGCACGGTCACGGTGCCGGTCACCACGGCCGTGGCCCCAACGGCCAGCGACCGTGCCGCGACGATGGCGATGGAAACGCGAGGGGTGGGGGTCGGGGTCGGTGCGGGCGTGAGCGACGGTACCGGTGTCGGGGTGGGGGTCGACACAGGGGTGGGGGCGGGTGTCGGTGTCGGCGTCGGTGTTGGCTTGGGCGTCGGCGTGGGGGTGGGCTTGGGCGTCGGCGTGGGGGTGGGCTTGGGCGTCGGCGTGGGGGTGGGCTTGGGCGTCGGCGTGGGGGTGGGCTTGGGCGTCGGCGTGGGTGGTGGGCTTGGGCGTCGGCGTGGGGGTGGGGGTGGGCTTGGGCGTCGGCGTGGGGGTGGGCTTGGGCGTCGGCGTGGGGGTGGGCTTGGATCCCTCCGCGAGCGGCGACTCGTTGATCACCGTGTCGGCCGCGTTGTCGTTGGTATCCCGCCGATTGGCTACACCGCCACCTGGGCGGCGTTCCAGCGAGGAAGACGGTGGCGGAGCCAGTCCCGGCGTCCCCTCTACGAGCTCGGAGGCGGCACTGCCCCAGGACAGCGTATCCACGATGCCGCCATCGGCCCGGCGCAGGACGACCGTGCCGCCGGTGGCACTCAATCCTCCGTTGTAGGTGTGGTCGGCAGCCACCGCATAGGCGCCGTCCTCGTTGGCCAGCAGCACGCGCGACCCTGCCGCCACCTGCCCTTGCGTCCAGGTGTGCTTGCGCGTCACGGTCTTGCCGCTGGCTGAGGCGTAGGCCAGCTCGAGGCCGACGAGGGACACCGACGCATCGCCGGCGTTGTACAGCTCGACGTACTCGTCGGAGCCGGTCGCGCCGCCGGTGACGACCTCGCCCACCAACAATCCCGCCGACGGTGGCCATGGGGACTCCGCCGCGTGGACGGCGGATGGCGACGCCGCCACCATCATGCACAGGAGCTGGACCAGAAGCGATCGCCATCGCGCGGACATCGAGGACCTCCGAGTCCGGCGGGCGTGAATGGGTGGTGCGGGACGCGGCGGCGAAGCTGCCGCGTGGGTGCCATCATCGTGGGGACCACTTATCGTCGACTTTCGCCCAGCCACGCGGGCGTTCGCGACGGGTGCAGCGCGTGGTGCGGTACCATCGCGCCGGCCCCAACACCACGTCAAGGTAGGACTCCACGTGCCTCGTTCCAGGAATACCCGTATCCGACCCAAGGACACCAGCCGTGTCGAAGCACGCCGGCGCTATCGCGAGGAGACACGCGTAGCGGAGGCCAGCCCCGAGGGCGATGGGGCGACGCTCACCGACGCATCGACGTCGCCGCCAGACGAGGCGACGAAGCGTCCGGGCTTCGCACTGCCCAACGTGGTCGAGGACATCAAGGCGCTGCCGCAGGTCTTCCGCAAGCCGCTCGTCTGGCTGCCGTTCGGCCTGTTGCTCCTGACGTTCGTGCTGGGGTTCGCCTATGTGAAGGGCGCCCTCGAAGGTCTGCCGACCGCAGCGCTGGGCATCATCGCGTTCTACGTCAACCTGACACTGCATCCGACGACGCTGTTCATCTTCTTCATCGGGGGTTTCTTCGCGCCACGCGCGTCGTATCTGGTCGGCGGGATACTGGGCGTGCTGAGCGGAGCCCTCTTCGCGGCCATGCTGGCGGTCCCGAGCACACCCGCCGAGTACGCCAACCTGTCGCAATTGACCGGCACCGTCCAGGGCTCCATCCCTCAGGCTTCGCTGGAGCTCGCCGTGCAGACCATCGCCCTGGGTGCCGTGATCGGCGTGTTCGCCGGCGGCTTCGCGTCGTGGTATCGGCGCTTCCTTCGCTCGTCCCAGGAGCGCGCCAAGCAGAACCGCGCGCTCAAGGAGCAGGAGGCGGCACGGAAGGCCAAGGAGCAGGCGCGGGCTGACAAGGAAGCTGCCCGCCAGGCTCGCCGCAAGGCCTGAGCGTCAGCCGCGCTCGCCGGGTAGGTAGGCGGGCACGGGCTGCGATCGAAGATCCGTGATGCACCACAACAGCGGAGCGGGCGTCCGCGGACGGCAGGCTCAGCCGACCCGACGCATACCGGCGTGACCGAGCTGACGGACGCCGTCGGGGTGCCCTGGGCCACCACGATCGCGACAGACCTCGACGAGCGGCCGGATGCGGCGTGCCACGAGGTTCACGCGTGCCCGACTCGACCTGCAGATCGCCCTCCACGTAGAGCAACGCGTGTCGACGCACCACCCCGCGTAGCCGGCCCCAGGTCCGTGGCCACAGCGTCACGTTGAGCATGCCGGTCTCATCCTCCAGCGCGAGGAAGACCGTGCCCTTGGCGGTCATCGGATGCTGGCGGGTGACGACGAGGCCACCGATGGCGACTCGCCCCGGCCGCCGGTCCGCCAGCGCGCCCAGCGTCAGCGCCCCCATCCGCTCCAGGGCCGGCCGGTACAGCTCCATGACCTGCCGGCGGGCATCGAGCGAGAGGATGGCGTAGGCATCACCCAGCCGCTCCAGCTCCGTCGGCTCCGGCAGTGACGGTGCCGGGGTCGCCGGCAGGCGAAGGTCCAGCGGCCGGCCACGCGCGCCGCGCGAGCCGACGGACCGACCGCCGGCGCGGCCGCGTGCCGCACCGGTCACCTCGCGCAGCTGCCACAGCGCCTCCCGGCGTGGCTGCCCCAGCGAGTCCAGCGCGCCCGCGCGGATGAGTCGCTCCAGTACCTCCTCGGGCAGCTCCGTGCGTGCTACCAGGTCCGCCAGCGTGCGGAAGGGACCACCGCGCGCACGGGCCTCGTCGAGCAGATCGCCCTCCGCCTCGCCGATGCCCTTGACCAGGTGCAGCCCCAGGCGGATGCCGTAGCCGTGCGCCGACGGTGCCGCGAAGCGGTCGCGCGAGGCCTCGTCGGGCACCACCACCGCGGACGAGCTCACCACCCGGGGCCGCCGCTCGATGCCCGCACCTTCTGGCAGCGGTGTTCCCGGCAGCCCCACCCACTCGGTCGCCGTGCGAAAGCGACTGGCGTTCACGTCCACTGGCAACACCGCCACACCGTGCCGCTTGGCGTCGTTGATGAGCACCTCCACCGGGTAGAAGCCCATTGGCTGGGCGTTGATCAGCCCGGTCACGAACTGCGCCGGGTAGAACAGCTTCAGGAAGGCCGACTCATAGGCCGTGCGGGCGAAGGCCGCGGCGTGGCTCTTGTTGAAGCCGAAGCTGGCGAAGCCGGCGACCTTGCCGAAGAGCTCCTCCGCCTGTTCCGGGGTGAGGCCGCTGGTGCCGATACAGCCCTGCACGAACCCGCTGTGCAGCTTCTCCATCTCGCGCGTGGAGCGCCAGGTGCCCATGGCCCGGCGAAACCCATCGGAGTCGGCGGCGCTGAACCCGGCCACCTCGATGGCGATCTTCATGACCTGCTCCTGGTACAGGATCACCCCCAGCGTCTCGGCCAGGATGGGCTCGAGCGATGGGTGCAGGTAGGTCACCGGCTCGAGACCCTGGCGGCGGCGCAGGTAGGGATGCACGGCATCGCCCTGGATGGGCCCGGGGCGGATGATGGCCACCTCCACCACGAGGTCGTCGAGCGTCTGCGGTCGGCTCTTGGGCAGCGTCTGCATCTGTGCACGCGACTCGATCTGGAAGACGCCCACGGTGTCCGCGGCGACGATCATGGCGAAGACCGCCTCGATGTCCTCCGGCAGTCGGTCGAGATCGAGACACACCGCGCAGTCGGCCCTGATATCACGCAGGGCGTCGTCGATGGCGCTGAGCATGCGCAGCCCGAGCAGGTCGAGCTTGATGAGCTTCATCGTCTCGATGTCGCGCTTGTCGAACTGGACGACCACGCGGCCGGGCATGGTGGCACGCTCCAGCGGGGCGATATCGACCAGCGGAGCCCGCGTCACGAGCATGCCGCCGACGTGGATCGACAGGTGCCGCGGTCGGCCATCGATGCGGGCACACAGCTCCAGCCAGCGGTCCCACGGCGAGAGGCCCAGCGTGGAGCCACGCCGGCGCGGCGGCAACGGGTCGAGCTCGATGGCGCCCAGGCTGGTGGCGAGGACGCGACGCTCGGGCGTGGCCTGGTGGGCCCCCTCGGCGCCCTGATCCAGCGAGGCCAGGGCCAGGCGACGCTCGGCCTCATGGCGCAGGAAGCGCTCGCTCGCAGGCGTGTCACCGGGACCACCCTCGTCGTCGGTCGGCCCCGGGCGTATCTCGGGGACAGGAGCGGGGCGGCGCAGCTCGCCCATCTCGTCGAGCAGCTGGCGCACGCCCTGGCCTCCTTCGGCCGGCTCGGCGAAGAACTCGGCGAAGCCGCCATCGGCCTCGAGATCACGTCGCACCTGACCTGAGTCATACGTCTCGAGCGCCTTGGCCACGCGATCGACCAGCGGGCGCGGGAATCCCAGCGCATAGCCCACCTCGCGCACCGCCGAGCGAGCGCGGTAGGTGACGATGTTGCAGACCATGCCGGTGTGCTCCGGGCCGTAGCGGTCGTAGACGTACTGGATCACCTCCTCGCGGCGCGATGATGCGAAGTCGATGTCGACGTCGGGATAGGTGGTGCGGCCCTCGTTGATGAAGCGCTCGAAGAGCAGCTCGTGGCGGATGGGGTCGACGCGGGTGATGCCGAGGGCGTAGGCCACGATGGAGTCACCGGCGCTGCCGCGGCCCTGGGCCGGGATGCCGCGCTCGCGGGCGAAGCGCATGAGGTCCCAGCAGATGAGGAAGAACTCGGCCAGGCCGGTGCGTTCGATGACCTCCAGCTCGTGCGCCATCTGCTTGAGGGCGCGCGGCGTGATGGGGTGGTAGCGCCTGCGCACGCCGTCGTGGCACAGGCGCTCAAGATAGGAGAACGCCGTCTCGCCACCGGGTACCGGGAAGCCCGGGAAGCGGTAGCGCTCGAACTCCAGCGACACCCGGCAGCGCGCCGCCACCTCTCCCGAGCGCTTGATGCCGTCGAGCCAGGCGTGGCGTACCAGTGGGTCGCTCTCATGCCCCGGCGGCAGCGCAGCCAGCTCAGCGCCGCTCTTGAGGGCGTACTCGGCGTTGGGCCGGCGCAGTGCCGCGGCAGCGTCGAGGTCCCGTCCGTGGCGGATCGACACCAGCACGTCCTGCAGCTCACGATCGGAGCGCAGCGCGTAGTGGACGTCGTTGGTGACGACCGTGGGCAGGCCGGCTGCGTGTGCCAGGCGGGCCAGCTCCGCCACCAGCCAGTCGTCATCGGGCAGCAGGTGGTGCTGCAGCTCCACGTACAGGCCACCCTCCACCACGATGCCCGCCAGCCGCGCGAGTGCACCGGCCGCGCCCTCCCAGTCGCCGGCCAGCAGGCGCCGGGACAGCTCGCCGTGGCGGCAGCCGGTGAGCACGATGAGGCCCTCGCGATGCTGCTGCAGCCGATGCGTGGCTGAACTGCGGCACGCCCTTGGTCCCGGCCAGGTGCGCGGCACTGGCGAGCCGGCAGAGGCTGGCGTAGCCAGCCTGGTCCTGTGCCAGCAGCGTCAGGTGCGGCCCCAGCTCCCGCGGACGCACGCCGCGCAGGTCTTCGCGACGTGGCTGGCGGTGCCCGGGTGGGCGACGTCGATCGATGGTCGGCCGGATCGGCTCCCCTGCTTCCGGCGTCCGCAGGCAGGGGCGCCGGCGTGCGGGGACTCCGCCGTCGAGGCGGCACCACGATGTGGTGCGGATCGGCGGTGGCCGCATCGACCAGCTCGATCTCCATGCCCACGATCGCGTGCAAGCCGGCCTCGCGCGCGGCGGCCGAGAAACGCACCCCACCGTAGAGGCCCTGGTGGTCGGTGACCGCGAGCCCCGACAGGCCCAGCTCCACGGCCCGTTCGACGAGGTCGTCCGAGGGCGAGGCGCCATCGAGGAAGGAGAACTCAGTGTGGCAGTGGAGCTCCGCGAACGTCGTCGTCACCGGGCCGATGATAGAACATCTGTTCTATTTGGGTACATCCAGGCCCGGCTGCTGGTGCGTTCGGTCAACACGCAGACGAGTGAGTATGATGCGAGCCGTGGCAGACAGGGGCCTGCAAGCGTACGCCGTGCCCTCGGCGCGAGCGGGCCAGCAAACAGACCCCGCTGCGCGCCGTGATGCCCTAGCCGGGCTGATGACGGGTGGCTTCCTGTTGGCCGTCATCGCCACCGTCCTCGCCATCATCGTCGCCGCACCCCAGTACGCCGAACCGGCGACCGAGAGCGCCATCGCGCCCGTCGCCAGCGCTGACCCCTCGGCGCAAGCCTCCCTCGGCCCGGTCGCCCCGGCCCGCCTGACGACGTCCGACCCGCCCACCGAGCTCAAGGGCTATCGCTGGCCCGTGTACGGCGGCCAGCTGGCCAAGGCCTACCAGGTCGATGCGGCCGGTCGGTTCGTGGTCCGGGGCGAGCGAGTCCACGACGGCATCGTCATCACCTGGTCCGAGGGCGCTCCCGTCAAGGCCGCACACGCCGGCACGGTGGTCGCGGCCGGCCCCGAGTGGGTGAAGGAGGCGGGCTACCTGGGCCCGGTCGACGAGGTCCTCGCGCGCTTCGAGCAGCGCGAGAAGAAGCTCAGGAAGAAGGGCCAGGAACCCGACCCGTTTCCGCTGGGCATCGTCATCGACGACGGCAACGGCTATAGCAGCGTCTACACGGAGCTGAAGGACCTGCGCGTGAAGAAGGACGACGTGGTCAAGGCGGGGCAGACCATCGCCGGCATGGCACGCGCAGAGGGCAAGCAGATGATGCGCTATCGCCTGGTGCGGATGGACGGTCCGGACATGAAGGTGCATGGCTCCGATCGCAAGCTCGGCTACCCCAAGTACGCCGCGGAGCGCGTCGATCCGCTGGCTGTCCTGAAGCTGGACGCGAGGAAGATGCCGCAGATCAAGGTCAAGCTGCCCAAGAACCCGCCCAAGCTGTCCGACGACTACTAGCCAGGGCAGGAGCAGCCGGGTCGGCGAAGTGGCCGCGAGTGACCGTCGCCTGGGGCGCGGTGGGGCGGCGCTCAGTCGTACAGTCGCTCCAGGTGCCAGGAGCCGTCGGTGCCGTCACGGTAGACCAGCGCCAGCACGCGCGGGCCGACGACCTTGAAGTAGTCACGCACCAGCGGCCGGCGCCACCAGGCTTCCTCGATGCGCCAGTGGTTGCAGGCTTCCACCGGCTCATGTACGCCCGACCAGCGCAGCCCCACGGGCCAGCCGCGCGCATCCACCTCCACCTCGATGGTGGGGTGCTGGCCCAGCAGCCGGGTCACGTCGCAGGCCCCGTCGCCCCGTGCCAGGCGAAGCGACGCTCGGCGAGCACGTCCTCGGGATCAGTGGTGGCCGCCCGCAGGATGCGATCCTCACCGAAGCGGATGGCGAGGCTGGCCAGCTGCCACTCGAGGCGCGCGGCCTGTGCACCCTGGCGGTCGAACAGCGTCAGCTGCTGGCCGGCCTCGGGAGCCGTACCGTCCAGCTCCAGCGCCAGCCGCTCCACCGGGGCGGTCGGTGGCGCCGCTTCCAGGCGTGCCATCAGCAGTCGTTCCAGCAGCTCGGCCGCGGCAGACGGCTCCGGCAGCGCCTGGCGATACTCCAGCGTGCGCGGCTCCGACGCCCCCGCCGGCCGCTCCAGCGTCAGCATCAGCAGCGCCCGGGCAGCTCCCGCGCCACGCGCCGCCAGCTGCTCGCAGAGCGTGCCGCAGAGATGGTGCAGCACGAAACGCAGCGGCTCCAGCTCCTCTGCCGGTGGCTCCAGCTCCACGTCCGCGGCGAGGCGCTGCAGTGGGCGCCTTGGGCGCAGGGGCCGCCCGTCCATGCCACGCACCAGGTCGTGCAGCTCCGCACCGGCAGCTCCGAAACGGGCGATCACGGCAGAGTGATCCAACGCCGCCAGCTGGCCCATCGTGGTGAGGCCCAGCACGCGCAGGCGCTCGTGGATGGCCCCGTCCACCGGTAGCAGCGTCAGCGGCAGCGGCGCGAGGAACGCCGCCTCCTCCCGTGGGCCACCGACGGGGATGGCATGGGCACCGATGCGCGCCGCCACCCCGGCCCCGAAACGCGTGTTGCCGATGCCGACACGCGGCACCCCCGGCAGCAGCGGCGCGACCATCCCCAGCGCGCGCTGCAGCAGCGCAGGCTCGTCGCCCCACAGCCGCGCCAGGCCCTCGATGCCGAGATAGACCCGGCCGAAGGCGGGGTGTGCCGGGTCCACCTCCCCTTCCACCGCCGGCGCCAGCGCACTCAGCGCATCGAGCGCAGCCTCGAAGGGGTCGGCCAGCGCGGCCACGTCGAGCGGCAGGAACTCGGCCTCCGGGGCCAGGCTGTGGGCTGTGCCCAGCGGCTGTCCACGACGCACGCCCAGCGCACCGGCGGCCGGGCTGCGGTCGAGCACGCGACCCGGATCCCAAGGTCGTCCACCCAGCACGACCGCCTCTTCCGGAACCGGGTCGCGGCCCAACGCCAGCCGCAACGGCAGGTGCGGCCAGTCCAGATACAGCAAGCGCATGGTTCAGCTGCCGGCACGTGCGCGGGGCCGCGGTCAGACCACCAGCAGGCGGGGAGCCGACCGTGCGGGCAGCCTCCCGGCCGGTCGCGACTTCAGCTCCATCGACGCTGCCTGCTCCGTGCCCTCGTGGGTCAGTCGATGGGTCATGGGCAGGCGCTCACCCTCCGCGAGGTAGTGGATGTCCAGGTCCACGCTACGGCCCGGCGGGCCATAGCGGTTCTTGGCCACGACCACAGCCGTCCGCTGCCCCACCACGTCCCGCCCCAGGCGCAGCCAGGACTGCCGCTCCAGCTCCAGCCGCAAACCGGTGCTGGCCGCCAGGGCTGCACCCAGCGATGCTGCCAGCGAAGCCGGCTCCAGCACGATGAGACGGGCGCCGACGCGGCGGGCATGGGCCGTCAGCCGACGCAGCTGATCGTCCAGTCGCGCGTGCAGCCGGGTCGGCAGGTCCACCACCAGCAGACCCACGCTGCGGCCCGTCAGCAGCGAGCCGGCCAAGCCGAGGCCCTCCTGTGCATCCACTGGCCGGATGACCAGCAGCCAGCGCAGGTCCACGCCGCGACCGACGGCCTCCAGCGGGTCGAAGGCGCGGCCGAGGTCCAGCCAGGCCACGATGTCCCCGCTCGCCTGGGCCTCTGCGACGCAGCGCAACGCCAGCGTGGTCTTGCCGCTGGAGGGTCCGCCGCGCACGACGACGCTGGCTTCCGGCGGCAGCCCCAGCGGGCCGAGGATGGCATCCAGCGCGGGGAAGCCGGTGGAGATGACACCCGCGGCCGGCCCTGTGGCTGGACCCGGGGCTGGTTGCGGCGCCCCCGGTTGGGAGTCCGGGAGCGCCGCGAGGGCGAGAGCACCATGGACGGCCGGAGCCCCCTGGCCCGCTGCTGCTGCCGAGCCAGCCGGGCGGCCGTCGCCCAGCCGGACAGCAGCACTGCCCCAGCGGGTCTGGAGGGTGGCAAGGGCACGTTGGAGGGGCTCTGGTGACCGTTCCATGGCCCGACGAATCATAGAACATCTGTTCTAATCATTCAAGTGTCACGACGCTGTCACCGATATCCGTGAGACTGCGGCGCTAGCATGAACGTCCTGATGCCCACACCCAAGCCCAACGCCGAGCCCGTCCCCACCACCCGCCCCGTCCTTGTCGTTGACGACGATCGCAAGATCGTGGCGCTCGTGCGGGCGTACCTGGAACGCGAGGGCTTCCGCGTCATCGTCGCCTACGACGGCCGGGAGGCCCTGCGCCAGGCGCGTAACGGGGACCCGGCGCTCATCGTGCTGGACCTGATGCTGCCCGAGATCGACGGGTTCGAGGTCATGCGCCTGCTGCGCGCCGAGAGCGACGTGCCCGTGCTGATGCTGACTGCGCGCAGCTCCCTGCCCGAGCGCATCCTCGGCCTGGAGAAGGGCGCCGATGACTACCTGCCCAAGCCCTTCAGCCCCGCCGAGCTGGTGGTGCGCGTGAAGGCCGTGCTGCGCCGCGTCCGCCAGCCCGCCGGAACCACGATGGCCAAGCCCGCCACGACCACGCTGCAGCAGCACGACCTCGTCATCGACACCGAGCGCTACGAGGTCCGCCGTGGCAGCGAGCTGGTGCCGCTGACGCCGGTGGAGTTCAAGCTGCTGGTGACCCTGGTGGCGGCCGACGGTCGTGCCCTGTCCCGCGATCAGCTGCTCGACGCGGTCTACGGCTCTGACGACGGCGATGTGCTGGACCGCACCATCGACGTCCACATCGGCCGTCTGCGCGAGAAGCTGGGTGACGACGCGGAGCAGCCGCGCTACATCATGACCGTCCGCGGCGTGGGCTATCGCGCCGCACCACCGGTCGGCGAGGATTAGCGGCCGCGTGACACCCGCGCCCGTTCGCGCCCATCGCCGCCCCGCCATCGGCCGCGGCCTGGCCTGGCGCATCGCGCTCGTGGGCATCGTCTCCGCCCTCGTCGCTGTGGGCATCATCACCGCCGGCGTGCTCATCGTGGGCAGCGAGGCCATGGCGCACCTGATGATGGAGCACGGCGAGACCGCCGAAGCCTCGTACGCCATGTTCGACCAGTCCATCCGTGACGTGCTGTGGGTGGCGACCATCGTGGCCATCGTGGCCGGCGTGGCCCTCGCCATCGCCCTGTCGCGCATGCTGGCGCGGCCCCTGGCTGACATCGGTGCCGCCGCCCGTCGCGTGGCCGACGGTGATCTGAGCATCCGCGTGCCGCGGGCTGCGCCCGACGAGCTGGCCAGCCTCGCCGACTCCTTCAACCAGATGGCGGCCGAGCTGGAGGAGAGCGAGCGCCAGCGCCGGGACATCATCGCCAACACCGCGCACGAATTGCGTACGCCGCTGACCAACCTGGAGGGCTACCTGGAGGCCATCCGCGACGGCGTCATCGTGCCCGACCAGGGCACCTACGAATCACTCCTCGAGGAGACCGAGCGGCTGGTTCGCCTGGCACGGTCGCTCGACGACCTGGCCCTGGGCGATGCCGCGCACAAGACCGCGCACCCGGTCGATGTCGACCTGGCCACGGTCCTGTCGGCCGCCGCCGAGCTCACCCGACCGACGTTCGAAGGCCGACGCCTCCGGCTGGAGCGTCGCTGGAACGAGCCGCTGCCGGCTCGCGCCGACCCCGACCAGTTCGCGCAGGTGCTGGTCAACCTGCTGCAGAACGCCGCGCGCTATGCGCCCGAGGGCGGCACCGTCACGCTCAGCGCGGAGAGTCGCGAGGACACCATCCTCGTCAGCCTCGCCAACAGCGGTGAGGGCATCCCCGCAGAGGACCTGCCGCATGTCTTCGAGCGCTTCTATCGCGTCGAGAAATCGCGGGACCGCGCGCTCGGCGGTGCCGGTATCGGCCTGGCCATCGTGAAGCAGCTGGTGGAAGGCTGGGGCGGCCGCGTGGGTGCCGAGTCGGCCGCCGGGCGGACGCGCTTCTGGTTCAGCCTGCCGCAGGGTGGCAGCAGCCTCCCCGGTTCGCGCTGATCAGTCGGCCGCGTCCAGCGTCCCCTCGGCGCGCGCCTTGACGCCCAGCAGCTGGCTGCGCAGCAGGGCGAACACCCCGCTGCCCAGCAGCGGCATGAAGCGACGCTGGACGTCGTTTCGAACATCGATGCGCACACGGATGCGCTCGACCAGCCGTGTGCGCTCACCGGGAGCGTCCTCCAGCCGGAAGGCCCAGCTGACCGCGTAGGGCGGCATGTCCGAGTCGGCCACGGCCTGCGCCGCCTCCTCGGGCAGCTCTGCCGCCAGCTCCTCGAGCTGCTCGCGCGCGATGGCATCGTCGAGATAGAGGGCCATCGAGCGGCCGGGATCGATCTCGCGGACGACGAAGCCGCCGCCCTTGTGGATGGGCACGACGTCGCCTTGGGCGAGCTGCTGGTGCTCCTCGAGGATGGTGTCGGCGCTGCGGGCGACTGGGCCACCGGCCGGACTCCAGGGTCGATCGAGCGCCGGGAAGCCGTACCAGCCGCCGCGGCCGTAGCCCAGCTGCGCCAGCCAGGGCCAGACCTTCTCCGGCGTCGCGTCGATCTCGATGGAGCGGGTCTCGACCACGTCGGCATCGCTGACCAGCTCGTCGCCGGTCAGAGCTGAGGTCGGACGCGCCGGGACGCAGGCCCCAGGTGCGCTGCTGGGCGCGCAGCTGGAGCGCGTACGCGGTGGCCATGCCGGCGCTGAAGGCAAGACCGAGCAGCTGGAACAGCACGATGGTCTTGAAGCTGAACCTGATGAGCCGGAACATGGTGGACACCTCGGATACGACGCTGACCTGAACGACGCTGACCTTCTGATGCTACTCGCCCGACCTAGCCTCATGACCTGCGCCCGGCCGGAGCGAGCGACGGACGGCCCACGACGTGGAGCGGGGTATACTTCGGCCGCCGAGTGGCCGAGCGCCACCGTCACCGTGGGGATGTAGCTCAGCTGGGAGAGCGCTGCGTTCGCATCGCAGAGGTCAGGGGTTCGAGTCCCCTCATCTCCACCACCCCCACTTGCTGCGAGGGTCCCGCCAGGCATCGGCGTCTCCTCGTCGCGTGTCTGCGACTGGCGATAGTCTGTGGCGGACATGCGGCGCACATCCCTCGCCCTGGCCACCCTGACGTTGCTGGTCGTTTCCGCCTGCGGTGGCGGCGATGCCGCGACGGTGCCGTCAGCCGCACCCAGCATCCAGCCCAGCCCCAGTGCCCAGGCCATCGGCCTGGACCTCGCCAGCCCCGACCCGCAGGGTCAGCTGTGCCGACGGGTGGCCGGCGTCGAGCAACGCCTCGCCGGCCTGCGCGCGGTGGAGCTGAGGCTGCCCAGCCGGGTCGCGCTGGATATCGAGCTGGACAAGCTGCAGGCCGCCTACGTCGAGCTGGCGGGCACGGACTTCGGGGCTGTCGAGGAACGGCTGGAAGGCTCGCTCACTCGACTGGGCTACCGCCTCGGCGAGCTCGAGCTGGCGGTAGAGGACTTCCGCACCAACTCGCGCCCACGACGCGCCGTTCCGCATGTGGAGGAAGACGCGCAGAAGGTGGCCGACGAGCTGGCGGCGTTCGTCGATCCTCTCGCGTTGCTGAGCACAGGCCCTGCCCGTCGAGGGCGCCTCACTCCAGCGCCGCGCGCACCTCGGCGCCGTGGTCGCGGAGCCACCGCCGCGCCTCGCGTGTCCTCGGCGCGTGCTGTTCCACCAGCGCCCAGAAGGCCCGCGTGTGGCCGCGGATGCGCAGGTGGGCCAGCTCGTGCACGACGACCGCGTCCAGCACGAACGGGGGCGCCAGCAGCAGCCGCCAGCTGAACGAGAGCCGGCCGCTCGATGAGGCCGACGCCCAGCGGCTCGACTGGTCACGGATGCTGACCGCTCCCGGCAGCACCTCCAGGGCGGGGGCACGGGCAGCGACGCGCTCGGTGATGTGCTCGCGGGCTCGCTTCCGCAGCCACGCCTCCAGCAACTCCGGCGTGGCGCGGCCATCGCGCCCCAGCCGTACGACCACGCCACCGATGGCAGGCTGCACCCGTCCTCGCGCCGGCCGGGCGGCTCCGACGTCCACCTCCGACACCCGGCAGGGCTCGCCGCCGACGAGCAGCACGCGCCCTTCCCCCAGGCGGGGACGTGCCGCCAGGGCATCGCGCTGCCGCTCGATGCGCCCGACATGCCGGTCCAGCCATGCCGCGTGCTCCCGCACCAGCCGTTCCGCCACCGACTCCGGCAGGCGCCGCGGCAGCACCACCACGACGTCACCCTCGCGACTGACAGTCAGACGCGCACGGCGGGCACGATCGGAGCGGCGCACGTGGTAGGCACGGGCAGGGGCGCGAGGGGACACGGGCGCCATGCTAGGGCCAAGGCGTGCCTGCCGGTGTCCCGTGGCACAGCAGCACATGTGGGCGGCGTGGCGGCATGGCTCGGCGGCATGGCGCCGCGGTGCCAGCCGCCCTGGCGACGACACGCTACTATGTCGCTCGCGGGGCGATAGCTCAGTTGGGAGAGCATCTGCATGGCATGCAGAAGGTCCGGGGTTCGAGTCCCCGTCGCTCCACCACCCGAACCCGGTATCACGGACCCCCGTCGACGACGGGGGTCTCGTCGTCATCGGACCGGCACAGGCCCGCATCGGTGAGAATGCACGCATGAGCAGCCCCAAGGTCGCGGACGGCGACGCTACACGCCCATCGGTCGAGCGCTACGACGCGACGGCCATCGAGCCCCACTGGCAGCAGCGATGGGACGAGCTGCGCCTCTATCACACCGACCTCGAGAACGACCCGCGCCCGCCCTACTACCTGCTCACGATGTACCCCTACCCCTCCGGTGACCTGCACATCGGCCACTGGTACATCAAGACGCCGACCGACGCGCACGCGCGCTTCATGCGCATGAACGGCCACAACGTGTTCTTTCCCATCGGCTTCGATGCCTTCGGCCTGCCGGCGGAGAACGCCGCCATCAAGAGCGGTGTCCATCCGGCCGAGTGGACGATGCGCAACATCGAGAACATGCGTGGTCAGCTGCGCTCGATGGGCGCCACCTTCGACTGGTCGAGCGAGGTCGTCACCTGTCAGCCCGAGTACTACCGCTGGAACCAGTGGATCTTCCTCAAGTTCCTGAAGGCCGGCCTGGCCTACCGCAAGATGGCCCCGGTCGACTGGTGCCCGCGCGACGAGGTCGTGCTGGCTCGCGAGCAGGTGGAAGGGGCCGACCGCGTCTGCTGGCGCTGCGGCACGCCGGTGATCAAGCGCGACCTCGAGCAGTGGTTCTTCCGCATCACCGACTACGCCGACGAGCTGCTTTCCTTCGAGGGCCTCGAGTGGCCCGAGCCGGTGCGGCTGATGCAGACCAACTGGATCGGTCGCTCCGAGGGTGCCGACGTGGTCTTCCGCACCGCGCCCTCGGAGCACCACGCCGGCGGCGAGGAGTTGCGCATCTTCACCACGCGACCCGACACGCTCTACGGCGCCACCTTCATGGTGCTGGCACCGGAGCATCCGCTGGTGTCGGAGCTGACCGCACCCGCACAGCGGGAAGCGGTCGAGGCATACGTGGCCCAGACACGCCGCGAGACGGAGATCGAGCGTCTGTCCACCGATCGCGAGAAGACCGGCGTGCCCCTCGGTGCCGACGCCATCAACCCCGTGAACGGCGAGCGTATCCCCATCTGGATCGCCGACTACGTCCTCGCCAGCTACGGCACCGGCGCCATCATGGCGGTGCCCGGCCACGACGAGCGCGACTTCGCCTTCGCCAGCCAGTTCGGCATCCCCATCCGCCGCGTGGTCGCCGGCCCCGGCGATGCGGACGACGCGCCGCTCGACGAGGCATTCGTGTCCAAGGAGGACGACGTCCGCCTGGTCAACAGCGGCGAGCACTCGGGCAAGCCGTGGGCCGTCGGCTTCGCCGACATCGTGGCCCAGCTGAACGCACGCGGCGAGGGCGCGGCCACGGTCACCTATCGCATCCGCGACTGGCTGGTCAGCCGCCAGCGCCCCTGGGGCACACCCATCCCGGTGGTCTACTGCGAGGGCGAGTGCGGCATCGTGCCGGTGCCCGAGTCGGAGCTGCCCGTGCGCCTGCCCGACGACTTCGCCTATCGGCCGGAGGGCGGCAATCCACTCACCTGGACGCCCGCGTTCCTGGAGACCAGCTGCCCCCGCTGCGGCGGCCTCGCCAGACGCGAGACCGACACGCTCGACACCTTCATCGACAGCTCCTGGTACTACTGGCGCTATCTCTCGCCGCACGACGAGGAAGCCGCCATCGACCGCGCGCTGGAGGAGCGCTGGTGCCCCGTGGACCAGTACACCGGCGGCGCCGAGCACGCGGTGATGCACCTGCTCTACAGCCGCTTCTTCGCCAAGGCGCTCAACGACCTCGGCGTCATCGCCGAGCGCGAGCCCTTCAGGCGCCTGTTCAACCAGGGCCAGATCCTGGGCGCCGACGGCGAGCGAATGTCGAAGTCCCGCGGCAACGTGCAGGACCCCGACGAGCTGGTGCACCGCTACGGGGCCGACACGGTGCGCCTGTTCCTGATGTTCATGGGCCCCTGGGACCAGGGTGGACCCTGGAACCCGCACGGCATCGAGGGCGTGAACCGCTTCCTGCGTCGGGCCTGGACGGTCGCGCTCGACCCGCACGGCCGTGAGCACGGCGACCCCGACGCCGACTCGCTACCGCAGGGCGAGGACCTCGCCAGCGCGGAGAAGGCGCTGCGGGTCGGGGCTCATCGCACCCTGCAGGGCGTCAGTGCCGACCACGAGGGCTTTCGCTGGAACACCATCGTGGCCAAGCTCATGGAGCTGACCAACCTGCTGATGCGCTATCGCGGCACGCCGGTCGCGGGTAGCGACGGCTGGGACGAGGCCGTGCGATTGCTGCTGCTGATGCTGGCGCCCGTGGCGCCACACATCGCCGAGGAGCTCTGGTCGCGCCGCCTGGCAGCTGCCGGCGAGACCTGGCGGTCCATCCACAGCGAGGCCTGGCCGGTGTTCGAC
This sequence comes from uncultured Chloroflexia bacterium, assembly GCA_963712735.1. Lineage (GTDB taxonomy): Bacteria > Chloroflexota > Limnocylindria > Limnocylindrales > CSP1-4 > JAFMJV01. Next base: position 811,265 of record CAVQIZ010000007.1, on the reverse strand, counting down.
GAGTCGCTCGTCGCGGCCGAGATGGTCGAGCTGCCGGTGCAGGTCAACGGCAAGCTGCGGGACCGTGTCAGCGTGGCGCCGGACCTGCCGCAGGCGGAGATCGAGGCCATCGTCATGGCCCAGCCCAAGATCATCGCCAACCTCGAGGGCAAGCAGGTGGTCAAGGTCATCCACGTCGGGGGTCGCCTGGTCAACATCGTCGTCCGATGACCGACCACGTCATCTGCCCGGCCTGTGGCACGCCCAACGCCGGTGGCGACGCCTATTGCGGAGCCTGTGGCACGGCCCTGCGCGTGGCACCCGTGCCGCCCCTCGCCTGCTGGAACTGCCGCGCGCCCAATCCACCCGGTCGAGCCTACTGCGGGCAGTGCGGCCAGCCGCTGGCCGGTCCCGCCTACGCCGCCGCGCCCAGCGAGCCATCCTCGCGCGGCGGTGCTCGCAACCCGCTGCTCATCGCGCTGGCCATCGTGGTCATGGCATTCCTGGGCCTCGCCGCGGGCTTTCTCATCCTCACGCTCGCGGACCAGCGCGATGGTGGCAGCGCCGGCGGCGAGACACCGGCGTCGCCCACTGCTGTCCTGGAGACAGAGGCCCCCGAGACTGCAGCGGCGCCCACGCCCAGGCAGCGACGCACCCCGCGCCCCAGCCCCACACGCCGGCCCCCAGCCCCGCCCTCCCTCTCGGGACCAGTGCCCGGACCGCCCGACGATTACACCTGCGCACTGGAGCCGACCACCGTCCAGGCAGCACGCGATGACGGGCGGTACCGCCTGTACGAGGTGGGGTTCCAGACGTTCCAGTCGTACGAGCGGGTCGTCTTCCGGCTGCGTCGGACCAGCGCTGACTCGACCCTGCCGCTCGCGGAAGCCCGCCTCCTCGACTCGACGTCACTGGACCCCGATACCCTCCCCGCGGGGGTGACGGCAGCGGTCAGCATGCGATTCGAGGGCGTCAGCGACGGCGTTCGGCTCGATGGCTACCAGCCACGCGGGATGAGCATCGTCGAGATGGTCACCACCAGCGCTGGCGCCGACACCACGTACCCCAACGTGCTGCTCTCGAGCGACGGCTGCTATCAGCTGCGAGTGCCGGCCTGGGAGACCAGCGACCTCGGCATCGACCGCGACCTGGTGGACGTCTTCATCGACTTCCAGCGATGACCGGCGGCATACCCTGCCGCCCACTCGACGAAGTGTGTCGCGCGTGCGCTAGCCTGAAGGGGCCCTGACTCGCAGTCCGTGAGGTCCTCCATGCCCGACATGCGCGCGCCACTGAAGCTCGGCGCCGACATCTGGAATCAGTACACCGACTGGCCCGCGTTCAAGGCCGCCCACCTGCGCGCCGAGGAGCTGGGCTACGACTCACTGTGGACGATGGACCACATCTACCCACCCAACCTGCCCGAAGATGGCCCCATCTTCGAAGCGCTCATGGCCATGGCCCCCATCGCCGAGCTGACCACGCGTCCCACCATCAGCGTCATGGTCGCCTCCAACACCTACCGCAACCCGGCGCTGCTGACCAAGATGATCACCACGCTCGACCACATCAGCGGCGGCCGCGCCGTCCTCGCGGTCGGCGCCGGCTGGGCGGAGCACGAGCACCGTGGCTTCGGCTTCGAGTTCGGCGCCAGCGTCGGTGAGCGCCTGCGCTGGCTGAAGGAAGCCCTGCCGGTGATGCGCGGCATGCTCGACGGCACGCGTCCCAGCTCCGCGGGTCCGCACTACCAGATCCGCAACGCGCATAACGTGCCGGCGCCGCTCCAGGAGCGCATGCCCCTGCTCATCGGCGGGTCGGGGCGCAAGGTCACCCTCCGCCTCGTCGCCGAGTACGCAGACATCTGCAACATCGGTGGCTCGCCGGCCAGCGTGGCGGAGGCCGATGCCGTCCTCATCGAGCACTGCGAGGCCGTCGGCCGGGACGAGCAGACGATCGAACGCAGCATCGACGTGGGCGTGCCAACCATCCGTGACTCGCGCGCCCAGGCCTTCCGTGACAAGGACGCCCTCTTTGCCGCACAGGACAACGAGCCCTGGAAGAACCAGCCAACGGGCACGCCCGAGGACGTCTTCGAGTGGCTGGCGCGCTACGTCGAGCTGGGGTATCACCACCTCGTCTTCTACTGGCCGGCACCCTACGACGAGGAGTCCATGGTGCGCATGGCCACCGAGGTACGCCCCCGCCTCGAGGCCCTCATCAACGCCTGAATCACCCGGAAGGGACAGCCATGCCTGATATGAACGCCCCGCTGAAGCTGGGCATCAACAACTGGAACCAGTACAGCGACTGGGCGTCGTTCCTCACCGCCCAGCAGCGTGCCGACCGCCTGGGGTTCGACTCCATCTGGACCTGGGACCACCTCTATCCCATCGTGGGCTCGCACGAGGGACCCATCTTCGAGTGCTACACCGCCATGGCCGCGGCCGCGACGATGACCGAGCGGGCCACCGTCGGCCTGATGGTCGGTGCCAATACGTTCCGCAACCCGGCCCTGGTGGCCAAGATGATCACCACGCTCGATCACATCAGCGGGGGTCGAGCGGTGCTGGGCATCGGCGCCGCCTGGTTCGAGACCGAGCACGAGGCGTTCGGGCTGGAGTTCGGCCGGAGCCCCGGCGAACGACTGCGCTGGCTGGCCGAGGCGCTGCCGATCATGCGCGGCATGCTCGATGGCGAGCGGCCCACGACCAGTGGTCCGCGCTACCGGACCGAGGAGGTGCTGAACCTGCCGCCACCGGTACAGGAGCACCTGCCCATCCTCATCGGCGGCTCGGGCCGCAAGGTCACCCTGCGGCTGGTTGCGCAGTACGCCGACGCCTGCAACATCGGTGGCACGGCGGCGGACCTGCCGGAGAAGGACGCCGCCCTCGTCGGCCACTGCGAGGCCGTGGGCCGTGATGAGAAGACGATCGAGCGCACCGTGGGCATGGGCACACCGTTCATCCGCGACTCGCGCGAGGAGGCCTACACCGTGATGGCCGACGTCTTCGCCGACAACGGCGACGCGCGCACCTGGACGGACATGCCGGTCGGCACCGTCGAGGACGTCGTGGAGCATTGCACGCCGTATCTCGACCAGGGCTACCGCCACCTCATCTTCGGCTTCCCGGCACCCTACGATGAAGAGACGATGGAGCGCCTCGCGGCCGAAGTCCGACCAGAGCTCGAGGCCCACCTGGCCCGCTGAACCCACACACACGAGAAGGGAACGACCCGATGCCCGACATGAATGCTCCGCTCAAGCTCGGTGCCAACCTCTGGAACCAGTACACCGACTGGCCCGCCTTTCTCGACGCCATGCTGCGTGCCGAGGACCTGGGCTTCGATTCGCTGTTCACCTGGGACCACGTCTACCCCATCGTGGGCTCGTGGGAAGGCCCGGCACTGGAGACGTACACGGCCATGGCGGCGGTGGCGGCTCAGACCAAGCGGGCGACCATCGGTCACCTCGTCTCCGCCAACACGTTCCGCAACCCGGCCCTGCTGGCCAAGATGATCACCACCATCGACCACATCAGCGGCGGACGCGCGGTGCTCGGCATCGGCGCCGCCTGGATGGAGCCTGAGCACACCGCCTTCGGCATCGAGTTCGGCGACCGGCCGGGGACGCGGCTGCGCTGGCTGGAGCAGTCACTGCAGATCATCCGCGGCATGCTCGCCGGGGAGCGGCCATCGTCGCCCGAGGGCTCGCGCTACCACGTCGATCGGGCGCTGAACCTGCCCGCACCGGTGCAGAGGCGGATCCCCATCCTGATCGGCGGCTCCGGTCCCAAGGTGACGCTGCGCCTCGTGGCCGAGTACGCCGACATGAACAACCTGGGCAACCCCATCGAGCCGCTGCTCAAGTCGGAGTCGATCCTGCAGGAGCACTGCCGCACGGTCGGGCGGGACGAGAAGTCCATCGAGCGCACGGTGGAGCTGCAGCGGGTCGTCATCCGCGACACGCGCGAGGCGGCTCTGGCGCGCGAGGCCGAGCTGCTGGCCCACAACGGTGGCGCCGTCGCTGACGAGGAGCGGCCCGGCTCGGCCGGGGTGGGCTCCGACCGCATCGTGGCGGGCAGCCCGGACGAGGTGACCGAGCAGCTGAGGCCTTACGTGGAGGCCGGCTACCGTCACCTCATCTGCGGATTCCCGCCGCCCTACGACGAGGAGTCGATGCGCCGCATGGCGACCGAGGTCCGGCCACGACTGGAAGCGCTCGCTCGCAGCTGACCTGCGCGTCCGGCCCGCTCCACCGACCGGGGAGGACCGGGCCATACCTGAGGTAAGCCGCTCGTAAGCGGGCTCCGATAGTCTGCGGGTGCATCGCGGGTTCGACTGCCGAGCATGGCAGCCGGGATCGTGACGCTCCCGTTCGACGACGGTCCGCCGAGCCGGGTCGTGTCCGCCGGATGGCCCGCCGAACCACCTCCCCGCCGCCTCCGCCCGCCGGCAGGAGCAAGGCTTGAACGACACCACGCCGCAGGGTCGGGTGTTCGGCGTGCAACCGCCGGTCATCCCACCCAGCCCGCCGCCAGGGGGACGACCAAGGTCGTCGGACGAGTCGGGGCGGCCGGGGCGGCCGTGGCTGGTGCCGCTGCTTGCGGCGCTGGGCGGGGTGGCGGCCGGTGCGGCGCTGGCGGCCGCCGTCGTCGTGCTGCTGGGTGTGGTCGCGCTCGATGAGCAGCAGCTGCCGGTGCAGCTCGGAGAGCCGCTCGGGTTCGGAGAGGCGTCGGGCGCAGGGATGACCCTTGCGGGCGAGATGGCCCAGGTCCCGCCGCCGGACACCGACCTGGTCGTCGATGTCGCCGGCGCCGTGGAGCAGCCTGGGCTGCACCGGCTGCGCCCCGGAGACCGCGTCGGCGACGCCATCGAAGCCGCCGGTGGGTATGCGCCGCGCGTGGACCTGGCCGCCGCGAGCGAGGTGCTCAACCTCGCACAGCCGCTGGAGGACGGCACCAAGGTGCTGGTGCCCGAGCTCGGCATCGACCGGGTCGGCGCGTCCACGCGTGAGGACAGCCGCATCGATCTGAACACCGCCGACCAGGCTGCGCTGGAGACGCTCCCCGGTGTCGGCCCCGTCACCGCGCGCAAGATCATCGAGGCGCGCGCCGGACGACGGTTCAGCAGTGTGCAGGACTTGCGCAGCAGGGGCCTGGTCGGCGACGCGGTCTACGAGGACATCACCCCGCTCGTGCGGGTCGGCTGACGAGCTCGCAGCGGAGAGGCACCGGTGGTTCCGGCACTGCCCCGAGCCGGCTGGCTGGCGTCTGGCGCCATCGCGGCCGCCCTGGCCACGGACGGTGGTCCGTTCGCACTGCCCCTGCCGGCAGGAGCCGTGCTAGCTGGTGCCGCCGTCGCGCTCGCTGTCGGTGTCGCGGCGGCGCTGCTCGGGCGCGTGACCCCGGCCGCGTTCCTGCTGGCCTTCGGCAGTGTCGGCCTGCGGGCGGCGGTGGGTCTGCTGCTGGCAGCCGGGCCGACGATGACGGCGCTGCCGACCGGGAGCGGCGAGTGGGCTGGCGTAGTGGTCGACGTGTCGTCGCCCAGCGGCGCCGAGCAGCGCGCCATCATCGACCTGGTGGATGCCACGCGCGGGTCGCGCGCCTGGCGCGTCTATGCCTGGTTGCCGCGCCATCCCGCCCTTGTGCCAGGCGATGCCATCGCCCTGCGCGGCAGCCTCCAGGAGCCGCCGGCCGATGCGCCCGGGTTCGCCGGGTTCCTCGCCTCGCGCGGCGCCGCGGGCACCCTCAAGGCACACACGCTCGAGCTGACCGCGACGGGCACGGGCTTCGCAGCGTCGGTCGAGCGCCTTCGCTGGGGTATCGACGAGTCGCTCTCACGCGCCATCCCCGAGCCGGAAGCCGGTCTCGCCTCCGGCATCCTCGTGGGCCTGCGCGAGCGCGTCAGCCGGTCCGTGGCCGACGACTTCACCGTCACCGGTCTCACCCACGTGGTCGCCATCAGTGGCTGGAACATCGCGCTGGTGGCCGGCATCGCCACGGCCCTGCTGCGAGCGATGGGCGTCGGCCGGCGGCCCCGCAGCGCCATCGTCGTCGTCGCCATCGTGGCCTACACCGTCATCGCCGGGGCAGAGGCAAGCGTCATCCGTGCCGCGGTCATGGGCGGCATCGTGCTCATCGCACGCGAGGGCGGACGCCCATCCGGCGCCACGGCCGCGCTCGGGCTCGCCTGCTGGGGGCTGCTGCTGGTCGAGCCACGCATGATCGATGACATCGGCCTGCAGCTCTCGATGGCGGCCACTGCCGGGTTGCTGGCGCTGGGCGGGCACGCCGAGGCGGCCATCGGCCGGCTGGGTGGCGGCCGCGCGCCACGCTGGCTGCGCGAGACGCTGGGGGTCTCACTGGCGGCACAGCTCTCCACGCTGCCGCTCATCCTGCTGCACTTCGGGCGGCTCTCGCTCATCTCGCCGCTGGCCAACCTGCTGGTGGCGCCGGTCGTGCCTCTGGCGATGCTGGGTGCCGCCATCGGCGTCGTGGCCGGTCCGACGCTGGGCCTGCCGGGGGCCAACCTCATCCTGGCGCCACTGCTGCTGGGGTCGTGGCTGCCGCTGGCGCTGATGACGCGTGGCGCGGGCGCGCTGGCAGGCGTTCCAATGGCGAACGTCGAGCTGGCCCCTCCCCTCGACCTGCTGGCAGCGATCGTGGCGGCAGTCGCGCTGCTGGCAGCCCTGCGCGCTGCCGGCCGGCGGTCGACCCTGCCGCATGTCGCGCACCCGTGGCAGCCGCCGCCGGTCCCAGCGGCCCGCGGGCGCCGGGGGCTGCGCCTGGCCGGGGTCGCCATGGTCGCCGTCGTGGCCGCGACCGTCTCCCTCGTGCTCGTCGCGCGCCCCCTGCCCGGACTCGCGGTCAGCGTCCTCGACATCGGCCAGGGTGATGCCATCCTGCTGCAGGCGTCGGACGGCAGCCGCATGCTGGTGGATGGCGGGCCCGACCCCGACCTGCTGGTGCGCAGGCTCGACGAGCGCATCCCGGCCTGGGACCGGCACATCGACTTGGCCCTCATGACCCACCCGCACGAGGATCATGCCGGTGGGCTGGCCGGTCTCGTTCCGCGCTACACGCTCGACCGCATCGCCGAGACCGGCATGGCCAGCCTGGGCCCAGGTGTCAGCGAGCTGCGCGCGGCCGCTGCCCGCCATGACATCGACCGGGTGCGCCTGGTCCAAGGCGACCGCTTCCCGCTGGGCGCTGCCAGGGTGGAGGTGCTGTGGCCACCGCGGGAGGCGATCCCCGGGCGCGTCATGTCCGACGGCCGGGCCGTCAACGGCACGTCCATCGTGCTGGCGCTCAGCCTGGGGCAGCAGCGCGTCCTGCTCACCGGCGACCTCGAGGACGACCACGACGCGGACATCATCGCGACCATCCCCGCGCACGGGCCGCGCTGGGACCTGCTGAAGGTGGCACATCATGGCAGCGCCACCGCCTCCAGCCGCCCCCTGCTGGAGGTGCTGCGTCCACGGCTGGCGGCGGTGAGCAGTGGCGAGGGCAACCGCTACGGACACCCCGCGCCAGCGACGCTAGCGCGACTGCACGATGTCGGAGCCACGGTCTGGCGCACCGACCGGCAGGGCGCGCTGTCGGTGGCCCTGGACGGCCGCCCGCGCACGGCGTCGGCGCTGCTGTCAGGTCCTCCGCGAGTGCCACCCTGCGCGTTTCCCAGACGCCCGGCGCTCAGCGTGTCGACCGCTCCGGGCGACCCCTGCTACGCTCGACCCGATGGCGGTACCCACCAGGGCCGAAGCGCTCTCTCTGCTCATGTCTACCTCGCCCTCGCCACGGTTGCTGCAGCACGTGACGGTCGTGGCGGAGGTGGCGTCATTCCTGGCCTACCGCGCATCGCGCGCGGGCATCGCCGTCGATCGGCGCCTGGTGGAGACAGCCGCGCTCCTCCATGACGTGGACAAGGCGCTGCCGCGGGATCACCCCTTGCGCAGGCTCGGGCACGGCATGGCCGGTGCCGCCTGGCTGGCCGAAGCCGGCCACGCGGAGCTGGCGCGAGCGCTGGAGGCTCACCCGGTGTCACGACTGGGTGAACCGGATGCGGCCAGCTGGGTCGTGGAGGCCCCCGTCGAGGAGCGCATCGTCACCTACGCCGACAAGCGCGCCACGCAGCGGGTCGTCTCGCTGGCGCAGCGCTTCGATCGCTGGCGCCGCAGGCATCCCGAGTACGCCGATGGGCTGGACCGGGCCTTCGTCATGGCCCAGCGCCTGGAGGCCGAGCTGTGCGGCTCCATCGGCATCGAGCCCAGCAGTGTCGAACGATTGCGCTGGGTGGACGATGCCATCGCACGGGCGGCCGCCAACGGCAGCCTGGGCGTCCATGTAGCCGACACGTCGGCGGCATGAACGAGACGCCGCTGGCCTACTTCTGGGGCGAGGACGCCTTCAGCATCGAGCGCGCCGCGCGCACCTTCGCGCAACGGATCGCGCCCCCCGATGAGCCGATGGAGACCTGGCGAGCGAGCCTCGACGACGACAACGGCGAGGAGGGCGCAAGCGCCTCCGCCACCAGGCGGCGCGCGCGGACGCTCGATGGCATCGAGCAGCATCTCGGCATGGCACCGCTGTTCGGAGCGGGCACGCTGGTGGTCATCCGCCAGCCCGCCGGATTGCTGGCGGAGAAGGCCTCACGCGAGCGCCTGCTGGCCCTTGTGACGACCGTGCCGCCGGGTAACGCGCTCTGCGTCACCGACCTGACCGCGGCGGGCGCCAGGTCCCCCGCCGCGCGCGGCGTGCTGCACGACGCCATCCGTGACGCCGGTGGCGTGGTCCAGGAGTTCAAGGTGCCCGGCCCGGGGCAGCTGGAGCCGTGGCTCATGAGACGGGCCGGGGAGCTCGGGATCGAGCTGCAGCCGGCGGCAGCCCGGCTGCTCGCCGATCGCGTGGGGGGCCACATCCGCGAATCCGATGTCGACCGGCGACGACGTACGGAGCTGGCCAACAGCGAGCTCGAGAAGCTGTCGCTCTACCGGCCCGAGGGCAGCGTCAGCGTGGACGACGTGGACGCACTCGTCAGCGAGTCCATCCCCGGATCCATGTGGGCGTTCCTCGACGCGGTCGGCTCGCGCTCGGGCGCCGCCGCCACCGGGCTGGCAGAGCGCCTGCTGGCCGACGGGGCGCCGCTGCCGGTGCTGGTCTCGCAGCTTCACCGGCGCCTGCGAGACCTCATCCTCGTGCGTGAGCACATCGACAGCGGCTCCACGCCGCCGCAGATCGTGAAGGACCTCAAGCTGCAGCCATTCCGCGCCAAGAAGCTGGCAGAGCAGGCACGCTCGTGGTCCCTGGCCGCACTGGAGCGCGCCCTGACCGACCTCCTGGCGCTGGACCTGCGCGCCAAGGGCATCTCGCTCGACGGCGCCACGCTGCAGATGAGCGGCGCCATCGACGCGCTCACGCTGCAGGCGTGGGTCTCGCGCCACGCGACCGCAGCGAGCCAGCGGTAGCCGGAGGAGTGATTCGCACCGCGCTGGGCTCGCATCGCATCGCGGTCTGGACGGCGCTCCTGGTCACTGTGCTGTGGAGTTCGTCGTGGGTGCTCATCCGTTGGGGCATGGACGACGAGGGGTTGCCACCGGTGACGTTCGCCGCACTGCGCTACGGCCTGGCTGCCATCGTGCTGGTGGGCTGGGTCATCGCGCGCGAGGCCCGACACCGCCAGCAGTACCAGGTCGACCGCCGTCTCGTCGTGCGTCTCGTGCTGCTGGGCGTGGTGATGTATGCCCTCACGCAGGGGGCCATCTTCGTGGCGCTGGACCGGCAGCCGGCCGCGACCACCAGCCTGGTACTGGCGACGACGCCCTTGTTCGTGGCGGCGGGCGCCGCGGTGACGCTTGGTGAGGTCCCCACGCGGGTGCAGGTCGGCGGCGTCATCTTCGTCGCACTTGGCGCGCTGCTCTACTTCGTAGGCGATCTCGGCGCGACGATGGCCGGGATGATCGCGGCCGCGGTCGCCCTGGCTGCCAACGTCGCCGCCGCCATCCTCGGCCGAAGCGTCAACCGCGAAGGCCGCCTTCCCGCCCTCGTCATCACCGCCTCCAGCATGGCCGTGGGCGCCGGGGTGCTCGTGTTCATCGGCATCGGGTTCGAGGGCATCCCGCGGATCTCGACCCAGGGCTGGCTCATCATCGGCTGGCTGGCGCTGGTCAACACGGCGCTGGCCTTCACCCTCTGGAACCTGTCGCTGCAGCGGCTCACAGCGGTCGAATCGGCCAGCATCAACAACACGATGCTGGTGCAGATCGCGCTGCTGGCGTGGGTGTTCCTGGGAGAAGCGCCCGGTGCCCTCGGCCTGCTCGGAATCGCGCTTGTGTCCCTGGGCGTCTACCTGGTCCAGGCGACCCATTGGTCGCGGGTGGCGCGCCAGCGGGACGCGGCCAGGAACCCGGAGGCGACCGACGGAACCCCTGGCTAGCGAGCCGGCGCTGGGCCCCTCACCAAGTCAGACCGGGAACTGCGTCGCGCGCTCCTGGGTGACACCGTCAGATTCGATGGCGAACACGCAGCGACCATCAGGGATGTCCAGCACCTCGAGCAGGTCCGGGTCGAGGTACAGCTGGTGGCAGTCGGCGCACAGCGCCGCCGGGATGGCGAAGCAGAGACGCTCGTCGCCGTCGGGCATGCGGAACGTGGTGTCGAAGCGCGAATTCACCAGCTGGCGCTCGCACTGCGGGCAGTTGTCCCGGAGCCACGTCATCGTTCGCATCATCCTCACCTCGGCGACCGGCTATTCCGGTCGAGTCAGGTTTGGATGCTAGGGACGGGGCGCCGACCCCCCCATGCCCCGGTGGTACCACGACCCGTCACCCGGTTGGGGCAGAGGAGTGTGGTGGCGAGCGGAGCGCTGCACCCCGTAGCGCTACACCACGTGCAGCAGCAGCGCGGCTTCCGACCACAGCTTCTCGAGCTGGTAGAACTCACGCTCGGGCTTGCTCATGACGTGCACGATGACCCCGCCGAAGTCGATCAGCAGCCAATGCGAGCCGGCGTCGCCCTCCCGGCTCAGCGGCGGGTCGCCCTCGGCCTTGAGGCCCTCGATGATGCCGTCTGCGATGGCGTTGAGCTGGCGATCAGAGGCACCCGAGCAGATGACGAAGTAGTCGGTCATGGTGGTCTGGCCGCGGACGTCCAGCAGCACGATGTCGGAGGCCTTCTTGTCGCTGGCCAGGTCCACGACACGGTGCGCCATCGCCAGCACCGACTCGTCCACCGCGTCGATCACGGCCGGCCGAGGCCGCTCCGCCCGTTCGGCAGCGCGGCTCGACGGCAACCCCGGTCGAGCCGCGGCACGTGGATCGGGCACTGCTTCGACGGTCTCGCGCGGTCGGCTCACGCTGCTGTGCTGTTGGTCGTCCACCGGTCGGGGTTCCTCCTGGTTCAGCTGTTCGCGTCCCATCATGCCGCCTCGAGCGCAGATAGCGCCCAGCGCGCGGCGGCCCGGGCGTGCAGGGTCGTCGTGGGGAAGTACGGGACGGCCACATCGGCAGCGCCCACCAGCAGCTCGATCTCGGTACAGCCGGCGATGATGCCACGCGCGCCGCGCGCGATGAGGCGGTCGATGGCCTCGAGATAGCCGGCCTTGGACGCGGGCCTGATGATGCCCGCGACGAGCTCGTCATAGATGACCGTGTGGACGAAGGCGCGGTCGGGCTCGCTCGGGATGATGACGCGCAGGCCGTGCCGCTCCAGGCGGTCGCGGTAGAAGGCACCTTCCATGGTGAAGCGGGTCCCCAGCAAGGCCACGTCGCTGATGCCCGCGTCTCGCACTGCCGCGGCCGTCGCGTCGGCCAGGTGCAGGAAGGGCGCATCGATGGCGGCCTCGATGGCGTCGGCGACGCGGTGCATGGTGTTGGTACAGAGCACGATGAGACCGGCGCCAGCCTCCTGCAGCCGCCGCGCGTCGGCCGCCAGCAGCCTGCCCGCAGCGTCCCAGTCGCCCGCGGCCTGCAGCCGCTCGATGCACGCGAAGTCGTAGGAGCGGATGAGCAGGTTCGCCGAGTGGAGCCCACCGAGGGCACGCTGCACCTCGGCGTTGATGATGCGCTCGTACTCGATGGACGACTCGGCGCTCATCCCGCCCAGCAGGCCGATGGTCGGCAGCTCCGTCACGCTGAGGCTCCCTCCTCGCGGTAGAGCCCATGCTCACGGATGTAGCGCTCGACGGCCGCCGGCACCAGGGCTCCGATGGGCAGCCCCTGGCGGACCCGCTCGCGGATGGTGGTGGACGCGATATCGAGCTCGGGGCCCGGAAGGAAGGCGAAGCGGTCCTCGCGTCCCGGGTAGCGGCGCGTCACCCAGTCGCGGTCGATGGGCTCGCTGCCAAGCCGCGGAGCCACCGCCAGTCGGCACAGCTCCAGGATGCGCTCCGGTTGCCGCCAGGCGTGGAACCCATCGAGCACCTCGGCGGAGAGGACGAACCAGGGTTCAGGCCGGCCCTCCTCGGACGCGCGGGCCGCCAGCTCCGCCACGGTGTCCACCGCAAAGCTGGGGCCGGTCCGCTCCAGCTCGATACGCGACAGCTCGAACGCCGGGACCGGCTCGATCGCCAGCATCACCATCGCCGCGCGATGGTGGGCGGCAGTGACAGACTGCTCGGGCTTGTGCGGCGGAGTGGCGTTGGGCACGAACAGGACGCGCTCGAGCGCGAGCTCGGCGAGCGCCTCGTGAGCCAGCGCGAGGTGGCCGAGGTGCACCGGGTCGAATGTGCCACCGAGGATGCCGAACGCGCGGGCTGCCGATGATGCGGCAGCTGGCTCGGTCACAGCAGGGCTCCTGCCGTGACGGGGCTCCTGCCGTCGCTCACACCCAAGCCCCGCCTTCGGCACCCCACTCCAGCTCGGTGTCGCCGATGCGCACGGTGTCTCCCGCTTGGACGCCGGCCGCACGCAGCTTCTCCACCAGGCCGAGCTTGGCCAGCTCACGCTGGAAGCGGGCGGCCGATTCGTCGTTCTCGAAGTCCGTCTGCGCCACCAGTCGCTGCACGCGGCGACCCTGCACGACCCACTCGCCGGCAGCCTCGCGCTCGATGACGAAGCCCTCCTCGGCGGGATCGTAGCGGTGGACCACGACGCCGGCTGCCCCGGTCGGGCTGCCCAGCTGCTCGTCATCGGGCAGCAGCCGCGCCAGGGCCGAGCGCAGCTCGCGCAGACCCATCTGCTCGGCGGCGGAGACCTGCACCACCTCGAGGCCCTCGCGCGCGCGCGCCTCGTTGAAGGCGCGCAGCACCGCCCGGTCCGGCTCCAGATCCATCTTGTTGGCGGCCACCAGCGTGGTCTTGTCCAGCAGCGCCGGGTCACGTGCGGCCAGCTCGTCGCGGATGATGCCGTAGTCACGCTCGGGGTCGGGCGCCGACACGTCCACGACGTGGACCAGCACGCGGGTACGCTCCACGTGGCGCAGGAAGGCGTGCCCCAGGCCCGCGCCGGCACTGGCGCCCTCGATGAGCCCGGGCAGATCGGCCAGGGTGGGACGACGCTCGTCGGTGTGATCGTCGACAGCGAGATCGAGCACGCCGAGATTGGGCTCCAGCGTGGTGAAGGGATAGTCCGCGATCTTGGGCGTGGCCGCCGTCAGGGCGGTCAGCAGGGTGGACTTGCCGGCGTTGGGGAGGCCCACCAGCCCCACGTCGGCGATGAGCCGCAGCTCCAGGCGCAGGCGCCGCTCCTCGCCCGGCTCGCCCTTCTGCGCATGCTTGGGCGCCTGGTGCGTGGACGTGGCGAAGTGGGTGTTGCCCAGCCCACCCCGACCTCCTCGCGCCACCATCACGCGCTGGGCGGGGAAGACGAGATCGGCCATGAGGTCGCCGCTGGCCGCGTCGAAGACCACGGTGCCCGGGGGCACGGCCAGCTCCAGATCGGATCCGGCCTTGCCGTGGCGGCGCGAGCGCTGGCCGGGGCCGCCTGGCTGCGCGCGGAAGTGGTGCTTGAAGCGATAGTCGACCAGCATCGTCTGGCCCACGTCCACCACGAGGTAGACGGAGCCGCCACGGCCACCGTCGCCACCGTCGGGGCCACCGCGCGGCACGTGTGCCTCACGGCGGAAGGTGGCCGCACCGTTGCCGCCGCTGCCGGCGGTGACGGTCAGGTCGACGCGGTCGAGGAACATCGTCCCTGGAGATGGGTCGACCGGTGGCGCACCCTAGCTCGGCTTGGAGCCGTCGGCCGCAGCCTGCCTGGTCAGCGAGGCGAGGAACTCGGTGTTCGAATCGGTCTTGGAGAGGCGGTTGAGCAGCAGCTCGATACCCTCGTTGGTGCCGACAGCGCCGAGCATGCGGCGCATCGTCCAGACCATCTTCAGGACCGGCTCCTCGAGCAGCAGCTCCTCGCGGCGGGTGCCCGAACGCTGCACGTCGATGGAGGGGTAGATGCGCTTCTCGGCCAGCTTGCGGTCGAGGATGAGCTCGCTGTTGCCGGTGCCCTTGAATTCCTCGTAGATGACGTCATCCATGCGCGAACCGGTGTCGACGAGGCAGGTCGCGATGATGGTCAGCGAGCCGCCCTCCTCGAGCTTGCGAGCAGCACCGAAGAAGCGCTTGGGCGGGTAGAGCGCGATGGGGTCGATGCCGCCGGTGAGGGTACGACCGGACGGTGGCAGCGCCAGGTTGTAGGCGCGCGACAGCCGCGTGATGGAGTCGAGCAGGATGACCACGTCGCGCCCGCTCTCCACTTGGCGCTTGGCGATCTCCAGCGCCATCTCCGCCACGTGGGTGTGGTTCTCGGTGGGCTCGTCGAAAGTCGAGGAGATGACCTCGCCCTTCACCGAGCGGCGCATGTCGGTCACCTCTTCAGGCCGCTCGCCGATGAGCGCGACCATCAGCAGGATCTCGGGGTAGTTGGTGGTGATGCCGTTGGCGATGTTCTTCAGCAGCATCGTCTTGCCGGCCTTGGGCGGGCTGACCACGAGCGCGCGCTGACCCTTGCCGATGGGGTTGACCAGATTGACCAGGCGCTGGCTCAGGTTCTTGGGGTCGGACTCGAGGTTGATGAGCTGATAGGGGTGGATGGGCGTGAGCTCATCGAAATGCGGCCGGCGACGGGCGTCATTGGGATCCATCCCGTTGACGGTCTCCACGCGCACGAGGCCCCAGTACTTCTCGCCCTTCTTGGGCGGGCGGGGGATGCCGGCGACGCGGTCTCCGGCTCGCAGGCCGAAGCGGCGCACGTGGCTGGAGCTGACATAGATGTCATCAGGGCTGGGCATGAGACCACGACGGCGCATGAAGCCATAGCCGTCCTCGACGAGGTCGAGGATGCCGGCCGCGTAGCGCTGGCCCTTCTGTTCCGACTGGCGCTGCATGATCTGCTCGACGAGCTCGTCCCGTGCCATGCCATCGGCGTCCGCGACATCGAGGTCACCACCGATCCTGGCCAGCTCGTCGACGTCCTTCTTCTCGAGTTCCTTGATATCCATCGTTCTGTGGTGTCAGTCCTTGCGGCAAGGGGGTGAGTACTCGACGGTCCACGGCACAGGGTGCGGGACGGCGTGAGTTCGGGATGGGTGCCGTCCCTGCCGAGGGTCGCATGCAGACCGGGAACTGCCGGCCATGCGGCGAGTCGGTGGTACGGGAGGGCTGATCGGATAGTAGCACGCACCCGGATTCGGTCAACCATGGAGCGACGCGCCTGTGGGCGGCCCGCAGCAGGAACGCCCGGCCCCCGGGGGGCAGGGAGCGTGGGTCGGACAGCGACGGCCCCGCCGCGCTCCCACGAGCCGCCGGGTGCCAGCCACGCCTACGCCTTGGCGGCCAGCTCCTCCTGAGCCCGCGCCCAGTCGGCCTTGAAGGAGGCGATCCCCTTGTCGGTCAGCGGGTGCCTCACCATCTGCTGGAAGACCTTGAAGGGCACGGTGGCCACGCCGGCGCCAGCGAGCGCGCCGTCGATGACGTGACGCGGCGAGCGCGTGGAGGCCACGATGATCTCGGCATCGAGGCCATGGATCTCGAGGATGGCGGCCAGCTCGCGGACCATGTCCATGCCCTCCTCGGCGATGTCGTCGAGGCGGCCGACGAACGGCGAGAGGTAGGTGGCGCCGGCCTTGGCTGCGAGGAGCCCCTGGGCGGAGCTGAAGATGAGCGTGCAGTTGGTCCTGATGCCTTCCTCGGCGAAGGTGGAGATGGCCATCAGGCCGGTCTCGGTCATGGGCACCTTGACGATGATGTTGGGCGCGATCCTGGCGAACGCACGGCCCTCGCTCAACATGCCCTCCAGGTCGTCGGCGACGACCTCCGCGCTGACGGGTCCCGAGGTGATGGCGGCGATCTCCCTGAGCACCTCGGGGTAGGTGCCGCCGCCGGCCCTGGCGAAGAGCGTCGGGTTGGTGGTCACACCGTCCAGCACGCCCCAGCTGTGGACGGTGCGGATCTCATCGATGACGGCGGTGTCAAGGAACAGCTTCATCGGTGGGACTCCTGCGGGAAGGTTCGGCAAACTAGGGATGCGTCGGGGCATTGTACGACCGGGCGCCGTCTGACCGGTTCGGTCCGCCTCCCGCTGGTCGGGGACGGCCCATCGTAGGAACCCGGCATACGCAGCCTGGCAAGCGATCCGGACAGGAGGTGTGGCATGGATCCGAACGGCAAGGTGGCGATCGTGACAGGGGCGACCCGTGGCATGGGCCGGGCCATCTCGGAACGCCTTGCGGGAGCCGGCATGATGGTGGCGCTGGTGGCACGCGACGAGGCCGAGCTCGAGGACACCGAAGCAGCCATCGGCAGGGCTGGTGGCCGGGCATCCGGGTTCGCCACGGATGTGACCCAACGTGCTTCGGTCGAAGCCATGGTCGCCGCCGTCCTCGATCGCTTCGGCGCCATCGACCTGCTGGTCAACTGCGCCTTCTGGGGACCCCCCGGCAGCCTCGAGCAGACCGACGAGGCGTTCTGGGATCGCACCCTGGACACGACGCTGAAAGGGCCGTACCTGTGTACGCGTGCAGTCCACCCCGCCATGCGGGCGCAGGGCTCGGGCACGATCATCAACATCGGGTCGCTGGCCGGCAAGATCGGAGAGGACAATCGCACCGCCTACTGCGCCGCCAAGTGGGGGCTCGAAGGCTTCACCGCGGCGCTCCAGGTCGAGCTTCACCGGCAGGGTATCCGGGTCCACCTACTATCACCAGGGGCCACCGACACCTCGTTCTGGCGCGACAACGCACCTGGCTTGACGGCTGATCAGCTGGACCGCTTCATCCCGCCACAGACGATCGCAGAGGCGGTCATGTGGTTGCTGGGCACACCCGAGGCCGTGCACATCCCCGACATCCCGATCCACAACTTCCGAAACCCGTTCGAGGGCAAGGGCTCACCCTTCGAGCCGGAGGTCCAGGAAGGCTAGGCGCCTTCCGCCACCAGCGGCTCACGCACGGGAGCAGCGTGGCTGATGGCGGCCCTGATGAACCCCGCGAACAGCGGGTGCGGCTTGTCGGGACGGCTCTTGAACTCCGGGTGGAACTGGCTGGCCACGAACCAGGGGTGGTCCACCAGTTCCACGATCTCCACCAGGCGGCCGTCGGGCGACTGTCCGGACAGCTGCATGCCAGCCTGCTCGAGGGCCTCGCGGTAGCGATTGCTGACCTCGAAGCGGTGCCGGTGGCGCTCGTAGATGAGCTCGCTGCCGTAGGCCTCGTGCACCTTCGTGCCGGGCCGCAGCTTGGCCGGGTAGAGACCCAAGCGCATGGTGCCGCCCTTCTCGTCGATGTCCCGCTGATCGGGCATGTAGTCGATGACGGGCGCCTCGGTGAACAGGTCGAACTCGGTGGAGTTGGCATCGGCAGCGCCCAGGACGGAGCGGCTGAACTCGATGACGCCGCACTGCAGGCCCAGACACAGGCCCAGGTAGGGCACC
This sequence comes from uncultured Chloroflexia bacterium, assembly GCA_963712735.1. Taxonomy (GTDB): domain Bacteria; phylum Chloroflexota; class Limnocylindria; order Limnocylindrales; family CSP1-4; genus JAFMJV01. The sequence continues at coordinate 793,432 of CAVQIZ010000007.1, read as the reverse complement.
TTGCGCTCGCGCGCATAGCGAGCGGCCAGCAGCTTGCCCTCGATGCCGCGATGGCCGAAGCCTCCCGGCACGACGATGCCGGCGGCGCCGGCCAGCTTGGCCTGGTAGTCGTCCTCGGTCAGCTCCTCCGAGTCGACCCAGCGCACCTTGATGTCGACGTCCTGCGCCCAGCCGGCGTGGTCGAGCGCCGCGGTCACCGACATGTAGGCGTCGGGCAGGGCGATGTACTTTCCCACCAGCGCGATCTCGAGCTGCGGCTTGGGCTGCTTGATGCGCTCGACCAGGGCACGCCACGCGGCCAAGTCGGGGGCGTGCACGCGGGACTCCAGGTGCAGCAGCTGCACCACCAGGTCGCCCAGGCCCCAGTCCTCGAACTGCAGTGGCACCTCGTAGATGGTGTCGGCCGTGGCGGCCGGGACCACCGCGTCGACGTTGACATCACAGAAGAGGGCGATCTTCTCCCGCAGCTCGTCATCGACGTGGTGGTCGCTGCGCGCGATGATGATGTCGGGCTGGATGCCGATGCTTCGCAGCTCCTTGACCGAGTGCTGCGTGGGCTTGGTCTTGAGCTCACCGGTCGCGGCCAGCGCCGGCAGCAGCGTGACGTGCACATACAGCACGTTGTCGCGGCCGACATCCTTGCGCATCTGTCGGATGGCCTCGAGGAAGGGCAGCGATTCGATGTCGCCGACGGTGCCACCGACCTCTACGATGACCACATCCGCCGAGCCGTCGCGGGCGACGCGCCCGATGCGCTCCTTGATCTCGTTGGTGATGTGCGGGATGACCTGCACGGTGCCGCCGAGGAAGTCGCCGCGGCGTTCCTTGGCGATGACCGACTGGTAGATGCGCCCCGTTGTGACGTTGGCCAGCTGCGAGAGGTTCTCGTCGATGAAGCGCTCGTAGTGGCCCAGGTCCAGGTCCGTCTCGGCACCGTCGTCGGTGACGAAGACCTCGCCGTGCTGGTACGGCGACATCGTCCCCGGATCGACGTTGACGTAGGGATCGAGCTTCATGATGGAGACTGAGAGACCGCGGCTCTTGAGCAGCCGACCGATCGATGCGGCCGTGATGCCCTTGCCCAACGACGACGTGACCCCGCCGGTCACGAAGACATACTTCGCCACGGAACTCCTCGACTGGGGCTGGTTTTCCCGATGCTACCGAATCCTCAGCCGGCGCGCGAGCCATGTTCAAGCCCCGCCGGTTCGGATCTCGCCGGTCGGCGCGGCACGAGGGACCGCCGGCCGGAGCGGCATGGACGTCTCACCGGTCGCAGCCGGGGACCCTCGAGTCGGCTCAGGTCAGGGAACGAGGGTGGCTCCGCTCACCCCGAAGCTGCGTCGCACACCCGCGCGCCTGCCAGCTCCTCGAGCACCGTGACCAGCCCGGAATGGTCGAAGTCACCGCGCCCGTTGGCGTCGGCCGAGCGCATCAGCTGCTCGACCATGGCCGCGGCCGGCAGGGCCACGCCGGCGTCACGCGCGAGCTCGATGGCGTTCTTCAGGTCCTTCAGGTGGAGCCGGATCCGAAAGCCGGGCTCGAAGCTGCCCGAGAGGAAGTTGCTCCCGCCGCATCTCCAGCACCTTGGTGGCAGCGAGCCCGCCCTGCAGCACATCGGCGATGCGAGCGGGATCGACACCGGCCTTGGCGCCGAGCACCAGTGCCTCTGATACGGCTTCGATGACGACGCCGACGACCACCTGGTTGCAGACCTTGACCACTTGGCCGGCGCCGGCCGGCCCGCAGTGCACGATCGTGGCTCCCATCACCTCGAGGATCGGTCGTGCTCGCTCGAAGGCGGCCTCCGTGCCCCCGACCATGATGCTGAGCGTGCCCGCGATGGCGCCCTTGTCGCCGCCGCTGACGGGAGCATCGAGCGCGTCCGCACCAGCGGCCGCTGCGCGCTCGGCGAGCGTCCGGGCGGTGCCGGGCGCGATGGAGCTCATGTCGATGGTCAGCCAGCCCGAGCGCAGAGCTTCGTAGGCGCCACCTGCGCCGAAGTAGACCTGCTCTACCTGCGGTGAGTCCGGCAGCATGGTGATGAGCACGTCGGTGTCGGCGGCGACCTGGGCAGGGCTGCTGCCGGCGCTGGCGCCCTCAGCGACCAGCGCCTCCAGCGGGGCCTGCACCACGTCGAGCACGGTCAGCTGATAGCCGGCGGCCATGAGGTTGCGGGCCATGGGCAGACCCATGATGCCCAGGCCGATGAAGCCGATGGTGGGTTTGCGGTCAGTCATGCGTCCTTCTCCATATCCTCGGGGCGGATGTGATCGACCTGGCCGTAGATGAAGAGCAGCTCGACGTGCCCGCCGGGCTCCCATTCGAAGACGTGCCACTCGAGTGCCGGTGTATTGATGACCACGCCGGCTTCCAGGTCGATGCGGTTGGTCAGGTCGTCGGCACGCGGACCCCAGCGCACCCAGGCGCGGTCGGCATCGAGCACGTAGACCGTCTCCTCGGCGTGGTTGTGCGGTTGCATGGGACCGAACTCGTCGGCGTAGAGCGCCGTGCCGACGGTCATCTCCTCGCTGGGGATGGCAGAGTCGCGGCCGACGAAACGGCGCAATCCGCGTCCCGGCAGTGGGTCGATGGTGGTGGCGGCTCGGCGGGTGTATCTCATGTCTCTCTCCGTGCTCGTAGCTTCAGCCGGCGAACGGCGTGATGGGCAGCCCGGTCACGCCGGGCTGGATGACGAACAGGCCGCCGGCGTGTGGCTGCGCGGCAAGCTGGGAGGCACTGAGGCCGTCGCGCCCGCTGGTCACGTACAGCTGGTCGAGACGAGTGCCGCCGAAGGCGCAGCTGGTGGTGCGGGCCGCCGGCAGCTCGATGGTGCGGTCGAGCCTCCCGTCGGGCCGGAACCGGCGCACCGCCCAGCCGTCATAGAAGGCCACCCACAGGCCACCCTCGGCATCGACGGTCATGCCGTCGGGGATGCCGAAGGACTCCTCGAACTCGATGAATGGCCGCCGGTCGGTGGCGCTGCCGGCCTCGAGGTCGAAGTCGAAGACGTCCATGCGCCCGGTGGCCGTGTCGATGTAGTACATCAGCGAGCCATCGAGGCTCCAGTCGACACCATTCGAGATGGTCACGGGCGCCGAGATGGTCTCGATGCGACCGTCAGGCTCGATGCGATAGAAGGCTCCGGCGTCGGCAGTGGCGTCGAGCGCCATGGTGCCGCCCCACAGACGACCGGCACGGTCGGTCTTGACGTCGTTGAGACGGGTGCTCGGTTCATCGCCCTCGACGGGCACGAGCAGACGGGGATCATCATCGTCGCTATCGGTGAGATAGACGCCGTCCTGCAGGCAGAGGACCAGGCCGCCGGCCGCGCGGGGCAGCACGGCACCGGCCATCTGCGGCAGGGCGCGCGTCCAGACCTCCCCGCTGGACGGATCGAGGCGATGGATGCGCCTGCCCGCGATGTCGGTCCAGAGAAGGGACCCGCGCCGAGCGTCCCAGGCCGGGCCTTCACCGATGAGGTCGCCGGCCTCGACCAGCAGCTGCCACTCCGGTGCCATGTCAGGCCTCCCCTGCACTCGTAGCTGCTTCCTCCAACCGGAGGCACTCCACGCGCGCGGCGAACTCGATGTTGTGCCAGTGCGCCATGGCCTCGAACGGTGGCGCACCCGAGACGACCACCATCCCCTCGTCGCTCACGATCAGCAGGTGGCGCATGCCGTCCTGCTCGGCGAGCGCCATGGCTCGGTCGATGGTGCGCGCAAGTGACGGGGGCTCCAGCGCGGACGGGTCCACCAGGTGTGCGCCAAGGTCAGCGACACCACGATTGCGCATCATGCTCGTGGAGGGCGGCGGCGGCAGGCCCTCGCGGAGTAGCGCCCGCAGATGGCGCGACCAGCCGCTGATGACAGCCTCGTGGTCGGGCATGGCTGCGTAGAGTGCCTGGTGCAGCGCGTAGGCCCCCGGGTCCTCCGGGTCGCTGCGCAGCTGGGTGATCTCGTCGGCCAGCCAGAGCGACAACCCGGTGGTCCCATCGGCATAGTCGAAGCCGCCAGTCGTGCGGCAGCTGATGGCGATGCCGTCGAGGGTGGCGAACTCCGGCTCGTAGAGCCGACCGAAGATGGCGGCCAGGGTCGCCCGGCCCGAGGCAGTCAGCAGGGCAGTCATCCCGCACCCCCCGCCTGGACCAGCCCCCGCAGTCGGCGACGCACCCGCTGCAGCTCGAGGCGCTGGCGCAAGACATCAGCAGCCCGCAGGTTGGTGGGCAGGTCCCGGGCCACCCCGAACGTGCCGTGCATGGACCCGACGGCGATGGCGCCGGCCTCCCGCTGCACCTCTCCCAGCAGCTCCGTCGCACGAGCGTCGTGTGGCTCTGTCTGGGCACGCAGGTCGCGCTCAAGTACCACCACCGCCGCGCCGTAGGGATCGGTCGTGCGGGCCACGACCCCAGGCTGCCAGCGGCCGGCCGCGGCGGCGATGGCTTCGGGCAGGTGCAGGTGGAAGACGCAGCCGATGTCGGGGAACGTGCGGTACAGCCGCATGTGGATGCGGATCTCACGCGCGATTCGAGCCGCATCCCCGAAGCGCATCGCGCCATCCAGCCCCTGCACCAGCAGCTCATCGGGCTGCAGCCGCCAGCCAGTGTTCTCGGAGGCCTTGGTCGGCGTCATCACCACGGCGTCGCCGACGCGCACGCTCATGTTGCCGCCCTGCAGCTCGGTCATGCGGCGCTCGAAGAGCACGGCGGCGGTGCGCGCCAACGTCCGTCTCGCGGCCTCGTATGCCTGGTCGCTCATGTGGTGCTCACCCCCTCTGGCGGCATCGCCTGGCTGGCGCTGCCTGGTCGGATGCTTCGGTCGATGGGATTCTCGAACAGCGTGCAGGCTTCCGGGACGGTCGCCCCGCGGGTGGCCATGGCAGCCAGTCGCAGGGCCCCCAGTGCAGCGGCCTCGTCCCTCGCCGGCACCACGAGCGTACGCCGAAGCATGGTCGCCTTCAGGCGCAGCGTGCCGTCATGGCCCGATCCACCCCCCACCACCGCGATCGGCTCGGAAACCAGGCCCTGAGCGGCCCAGGCATCGACGAAGCGGACGAGCACGGCCGCGGAAGCCTCGACCAGGCCCTGCACGATCTCGCCACGCGGTCGGCCGGTGCGCAGCGCCTCCTGCACGCCCCGCCGATCGAGCTCTACGGTGACACCCAGCGGTCGGTCGGTCAGGCCATCGAACAGCTCGTCTAGCGTCTCCGCTGCGCCTATGGTGGCCTGTGCCAGCAGATCGCCGATGGGCACGCGCGTCATGGTCACGAACTGGCTCGGCAGCAGATAGCGATGGATGATGGCATCGGAGGCCGCGGCGACGCGACGTACGACCTCCAGGCCGGCGGCGCCGGCCATGTGCTCGTAGGTGCCCACGATGTTGACCAGCCCCGACCGCTCGGGCCCGGCTGCCCCCAACAGCGCGCAGCAGTTGTCCATGCCCCCTGCCACGGCTTGCGCACCGGGTGCGAGGCCGAGGCGTTCGACGGCGGCAGAGTGGATGGCATAGACAGCCGTCGAAGGCACGAGCGAAGGGAAGACATCGGCCGGCAGGCCGGCCGCAGCCAGGATCCCCGGGCTCCAGTCATCCGTCCCGAGCTCCACCAGCATGCTGCGCGAGGCCCACGAGTGGTCCTCCACGTCGGCAGCGCACAGCTCGGCGAGGACGTGACCGCGCAGCGAGCGAAAGCGGTGGGTCCGCTCCACCACGGCTGGCTGCTCCGCCTGCCACCAGAGCGCGTGCCACAGGAACGAGGCAACCGCCGGATCGGATCCGGTGCGCTGGCGGAGCTCGGCCGCATCGATGCCCATGTCCCCCATCCGTCGCCGGTCGGCCAGAGGCCGAAGGTCGGTCGGGGCCAACGCCGGACCGAGCGGCTGACCGTTCGCCGCCACCGGTGCCATGGCCGTGCCCAGGCACGAGAAGGACAGCGTATCGACCCGTTCGGTGGCATCCGCCTGGGCAGCATCTGCGATGAGGCCCTCGACGGCCCGCTGGACCTCGTCGACGGGGAACGACAATTCGCCGGTCTCGACGCTTCGGCGTGGGGTGGCCACGCTGCGGACGTCGCGCACGCGCCCGTCCCAGCCGGCCAGCATGGCCTTGATGCGCGACGAGCCGATATCGACCGCCAGGACGCTCACTCGGAGTCGGCGACCACGGACTCCATGAGCTTGGCCGTGGCCTGGTCCATGTGCTCGTCCATGATGGCTCGTGCCGCCGCAGAGTCTCCCGACCTCACCGCCTCGAGGATCCGTTCGTGGTAGTGCAGCGCCAGACGAGCGATGCCCGGCACCCGCAGCGTCAGCAGCCGGACCTCGATCATGATCTCGACGAGCGAGTCGAGGACGATGACGAAGAGCTCGTTCTGGGTCGCCTCGGCGAGAGCGGCGTGGAACTCGACGTCGCTCTTGATGTAGACCTCGGGAGCATCGACGTGGGCGCGCATCTGGGCCAGGATCTCGTCGAGCTTTCGCAGGTCGTCCTCCGACCGTCGCGCAGCCGCCAGGGCGGCGATCTCGTTCTCGATGATGTGCCTGATCTCGCTGACCTTCTGGACCCCCGCCCCGTCGGCCTGCATCAGGAGCAGCAGCTTCATCGATCCCGCGGCCGACTTGGCCGATGGCGCGCGGACCACCGTGCCGCGACCTACGTTGACGTCCACCAGCTGCTTCGCGGCAAGGGCCCGCACCGCTTCACGCACGACCGTTCGGCTGACACCGAACTGACTGGCCAGCTCCCGCTCGGAGGGCAGGCGGTCGCCTGTGCCCAGGCGACTCTCGATGATGAGCCGCTCAAGCTCCTGCTCCACTCGCGTCGCCAGGGTCGCTTCGCGTTCGAGCTGCGGGACCAGCCGGTCAGCGGTCACGGTCGGCTGCTACTCCCCGTCGAGGATACGGCGGCAGGCGCGGCAGCGCCCTGGTCGGGTTCGTCGTCAGCGACAGGCGCGCGGAAACGCACCCGCTGCGCGTCGATGAACATGGCGAACAGGATGATCAGGCCCTGCACGACCTGCTGCAGGAAGACCTCCACACGCATGAGGTTCAGACCGCGCTCGATGGTCGAGAGCAGGAGCACACCGCCGAGGACGCCGATCATCTTGCCGCGACCGCCCTGCAGGCTGACGCCGCCGATGACGGCGGCCGCGAAGACGGTGAAGATGTAGCCATCGCCGAGATTGACCTGGACCGAGGCCACGCGACCGGCCAGCACGAGCCCGGCAAGGGCCGCCAGGAAGCCGCTGATCATGTACACCTGCCGCACCCGCTTGTCGGCATCGATGCCCGAGGCGATGGCCGCGGTCTTGTTGCCGCCGACCGCATAGATGTCGCGGCCGAAGCGGCGATAGGTGAGCACGATGTGGGCGATGAGGAAGACGATCAGCATGGCCGGGACAGCCACTGGCACATTGCCCAGCCAAGGCACCGAGAACGTCTCGTGGCCCAGCCAGTAGAAGATGTCGCTGCCCTCGTAGTTGATGGCGTTGACGCTGTTCCCCTTGGTGAAATACAGCATCAGGCCGCGCAGGATCAGGAGCATGGCCAGGGTCACGATGAAGTTGTTCATCCGCCCGTAGGTGATGAGCGCGCCGATCAGCGCACCGATGCCGACCCCCATGGCCAGGATGATCACGATGGACAGGATGGGCGGGACACCCAGGCCGCCACCGAAGTAGGGCGCTGCCGAGGGTACGAAGATCCACAGGCCCACCAATGCCGCGAGGCCCAGCGTCGACTCCTGCGAGAGGTCGAAGTTGCCGGTGATGAGCACGAAGGTCTGGCCCACCACGACGATGCCCAGCACGGCGGCGGCCGAGAGGATGTTGACGATGTTGAACGGCGTAAGGAACTTGTCCGTCCCGATGACGAAGAAGATGAAGACGCCGACCAGGATGATCCAGATGAGGTTGTCCAGGACCCTGGGTGCGTACTTACGCCATTGCATGTGCGGCCTCCCCTGCGCCACCCTCGATGGCCGCCAGGATGATCGCTGGCGTCATCTCGTCCTTGCCCTTGATGAACTCGCGCGCGATCTGCCCGCGGTAGAAGACGATGATCCGGTCGCATGTGTCGATGAGCTCGAGCAGCTCGTCGGAGACGATGGCCACGGCGACTCCGTCCTCGGTGAGCTGATCGACGATGCGCAGGATCTCGACCTTGGCCTGCACATCGACTCCCTGTGTGGGCTCGTCGAGCAGCAGGACCTTGGGTTCGGTGGCAGCCAGCTTGGCCACCACCACCTTCTGCTGGTTCCCGCCGCTCAGGTTCTCTACGAAGGTGGCGGGGCTGGGCGTCTTGATGCCGAGCTTGTCGATGAAGCCGTCGACGAGCGATCGCTCGCGGCCTCCGTCGATCATCCCCATCCAGCGGGTCAGGCGTCCCACGACCGACATCGTGATGTTGTTGCTGACACTGCGGATGGGTACGATGCCCAGACCGTGGCGATCGCGCGGCAGGTATGCCAGGCCCTCCTCGAGCGCGTGGCTCGGTGAGGATGGATGGAAGGCCCTGCCGGCCAGCTTGACGTCGCCCTCACCTAACGGCTCCAGCGCGTACAGGCCGCGTGCCAGCTCACCCGGGCCGCTGCCCTCGAGTCCGGTGAGGCCGACGACCTCGCCCGCATGCAGGGTGAGATCCACGCCCTCGTACGCGCGCTTGCGATGGAGGCCCTTGATCTCGAGGACCGGTGCTCCGACCGTCTCGCGCCGGGGCCGGACATAGCGCTGGACGTCCTCGCCGGAGATCATATGGATGAGGTCCGCCTGGGTGATGTCGGCCACGTCCTTCGTGCCGACCTCGCTGCCGTTGCGCAGCACCGTCACGCGGTCGGCGATCTCGAAGACTTCCTCGAGGTAGTGGCTGATGTAGATGAATGAGGCGCCGGCCTCGCGCTGGCGCCGCACGAAGTCGAAGAGCATCGCGACTTCGTGCTTGGGCAGCGGCGCGGTCGGCTCGTCGAGGATGATGACGCTGGCATCGGCGAAGAGTGCACGGGCGATCTCGATGAGCTGCCGCTCGGCGACGGTCATCTCTTCCATGCGCTTCCTGACGTCGATGTCGAGACCCACGCGCTCGAGGCGTGCGGCGGCATCCTTGCGCAGTAGCCGCCAATCCACGAAGCCGCCCTGCACCGTCGGCATCTGGCCCATGAAGAGGTTCTCGGCGACCGAAAGGCCGGGCACGAAACGTGCGTGCTGGGCCACGATGGAGATGCCGGCCTCCTGGCTCCGCGCGGTGCTCATGTGCTCGATGACCTCACCCCGGATGCGGATGACCCCCGAGTCAGGTGGGTAGAGGCCCGTGAGGATGCTCATGAGCGTGGACTTGCCCGCACCGTTCTTCCCGACGAGTGCGTGGATCTCGCCTTTGCGCACGTCGAACGAGACGTCATCGAGGGCCCTGACGCCCGGGAATGTCTTGATGATGTGGGTCATCTCGACGACGTTGCCGCCGTTGACCTGTTCCATCGCTGCCTACCCCACCAACCGCGGTACGGCGGGGCGCCCCGTTGTGGCGAGGCGCCCCGCTCGCACTAACTCACATGGTCCCTGGGTCGGGTCCGAGACCGGCTACTCGGTCTCAGCCGCCATGGCGCCTTCGATGTTGCCCCACAGCCGCTCGTCGTTCACGTTGTCCGGCCCCACCGAGGTGGTAGCCAGGAACAGTTGCGGACCGACGTCGCTCATCTCGATGCGGGCCGGCGACCAGAGGGCGCCTTCCTCGATCACGTCACCGGCTTCCACGGGGACGCCGGCGAGCTCCTGCTCGATGTAGTCAGCCGCAAGCACCCCGAAGTCCGGGATGGGCTGGCTTGACGCCTGGTCCGAGAACCCGGCGCGGATCGCGTCGAGAGTCTGCAGGCAGCCATCCACTCCAGCGAGGAAGATGTGTCCATCCTCGCCACGCGGGACGAGCTTGCCGATCTCCTCGAGCACCTGCAGCGTGCCCGGCGTATAGACGCAGTCGGAGTGCATGTAGATGGCGTCGAGGTCCTCTGCCGAGGCGATGTCGCGGACGATGTCGACGCCCTTGTCTGCTTCCCAGTCACCGATCTGGGTGATCAGGTCGATGCCCTCGTTGGCATTGATGACGTCCTGGAAGCCACCGCCGCGGAGCTGGGCCACGTTCTGGGCCATGTTGCCGGTGATCTTCGAGCACGGTGCCGGTGGGTTCGCCGTACTTCTCGGTCAGGTAGGCCACCACGGCCTCACCGGACTGCTGGCCGGCGAGGTAGTTGTCGCTGAGCACCGTCATGTTGATCTCGCAACCCGACGGCGAGCGGTCGATGGTGTAGAAGGGGATACCCTGGTCCTTGGCGTTCTGCACGGCCACGCAGATGCCGGCGCTGTCGTCCGGGACGGCGACGATGGCGTCGACGCCCTGGGCGATGTAGTCGTTGATGTCGTTGAGCTGCTTCTGCGCATCGCTATCGGATGTGGTCGTCAGTACCGTCCAGCCCTTGGCCTCGGCACCGTTGACCAGGCCCTGCTGGATCTGCAGCTGGGCACCGACGAGGCCGGGAGCCGAATAGCCCACGACCACGTCGTCGTCCTGGGCTGCCAGCGGCGCGGCACCGAAGGCGCCGACGATCAGTGCGGTCGAAGCTGCGATGGCGAATGTCTTCCTCAAGTCCTCCACGTCCTTTCTGCGCCCTGGCGGGCGCACTTCCTCACGCTGGGCCGTTACGTCGGCCGAGCACCTGCTCCCTCAGGTCGTCTCCTCGCGGTCGGTCAGTGGCTGCTGCCCTCCTCTCGCATGCGCCAGCGCACGGCTGCACCGCTCGGGTGGCGCGCGTGGCTGCTCCTCACGGCGTGGTCGGCTGGATGTACGGGACTGGACGCGGCCGGACCCGGAGAGGCGACGACGGTCGCCCGATGGACCCTCCGGTCGCCCGATGGACCCTCACTGCAGCGCGCTCCATGGCGCCTCCTCGCTCGATGCTCCCTCCGGCGCTCCCTTGACGCCGGCATCGCGCCTGGTCAGGTGGCATACCACCATACCAATCAAGTCGTGTCAAGCCGGAACTCATCGGTCGCTGGCCCGTTCCTGGGCGATCATGGCGCGCACGCCGTTCCAGCCGTCGATGAAGGCGTCGCGGAAATGGAGCACGGGTCCGAACTCCTCGAAGTCCTCGAGCGCGAGCCCGTGGGGATCGAGGGCCTGGCGCATCTCGGGGAAGGCCTGGGTAAGGGTCGTCACGACCGCCGGATCGATCGGGTCGGTGACCGAGACCCTGGCCGGAGGATCGTGGTCGATGAGCTGGGCTGCGGTGGACCAGTTGATGGTCGCGGCCATACCCCCGCCGATCAAGCTACTGAAGTCGAGCTCGATGCGGGCCCCGCCGTAGAGCAGGGTCACGGGGTACTCGCGTTCACGCACGATCTCGTAGCAGGCGCGGCTGAGGATGACGCCGGCCTGCTCCATGGCTCCGGCGGGTACGTCCAGCCCGTCACGCCGGGCAAGCTTCCTGAAGTGGTCACCGAGGATGCCGGTGATGGGGCTCATGAAGAAGGGCGGTCGCACGCCAGTCTCGGCGGTGACGGCCAAGTAGCGTTCGCAGGTCTCGATGACCTGGGCCACGCTGAAGACCTCGGTCACGATGACCTGTGAGCCCCTGCGAACGACGTACTCGAAGGCTTCGTAGCCGGGCACGGTGGCGGGGATCTTGGGCGTGGCGTTGGGCGCGATAGCCCAGGCAGCCTCCGCGGCTCTGATGATGTCGGCCCCAACGGTGTCCCGCTCGGGTGCGCCCTGGATGGAGACGAATCCCTCGCGGCCATCGCTGCGCTCGTAGAGCCCGCCGAAGCGCTCGCAGATGCGACCGACCAGCCGCTGCTGCACCAGCTCGGCCACGGTCTCGTCGTCGTCGGACTCGGCGAGAGCATCGCGCACCACAGGCAGGACCTCGTCCGGTGCGCGCTTGACCAGGTTGCCACCGTATCCGGGGTTGGTGGTGCAGCCCATGGCGCCGTGGGCGAGGGCGAGGTCCATCTCCTCGCTGGTGGGGTTGTTCACCCAGAAGCGACCGCCCGTCTCCGCGCGGACCCGATCGAAGTAGTGCTCAGCCATGCCTGGTCCTCTCCCGCTCGCCGGGCCGTATGCCCTCACCCGGTCTGATGGTATGCCACCTGCCCAGAGGACCGGGACAGCCCGCGCGGCAGATGGAACGAGGCTCAGGCGGGGGCATCGGGATCGACCTGCACCAGGACCTTGGGTCGTTCGCGGCCCGGCTCACGGGAGCGGGCGATGGCCGCCTCGACGTCATCGAACGGATAGACCCGGTCGATGAGCAGCTCGGGCTTGATCTCACCGGTGGCGATAGCCTGCAGGCTGGCGGGGTACTGACCGGGACCGTTGAGCACGCCCCTGATGGTGATGTCGTGGGTAGCCAAGGCGCCGACATCGATCGTCACCGGCTCGGTGGGAACGCCCAACAGCGCGACCCGCCCCCCCGGTGCCACGTGCTCCAGGGCCGCCTGGACGGCAGACGGGGTGCCAGCAGCCTCGAGCACCACGTCGAAGCGTTCCACGGCCGCCCTGGTGCCGGCCAGCCAGGGGATGGCGCCGGTGGCCTCCACCGTCGGCACGCGCACGTCGCTTCGCAGCAGCACGTGGGTACGGATGCCGCGAGCCGAGAGGATCATGGCGCCCGCCAATCCGAGCGTGGCCGAGCCTACGATGAGCACCTCCTCCCCTGGCTGCGGGGCGGTACGCCGGATGCCTTCGAGCGTGGTGACCATGGGCTCGACCAGCGCGGCGTCGCGCAGGGCCACGCCGTCGGGGACAGGCAGCATGTAGCGGTCGGGTGCGACGACCTTCGTGGCGAGCGCGCCGTCGAGACCCTTGCGCACCCCGAATTCGTAGCGCTCCTGGCAGCGCACCACGAGCCCGGCAGCGCACAGCTCGCATCCTCGACGGCCGCAGTCCACGATGGCGTCGAGGATGATGGGGGTGCCCCGCTCGCCCACCGCATTCGAGTCCAGCAGCCGCCCCGACCACTCGTGTCCCGGCTGCAGCGGGTAGCTCGCGACCCCTTCCCGGAAGTAGGGCATGGTGCCGTCGATGAGGTCCAGATCGGTGCCGCACAGCCCGACATAGGCCGGTGCCGCCAGGCTGTACCCGGGTCGCGCCCTGGGCAGCGGCCGCTCCACGATCCCGAAGCGATCGGGTCCGCTGATGTGGAGCGCACGGACACGACCGGGGCCACTCATCTGGCCGTGTGTCCCCCGTCCACCACGAGCACGTGCCCGCTCACCAGCGCGCCCGCGTCAGAGGCGAGATAGATGGCCGCGCCGGCGACATCCTCAGGCTCGCCCATGCGACCCAGCGGGATGTTGCCCAGGAAGAAGTCGGCCAGGGCTGGTTCCTCCTCCATCTTGTGGGCGATGAGCGCGGTCTTGACGTGGGTCGGAGCGATGGCGTTGACGCGGATGCCGTACGGCGCCCATTCGATGGCCAGCGTCCGGGTGAGCGCGTTGAGCGCGCCCTTGGAGGCAGCGTAGTTGGCGTTGCCGGTAGTGATACCCACGAGGCTGGTGATCGAGGACGTGTTGATGATGCTGCCCTTGATCCCGCGCTCGATCATGTGCTTTCCGACCGCCTGGTCGAAGTACCAGGCGCCTGAAAGGTTGATGTCAAGCACCCGATGCCACTGCTCCAGCGTCATCTTCTCTGCCGCAGCACGGTCGCCGATGCCGGCGTTGCTGACGAGCACGTCGATGTGCTCGAATGCCTCGATGGTGGCCGCCACGGTCTCCACCACCTGCTCGTGATCGGCCACGTCGCAGCCGAGGGCGATGGCCTGGCCGCCGGCAGCCTCGATGTCCTGGGCGACCTCCCGCGCGGCACCAAGATCGATGTCCACCACGGCCACGGCCGCCCCGAACTGGGCAAAGCCTTCAGCCACCGCCAGCCCCAGCCCCGAACCGGCACCCGTGACCAGGGCGTTCCTGCCGGCCAGCGAGAAGAAGTCGCTCAGGTCACGCGTCTTCACGCGTCGCCTCCCCCGGCACCCGCCTCGCGGGCACGCATCTGCTCGACGATGTCCATGTGTGGTCCGGTGATGTGCTGGTCGACCGCCAGCGAGACCTCGTACGGGTCCCCGCTGACCAGCACCGCGAACAGGTCGCGATGGCGTCGCACGATGATCTCGGGGGTGGGTCGATAGAGATCGCTGTAGAACAGCACGCGGCGGCTGTGGACCTGGATGGCAGCCAGGTGCTCGATGAGCAGCCCGTGGAAGGACAGGCCTGACAGTGCGGTGTGGAAGGCCATGTCGGCATCCACCATGGCCGGCACGTCAGCGAGCTCCGCGGCGGCCTCGATGGCAGCAAGGCGCCGGCCGAGCATGACGAGTGCTTCATCGTCGATGTTGCCACGCTCCGCCGCCAGCTGCGCGGCAAACGATTCGAGGGCAGCGCGGAGGGTATAGATCTCCTCAGCGTCACGGGCGGTGAGCGCCGAGACGACCGCCCCGCGATGGGTACTGCGGTCCACCAGGCCGAGGCTGGCAAGCTCACGGAGCGCTTCGCGTACGGTGCCCCGCGAGGTACCGAGGTCCTCGGACAGGCCGAGCTCGGGCATCGGCTGGCCGGGCGCATACTCGCCGCGGATGATGCCGTCACGGATGTGGGCCACCACCGCGTCCGCCAGGCTGGGCGGCCGGTCCAGGGTCCTCTGCTCCATGCAACCCCTCTTTGCGTCGTGCCCGTCGCGTTGCCAAGCGGCTTGTCCGATTGTACTACAATGCGACCGCGCGGGCCTGTTGGCTGGAGACACTTCGCGCGCCACTGGAGCGAGGAGGACGAGGACGATGGCCAAGCTGCGGTTCTTCGGCACCGCCGGGTACGAGCTGCTTACCGAGACCGGGGTGCGAGTCGTGATGGACCCTTACATGGACTCCAACCCGGCCTGTCCCCTGGGCTGGGCCGATCTGCAGCCGGTCGACCTCGTGCTGGTCACGCATGCCGCCTTCGATCACATGGGTGAGGCCGCGGACATCCTCAAGCGCGACCGGTGTCCCGTCATCTGCGCCAAGGACGTGGCCCACAACCTCACCACCGTCCACGGCGTGGACCCGGACCAGATCCGCGTGACCATCTGGGGCATCCCCATGGAGGTGGCCGGTGTGACGGTCCATCCCATCGAGAGCCATCACTGGTCGTTCGCGCTGACGCCCGCGGGTGAGCTGCTCTCCGGGCCGGCCATGGGCTTCGTCGTGGACGCCGGACCCGGCATCCGCCTGTACCACCAGGGCGACTCGGCCCTCTCGTATGACTTCCGCCTGTGGGGGGAGCTGTACCGGCCGACCCATGGGCTGATGGTGGTCGCCCTGCCGGAGGACTCGCTTCCCCATTTCGAGGTCTATCGCGGCGGCGAGGTGACAGTGCAGGAGGCGGTCATGGCCAGCCAGTGGCTCGGCCTCAAGCACGTCATCGCCAGCCACTACCAGTGGCCCTCGCATCCCGACGTCCAGGCCTTCCTGGAGCTCATGCGCACCCACACGGCGGCCGGCGAGTGGCGACCGACGGTCGTCGCGCCGGAGCCGGGCGAGACCATCGAGCTGGTGCCCTAGGCCGGCACGGCGAGGAGACCGAATGAGACACCGCATCACGCCCGAAGAGAACTGCGAGGCCGTCGCCGCCTTCGAGCGCGACACCCTCACCCCGCTGGTCATGTCCGAGGGGCTCGAGCCGGCTGACCTGCGCGAGATGTACCGGCGCATGCGCCTCATCCGCGAGTTCGACACGGCCGTCAAGGAGCTCTGGAAACAGGACTTCATCTATGGCCTGGCCCACTCCTACGTGAGCGCCGAGGCCATCGCCGTGGGGGCATGCAGCGCCCTGCGCGAGGGCGACTACATCACCAGCACCCACCGCGGGCATGGCCACACCATCGCCAAGGGTGGTGACCCGCGCCGCATGATGGCCGAGCTGATGGGCCGCGCGCCGGGCTACAACAAGGGCAAGGGCGGCTCCATGCACATCGCCGCGGTCGACATGGGCATGCTCGGCGCAACGGGCATCGTTGGCAGCGCCATGCCCATCGCGGTCGGCGCGGCGCTGACCGCCAAGACGCTCGGTCGGGACTACGTGACCGTCTGCTTCCACGGTGATGGCGCCACCAACCAGGGCGTGTGGCACGAATCGATCAACCTGGCCGCGGCCTGGTCGCTTCCGGTCATCTTCCTCTGCGAGAACAACCAGTGGGCCATATCGATGCCGTACGAGCAGGCGGTCGGCAATCCCTCCGTCGCCGATAGAGCCGTGGGCTACGGCATCCCGGGCGTGACCGTCGACGGCTTCAATGTCATCGCCGTTCGCGAGGCCGTCGCCAAGGCAGCGGAGCGCGCCCGACGCGGGGCTGGCCCCACGCTCATCGAGGCCCGCTTCTACCGTTACATCGGACATTTCGTGGCCGACGACGAGGCCTACCGCGACCCCGAGTGCAACGACCGCTGGCAGCAGTACGACCCGCTCGTGCGACTGGCAGGCTTCCTGCTCGAATCGGGCACCGCGGACCAGGCCTGGCTGGACGAGGCCGACGAGACTGCCCTGGCCAGGGTCGAGGACGCCATCGCCTTCGCCAAGGCGGCGCCAGAGCCGGAGCCGGATACGCTCTACGACGGCCTCTACTCGGACGACTTCATGGCCCAGCATGGGATCGGGCGATGACAGCCGCGCCCAGCACTGAGGCCCAGACCCGCCGCATGACCGTCAAGCGCGCCATCAACGAGACGCTGCGCGCCGAGATGCAGCGTGATCCCAGCGTCATCATCCTCGGCTGCGACGTCGGCGTGCGGGGCAACCCCTTCGGCGTGACCAAGGGGCTGTATGAGGAGTTCGGCGCCGGACGCGTGCTGGACACGCCCATCAGCGAAGCTGCCATCGTG
Source organism: uncultured Chloroflexia bacterium (assembly GCA_963712735.1). Lineage (GTDB taxonomy): Bacteria > Chloroflexota > Limnocylindria > Limnocylindrales > CSP1-4 > JAFMJV01. The sequence continues at coordinate 776,543 of CAVQIZ010000007.1, read as the reverse complement.
GGCAGCTCACTGGGCGCGGCGGCCACCGGGCTGCGGCCCATCGCGGAGATCCTCTTCAGCGACTGGATCACCATCGGCATGGACCAGCTGGTCAACCAGATCGCCAAGATCCGCTATATGTTCGGCGGTGCCATCAGCGTGCCACTGGTCATCCGCGCCCCGGTCGGGGCCGGCGGCGGGCAGGCGGCGCAACACAGCCAATCCTTCGAGAACTGGTTCAGCGCGGTGCCGGGTCTGCAGGTCGTGATGCCGTCGACGCCAGCCGACGTGATGGGCCTGCTGCGCACAGCCATCCGCAGTGACGACCCGGTGCTCTTCTTCGAGCACAAGCGCGGCTACGAGATCAAGGGCCAGGTGCCGGTGGGCGAGTACACCATCCCCTTCGGTGTCGCCGAGGTCGTGCGCGAGGGCGCAGACGTGACGGTGGTGGCCATCAGCATCATGCGCCACAAGGTCATGGCCGTGGCCGAGGAGCTCGCTGCTGAGGGCGTGGACTGCGAGGTCATCGACCCGCGCACGATCTACCCCTTCGACTACGACACCGTGGTGGCCTCGCTGCACAAGACCGGGCGGCTGGTGGTGGTCCACGAGGCCAACCGGCGCAGCAACATCGGCGGCGAGATCGTCTCCCAGGTGGCCGAACGGGCCTTCGACGCGCTCCAGGTCGCGCCACGCGTCGTGGCCGGCCTCGACGTACCCATGCCCTACAACCGCTCGCTGGAGGCACTCGTCATCCCCGACGAGGCCCGCATCAAGGAAACCATTCGCGCCGTGGTCGCCGGCGCGACCACAGGAGGTCGATAGCCGTGGCAACGTTCTTCCCGCTGCCCAAGCTGGGCATGAACCAGGAGGAGGGCGAGATCGTCTCCTGGCTGGTGTCAGAGGGCGACACGGTCACCGAGGGCCAGCCTATCGTGGAGATCGAGACCGACAAGGCCACCGTCGAGGTGGAAGCGACCGCCAGCGGTGTGCTCGCCAGGATCGTCCACGGCGAGGGCGATGTCGTGCCCATCAACGGCGTCATCGCGGTCATCCTCGCGCCCGGCGAAGCCATGCCCGACGAGATCCCAGAGACCATCACGTGAGCGCAGGCACGGAGGACCCGCTGACGGCCGAGCCGACCGTTGCGACGGGACTGACCTACTACCGACTGTCGGAAGATCGCCTGGCTGACACGCCCCGTCGCCGGCTGGGCCTGGCCATCCTGGCCATCCAGACCATCCGCCGCTTCGAGAAGTGGCTGCTGGACCACGCCGACCTGGTGCATGGTCCGCTCCACTCGAGCATCGGCCAGGAGGCGACGGCCACGGGGACCGCGCTGGCGCTGCGTCCAAGCGACTGGCTGACGTCCACGCACCGCGCGCACCACGATGTGGTGGCGAAGCTGCTGCTGTCGGCGACGCCCGAGGGCTTCGACCCCTTCACCGCCGAGACCGTGACACCGGCCATGGCGGTCCCGGTGCAGCGGACGATGGCCGAGATCATGGGCCTGGAACAGGGACTGTGCCACGGACGCGGCGGCTCCATGCACCTGTGGGACCGTGCAGGCGGCGTGATGACCACGGCCATCGTGGGTGGCGGCATCCCGCCGGCGGGTGGCTACGCACTCGCCTCGAAGCTGCGCTCAACCGGCGACGTCGGCGTGGCCAGCTTCGGCGACGGCGCCACTCAGATCGGAGCCTTCCACGAGGCGGCGGCGCTGGCGCGAGCGTGGGATCTCCCGCTCATCCTGCTGCTGGAGAACAACCAGTACTCGGTGGCGACCTCGGTGCGAGAGACAGCCGGCTTCACCCGCCTCGCCACCCGGGCAGGCGGCTACGACATGCCTGCCATCGTCGTCGACGGCATGGACCCCATCGCCACCTACGAGGCGATGGCGCAGGCACGAGCCCACGCCGTGGCACACGGCCCGATCTTCGTGGAGGCGGTGACCTATCGCTACTACCATCAGAACGGTCCCCTCCCCGGCTCAGCCTTCAGGTACCGCAGCAAGGACGAGGAGCGCGAGTGGAAGGCCAGGGATCCCGCCGTCGCCTTCCCGCGCCGACTGATCGAGAGTGGCCTGCTGACCGCCGATGAGGTCCAGCACGTACAGGGCATGGCCAACACGCTGGTCGCCGGCTGTGTCGCGGCGCTGACCGCGGAAGGCGAGGAAGGGCCGATCATCCCGCCGGAGCTCTACCCGCCGCTGCAGGATGTGCACCGGGGCATGCTCGGCCCGGGCCTCCCGGAGCTGCCCCCTGAGCGCCTCGACGAGACGCCCGACCCGGACGCTGAGCCGATCACCTACAGCGAGGCCATCCAGGGCGTCATCGGACGCTCGCTCGAACGGGAGCCAGAGGCCATCTACATGGGCGAGGAGGTGGGCCACCTCGGGGGCGGTGTGATGGGCCTGACGAGGGCCGCGGTGGCCTCACGGCCGCAGCAGGTGCTCTCGACGCCTATCTGCGAGAACGGCTTCAGTGGTGCGGCCCTTGGAGCCGCCCTCGCCGGCATGCATCCGATCATCGAGTTCATGTATCCCGACTTCACGCTCGAGGCGACCGACCAGCTCTTCAACCACATCGCCAAGAGCCGCTACATGTACGGCGGGGACCATGAAGTCCCCGTCGTCGCACGCACCCAGATCAGCCGTGGCCGCGGCTACGGTCCGCAGCACTCGTGCGACCCCGCGGCGCTGTTCACCTCCTACCCCGGCTGGCGCGTGGCCTCCCCCACCACCCCGGCCGACTACGTGGGCTGCTGGAACGCGGCCATGCTCAGCCGAGATCCGGTGCTCATCATCGACGATCATCGGCTGGCGAAGACGGAGGGCGTGCTGCCGGCCGCCGGCTTCGATCACGTCGTGGGCATCGGCACGGTGCGGCTGGCGCGGCCGGGGCGCGACGTCACCGTGGTCACCTGGGGCTACGCCGCGACGCGCGTGGCCGTCATCGCCGCCGAGCTCGCCGAGCAGGGCATCGAGGTCGAGGTGCTTGATCCGCGCTGGCTCGATGAGCCCAGCTTCCCCCGGGCGGCGGTGCTGGAGTCCGTGGGTCGCACCGGCGCCGTGGTCATCGCCGAGGACGCACAGCGCAGCATGTCGATGGGCGCCCGCATCCTCGACTACCTGGGTGCCGATCTGCATCCCCTGCTGCGCACCGCGCCGCTGCGCGTGACCGGGCTGGACGTGTACTCGCCGGTGAGCAGGCCGCTGGAGGCATACGTGCACATCCAGGACGCAGACATCAGGGCCGCCATCCTGTCCGCGGCCGGGAAGGACGACGCATGAGCAACCCCATCAGGATGCCCAATCTCGGTGCCGAGGCTGATGAGGCCCGGGTGAGCAGTTGGCTCAAGGCCGTCGGCGACACCGTCATGGAGGGCGAGGTCCTGGCCGAGATCGAGACCGAGAAGGCCAGTGTCGACCTGGAGATGCCCGCCGCCGGCCGCCTCACCGAGATCCTCGTGCCGGCCGGCAGCGACGCCAAGGTGGGACAGGTCCTGGCGACCTACGAGGAGGATTGACGCTACCCGCGGCGGAGGCCGCGGTCGCTTAGGAAGAGGTGCTGCACCAGCAGGAAGAACAGCACCGCCGGCAGGGTCAGCATCACCGCTCCCGCCATCAGCAGCGGCCAGCCAGTCGGGTCCAGCTGCTGCAGCTGGCGCAGGCCCAGCGGCAGCGTGTAGAGGTCCTGGTCCCGCAGGTACAGCAGCGGGCTGATGAAGTCGCTCCAGTACAGGATGAAGGTGAGCACCGACACCGCGATGGTGGTCGGCACCGCGTTGGGCAGGGCGACGCGTCGCCAAACCGTGAACGGGCCCGCGCCATCGAGGTGTGCCATCTCGAAGACGCCCGGCTGCGCCCGTCGGAAGGTCCAGTAGTACAGCAGCACGAAGAGCGGGCTGGAGCCTGCCAGCGCCGGCACCACCAGGGCCAGCAGCGAGTCGGTCAGCCCGGCCCAGCTGAAGAGCAGGAACCGCGTCAGCCACAGGGCCGTGACCGGCACCAGCAGCAGGGCCACCGACAGCACCACCAGCACCGAACGTGATCGCCGCTCGAGCAGGGCCATGGCGAAGCCACCGGCAGAAGCGGTGATGATGGTGAGTGGGACGGCCAGCGCCACCACCGCCAGCGAGTTCAGCAGGTAGCGCCCGAACGGCAGCAGCTCGAAGACCGCGCCGTAGTTCTCCGGCGACGGCGAGAGCGGCAGCCACTCCACGCTGCGCGGTGGCGGCAGGCCCGGCTCACGCAGCGAGGCGGTGATCATCCACAGCAGTGGCAGCAGGAACAGTGCCGCCACCAGCAGCGGCAGCAGCTGGTCGACCAGCAGCCCACCCGGCCCGCGGCCCCGCCCCCGCTCAGACATCGGCCACGTAGCCGCGACGTCGGAAGATCAGGTAGATGCCGCCGATGATGGCCAGCGAGAGCAGGAACGTGACCAGCATCAGGGCCGAGCCGGCACCGAAGCGGAAGCGGTCGAAGGCCTCCTCGTAGATGAGCAGCGGCAGGAACATCGTGGCGTAATAGGGATCACCGCCGGTCATCACGAACGACGGCGTGAACGTCCACTGGAAGCTGAGGATGACATCGCGGAAGGTCAGCAGCGCCAGCCAGGGCAGCAGCAGCGGCAGCGTCAGGTAGCGGAACGAGGCCCAACGCCCGGCACCATCGACGGCGGCTGCGTCGTAGTACTCCGCGGGCAGCCCGCGCAGCGCCGCCAGCAGTACCACGAAGCCTTCCCCGATCTGGAACGCCGCCATCACCACGAAGGGGTAGCGCGCCGTCTCCGCGTCGGCCAGCCAGCCCGGCTGGGGCAGCCCCAGTGCCCCCAGCGCCATGTTCAGGGGACCGAACAGCGGGTTGAAGATCCACAGCCAGATGAGGGCGAAGGCGACGTCGGGGATGACCGTGGGCAGGTACGCCGCGGCCCGGTAGGCTCCGACGCCGCGCCGCGGGCGCACGAGCAGCAACGCCAGGCCCAGCGCGCCCAGGATGCGCAGCGGCACGGCCAGCAGGATGAAGACCAGCGAGTTGCCGATGGCGGTGCCGACGATGGGGTCAGCGGCCAACAGGCGGAAGTTGGCGAAGCCCACGAAGACCGGTGGCGTGAGGGCGTCGAAGCTGGTGAAGGCCAGGACCGCCGAGAGCAGCGCGGGCAGGCCCACCAGCAACAGCGTACCGGCGAGATACGGCAGCAGCAGCAGCCACAGGCCGGCCTGCCACGACAGGGAGAAGCGCCTGGCGCGGGCCCCGCTCATCACCGAGGCCGTCTGCCTTAGCCTTCCTCGCCGGCGAAGAACGGCAGCGTACGCGTGATCATCGCGTCGATGGCCTCGTCCACCGTGGCCTGCCCATAGAAGGCGCGCTCCAGCTCGTCCCCGGTCAGCTCCTCGATATCGACCCAGCCCGCCATCACCGGTACCGCGCGCAGCGTGTCCACCGTGTCGAGCCAGACCCGGCTATTGGCCGGCGCCGCGGCGGGGTCGAGGAAGACATCGGATGCAGCCACATCCACGAGCGAGGGCACCGTCCGGCCGCTTGCCGCCACGATGGTCTGGCCCGCGACCGAGTTGGCGAACTCGATGAAGGCCCAGGCCGCGTCCTTGTCCTGTGTCGCGGCCGCCATGCAGTAGGCATCAGTGTGCAGGATGCCGGCCGGCTGCAGCCCCGTCGGCAGGGCTGCCACGTCCCACTCGAAGCCGTCGATCTGGCGTGCGGTGGGTGTCAGGCGGCGGCTGTCGAGGTACATCGCGGTGCGGCCGTTGAGGAAGCGCGACTCGGAGCTCTCCGCCGCCTCCGCCGTGGCGTCCGGCACCACGCCGTGCTCCGTCTGCAGCGCCACGAACCACTCGACGGCCTCGCGGGCCGCGCGCGAGTCGAGCGCCAGGCGGATGGGGCGCAGACCTGACTCGAGCACCACCAGCTCGCCGCCGTTGCCCCAGACGAAGGGCGCCAGGCGGAAGATCGAGGGTTCCACGCCCAGGCCGTACTGGTCGGTCGTACCGTCACCATCGAGGTCCAGGGTCAGCGCCTGTGCCGTGGCAAGGAACTCGTCCCACGTCCAGTCGTCTTCCGGATACGGCAGCCCGGCGGCATCGAAGAGGTCGCGGTCGTAGTACACCACCAGGCTGCTGATGTTCTGGGGGATGCACATCAGCTGGCCACGCCAGCGGAAGGGGTCGGTGGCGGCGCTGAAGAAGTCGCCATCGCTGATGAGGTCGCTGCGCCGCAGGTAGGGCGCCAGCGGCTCAAGCACGCCCATGGCCGCCAGCGAGGCATAGCGGCGGTAGTTGATGAGGACCACGTCCGCGGGGTCGCCGGCGGCGAAGTCGACACCCAGGCGCGCCCGGTAATCGGAGGCACTGGGGATGTGGATGAGCTCCACGTCGATGCCCGGGTTCTGCTCCTCGAAGGCGGACACCAGCGACTGGTAGGCCGCCAGCTCAGCCGGGTCGCCGAAGACCATGAACGAGACCTCGCCCTCGGCCGCACGCGCCGGCGCCACCACCACGGCCAGCAGCAGGCAGGTGGCCAGCAGCGCGCGCAGTCGGCGGGGCAGCGATCGAGAGGGTCGGGCCATGCGGCCGATAGGATAGCGGCCATGCCCGACACGAGCCCCCGGCCGCACGACGGTGCCGCACCGACCTGGTCAGCAGTCCTGGTGGCGGCCGGCCTTGTCTACCTCGGACTGGGCGCGGTGCTGGCTGTCGCGGTCATCTTCGTCGGCATCGAGTCATCGCTCTTCCCCACCGGCTGGCTGCTGCCGGCCGTCCTGCTCGCCAGCGGTGCGCTGATGAGCCTGCGCCGGCGCTTCGACCTGGTCGTGACGCTGTGGGGCGGGCTGACGCTGGCTGTCTTCCTGCTGGGAGCCCTGGTCTACGTCAACGCGCTCGACCGGGGTCTCGACGACGCCGCGGCCTTCGACGCCACCATCATCGTGGCCGGCCTCGGGCTGCTGCCGCTGGTCCTGCGCCCGGCCTTCCGCGACTGAGACCTGCGGCGCTGTCACCGAACCGTGACATGCGTGACAGCGTAGTGCTGCGAACCGGTGTAGGCTGCCGCGTCATCGAGGGTCTTCCAGCGCGACGGCCCTTACCAGAGCCCGGGTTGCCCAGCCCGAACCTGCAAGCCGGAGAGGTGCCCCACCGATGCTGACGCCGGACCACCCACGACGTCGATCGCGCGGACTGGCCGCGGCCACGGTCATGGCCGCAATGCTGCTGGTTCCCGCGAGCGCCACCATGGCCATGGACGCCGGGAGCGCTGAGCTGCCGCCGAGCGCGCCTGAGATGACCGATGTCCCGGCGACGGTGGACGAGCTGCGCACGCTTGTCGACGACCTCAGCCTGGCCAACGACACCCTCGCCGCCGACAACGCCAGCCTGCAGCAGACCGTCGACTCCCTGGCCGTGGAGCGGGAGCGGCTGCAGGAGTCGCTGCACCGCTTTGACGACCTGTATGCGCCGCTGGAGGCCGACCGGCAGCTGCTCCTGGAGCTGCGCAAGGGCCTGCCGGAGACACGACCGGAGGCCGAAGCCCAGATCGAGCGCATCCGCGACCTGGCCCTCTCCTCGGACCCGGCCCGCCTGGGCCAGCTGGTCGATCGCGTGACCGACACCGCGCCCGCCTTCCTCGACTGGCGCTTCGGTGAGTTCAGCACCACGCAGGAATTCAGCAGCGCCTACGTGGAGACCGGCGCCAACGCCTTCGACTCCTCCATGGAGGAGTTCCGCTCGGAGGTCCTGCGCTCGGTCGCCAACCGCCTCGACGGCCTCCTGACCATCCTCGACCGGGCCCGCTAGCGGCGCCCACCGCACGCACTCTGACAAGGAGAACGATGTCTGCTTCCCGCACGTCGTGGCGTCTCACGCTCGGCGCCTCGCTGGCCCTGGCCGTGACCACCGCCGCCCCCGCCCTGGCTGAAGAGGAAGAGGGCCCCATCGGCCAGGGCTCGTACAACATCATCCCGTTGCTGGACGCCAGCCCGGCCGACCTGCTCGCTCCCGCCGGGCCGATGCTCTCCGGGCAGGCCTGGCTGATGTCCCAGGCCGCCGACCCCGGCCAGGGCGCCGGGCCCGAGTCGGACGCCTACCTCGGTCCCGACCTCGGCGGCGGCACGGGCTCCTCGCCACGCACACAGGCTGCCGGTGCGGGCGCGCCGGTGCCATTCCGCGAGCCGGGACCGGCATTCTCGCGCAACATCCTGGTGACGCGCGACTTCAGCAGCTCGCCCTTCCAGACCGAGCCGCATATCGAGGCCAACCCCAACGATCCCGGGCACCTCGTGCTGGGCGTCATCGACTACTCCTTCCCCTCGATGTCCACCTACGTCTCGTTCGACGGCGGCGAGCGCTGGGAAGGCCCCAACCAGGTGCCCTACCTGCTCAAGGACCTGGGAGCCGGCGGCGACCCCGTGCTGGCCTTCGACCGCGACGACAACGTCTACATGGCCTACATCTCCATCGGCGTGGACGAGTTCAACCTTGGCCCCATCGAGGTGGCGGCACAGGTGTCGAGCATCGCCGTGGCCAAGTCCGAGGACGACGGCTTCACCTGGCCGACCCAGATCTCGTCGGCCCGCAGCGTGGTCAACACCGACGGCCTCGACAGCGACCGCTTCGGCCGGCTGCGCGGCATCGTCGACATCAGCTTCCTCGACAAGCCATGGCTGGCCTCCGGTCCGCACCCCGATGACCCTGAGCAGGACGTGCTCTACGTCACCTACACCAATTTCGACCTGAGCTACGAGATCCTCTACATCGGCGAGATCCCCAACCTGCTGCCCACCGAGATGCGCACCACCATCGAGCTGGTGAAGTCCGAGGACGGCGGCCGCACCTGGAGCGATCCGGTGGGCGTGAGCCCCACCGTCCGGCGCGCCTATGGCGAGCGCGGTGACGGCAGCGGTGCCACCGGCGTCTTCGGCACCCTGCGCGTGGTGCAGGGCAGCCAGCCCGTCGTCGCACCCGATGGCACCGTCCACGTGGCCTGGATGGACAGCACCGACGACCGCTCGCAGGAGGGCGTCGGCGAGATCCAGCTCGCCACCTCCACCGACGCGGGTGAGACCTGGTCCACGCCCGTGGTGGCCTCGGTCTTCAACGAGACCGAGTTCCGCCCCCGCAGCAACTACTTCCGCTTCTGGGCCTCATCCTTCCCGCAGATCGCGGCCGGGCCGGAGGGCGAGGTCTACATCGCCTACGTCGGTCGCCCGTCCGACAAGCCCAACGATGACGGCGACGTCTTCCTGACCGCCTCGCTCGATGGCGGCGTCACCTGGTCGCGGCCCAAGGTGCTCAACGACGACGACACCGACCACGTCCAGATGTTCCCGTCGATCGATGTCAGCCCCGACGGCGTCGTGCACGCCATGTGGGGCGACATGCGCGACAGCCCCAGCCAGAGCAGCTATCACATCTACTACACCCGCTCCGACGACCAGGCTCAGACCTTCGGCTTCACCAACGAGGAGCTGGGCCTGTCGGTGGGCGATACGCGCGTGTCCGACTTCGCCTCCAACCCCAACTACGCCTTCCCGCGCGGCCTCTTCATCGGCGACTACTTCAGCCTGACCGCAACCGAGGACGACGTCCACATGGTCTGGCCCGACTCCCGGCTCGGCGAGTTCGGCCCCATCAACCAGAAGATCGCCGTGGCGCGCACCGAAGCGGTCGACTCACCCGAGATCTTCATCAGCCCGCCATCCGGTCCCGGTGGCCAGGAGGTGACGCTGCAGGGCTTCGCCTTCCAGCCCGACATGGGCGTCTACGTGCAGCTGGGTGACAGCACCATCTCCACCCTGCGCACGGACCGTGACGGCGAGTTCAGCGCGCGCATCTTCATGCCCATCACCAGCGAGGGCAGCCAGACGATCACGGTGTACGACGAGTCCGGCAATGGCGCCAGCACCTCCTTCTTCACCGAGTTCGGCTTCGGCAACATCGCCGATCTCATCGACGGGCTGGGCGAGCGCATCGACGGCCTCGAGTCAGGGGCGCCCGCTGCGACGGCCTCGCCCGAGCCGACAGACGAGGGCTAGCGCATGACTCCCACGATGGCCAGCCGGGCGCCGCTCGCCCGTGTCCAGCGCCTGCTCGCGACTGCTCTCGGGCTGGCGCTCCTGGGCGCCGCCCTGCCTGCCGCCACGCTCGCCCAGGACGAGGCCTACCAACCGCCGCATGAGAAGCCCGGTCCGGCCGCCGAGCGCTTGCTCTACAACTCGTTCTTCGTCGACCGCGCGCCGCTGGACATCGTTGCCGACAACATGGACCTGTACCTGTTCGGCCTCAAGACCGAGGCAGCCCAGGACCTGCGCGGCACCCCGGGAGTGGAGCTCATCGACGCGCCGGCCACGACCGTCTCGCTCATCCTCAACCCGGCCCGCGCGCGCGAGGGCGAGCTCAATCCGTTCTCCATCCTCGAGGTGCGGCAGGCGATGCAGTACCTCGTCAACCGCGAGTCCATCGCCCAGGACATCTACCGCGGGGCTGGCCAGCCCATGCTTACCCACGTGGGGCCCAGCGACCCGGACTTCCTGACCGTGTATGACATCGACCGCGGCTCCGGCATCAGCTACGACCCGGAGCTCGGGCGTGACCTCATCGCTCAGGCCATGACCGATGCCGGGGCCGAGCTCGTCGACGGCACCTGGCATTTCCAGGGCCAGCCGATACGGATCAAGCTCGTCGGCCGCGTCGAGGATGAGCGCCGCGACATCGCCGACCTGGTGCGCGCCGAGCTGGAAGCGGCCGGCTTCGAGGTCGCCATCACCTACGACCAGTTCGCACCCGCGGTGCAGAAGGTCTACTCCACCGATCCGGCCGCCTTCGAGTGGCACATCTACACCGAGGGCTGGGGGCGCAGCGCCCCCAGTCGCTATGACGTCGGCTCCGTCAATGCCTTCATCGCTCCCTGGCTGGGGCAGATGCCCGGCTGGCGCGAGGAGGGCTTCTGGCAGTACGAGAACGATGAGCTCGATACCCTGGGCAAGACGCTGTACCGGGGCGAGTTCGACAGCCTCGAGGAGCGCAACGAGATCTACCGCCAGATGACGCAGGCCGGGCTCGACGAGTCGATCCGCGTCTGGCTGGCCACGGTGGACAACAGCTTCCCCGCCAGAGACACGCTCGAGGGCATGACCCGCGACGTCGTGGCCGGTCCGCGCAACCCCTGGGCGCTGCGGGAGGCCTACATCCCGGGCTCCGACGACGTGCGCGTCGGGCACCAGTGGGTCTGGACCGAGCGCACCACCTACAACCCCATCGGCGGCCTCGGTGATGTCTACGCCACCGACCTGTGGCGCAACCTGGCCGACCCGCCCATCTGGAACGACCCCTTCACTGGCATCCCGCAGCCCTTCCGCGCCGAGTACAGCGTCGAGACGGCCGGACCGGAGGGCGTGATGGACGTGCCCGCCGATGCCGTCACCTGGGATGTGACGAGCAAGGCATGGACGCCTGTGGCGCCGGGGACGACCGCGGTCAGCAAGGTCACCTTCGACTACAGCAAGTACCTCGAGTCTCACTGGCACGACGGCCAGCCCATCACCATCGCCGACGCGGTCTACTCGATCGCACAGGGCTTCGACCTCGCCTACGACCCCGAGAAGGCCCGCATCGAGACCGCCCTGGCGGTGACGTCGCGTCCGATCCTCGAGACCTTCAAGGGCTACCGTCTGACCGAGGACGACCGGCTTGAGGTCTATGTCGACTACTGGCACTTCGACGAGAACTACATCGGCGCCTATGCCAGCCCTGTCAGCTTCGACATGCCCTGGGAGCTGAAAGCGGCCATGGATGAGCTCGTCTTCGAGCAGCGCCGCGCGGCGTACAGCGACACCGCAGCCGGCCGCTACAGCGTGCCCTGGCTCAGCCTTGTGCTCAAGCGCGACGCGGGCCTGGTGGACCGCGCCCTGCGCGATCTCGAGCGAGATGAAGTGGTGCCGGCCGGCGTGTTCGATTTCGGCGGGCGGTCGCTGGTAAGCCCGGAGGAGGCGGTCGCACGCTACCAGGCGGCGCAGGAGTGGTTCGACGACAAGGACCACCTCGTCATCAGCCAGGGCCCGTTCTATCTCGAGCAGTTCGACCCACCGGCGCAGTTCGCCGAGCTGCTGGCCTTCCGCGACCCCAGCTATCCCTTCAAGCCGGGCGACCTCTACCGCGGTGAGCCCCCGACGCTGGCCATCGACGACGTCAGTGCCGACCTGGTCGTGCCCGGCGAGGACGCGGTCATCAGCGCTTCCGTCACCGGACCGGGAACCGTCGGGCTGCAGTACTTGTTGCTCGATCCCGCCGTGGGCGAGGTGAAGTCGTCGGGTCGTGCCGACGCCACCGGCGACGGTGCCTTCGCCGTCACCATCCCGGCCGCGGTGACCGGGACGCTGTTCCCGGGCTTCTATGAGCTCTACCTCGCCGCCGAGAGTGACTCGCTCGCGCTCATCAGCGAGCGCCGCGTCGACCTCGAGGTGCTCCCCTAACGGGGCCTACCCAGCGTGGGCCCCTCACTCCTGCGCCCCATCCTCGTTCGCGCTGCCAGCCTCGGCGCGGTGCTCGTCATCGTGCTGTTCCTGATGGTGCTGACCCTTGGGGCCACGGGCTACTCCGACCGCATCCTGGATGCGCAGGTCGGTGAGCAGCTGCGTGCTGTGCGCACAAGCCTCTCCGAGACCATCACCGATCCCGATGCCGTCGAGGAGATCATCGCCACACAGCGTGCCGAGCTGGAGGCCTCGTATGGGCTGGACAAGGACTGGTGGGAGCGACTACCCGCGGTGGTCGGGCAGGTACTTGTCTTCGACCTCGGCGAGGCCCGCTCCATCCGCGCCGCCGATGGCTCCAACAACGTGGCTGACATCATCCTCGAGCGGCTGCCGCGCACGGTCATGCTGCTCACGACCGCACTGATCATCAACGCGGTCATCGGCCTGGTCGTTGGCGTCTGGCTGTCTACGCGTCCCGGCTCACGCGCCGACCGCTTCTTCGCCTACGTGGCCGCCATCACCACCGGCCTTCCTTCCTGGTGGGCCGGCATCCTGCTCATCCTCATCTTCTCGTTCTGGCTACGGGTCCTTCCGTCGGGCGGCATGTACTCCACGCCCCCGCCAGAGGGCGCAGTCGCCTCGCTGCTGGACCTGGCCCGGCACGCTCTGCTGCCGGTCTTCACGCTGGTGCTGGTCAGCATCGGCCCGTCGATCTACGTCACTCGCACGATGACCCTCGATGTGGCGCTCCAGGACCACGTCACGGTCGCCCGCGCCAAGGGTCTGCCAGAGGGCCTCATCCGCCGCCGGCACATCCTGCGCGTGGCCGCACCGCCCATCGTCACCGGCCTCATCCTGGGCCTGGCGGCCACGCTCAGCGGTGCGATCCTCATCGAGACGGTCTTCGCCTGGGAGGGCATGGGCCAGCTCTACTTCAAGACGTTCGCTGGTCAACCCGATGAGACCATCATCATCGGACTGACCTTCATGTTCACGCTCGTCTACGTGGGCGCACGCCTGCTGCTGGAGATCCTGTACGTCTTCCTCGACCCGCGGGTGCGCTACTAGTGAGGCGCAGAAGCATCCTGCGCCAGGTACTCGCCAGCAGGGCCGGCAAGATCGGAGTCGCACTGGCGCTCATCCTGGTCGCCGCGTCGCTCCTGATCATCGCCAGCTTCCCGCTCGACTTCGGGCCTACACGCTGGTCCAATCCGGCAGTCTGGGCAGACTATCCCAAGGCCGTGCCCCCGGCCTGGACGGCGGCGCTCCCCGGCGAGGGCGCCGCCTCGCATCAGATCGTAGAGGCCTCGGAGCCGATCGAGTCGGAGTCCCGTGATGATGCCAGGGTCGATGTCTACGACCTGGTCTTCGAGCACAGCGCCGATCAGCCGCCCACGTTCCTCTCGTTCAGCCTGGGCGAGGTCAGCTACGCGGAGCGCCCACCCTCACTCAGCGTGACCTTGCTGCGGCCCGACGGTGCGTCCGTGCCTCTGCTGCGCACGACCGTGCGGGGCCCACGTCCCGGAGAGGAGCCACCCTACGTCCGCCACGACGAGACGCCCCTGCGGGTGCTGTTCAGCGCCGAGCCGGAGACGGCCCAGGCGGCCTCGCAGATGCTGTCGGAGGCGTACGGCGTGGATATCCCCGCACGGGTGCTGCAGGACGACGTGGCGGCGGCGCTCTTCGGCGCGCCCGACGCGGAGGGCGAGCTGCAGCCTCTCAAGGGCGAATACGTGGTGCAGGTGCGCATGGCACTGGCCGACCCCGCGGACTCGGTGGCCTGGGTGCGGGCCGTGGCCGGTGGAACGGTCTTCGGCCTGCTCGGCACCGACGGCTCCGGACGCGACCTTGCTCAGGGCCTCGCCTTCGGCCTGCCGCTGGCGCTGCTCATCGGCATCCTCGCAGCCACGGCGAGCACGGCCATCGGCACCGGCCTGGGCATGCTCAGCGGCTACAAGGGCGGCCGCGTCGACCTCGTCATCCAGCGCGTCGCCGATATCGTCAACACGGTGCCCGCGCTGCCGCTGCTCATCTTCCTCGTCTTCGTCTTTGGCGCCCAGCTGTGGCTCATCCTGACGCTGCTCGTGCTCTTCAGCTGGCCGGGCTTGACCATCATGGTGCGCTCGATGGTGCTGGGCCTGTCCGGCAGCCAGGAGGTCGAGGCGGCGCGTGCCCTCGGTGCCTCGAGCCGGCACATCCTCGTCAAGCACATCTTTCCCCACACGGCGCCATACGTCTTCACTCAGCTCATCTTCTTCGTGCCGGCGGTCATCCTGACCGAGGCCGGACTCTCGTTCCTGGGCCTCGGGGACCCGTCATTGCCGACGTGGGGGCAGATCCTGGAGGATGGCTTCCGCACCGGTGCGGTCTTCCTGGGCTACTGGTGGTGGGTGGTCTCCCCTGGCCTGCTGATCGTGCTCACGGCCATGACCTTCATGCTGCTGGCGCTGGCCATGGAGCCAGTCGTCAACCCCAAGCTGCGGCGCGACTGATGACCCTGCTCGAAGTCCGCGACCTCGCGGTCGAGTACACCACCGAACGCGGTGCACTGCGTGCGGTGGACGGTATCTCCTTCGACCTGGCCGAGGGCGAGGCGATGGGCATCATCGGCGAATCGGGTAGTGGCAAGACCAGCCTCGCCGTGTCGCTCATGCGACTGCTGCCGCGCAACGGCACGCTCGTCGGCGGCAGCATCCGCCTCGCGGGCGAGGACCTCGGGGCCATGAGCGACGAGCGCTTCCGCGAGCAGGTGCGCTGGAGCCGCATGGCCATGGTCTTCCAGGGGGCGATGCACTCGCTCAACCCGGTCATCCGCATCGGCGACCAGGTGGGCGAGCGCCTGCGCGCGGACGGCATGAGCAAGGCCGACGCACGCGCCCGGGTAGGTGAGCTGCTCGCCCGCGTCGGTCTCTCGGCCAACACCGCCGAGCGCTACCCGCACGAGCTCAGCGGCGGCATGAAGCAGCGCGTGATGGTCGCCTCCGCCCTGACCCACGACCCGCCGCTGCTCATCCTCGACGAGCCCACCAGCGCCCTCGACGTGAGCATCCAGGCGCAGATCATGAACCTGCTCAAGGAGCTCAAGGCCGAACGCGCCATCAGCATGCTCTTCATCACCCACGACCTGGCGCTGGCGTCCGACCTGTGCGACCGCATCGCGGTGGTCTACGCTGGGCAGGTGCGCGAGCTGGGGTCAGCGGAGGATGTGCTGGGTCATCCGGCCGACCCGTACACGCAGCGCCTGCTGGCGGCCATCCCCAACCTGCACGACGCCACGCCCCCCGACTTCCTGCGCGGAACGCCACCCGACCTGCGCGAGGCCATCCGCGGCTGCCGCTTCCGGGCCCGCTGCCCCGTGGCCTACGCAGCCTGTACCGATGAGCCGCCGTACCTGGAGGTCGAAGCGGCCCACTGGGCGCGGTGCTGGCGGCACCATCCGGTCCGCGGGACGAGCGCCGTGGAGGTGACCCATGGCTGAGTGGACGACGTCGGATGGGCCGGTCCTGCGCGCGGTCGGCCTCAGCGTCACCTTCTTCGTACGCACGTCGTTCTTCGCCACGCGGCCCATCAGCGCGGTCCGTGACGTGAGCCTCGACCTGGCCAAGGGCGAGACCGTCGCCGTAGTGGGTGAATCCGGCAGCGGCAAGACCACGCTCGGGCGCGCCACGCTGCGCCTGACGCCCATCTCGGCAGGGCGCATCATCTTCGAGGGTGCGGACCTGGGTGCGCTCAGGGGCGAGGCCCTGTTGCGCTTCCGTCAGCGCGCCCAGGCTATCTTCCAGGATCCGTTCTCCAGCCTCAGCCCCTACATGCGCGTGGGTGAGCTGGTGGCCGAACCGCTGGTCATCCACGGACCCAGCGATCGCGATGAGCGCGAGGCCAGGGTGCTGGCGTCGCTGGAGCAGGTCAAGCTCTCCCCTGCCGCCGAGTTCGCCGAGAAGTATCCGCACACGCTCTCCGGCGGGCAACGGCAGCGCGTGGCCATCGCGCGGGCCATGGTGCTCGAGCCCGACTACCTCGTGGCTGATGAGCCCGTCTCCATGATCGATGCATCAAGCCGGGCGGAGATCCTGTACCTGCTGACCGAGCTGCAGGAGCAGCGCGACCTGACGTTCCTCTACATCACCCACGACCTCGCCAGCGCGCGCCACTTCGCCGACCGCATCGCGGTCATGTACGCCGGGCGCATCGTGGAGCTGGCCGCGGCGGGGCAGCTCATCGAGGAGGCCCGCCACCCCTATACGCGAGCGCTGCTGGCCGCAGTGCCCGAGCCGGACCCCGCCAACCGCCTGCGGCAACGGCCCATCGTGGGCGGCGAGCCGCCGGATGCCGGCAATCTGCCCGGCGGCTGCGCGTTCGCGCCACGGTGCCCCTTCGTCATCGCCGGCACCTGCGAGCGCGTCGACCCGCCGCTGATCACCCTGGCGGACGGCCACCAGGTGGCCTGCCACCTCTATCCGGCGGGCGACTCCTCGGGCTCCATGGACGCGTCCGGCGCCGGTGCCGCCGACGCCGCCGCAGCCCGCGCTGCATCGATGGCCTCGAGTGCAGCCAGCAGGAAGGGGTCTTCCGACTCGGGATAGCTGAGCCAGTCGGCCTCGACCACCATGTCCGGCGTGACCCCGACACCCTCGAGCGTCTCGCCGCTGGGCAGCTGGAACCCGAAGGAGACGATCTGCAGCAGGGAGCCGTCCGCGAAGTCGACCGTGGTGGTGCCGTGCGTCTTGCCCGACGTCGGGGTGCCCACGATGGTGGCGCGGCCCTGGTCCTGCAGGATGGCGGCAAGCTGCTCGGCGTCGGCCTCCGTGTCCTCGTCCACGAGCACCACCAGCGGGATGTCGGCATAGTCGTCGGCGAGGTCGTTCGGCTCGATGGTGATGGGCTCGTTGCCCAAGCGCGAGTGATACTCCCCGACTTCGCCCTCGACGAAGGCCGCGAGGGCCTCGATGACCACCAGCGGAGCACCCTGGTTGGAGGCACGCAGGTCGAGGATGAGCCCCTCGAGGGGCTCATCGCGCAGGAGCGTCGTGAGCGCCTGCTCGATGCCGTCGATGGCCTCCCGGCCCGACAGCGCCAGGACCTGCAGATAGCCCACCGCGGGATCAGCCTCCAGGCGTCGCACCTCGGGCAGGATCAGAGGGTTGATGCTGCGTCGCTCCAGGCTCACCTCGCGCGGCTCGTCGCCGGGGGTGACGACGGTGAGCGTCACGTCGGTGCCCTCCGGGCCACGGATATCGACGATGCGCACGCAGGAATCGCCCTCCACGGCGACGATGCTGTCGCGCGCCCTGATGCCGGCATCGCGGGCGGAACCACCCTCGAAGACGTAGACGATGCGCAGGCCCGGGCTGTCCTCGCCGGCGGCGCTGGTGTCGAGGAGCGCGCCGATGCCGCCGTAGCTCGGGTCGAAGGTCGCCGGATCGCCCAGGTCCTCGGGCGCGAAGTATGCGGTGAAGGAATCCTCCAGCAGCGCCACCATCTCACCCAGCAGCTGGTAGACCTCGTGGGCGTTGTCGGTGGCGATCACCAGCGGCGCGTACTCGTCGCCGATGGCCTCCCAGTCGAGTCCGTTGGTGCCGGGGTCCACGTAGAGATCGACGGATGCCTTCCCACACCCCGGTGAACAGGCCGATGCGGAAGTCCTCCGGGATGGACAGTGCCTCGTCGGTGACGGGGGCCTCGCTCGGCTCGGGCTCCACGCAGGCATCCGCGGCGAGCGTGGCAACGGGGCTCGGCTCATCCTCCTGGGCCAGGACCGGCAGTGACACGGCGGCTACCAGCGCCAGCGCGGCGAGGACGAGCGGGATGAAGCGGCGGGGGGTAGCGGGGCTCATCGTTCCTCCGGGGCACGTGGGTGGTCCCTCCGGGCGCGATGCTACCGCGAGTCTCCCGTGTCGTCCCGCGGAGGTGTGCCGGGGCGCGGCCGGACGCTCGGCGATCGCCCCCGGACCGCGGGGCTAGCGGACGAGCTGGACCTCGCCAGTCACATCGATGATGAACGCGCCACCGGGCTCGGTGCAGTACTCGGTACCGGACACCTCCGTGCCGGGCCTGCAAGCGTCAGCGACGGCCGCGCCCTCCAGCCACTTGGCGTGCTCGTTGTCACCGGTGAAGACGATGGCGCCAAAGCCGACGATGCCGTAGTAGCCGTTCGCGCCTTGCTCGTCCGAGAGGCTTTCACGCCAGATGGGCACCCAGACTGGCACGCGGTTGTCGATGTAGAAGCTGAGGTCGCCCCACTCGTTGCCCGTGAGGCTGCCGATCTTGTCCTCGCTGCCGGGCAGTCCCACGGCGGTGCAGCAGCCGTGAGAGTCAGACGGCGGCCCGATCTGCGAGTCGAGGTAGGTCTTGCTCGCCTGGCAGCCGCCGTCGGCGATCATGCCGAGGCTGCTAGCCCAGTTGCACTTGCCGCCATTGCCCTGGATGCCGAACTTCAGCCAGCCGAAGCCACCGGGGATGTTGAGCGTGCCGGAGGTCAGGTTCTGGTCGACGCAGGAATCGAGGTCGGTGATGGGGCACTGCTCCAGGTCGTCATAGGTGTCGTCCTGGATGCCGACGGGCATGACACCGCCGCCGATACTCTGGCCGGGCGTGATGGCGGTGGCCTCCGCGGAAGCCTGCCAGTCCACGACGCCGATGAGCCCCAGCAGGAACGGCTTCCAGTTCGACCTCGCGTTGACCACGACGCCGAAGGCATTGTTGGGGATGGTGCTGGCCGTCGTGACGTCGCCGCCGGCGATCGCGTTGCCGGCCTCATCCACGTACTGGGCACTGACCAGCTGGGCATCGTTGGCCGCCAGGACCGACTGGATGGCGTTGCGCACGTTGTTGGCCGTGCCCGTCCCGGGCGGGTTGTTGGTCAGCTTCTGGCCCACGATGCGGGTCCCGGCCATGGCGGCGAAGTCAGCCGCGTTCTGGGCCTCGCGTCGCTGGGCGAAGGCGTAGCCGCCGTCGACCACGACCGCCACGCCCAGCACGAGCGCCGACAGCGCGAGCGCGAACAGCGCGATGGCCTGCCCGCGCTGCGAAGATCGATCCTGAGACATCGACGTCATCTCCTAGTTGATCTCCATCGTGGCCGTTGCGCTCAGGCTCGTCGAACCAAGGATGGAGCTGATGAACGGGGTGAACGGTAGGTAGTCGTACTCGACGCGCACCGACACGACCCGGCCCGACGCGCCGGCCGGGTTGCCGAAGGCGTCGCGACAGCCGTTTCCGCCGGAGCCCTCGGTCCAGGCGTCCTGCGGGACGGGGTCAAGCGCATCCCCATCGTTGCAGCTGATGTGCACCGCAGTAACGGCGCCGACGGCCGCGACCATGCGGTTCACGGCGCTCACGACGTTGGCCTTCAGGGTGGCGACGTCGGCCGGACATACGTGGGCACCGGGTCGAGCTGCCGTGATCTGGCTTGCATCGCTCACGCAGGCTCCGCCGGTCGCGCCGATCCAACCAGCCTCGGTGGCGGCCAGCCGGGCGCCCTCGCGTGCCCCCTGCGAGAGCACCGAGTTGGTATAGACGGCACGACCCACGTCGAAGAGCCCGAAGATGACGAGCATGAAGATGGGGAGGACCAGGGCAAACTCCACCAGGGTCTGACCAAGCTCGTCCCTGTCAACCGGTCTCATTTGTCATCGACCCACATGCCGGAGCTGCACGGCACGACGTCGCCCTTCTTGATACCTTGCACAAAGATGGCATTCGTCCCGGCTCGGTTCTCGAGGGTCCCAGTGAAGCCGGCCTGCTCCTGCCACACCTGCAGGGCGGGAACGCCACCGGTGTTGTTCCAGAAGCCGCCCTTGAAGTTGGGCACCGTGCACATGGGAATCGGCGTGGGCGTGGGGGTCGGCGACGCGGTGGGTGTCGGCGTGGGCGTGGCTCCGGGCGGGAGCGTGGGGGTCGGCGATGGGCTGGGGCTCGGGCTCGGCGTGGGCGTGGGGGTCGGCGTGGGCGTGGGCGGCGGGGTCGCCCCTGGGAGCACCGTGGCGTCGAGCGGGTTGAGCACCGGCGCGGTCGCCGATGCGGTCAGCGTCAGCTGGCCACCGAAGAGGTCACCGACCAGGGGCGTCAGGAAGTCGAACGGCTGGCTCACCGAGACTGAGACCTGGTTGCCGATGCCGGTGGCGAATTGCGCGGCGGCATCGCAGGCCACGGTCGCGCCGCTCACCGGCTCGAAGCAGACCGGGGCAGTCACGCTGAGCGAGCCCTCGCCGCCCTGGCCCTGGTTGGCCACCTCACGCGCTGCGGCAGCGGCCGTGCCGGACTCGAAGTCAGTCTGCACGAACGAGCTGGAGGAGGCCTCCGAGGCCGCGTAGAAGGCACCTTCGCGCGCAGCGTTGTTGATGGCGATGTAGCTGAAGAACAGGCGACCGAAGTCCACGGCCACGAGCATGAGCAGCAGCATCACGGGCGTGACGAGGGCGAACTCGACCAGTGCCTGCCCCCGTGTCCTCTTCCCGTCTGCGGACCTGAAGCTCATCGTCTCTCCTGCGGTCGGATCCGTGCCGGGGCGGCACCCTTCGTGTGGGGTTAAGGCTACCGCCGCGGTGAGGTTTGTGCCATCTGTCTCTAGGTAGTTGTGATGACTTCTGTCACCGACCGCACTGCTTCCAACCGGAGCCCACTCGGGTCCACCCGACGTGACTGTAAGTCTAGGCCCCTGACGCTGCAGGACCCCCGGGCCATTCGTCGGCCCCCCGGCATGACCCGGGAGGCAGGGGGGCGGTCCCGCGGTCCGCCCGCGGCCTCGCTCACCACGCTAGCGGTCCTCGGCACGCTGCCCGTTGGCCACCCGCCGCGCCGTCTCTGCGACGCGACGTGCGCGTGTCTCGGGACGCTTGGCCGTGGCGATCCAGAGCAGGTAGGCACGCTGCGCCGTGGGGGCGAACGCCTGCCACTGCCCCGTGGCTCTCGCGCCCTCCAGGGCCAGCGCAAGGTCGTCGGGCACAGCCAGCGCCTCGACCGAGTCAAGGACGGCCCACGAGCCATCCGTCTTGGCCGCCGCGATGGCCGCGCGCCCGGCGTCGGTCATGCGACCCTCGGCCTCCAGCCGAACCACGCGCTCCTTGTTGCTGCGCGCCCACAGGCTGCCCTTGCGGCGGGGCGACCACCAGAGCATGCCGCGCTCATCGTCGACCCGGCGGTACGTGCTGTCCACCCAGCCGAAGCAGAGCGCCTCGCAGATGGCCTCCTCGTAGGGGATGGCAGGCTTGCCGCTGCTGGGCTTGTACTGCACCAGCCAGACGCCTGTGGCGCGCCCGTGGTTGGCCGCCAGCCAGGCGCGCCACTCCGCGGCCGCGGTGAACTCGAGACGCTCAGCCTCATCCATCACCCTGCCCATCGCGGGCAGTGTAGGGTGCCTCCGCCTCCCGAGAGAGCCGGGACGATATGGACCGCGCTCGATGGCGCCTGTCCTGCGCGCACCGCGCAAGCCTGCTTGCCGGTCCAGTGCCGAGGCTGGTCGCAGGACCGGCCCCGGTACCTCCGATGGTCCTTGACGCTTCCGAGGGTGGATGCCACGCTTTGGCGGCAACCCGTGCTGCTGTGCTACCCGGTCTTTCGCGGATGCGAATGCTGACGTAGCAGTTCCGAGCCAGCGGTGCTCTGAGTCATGGAGGATCAATGTGAAGAGACTGATGGCTGCCCTGGCCATGTCCGCCCTGCTCGTCACCTCGCTCGCGAGCGTGACCACTGCTGCGGACGGCAACGCCTACGGCAAGAAGATCAAGGCCTGCACCGGCCTCTCGTACGGTCAGCTCAAGAACGTGGCCCGGGCTGGTGATCTGCCTGGCCACGACCCGTCGGTCATCGAGGGCCTGAAGCCCGCCTGGGGCGCCAAGAAGACCTGGCTGCACATCAAGCCACTCTGTGACCCCGATGCCGATGTTCCCGGCATCGGCCGGAACATGGCATACGGGCAGCGCATCAAGGAGTGCGCCGGCCTGTCATACGGCCAGTTGAAGCTCGCGGCCAAGGCCGGCGAGCTCGAAGGTCACGACCCGGCACTCATCGAAGGCCTGAAGCCAGCGTGGGGCGCCAAGAAGACCTGGATGCACATCATGCCCTTCTGCACCGTGGAGCCAGCGCCCGACGTGGAGTAGGACTCGGGCGCGCAAGGCATGCACGATGGCGGCTGGCCAGGAGATGGCCCGCCGCCATCACGTTTCCGCGATCGCGGCCGCTACCTGGCTGCTTCTCGCTGCTCCCCCCAGACCTCAGGCCCGCAGATGAAGGTCTCGGCCTCCGGCCGCGCGCGCTTGGCCCACGCGGGGTAGTCGGCCGCGCTGGCGGGGAGCCGGCCGTCCAGCAGCGCCAGCTCGATCCACTCGGCCACGTCGGCCAGTCGCTCCCAGGGCTCGTAGGGGATGTTCTCGACCTCGCACCAGGCCGCCAGCGAGGACTTGGCGAAGATGGTGTCGGCGTGGTGGGCTGCGTAGCGGTCGCTGGGGCCATCGCCCACGAACACGACCGCGCGGTCGGCATCCCGGTGGCGGCGGATGCGCTCACGCTTGCATGTGCCACAGACCTGGCACGCGGGATGGCCATAGGGGAACGAGACACCTGCGCCACCCTCTCCCAGCACTGTCGCGTTGGTGGCGACCGGGAGATGCGCCAGGCCCAGCCGCGCCAGCATGCGTTCGACGTGGAAGCCGATGCCGTCGCTGACGACCTCCACGGCCCCACCAGCCTCGCTGATCGTCTCAACCAGCAGCAGCAGGCCCTCGTCCAGCGCCAGCGTGTCGACCTCGCGCAGGAGCACCTCGGGATCGTGTGGCAGCACCTCCATGTCCCACGCGATCAGCTCGCGCGAGCCCTTGCTGCCAGCGACATAGAGCTCGTCCATGTGGCGCACCAGCGACTGGTCTTCCACCAGCCTGCTCAGCAGCACATCGCCGACGTCAGCAAGGCTGATGGTGCCATCGAAGTCGAGCAGCAGGCTGACGGGGGCTCCGGTCGGGTCGAAGGTGGGCTGTTGCGGTGCGCGACTCATGGTCGTCCGGGACACGCAGAAGCCGGGCCCTGCGGCCCGGCTGCGATGCGTGCGGCCGGAGGGGCTAGACGCCCGCCTCCTGCTCCAGCTCCAGCGCTTCCTCGTCGGCTTCTTCGGTCAGCTTGAGCCAGATGAAGAGGCCGGCCAGGATGACCAGCGGGATGATGATGGCGGCTGCCATCAGCAGGCCGATCGCGGCGCCGATGAACTTGATGATGCTGCCCATGGGGTCGTGACCTCCTCGAACGGCACGCCCTGCTCGTCCCGGACGTACCTGATCAGCGCTTGGTGGATGTGTGCTGACGATGGCACGAGCGGGCGTATCGTGCAAGTGCCAGCCGGATGCCCGCGGCTACATCCGGACGCCGGAGGCTAGCGGACCACCTCGGGCGGGGGTGGCTGTGGCGACTGCTCGCCGCGCAGACCCGGACCCTGCCGCACCATCCCGTGCAGGTCCTCGGAGGTGAACTCGGCGAGCTGGTGCTTGCTGCCCTGGCGCGTGTTCATCAGCAGCCGCAGCACATAGGCGCCTTCCTGCTCGAAGAAGAACACGTCCTTGGGCTTCTGGTCGTCGATGTAGCGGCCGATGACTCGCATCGTGCGCTCGTACGGTCCGGCCATGGGAGACCCGTCGTTCTGCGGTCCGTTGCGACGTCGCGCCTGCGAGTCCTCGAGGAAGCGGGCGATGTCCTCGTCGAGGAACGTGTATGTCTCCTTGGTGATGGTCATCATGGGGTCGGCCCACGCTGACGAGTCCTGCGTCTGACCTACGATGCCCTGGACGATGAAGCCGTCGGGTGCCTCTGCCAGCAGGATCTCGTGCAGGCCACGCTGGTCGACGAAGGCACCGATCGAGCGCAGGACCTCCTCGTAGTCCTGCCGCGGACTACCTTCGTAGATACGCATCGAGAGCCTCCGTGGATCTCCCTGTCACTCAGAGCCGTTCACGTCGGGAACGCAGGCGCACGGTTCCCGACACGTGCAGCACGAACGATAGACGCGCGCGGGCGCCATGGCAATGAACGACCGGAGCAGCCGGAGGGGTACTCAGGTCCCAGTGCTGCCCTCGGCCTGGAACGCCAGCGCCACGGCGATCAGCCCGGCCACGGCAGCGTCCTGCTCGATGATGCGCAGGTTGGCGCGCACGCTGCGACCAGCCGTGAGCTCGGCGACGCGGCCAAGGACGAAGGGCGTGCTGGCGGGTCCGTGGATGCCGGCCTCTCGTGCGTCGGCCTCCGCCTGCTCGACGGCGGCCGCGACCTCGGCGGCCGGAAGCGCGACGTCCTCAGGTAGCGGCACGGTGATGAGCACGCCGGTCCCCAGCCCGAGGCGACGCTGGGTGGCGATGAGCCGTGCCGCCTCTTCTGCGTCGTCGACACGCAGCGGGGCGCGGTGGCCGCTGTCGCGGCTGTAGAACCCGGCCACCTGGTCGCTGCCCCACGCCACGACCGGGACGCCGCGCGTCTCCAGCGCCTCGAGCGTGCGGCCGACATCAAGGATGGACTTGGGGCCGGCACAGACGACGGCGACGGGCGTGCGTGCCAGCTCGCCCAGGTCGGCGCTGATGTCCATCGACGACTCCCCTCCCCGATGCACGCCGCCGATGCCGCCGGTGGCGAAGACGGCGATGCCGGCCAGATCTGCCGCGATCATCGTGGCCGAGACGGTGGTGCCACCCCAGCCGCCGCGAGCCAGGACGCCGGCCAGGTTCTGCCGTGAGACCTTGGGGATGTCACGCGCCTCGGCCAGCTCGGCCAGCGCGTCCGCGTCGAGGCCCACGCGGATGCGTCCATCGTGCGTGGCCACCGTGGCCGGCACGGCTCCCGCCGACCGTACGGCCGCCTCCGCCAGGTGGGCGGCCATGAGATTGTCGGGCCGCGGCAGTCCGTGCGTCGTGATGGTCGACTCTAGCGCCACCACCGGCGCCCCGACGGCAAGAGCGGCACGCACCTCCGGGTGGATGAGCAGCAGATCGGTCGCGGTCACGCCCGCCAGCCTAGCGTGGCGCCGGCGGCGTGTCGCCCCACGGGACGCAGCGCCATCGGTGAGGGACGCCCCGCCATCAGGCCAGCCGGAGCTCGGGGCGACCACGGCGCAGGGCCTCACCTGCGGCCCGGTGCCCGGCCATGGCGGCACGACGCAAGGTCGGGTCCAGCTGCCCTCCGGCACGGCCGCCCGAGCTGATGAGCGAGAACAGGAACCCGGCGGCGAAGGCATCACCCGCACCGGTGGTGTCGACCTTCTTGCCCACGCGCAGGCGGCCACGTCCAGCTGGCGCGTCGCGCCGTCGTCCTGCCACAGCACACGACAGCCCCACACGCCGTCCTTCACCACGACCAGGTCGGCCTGCGCCAGCAGCCCGACCCAGGCGCGGCGGCCTGCCTGGCCCAGCAGCGCGGCGGCCTCGTCGCGGTTGGCGAACAGCACGTCCGGTCGCAGCGTCGCGAGGCGTGCGCGGCATCGTCGTACACCGAAGCGCAGCAGTGGACCCTGCGAGGACAGGTCGGTGCTGACCAGCGCTGCCGCATCTCGAGCAAGCTCGGCCGCGTGCAGCGCGGCGGCGCCGATGGGCTGACCGAAGAGCGAGTAGGCCGGCACGTGGAGCACGTCGGCGCCGCGCAGCCAGCGGGCGTCCACGTCGGCCGCCTCGAGCGCGTCGGCAACCCCGCGCTGGGTCACGAAGGAGCGCTCACCCCGTTCCCCGATGAGGGCCGCCAGTCGCCCGCTGCTGCCGGGGTGCCGCACAGCATGTGCCCGCACGCCATCGGCACGGAGCGCGGACAGGAGACGCCCGGCCCAGGAGTCGTCACCCACGCTGGTGATGAGTGAAGCGCGACCGCCGAGACGCGCGAAGGCCGCGGCCGTGTTGGCCGCCGAGCCGCCACGGCGGAAGGCCAACGTCCCGGGCACGTCGGTGCCCTGCTCGATGGGCCGCTCGGGGGTGACCACGACGTCGAGCAGCAGGTCGCCCAGGGCCACGAGGAACGGGTGCGATCGGCTCATCGCCCCGCAGCATACGGCTCCGAGCGTGGCCACGGTGCCACGGTCGATGGCTGCACCCGCGCGCCCGCAGCCACCGCACGGCACGGTCCGGCCGCGCGGCCCGGCCAGTAGAATGGGAGCCCCGCCACCACCCAGCCCAACCCAGACGGGCCTCGCCCGTTCGGACCCATGTGGGGCCGGCTCAGGTCTCCGCTGACCAGCCCGCAGCCTCGAGGAGCACGACCTTTGGACGGCACCGCCACGCCTTTCGATCAGCGACTGGCCATCAACACCATCCGCGCCCTCGCCATCGACGGCGTCCAGCAGGCCAACAGCGGCCACCCCGGCGCGCCCATGGGCGCGGCGCCGATGACCTACGTGCTGTGGACCGAGTTCCTGAAGCACGCCCCGACCCGCCCCGACTGGTTCGACCGCGATCGCTTCGTGCTCAGTGCCGGCCACGCCAGCATGCTGCTGTACTCGATGCTCCACCTCACCGGCTACGACCTGCCGCTCGACGAGCTCAAGCGCTTCCGGCAGATGGGCTCGCGCACGCCGGGCCACCCGGAGTTCGGCATGACCCCAGGCGTAGAGGCCACCACCGGGCCCCTGGGCCAGGGCTTCACCAACGCCGTCGGGCATGGCCATGGCCGAGCGACGCCTGGCGGCCGAGTTCAACCGGCCGGGCTTCCAGATGATCGACCACTGGACCTACACGCTCTGCTCTGATGGCGACCTCCAGGAGGGCATCACGGCCGAGG
Organism: uncultured Chloroflexia bacterium; assembly: GCA_963712735.1. Lineage (GTDB taxonomy): Bacteria > Chloroflexota > Limnocylindria > Limnocylindrales > CSP1-4 > JAFMJV01. The sequence continues at coordinate 749,352 of CAVQIZ010000007.1, read as the reverse complement.
CTGCCGGCCTGGCCGGCCACCTCAAGCTGGGCAAGCTCGTCGCGCTCTACGACGACAACGACGTCCAGCTCGACGGGCCCACCTCGATGGCCTGGTCAGAGGACGTGCTGAAGCGCTTCGAGGCCTATGGCTGGCACACCCAGCGCGTGGAGGACGGAGAGGACGCCGCCGCCATCAAGCAGGCCATCGAGGCGGCCCGTGCCGACGACCGCCCCTCGATCATCAGCGTCCGCACGACCATCGGTTTCGGCTCACCCAACAAGGCCGGTACCTACAAGGTCCACGGCTCGCCGCTTGGCCCCGACGAGGTCCGCCTGACCAAGGAGGCCTATGGGCTGGATCCCGACGCCACCTTCGCCATCGCGCCGCAGGTGCTCAGCCACTTCCGCACGGCTGCCGAGGTCGGCGAGGCACGCGTGGGCGAGTGGGAGCAGCGCCTCACCGGCTACGCCGACGCCTTCCCCGAGGCCGCCGCCGAGCTGCGGCGCCGCATCGAGCCGCGTGCTCGCGCCGGGATGGGATGCCGAGCTGCCGCGCTACGCCGTCGAGGATGGGGGCCTGGCGACGCGCAACGCCTCCAACAACGCGCTGCAGGCACTCAAGTCCGGCGTACCCGAGCTGATCGGCGGCTCCGCCGACCTGTCCGGCTCCAACCTCACCGACCTGGCCGACGAGGGCGTCTTCACGGCGACTGAGTCCGGCCGCAACATCCGCTTCGGCGTGCGCGAGCACGCCATGGGCGGCATCGCCAACGGCATCGCCTACCACGGTGGCCTGCTGCCGTTCGTGGGCACGTTCCTGCCCTTCAGCGACTACATGCGTGGCTCGGTCCGCCTGGCCGCGCTCAGCGGCCTGCATGTCATCTACGTCTGGACGCACGACTCGGTCGGTGTCGGCGAGGACGGACCCACGCACCAGCCGGTCGAGCACTATGCCGCGCTGCGCGCCATGCCCGCCCTGACCTTCGTGCGACCGGGCGATGCCAACGAGGCAAGCGCCGCTTGGGCGCTCGCCGTGGAGGACCGGCACGGTCCGACTGCCCTGGCCTTCACGCGGCAGAAGCTGCCCATCCTGCCCGGCACGGCCGAGCTCGCGCGCGCCGGCGTGCGCGCCGGCGCCTACGTGCTGGCGGAGGCCGCTGCGGCCGACGGCACCGTGACGACACCCCAGCTGATCCTCATCGCCACCGGCTCGGAGCTGCACCTGGCCATGGCCGCTCGTGAGACGCTCACCGCCGACGGGCGTGCCCACGCGCGTGGTCTCGATGCCCAGCTGGGAGCGCTTCGAGGCGCAACCGGCAGCCTACCGCGACGAGGTGCTGCCCCCGTCGGTCACGGCGCGCGTGTCCGTCGAGGCCGGCGTCTCGCTGGGCTGGGACCGCTGGGTCAACGCCCGCGAGGGTGCCATCATGGCCATCGACCGCTACGGTCTCTCGGCACCGGCTGACGAGATCTTCGAGAAGTTCGGGTTCAGCGCCGAGCAACGTGGTCCGGGTCGCGCGCGGCGTCCTCGCGGGCGAAGTGCGTGGCGTCGTCTCGCCCGGGAGCGAGCATGGCGGCACGACCCTCGCAGCTGCGGAGGCGATGCTAGATGGACACCACGCTGACCCTGCCAGGGTCACTGCAGGGTGATGTCGAGGAGGCCATCGCTCGGGCCGTGGGTGAGCGTTGGGCCAGCCGCATCTGGGCGCGCGACACCAGTCTCTGGACCGACGACCAGGCGGTGGCAGCCACGATCGCCCATCGCCTGGGCTGGCTGGATGCGCCAACCGCCTTCGTCGACGAGGTGGCCGAGCTGACGGCCTTCGGCGAGGCCATGGCGGCCGAGGGCTACACCGACGTCCTCGTCTGCGGCATGGGCGGCTCCTCGCTCGCGCCGGAGGTCCTGACCCTGGTCTATCCCGATTCGGACAAGGGTCTCAGGGTGCACGTCCTCGACTCGACCGACCCTGGCGCGGTGGCGGCCTATGACCGCACGCTCGACCCGGCGAGAACGCTGCGCATCATCGCCACCAAGTCGGGCAGCACCACCGAGACGCTGGCCTTCCTGGCCCACTTCTGGGCTGCCGAGCAGGCTCGCGTGGGCCGCTTCCCGCACAGCAAGGCGGGCAACGGCTTCGTCTCCATCTCCGATCCCGGCCATCCGCTGGAGGCCATCCCGCACGCCAACTACTTCCGCGAGACCTTCCTGAACCCGGCCGACGTGGGCGGCCGCTACAGCGCGCTCACCTACGTGGGACTGGTGCCGGCAGCGCTGCTGTGGCTCGACATCGATCCCCTGCTCGAAGACGCGCGCATCATGGCCGAGTCGACGCGAGCACGACGCCGACGACAACCCTGCGCTGGTGCTGGGGGCGGCCATGGCCGCGCTCGCGCGCGCGGGCCGCGACAAGCTCACCTTCGTCATCGAACCGGACCTGGCGCCGCTGGGGGCGTGGCTGGAGCAGCTCATCGCCGAGTCCACGGGCAAGCAGGGTGTGGGCATCGTGCCCGTCGATGGCGAGCCGCTGGGAGCGCCTGACGTCTACGCCGACGACCGCGTCTTCGTGCGCCTGGGCCCGGCCAGCGATTCCGAGTGGCACAGGGAGGTCGATGCCGGGCTGGCAGCGCTGACTGCGGCCGGCCACCCGCTCATCGACATCCGCCTGGACGACGCCTCCTGGGTGGCGGCCGAGTTCTTCCGCTGGGAGTTCGCCACCGCCGTGGCCGGCATCGGCCTGGGCGTCAACCCCTTCGATGAGCCCAACGTGACCGAATCGAAGCAGAACACCAAGGCCGTGCTCGACACCTATGCCAAGGAGGGCGCAGCTGCCGGCACCGGCGCCGACGGCCACGCACGGGTCGCTGCGAGCATGGAAGCAGGGCGGCGGCGAGATGGACTTCGTGGCACTGCTGCGCGAGCACATCGGGCGCGCGCCGGACCGGGGCTACTTCCAGATCGGCGCCTACATCGCACCCAGCGAGGAGCGCACACAGCGGCTGCGTGCGCTGCAGGCCGACCTGCGCGACAGCACCGGCAGGGCCACGACGTTGGGCTACGGACCTCGCTTCCTGCACTCGACCGGCCAGCTGCACAAGGGCGGCGCGCCCAGCGGCTGCTTCATCCAGCTGACCAACGGCCACCCCGACGACATCCCCATCCCCGGGCGCCACGAGTCCTTCGGCGTGCTCATCGACGCCCAGGCCATGGGCGACCTCGCCGCCTTCGGCGCGCACGACCTGCCGGCGCTGCGCATCGACCTGGGCGACGATGCCGACGCCGGCCTCAGCGAGCTGGCGGGGGCCCTCGCCGAGGCCCTGGCCTAGCCACTCATCCTGCTACTCGAGGACAACGACATGGATCTGGTCATCGCCGGGCTGGGGCGCATGGGCGCCAACATGGCACGTCGGCTGCACGCCGCCGGCCATCACGTCGTGGCCTACAACCGATCCGCCGACAAGACGCGCGAGATCATGGCCGAAGGCCTTGACGGTGCCTTCACGCCCAGCCGAGGCCGTGGCCAAGCTGCCCGCGCCCCGCATCGTCTGGCTGATGGTGCCGGCCGGCGACGCCACGGAGGCCACGATGGAGGAGTTCGCCGCCCTGCTGGCGGCGGGCGACACCATCATCGACGGCGGCAACGCCAACTTCAAGGACAGCAAGCGACGTCACGCGCTCCTCGCCGAGCGCGGCATCCGCTTCGTCGACGCCGGCATCAGCGGTGGCGTGTGGGGCCTGCAGAACGGCTACGGCACCATGGTCGGGGGTGAGCGCGAGGCCGTCGCGCCGCTGGAGCCCATCTTCGAGGCACTCGCGCCGGAGGGCGGCTACATCCACTGCGGGCCCAGCGGCTCGGGCCACTACACCAAGATGGTGCACAACGGCATCGAATACGGCCTGATGCAGGCCTACGCCGAGGGCTTCGAGATCCTGCACGCCTCGGAGTACCCCCTCGACCTGGAAGCCGTGGCCAAGGCCTGGCAGCACGGCACGGTCATCCGCTCGTGGCTGCTGGAACTGGCCGGCAATGCCTTCGCCGAGCACGGCGAGGCGCTCGCCGACGTGCGTGGCTGGGTGGCCGACTCGGGCGAGGGCCGCTGGACGGTGCAGGAGGCCATGGACCTCGACGTGCCGGCCCCCGTCATCACGCAGTCGCTCATCACCCGCTTCCGCAGCCGACAGGACGAGTCCTACACCGCGCAGGTGCTGGCCGCGCTGCGTGAGCAGTTCGGTGGCCACGCCATCAAGGAGAAGTAGGAGCGAGCGACGATGGCCACCAAGCGCTCCGCGCCGACGGAGAAGCCGGCACCCCGCAGGGGCGATCGCGCCCGCCACGTGATGCACCGCGCGGCCAGCGACGAGGCGACGCAGGCCAATCCGCTGCGAGCCGGTACCCGCCTCGAGCGAGTGCCCGACCCGGCCATCGTCGTCGTCTTCGGCGCCACCGGCGACCTCTCGCACCGCAAGATCTTCCCCGCCTTCTACAACCTGCGTCGTGCCGGTCTGCTGCCGCAGGAGACGAGCATCGTGGGCTACTCACGGCGGCCGTACACCGACGCCGCCTTCGCCGAGGAGATGCACGCGGCGGTCGACGAGCACTCGCGCAACGAGGTGGAGACCGCGCTGTGGAACGACTTCGCCCAGACCATCCACTATCAGCAGGGTGACTTCGGCAAGGCCGCCGACTACGCACGCCTCGCCGAACGCCTCGACCAGATCGACGCTGCCGCCGGCTGCCGCGGCAATCGCCTCTTCTACCTCGCCACGCCGCCGTCGGCCTACGAGGACATCGTGGCCAACCTGGGGGCAGCCGGCCTGGCCGACCCTGAGGGCGCCTGGAGCCGCATCGTCATCGAGAAGCCCTTCGGCCATGACCTGGAGTCGGGCCATGATCTCAACGATGCGGTGACGCGCTCGTTCGACGAGTCGCAGGTCTATCGCATCGACCACTACCTGGGCAAGGACACCGTCCGCAACCTGCTGGTCTTCCGCTTCGCCAACGGCATCTTCGAGCCGGTCTGGAACCGGCGCTACGTGGACCACGTGCAGATCACCGTGGCCGAGGACCTGGGGGTCGAGAGCCGCGGCGCCTTCTACGAGGAAGCCGGCGCCAGCCGCGACATCCTGCAGAACCACATGCTGCAGCTGCTCAGCCTGGTGGCCATGGAGCCACCCATCAACTTCGAGGCCGACGCGCTGCGCGACGAGAAGGTGCGCGTCCTGCGCGCCATCGACACCGAGTGGACGCCGAGCCGCATCCATGCCGATGTCGTGCGCGGCCAGTACGAGGGCGGCTGGGTCGCCGACCGCAAGGTCGAGGGCTACCGCGACGAGGCCGACGTGGCGCCCGACTCGAGCGTGGAGACGTACGTGGCGCTGCGGCTGGAGGTCGAGAACTGGCGCTGGGCCGGCGTGCCCTTCTACCTGCGCACCGGCAAGCACCTGCCGCGACGCGCGACCGAGATCGCCATCCAGTTCAACCGGCCGCCGCTGACGCTGTTCCGCGAGAGCGCCTCCGACCCGGAGCCCAACGTGCTGGCCATGCGCATCCAGCCGGACGAGGGCATCCTGCTGCGCTTCGCCGCGAAGGTGCCGGACCTGGGCCTCGACGTGCGCTCGGTCAACATGGACTTCACCTACGGCTCGACCTTCCTCTCCGACGCACCCGAGGCCTACGAGACGCTGCTGCTCGACGCCATGCTCGGCGACGCCTCGCTCTTCACCCGCGCCGACGAGGTGGAGGCTGCCTGGAGCCTGGTCACGCCGCTCAACGAGATGTGGCGCGAATGGGGCGCCGGCGGCGGCAGCGAGAAGGCCAGGGCCGCGGGGCGCGGCCCGGCGCTGGGCAAGCTCGACGGCAGCCTGCAGCCGTACGAGGCCGGCACCTGGGGCCCGGAGGCAGCGGACCGGCTCCTGCAGCGAGACGGCAGGCGATGGCGAAGGCTGTAGCGCCCATCGCCTTCGACGAAGGCGGGACGTCGCGCTGGCACATCCGCACCGATTCCATCCGCGACACCAGCGAGGCGCTCAGCGGCCTCTGGGGCCTGGTCGCCAAGGAGGCTGGTGACGATGCCATCGGCGGCAGCGCCGGGCACGAGTTCGCCCACGGCGACCCGCGCCTGGCCTCGCACATGTCGGTCGGCCGCCACCAGGAGGGCGTGCGCGTGCGCACCCGCACCAGTCGTGCTGACCCTGGTCGTCGTGGCCCCCCGTCCCGAGCTGGTCGAGCGAGCCATGGCCACCGTGAGCACGCTCGCCTCGAGGCACCCGTCCCGGGCCATCGTGCTCTCCCCTACCGACCCCGACGGTCCGGCGAGCTTCGAGGCCAACATCTACGCCTCCTGCCAGCTGCCCGAACGCGGCAGCAGCGAGATCTGCACCGAGGAGATCCTCATCCGCGTCGGCGGAGAGCTGGCCCAGCACCTCTCGAGCACGGTCGCGCCCCTGCTCATCCACGATCTGCCGGTGGTGCTGTGGTGGCCCGACGACGTGCCCTTCGGACGGCCCGACTTCAGCGAGCTGGCCGACGAGTGCGACCGCCTCTTCGTGGACTCGGGCCAGTTCCGCGGTCACGGCCTGGAGCGCCTGGTGGCCCTGTCCGACGCCGTCTACGGCGGGCTCGTCGTGCACGACGTCAGCTGGATGCGGCTGATGCTCTGGCGCGAGCTGCTGGCCGCCTGCTTCGACCACCCCCTGCTGGTGCGCGAGCTGCGGCAGCTGAAGTCCATCCGCGTCGATGTCGCCCGCCCCGGCGGGGAGGTGCGGCTGTCACGTGCGGTGCTCTTCGTGGGCTGGCTGATGTCGCGGCTGCGCCTGCAGATGCAGGAGCCGCTGACGGCCGCCGAGGACGAGACCTGGCGAGCGCGCGTGCGCTCGGGGAAGCGGACCATCGATGTCGAGATCCGGCCGGTGGAGGTGGAGTACAGCGGGGCCGTGCGCGGAGCCGGCTCCGTGGTCCGCGTGGAGCTGGAGGCCGTACGCCCTGAGGCTCACACGCACGTCAACGTGACCCGCCAGGCCGATCACCTGCTCGCCACGGCCGACTGGAACGGCGCCTCGGTGATCCGTCGCGCGACGCCGCTGGAGCGCTTCGAGGAGGCCCCCTATCTCGCCGAGTCGCTCGACCGCACCGGGCACGACCGGCTCTTCACGCAGGCCCTGGAGAAGGCCATCACGCTCACCGGGAACGGCACGCGATGATGCAGACCGCGGTCCTGCTGTGCCCCGACCGAGAGGTCCTCGCGGCGCGCGCGCTGGACCTGCTGGTGGATGGGCTGCGCGCCGGCATCCGGCGCACGGGCGAGGCGCACCTGGCATTGACCGGCGGATCGTCGGCGACGGCGCTGTTCGACCTGCTCTCGACCGATGCCCGCGCGCGGCGGGTGGAGTGGTCGAAGGTGCACGTCTGGCAGGGCGACGAGCGCGTCGTGCCACTGTCGCATCCCGATCGCAACTGGGCCACGGCACTGCGCGAATGGCTCGCCGCCGACGGCGCGCCCGCCATCCCCGCAGCGCAGCTGCACCCGGTCCCCTGCGATGGCGCGATCGAAGAGGGCCGTGGTGCCGAATGGGCGGCCGCTCGCTACGCCGAGGAGATGGATCGTGTCCTGCCCCACCGGCGTGGCATCCCCGCCTTCGATGTCGTGCTGCTGGGCGTCGGCGGCGACGGCCACATCCTCTCCACGTTCCCCGGCACGCCCCCCATCCGTGAGGGACGCGTTCCCGCCTTGGCGGTGGCGGCACCCACGCACATCGAGCCACACGTGGCCCGGGTGACCATCGCGCCCTTCCTGCTCCAGGCGGCCGGCAGCATCGTGGTCATGGTTCCCGGTGCCGCCAAGGCGGGCATCATCGCCGAGTGCTTCGGGGCATACCATGACCCCGAGCGCTGGCCGGCGCAGCTCGCGCTACGCCCCAACGCCGTCTGGCTGCTGGAGCCCGGGAGCGCTGCCGAGCTCTAGGGCTGTCACGTGCTTGTCGCGTGTTCTGCGCGATAATCGACCGTATGGCTGGCAATAAGCGAGGTTCAGGCGAGTCCGCACGGCTGCGCATCGGGGAGGCCGCCAAGCAGCTGGGCGTCAGCTCGGACACGCTGCGCCGCTGGGCTGAGGGGGGACGCCTGGAGGTGCAGCTGACGCAGGGCGGACAGCGGACGGTGAGCCAGGCAGACGTGACGCGCCTGCTGGCCGAGCGCCGGCGAACCGGCGCCGAGCGGCCCATCATCGCGCAGTCGGCGCGCAACCGGTTCGGCGGCACGGTCACCCGCGTCGAGCGTGATGGCGTGGCCGCCGTGGTGGAGGTGCAGGCCGGACCGCACCGCCTGGTGAGCCTGATGACCCGTGAGGCCTCCGAGGAGCTGGCGCTGGCCCCCGGCGACGAGGTGGTCTGCGTGGTCAAGGCCACCGACGTCATCGTGGAGGTGCCATCACGTTGACGCGCGGGCCGCGGCTGGACCCGCTCCGGGGAGCGCGTGCACTGTCCACCGGCGTCGCGATCCTCGTGCTGGGGCTGCTCGTCGTCGCCTGTGTGCCGGGCGATGCCGCAAGACAGGAGCGGGGTGCGCTGACGGTCTTCGCCGCGGCCTCGCTCACCGACGTCATCCAGGGGCTGGAGCAGCGCTGGCTGCTGTCGCATCGCGCCGTGCCGCTAGCCATCGCCCTCGGCGCCTCCAACGTGCTGGCGGCACAGATCGCCGAGGGTGCGCCGGCGGACGCCTTCCTCTCGGCCGACACGAGGCGGCCGCTCGAGCTCGTGGCCGGCGGTCACACGGCAGCGGAGCCGGTGCCCTTCGCGCGGAACCGGTTGACGGTCGCGGTCCCGCTCGCCGGCAGTGCCGTGACGAGCGTGGAGGACCTCGCTGCGCCAGGCGTCCGTCTCGTCGCAGCGGGCCCAGGGGTGCCCATCACCGTCTACGCCGATGCGGCCATCGCGCAGCTCGCAGCTACCACGCAGGACCCGCAGGCGTTCCTGGCAGGCGTCGCGCGCAACATCGTCTCGCGCGAGGACAACGTGCGGGCCGCGCTGGCCAAGGTCGAGCTGGGAGAGGGCGATGCCGCGGTGGTCTACCGCACGGACGCTCGCTCGTCAGGTCTCGTCCGCGAGATCCCCTTCCCGCCGGCGGTCGATGTCGGCGCCACCTACGCCGCGGTGCGCATCAGCGATCGATCCCGCGGCGGCCGACTTCCTCGAGTGGCTACGCGGCCCCGACGCCGCCGAGGTGTTGGCGGCCTACGGCTTCGAGCCCCTGGACGCATGAGCACGCCCCGCACCGCACCGGAGCCCTATCGGGGGTCGCAGCACCGCCCACACGCGGCCATCGTGGCCATCGCCGCCGTGGCGCTGCTGTTCCTGGCGCTGCCGGTGGTGGCGCTGCTGCTACGGACGATCAGCTCAGGCGCCCTGACCTCGGCCCTCGCGGGCCGCGCGGTCATCGATGCGCTGGCGCTCAGCCTTGGCAGCACGGCGGTCAGCCTCGGCGTCATCGTGGCGCTGGGCATCCCGCTGGCGTTCGTGCTGGCGCGGACGACATTCCGCGGCAAGGCTCTCGCCGAGGCGCTGGTCGACCTGCCCATCGTGCTGCCCCCCTCGGTCGCCGGCCTGGCGCTGCTCTTCGCCTTCGGCCGCAGCGGCCTCGCCGGCGAGGCCCTTGAGCTGGGCGGGCATCAGCCTGCCATTCACCACTGCCGCGGTGGTCGTGGCCCAGGTCTTCGTCGCGGCACCGTTCTTCATCCGTGCCGCGCGAGCGGGGTTCCGCGCCGTCGAGCCGGAGGTGGAGGAGGCCGCGCGCGTCGACGGCGCCTCGGAGAACGAGGTGCTGGGCCGCATCACGCTGCCGCTGGCGGCGCCGGCGCTGGGAGCCGGCCTGGTGCTCGCCTGGGCGCGGGCGCTGGGCGAGTTCGGCGCCACCATCCTGTTCGCCGGCAACCTTGCCGGCCGCACGCAGACGCTGCCCCTGCTGGTCTACAGCGAGTTCCAGGACAGCCTCGATGCCGCCATGGCCGCCGCTGCCATCCTCGTGCTCGCCGCTCTCGGCGTGCTCGTCGCGGTACGGCTCATGCGCTGGCCCTCGGCGGTCAGCTGGCCAAGCTAGCTGAACGTCGGCTAGAGCGAACCGAGGCCGATGAGGATGACGCCGAGGATGGCCGCGGCCACGCCCAGCAGGCGCATCCGGCCCAGCCGCTCGTGCAGGAAGATGCGCGCCAGGATGGCGGTGACGACGGGGTAGAGCGAGGTCAGCACGATGACCAGCGCCAGCTCTCCCTCCCCGCTCGCGAGCACGAAGAAGAGGTTTCCGCCGAGGTCTCCGATGCCGGCCAGGGAGCCCACGAGCAACGCCGCCATGCCCAGCCTGAAGCCGGGGAACCGGCCCATCGGCGCCAGCAGTGCAGCGGCCAGCAGGACGGTCAGCACGCCCGCCACCTTGACCATGAGCAGCGGCCACCACACCTCCCCGCCGGCGTCGCGCGACGCATCCACCAGCAGGAAGAAGCCACCGAAGCCAAGGCTGGCGCCGAGGATGAGCAACCACTCGCGGGCGCGCGAGCCGTGGTACGTCGGCAGCACCGGGCGTCCCAGCCGGCGGTCGGGGAGCGAGATCGAGCACGACCGCGCCGAGGGCGGCCGCCATGCCCGCCATGCGCCAGGCCGCTCACCGCGCCGCCGGTCAGCAGCGCGATGGCCGCCGGCCAGGCTGCGGCAAGCAGGGCCGTCAGCGGCGCGACCAGGCCCATCGTGCCGCGCGAGAGCGCGAGATAGAAGCAGCCGAGACCCAGCGAGCCAGCGACGCCGGCGAGCCCGCCGAGCACCAGCGCATCCGTGCCGGGCATCGGTTCCCGTGCCAGCAGCAACAACAGCCCCGCGAGCAGCAGGCCCACGCCCTGCGAGAGCAGCACCGCCACGTAGTTGTTGGACAGGCGGGTGGCGATGCCGCCAGCGAAGTCGCCCAGGCCCCACGAGGCCGCGGCGAGGAGCGACAGGGCCGAAGCCAGCAAGGTCAGCCGGGACCCTCGCTCTCCTCGTCCTCTGACGCCAAGCTCGCGGCCCGGCGGAGGGCATCGAGCGGGTCTGGCTCGTCGCCCCCGATCGCGGTGGCGCGCCGCGGGGCGACCGGGTCGGGGTTGGGTCGCGGATCGGGCTCGAAGCGCAGCGTCGGCTGCGGCGCTTCGGTCGCGGGCGGTCGCGGCGCCACGACGGCGGGGGGTGAGGTCGGGGCGCTCGTGGAACGGGCCGGGACAGGTGGCGCAGGCGCCGAGGCCATCGCAGGAGGCGTGCCAGCTGCAGCAGGCGGAGTCGTCGTCGGCTCACTCGCGGCCTGGCGCGGCATCGCCAGCACGCGCTCATTTGAGGGTCCTGGCAGGACGACCAGCTCATCGGCCAGCCGGTCGAAGCGGTCGGAGCAGGTCAGGTACAGCACCTGGAAGCCGTGGACGGTGGCGAACTGCTTGACCAGCCGCAACGCGCGCTCGCCGCGGACGGTGTCGAAGGTCACGAAGGGGTCGTCCAGGACGAGCGGCGGCCGCCGGTCCATCGTCACGAGGCGTACCAGGCCCAGCCGTGCCGCGAGGAAGAGCTGGTCGGCGGTTCCCTGCGAGAGCGACTCGACAGCGACCATCTCGCCGGTCTCCGGCGCACGCACCCGAAAGGCGAGGCTGCGTTCGTCGATCTCGATGTCGTCATAGCGTCCGTCGGTGATCGACGCGATGGTGGGGCCCATGTGCTCTTCGAGGTAGCGGGCCGCCGTCTTGAGCGTCGCGCGCTCGGCAGCCTCGATGGCCTGCAGCGTGCCCTGGTAGACAAGCAAGCGACGCTCCAGCTCGGCGTAGCGTTCGCGCGCGGCAGCCAGTCGTTCGGCCAGCCCGGCGACCACGTCGGCGTCGACGGTGTTGGCGTCGACGCGACCCTGCGCCTGGTCCTCCTCCGAGCGAGCGGCATCACGAGCCGGCAGCGTCTGCGCCACCGATCGCTCGGCGGCACTGCGGGCGGCCGAGGATCGTCAGCCAGGCGACCCATGGCGGCGAGGGCATGGCCGATGCGCTCGGCTTCCCCGGCTGCCTCGTCCCGCGCCTCCGACAGGCGACGCAGGTTGCGCTCCTCGACGCCCAACCCGCGTAGCTCGCCCTCGACGTGGGCGAGCGCCTCGGTCTGCGCCTGCAGCGAGGCGAGGAGCTCTTCAGCTGTCTCGACGTCGGCCACGCCGATGGTCGCCAGTGTCGCCTCCAGCTCGCGCTCCTGGCGGCGCAGCTGCTCCTGCTGCGCGCGGTCGGCCTCCACCCGTTGCGTCGTGGCCGTCGTCGCCAGCTGCATCGGCCAGCCCGTATTGGCGACGCCTGGCAGCACCGCGGATGGCCAGCAGGAGCGACGCGACCACGCCGGCCGCGAGCACCACCACGATGACCACGCCGAGCAGGCCGCTATCACCCAGGACGAACGAGGCCAGCCAGCCGAGGGCGACGAAGACGGCGGCCAGCACCAGCCAGCGCAGCGGACGCGGTGGCGTCATCTCGGGGTCGATGTCCGCGGTCGCCGGCCTCGGCAGCGATGCTCAGGTCCGCCTCGAGCTCGGAGATCTCGAACTGCAGGCTCTTGGCCCGCGCGGCCGCCGTGCGCAGCTGGGCCAGTGAGACACCGCGTGGCATCGCCTGCTGCAAGCGCTCCTCTTCCTCCACGAGGGCGGCTGCTCGCTTGAGCCGCTCGTAGCGCTCGGTGGCCGCGTCGCGACGCTGGGCGAGCGCCTCGGCACGCTGTGCCTCGGCCAGGTCGGCCTGCTGGCGACGCAGCTGGGTGTCCAGGTCCTCGCGGCGTTCGTGGGCTTCGACCCACTGGGCGCGATCGGCCTGCAGCCGTGCCAGGGCGGCCTCGCCCGTGGCCAGCTCACTCTCGAGCAGAGCGATCTCCTCGCGCGCCACCTTCAGCAGGCCGGGGTTCTTCTGACCTTCGGTGCGGTAGCGGTGAACGGCCGCCTCGAGCTTCTTCTTGGCCTTGGCCGTACCACGATCGGCACCGCTGACCGCTCGCTGCAGGCGGTCCTGCAGCGCCGGCTCGTCGCCGTTGACCGCGTCGAGCTCGCTGTGGCCGACGAAGGCGGTGGAGCGGAAGAAGGCCTCGCTGGGGATACCGGTGATGGCCGCGACCCGCTCCTGGATGAAGGCGTGATCGTCGCTGCTCTTGCCATCGAGGGTGAGCTCGCCGGTGGCGCGGGAGCCGTCGAACCGCTTGGCCAGGCGCGCGGGCTGGCCGTCGATCTCGAAGATCGAGCATCACCTGCGGTGGGTCGGCGGCGCCCCAGGCCCAGGCCTGGCGGACATCCTCGCGGTTGGCGTCGGCCTTGCGGAACAGGACCAGCTCGATGGCCTGGGCGATGGAGGACTTGCCGGCCTCGTTGGGCCCGCGGATGATGGTCAGCCCCGGGGCGGGCTTGATCTCGAGAGAGGCATGCCGCTTGAAATCGGTGAGCTGGAGTCGAGTGATGCGCATCGTCAGGGCAGCGTCACGTGGTCGGGATCATCCAGCAACAGGCGCCGTCCGAGCCGCAAGACCTGTCGGGCCTGCTCGGCCGATTCCTCGTCGCCCTTGGCCTCGGCACTCGCGATGCGGGCGCGCACATCCGCCACGAACCGGCCGGCCACGGTGTCGGCGGGTAGCTCCGTGTCGCTGCCGACCTCGACCACCGAGCGGTCGCGGATGCGCACGTGCAGGAACGACGGTGCCAGGGTCCGCTCCAGCTCGTCGATGTCGATCTCGAGCGTGTCGGGAGCGATGCCGTCGAGCGAGACGTGCAGCACGAGATCGGGGTCGGCCAGCTCGCTCAGCCGTACGCTGAGCTCGGCCTGGCTCACGATGGTGGCGGCATCGACCGACTCGGCGCGGAAGACCGTCCGCCCCACGCGTACCGGCTGGACGTCGACGCTGCTGTTGCTGCTGGCGCCGTCCTCCAGGCGAACGAGGCACACGTTGCCGGCACCGTCCTGGTCCACCGCGACCGGCTCGGGCGCACCGGCGTAGGCCCAGGTGGTGTCGCCGGCACGACCGCTCGAGTACGAGTGCCAGTGCCCCAACGCCAGGTAGTCCAGGCCGCTGGCGGCGATCTCGGCGTCGGTGAACAACACGTCGTCTCGGTCCACCTTGCCGGGGATCTGGCGCGAGCCGTGGATCATGCCGACCTTCCAGCTGGCTCGCTCGTCGGCGCGTACGCTCGAAGCCGTCGAGCGGGCTGCGTGGGGCACGCTTGGTGCCGAAGACGCGGCCGTAGACGATGAGATCGAGGTCCTTCAGTAGCAGCTCCGGCTGCTCCGGTGTCAGCACCGTCAGCAGATCGCTGCCCGAGGGCAGGCCGGCCAGGCTTGCGAGGTCGAAGGCGCGATAGATGGAGCGGCTGTCGTAGACATCGTGCGTGCCGGGGATGATGACGACACGGATGCCACGGTCGGTCAGGCGCTTGAGCTCGCTGACGGCCTGCTCCACCGAGCGACGGGGCTGGGCGTTGGAGTCGAAGAGGTCCCCGCAGATGAGAGCCGCGTCGACGCCGGCCGCCAGGCCCTCGTCGATGGCACGAGCGAAGGCGGCCGCCTGGCGCTCGCGCTGCCTCACGGCGGCGGCACCCATGTCGGCGTGGCGTGCACCAAGGTGGACGTCGGCGAGGTGGAGCAACAGCGGCATGCCTGGCGTGTTCCTCCATCCCCTGGTCGCCCGAGCCGCTGCATGGCAGGCAAGCGACGATCGGAGCGCAGGACCATTGTGACATCGGACCGGGCGCTCATCGCCGCTACCACGGTCCCCTCGGTGAGGGGTACTCCGGTGCTGTGGGGGTTGCCGCGGGCATGCCGCGGAGGGAGCGGTCGGGCCGGCCGTTGCCGGTTCCGCGGCCTCGGTGTACCCTGCCTCGAGCATTCCGGTGCGCCCACCAGAGCGGGACCTCGGACAGGACAACAGGACATGTGGCGCCCGGCACTCCAGACGCCAAGGCCCTCCTGTTTCGGGCTGCCCCACACGGGTGCGCCGGGAGCAAGATGCAAGCAATCGCGCCCTTGGAGGTCAATGTGTCGTACACGGATCGAACCCTCACATGCGTCGATTGCAGCGTGGAGTTCATCCACTCTGCGGCCGACCAGGAGTTCTACGCGGAGAAGGGGTTCGTGTCTGATCCCAAGCGCTGTCCCAGCTGCCGGGCAGCGCGACGCGCCATGCGCGACTCGGGCGGGTACGACACCCGGGACATCGGCGGGCCGCGTGGCTACGAGCGCGGCGAGTACCGCCAGGCACGCGAGTACTTCGCGGTCATCTGCTCCGAGTGTGGCAACGCGGCACAGGTGCCCTTCAAGCCGCGCATGGACAAGCCGGTCTACTGCTCCGATTGCTTCCGCACCGTCCAGGCCAAGTCAGCGGCGGACTCCGAGACCGCCTGAGCGAACCGCGTGGACGCCGCCCCAGCAGCCGCCCTGGTGACGGGGCGGCCGTGGCGATCGGGGGGCCGCTGCCGCGAATGTGCGGGTCCTGCCCAAGAGTAGACTCGAGCCGCAGTGAGCGACGCTACGAGGACCACCCGACCATGACCGAGAGCACCGGCGCATCGCGCATCAAGATCACCTACGCCACCCTGCGCGCTGACAACGAGGATCTGCACGCCGCCTTCGAGGCCGGCGTCGTCGACGCGCGCGCCCGCCTGGGCCGCTCCCACGCCAACATCATCGGCGGTCACGAGCGTGCCGGCGACGGTGAGTTCGAGCTCCGCTCACCGATCGATGCGGAGGTGGTGGTGGGTCGCTTCGCCAACGGCAGCCGCGCCGACGTGCGTGATGCCATCGCGGCCGCCCGTGCCGCGCAGCCGGCGTGGAACGGGCTGGGCTGGGAGAAGCGTGTCGAGATCCTGAACGCCGCCGCCGAGCTCATCAGCGAGCGCCTCATGGAGTACGGCGCCCTCATGGCCATCGAGGTGGGCAAGAACCGCATAGAGGCCCTCGGCGAGGTCGAGGAGAGTGCTGACCTCATCCGCTACTACGCCCGGGTGGCGGCGGAGAACGACTACTACGCCAGGCCCATGGACAACCTCGGCGACCCCGCGACGCACACGCGCTCGGTGCTGCGCCCCTACGGCGTCTTCGGTGTCATCGCGCCCTTCAACTTCCCCCTGGCGCTGGCTGCCGGGCCGGTCGCGGGAGCGCTGCTGGCAGGCAACGCGTGCGTCTTCAAGCCCGCTCGGTCCGGCGCCATGAGCGGGGTGCTGCTGATGGAGGCACTGCGCGACGCCGGCGTCCCCGATGGCGTGTGCAACCTTGTCATGGGGCCCGGCGATAGCGTGGGCGCCGAGCTGGCCGGCAGCGAGGCCATCGACGGCATCGTGTTCACCGGCTCCTATGAGGTGGGCATGCGGCTGCAGCGCAGCTTCAGCAAGCGCTATCCACGCCCCTGCATCGTGGAGATGGGCGGCAAGAACCCGGCCATCGTCATGGCCAGCGCCGACCTGGACAAGGCCGCCGAGGGTATCGTGCGGTCGGCCTTCGGCTTCGGCGGCCAGAAGTGCTCGGCCAACAGCCGTGTCTACGTCGACCGCGGCGTCCACGACGAGCTGGTGCAGAGGCTGGTCGCCCGCGCCGAGCAGCTGACCATCGGTGATCCTCTGCTGCGTGACACCTTCCTGGGCCCACTGACCGACGAGCGTGCCGTCGAGCGCTTCACGCAGGCCGTGGCCGAGGCGCGGGCCGATGGCGTCGTCTACACCGGGGGCGAGGTCCTGGCGGAGGGCGACCTCGCCCGCGGCCACTACGTGGAGCCCACGGTGGTCGGCCAGCTTCCGGCAGATCATCGGCTGTTCCGCGACGAGCTCTTCGTGCCCTTCACTGCCGTGCTGCCGGTCGATTCGCTGGACGAGGCCATCGAACGCTCCAACGAGGTGGACTACGGGCTCACGGCAGGCATCTACAGCGAGGTCACCGCGGAGGTCGAGCGCTTCCTCGAAGAGATCGAGACCGGCGTGCTGTATGTCAACCGTCGTGCCGGCGCCACCACCGGCGCGTGGCCGGGCGTGCAACCCTTCGGGGGCTGGAAGGGCTCGGGCTCGACCGGCAAGGCAGCCCTTGGGCCGTACTACCCGGCGCAGTTCCTGCGTGAGCAGTCACACACCATCGTCGACTGACACAGCCACGCCGGCCGGGTCGGCCCGACTGGCCCAGCCACCACACCGACGCACCACCGGCGGTCGATCCGCGCTCCCTCCGGCGCGGCCTCGTGGCCGGCGGCTCGGTGGTCCTCATCGCCCTGGCCCTCGCGAGCGTGGGCCCGTGGGCGGGCCAGACGCGTGTGCTCATCGTGCTGCTGGGCTGGATCGCCGCGGTCGCCGTCGGGGGCTGGGCCTATCGGGGCCGAGCGCGGGGCACACGCACTGGGACCCGGCTGCTGGCCGCTCTCGCCGTGGTCGCGCTGACCGGCAGCATGGCCCTCCTGGCCATCAGCTTGCAGGTGCGCGACATCCTCGCGGGCAGCGTCGTGTTCGGTACGTCCGGGACCGGCTGCGAAATCAGCGCCGAGGCGATCGCGTTCGAGCTGTCGGCGCCGGTCCGCGGCGTGGCCTACCTGGAGCGAGCCGTCGAGCCGGCCGAGACGATCAGCGTGGTACTGCTCGGTGCCGGCACGTCCACGCTCATCGCCAGCGAGACCAGCGACCGCTCGTTCGACTGCCTGGGCGCGACGCTCACCCCGGCTGACGCCGGCCACTACCGGCTCGAGGTCCGGGCAGGTGACGAGATCCTCGCCACGGGATCGTTCGAGGTGCTCCCGGCCGCGCGATAGGCCCCTATACTCTGTATCCACCGTGAATAGGATTGATACACGCGGCGGCATCACGAGGGAGGGGTAGATGAGCCAGGCAGAGATCGCCGAGTCGGGCGTCGCGACCGTGCCACGCCTCGTGACCGAGGTGCCCGGGCCACTGGCGCGGGCACACGTGGAGTATGACCACGCCTGGTCGTCGCCGAGCCTGCCCCGTGTCTATCCCTTCGTCCCGGTGCGAGGCCGCGGCGCCACCGTCGAGGACATCGACGGCAACGTCTTCATCGACTTCTGTGCCGGCATCGCCGTCAACTCTACGGGCCACTCGCACCCCGTGGTGATCGAGGCCATCAAGGCGCAGGCCGAGCAGCTGGTGCACTACAGCGCATCGGACTTCTACCCACCCATCTACGCCCGCACGTGCGAAGCCATCGCCACCACGGCACCCATCCGCGGCCCGCTGCGTGTCTATCTCGGCAACAGCGGCGCGGAGGCTGTCGAGGCGGCGCTGAAGCTGGCGCGCCGAGCGACGGGGCGGCACGCGGTGGTCTCCTTCCTCGGCGGCTTCCACGGGCGCACCATGGGGGCGGTCAGCCTGACCGCGTCGAAGGCCAAGTACCACGCCGGCGTGGCTCCCCTCGTCAACGGCATCTACCACGCCCCCTACGGCCACGTCAGCGACCTTGCCTGGTTCGACGAGGTCCTCTTCGACAAGGTCGTGCCGGCGGACGAGGTGGCGGCCATCATCGTCGAGCCGGTTCAGGGCGAGGGTGGCTACATCGTGCCCGAGGCCGGCTTCATGCGCGGGCTGCGGGAACTGTGCGACCGCTACGGCATCCTGCTCGTGGCCGACGAGATCCAGTCGGGCGCGGGGCGCACCGGCAGGATGTGGGCCATCGAGCACTTCGACGTCGAGCCGGACATCCTGCTCTCGGCCAAGGGCATCGCCTCCGGCATGCCCCTCTCGGCGATGATCGCGAAGGCGGACATCCTCGAAGCCTGGGACAAGGGCTCGCACGGCTCCACCTACGGTGGCAACCCCGTCGCCTGCGCCGCCGCCATCAGCACCCTCGATCTGCTGCAGGATGGGCTCATCGAGAACGCCGCAGCACGTGGCAGCCAGGGCCTCGCCGGGCTGCAGGCGATGCGCGCGCGGCACCCCGAGAGCATCATCGACGTCCGCGGCCTGGGCCTGATGCTGGCCCTGGAGCTGGCCACGCCGCAGCTGGCCGACGAGCTCGAGTACGAGGCCTTCCGGCGAGGGCTGCTGGTGCTGGGCTGCGGCAGCAAGTCGGTGCGTATCTCGCCACCGCTGGTGATCGACGAGGCCACCATGGCCAGCGGCCTGCTGGTCCTCGAAGAGGCCATCGAGAGCGTCGGCGGGGTCGCGAGCCCCGTGGCATCGATCCACGGCACGCCCGCCGTGGTAGGCCATCGGGAGCATTCAGCCTAGGGCCCAGGAAGCCTCGGCGCCGTCGCAGGCATCGCCGCAGCGGCGAATGCTCCGGAGATACGGCCCGATACGGCCCCGAAACGATGCGCCGACGCAACGCCTTGGGGTTGCGGGGTCGACAGGTGCGGTTCGTGGTACTGGTCACGGCCGGGACCGGCTGGTAGTCATTAGGTACTGCCTCCCCCCTGACGTCAGGGCCGGTCTCCTCGGCAGGCGGATGGTCCGCCAGCCACCGGCTCGACGACTCCTCCAGGGGGCAAGCCGGAGGAAACCGATGCGTACCGACCTCTCTCCCCGGGACGGGCACACCGCGCCCGAGACCGCCAGCACGTCGCGAGCCACCCGCGACGAGCGCGGCCGCGGCCAGGCGCTCGTCGAGTTCGCCATCGTGCTGCCCGTCTTCTTCCTGCTCGTGGCCGGCATGTTCGACTTCGGGCTGGGCATCTACTCCGACCTGACCCTGGTGAACGCAGCTCGCGAAGGCGCACGTCTCGGCGTCATCGACCCGGGCAACACGAGCGCCATCGAGACGCGTGTGCGGGCCATGGCCGGCAATCTCGACCCCGCGAAGCTGAGCGTGACCGTCGCCTGCGAGCGTCCGTCGGGCACCTCGTTCACCTCGTGCACCAGCCCGATGTGGCTGCCCGGTGACGCGACGAAGGTGACCGTCGACTACAAGTACTCGATGTTCTTCCCTGTCCTCTTCGGCACCGAGATCCCGCTCTCGTCCGAATCGAAGATGCGCATCGAGTAGCGCGGCTCCCCGTCCCATCCCGCGCGGCGTTCCTGCTCCCGTCAGAGCGAACCGACCGCCAGGACGCATCGACACTCCTCACCGATCGCGCAACAGCAAGGACGACCGATGAACCTCCTCTACTGGGCCCGCCAGGGCACGATCTCCAATCGCCCCCCCGATGGCGAGCGCTCCGCGCGCGCTCGCATGGCACAGGGCGGCCAGACCCTGGTGCTCTTCGCCATCTTCTTCACCGTCATCCTGGGCGCCGCCGCGCTGGTCCTCGACCAGGGTCTCCTGCGCAAGGCCAACATGGACCTCTACAACGCCCTCGACGCCGGCGCGCTCGCCGGCGTGCCGATGGTGAAGGACGACCCTGCGGCAGCCGAGCAGCTTGCCAGGTCGTACGTGCACCTGAACTACCCCGGTCGATCTGCCCGACAGCGATATCACCGTCGGCTTCCGCTGTCTCATCGGCACCGAGACGGGAGCCCCTCGCCTCACCGATGTCCCGCTCGTCTGCGACCCGGGCCCCGGCGCCTCCTGGGTCATCGACGACGACGTCGCCTATGCCGCCTGCACACCCTCGCTGGGCCATGTCTGCAACACCCTCGTGGTCAGCGGCCCGGCGACCGTGGAGTACAACTTCGCGCCGGTCCTGGGGGTGCTCGACGGCTCCACCGGTGCTCGCACTGCGGCTGCCTGCAAGGGTGCCTGCGGAGAGCCGCCGGAGATGCCCGTGGACCTGGTGATGATCATCGACCGCACCGGCTCGATGAACGGTGTCGACACCGACAACGCCCGTCGCGCGGCCGACTCGGTGCGCAAGACGCTCGAGCCCCGCCTCCAGTGGCTCTCGCTCGGCGCCCTCGGCCCCAGTCGCATCGGCGCTTTCTGCAAGACCCAGGCGGACTCCTCCATCGGCAGCGCCAACACCAGCGACGTGCGACGCTGGGTCCCCATCGGACTCACCGGGCAGGGCGCGTCCTTCGGAGCCGACTACTCGTCGGACAGCAGTGACATGGCGCGAGCCATCGCCTGCTTCGGCAACTCATCCACCGGCACGGACATCGCCGATCCGGTGCGCATGGCGACCTACGAGCTCGATACCTATGGTCGCCCGGGCGCCATGAAGGCCATCCTGCTCCTGAGCGACGGTCAACCGAATCGGTCCACCACGGGCACCAGCAACCACTGCCTCGAGTCATCCATGGCGGCAGATGCAGCCAAGGCCAAGAACATCGAGCTGTTCACCGTCGGCTTCGGCCTCGACGGCTCGAACGACATGGCCTGCCCGGACAGCAGCGGCCCGTGGCGCGGCAAGATGGCCACGGACCTGCTCGCCTCGATGGCCACCGGCTCGGTCAAGGACGGCGGCTGCCCCGGCACCGAGAACAGCGACGGCGACAACTACTACTGCCTGCCCAAGTCCGCCGGCGCCAGCGCCGACCTGTCGGATGTCTTCCAGACGGCGGTGGAGTCGCTGACCGGGCACTCGCGCCTGGTGAACGTCGACTAGGGCGGCGGGCGGCCAGGCCACAGGGCCTACAGCCGCGTAAGGGTGATGACCACCACGCCGGTGGTCACCGCCACTACGCCCAGCCACTGACGGGAGCTGATGCGCTCGCCGAGGGCGTGGGCCATCAGTGCCGCCAGCACCGCGAACTGGGAGGCGAGCACGGCGGTCACCGCGATCGACTCCCGGGCCCCCCAGGCGTAGAGGTAGACACCGACCACCTCGGCCACGCCAGCGAAGAGCAAGAAGGGCAGCACCGTCCGGTCGAAGCGCAACCGGCGCGTCAGCGCCAGCGGCAGCGTCAGCAGCAGCACCCCCGCGATGCGGCCCGCGGCCACGACCCAGGCCGGCGGCACGACGTCGCTGGCGCGACCGGCACCATAGAGCCCGACGCCGAAGATGAGCGCAGCCGTCACGGCGAACCCGACGTAGCGGGCACCACTTCCACGCAGGGCGTCGGCGCCACCGCCCGGCTGTAGCGCCACCACGAAGACACCGGCGGCGATGAGCGCCAGCATCGCCACCAGCAACGGCGAGGCGGCCTCTCCGGTGAGCACGGCGAGGGCGGCCGCGATGGATCCCTCGGTGGAGACGATGGGTGCCGTCACGGGCACCTTGCCACCACTGAGCGCGGCGTAGTTGAAGACCATGCCGATGGCGTATCCCAGCCCGGCGATGGCGAGCCAGGCCAGGTCCTCCGGGCTCACCTGCGCGGGTGGTCCCTCGAGTGCCAGCAACGGCAGGGTCGCGACCAGGCCGACGAAGACGACCAACGCGGTCGTGGACCAGGCGCCCAGCACGCGGCTGGCGCGGGCGGCGGCGAGCGTGGCAAGCGCCCAGGCGAGCGCGGCGCCGAGGCCTGCGACGACAGAGATCGATCGCAGCGGCCGGGCACTCGGGAGGCGCGGTTCAGGCATAGGCCCGAGCGTACGCGCCTGAGTACGCTCGCGTTGCGTGGCCTGCGCCCGTGGCCGAGCCGCAACGTGTCCGGCGGCGCACTCGCGCGCTCCGGCGTACGCTTCGCGACATGAACCGACCGGCCTCGCTCGCCGCCGCCCTGCTGCTCTCCCTGGCGGCGCTCTCCGCTCCCCTCCCCGCTGCGGCACAGGACGTGCCCGCCATCATCCCCGTGCTCGCCTCCTCCGAGCTGGCGCAGGGCCCCAACCGCTTCCTCTTCAGCCTGACCGATGCGACGGGGGCCCTGCTGGCGGCCCCCGACGTGGAGGTCTCGCTGCAGTTCTACGCCGACGATCTCGATCCCGAGGCGGTCGCCTTCGAGGCCGACTCACGCTTCCTCTGGGCCATCGAGGACGTTCGCGGCCTGTATGCGGCCGATGTCGTGTTCCCACACGCGGGCCGCTGGGGCACCCGCTTCAACGCCACCTTCCCCGACGGCCGCAGCGAGACCGTGCGCGCCGACTACGACGTCTGGGAGACCACCACGACGCCGCCCATCGGCAGCCCCGCACCGCTCATCGATACGCCCACGGCCGCGGACGTCGGTGGCGACCTGGGCCGCATCTCCAGCGACCCTGACCCGGTGGAGCGCTTCTACGAGCTCTCGATCCTGGATGCCATCGAGGCGGACGCGCCGGCCGTCATCGCCTTCGTCACCCCCGCCTTCTGCCAGACCGCCACCTGCGGCCCCACCATCGAGAAGGTCAAGGAGGTGGCGGCCAACCATCCCGAGGGCGTCAACTTCGTGCACGTGGAGCCCTACCTCATGCAGGTGAAGGACGGCTACCTGCAGCCGCTGCTCTCGGAGGAGGGCTGGCTGCAGTCGGCACCCTGGACCGAGCGCTGGGGCCTGCGCACCGAGCCCTACGTCGTGGTCATCGACGCGGAAGGCCTGGTGCGGGCCAAGTTCGAGGGCGCCATCACTACCGAGGAGCTCGAGGACGCCCTGTGGGATGCGCTCACGCCCATCGCGGGCTAGGTACACGTGCCACGGCTGGGCCCGCCAGCCACGTGCGGCGCCGCTAGGATGACCTCGTGAGCACGTCCAAGGTGAGCAGCATGCGCGAGGCCATCGCCACGCTCGTGCGCGACGGGGACAGCGTGGCCATCGAGGGCTTCACGCACCTCATCTGCTTCGCGGCCGGCCACGAGATCATCCGTCAGCGGACGGCAGGACCTGACGCTCATCCGCATGACGCCGGACGTCATCTACGACCAGATGATCGGCGCCGGCGTCGCGCGCAAGCTCGTCTTCAGCTGGCTGGGCAACCCCGGCGTGGGCAGCCTGCATGCCATCCGCCGCCTGACCGAGGGCCGGCAGCCGTCGCTGGAGCTGGAGGAGTACAGCCACTTCGGCATGGTCGGGCGCTACATCGCGGGGGCCACCAACCTGCCCTTCTATCCGCTGCGCAGCTACGAGGGCACCGACATGCCCGCGGCCAACCCACGCATCCTGCCCGCTCCAGTCACCCTACGGTGACGAGCGGGTCTACGTGGTGCCGCCCATCAACCCCGACGTCACCATCGTCCACGCGCAGCGTGCCGATGCCGCGGGCAACACGCAGGTCTGGGGCCTGCGTGGGAGCCCAGCGCGAGGCCGCCTTCGCCGCCGAGCGCGTCATCGTGGTCGTCGAGGAGCTGGTCGATGAGGCCGTCATCCGTGCCGACCCCAACCGCACGGTCATCCCCGGGCTCATCGTCGACGCCGTGGTGGTGGAGCCGTACGGCGCCCATCCCTCGTACGCGCAGGGCTACTACGACCGCGACAACAGCTACTACGTGGAGTGGGACGCCATCAGCCGCGATGCCGGCCGCGCTCGACGAGTGGCTCGACACCTGGGTCCACGGTCTGTCGGGTCGTGCCGAGTACATGCAGCGCCTGGGCGACGAGGTCCGACGAGCGCATCGCGCCCACCGGCAGCGCCCTGGCCGGCGCCATCGACTACGGCGAGTACCGGTGAGCGAGACCTCCTACACGCCGGCGGAGATGATGATCGCGGCGGCGGCGCGCGAGCTGGCCGGACAGCGCGTCTGCTTCGTCGGGCATCGGCCTGCCCAACGTGGCGGTGAACCTCGCCCTGCGCACCGTGGCACCCGAGCTGGAGCTCATCTACGAGGCCGGGGCGTACGGGGCCCAGCCGGCGCGACTGCCGCTGTCCATCGGCGATCCCACCATCGTCACCGGCGCCCTGTCGGTGATGTCGCAGGCCGACCTCTTCGGCTTCTACCTGCAGCGGGGACTGGTCGACGTGGGCTTCCTGGGGGCGGCGCAGATCGACCGCTTCGGCAACATCAACAGCACCGTCATCGGTGACTACGCCACGCCCACGGTGCGGCTGCCGGGCTCGGGCGGCGCCAACGAGATCGCGCTGCACTCACGCAAGGTCTTCGTGGTCATGCGCCAGTCCCGGCGCTCGTTCGTCGAGCGCATCGACTTCTGCACCTCGCCGGGCAACACGGCCAGCTGGGCGGCGCGGACCGTCGGTGGTCGTCACCGACCTGGGCGTCTACCACTTCGATGCCGACGGCGAGATGCGCCTCGACACGCTGCACCCGGGCGTCACGCTCGACGACGTGCAGGCCGCCATCGGCTGGCAGGTGCGGCGTATCTGGTGCGCTGGCCCAGACGCCCCCGCCCACGCGCCGAGGAGCTGCGGCTCATCCGCGAGGTGCTCGACCCCGAGGGTCGCTACACCAGCTGAGCGCGGAGCGCTACGGGCGCTGCAGGATGCGGCTCTTCCACACCATGTACAGGCCGATGCCGATCATCGCCAGCGGGATGACCACGGCCAGCCCGATGTCGAACGGCAAGGCGTCCGAGACGTCGGCCAGGCCGATGATGACGAGGACGGCGCCGATCCAGAGCGCGTACTCCCGGCGTGTCTGCTGATACCGGGCCAGGCCCCAGCCGACGAGGAAGGCGATGCCGATGAACAGCGTGTTCCAGCCGTCGCCGGTGAGGATGTCGAAATCGCGGCCCACGCTGGCGAGGCCCCAGGCGGTCATCACCAGTGCCGGCATGGTGGCGCCGACCATGTGCCCGCGCAGCCAGGCGGCACCGAAGGCCAGGCCGACGGCGAGGATGAAGAGCGAGCCGAAGGACAGGTCGGGGATGAGGATCTCGATGAGCAGCCCGATGCCCAGCACCAGCAACAGCACCGCGAACCAGGGGAACGACTGCCCCGACGAGGACCAGGAGTACGAGCGCACGTAGAGGGGCGGCTGGGCTGGCCGCCGGGTGGCGGGCCGCCTGCGGACGGTGGCGTGCCGGGTGGCGCCTGGCCGTAGGGCGGCGTCGGCCCCACCGGCCTGGCTCGGCGTGCTGGATCGGTCATGGCCCGAATCGTAGCCTGCTGCGGGCCGCGCGGCCTAGCCCGACGTCGCATCCGGGGGCCCGTGGCGCGCCGGCGCGCCCAGCCAGACGCTGCCGTCGGCGAAGTGCTCCGCCTTCCAGATGGGCGCGCGTGCCTTGAGCTCCTCGATGGCGTAGCGGCAGGCCTCGAAGGCTGCCGCCCGGTGCGGCGCGGCGGCCAGCGATGAGCACGCTCGACTCCCCCACCGCGACCTCGCCGACGCCGATGGACGATGGCCAGTCGGCAGACCCCGAGACGCGACTCGATCTCGTCGGCGATCTGCTGCCAGGACCGCCAGCGCCATCGGCTCGAAGGCCTCGTAGGTCAGGCCCGTGACGGCCTGGTCGGCGTGGCGCGCGGCCTCGGCCTCCTGGCCCGGCGCGGGCGTGCCGGCACTCTCGCGCGTCTGGCCCACGAAGAGCGCGACGGCGCCGTCGGCCGGAGTCGCGACCGCCGCGCGCAGCTCATCGAGCAGGCCGTCGTCCAGGGTCGTCGGCAGGAGCTCCAGCCGTCGGTAGCGCCCGTCCGACCCGCCCGGCCACGGGCGGGATGACGGCCAGCTCGTCGCCGTCGGCCAGCGGCTCGTCGCGTATCCACGTAGACGCCGTTGCGCGCGAAGCGGACGCTCGCCGCTGCGTCGGCCACCACCGGCAGATCGGCCACCAGCGCGCGCCAGGCGGCGGCGACGTCGGCACCCTCGGGCAGCTCCAGGTCATGGTGCGCGCGCGGCCCGTCTGGGCTCGCTGCTGCGCGAAGAGTCGGACGGTGACGCGCATCGCTAGACCAGCAGCCCTTCGCCGAAGAGCAGCCCCGCCGCCACGATGGTCGAGGCCATCACCAGCGCGAACTCGATGTAGAGCAGGCCGGTCGCCGACTCCATCGAGCGCGTCAGCGCCGTGCGATAGGCCATCGCGGTGAGCAGCAGCGGGAACACCAGTCCGACCACCAGCCGCAGCCAGACGAAGACCATGTTGGGCCCGGTGAGCACCTCGAACGGCTCCAGGTCCGGGATGCCGGCAGCGACCCAGACACCGAAGAGGAGCAGCTGGATGCCCAGCACCACCATCAGCAGCTTCGTCGTCAGGAGCAGCGGCTGCTCGGAGATCTTGGGCGTCACCAGGTACCAGTGCGCCAGCACGACCGCGGCCATGGAGCCGCCGGTGACGGCAGCCAGGGCCAGGAACTGCACCAGCATCGACACGCCGATGGGCTGGCCCCCGCTCCAGGCCCACGCACCCAGCAGCCATCGCCGCCACGCCCGCGAGGATGGCCGGCGGCCCCCAGCCACAGCGCCCGGCCGCCGCGTCGGAGTCGCACGCCGGCGAACAGCGCCAGCAGCGACGAACGCGGCGATGGCCGCCCGGCGCGGCTCATCGAGGTCGACCCCGGAGCTCGATGGCCAGCTCGGTGGGCACGGGCAGGCCCCATTCCACCGGCCAGCCAGCCCAGGCCGATGATGGCGGCGAGGATGGCCGACTGAAGCCGAGGAAGCCGCGGCGTGGCATCGGTCGTCTGGCGGAGCAGCCAGACGAGCGCGAAGCTGCCCAGCGCCAGGCCGCCCAGCAGGACCCAGGTGACGTAGCTGAGGCTCTGGATGATCTGCTGCGTCTCCACGCAGCGAGTGTACGGGCCTCGGGCCGATCTAGGCCGGGGTGCCCGCCAGCGCGTCGCCACCGTCGGGCTGCGCCGGCGCCGGCCGGCGCGCCGGCAGTGTTCTGGACGATGAGCGTGCCGGCGGCGAGGGCCTCGATATCGACGGTGCCCAGGCCGAGGTTGTTGCCGGGCCGACCCAGCAGGTAGCCCTGGCCGGTGGTGATGCCCAGCTCGCGCAGCGAGCGCAGCTGCTCGGCGGTCTCCAGGCCTTCGGCGATGGTCACCGCGCCCTGGCGTTCGGCCAGGTCCATGAGCGAGCGCAGCACGGCGCGTGACGAGTCGTGCTGGGCGCCGTCCTGCACCAGCGAGAGGTCGATCTTCATGATGTCGAAGCGGACCTGGCTGAGCAGGCGCAGGCCGGCGTTGCCGGCGCCGACGTCGTCGGCCGCCAGGCGCACACCGGCGTGCTGCAGGGCGGCCACGTTGCGTCGCAGGCGCTCGAGGTCGGTGATGGCCTCGCGCTCGGTCAGCTCGACGATGACGCGGCCCGGACTGAGCTGGTAGCGGGCCAGGATCTCCAGCAGCCAGGTGGCCGTGAAGTCCTGCGCCTCGAGCGTCTGCGGCGAGAGGTTGATGGTCACGACCTGCTCGGGGCTGATGGGCGCGCTGCCGGCGGCCACGACCTCGAAGCAGGCGAGGTCGAGCTCGACGGTGCGACCGGCGGCGGCGGCGGCGGCGAAGAGCTCGCCGGGATTGGAGAAGGGCGACGAAGCGCCGGGCCGGATGAGGCCCTCGAAGCCCAGCACGCTGCCGTCACGCAGGTCGACGATGGGCTGGTAGACCGGGGTCAGGTTGCGCGCGCGCACGATGTCGCGCACGGCGGCGGCAGCACCCTGCCCGCCGGAGTCCTGCGGGACGAGATCACGATCGGCGTCGAAGATCGCCACCGTGCCGCGTCCGTTGCGCTTGCAGCGGTAGAGCGCGGCGTCGGCCTGGCGGAAGAGCTCGTTGCGGTCGGCCGCCAGCTGCGGCACCGACGAGATGCCGCCGGAGAACGGGATGACGCGCTCGCCGGGGTCCGGCCGCAGGCAGAAGTGGCGCAGCCGGTTGGCGGCGACGAGGGCGTTGTCGGCGTCGGTGTGCGGCAGGATCACGGCGAACTCGTCGCCGCCGATGCGGAAGGCGCGGTCGCCGTAGCGCAGCGCGTCGCGGATGGCGTTGGCCATGCCCACCAGCAGCCGGTCGCCGGCGGGGTGGCCCTCGCCGTCGTTGACGACCTTGAGATCGTCGAGGTCGATGAGCAGCAGCGCCACCGGCACCTGGTGGCGGCGGAACAGGTCGAGCTGCCGGTCGAGCTCCTCCTGGAAGGAACGATGGTTGCCCAGGCCGGTGAGGCCGTCGTGCAGCGAGTCCTCGCGCGCCTCGCGGTAGAGCACCTCCAGCTGGGACTGCGACTCGGCCAGGTCGTCGAACGGCTGCAGGAACGTGCGCGCCGTCACGACCGCGACGAGCAGGACGATGATGGCGAAGGCGACGAGCGCACCGACGAGCAGGTGGCGCGGGGCCTCGGGCGTGATCGGCCACAAGTGGATGAGGCCGAAGTGGGCACCGTCCTCGATCTCCCACAGCGGCGCCGCCGTGGCCGTCCAGCCGGCGCCCTCGAGGGCGCGCGCCGTACCGTCGTGACCGCTGAGGATGCCGTCGATGCGCACCCGCAGGTTGCCCAGCGGCCTGCGCGCCGGGGATGCCGGTGCCGGTGGTGACCGCTCTCCGTGCGCGCACCGGCCACGATGGTGTTGGTGGACATGTCGACCAGGACGGCGCTGCTGCCGATGCCGGCCGCCGCGGGCGTGGCGGCGAAGAGGTCGGCCAGGCTGAGCTCCACGGTCAGCACACCGGCGCTGCGGCGCGAGCGTCGCCGGCAGCTCGGTCGCCAGCACCATGCGGCGTGAGCGGTCGGCGCCCCAGCGTCGAGTCCCGCACGACGTGGCCGGGGCGCGCCTCGATGGCCTTGGCCACGAGCGTGCGCGGAGCCACAGGCCGTCGTCGCGGCCGGCGTGGCCGCACAGGTCGACCGCCGAGCCGTCGAGCGTGCGCGTGAGGCAGGCTCGCGTCACCAGACCGCGGTTGCGGCCCTCGATGGCGGCCACGACGCTGTCGGCGGTGGCGCGGTCGCGCACTGCCGCTGATGCCGTCGACCAGTCGCTGCACGCTCGCTGTCGGCGGCCACACCCAGCAGGCGGGCCTGCACCTCGCGCTCGGCGTCCTGCAGCGCGGCCGCGGCGCGTGGCCGTCTCCCAGGCGTTGCGATCGGTCCGTGGCGGGACGTCTCGGGCGTGAGCAGGTGTTGATGATGAGGATCACGCCGACCATCGGCAGCACCGCCAGCCCGAGCATGGCGAACCAGAGCCGGATCCTGATCAGGCCGGAGCCACGCAGGATGCGCGCATGCGGGCGGCGGGTGTTGGGGCGTATGGGCAATCGCATAGTGCCAGCCGAGGGCTGGTGTGCCCATACAACACTGGCGCCGACCGTGGCGGAATGACCCGAAATGCACAGGCCGCGCACAGGACCGCTGGCGCGCCGCCCCGCGCGTCAGCCGGGCGGAGCCAGGACCAGCAGCCGGAGCTCGGTCATGTCCTCGATGGCCCAGCGCAGCCCCTCGCGACCGATGCCGCTCTCCTTGACGCCGCCGTAGGGCATGTGGTCGACGCGGTAGGTGGGCACGTCGTTGACCACCACGCCTCCGACCTCCAGCGTCTCGAAGGCGCGCCAGGCGTGGTCGAGGTCGTTGGTGAAGATGCCCGCCTGCAGCCCGAAGCGGCTGGCGTTGATCTCGGCGAACGCCTCCTCGATGCGGCTGAAGGGGAAGGCCACCACGAGCGGGCGCGAAGGCCTCCTCCGAGCAGACCTGCGACGAGCGCCGGGCATTGACGATGACCGTGGGCTGGAAGAACAGGCCCTCGCCGCGTCCCCCGGTGAGCACCTCGGCGCCGTCGGCCACGGCCTCGGCGATCCAGCGCTCCGTGCGCTCGACGGCGGCAGCGTCGACCATCGGGCCCGAGGTCGGTGGCAGGATCCGAGGGATCGCCCAGGCGCAGCGCGGCAGCCGCTTCCACGAAGCGCGCCATGAACGGCTCCCACACCGATTCGTGCACCAGCAGCCGCTGCACGCTGATGCAGACCTGCCCGCTGAAGGCGAAGGCGCCCGCCACGGCACGCTTGACGGCCCAGTCGAGGTCGGCGCTGGCATCCACGATGGCGCCGGCGTTGCCTCCCAGCTCGAGCACCACCTGCTTCTTGCCCGCACGCTCCTTCATGCGCCAGCCGACCGCCGGTGAGCCGGTGAAGCGTGAGCAGCTTGAAGCGGTCGTCCGTCGACCAGCCGGTCGCCCAGCTGTCGGTCCATGGGCAGCACCGACACCGCCCCAGGGGGCAGGCCGGCGGCATCGATGATCTCGGCCACGGTCAGCATCGTGAGCGGGTCGCGCGAGGGCGGCTTGAGCAGGATGGAGCAGCCCGCGGCGATGGCCGGCGCGACCTTGTGGGCGGCCAGGTTCAGCGGGAAGTTGAAGGGGCTGATGCCGGCGACCGGTCCGATGGGGACGCGACGGGTGATGCCGCTGCGCCCACGGTGTGCGGGGCCGATGTCGAGCGGCAGCGTCTCGCCACCCATGCGCTCGGCCTCCTCGGCCGCGAGGCGGAAGACCAGCACGCCGCGATCGGCCTCCACGCCGGCGTCGCGGATGGACTTGCCGGATTCGCGCGTGATGAGCGCGGCCAGCTCGTCGCGCCGCTGCCTCGATGCCGGCGCTGATGCGGCGCAGCGCCGCCGCGCGCTCGTAGGTCGGCAGGGCGCGCATGGCCTCGAAGCCACGAACGGCGGCCTCGGCGGCTTCCTCGTACTGCTCCTCGGTGGCCAGGAAGGTGCTGCCTGCGAGCTCGCCGGGGTGGGCAGGATCGTCGACGGCGAGCGCCCGGGGCGACTCGACCCAGCGGCCGGCGAGGTAGATGGGATGGGCGAACGGTGTGGTGTCGGCGGCGTCGGTCATCACCCTCACATCCTAGCCAGATGCCGCGACCGGAGCGACGACTGCGGCCGGGACCGGGCGTGTCCGGCAGGCGAGTGGCGCGGCGTCCGGTAGGCTGGTAGGAAAGCCACCCAAGTCAGGAGTCGCCACGTGTCGCAGTACAGCCAGCCCGCCGGAGATGGTCATCGACCCGGCCAGGACCTACACCGCCACCATCGAGACCTCCGCCGGCACCATGGTCGCCGAGCTCTTCGCATCCGAGGCGCCGCGCACGGTGAACAACTTCGTCTTCCTCGCGCGCGAGGGCTTCTACGACGACGTCATCTTCCACCGTGTCATCAGCGGCTTCATGATCCAGGGCGGCGATCCGACCGGCACCGGCCGCGGCGGCCCCGGCTACCAGTTCCAGAACGAGAACGTGGCGCGACCCGTACCTGCGCGGCACGCTGGCCATGGCCAATGCCGGGCGCGACACCAACGGCAGCCAGTTCTTCGTCATGCACGCCGACTACCCGCTGCCGCCCGACTACACCATCTTCGGCAAGCTCAGCAGCGGCGAGGAGGTCATCGACGCGATCGCCGACGCGCCCAAGGGCGCCCAGGACCGGCCGGTGAACCCGGTCGCCATCACGTCGGTGACCATCACCGAGGGCTGATGCGTGGGCGACCAGGGGCGCCGGCACCGGTGGCGCAGGCGCCGCTGCGGCCGCGGCCTGCGTGGAGATCCTGGCACCGCTGGGCGTCGACTCGCGCGCGATGTTCGGCGGGCACGGGCTCTTCCAGGACGGGGTCATGTTCGCCATCATCGATTCGGAGGGGCGACTGTACCTGCGAGCCGACCCCTCCACCGCCCTCGCCTTCGAGGCCGCCGGTTCGACGCAGCACGCCCGCATGCCCTACTGGGAGGTCCCAGACGCCGTCCGCGAGGACCCGCAGGAGCTGCTCGAATGGGCCGCGACGGCGGCCGAGGTGGCCGCGCTGCGGAAGCGCTAGCGCGCACCTCTCACGCGGCCTCGCGCGCTACTCCGGCAGCGGCGACGGCAGCAGCACCCTGATGGCATCGTCGATGGCCGGCGCGGGCGGTGCCTCCGAGCCGAAGAAGAAGAGGTAGAAGGCCAGCAGGCCGGCGGCGATCACGATCAGCGACGACCACCAGGCCGATGATGATCAGGCGTCGTCGGCGGCCCGACGGGGAACCCTGCGTCTGTGGCGTGGCGCTCATGACGTTCCTCCTGCTGGCGCGCCGTCAGCCGCACGCTGCACCGCCCACGCTACCCCAAGACGGCCGGACGTGGTGGCGCAGCCACTCGACGCTGCGCTCGATCATGTCCTCGCCGAGGCGGATGAGGTTCACGTTGTCGAGCGTGATCCCGACGTTGGGTCGCCCGACACGCTCGCTGACCTCCACCAGTCCGACCGCGTTCAACTCGCCTCCGGCGACCCGCTGCGCCTCGCCAGCGGTGGTCCCGCGTGCGCTCCTACAATGGCTCTACGCTGTGAACGATCGTTGACTGGCTCCACGGCAGGGAGGCGCGCTATGCCACGCATCGCCATCGAGATGCCCAAACTCGGCTACGACATGGAGACGGGCACGATCGGCTCGTGGTTGAAGGAGGTCGGCGACAGGGTCAGTCGCGGCGATGTGATCGCCGAGATCGAGACGGACAAGACGACCGTGGAGATGGAGGCCACCGTATCAGGCACCCTCGTGGAGCAGACACTCGGCGCCGGCAAGGAAGCACCGATCGGTGCCGTCATCGGCTACATCGACAGCGGCGACTGAGTCGGCTGGGATAGTCGAAGCGGGCCTCGCGCACGCGCGCGCTGGACCTCAGTCCGGCGTCGGTCCCGGAACCGATCCCAACGGACACACGGTCGTCGAACGCCAGTGCCACCAGGGCGGCCGATCAGGCATCGCTAGAGGGCCATGGCGGGAGCGCCGTCCTCCCGCAGCGGGAGCGTGAACGGGAGATAGCGCGCGGGGGCCGCGGCGAGGAGCCCCTCGTCGAGCTCGACGCCGAGGCCGGGTGCCTCCGGCGCCAGCATGTAGCCACCGTCTCGCACGAGCGACGTCACGAAGACCGCGTCTGCCGGGCCGCGGTGACTCATCCTGCAGCTGGTATTCCTGGGTCAGGAAGTTGGGGATGCTGACGTCGAGGTGCACCGACGCCGCCGTTAGCAGCGCGCCCAGGTAGTTGTGGTTCACCAGGGCGGAGTGATGGGCCTCGGCGATAGCGGCGATCTTGCGGCAGCCGGTCAGGCCACCGGCGCTGCCGACATCGGGGCGCACGTGCTGTGGTCCCCCGGCGGCGAAGAGATCGCGGAACTCCCAGATCGAGCTCAGGCGCTCGCCGTTCGCCAGGGGTGCCGTGAAGCGTCGGGCCAGCTCTGCCTGGAGGGGGATGGAGTCGATCTGGATGGGGTCCTCGAGGAAGAGCGGCCGGAACTCGACCAGCGCCTCCGCCACGGCTACGGCATCGGTCAGGCGCAGCTTGCGATGGAGCTCGAAGATGAGGTCGACGTCGAGCTTGACGGCCTCACGCGCCGCGGCCGCCGAGTCGCGCACGCCCTCGATCACGGCAGCCAGCGTCATGTCCTGGTAGCCGGTCGGGAAGGGATCGAACTTGATGGCGCTGAAGCCGGCGTCGGCAGCAGCGCTGGCGGCGGCCGCGATCTCCTGGGGCGTGCTGCCGTCGATGAGCAGGTGCAGGCGAACCCGATCGCGGTACCTGCCGCCGAGCAGCTCCCACACCGGCACCTCGAAGTGCTTGGCCTTGATGTCCCAGAGCGCGATGTCGACGGCGCTGAGCGCACTGGAGATGACGTTGCCGCGGAACGGGCGCAGCCTCGCGAGCGACTGCTGGATGTGCTCGATGCGGAAGGAATCCTTGCCCACCAGGTACTCGGCGTACTGCTCGACGACCTTGGCGACAGCGTCCGGGAAGCCCCAGGCGCCCGACTGGCCCAGGCCCGTCAAGCCCGAGTCGGTGGTGATGCGAACGACGTAGTTGGCTCCGACCAGGTCACTACCGATCAGCATCCCCTCGACCTTGTCGATCCTCAAGGCGGCACCCTCCCTGGGACATTGCGTTCGCTCGACGGCGGCCCTAGGCTGGCCGCGATGAAGACGAGTCGTCCCTGCCGCATGGTACCGCTGCAGGTGTCGCTGGCCGGGACTCGCGGCCCGGCAGGATCCTGAAGCCCCGGTGGGATCCCGCTGGAGACGGCACCCCGCCCCCAGTGGGCCTGGTCGCGATCGGGTTCAAGCTCCGCGGCGACGGCACCATCTAGCGCCCTTCGCGGCCTCGGTCGCCGGCCTGCTCGAGGACACCAGCCGGGAGCTGCTCGGGCAGCTGTTC
This sequence comes from uncultured Chloroflexia bacterium, assembly GCA_963712735.1. Classification (GTDB taxonomy): domain Bacteria; phylum Chloroflexota; class Limnocylindria; order Limnocylindrales; family CSP1-4; genus JAFMJV01. The sequence goes on along the minus strand of CAVQIZ010000007.1, from coordinate 714,618 downwards.
GGCTGCCGCCGACGGTCAGATGGCCGGCTCCACGCACCGCGGGTAGCAGCCCATCACGCGCACCCACACACAGACCGCCCGCAGGTCGTCGAGGAAGGCCGCGACCGGCTGGCCCGTGCGCGCAGACGTCGGCATCGAGGTCCACCCAGAAGACGTACTCCCAGCTGCCCTCGCGACTGGGCCGTGACTCCAGCTTGGTCATGTTGATGCCGTGCGTGGCGATGACGCCCAGGGCGCGCACCAGCGTGCCCGGCTCGTTGCGCACGCTGAAGGCCAGCGCGCTGCGACGGCTGCCATCGGGCTCGGCCGTCGCCGGGCGTGGCAGGCCGCGTGGCGCCGGCAGGGCCAGCACCAGGAAGCGCGTGCGGTTGCGGCGCTCGGTCTGGATGTCCTGGGCCAGCACGTCGAGGCCGTGGATGGCGGCCGCGCGTGGTGACAGCACCGCGGCCGACCCTCGCTCGGCGCGCTCCTTGATGGTGCGTCCGGCGCCGGACGTGTTGGTCGCCGCCAGCAGCGTCCACTCGCGCGAGCGCAGGTAGCGTTCGGCCTGGGTCAGAGCCTGCAGATGTCGAGTACACCCGCTCGATGGTCTCGAGCCGCTCCCCCGGCAGCGCTGCCAGGCACAGCCGCACCGGCACGATGACCTCGCCCACCACGCGCGCCTCGGTGTCCAGCAGCAGGTCGTAGACCTCGCGCACCCCGCCGCCCACGACGTTCTCGATGGGCACGACACCGGCGGCCGTCGTGCCCTCCTCGACGGCCGTCACGACGTCGTCGAACATCGGCACCGGCACGGCCGCGGCCGCCGGGTAGGCGGCGAGCACGGCGTCCTCGGCGAAGGAGCCGGGCGCGCCGGCGAAGGCGACGCGCAGCGGGGTGCTCGGCGGTCATCGCCGAGAGCCTACCGCCTGACGGCCAGCGGAGCCGGCCTCAGCTGCTCGATGCAGTGGCCTCGGCCTGCGGCCGACTGCTGCTTCCAGATGGCGTACTCGAAGGAGTCGGCGAGCGCCGCCGCGGACGCCGAGATGATGTTCGTATCGGAGCCCATCGTCGACCACTCCAGGTCGCCGTCGATGGAGTCGATGATGACGCGCGTGCGGGCCGCGGTCGCGGCCTCACCGTCGATGATGCGCACCTTGTAGTCGACCAGGCGCATCGACTCGAGGTGCGGGAAGAAGGTGCCCAGCGCCTTGCGCAGCGCCGCGTCGAGCGCATTGACCGGGCCGTTGCCGTCGGCGGCGGTGTGCAGCACCTCGCCATCCACGCGCACCTTGACGGTGGCCTCGGCCAGGAACTCCTGGCCCCTGCCGCTGCTCCGACAGCGTGGTGTAGTCGAGGATCTCGAAGGGCGGCTGGTAGCCGCTCGTGCGGCGGCGGATGAGCAGCTCGAAGGAGGCCTCGGCACCCTCGAAGGCCAGTCCCTTGTTCTCCAGCTCCTTGATGATGACCGACAGCTCACGAGCGTCGACGACGCCCTCGAGCTTGTGGCCCAGCTGCTCCGCCCGGATGCGCGTGTTGGCACGGCCGCCCAGCTCGGACACCACCAGGCGGCTCTCGTTCCCGATCTTCACCGGGTCGACGTGCTGGTAGCTGCGTTCGACCTTGGCCACCGCGGCACCATGGACGCCGCCCTTGTGGGCGAAGGCCGAGCGACCCACGAACGGCTGGTAGTCGAGCGGTGTGACGTTGGCGATCTCGGCGACCGAACGCGAGAGCGAGGTGAGATGGCTGATCTCGCCACCTCCGACCGGCGACAGCTGCAGGTCCGTCTTGAGCGCCAGGTTGGCCATCACGCTGACCATGTTGGCGTTGCCGCAGCGCTCCCCGTAGCCGTTGATGGTGGCCTGCACGTGACGGGCGCCGGCGGCCACCGCCGCCATCGTGTTGGCCACCGCCAGCTCGGCGTCGTTGTGGGTGTGGATGCCCCAGGTGACCTCCGGCGCATCCGGGTCGGCCGCGAGCGTGTCACGCGTGTCGCTGAAGATGCGCACCAGCTCGTCGGTGAGCGTGCCGCCGTTGGTGTCGCAGAGGACGATGTCACGGGCGCCCGCCTCGCGGGCTGCACGAAGCGTGTCGAGGGCGTACTCGCGGTCGGCCTTGTAGCCGTCGAAGAAGTGCTCGGCGTCGTAGACGACGTGTCGGCCCTGCTCGCCGATCCAGGCCACCGACTCGGCGATCATGTCCAGGTTCTGCGCCAGCGAGACGCCCAGCACCTCGATGGCGTGCAGCGTCCAGGACTTGCCGAAGATCGTCACCACCGGGGTCTCGGCCCGCACCAGCTCCTGGAGGAACGGGTCCTCGGCGGCGGTGTTGGCCTTGTGGCGCGTGGAGCCGAAGGCCGCCAGCTTGGCGTTGGTCCAGGTCATCTTCTTGGCGGCCGCGAAGAACTCGATGTCCTTGGGGTTGGAGCCCGGCCAGCCGCCCTCGATGAAGGGCATGCCGTACTCATCGAGCATGCGGGCGACCCGGATCTTGTCCGCCAGCGAGAGCGTGATGTTCTCGCCCTGTGTCCCGTCGCGGAGGGTCGTGTCGTAGAGGACGACCGGCTTGTCAGGCTACCGGTGCTTGCTGGCTGCTCACGCTGTTCTCCCTCGACTGTGGTGCTAGGCGGACTTGAGCTGCGCCGCGACGGCCTCGGCGAAGGCGGCGGTGCCGACGCTCACCCAGCCGCGTGCCGCGCCGTCGGGGCCCATCAGGTCCCGGGTGCGCGTACCGCTGTCGAGCGTGCTGCGGACGGCGGACTCGATGGCCTCGGCGGCCGCGGCCTGGCCCAGGGACCAGCGCAGCATCATCGCGGCCGACAGGATCGTGCCCGTGGGGTTGGCGATATCGAGCCCGGTCTTGGCCGGTGACGAGCCGTGGATGGGCTCGTACATGCCGCAGGTCCCGTGCGCCGTCTTGCGCTCGCCCAGCGACGCCGAGGGCAGCATCCCCAGCGAGCCGGCGAGGACGGACGCCTCGTCGCTGAGGATGTCGCCGAACATGTTGCCGGTGACGATGACGTCGAACGAGGCCGGCTTGGTGATGAGCGACATGGCCGTGGAGTCGACCAGCCGATGCTCCAGCTCGATATCGGGGTAGTCGGGCGCGACCTCTTCCACCACGGCACGCCACAGGCGGCTGTTGGCGAGCACGTTGGCCTTGTCGACGCTGGTGAGCTTCCTGCGCCGGCCGCGGGCCAGCTCGAAGGCCAGCTTCACGATGCGGCGGATCTCAGGCTCGGTGTAGGACATCGTGTCGTAGGCCTCGCGGCCGTTGGGGCCCTCGAAGGCCTCCTCGCGCTTGCCGAAGTAGATGCCGCCGGTGAGCTCGCGGACGATCATCATGTCCACGCCCTCGATGAGGTCGGCGCGCAGCGGCGACGCCTCCTTGAGCGACGGCTCGACGGCCACCGGGCGCAGGTTGGCGAAGAGGCCCATGACCTTGCGCATCTTGAGCAGGCCCTGCTCCGGCCGGACCGTAGCCGCCGGATCGTCCCACTTGGGACCCCCGACCGCGCCCAGCAGGACGGCGTCGGATGCCAGCAGCACGTCGAGGTCCTCATCGCGGATGGCCGTGCCGTAGGCGTCGATGGCGATGCCACCGGCGAGCACCTCGGTCCACTCGATGGCGAAGTCGAAGCGTGCCGCGGCCGCGTCGAGGACCGTCAGCGCCGCCTCCACGATCTCCGGGCCGATGCCGTCACCGGGGATCTTGGCGACGCGGTAGGTGGGTGTGCCGTCGGGGCTCACGCGTGTGACTCCTTCCCGGCCGGCGCCGCGGTCGGCCTCGTGCCACAGCAGCTTCTCCAGCCCGGCGAGATAGGCCTCCAGGGAAGCCTCGATGATGTTGGTCGACAGGCCGTGGCCGGTGACCGTGTCGGGCGTGTCGTCGGGGTCGACCGAGCGGCGCGCGCGGACCATCACCTGGCCCTGCGCGTCCTCGCCGCCGGAGACGGCGCGGATCTCGTACTCGGCCAGTCGCGGATACCAGCCGATGATCGGCTCCACGGCCTTGTCCACGGCCACGAACAGAGCGTTGACGGGTCCGTTGCCCTCCGCCATGGCCTCCGCGGCCTGGCCCCTCACGAGCAGGGAGACGGCGCCCTTGGCCGCGCCGCCCTTGCCGCTGCTGATGGACCAGTCGACCAGCTGCACCGGCGACCCGGGCGCCGCGTCCTCGGCCGAGCCGGCGCCGGAGACCTGGGCCTCCACCAGCGCGGTCAGGTCGGCGTCGGTGACCTCCTTCTTGGTGTCGGCCAGCGCGATGGCGGCCTGGTAGACCCTGTCGAGCGCCTCGCCCTGCAGGTCGTAGCCCAGCTCCGCGAGCTTGCCCTGCAGTCCACGGCGTCCGGAGAGCTTGCCCACCGACAGGCGCGAGCCGGACAGTCCCACCGACTGTGGCGTCATGATCTCGTAGGTCAGGGCGTTCTTGAGCACGCCGTCCTGGTGGATGCCCGACTCGTGGGCGAAGGCGTTGCGGCCCACGATGGCCTTGTTGGGCTGCACCGTGAAGCCGGTCAGGTAGCTGACGAGGCGGCTGGCGTTGCTGATCTGCTCGGTGTTGATGCGGTGACCGGCGACCCGGAACTCGGTGGGCCGGGTGCGCAGCGCCATCACCACCTCCTCGAGCGAGGCGTTGCCGGCGCGCTCCCCGAGGCCGTTGATGGTCACCTCCACCTGGCGCGCGCCGGCCTGCACGGCCGCCAGCGTGTTGGCCGTGGCCAGGCCGAGGTCGTTGTGGCAGTGGACGCTGATGACGGCCCCGGAGCCGACGCGCTCGACCACCTCGCGGGTCAGCTCGCCGAACTCGGCCGGGATGGCATAGCCGACGGTGTCGGGGATGTTGACGGTGGTGGCGCCGGCGTCGACCACGGCCTCGTAGACCTTGAGCAGGAAGTCGTGCTCGGTGCGGCTGGCGTCCTCGGCGCTGAACTCGATCTCGGCGTCACGCCCCAGGCGCTTGCGCGCATAGCTGACCCACTTGACGGCCGCTGCGAGGGCTTCCTCGCGCGACATCTTCAGCTTGTGCTTGAGGTGGATGTCGCTGGTGGCGATGAACAGGTGCAGGTGCGGCTTCTCGGCCGGCAGCAGCGCCTCCACGCCACGCTGCGGATCGCCGTCCTTGCAGCGGGCGAGGCCGGCCACGGCGATGCCCTTGGTCTCCTGTGCGATGCGCTGGACGGCTTCGAAGTCGCCCGGCGACGCCGCCGGGAAGCCGGCCTCGATGACGTCGACGTTCAGGCGGGCGAGCTGGCGCGCGACCTCGATCTTCTCGGCCACGGTGAGGCCGGCGCCGGGCGCCTGCTCACCGTCGCGCAGGGTGGTATCGAAGATGCGTACCGGTACGTCTGCGGTCATCAGGCTTCCCCCTTGCCGCTCGAGGGCGCGGCAGCCCCGCTGGTGCTGGCCTGGGCCTGGCCGGCGCTGACCTCGACCGGGTCGAGCCAGGCCATCTGGGAGCGCAGCTGTGCGCCGACGTGCTCGATCTGGTGCTCGCGGTCGGCCTCGCGCATGCGCTCGAACTCGGCGCCCCCGGCGTCCATCTCGCCGATCCAGCGTCGGCGAAGCGGCCGGACTGGATATCGGCCAGGACGTCGCGCATGGCCTGCTTGGCGCCCTCGGTGACCCGCGGACCGGAGACGTAGTCGCCGTACTCGGCGGTGTCGCTGACGCTGAAGCGCATGTAGTTGAGCCCGCCGCGGTACATCAGGTCGACGATGAGCTTGAGCTCGTGCATCGTCTCGAAGTAGGCCAGCTCCGGCTGGTAGCCGGCCTCCACGAGCGTCTCGAAGGCGGCCTTGACCATGGCCGAGACGCCGCCGCACAGCAGCGCCTGCTCGCCGAAGAGGTCGGTCTCGGTCTCCTCGGCGAAGGTCGTCTCGAGGATGCCGGCACGGGTGCTGCCAAGGCCGCGGGCATAGGCCATGACGCGGGCGCGGGCGGTTCCGGATGGATCCTGCTCGACGGCGAACAGGGCCGGCACGCCGCCACCTGCGACGTACACCGACCGCAGCAGGTGCCCGGGGCCCTTGGGCGCGACCATGCCCACGTCGACGCTGGCCGGCGGCACGATGCGCCCGAACCGGATGTTGAAGCCGTGCGCGAACATGAGCAGCTGGCCCGCGCGCAGATGGGGTGCGATCTCGGCGTCGTAGAGCGACTTCTGCACCGTGTCGGGGACGGCGATCATGATGACGTCGGCGGCCTGCACCGCGTCGGCCACGTCCATCACGCGCAGGCCGGCGTCCTCGGCGATGGCCCGGCTCTTGGAGCCTGGCGCCAGGCCGACGACGACGTCGACGCCGCTCTCGTGCAGGTTCAGCGCATGGGCGTGGCCCTGGCTGCCGTAGCCGATGATGGCCACGGTCTGGCCGCTGAGCGCAGCGGGGTCGGCATCGTTGTCGTAGTACATCCGTGCGGGCATGGGGGGCTCCCTCTACTTCCTGTGGCTCTTCGGGTTGGGGGTGGTCGCCGGCTCGGGACCGGCACGCAGGATAGCCTCCAGGTCGATGGCGCCGGAGCCGCGACTGAGCGCGACGGTACCGGTGCGCACCATCTCCTTGATGCCGAAGCCACCCAGCAGCGCCACGAGCGAGTCGATCTCCTGCTCGGTGCCGCTGTGCTCGACGATGACGGTCTCCGGACCGACGTCCAGGACCCGGCCCTTGTAGAGCTCGATGATGCGCAGGATCTCGCTGCGCTTCGACTCCGTCGCGCGCACCTTGATGAGCGCCAGCTCATGCTCCACCACGCCCGACTCGGGCAGGTCCTGGACCTTGAGCACGTCGATGAGGCGATAGAGCTGCTTGCCCATCTGCTCCACGGCGTAGTCACCGCCGCGCAGGGTGATCGTCATGCGGCTGATATCGGGTCGCTCGGTGTGACCGACCGCCAGCGACTCGATGTTGAAGTTGCGGCTGCGAACCATGCTGGCGACGCGGTTGAGGACGCCGGGCTGGTTGTTGACCAGGACCACGAGCACGTGACGGTGGGTCTCACCCGAGCCGGGCACGAGACGCTGCTTGGGTGCGTCCTTGGCCGGAGCGGCGATGGGATCGTTCATGGCCGCCATCACTTGTCCTCCCCATCACCGGCGTCGTCGCCGACGCCGGTATCGTCGATCAGGTCCGACAGGCCCTTGCCGGCCGGCATCATCGGTAGCACGTTCTGGGTCTGCTCGATCTCGAACCAGACCAGCGCCGGGCCGTCATGAGCCTGGGCCGCCCGGATGGCCTCGTCGACCTGCTCGGGCGAGCTGGCCTTGAAGGTCGGCATGCCGTAGGCCTCGGCGAGCTTGTCCCACTGTGGCGCGGGCAGGTCGCTGGAGTGGTAGTTGCCGCCGTAGACGATCTCCTGCCACTGCCGGATCATGCCCAGCTTCTTGTTGTCCATGAGTGCGATCTTCACCGGCACCTTGTCGACCACCACGGTGAGCAGCTCCTGGCTGGTCATCTGCAGACCACCGTCACCGACCACCGCCCAGGTCTCCTTGTCGGGACGCCCGAGGGCCGCGCCCATGGCCGCCGGCAGGCCGAAGCCCATGGTCCCCAGGCCGCCCGACGAGAGGTGGCTGTTGGGGCGCCTGAAGCCCGCGTAGCGAGCGAGCCACATCTGGTGCTGGCCCACGTCCGAGACGAGGGTGGCGTCGTGGTCGGTCAGCTCGCCCAGCCGTTGCATCACGTAGTCGGCCGTCAGCAGACCCTTCGTCCAGCCACCCGAGCCATGCCACGAGATCGACTCGGAGTCCGCGCGCCACTCGGACAGCTCCTCGAAGTAGGCCGCGCGCTCGGCTGGATCGACCTGCGGCACCGCCTTGATGAGCGCGCGCAGCACGTTGCCGACGTCGCCCACGATGGGGATGTCCACGGCCACGTTCTTGCCGATCTCGGAGGGGTCGATATCGACGTGGATGATCTGGGCGTTGGGCGCGTACGTGCTGACCGATCCGGTCACGCGATCATCGAAGCGCATGCCGAGCGCGATGAGCAGGTCGGCCGACTGGATGGCCTTGTTGACGTGCTTCCAGCCGTGCATGCCCATGTAGCCGTAGGAGAGCGGGTCCGTCTCGTCGATGGCGCCCACGCCCAGCAGCGTGTGCGTCACCGGGATCTGGGCCTTGTGGGCGAAGGTGCGGAGCTCGTCGGTGGCATCGGCGATGAGCACGCCGTGACCGGCGAGGATGACCGGTCGCCGCGACGCCGCGATGGCCTTGGCCGCCAGCTTGACCTGTCGCGGATGGCCATCGGAGCGAGGCTTGAACCCGGGCAGGTTGAGCGTGGTCGGGTTCTGCGCCTGCGTCTCGGAGGTGAGCGCGTCCTTGGTGAAGTCGACGTGGACGGGGCCGGGCCGGCCGGTGCGAGCGATGTGGAAGGCCTCGGCGATGACGCGAGGGATGTCGTCCGCGTTGCGCACGAGGTAGTTGTGCTTGGTCATCGGCAGCGTGATGCCGCTGATGTCGATCTCCTGGAAGGCATCCTTGCCCAGCAGCGCACCGGGGACGTTGCCGGTGAGCGCGACCATGGGCACCGAGTCGAGCTGCGCGGTGGCGATGCCGGTCACGAGGTTGGTGGCGCCGGGGCCGGACGTGCCCAGGCAGACTCCGACGCGGCCGCTGGCGCGAGCGTAGCCGTCGGCGGCGTGGGCGGCTCCCTGCTCGTGCCGCACGAGGATGGTGCGCAGCTCGGGGTAGTCGGCCCAGACGTCGTACAGCGGCAGGATGACGCCGCCGGGGTAGCCGAAGATGACGTCCACGCCCTGGTTGATGAGGGCCTCGCAGAGCGCGTCCGCGCCGATGCGACCGCGCTCGGTGATGCGGGCCTGGTGCAGCATGTCGGCACGGGCCTTCTCGACCGCCTCGGCCTCGGGCGAGCCGGCGTCGGGCACGTGGCGGCCGCGCGCGGGTGGCGCGGCGAGCGGACGGCCTCCGCTGCCGCCGCGGTGCTCGTCTTCTCGGTGGTCATGGCTGCTGCCCTTCCTGTTCGCTCGCGCTCTCAAGGTCTCCGACACAACAAAGACCCTCGCCGTTCCCGGCGAGGGTCCTGGGTGGTTCGACGTCCGTCGCGCCTCGCGGCGCTATCTCCGCCTATCCCCAGGCTCCCACCGGGAGCCGGTAATCAGGCCGATAAGCTCGAGGACGATGACCTCGAGCTTGCCAACAAGGGATACCTCTACAGGCTGGGGCAGGCGCACGGGCACGCGCGAACCATCACCGCGGATCGCGATGGCGGCGAAGTGGCGCTGCCGGTCGGTCTGGCCCATCTGCTGGAGAGCACTCCTTCGTTGCAGAGATGTTGAATGACTCTACACGCTGCAGCAGGGTCGTGTCCACCACGGACCTTGGTCCTGTCGTAGTGGTGGCTGATGGTCCGGGGCAGTCGGGTGTATTCGAGGGCGGTCAGTGTGGCCCTGTCCCCCGGGCCTCTCGCGCTGCTGAGCGGGTGCAGCTCCGCGGCATCGGCGCGCCGTCACGCCGGCCCGTGCCCGCTGACGGAGGTGCCGGTGCATCGGCAGGTCCGGGGCGTGATCGACCTCGTTCTGGATGGTGAGGGCGAGAACGTGGTCGCCCGCAAGGCACAGTCGGAGCTGCGACGGCTCGAGCAGCAGGTGCGCTGGTCACGGGCCAAGACCGACGTATTGGCGGAGGCAGATGGCCGACCGGCATCGGGACTGCTGTTGTTGCGGTCGACACGCACCTGTTGCGGTCGACACGCACCACCAGGGCGGTGGCAGCGGAGTACACCGCCACGATGGGCAGCGCATTCCCGGCGCGAGCGGCCGACGCCTACGCCGCCTTGGTCGGCGAGGAGCCATGGCCGGGCGACGCCATCGTGCGGTGTCCACGCGGTGTCGCTATCGGGCGATGACGGCCGGTGATCAGGCGCTGACCTCGCCACGAAGGGGCACAATGGCTGCAACAGCAGTAGCGCAACAGACAGGAGGCGACGTGGTCGGCATCGGCATCATCGGCACGGGCAAGCAAGGCACCGATCACGCCCGACGCATCGCGTCGCTCGGCGACAGGGCCCGCCTGGTGGCCGTCCACGACCTCGACCGCGATGCCGCCCACGCCGTCGCCGCCGAGTGCGGAGCGCACGTTTCGGCCAGCGACGAGGCGCTCATCGAGGATCCCGCGGTCGACGCCGTCATCGTCGCGTCGGTCACCGAGACCCACGTCCCGCTCGTGCTCGCCTGCATCGCGGCCGGCAAGCCGGTGCTGACCGAGAAGCCGCTCGGCATCACCGTGCCCAGCTGCGAACGCGTCCTCGATGCCGAGATCGCCGCCGGCCGTCGCTTCACCACGGTCGGCTTCATGCGCCGCTTCGACCCCGAGTACGGGCGCCTCAAGGCCACCGTCGACGCCGGCACCATCGGCGAGCCGCTGGTCATCCACTGCATCCATCGCAACCCGTCGGTCTCCGCCCGGCACCACACGCGCCAGACGCTGACCGACACCGTGGTGCATGAGATCGACATCGCCCGCTGGCTGCTGGGCGAGGAGATCGTGAGCGTGGCGCTGGAGAAGCCGCGCCACCACCCCAGCGTCAGCCAGCAGCTGGCCGATCCCCTCCTGGTCCGCCTGGAGGCGCGCAACGGCGCCCGCGTCGACGTCGAGGTCTTACGCCAACGCCGGCTACGGCTACGACGTCCGCTGTGAGGTGCTCGGCGACAAGGGCTACGTGGCCATGGGCAGCTGGCCCGTACGAGCTGGTGACCGCCGACGTCCGCCGCGGAGCAGGGCTTCCCGCCCGACTGGCTGACACGCTTCCGGCCGGCCTACGACGCCGAGATCGGCCACTGGGTCGACACCATCGGCGCAGCCCGAGCCCTCACCCAGCGCCTGGGACGGCTACGCCGCCACCGTCGTGGCCGAGGCCCTCGTGCGCGCGCTCCAGACCGGCCATCGCGAGGCCGTCTCGGTCGGCCCGCGCCCCGACCTCTACCGCTAGCCTCGGGGCTGGCACCGCCCGAGAGGCGACGGTCGCGCCTCTGCTACGCTCCGAGCATGTCCGAACACGCAGGCGCGCCGCGCACACTCGTCCAGAAGATCTGGGACGACCACGTCGTCCTGGAGGAGCCCGGGGCTCCCACCGTCATCGGCATCGACCTCCACCTCGTCCACGAGGTCACCAGCCCGCAGGCCTTCGAGGGCCTTCGACGTCGCGGCCTCAGCGTGCGCCATCCCGAGCGCACCATCGCCACCGCCGATCACTCCACGCCGACCCACGACCGCTCGCTGCCCATCCTCGACCAGCAGGCCAGCTTCCAGCTCGCCAAGCTGCAGGCCAACTGCGACCAGTTCGGCGTGCCGCTCTACGCCCTCGGCTCGGACAGGCAGGGCATCGTCCACGTCATCGGCCCGGAGCTGGGCCTGACCCAGCCGGGCATGACCATCGTCTGCGGCGACTCGCACACCGCCACCCACGGCGCCTTCGGTGCGCTGGCCTTCGGCATCGGCACCAGCGAGGTCGAGATGGTGCTGGCCACCCAGACGCTGCTGCAGCGGCCGCTGAAGACCTACGAGGTCCGGGTCGAGGGCTCGCTCGCGCCGGGCGTGACCTCCAAGGACATCATCCTCAACCTCATCTCCAGGATCGGCGTCGGCGGCGGCACCGGCCACGTCTTCGAGTACACCGGTGAGGCATCCGGGCGCTGACGATGGAGCAGCGCATGACCATCTGCAACATGTCCATCGAGGGTGGCGCACGGGCCGGGCTCATCGCGCCCGACGACACCACCTTCGAGTACGTCGCCGGCCGACCGCACGCGCCCCAGGGCGAGGCCTTCGACCGCGCCGTCGAGTACTGGCGCACGCTGCCGGGCGACCCCGGTGCGACCTATTCCAAGTCGATCACCATCGACGCCGACGCGCTGGAGCCGATGATCACCTACGGCACCAACCCGGGCATGGGCATGGGCATCAGCCAGCGCGTCCCCAGCCCCGACTGATGCCGGCAGCGACTCCGAGCGGCGCACGCTGGAGAAGGCACTGGCCTACATGGACCTGCAGCCGGGCGAGCCGCTGCTGGGCCACAAGGTCGACACCGTCTTCATCGGCTCCTGCACCAACAGCCGCATCAGCGACCTGCGCCAGGCGGCCACGCTCATCAAGGGCCAGACGTTCGCCCGGGCGTGCGCGTCATGGTCGTGCCCGGGCTCGCAGCAGGTGAAGACGCAGGCCGAGCAGGAAGGCATCGCCGATATCTTCCGCGCCGCCGGCGCCGACTGGCGCGAGGCCGGTTGCTCCATGTGCATCGCCATGAACGGCGACCAGGGCGAGCCCGGCGAGTACATCCTCAGCACCAGCAACCGCAACTTCGAGGGGCGCCAGGGCAAGGGCGCGCGGACCTTCCTGGCCTCGCCGCTGACCGCTGCGGCCACGGCCCTCACCGGCGTCGTCACCGACCCGCGCCCGCTCGTCGAGCGCAACGCCGCAGCAGCCGGAGAGAAGTAGCCATGGCCGAGCCGTTCACGCACCTTCACCAGCGCCCTGATCCCGCTGCCCGCCGAGAACGTCGACACCGACCAGATCATCCCGGCCCGCTTCCTCAAGACGACCGAGAAGTCCGGGCCTCGCCGACGCCCTCTTCTACGACTGGCGCTACGACGCCGAGGGCCAGCCCAGGCCGGACTTCATCATCAACCAGCCCGAGATGCAGGGCCGGCAGGTCCTCCTCGCCGGTGACAACTTCGGCGCCGGCTCCTCGCGCGAGCACGCCCCCTGGGCGCTGACCTCATGGGGCATCCGGGCCATCCTCTCGACCAGCTTCGCCGACATCTTCCGCAGCAACGCCCTCAAGAACGGGCTGCTGCCGATCGTCGTGGACGAGGACACGCACCGCGCGCTGTTCGAGTGCTTCGCCGACAGCCCCGACGACGAGGTCACCGTCGACCTGGAGGCTCAGCTCGTCCATCTGCCCGGCGACCAGGACATCCCCTTCGAGGTCGACCCCTTCGCGCGCCAGATGCTGCTGCGCGGGCACGGACGAGATCGGCTGGCTGCTCGATCGCAGCAGCGCCATCGACGCCTGGGAAGCCGCCCACCCCGCCCGCATCGACACCCGACCCATCGACGCCGCCTGAGCGCGGCACCGCCCGGAGACCGACGCCATGCCCCTGCCCTACGACCAGCCGAGCGACGCCGCCAAGCGCCACTCTGCCACCCTGACCGACGGCCCCGACCGCGCCGCCGCGCGAGCCATGCTCAAGGGCATGGGCTTCACCGACGAGGACCTGGCCAAGCCCATCATCGGCGTGGCCACGACCTGGATCGAGACGATGCCCTGCAACCTCAACCAGCGCCGGCTGGCGGAGTTCGTGAAGGAAGGCATCCGGGCCGCCGGCGGGACGCCCGATGGAGTTCAACACCATCGCCGTCTGCGACGGCGTGGCCATGGGCACCGAGGGCATGAAGGCCTCGCTCGTCAGCCGCGAGGTCGTGGCCGATTCGATCGAGCTGGTGGCGCGCGGCCACCTCTTCGACGGCCTCGTCGTCCTCTCCGGCTGCGACAAGACCAATCCCGGCGCGGCCATGGCCGTGGCTCGCCTCGACATCCCCAGCGTGATCCTCTACAACGGCACCATCTACCCGGGCACCTACAAGGGTGAGCCACAGGACGTGGTCAGCGTCTTCGAGGCCATCGGCGCCTACAACGCGGGCAAGATCACGCGCCCAGGAGCTGTACGACATCGAGTCGGCCGCCTGTCCCGGCGCCGGCGCCTGCGGCGGCCAGTTCACCGCCAACACCATGAGCATGTGCCTCGAGTTCATGGGCCTCTCCCCCGCCGGGCTCAATGGCATCCCGGCCGAGGACCCGGCCAAGGACGAGGCCGCGCGAGCAGTGCGGCGAGCTGGTCATGGACCTGGTGCGGCGCGACGTCCGCCCTCGCAGCATCGTCACCCGGGCGTCCATCGACAACGCCGTGGCCGGCGTGGCCGCCACCGGCGGCTCCACCAACGCCGTGCTGCACCTGCTGGCCATCGCCAGCGAGTTCGACATCGACTTCTCCATCGACGACTTCCACGACATCGCCGAGCGCACGCCGACCATCGGCGACCTGCGCCCCGGCGGCCGCTACTCGGCGGCAGACATCCATACCGCAGGCGGCATCGGCATCGTCATCCGCGAGCTGCTCAAGGCGAGACCTCATGGACGGCAGGGCCGGCACCGTCACCGGCCAGACGCTGGCCGCAGATCGCGGCCGCGGTGCAGGAGACGCCCGGCCAGGACGTGTTCCGTCCCATCGAGGATCCCATCAAGGCCACCGGCGGCCTGGCCATCCTGCACGGGACGCTCGCTCCGGACGGCTGCGTCATCAAGCTGGCCGGCCACGAGCGCCGTCACTTCAGCGGCCCGGCGCGTGTCTACGACTCCGAGAACGACTGCTTCGCGGCCGTCAAGGCGGGCCAGATCAACGCCGGGCGACGTCGTCGTGCTGCGCTACGAGGGGCCCGTGGGTGGGCCGGGCATGCAGGAGATGCTCTCGGTGACCGCCGCGATCGTGGGTGAAGGCCTGGGCGCTGACGTGGCGCTGCTCACCGACGGCCGCTTCAGCGGCGGCACGCGCGGCCTGATGATCGGCCACGTGGCGCCGGAGGCGGCCCTGGGCGGCCCCATCGCGCTGGTCGAAGAGGGCGACATCGTGACCATCGACGTCGACCGTCGAGCCCTCGACCTGGACGTCGACGCGGCCGTGCTGGAGGCGCGCCGCGCTCGCTGGACGCCCCCGGAGCCACGCTACAAGACGGGCGTGCTGGCCAAGTACGCCGCCCTCGTCAGCTCGGCCAGCGAGGGCGCCGTCACCAACCCCCGGGGCTGACGAGCCGCACCGCTCCTCACCGCGCGGCTCTCGGCTCCGCCACCGCGCGACCCTCCGCTCCGCCTCCGCCGAGACGTCAGCTCGAGGCTGCTGATGGCGCTGTTCGTGGTTTCTCGCTGGTCGGGCGTGTTCAGCGGAGCCATCGACGGCGATCCGGTGCCCGCCGCTACGACAGATGTCTCGATGATGTGGTCGGTCGGGCTGCTGGACCTGGGCATCGTCGTGCCGCTCAGGGTGGCCACCGCGATCAGCCTCGCCGCGCGCCGGTACGCCGCCAGCACCGTGGCCATTCGTCCGCCTTCTGGGGCGCCCAGATCCTGGTCATTCGTCCGCCTGGGGACCATTAGGCAGACGTGATGCCCGAGGGCTGCAACCACTACTGCATGACCATGGCGGGCATGACTGCATGGACCGAGCGTTCATGCAGCGACATGGATGTGCATGCACGATGCGCTGCCGTGGCGCCCGGGGTGGGTCGTCCAACGGTCCCCACGCGGGCAAGTGACAGGATCCAGCCCGGTGGCCGAGGGTCCAGCCTGGTGGCAACTCGACAGCCTGGCAGTCGCCCGCGAGCCTGACGGCGATGGCCGGCACGTGACCTACCGACGCGATAGCCGGCACCCCGAGCGAGGGTGGGCCGACCCGACGACGGTAGGCCTAGCGGATCGCGGCCAGCCCGCTACGGAGTCTCGTACTTGGCACGGAACGTATCGGCACTCGGCTTGGGGGCGTTGTTGTGCCACGCCTCCATGAGCAGTGGCGCCTTGCCCTTCTTCTTGAGCAGTGCTCCCATGCGCGCGCCGATGTGGCCGAACGTCCGCTCTCCCCAGCTCTCGCCGCCATCGGTCGACTGGAGGCGCGTGGGGGTGACGCACGCCCTTCTTGTTGGCGCCGAGCTCGAACACGATGCGATCGCCGATGACATCGGCGGAGTAGACCTTGGTCGGCGCCTTGATGGAGCCCGGTCTGGCCAGCACGGTGACTTCGCCGAAGGACGCACCCAGGTCACTGCTCAGCTTGGCCTTGGCCTTGCCGGCGTCAGCTGAAGCCGAGCGCGACCTTCTGGCCGCGTGCCGCCATCTGGGGGCCTGTCACATCGCGCCAGGCGACGGTGGACGGAGGTCCGCTGGTGACGTCCGACGCGTCATCAGCCGAGACATCGAAGCGCTTGAGGCGCAGGTTGCCGTCGTCGACCCAGGCCACCAGGGCAGCGGCCGGGGTGGCCGCCACCGCGATACCGCTCTTGAACTGGGCGGGGCCGAACTTGTACTTCTTCTCGATGGCGGGCTCCACCGCCGCGGACTCCGGTGCTGCGCAGCACGAGGCGGGTGCGGTTCTGGCCGTCCTTCTTCTCCAGCCAGCCGATGGCCAGCAGCTTGTTGCCGACGCAGGCGACCGACACGTCACGCACCCGACGACCGTCGCCGGGGGTGACGAACGCCTGCGACGCGCCGCCGCCGATGGTGCGGCTGGTGAGGAAGACGCGCGTGGCGCCGCTCCCGGCGTCCTTGAAGGTCGATCCCACCCAGACCTTGCCAGCGCAGATCGCCAGCGACATGCCCAGCTTGGTGTCGCCCACGATGCGGTACTGGCGCAGGTTGCCGTTGGTGCGGCGATAGTCCTTGCCGCCGTCGGTGCTGAAGGCGAGGTACAGCTGACCGGGCTTGCTGCCCTCGTGCCAGCCCACGGCCACGATGGGGCCCTTGTTGGTGGCGCCATTGGCGGCGATGTCCTTGACGCGCAGCAGGCCCGCCTGCCGCAGCGGGCTCGGCGCGGCCTCCTTGTACCCGGCGGCCATCGGGGCGGTGGCTGCCATCAGCAGCGACAAGGCTGAGGCGACGGCTAGCAGGAGTCTTCGCTTGGCGAGCATGGCGGTTCCCCTCTTGCAGGACTCGATCTTCGCTTGTCCATCCCTCAAGGGCGCAGCCTACATCGAGGCCCGACAGTGCGCAGGCGAGGACGCCATCAGCCGCTGCGGCGCTCACGGCGCAGGCCGCCGCGCTGCGTGACCGCGTGGTTGGCGAGGGCCGCCACGCCCATCGCCACCAGGGCGCGCTCGGCCATGGGCATGGGGCGGACGACCGAGAGGAACTGGTCGGCACGAGCGTGGTCGACCGCCGAGAGGATGGCCTGGCCCTCGGACGTGAGTGTCAGCACGCGCTGGCGCCGGTCCGCGACCTCCTCGCCGCGCTCCAGGTAGCCCCGGGCGACCAGCTCGCTGACGAGTCGGCTGGTGGCCGAGGGCGAGCGGCCCAGCTGCTCGGCGAGGTCCCCCACCGTCAGGGTCACCGGACCACCGACGGCATACAACGCGGCCAGCTGCGTGAAGCCGATGTCGAGCGAGCCGAGCTGGTGGGCGAAGCCGATGACGAGCTCGCGCCAGAGGGCACGACCGACCGCGATACGGTCCGACAGGATGCGCGGGTTCTGCAGCTCGTCGCGCGCAGCCTGGACGACGGGCGAGAGAAGTGGGTCATCCATCGTGTGCATCATTGCATACGATTCAGGCGGTGCGTGCCCATCTCCTGCTACGGTGCGATGAGCGCGCTGAAGGTGCGCGCCGAACCGCGCGTGGGAGCGCTGCGGTGCCTCGCACAGGGAGGAGCATCCACTGGTGCCTGCCTACATCTACCCCGGACAGGGCTCACAGTCGGTCGGCATGGGCAAGGCCCTCGCGGCCTCGTCGCCGCAGGCAGCCGCGGTCTGGCGCCAAGCCGACGAGGCCCTCGGCGAGGCCCTCTCCCGACTGGCCTGGGAAGGCCCTGCCGAACAGCTCGATCAGACGGTGAACGCTCAGCCAGCGTTGCTGGCCGCCTCGATCGCAGCGCAACGAGCGCTGGACGCGCAGCTGGGCGATGATCCCGGCCGGTTCGGCCCGCCGAGCTACTACGCTGGCCACTCGATGGGCCAGTACAGCGCCATGGTGGCGGCCGGCGTCCTCGACCTCGGGCGATGCGATCAGGCTGGTTCGCGAGCGTGGACGCCTGATGCAGGCCTCGTCCGGGGACGGCGCCATGGCCGCCATCATCGGCCTGCCTGACGAGCGCCTCGATGAGCTGGTCGCCGCCGGGGCCGGTGTCGGCATCATCACCGTGGCCAATCGCAACTCGCCCGGCCAGGTCGTCATCAGCGGACAGCGTGCCGCCGTCGAGGCGGCCGTGGCGGCGGCCAGGGGCCTCGGTGCCCGCCGCGGCAAGCTGCTGCCGGTCAGCGTGGCAGCTCACTCGCCCCTCATGGCGGAGGCTGCAGCCGGCATGCGCGAAGCCCTCGCCGGAATCACCTTCAGGGCGCCCGCCGCCCCCTTGCTGGCCAACGCCGACGCCATCGTGCTCAGCGACGGCGAGGCCTGTCGCGACGAGCTCATCGACCATCTGACCCGCGGGGTCGACTGGGTCGGCGCCATCGAGACGATGCAGGCGGGCAGGCACCGACACGTTCATCGAAGTCGGCCCCGGCAAGGTCCTCACCGGCCTGGTCCGCCGTATCGCGCCTGAAGCGACCGCCATCGCCATCGACGACATCACCCCGAAGGCAGACTCGAGCTGCCCGCCTAGCAGCCAGGAACAGGAGCACACGAGAGTACCCATGCGCCGCCCCGATTACGACCGCCGCGTGGCCATCACCGGCCTCGGCATCATCAGCCCCGTCGGCAGCGACATCGCCACCGCCTGGAGCAACCTCGTCGCCGGCCACTCCGGCCTGTCGCGCATCACGCGCTGGGACCCGGAGGTCACCGACTGCCACGCCGCCGGCGAGGTCAACGACTTCGACCCCAAGGAGTGGATGAACTTCAAGGCCGTGCGCCGGACCGACAAGAACGTCGTCTTCGGCGTGGCGGCCGCCAAGCAGGCCTGGGCCGACTCGGGCTTCGAGATCAACGAGGAGCAACGCCGGCGATGTCGGCGTCATCTTCGGCTCCGGCGCCGGAGGACCGCGCCTGATGCAGGACGCCATCGAGACCTACGAGACCCGCGGCGCCAAGGCCGTCAGCCCCTTCTTCATCGCCAACATGCTGCCGGACACGGCGTCCGGCCAGATCGCCATCGAGCTCGGCGCCAAGGGCCCCAACATGTGCATCGTGACCGCCTGCTCGACGGGCACGCACAACATCGGTGAGGCAGCGGAGGGCATCCGCCGGGGCGACTACATCGCCGCCGTCTGCGGCGCCACCGAGACGCCACTGTACGAGGTCGCCTATGTCGGCTTCTCCAACATGCGCGGGATGGGGACGCCGCGCGAGGGCCGGCCGCTGGGCGACATCTCGCGACCCTTCGACCGCACGCGCGACGGCTTCGTCCTCGGCGAGGGCGCGGGCGCGATGGTGGTAGAGGACCTCGAGCTTGCCAAGGCGCGTGGGGCCACCATCTATGCCGAGGTCGTCGGCTACGGCAACGCTGCCGACGCCTGGGACCTCATCCAGCCGGTCGAGAAGGGCGATGGCGTGCGCCGCGCCATGGAGATGGCCATCGAGCGCCACGGCGTGCCGCGCGACGAGATCGACATGATCAACCCCCACGGCACCTCCACGCCGCTCGGCGACCTGCGCGAGGCGGAGGCCATCAAGGCCGTCTTCCCCGACCGCTACCACGAGGTCGGCATCAGCGGCACCAAGTCGATGACCGGCCACCTCATGGGCGCCGCCGGTGCCGTCGAGGGCGTGTTCACCGCGCTGTCGGTGCACCACCAGGTCATCCCCGCCACCCAGAACTACCTGGAGCCGGACCCAGAGATCGACCTTGACATCGTGGCTGGAGATGCGCGCGAGCAGGAGATCCGCTACGCCATGAGCGACAACATCGGTCTGGGCGGCCACAACGGCGCCATCATCTTCAAGCGCTACCGCGGCGACTGACCGCTACCGCGGCGACGGACACCCCGGGCGGCGAGCGCACCGTACCGGGAGCGATCGGCCTTCGCGTCGGCTACGATCCAGAGCAGCCCGCAACAGGAGCCACCACCACCGTGCCCAACACCGATCCATCCCGTCGCGCCGTCATCACCGGCGTTGGCGCGGTCACGCCCATCGGCAACGACCATGCCACCTTCTGGGCCAATGCCAAGGCGGGCAAGAGTGGTGGCGGGCCCATCACCCACTTCGACGCCTCCGACCTGGACGTGCGCATCGCCGCCGAGGTCAAGGGCTTCGATCCGGCCACCGGCATGAACCCCAAGATGGCGCGGCGGATGAGCCGCTTCATCCACTTCGCCATGGCCGCGGGCAAGGAAGCCGTCGCCGACGCCGGGCTGGACTTCAGCGACTGGACGCCTGAGCAGCGTGATCGCGTCGCGGTGGCGGTCAACACCTCCGGCGGCGGCCTCGAGCAGGTGATCCAGGGGCATGACATCACCAACACGCGTGGCCCACGCTTCGTCAGCCCCTTCGCCATCCCGGCCCTCTCGGGGTCCATGGCGGCCTGCCTGCTGTCGATGGAGTACGGGCTGACCGGCCCCGTCATCACACAGGTGGCAGCCTGCGCCTCCAGCGTCATCTGCTTCCTCGATGCACTGCGCATGATCGAGCGCGGTGAGGTCGACGTGGTCGTCGCCGGCGGCACGGAGGCGCCCCTGCTGAAGATGGGCTTCGCCGCGCTCTCCAACATGGGCGCCCTCTCCAAGCGCAACGACGAGCCCGAGAAGGCCTCGCGACCGTTCGATCGTGACCGCGACGGCTTCCTCTTCGGCGAGGGTGCGGGCGTGCTCATCATCGAGACCGCCGAGCACGCGCAGCGGCGTGGCGCGACCATCCACGCCGAGCTCATCGGCGCCGCGCTCACCGCCGACGCCTTCCACATCTCCGCGCCCGAGCCCACCGGTCGTGGCGCCACCATGGCCATGAAGAAGGCGCTCGCCGATGCCGAGGTCACCGCCGACGAGGTCGACTACGTCGTCGCGCACGGCACGAGCACGCCGCTCAACGACGTCACCGAGACCCGCGCCATCAAGGCCGCGCTGGGCGAGCACGCCTACAGGACCGCCGTCTCCTCACCCAAGTCGATGGTGGGTCACCTGCTGGGCGCGGCCGGTGCCGTAGCCGCACTGGTAGGTGTCGGCGCCATCCGCGACGGCGTCATCCCGCCGACCATCAACCTCGACAACCCCGACCTGCCCGAGTGCGACCTCGACTACGTGCCCAACGTCGCCCGCGCGGCGAAGGTGGATACCGCCATCGTCAACGGCTTCGGCTTCGGTGGCCAGAACGCCGTCGCCGTCTTCCGCCGCTTCGAGGCCTAGCGCGGGCCGACGGTTCAAGCCAGGCAGCCGGCGCGGCCCGGCAGCTCGCGGCCCTCGTAGGCGGTGAGGCCGGCCAGCAGGTCCGCCGGCATGCGCATGGGACGCTGCCGCGCCCAGGTCGTAGAAGACCTGCACCGTGGAGCCGTCGGCGACGACCCGTTCCGGACCGATGGGCGACGCGGCCACGTCCACGCGGTACTCCAGGCTGAAGGCTGAACGGCTGACCCAGCCGACGCGCACGGCACACGCAGAGCGGCTCGCCGAAGAAGGCCGGCTGGCGGTAGGTGATGTGCGCCTCGGCGATGACGAAGGTGCGCTTGTCGGCATCGGGCCCGGTGCCGAAGGGATGACCCACGACCTCGCGTGTAGTAGCCGCCGCGAGCCATCTCGAAGTAGGAGAAGTAGACCGCGTTGTTGACATGGCCCAGGGCATCGGTGTCGACGTAGCGGATCTCGATGGGATGCCGGTAGCGGAACGCGCCTTCGAACGGTCGTGAGCGGGCCATGCCGCGATGCTAGCGGCGGCAGCGCACGGCTGCCGGGCCGGCAGAGGTGTCGCCGGTGCCGTACCGTTGCGCTCGATGAACGACGAGCGCGAGCAGACATCCGCCACCTCCATCGAACGTGGACGCCCCAGCTACTCCTGGCGCTACGGGCAGGACCGGCGCCTCGAGATGGTGCGGCAGTTCGTCGACCTGCAGGACGCCCGCGTGCTCGACGTCGGCTGCGGCATCGGCACCTACGTGCGCCGCTTCCGCGCCTTCAGCGACGACGTCCACGGCATCGAGGTCGAGGAGGAGCGCGTGGCCGAGGCCAGCGCCGAGCTGCCCAACATCGTGCTGGCCGTCGGCGAGGACCTGCCCTACCCCGACGACCACTTCGACCTGGTCTTCAGCAACGAGGTCATCGAGCACGTCGCGGACGACCGGGCCACGGCCGCCGAGATGGTGCGCGTGACCAGGCCCGGCGGCTTCATCGTGGCCTTCGCCCCCAACCGCCTGTACCCCTTCGAGACCCACGGCGCCTACGTCGGTGGTCGCTACGTCTTCGGCAACATCCCGCTCATCAACTGGCTGCCCGACCCGCTCCGCGACCGCTTCGCGCCGCACGTCCGCGCCTACACCAGGCGTGGCATCGAGCGGCTGTTCGCGGGCCAGCCGGTGCGCCTGGTCCACCACCGCGCCATCTACCCGGGCTTCGACAACATCAGTGCGCGCCACGCCCGACTCGGGAGCGCGCTGCGACGTGCCCTCTACGTGGCCGAGCACACGCCGCTCCACCACTTCGGCCTGTCGCACTTCCTGGTGCTGCGCAAGAAGAGCGGCGCAGGCGACCTCCAGCTGACCCGTCGCCGGCTACAGGTCCGCGGGCGTCTCGGTGGCGACCGGGTCGATGACGTGCGCCTCGATGACGACGGGCGTCGACCAGTTGCCGGCAAGGTCGCGCCACTGCACGTGGATCGAGCGCGGGCCATCCTGCAGCGAGCCTCCGGTGGACTCGTCTCCGAGCGGGAAGTCGATGCGATCGACAGCCGGGTAGGAACGGCCGACCACCAGCATGCCCGCCTCGTCGAGCTCGCCGTCGAGGCCGATGCGTGCCAGGGCGAGGCCGCTGCCGCCCGGATCGTCGGCCACGCCCAGCAGGCGTAGCGGCGCGCTTCCGACCACGACGCCGCGGCCGTCGAGCTCGCCCCTGAGCGCATCGGGGTCGAGCGTCGGGGAGCCGAAGGGGGGCGTCTCGTCGAGCTGGGGGCGGAGACGATTGCGCAGGGCCCACCACATGTCCTCGCGGCCGGCCTCCATGCCCAGCGCCCAGATGCCGACGCCGGCGAGGTCCTGCTCCAGGGCCAGGTCGATCTTGGCCCCGAAGCTCTCGGGGTCGTCGTACCAGACCTGTCGCCAGGTGGGCGGGCAGCTGGGACACTGCTCGGTGGCGAAGACCGTCCAGGCCGAGGCCTGCTCGGGCTCGTAGCGGCGGCCGTAGCGGGCGGCGACATCGACGGCGACGGCATAGGTGGACTCGGCTGCGCCGTCGATGCCCTCCCCTCGTCGCACCGCCGAGCCCGGCTCGTCGGTCTCGGTGGGCCAGGCGACGCCGTACCAGGGCAGCGCCAGCACGACGCGGTCCGGAGGTGCCTGCTCCAGGGCCGCCTGCACGCTGGTGGTGAGGTCGCTGCCGCCCGCGGCGACAAGCGGCGCGACCGAGCCCGCGGTGCCGGACGCAGCTGGTGCGGTAGCCGTAGCCCATGATGACCGCCAGGTCGGCGGCATCGTCGGCCGTCAGCGCGGCGAGGTCGTAGTTCTCCAGCCCGGGCACCACGTCGATGCTGAGATGCAGCTCGGGATCGACCTCGTCGAGCGCCGCCCGCACCTCGCGCACGAACTCGACGTAGTCGTCGGCGACCTGGGCAGGCAGTGGCTCGACATCGAGGTTGACGCCGTCGAAGTCGCGCTCGTCCACGAACCTGGCGATGCGCTCGGCCAGGGCCCGGCGTGGCTTCTTCTTCGACAGGAGGTTGATGGTCCGCTCGCGCGTCCCCTCGGTCCAGCCGACCCGCTGGATGACCGGCACGACCTTGACGCCGTCGGCCTGGAGGCTGGCCTTGAGCTCGGCGAACTCCTCGCTCTCGAGCGCCTCCCATCCGGATGGCACGCTACCCGATGGCTTCTGCCTGACGAGTCGCCCGTCGCCGGAGGCCTCGATGCTGTGGAAGGCCGCGATGGTGACGAGGTCGGTGTCGATGGCCTCGCCGATGTCATCCAGCAGCCAGTTGGGCATGAACGCCAGGACCTCCGCCTCGACCGGCTCAGGCGTCGGCTGCGGCGTGGGCGCGGGGGTCGGCGTCACCAGCGGCGCCGCCGACGGGGACGTGTCGGGAGCGGCCGAGGCGGATGAAGGTGTCGCCGTGGCCTGGCCGTCGCTCTCCACCGTGATGCAGGCGCTCGCGATGAACGGCAGCAGCAGCGCGAATAGCAGCGCGGGCAGGACGACGGGACGCGGTCGGGGCGTGCGATGGACGTTGCTCACACCGCAGACCCTATCAAGTCTCGCCGTCAGGTGGTAGCAGCGGCAGGTTTCGCAGTCGCAGCGAGTTGAGCACGACGCTCACGGAGCTGAAGGCCATCGCCGCCGCGGCAAGGATGGGATCGAGGCGCAGGCCGAGGAACGGGTAGAGCAGGCCCATCGCCACCGGGATGAGCAGGACGTTGTAGCCGAAGGCCCAGCCCAGGTTCTGGCGGATGACGCGCAGGGTCCCCTCCGAGGCACGGATGGCGACGGCCACGAGCCGGGGATCGCCACCCACCAGCGTGATGTCGGAAGCCTCCATGGCGACGTCGGTACCGGTGCCGATGGCGATGCCGACATCGGCCTGCGCCAGGGCCGGCGCGTCATTGATGCCGTCGCCGACCATGGCCACGCGCCTGCCCTCGCGCTGGAGAGCTTCCACGTGCGCTGCCTTCTCGCCGGGCAGGACCTCGGCGATGACGTGCTCGATACCGACCTCGGCAGCCACGGCCTCGGCGGCAGCCCGACTGTCCCCGCTGAGCAGATACACCTCGATGCCGGCCGCCCGGAGGTCACGCACGGCTGCCGCGGCGCCGGGCTTGATGGCATCGCTCACGTCGATGACCCCGGCGAGGACGTCGTCGAGGGCCACGAACACGCTGCTGTGCGGGGTTCCTCCGAGTGGCGGAGAGCGGCGGCGCTATCGACGCCGGCGTCGGCGAGGAAGGCAGCGCTGCCCACCAGCACGCGACGCTCGCCGATGCGGGCACGGACACCACGCCCGGCCACCGACTCGAAGTCGACGGCCTCCTCGTCGGCGAGTGCCCGCCGCTCGGCCTCGGCCACGACTGCGGCAGCGAGCGGATGCTCGGAGCCACGCTCGGCCGCGGCGGCCAGCGCCAGCAGGGTCGACTCGTCCAGGTCGCCGGCCGTTCGCACGGCGCTGACGGCGGGCCGTCCCACGGTGAGCGTGCCGGTCTTGTCGAAGACGACGCTGTCCACGCCGGCCGTGGTCTCGAGCGCTGCGCCACCGCGGATGAGCACGCCACCGGTCGCGGCGCGGCCGGTGCCCACCATCACGGCGGTCGGGGTGGCCAGGCCCATGGCGCAGGGGCAGGCGATGATGAGGACGCTGATGGCGGAGACGAGCGCCAGGGTCAGCGCCGGCTCCGGGCCCAGCAGCCACCAGGCCACGAACGTCACCGCTGCGAGCACGATGACCGCGGGCACGAACCACTCGATGACGCGGTCGGCGACTCGCTGGATGGGCGCCTTGGAGCCCTGCGCGTCGCGGACCATGCGCACGATCTGCCCCAGGACGGCATCCCGGCCCACGTGGGTGGCTCGCAGCACGATGGTGCCGCTGCCGTTCAGCGTCGCACCGATGACGGCGTCGCCGGCGCTGCGGGTGACGGGCAGCGGCTCGCCGGTGAGCATGGACTCATCCACGTTGCTGCTGCCGGAGACCACGACGCCGTCGACCGGCACCTTCTCGCCCGGGCGCACGCGCACCAGGTCGCCGGGGCGGATGTCCTCGATGGGCACGTCGGCCTCGACGCTGCCATCGACCCGTCGGGCCGTGCGCGCGCCCAGGCCCACGAGGGCGGCCACGGCGCCGCTGGCCTGCGACTTGGCGCGTGCCTCCATCCAGCGGCCGGTGAGGATGAGGCCCACGATCATGGCCGACGAATCGAAGTAGGTGACCGGCTCGATGCCGGCACTCGGTCACCAGCGACGGCAGCAGCGTCACGACCGTGCTGTAGCTCCACGCTGCCAGCGTGCCCAGCGCCACCAGCGTGTCCATGGAGACCGTGCGGTGCCGCGCCTGCCGCCAGGCGTTGCGCAGGAACACGCCGCCAGCCCAGAACTGCACGAAGGTGGCCGGGATCAGCAGCAGCCAGTTGAGCTCGGTCATGCTGAGGCCCAGCCCACCGGGCCACAGCATCAGGGCCATGATGGCGACGGCCACCACCGACCGAGACCGCAGCGCGGATGCCGAGGTCGCGCATCTCTCGCGCGCGCAGGTCGGCGTCCGGGTCGGCCTCGTCGAGCGTCAGCGCGGCGGCCGCCTCGACGCGGGCGCTCGGGACGGACGTCGTAGCCGGCGGCCTCGATGGCCGCCTGCACCTCGGCGCGGCCGGCGACGGTGGGGTCGACGCGCACGGTGGCGCGCTCGGTGGCGAGGTTGACATTGGCCTCGGTGACGCCATCGGCCGCGCGCAGGAAGCGCTCGATGCGGTTGACGCAGGAGGCGCAGGTCATGCCCTCGACGCCGACCGACAGCTCGATCGGCTCAGGCGCGGTGAGGGGCACCGTCATGGGTCGGGCTCCAGCGCCTAGCGGCCGACCGGCTTGATGGCATAGACGCCGATGATCATGTCCACGCAGGGGTCGTGGCAGAGCTCCAGGCCCACCTCGCCGCGGTCGACCAGCTCGGCGAGAAAGCCGCACTCGCGCGGCGGCAGGCCGGCCCAGTAGCGCTGCTCGCGCGTCTCGACGGCGCGGACGTCGTCGGCCTCGCCGTTGATGTCGAAGCGCCGGCGCAGCTCGTGCATGGGCACGTACGCGCGCGACTTGATGAAGCGGCGCAGCTGCGCCTGGGTGCAGCCCTGGCCCGGGAGCCATCGCGGCTGCCGTTGTTGTCAGCCATGTCATCGTCTTTCCCCGCGATCGCCGCCTTGACCGGTGTCGCGGTGGGCGCCGCCGGCGCCCGAGTCATCGTCAGGTTCGAAGCGGATCGCCCGCGGACACGGGCCATCCGGTCGGCGGATGATACACCCGCTCGCGGGGGCTCCTCGTGGACGCGTCCGGGGCGCCCGCGGACGCGGCTGACGGGAGCCGGCTCAGCCGCCGCTGACCACGCGCAGCTCACGCGGTGCACGGTTGAGCGATTCCCCGCCGCTCGGGGTGCAGACCATGGCGTCCTCGATGCGCACGCCGTAGCGGCCCTCGAGGTAGATGCCCGGCTCACAGCTGAAGGTGTTGCCTGGCTCGACGAGCGCGTCGTTGCCGGCCACCAGGTAGGGCTCCTCGTGCACCTCCAGGCCGATGCCGTGACCGAGCCGGTGGATGAAGTGCTCGCCGTAGCCGCCGGCGCCGATGACGTCGCGCGCCGTCGCGTCGAGCGCCTCGAACGTGACGCCCGGGCGGACCGCCGCGCGCGCAGCGGCCTGGGCCGTCGCCGTGAGCTCGTAGATGGCGGCGAACTCCGCGTCGGGCCGGACCTGTGCCGGGCCACCGACCCAGACGGTGCGGGTGATGTCGGAGCAGTAGCCAGCGCGGCGGCCACCGATGTCGAGCAGCAACGGCTCGCCGGGCGCGATGACACGCTCGCCGGGCTCGTGGTGTGGTGAGGCGCTGTTGGGCCCGGAGGCCACGATGGCGAACTCGGCGCTGTCGTGGCCCTCCTCGACCAGGGCCTCGCGGACGTCCCGGGCGACCTCGGCTTCGCTGCGTCCCACCAGCGGCCCGGCGATGACGCGCTCGATGGCGCGGTCGGCAGCCTCCGCCGCGGACGCGCAGGAGCGCGATCTCCTCCGTCGTCCTTGATGCGCCGCAGCGGCGCCAGCACGGACGAGGCCAGGCCCCAGCCGGCCGCCGGCAGCGCCGCCTGCAGCCCCAGCACGAAGGCTGCGCGCAGGCCATCGGAGACGAGCAGACGGTCGTCCGCGGTCACGCTCACATGCCGCCGCACCAGCGCGTAGGGGTCATCCGTCTCGTCCCAGGTCAGCAGCGCCACAGCTCCCCCGCCCAGGCCGGGCGCCTGGCCGGCGGCCGCAGCCTCCAGTCGCGGGCTGATGTAGCTGACGGCGCCGTGGCCGGGAACCACGAGCAGGTTGAGGCGCTCGATGCCGTGCGCCGCGTAGCCGCTGAGCCATTCGAGCTCGGGCCCGACGCCCACCAACAGGGCGCTGACGCCGTGGGCAGCGACGGCGGCCTGCGTCGCGCCGAGGCGCTCGCGGTACCGCTCCGGGCTGATCCGAGCGGCTCACGTCAGGATGCGCGCGGCGTGCCTGCCGCCAGCCAGCCCTCGACCAGCCGCGTGCCGTCCTCGAAGAACTTGCGATAGGAGAAGACGCGCGTCGCACCGGCCGTCAGGGCGCGCCTGCGCGTCAGCTGGTCGTCGTGCTCGGCGACCGCGATGACCGGCAGCCGTGCGGCGCTCACGCGCTCGATGGCGACCACACCGTCGAAGCGGCGCGCGGCCAGGTCCACGATGGCGCCGCTGATGCTGCGTTCGTCACCCAGCTCCTGGGCCTCCAGGGCGACCGCCAGCTCGGTCTCGCTGTCGAGCCGCACGGCCGAGCCACCGGCGCGCCTGACGGCCTCCGTGATGCGCGTGGACCACATCAGGTCGTCCGCGACGACGACCACCGCTGGGGTCAGGAGACCTCCCAGGTGTCGCTGGTGAAGAGCAGGTCGCGCAGCACGCCCTCGCCCTTGTCGGCACGGACCAGCTCGATCTGGCCGGCCACGAGCTGGTGGTGGGTGGGCTTCTTGACGCGGCGGAAGACGCCGATGGGCACGGGATACTCCGGCCAGAACATGCGCGAGAGGATGAAGGCGAGCATGCCGTCGGTCTCGTCATGCACCAGCAGGTCCGACTCCTCGATGCCGTTGCCCAGCTCGACGATCTCCGGCTTGATGCCGTTGAGCCGGATGCCGCGGTCGCGCTCCTTGCCGAAGATCATCGGCTCACCGTGCTTGAGGCGCAGGACGCGGTCGTCACGCACGTCCCGGTCGGTGAAGTCGCGCCAGGCGCCGTCGTTGAAGATGTTGCAGTTCTGCAGCACCTCGGTGAAGGCCGAACCACTGTGGTGGCCGGCCGCGTCAAGCGTCTCCTGCAGATGGTCGGTGACGGTGTCGATGGTGCGTGCCACGAACGTCGCCTCCGCCGCCAGCGCCACCGACAGCGGCACGACCGGCTGGTCGACGGTGCCATCGGGTGTGGACTTGGTGCGCTTGCCGAACTCCGAGGTGGGCGAGGCCTGGCCCTTGGTCAGTCCGTAGATGCGGTTGTTGAACATCACCACCTTGATGTCCACGTTGCGGCGCATCGAGTGCAGGATGTGGTTGCCGCCGATGGACAGCGCGTCGCCGTCGCCGGTGATGACCCACACCATCAGGTCCGGCCGGGCGATCTTGAGGCCGGTGGCCAGCGTGGGTGCACGGCCGTGGATGGAGTGGAAGCCGTAGGTGTTCATGTAGTAGGGCAGGCGGCCCGAGCAGCCGATGCCGCTGATGAAGACGATGTTCTCGCGCGGGTAGCCGAAGTCGGGCATGACGCGCTGCGTCTGCGCCAGGATGGAGTAGTCGCCGCAGCCGGGGCACCAGCGCACCTCCTGGTCGGAGACGAAGTCCTTGCGCGTGAGCTTGATGGGCTCGCTGGCAGTGGCGGGGCCGATGGTGTCGGTCATGTGCGTCACTCGTCCTCGCTGAGGAGCAGCCGCGCGGCCTGGACGACCTCGGGCACGGGGAAGGGCTTGCCGCGAACACGGTTGAGGCCCACGGCGTCGACAAGGTAGCGGCCGCGGATGAGCAGCCGCAGCTGGCCGGTGTTCATCTCGGGGATGAGCACGCGACGGTATCGCGACAGCACCTCGCCGGTGTTGCGCGGGAAGGGGTTGAGATGCCGCAGGTGCGCATGTGCCACCGAGTCACCCCCGCGCTGCAGGCGCTCGGCTGCGGTGCGCAGCGAACCGTAGGTGCTGCCCCAGCCGAGGATGAGCAGGTCGCCGCGCTCGGGGCCGATGCACCTCCAGCTCGGGGATGTCATCGGCGATACCGGCCACCTTGCGTGCTCGCAGGTCGGTCATGCGCTGGTGGTTGTCCGGGTCGTACGAGACCGTGCCGGTCACGTCCGCACCCTCGAGCCCGCCGATGCGGTGCTCCATGCCGGGCGTGCCCGGGACGGCCCAGGGGCGAGCCAGCGTGTCGGGATCGCGGTCGTACGGCTGGAAGGTGGCCGGCGTCGGTGTGGTTGGCGACCGAGATGTCGGGCAGGTCTGCCGGTTCGGGGATGCGCCACGGCTCCGAACCGGTGGCGAGGAAGGCGTCGGACAGGTACACCACCGGCGTCATGTACTTGAGCGCCAGGCGGCAGGCCTCGATGGCGTAGTCGAAGCACTCGGCCGGGGTGGCCGGCGCGACCACCGCCACCGGCGCATCACCGTTGCGGCCGAACATGGCCTGCAGCAGGTCGGACTGCTCGGTCTTGGTGGGCAGGCCCGTGGAGGGGCCGCCGCGCTGCACGTTCACGATCACCAGCGGCAGCTCCACCATCACCGCCAGGCCCATCGCTTCACCCTTGAGGGCGATGCCCGGTCCGGAGGAGGCGGTGAGCGCGAGCGCTCCGCCGAAGGCGGCCCCGATGGCCGAGCCGATGGCAGCGATCTCATCCTCTGCCTGGAACGTCCGCACCCCGAAGTGCTTGTAGGTCGAGAGCTGGTGCAGGATGTCGCTCGCGGGCGTGATGGGGTAGGAGCCGTAGAAGAGCTCGCGGCCAGACAGCTTGGTGGCCGCCACGAAGCCGAGGGACGCCGCCTCGTTGCCGGTGATGTTGCGGTAGGTGCCCGCCGGCAGGTGGGCCGGCTTGACGCGGTAGCTGGTGTGGAAGATCTCCGTCGTCTCGCCGAAGGCGTAGCCGGCCTTGAGGGCCCGCAGGTTGGCCTCGGCGATCACCGGTCGCGCGGCGAACTTCTTCTCGACCCACTTGATGGTCGGCTCCATCGAGCGTTCATACAGCCAGAACATGATGCCCAGGGCGAAGAAGTTCTTGGACGTATCGACCTGCTTGGTGGACATGTCGAGCCCTTCGAGCGCAAGGGCGTTGAGCTTGCTGATGGGGATCTCGAAGACGTTGTAGTCGCTGAGCGAGCCGTCCTCGAGCGGGTTGCTCGCGTAGCCCGGCCTTGGCCAGGTTCTGCTTGGTGAACGCGTCCTCGTTGACGATGATCGCCCCACCGGCCGGAACGTCGGCCACGTTGGTCCGCAGCGCGGCGGGGTTCATCGCCACGAGCACGTCGGGCGAATCGCCCGGGGTGTGGATGTCGGACGAGGAGAAGCTGATCTGGAACCCGGAGACACCCGGCAACGAGCCGGCCGGCGCGCGGATCTCGGCGGGGAAGTCCGGCAGCGTCGCGATGTCATTGCCGAACACGGCGGCATGCCCGGGTGAACTGTGTTCCGGTGAGCTGCATGCCGTCGCCCGAGTCGCCGGCAAAGCGGATGGTGACGCGCTCCAGCTCCTGGATGGGGAGGGTGTGGTGCTGCTGAGTCTCTGTGGTCACGCGGGGGCGGGCTCCTGCTTCACGACCTCGCCGACGACGCCGTTGGTCGCGGTGTCGCCAGTGTAGCGCGAGCGGCCGTTCGGCCCTTGACACGGCCGATGAGGTCGGAGAACCGGGCGCCGATCGTGGACGCTAGCATCGCTGGTGTGACCGCCACGAGCTTGCCCCGCCGCCGCATGCCCTTGAGCGCCCAGGCGCTGGGCATCACGCTGGTGCTCATCTCGGCCGCCGGCTTCGGCTCCGGTGCGCTCTTCGTCCAGCCGCTCTACGACGCGAGCATGGAGCCGCTGGCGGTGATGTTCTGGCGCTTCACGCTGGCGGCCGTCGTTCAGCTGGGGCTTCCTGCTGCTGTCCTCCGGACGGTATCCGGTCGCTGCGCTCGCTGCCGCGGCGGCGGGTGGCGATCCTGCTCCTGCTTGGTGCGCTCTACGTGGGCAACAGCTACGCCTTCTTCGCCTCGCTGCAGGTGGTGCCGATCTCGCTGGCATCGATCATCACGTACCTCTATCCCGCCATGGTGGCGGTGATGGCCACGCGGTTCGTCCGCCGCCTGGAGGGCCGCCGCGCCTGGATCGCCCTGGGCATCTCGCTCGTCGGCGTGGCGCTGACCCTGGGTGGCATCCCCCGCGGTGAGCTGCCCCCGCTCTGGGGGCTTGCCCTGGCCTTCGCCAACGCCGTCATCTACGCCATCTGGATCGTCCTGCAGGCGCGGCTCGCCGGTGAGCGGCCGAGCTCGAAGCGCGGCCGGACCCGGGCATCGACATCCCGCCGGGTGATGCGGAGGCGGCCCCCGCGGCGCCCGACCCCTCACCGGCGGCGGCCTTGATGACGTCGGCGACGGCGCTGGTGTACGCCCTGCTCCTGCTCGGCAGCGGCGGCTCGGTCTCGCCGCTCGACCTGCCCGCCGGCACCTGGCCGGCACTGCTCGGCCTGGGCCTGGTGTCGACCGCCATCGCCATCCAGGCGTTCTACGCCGGAGTGCGCCGCGTCGGCGGCGCGCGAGCCGCCCTCATCAGCACGGTGGAACCGGTCTACACCGTGGTGCTGGCGATGATCCTCTTCGGGGAACGCCTGACACCGATGCAGCTGCTGGGCGGTGCCCTGGTCATCGGCGCGGTCATCCTGGCCGAGACCGGACGACCCGATAGAGTGGGCAAGGCGACCGACTAGTCCGAGTCAGCCGCACGATCTGACTATCCGACAAGGGAGCCTTCGCATGCGACTCGTCTCATACCTCGATGCTGCCGGGGACCGGCTCGCGGTCGAGCACAGCGACGGCCGCATCTGGTCCAGCCGCTCGCTCGGCGCCGGACTGCCGGGATCGATGGCCGATCTGCTGGCGGACGCGGGATCAGGGCTCGCCGCGCTGCGCAGCGCGGTCCGCTCGGCGGCGGCCGCGGGGCGGCCGGGGGACGTCGATCCGGCGAGGCGCATCGCGCCGGTCCCGCGACCGGGCAAGATCGTCGCTATCGGGCTCAACTACCACGACCACGCCGCCGAGCTCGGCGTGGAGATCCCCGCCGTGCCGCTGATGTTCGCCAAATTCCCCAGCGCGGTCGTCGGCGACGGCGCCCTCGTCGAGTGGGATCCGCGCCTGACCGACGCGGTCGACCTGGAGGCGGAGCTGGCCGTCGTCATCGGTCGCCGCGCCCGTCGCGTACGCGAGGAGGAGGCGCTCGAGCATGTGCTCGGCTACACCGTCCTCAACGATGTCAGCGCGCGCGACCTGCAGTTCGCCGACGGCCAGTTCGTGCGCTCCAAGTCACTCGATACCTTCTGCCCGCTGGGCCCGGCCGTGGTGACCACCGACGAACTGCGTGACCCTGGCGATCTCGTCGATCCGCAGCTACCGCAACGGCCAGATCATGCAGGACTCACGCACGTCGAACCTCATCTTCAGCGTGCCCTACCTGGTGTCGTTCTGCTCGCAGGCGTTCACCCTCGAGCCCGGTGACGTCATCGCCACCGGCACACCCGGCGGCATCGGCTACTCCCGAGACCCCAGGGTGTGCATGCACGAGGGTGACGTCATGAGCGTCGAGGTCGAGGGCATCGGACGGCTGTCCAACCCCTGCCACGAGGTCCGCCCGGACTGAACGACCTGACCCTCCGCGCCGGCACGGCCTCGAGACCCTATCCCGGCTGCGTCGCCAGCAGGGCCTCGCTGAAGATGCCCAGGGCCTCCTCGATCTCCGAGCGCTGCACGTCCAGCGGCGGGATCCAGCGGACGACGTTGCCGGCACCACAGGTCAGCACCAGCAGTCCCCTGCTCGGCGGAGGCCGCGCTGAGGGCGCTGCCAAGCGCGACGGCCGGCTCGGCGTCGGGGTCCTTGACCATCTCGACACCGATCATCAGGCCCGGCCCGCGCACGTCGCCGATGCGCCGGTCCTCGAGCGCCAGCGCCCTGCAGACCCGCAAGCAGCTCGGCGCCCCGCTCGGCGGCGTTGGCCACCAGGCCCTCTTCGCGGATGACCTCCAGCACGGCGATGCCCGCGGCGCAGGCAACGGGGTTGCCCCCGTAGGTGGACCCGTGGGCGCCCACGCCCCAGCGCTCCTGCAGCTCGCGGGGCGAGACCAGGGCGGCCAGGGGCATGCCGTTGGCGATGGCCTTGGCCAGCAGCACCACGTCGGGCGTGATGCCGGCGTGCTCGAAGGCCCACATCCTGCCCGTGCGCCCGTAGCCAGACTGCACCTCGTCGGCGATGAGCAGGATGCCGTGGCGCGTGGCCAGCTCGCGCAGCCCCTGCAGGAAGGCGACCGGAGCGGGCACGTAGCCACCCTCGCCCTGCACCGGCTCGATGATGAAGGCAGCCGTGCGCGAGGGCTGGATCTGCTCGGCGAAGAGGCGCTCCAGGTGGTCCAGGCAGACCTCGCTTGCGCGCGCTTCATCGCCGTCGAAGTCTCGGTAGGCGTGCGGGAACGGCGCGATGTGGATGCCCGGCACCAGCGGGTCGTAGCCGCTGCGGTAGTTGAGGCTGGAGCTGGTCAGGCTGGTGGCGCCGTAGGTGCGCCCGTGGAAGGCACCGGAGAACGCGATGATGTGCGTGCGGCCGGTCGCCCGACGGACCATCTTCATGGCGCCGTCGACGACCTCCGCGCCGGAGTTGCCGAAGTAGACCGTGTCCAGCCCGTCGGGCAGCTCCTCGACGATCATCTCCGCCAGACGCGTCACCGGATCGAGGTGACCCAGGCCGTTGCAGACGTGGATGAGCTCGTCGACCTGCTTGTGGATGGCAGCATTCACGCGTGGGTGCGCGTGGCCGAGCGAGGTCACGGCGATGCCGTTGGCGAAGTCGAGGTAGGCGCGGCCGTCGCTGTCGTAGAGTCGGTGGCCCTCGCCACGCACCCAGGCCTGCTGGTAGTAGCGTCCGAGGATGGGCGAGAGTGTCGCGCTGGAGCGCTCCTGGATGGAGCGGGCGGTATCGGTCATGCGCCCAAGCATACGGGCAGTCGGAGCGCGTCGCGTCCGCCGGCGGCGCCGCGTCAGGTAGCGACGGCGGCCGCGCAGCTTGTCGAGGTCGAAGCGCGCGGTGTCGGCGATGGCCATCACCGCCATCGTGCCGGCCTGCACCGGGTCGCTCACGACCAGGTCCGCCTCGGCCGAGACGGAGCCGGCCATCGAGAGCGAGACGACCGGGATGCCGCGTTCGCGCAGCTCGCGCACCGCGCGCGTGATCTCGCCGCCCATGAGCGAACCGGCCAGCACCAGGATGTGGGCGCGCGGCAGGTCGGCCACTGCGCGCACCGCGGCGGCGATCTCCTCCTCGCCGACCAGCGCCATCGTGTCCACCGAGATGCGCTCGCCGCGCAGGTTGTGGCGGTCGCTCTCCGACACGGCGCCCAGCGCCACCTGGGCCACCTGCGCGCCACCGCCGATGACGATGACGCGCTTGCCGAACACCTGGCCCAGCGTGGGTCGAGCGTCGGCGGCGTGTCACGCCCGGCACGGTCAATGCCGACCTGCGTGGCCTCCAGCGGACCGAGGTCGCGCAGCTCGATGTCGAAGACGCGGGTGACCTCGTCACTCTCGCCCTTCTTGGTGGCCGGGAAGGAGTTGATGGTGACGACGTCGCCGCCGGCGGCGCGCAGGCGCAGCAGGATCTCGGTCAGGTCGGCACCCTCGGTCGTGCGCACCTCGATGGCCGACAGGACGCTGCCGCCGCTGGGGATGGAGAGGTCCGGGATGTCGCCGTCGTGGGTGTCGTCGTGGCTGCTCATGGGTGGTCCAACTATCGCACAGCGCGCAGCCTGATCACGCACGCCGCCACGGACCGGTGTGCGCCGCGCCGGTGACCCTGTGGCGCCGTGCCATGTATCGTCTGGCGACCATGACCCAGACCACCGACCGGGGCTTCCGCCAGCCCTTCCATCGGCGGCCGCGCCAGCATCCGCGTCGGCATCATCGGCGCCGCCGGCATCGCCGGCGGGCGAGCTCGTGCGACTGCTCGAGCGCCATCCCTCGGTCCGCATCGCCGGCCTGCAGGGCCGCGACCGCGACGGCGAGCCCATCGCGCGTCGTCACAGCCACAGCTGGCCCGCACGGCCACCGCATCGAGACGACCCTGCCCGACGGTCGACGCGGTCTTCATGGCGCTGCCGCACGGTGCCTCCGCCGCCCTCGTGCCGGACTTCGTCGAGCGAGGCGTCGCCGTCATCGACCTGGGCTCGGACTACCGGCTCAAGCGACCCGGCCGAGTACGAGCGCTGGTACGACTACACGCACCCCTTCCCCGAGCTGCTCGCGAGCGCCGTGTACGGCCTGCCCGAGCAGCACCGCGACGAGCTCCTGGCGCTGCAGGGCGCCGACACCATCATCGTGGCCGCGCCCGGCTGCTACCCCACGACGTCGATGCTGGGTCTCTATCCCCTGGCGCGCGCGGGACTCATCGACGACGTCGTCGTCGATGCCAAGAGCGGCGTCTCCGGTGCCGGCCGCGCCGTCAGGGCCGACCTGATGTACGCCGAGGTCAACGATTCGGTGAAGGCCTACGGCGTGGGCGGCCATCGCCACACCGCCGAGCTCATCCAGGAGATCCGCGACGCAGGACCGGAACCGTCGGCCAATCCCGGTGCTGCCAGTGTCGACTTCCTGCCGCACCTGGTGCCGATGAACCGCGGCATCCTGGCCGCCGGGCACGTGCGCCCCACGCGCGCCGTCAGAGCCGCCGAGCTGCGGCGCCTGTACGACGAGGCCTATGCCGACGAGTACTTCGTCGACGTCGTCGACGCACCGCCGGCGACCGGGCACGTGCGCGGCTCCAACTTCGTGCGCGTCTTCGCCCACCTCGACGAGCGCACCGGCAGGATCACCACCGTCTCGGTCGGCGGACAATCTCGTCAAGGGCGCCGCCGGCCAGGCGGTGCAGGCCTTCAACCTCGTCTTCGGCCTGCCCGAGGAGGCTGGCCTCGAACAGCTCCCGCTCGTCCCGTGAGGCCGCTCGAACCTCTCCCCTCCCGGCCTGCCGGCGGCGGAGACGGCGGCGCGGCTGCCGCGCGGCTTCCGGGCCGTCGGGCACCAGCGCCGGCATCAAGCCCACGGGCGCACGTGACCTGGCCATCATCGTCAGCGACGACGGTCCGGCGGCAGCGGCGGCCACCTTCACCACCAACCGCCTGCCCGCGGCCGCCGTGCTCATGAACCAGGCACACCTTGCCGCCACCGAACCGGCTGGCGGCGGGCGCTACGGCTGGGCCGGCGCCATGATCGCCACCAGCGGCTGCGCCAACGCCGCCACCGGTGCCGCTGGACTGGCCGACCAGCACAGCCTCGCGGCCACGCTCGCCGCGCACGCCGGGGTCAGCCCGCAGCAGGTGCTGGCCATGTCCACCGGCCTCATCGGAACGCGCCTGCCGGTGGTGCGCATCGCCGCCGCGGTGGGAGCCACGATGGCGACCGGCCTGGGTCGCGAGGATGCCGCTCTGGCGGACGTCGCGGAGGCCCTGCGGACGACCGACTCACGCGCCAAGATGGCGTCCGTTCGGCTGCAGCTGCCGGGCCGCCACGGCCAGCCCGTCGAGGTGACCGTCAGCGGCGTGGCCAAGGGCGTGGGCATGATCCACCCCAACATGGCCACCATGCTGTGCTTCGTGCTCACCGACGCCACGGCAG
The DNA here is from genome assembly GCA_963712735.1 of uncultured Chloroflexia bacterium. Lineage (GTDB taxonomy): Bacteria > Chloroflexota > Limnocylindria > Limnocylindrales > CSP1-4 > JAFMJV01. The sequence goes on along the minus strand of CAVQIZ010000007.1, from coordinate 677,184 downwards.
CGCCGGCGACGCTGCACGCGATCCTGCGGCCCATCGTGGCCCGCACGTGGGACCAGATCAGCGTGGACGGCGACCAGTCCACCAACGATACGGTGCTGCTGGCCGCGTCCGGCGCCGCCGGCAGCGTGCGCCCTGGAGGACGACGCGGCAGCAGCGGCCACGTTCGGACGTGCGCTGGAGGCGGTGGCCCGTTCGCTGGCGCGGCAGCAGGCGGCCGACGGCGAGGGCGCCGCCACCCTCATCACGTGCGCGGTCAGCGGCGGCCTCGACGATGCCGCCGCGCGGGCGGCCGCCCGCGCCGTCGTCAGCAGCGACCTGGTCAAGGCTGCCATCCACGGCGCCGACCCCAACTGGGGCCGCATCGCCATGGCCGTGGGCAACGCCGTCGTGGCCCCCGCGGCCGTGCTGGAGGCAGCCGGTCTCGATGCGGCGTCGGCCCGCCGACGCGCGGGCCAGGCGGTCGAGCTCGACCCGGACCGGCTGCGCATCGACATCGAGGGCACACCGGTGTTCGCCGGCGTGCCGGTGCCCTTCGATGCAGCCGACCTGAGTTCGCGCATGCGCCGGGCAGAGGTGCTGATCCGCGTCGACCTCGGCATGGGCACGGGCTCCGGCGAGGCCTTCGGCTGCGACCTGACCGAGCAGTACGTCATCGAGAACTCGGAGTACTCCACGTGACCGCCACGCCCGTCGTCGTCAAGCTCGGCGGCACCACCATCGTCGAGCAGCAGGACGTGCTGCGTGAGATCGTGGCCGAGCGGCGGCAGCGCCCGGTCGTGGTGGTCCACGGCGGCGGCAAGCGCCTCACCGACTGGTTGCAGCGCCTCGGCGTCGAGAGCCGCTGGGACGCCGGACGGCGGGTGACCGACGAGGCCACGCTGGAGGTGTTCCTGGCGGTCATCGGTGGCGTCATCAACGCCGAGCTGACGGCGGCACTGCTGGCCCTGGGTGCGCGCGCCGTGGGGACCCGGGGCATCGATGGCGGCATGATCAGCGGGCCGCGCGCCGCAGGGCTCGACCGCGTCATCAGCGAGCCGGTGGCCGACGCGCGCGTCGTGTGGGCGCTGCTCGAGGGTGGCTACCTGCCGGTGCTGGCGCCCATGGGCCTCGACCCCGACGGCCGCGTCTGCAACGTCAACGCTGACGATGCCGCGGCAGCCGTGAGCGCCTCGCTCGGTGGCGAGCTGGTGCTGCTGACCGACAGCGACGGTGTCCGGGGCGCCGACGGCGGGCGCATCGCCGAGCTCACCAGCGCAGAGGCGACCCGCCTCATCGACGAGGGCGTCATCGCTGGAGGCATGGTGCCCAAGGTCAGCTCCGCCCTGCGCGCCATCAGCGCCGGCTCACGGCGCCCAGCGCTCGATCATCGCCGACGGGAGAGCCGCGCGCGCACTCCAGCGCGCCCTGCACGAAGGTGCGGGCACGGGCCTCCGCGCGGGCTGAGCCTGCCTCGGCCCTGTCGTCACCCACTCCCTACGCTGCAGCGGGGCCCACGTCGAGGCGCTGGCTTCGAGCCGGCGGCAGGAACATGGCCAGCCGCTCGGCGGAGATGGCGTCGTCAGAGGCGTCCGCCGCCGTGTTCGCGACGACGGGCAGCGTCGCTGCGGTGGGGACGATGACGCCGCTCTCGAGCTGCTGCATGTCGACGAAGGTCTTGGCCACCGAGGCCTCCGGGCGGCCCAGCAGGAAGCCCTGGCCGGCGCCGATCTGCAGGTCACGGATGACGCTGAGCTGCTCCGACGTCTCGACACCCTCGGCCACGATGCGCGCGTCCTGGCTCACCGCGAGATCGCGCAGCGACTGCAGCACCGCGCGCGAGCCCAGCCGGCGCACGCCGTCGTGCACCAGCGAGAGGTCGATCTTGACGATGTCGAACTGGACCTGGGAGAGCAGCCGCAGGCCGGAGTTGCCGGCGCCCACGTCGTCGGCCGCCAGGCGCAGGCCGTACTGCTGAAGAGCGGCGAACGTCTGGCGCAGCCGGCCCAGGTCGTCGACCTCGTCGCGCTCGGTGAGCTCGATGATGACGCGACTGGGTGAGATGCCGTTGCGCACGAGGCCGTTCAGCAGCCAGGCGGCATCGAAGTCCTTCATCTCCAGCGTGCGCGGGGAGACGTTGAGGGTGAGCAGCCGTCCGGGTCCGATGGCACGGGCAGCGTTGACCACCACGTCGAGGCAGGCAAGGTCCAGCTCCACCGTGCGACCCGAGGCCGCGGCAGCCGCGAACAGCTGGCGGTATTCGGCAGCGGGCCGTTCGGATCGGGCCGGATCAGGCCCTCGAAGCCGAGGATGTGGCCGGTGCGCAGGTCCACGATGGGCTGGAAGACGGGGCGCAGCAGCTTGCCCTGCACCACCTCGGCGACGGCGTTGCCGGCGGCGTCACTGACGTCGTCCGGGCAGCTGGTCGCGCTCAGGGTCGAAGACCTCGACCGAGCCGCGCCCGTGGCGCTTGGCCCAGTACAGCGCGGCATCCGCCTGGCGATAGACCCGGTCACGCTGTCGCGCGAAGTAGGGCACGCCGGAGACGCCGCTGGAGAAGGCGAATGGCCGGTCCGCGTCGGTGGGCCGCTTGCAGAAGTGCAGGATGCGGCTGGCCACGGTGACGGCGTCCTCGATGTCGGCGGCGGGCAGGATGATGGCGAACTCGTCACCGCCGGTGCGGAAGAGGCGGTCGTTGGCGCGAGCCAACTCGCGCATGCGGCGCGCCATCGAGCGCAACATGTCGTCGCCGGCCACGTGTCCCTCGCGGTCGTTGACCACCTTGAGGTCGTCGAGGTCGAGCAGCACCAGGCTGAACGTGACGCCGCGCTCCTCGTGGACCGCGACCTGTCGCGCCAGCTCCTCCTGGAAGGCGCGGTGGTTGCCCAGGCCGGTGAGGCCGTCGGCGAGCGAGTCCTCGCGAGCCTCGTGGTAGAGCACCTGCAGCTCGTCGCGCGAAACGGCCATCTTCTCGAAGGGGCGAATGATGTAGCGCACCAGCACGATGACAGACACGATGGCGCCTGCCAGCAACGCCAGCATCGCCAGCCGCACTTCGAACGGCATCGGTGCGGGGCCGTTCGCCCAGAGCTGGACCAGTCCCATCTGTGAGCCGTCGCCGTTGCTCCACAGCGGCACGATCGTCGAGGCCAGCCCGATCTGGGCGAGGTCGCTGTCCGTGCCCTCATGCGCGCCGACGATGCCCTCGATGTGGGCTGCGATGGTCTCGGGTGTGACGAAGGCTGCGACAGCACCGTCGACCGGGTCCGTCACCAGCGGGGATGACGTCACGACCTCAGATGAACCCATGTCCACGAGCATCGAGGTCACCGCGTCGCCTGCCGGCAGGGGGCCCGGTCGAACAGTGCCGCGACGTCGATCTCTGCGGAGATGACGCCGCTGTTGCGCCCGCTGACGGAGCGCAGTGGTGTAGCGAGGAGGAGGCGCTGGTTGCCATCGGCGGCCGCCGGCGCCGTCGTGACGCTGTCGGTCACGGCCACGATGGCACGTCGCTGAAGGGAGCCGTCGGCGCAGGCGGAGCCGGCGTCCGACCCGGCGTCCTCGGCCAGGACGGTGCTGCGGCCGTCCCTTGCCCGTGTGATGCAGGCCCCCCGGACGGCCGGGCCGTCACCACCCTGGAGCACGCTGAAGAGGCGCGACGCGACCGCTCGCTCGGCCGGCGCCATCGATGCCGTTGAGAAGCGTCGCGGCATCCGCATCAGCAGCCGCCAGGAGCAGCCGCGACTCGATGGCCTGCTGTCGCGAGAGCAGGCTGGCCGCCGCCACTGAGGCTTGCCGTGCATGGTCGGCGACGGCTGCCGGCTCCGACCGGAGTCGAGCAGGGACGTCGTCAGGTAGATGCCGGCTGCCGTGGGCACGAGCGCCAGCGCGAGCATCGCCGCCCACAGGCGCCAGCGAACCGAGCGGGGCGCGTCGGTCGATCGCGTCAATGGATGGTTACGCACAGACTTGGGGGTGGACATGGGTTCTCCCTACCTGGGCTGGGCCCCAGTCAACCTCGGGCGGCGGTCGTCGGGTAGTGGCTCGATGCTGCTAGCCACCGGCAGGACTGTGCCTGCGCGCACCGCCCGGGAGGACGGGCTCTGCACCCCCGGTCTCGGACGCGGACCGCACCTGACCGCACCCGGAGCAGCCTGCGTATCGCGGCCGGGTCGTGCAAGTACTGCATGACTATGCAAGAATGAAGGCCGCACGCGCATGTTAATGCAGGCCAGAGAGCCGCCACTGCGCGAGCCCCCAGAACGCTCGCTCGTCAACGACAGTGTCCGGAGGTACAGGGTGAAGAAGGTCGTGCTCGCCTACTCTGGCGGGCTGGATACGTCGGTCGCGGTGGCCTGGCTCAAGGAGCAGTACGGCGCAGAGGTCGTGACCCTGACGGTCGACCTCGGCGGCGATTCCCTGCGTGACAGTGTCGCCGAGCGTGCCCTGGCCTCCGGCGCCAGCCGCGCCTACGTCGTCGACGGCCGCGATCGCTTCATCCGCCAGTTCGTGTGGCCCAGCCTGCAGGCCAACGCGCTCTACCAGGGTGTCTATCCCCTGGCGACGGCGCTGGCTCGACCGCTCATCGCGCAGCTGCTGGTGGAGGTCGCCGACCGCGAGCGCTGCGATGCGGTGGCCCACGGCTGCACCGGCAAGGGCAACGACCAGGTGCGCTTCGACGTCGCCGTCCACGCCCTCGACCCGAAGCTGGAGGTCGTGGCGCCCATGCGCGTGGGCATGGGCCTCTCGCGTGACGAGGAGATCAGCTACGCCATCGAGCGCGGCATCCAGATCCCCATCACCCGCGAATCGCCCTACTCCATCGATGTCAACCTGTGGGGCCGCTCCTGCGAGACCGGCGTCCTGGAGGATCCCTGGGCCACGCCGCCGCCGGACGCCTACGAGTGGACCGTGGCCCCTGGCGATGCACCCGACATCCCCACCGAGCTGACCATCGGCTTCGAGGGCGGCGTGCCGGTCACGCTCGACGGCGAGGTGGTCGCGCCCGTCGAGCTGGTGCGGCGCGTGCACGAGCTGGGCGGCAAGCACGGCATCGGTCGCATCGACCATGTCGAGGACCGACTCGTGGGCATCAAGAGCCGCGAGATCTACGAGGCTCCGGCCGCGACCATCCTGCATACCGCGCATGCGGCGCTCGAGGGCCTGACCCTGTCGAAGGAGCAGCTGCGCTTCAACCGACTGGTCGCCGACGAGACAGCACAGGCGACCTACGACGGCATCTGGTTCAGTGCCCTCCACCGCGACCTGCGCGAATACGTGAGCTCCAGCCAGCGCGTCGTCAACGGCCAGGTGCGCATGCGCCTCGACCACGGCAATGCCTACGTGGTGGGCCGCCGCAGCGACGATTCGCTGTACGACCGCACCCTGGCCACCTACGATGCCGACGATGCCTACGACCACGCCGCTTCGGTCGGCTTCATCAAGATCTTCGGCCTGCCCCTGCGCACCGAGGCGGCGCGGCACGAGTCGGCCTGGACCTGGACCGAGCCCATGCTGGGCGAGCTACCGGTCGAGCTGGCCGACGCCAAGGCCTAGCGCATGAAGGCCTGGGGCGGGCGCTTCAGCAGCCGGCCGGATGCCGACGCGGCCGCCTTCGGGCGTTCCATCGAGGTCGATGTCGAGCTGGCACTCGAGGACATCGCCGGCTCCATCGCGCATGTCGAGGGCCTGGCGCGTGCCGGCCTGCTGACCGCCGCGGAAGCCGAGTCCATCCGCGACGGGCTGCGTTCGATCGAGGCCGATGTGCGCAGCGGCAGCATCGAATGGGACCCCGCTCACGAAGACATCCACATGAACGTGGAGATGGCGCTGACGGAGCGCGTCGGTCCCGTGGGCGGCAAGCTGCACACCGGCCGCTCACGCAACGACCAGGTGGCCACCGACCTGCGGCTCTACCTGCGTCGCCGCATCGGCGACATCCACGCCGCCATCATCGGGCTGGAACGGGCCCTGGTCGGCCTGGGCCTGGCGCACCGCGACGCGGTCATGCCCGGCCACACGCACGTGCAGCCGGCACAGCCGGTCCTCTTCGCCCATCACCTGCTGGCCTACGTGGAGATGCTGGAGCGCGATCGCGGGCGCTTCTCCGACGCGCTGGGGCGGGCCTCGCAGTCACCCCTCGGGTCGGGCGCCCTGGCCGGTGCCGGCTTCCCGCTCGACCGCGCGGCGACGGCCGAGGCGCTGGGCTTCTCCGGCGTCACGCGCAACTCCATCGACGCGGTGGGCGACCGCGACCCGGTGGTGGAGACCATCAGCGCAGCCGCGCTGGCGATGGCGCACCTCTCACGCCTGGCCGAGGAGATCGTGTGGTGGAGCAACCCGAACTTCGGCTTCGTGCGTCCAGCAGATGCCTGGTCGACGGGCTCATCGATGATGCCCAACAAGCGCAATCCCGACGCGGCCGAGCTCATCCGCGGACGGACCGCGCGTGTCAGCGGGCACCTGGTCGCCGGCGCTGACGATGCTGAAGGGCCTTCCTGGTGGCTATCAGCGTGACCTGCAGGAGGACAAGCCGCCGCTGGTCGATGCGCTGGCGGTGCTGGAGTCGTCGCTCGACGTCATGGCCGGCATGGTGGCCACGCTGCACGTGGACGAGGCACGCATGCTGGCGGCGGCCACGCTCGGGCTACACCACCGCGACCGCCGTGGCCGATGCGCTCGTCGAGCTGGGCGTGCCCTTCCGCGAGGGACACCACATCGTCGGCGCCCTGGTGGCGCGGGCCGAGGCAGCCGGCGTCGAGCTGACCGAGCTGTCCGACAGCGACATCGCCGCCGTGCTCGCCGAGTCGGCCGATCCCGTGGCGCGCGGCGCCGCGTCAGACCCGGAGGTCGGCGCCGGGTTGCGGACGGCGGCCTGCCTGGAGAACGCGCTGGCCCGCCCGATGTCATCGGCGGCACGGCGCCGGCGCGGGTGCACGCCGAGCTCAGGGCCAATGCCGTGCGCCTCGGCATCGCCGACTGAGACCGGCCGGGGCCCGCGAGGCCGACGCTACGCCGGTTCGACCCGCTCGCGTGAGACCGCGATGTGCGCCCCGTCGACCACCACCTCCGCGGGCACGGGATGGCTGAGGAAGAGCGGCATCGACTCGCTGTAGCCGTAGGCGCCGGCATCGAGCACCGCGTAGAGGTCACCGGCGCGTGGCGCCGGTGCCGCGACCGCAGAGGCCAGGATGTCGATGCCGGTGCACAGCGGTCCGACCAGGTCGACGCGCGCATCGAGCGGCCGCCCCGCGGCGGCACCGACGGCCACGACCCGATGATCCTGGCCCACCAGGCGGGGGCGCAGCAGGTGATGGATGCCGCCGTCGCTGATGGCCACGTGCCGACCGCCGCGCTCCTTGGTGCGGACCACCCGGCAGAGATACGTGCCCGCCGGACCGGTCAGCCAGCGGCCGGGCTCCAGCAGCAGGCGCGCGCGGCGCAGCCCGGCGCGGCCCGCCCAGGACGCCAGCTCCAGCGCCAGCCCCTCCCCCAGCGCTGCGATGTCGAGCGCCGCGTCGGCCACGGCATAGGGGATGCCCAGCCCGCCGCCAGCGTCGAGCAGCTCCACGTCGAGCCCGAAGGGCGCAGGCGATCCGCTCCGCGCGGCGGGCCAGCTCGGCCGCGCCCTCGACGAGGATCGCGGCATCGAGCACGTTGGAAGCCCCGAAGGCGTGGAAGCCACGCAACCGGAAGGGGCCCTCCGGCGCCAGCATCGAGGCGGCTCGCAGCCGGCTCAGGGCCTCGCAGCGCTTCCGCGTCGGTGAGACCGAACTTGACGTTGCCGGGAGCGCCGATGATGGGCGTGCCTTCGCCGTCGCCGCCCGTGGCCAGGCGCAGCATCAGCGCCTGCCCGGGCTGCGCCAGGGCGGCCATCGCGATGACCACGTCGAGCTCGTCGAGCGACTCGATGGTCAGCGCGCCCACACCGGCCCGCAGCGCTGCCTCCAGCTCGGCATCGGTCTTGCCGGGACCGGTGAAGACCACGTCCGCCGGGGCGAAGCCGGCACGCAGCACCGCCCGCAGCTCACCGCCGGACGCCACGTCGGCGCCAAGGCCGGCAGCGCACAGGCTGGCGAGCAGCGCAGGCGACGAGTTGGCCTTGACGGCGAAGGCGATGTCGACCTGGTCCGGGAGGGCTGTCCGCAGGGCCGACGCTCGCGCGCGAACCACGCCGGCGTCGTAGACGTAGAGCGGGCTGCCGAAGCGGGCGACCAGTGCCTCGGGCTCGTGCCCGGCGACGTTGCCACCGACCTCGATGATCGCCTCTGCGGCCGGCCCGGCCGTCACCGCAGTGCGTCCTCCAGCGCGACACGAGCGTCCGTGCCCGCGTCGCGATACTTGACGATGAGCGGCATGGTCACGGAGATACCGCGCTCGCGGGCCCACGCGGACGTGGCCGGACGAGCGCCCGGCACGACCACGGCCCCCGCGGGCACGACCAGCGGGGACCTCGGGCGTGCCCCGCAGCTCACGCTCCGTGACCAGGTCGAACAGCCGGCTCTGACCGGTGATGATGGTGCCGGCCGCGATGACGGCGCCACGCCCGACGGTGACGCCCTCGTAGAGCCCGGCACCGCCACCGACGAAGGCACCGTCCTCGACGATGACCGGGCGAGCGCCGGCCGGTTCCAGCACGCCCCCGACCTGGACCGCGGCCGACAGGTGGACGTTGCGCCCGACCTGCGCGCAGGAGCCCACGAGCACGTGGGAGTCGAGCATCGAGCCGCGCCCGACCCAGGCGCCGATGTTGGCGTAGGCCGGAGGCATGATGGTGACACCCGGATCGAGGTGCACCCCGCTGCGCACGGACGTACCGCCCGGCACTACGCGCCAGGGCGCGCCGGCAGCCGAAGCCGCGCGCGAGCCCTCGCTCGCGAGCAGGTCGAGCACGCCGTAGGCGGCCTTGTCGCGGGCGCTGAGGATGGGGCCGTCGCGGTACTCGGTCATGCCCGGCAGGCGGAAGCCCAGCAGGATGCCGGTCTTGACCCAGGCGTGCACGCGCCAGCCGTCGGCGACGGCGGGATCGGGACTGGCGGCGCGCACGTCGCCGGCCTCGAGTGCGGTGACCAGCTCGGCCACCGCCGCACGCGCCTCCGCGACCAGCTCGGGAGCCGGCTCAGGCGAGCCGGACCAGGCCGCGTCGAGGGCGAGGATCCTCGACTCGAGGGTGGAGGCCGGGTCGGACTCCTCGACGGGCGTCACGCGGCTGCCTCGCCGACCGACCCGAGCAACCCCAGGGCGCCCAGCACGTCGCGCAGGCGCGCACGGTTGGCATCGTCGAGCGGCAGGAGCGGCGCGCGCAGGACGTCCTCCATCAGGCCCATCTCCGCCATCGCGGCCTTCACCGGGACCGGGTTGGAGGTGAGGAAGTTGGCGCGGAAGAGGTCCAGGTAGCGCATGTGGATGGCGCGGGCCGTATCCCAGTCGCCGGCGAGGGCCGCGGCACACAGCTCCACCATCACCTGCGGCACCTCGTTGGAGGCGACCGAGATGACGCCATCGCCGCCGACCCCGAGGATGGGCAGGGTCCAGCTGTCGTCACCCGAGAGCACGGCGAACCCCTCCGGTCGGTCGCGCGTGATGGTCATGATCTGCTCCATGTTGGCCGAGGCCTCCTTGACGGCCACGATGCGCGGATGCTCCGCGAGGCGCAGCAGCGTGTCGGCGTTGACGTTGGAGCCGGTGCGACCGGGCACGTTGTAGACGACGATCGGCAGGCCGCCCTCGTCGGCGATGGCACGGTAGTGCGCCTCGAGCATGCGCTGGTCGGGCTTGTTGTAGTAGGGCGAGACCACCAAGGCCGCGTCGGCCCCAAGGTCGGCGGCGCGGCGCGTGTAGTCGATGGCGTGCTGGGTCACGTTGGAGCCAGTGCCGGCCACGACGGGCGTGGTGTCGGCAACGCCGCGGCGGCGGACCGTCTCGACGGTGAGCTCGATGACGCGCTGGTCCTCCTCGGCGCTGAGGGTCGGCGACTCGCCGGTCGTGCCCACGGGCACAAGGCCGTTGATGCCGGCGTCGATCTGGCGCTCGACCATCCGGACCAGCGTGGGCTCGTCGAGCGCGCCGCTCGTGGTCATGGGCGTGACGAGGGCGGTAAGCGCGCCTCGCAGGGTGAGATTGGGGGTCATGATCGTGGTGTTCCTTTCGGTCTGTTCGGAGTCAGTCAGTGTCGCGCGGTCCGCTCGCGGACCAGGCTGCTGAACGAGGTGATACCGCGGCGGCCGGGCTCGGCGATGAGCGTATCTGCCGCCAGGAGAGCTCCGGCCACGTAGGCCGAGCGGTCACGTGCCGCGATGCGGATCTCGAGCGACTCCCCGGGGCCGTCGAAGCCGACGGTGTGCATGCCCGGGTGGCTGCCGGCTCGCAGTGCCACCACCTCCAGCACGTCTGGGTCCGGCGCGCCCGACCCCGTGGCCAGGCGCGCCTCGCGCTTGCCCTGGAGATGCGGGAGCAGCCGCTGGGCGACGGCCAGCGCGGTTCCTGACGGGCGATCGGCCTTGGCCGACCGGTGCTGCTCGAAGAGGTATGGATCGTAGTCGGCGAAGCTGCCGAAGAGCCCGGCAGCGTACTCGGCGATATCGCCGAACAGCACGGCGCCGAGGCTGAACGTGGGAGCGACGACGGCGGCCGCACCGGCATCCTCGAGGCGGGTGCTGAGGGCTCGGCCCAGCTCGTCGTCCGCGCTCCAGCCGGTGGTGCCGATGACCAGCGCCCGGCAGCCGGCGTCGAGCGCGAGGTCGACGTGCGTCAGCAGCGTGGAGTCGTGGCTGAACTCGAAGGTCACGTCCACGGGGCCGATATCGGCGGCGCTGGGATAGCCGCTCTCGCGGCCGGCCATGGCCACGACCTCGTCGCCGCGCGCGTCCAGGCCGGCGGCGATGGCGCGGCCCATGTTGCCGCTGCCGGTGATGAGTGCTCGCATCGTGTGTCTGGTTCCTCGTTGGCGGCGGGACCGGCGGGGAGCTCCGAGCAAACAAAAAGACCGCAGTCACCTCGATCGGTGTCTGCGGCCCTCGGAGCCTTGCCCAGCGGCCCCGAGTCGGTCGTTCCGAACCGAAGCCGTCTAGGCCCGTGCCTCCAGGCAGGGCCGCATCCGCTTCGGCTTGAGAACGTGCAGGTGTGTCATCGGGGGCGGAGTCTGACGGCTCGGCCCAGTCACGTCAAGTCGAACCTCCCGGGCCGTCAGCGCGTCGGGGCGTGGCGGAGCACCTCTGGGAACCCGGGCTGGGATCCTCGGCGATGGCGCCGCGAGCGGCATCAGGCCATGCCCGTCGGCCTCACGCGGCCACCTCCTGCTGCGTCGAGCCCCACCACGCCTCGAACGCATCGAAGCTCGGCGCGATGGGCTCCGGGAGCGCTGCGCCGGCATCGCCGGCCAGCACGTCGAGCGTCTTGAGGCCGTTTCCGGTGATGACCAGGACCGTCTCCTCGTCGCGGCGGATGCGGTCCTCGGCGAGTGCCCGGCGCAGCGCCGCGAGCGTCACGCCGCCGGCCGTCTCGGTCAGGATGCCCGTGGTCTCGGCCAGCAGGCGGATGGCGGCGACAGTCTCCTCGTCGGACACGCCCAGGATGGCGGCGTCGCTGTCGCGAGCCTGCTTGAGGGCATAGCCTCCGTCCGCGGGTGACCCGATAGACAGTGAGCGCACGATGGTGTCGGGCCTCTCCACCGGCCGCACGATGTCCGTGCCCGCAGCGTAGGCCTCGGCGATGGGAGCGCAGCCGTTGGCCTGGCCACCGAAGTAGCGCACTGCTGCGGACTCCAGCAGGCCCACGTCGACCAGCTCAGCGAAGGCACGAGCCAGCTTGGTGTACATCGAGCCCGACGCCAGCGGCGCCACCAGTGCGTCGGGCGCCCGCCAGCCCAGCTGCTGCGCGATCTCGAAGGCGATGGTCTTGGAGCCCTCGGCGTAGAAGGGACGCAGGTTCACGTTGAGCACGGCCCAGCCGTCGAGCTCACCGGTCAGCTCCAGGCACAGGCGGTTGACGTCGTCGTAGGGTCCATCGACGCGCACGACCGTGGCGCCGAGCGCCTGTGCCTGCGCGATCTTCGCTGGCTCGAGGTCGGCCGGGATGAAGACGACGGCACGCAGCCCGTGCACCGCGGCGGCCGCAGCGACGGCGGCGGAGAGGTTGCCGGTGGAGGCGCAGGCGAGCGTGTGGTAGCCCCATCCGGCAGCGCGGGCGGCAGCCACGGCCACGGGCCGGTCCTTGAAGGAGAGTGTGGGATTGCGCGAGTCGTCCTTGACCCACAGCTTGTCCAGTCCCAGTCGGGCGGCAAGGCGCGGCGCATCGATCAGCGGCGACTGGCCCACCGGCAGGCCCGCGTGGGGCAGCTCGGTGACGGGCAGCAGCTCGGCGTAGCGCCAGATCGTAGCCTCGCGGGCATCGAGCACCTCCCGGCTCAGGCGGTCACGGATGCCCTCGAGGTCGTACACCGGCTCGAGTGGGCCGAAGCAGCGGTGACAGACGAAGACGGCGCCCTCGGAGCCCCCGGTGCCGCACGCGCGGCAGCGGAGGCCGGTGTAGCCGGGGACGAACTCGGCGCCGAGGAGGTGGCCCGGCACGGCCGGGTCGGAGGCAAGGGGCTGGGGGCGGAGGGCGATCTGCGTCATCGGGGGATCCTCTCGATCGATGAGCGGCCGGTAGGGGCCGTGAGTGCTCAGGAATCACGAAGGCCGCGACCTTCGTTCGCATGGTCGCGGCCCCGGGGATCCGGCCTGATGTCGAGCTGCTCGTGCGCGCCCCGACTCAGACCCCGACCGATCCCGGCGGGGCCTCGGGCATCGCCATGCGAGTACCGAGAGGTTCCATCGCGGCGGATGATGCCGGACCTGCGGCGAAAGTGCAAGTGCGATACTCATAGTATGCACGTCGGTGTTGCATACTCGTCAGTGCCACGCTGAAGAGTGCATAGTCATGCGCTATCGATGTATCATCTGTGCGCGAATGGGACCGCAACCTCGCCCTCGGCAACCGGCCGCGTCGCGTGCGCTGAAGCGCGAGCGCCAGCGACTGCTGCGCGACCTGGTCGCCACCGGGCGCGATCGCCAGCCAGCATGAGCTGGTCGACCGGCTCGCCGAGCGTGGCTTCGAGGTCACCCAGGCCACCGTCAGCCGCGACATCGCCGAGCTGGGGCTGGTGAAGGTGGCGCACGACGGGGGTCACGTCTACGCCTGGCCGGGCGACCTGTCTCCGCTGGCCCGCATCGGCCAGCGACGAGCGTCTGCGTCGTGTCCTGGCCGACTACCCCATCCAGGTGGGCCGCTCGGGCCTGACGCTGTTGCTGGTGTCCGAGGCCGGGGTCGCCAACGCCATCGGCCAGGCCATCGACGAATCGACCTTCACCGACCAGGAAGGCACGCTGGCCGGCGACAACACCCTCCTCGTCCTGTTCGCCGACGAGGCCCGGCTGGAGGCCTGGCTCGAGCGGTTCGAGTCGCTGCGGGCGGCCGTCGCGATGAGAGGATATGCACGATGACCATGCTGGGCGACGAGGCTGGAGAGCGGCCGCACGAGCGAGCCGCTGAAGATCCTGGTGGTGGACGACGAGCCGGCGATGGTGGGGGCGCTGGGTGCGCTGCTCGGTCAGGCCGGCCATCGCATCATCGCTGCCTACGACGGCGACGAGGCGCTCCGCCGCTTCCGCGACGACGAGCCCGACCTGGTGCTGCTGGACCTGGCGATGCCGGGCATGGACGGCGCGACCGTGTGCAAGCGCATCCGCGAGGTCAGCGACGTTCCCATCATCGTCGTGTCGGGCGAGCGCGACCACGCCGCCACCGTGGACCTGCTGGACCTGGGCGCCGACGACTACGTGCGCAAGCCGTTCCGTGCCGACGAGCTGCTGGCACGCGTGCGCGCGGTCTCACGACGGGCGAGCGGCAGCCGCGGGTGACCGCGGACGCGGCGACCCCTCCGGCTACGAGCTCGACCGGCGCCGTCACGAGATCCGCTGGCAGGGCACTCCCCTGCCCACGACGGTGACCGAGTTCCGGCTGCTGCGGGCGATGGTGGAGCGGCTGGGCGAGGTCGTGCCCCACGACGAGCTGCTGGCCGCCGGTTGGCCCGATGTCCCGGATCCCGACCCGCTCTGGCTGAAGCCGCACCTGGCGCGGCTGCGAGAGAAGCTCATCACCGCGGGTGCCCCCGTACCGGTCGCCGTCCGCGGCGTGGGCTATCGCCTGGACGCCTAGCGGAGACCGGGCGGTCTCAGCCCCTCGACACGACCCCACCGCGCGGCGGCGAGCGTCGCCCGATGTCACCGTGCCGCTACCGAACGTCTACCACCGAGCCACCACTTCCCGACCGCGCCGACGCTGACAACCACCTCCTCGCTTCGTAGCGTGTGCGGCAACTGGTGACGGGCGCAGATGCCCCGCGCGCCGTCGAGCGCGACCGCGGTCGCAGGAGGGACCTATTCGATGATCGACACTGGCAATACCGCCTGGCTCTTGATGTCGACAGCATTGGTGATGCTGATGCTGCCGGGCCTGGCGCTCTTCTACGGCGGCCTGGTGCGCGCCAAGAACGTGCTGTCCACGATCATGCACAGCTTCTTCGGCCTGGCCATCGTGACCGTCGTCTGGGTCATCGTCGGCTTCAGCCTCGCCTTCGGCGCGTCGATCGGCGACCTGGGCATCGTCGGCGACCCGCTCCAGTACCTCTTCTTCAACGGCGTCGGCATGGAGCCGCAGGAGGGCAGCACCATCCCGTTCGTGCTCTTCGCCACGTTCCAGATGATGTTCGCCGCCATCACCCCGGCGCTCATCAGCGGCGCCTTCGCCGAGCGCAAGCGCTTCGCCGCGTTCGTCGTCTTCACCATCGCCTGGTCGCTGCTGGTCTACTCCCCCATGGCCCACATGGTCTGGGGCGGCGGCCTGCTCTCGACGCTCGGCGAGAACGGCGCGCTCGACTTCGCCGGTGGCACCGTCGTCCACATCGCCTCCGGCGTCTCCGCCCTGGTGGTCGCACTGGTCATGGGTCGGCGCGTCGCCGGCCACCACGTGGAGCCGCACGACGTGCCCATGACCGTCCTGGGCGCCGGCCTGCTGTGGTTCGGCTGGTTCGGCTTCAACGCCGGCTCGGCGCTGGCGGCTGACGGTCTCGCCGCGCAGGCGCTGATGGTCACCACCGTCTCCGCCGCGGCCGGTACCCTCACCTGGGTCGGCGCCTCCTACCTCAAGGGCCGCAAGGTCAGCGTCGTCGGGGCTGCCGCCGGTGCCGTGGCCGGCCTGGTCGCCATCACGCCGGCTGCCGGCTTCGTCACCGTCGGTGGCGCGCTGGTCCTGGGCCTGGTGGCCGGTGCGGTCTGCTTCGGCGTCACCCTGCTGCGCGAGCGCCTGGCCATCGACGACTCCCTCGACGTCTTCGCCGTCCACGGCGTCGGCGGCATCTGGGGCGCCGTCGGGACCGGCATCTTCGCGGTCGCTGCCATCGGCGGGGTCGCCGGCCTCGTCGAGGGCAACGCCGAGCAGCTGCTTCGTCCAGATCGTGGCCGTCGCCTTCACCGTCGTCTTCGCCAGCGTGATGACCTTCATCATCATCAAGGTCATCGACCTCGCCATCGGCCTGCGGGTCAACGAGGCCGACGAGGAAGCCGGGCTCGATGTCGCGGTCCACGGCGAGACCGCCTACGTGCCCTGGGCCGGCACCAGCACCGGCGCCATCGCGGCGCCCATCGAGGCGGCCGTGGCGAGCGGCGCCGACCACGGAGGCCGAGCCCGCGTAGCGACCCTGCCGGCCAGGGGCCGGCGAGGATGCTCCAGCCATTGGCGGAGCCAGTCCTCTTGACGCAGTCGTGGCGGCCGCCCGCGCGGTGCGACACGAACCCACTCCGAAGGCCCGCGAGGCTCCCAACTCGCGGGCCTTCGGCTCGTGCGGCGGCGACCACCGGGCGGATGCCCCGTCCTAGCGGGCGGAGCCCACGTACTTGAGGCGCAGCACGAACTGCGAGCCGTAGGGCTCACGCGGCTCGACCGTCAGCTCTCCATCCATCGAGCGAGCCAGACGACGCGCGGCGAAGAGCCCGATGCCGGCCCCACGGGGCGAGTCGTCCAGGCGCACGAAGGGCTCGAAGATGCGCTCGCGCCAGGCATCGGGGATGCCGGGACCGTCATCGGTGACCGCGATGTAGGCGCAGTCCGCGTCCCGCCAGCCATAGACGTCGATGTCGCCGCGCGGAGGAGCGTACTTGGAGGCGTTCTCCAGCAGGTAGCCGAGCAGCTGGCGCAGCATGGCGGCGGAGCCGAGCCCCACGAGCGGCTCGTCGCGGAAGGCTGAGCGCAGGGCCCGTCCGCGGAGCACCGGCGAGAGCTCGGCCAGCACGTGCGACACCTCCGCAGCGAGGTCCAGCGGCACCAGCTCAGCGGGCGCCTGCCGGCATCACGCGCAGGCTCTCGAGGATGTCGTCGACGGTCTCGTCGAGACGATCGACCTGGGTCAGCGCCTCGTGCTCCCAGCCGCTGGCCTCGCCGCTGCCGCGCGAGCGGGCCTCGTTGCCCAGCAGCTCGACGTAGGCGCGCACGACGGCGAGCGGGGTCCGCAGCGAGTGCGTGACGACGGCCACGAGCTTGGCCCGCGCCTCGTCGATGGCGCGCAGCTGCTCCAGCTGGGCCTCCGCCTCCGCGTGCAGGCGGCTCTTCTCCACCATCCCCGCCAGCAGGCCGGCCAGCGCTTCGAGGAAGCCGATGTCGGCGGCGCTGAAGTCACGGTGCTCGGCCGTCTGCACGTTGAGCACGCCCACCACCTGCTCCTCCCAGACGAGCGGCACCGAGCACATGGAGGTGAAACGCACCTCGTCGACACCACGGATCCAGGCGAAGCGGTCGTCGGCATGGACGTCGGGACTGACGATGGTCGACAGTGCCTGCGCCGCCTGGCCGGTGATGCCCTGGCCCATCTGCAGGCGCGCCACGCCCACGGCATCCTGGTCCAGGCCGTTGGTGGCAGCGAGCGTCAGCCCACTGCCGTCGCGGTCGACGAGGTAGAGCGAACAGACGTCGGCCCGCGATGCCGCCCGGGCGCGGTCGATGACGGTGCCCATGAGGTCGTCCCACGTCCGCGCTGTGGCCGCCAGATGGGCGACGTCGGCGAGGAACGCGATCTCGTCGACGCGGCCCGGCCCCTCGGCCACTGGGTCCTGCGTCGTCGGTCGGGCCGGTCTTCATCCATGGCCGGATGTTGCGACCGCAGCGGCCCGCGGTCAAACGCTCGGCCACGACGAGAGGTCGATCAGCACGCTGCCGTTCAGGAAGCAGGCAGCCCAGTCCGGCCCCCACATCGCGCGGGCGACGAGCGAAGGCTCGCTGTCCTGCGATCCTGCCCATCTCGCGGCCGCGGAGATCGGCATCCTGGAAATGGATGCCGCCGTAGCGCCGAGATATGCGCCGCCTGCCGCTGACGCATCGCGAAACGTGCGCCAGCGAAGCGTGACGGTGGCGGATGGCCCGCGTTCGAACGTCATGCTGCCGGGCACCGCGATGTGCTGGCCGAGGTAGTCCTCTGCTCCGTCGCCGTCATAGTCGCGGCCGAGGCGTGTCGTGCCGTCGAACATCAGCTCCGAGCCCGTGAAGGCGGTGAGCACCTCGGCTGCCGCGCGACTGAACGTGCTGTGGCCGGAGACGTACTCGGCGAACGGTGGCGTGACGAAGGTCGCCGACTGATACGGTCGCCATTGCGAGCCGTCGATGAGCTGCGTGCCCTGGTCAGGTCCACCCCAGGCCTTGACCAGCTCGCCCGCATGAAGGTAGGGGATGGCTGTGGCAGGGCGGACATAGTCGTAGGCGCGCTTCGCGTCCCAGGCAGCGATACCGGCATCGAGCAGCGCACCCGACAGGGCCATGAACATGCGTGCGTCGTCGTCAGTGCCATGGTGGTCACGCAGCGACACGCCGATAGCCAACTGCACCCAGTGCCCGGGTGGAGTCCACGTGTGGGGCCCGTCGGCCCAGAACTCGGCGATGACCTTCTGCCGATCGGTCAATCCGCCGCTGTAGCGGAGGATCTCGTCCGCTTGGCGACGGTACGCCTCGTCGTTGCTCATCACCTGGCCGAGGGCGTCGGTATATGGCTCGTCCGAGCCCAGCTGGGGAGGAGCGGGCGGACGCAGCGCGTCCCCCGAGGGGAGCGCGAAGGGCGTCACGGCTCCCCAGTGCGGTGTCACGAAGGTCTGAAGTGTGAAGCTGTCCGGGTCGTTCTCCGACCAGATGGGTGTGCCGTGTGAGTCGACCAGCTGCCCTGTCGGGACATGCAGTGGCACCCAGTGGTTGGGGTCGAGGGCAGGCGACCGCTGCATACGGTTCGGGCCAGGCGGCCGAGGTCGTGTCCTGGAACGTGCCGGCGTTCGAACCATCGGTCAGACGAGTCCGGATGCAGGACTCGGCCGCCAGGTTTCCGATGCCTTGCGGCGTGCGCGGGTCGACGGAGGTGTCGCGGGGAAGCCCGAGGTAGGCCAGGACCTCGTCGAAGATCGGCGTCTGTGCGGGGAAGACATAGGTCAGCGCGTTGTATGCGGCATAGCTGACTGCGAGGTCCTTGTTGGCAGCCGTGCGCTCGGGCGCTGGTCGCTTGAGATCGCTGCCCGAGGCAGTGGCCACGGCCATGTCGTCGAAGGCGGCCCACGCGTCGTAGACCGACGAGAGCACGACCCACATCCGCCAGGTCGTAGCGGTCGGCGCTGGCGGGTTCCGTTCGATGGCCTCGAGCATCGCGTCGACCCAGTCGATGACGACACTGTGAGGGCGAGGGTTGGGGGTGAAGATGGGCTGCTCGTCGGTGGCGGCCGCAGCCATCGTGCCGGGCACGACGAGGACGGCGGCCAAGACGAGTCCCATCAGGCGCGAACGCTGATACATCATCAACTCCTTGGGCGTTGTGGCTGCACGCTCGACCGGGAGCGGAGGAGGCTGCCCCCGGCCGAGCGCTGACCCGCCCGAGGGCAGGTCGATCTGGAGGAGGCTCGGTCACTGAGCGACAGAGGCCGTCGCGGACTCCGGTGCATTGAAGATCGCAACCCACCAACAGCCACAGGTGGGGTCACCTGTCGGGCTGTACAGCTCGCCCGGAAGTCGCGAGGGGTCGAGCTGGCCGTGGGGCGCGATGGCCGCGTGGATCTCTGCACCCATGGGGTTCTCCAGCGGGAAGGTGACCACCTCCGGGGGCATCCCGGCGATCTGCGGCTGTCCTTCGCGGATCTCGCCGCCGAGCATCACGTAGCCGTCGCTGGCTGCGTTGAGCTGCAGGTCGCCACCGCTGGCCTGCGAGATCTGGTTGGTCGTGCCAGCGAAGTTGTAGATGCCGAACCTGACCTGGTCGTTGAAGTCGCCCGGTCCGCACTGATGAGGTGTCGCGCAGAGCTCCGGGTGGTTGAACACGAAGGCCCAACCGGTGAAGGCCTCGGGCTGTGCCTGTCTCTTCTGCTTGATGGTGTCGGGATAGGTGTAGGTCCCGGCTTCGGGCGTGATCAGCTTGAGGCTGATGGCGACGCCATCGGCAGTGCGTTCGATGGTGGCGTTCTCGGTCGTCAGCAGCTCCAGGCCGCTCGCCTCGGTGGGAAAGTTCTCGGCCGCATCGGCGGTGCTGGTCATGTCCTCCGCGGCAGCGCCGCTGGCGAGCATGGACAGCGAAAGGGACAGCAGCGCGACCCCAGCGAATCGGATCTTCCTCATGGTCGGTCTCCTTGTCGGACCCCCCTGTCGAGTGGTCGACAGGTCCTGCACGGGGAGTGGCCGGCGTCAGCTCCATGCGCTCCGGGCCTGTCAACGTGTATGGGTCCCGAAGCCCGGGGAATGTCTCCGATTTCGTTCGCTGCCTTCCTGATGCGCGCTCGATAACGCAACACCAACGGTGGACATCGGGGCCACAAGAGGCGCAGGATGGTGCCGAAGCCAGCGCCACCAGGAGGCGCCTCGGGGGGCGGAGGAGTGACATGCGCACCCGCACCCGGACGACGATCCAGTCCCTCACCCTGGCCGTCAGCATGGCCGCACTGTCATCGACCGCGTCCGTCGCCCAACCGGCGTCCGAGATCGCGTTCGACGTCGAAAACGCCCCGACCGACCATGTCGGTTCCGCTGAGCCGCTGCTGCGCCCGGAGCATGCGCGCCTGACGCGCTACGGCGACCGCATCGCAGTCGAGATCAGCATGCCGACCCCGGTCCCCGGGACCTACGTCTACCCGGCGGATGTGCCTCCGACACGCCGCGCATCGCCCGAGGCCTTCACCCTGTGGGCGTTCGTGTTCAACCGACCAGAGGCTTGCGTGGGGTCGACCGAGCCTCCCCGCTGTGGCCCCGAAGACTTCTCGCAAGCGGCCAGAGCGGGCATCTACGGTGTCGCCGGCCACGTGACGTCAGTCGACCATTCCGGGGGAGCCTTCGAGCTCGATCGCGCCAGCGGCGGCCAGATCGTGCTCAAGGGAGAGATCGCCATCGGCGACCCACAGCGGATGGACATGCCGCCGGGGGTCCCGACGTATCCGCTGGAGGACCCGCTCGCCGCCGAGGTCCACCTGGCCATCGCGCCACACGGCCAGGTGGAACCGGCCACCATCGCGACGGAGCTCTACGAGCCTGCCGGAGACCCGGCCTGCGGCTGCTGGTGGGTAGCCTTCTTCGTGCCGGGCGGGGCGTCGCGAGGCGAGTGACGACGAAGATGGAGTGATCCGGCACCCTCGAGGCCCCAAACCTTATGTCGACGCCCGCACCGCATCCATCCAGGTTGACGGGGCCGCGCGCCGGAGGAGGGCCAGCATCGAAGGGTATGGACACCGCTGTGGTGGTCAAGGCACAGGGGGGTGACCAGCAAGCCTTCGCGACGATCGCGTCCGAGAGTGCTCGACGCATGAACGCCCTGGCCGTAGGTATCCTGCGCGACCCGCAGCTTGCCGAGGACGCCGTCCAGCAGGCGCTGCTCTCGATCTGGCGTGACCTGCCGACGCTGCGGGACCCGGCGCGTTTCGAGGCCTGGTCGTACCGCTTGCTCGTGCGTGCCTGTTATGCGGAGTCTCGACGGAGGCGGCGCCATCTGCCGGAGCTCCTGGGCCGCGACGAGTCGTCCGCCGGTCGCGGTGGACGAATATCGGGCCATCGCTGACCGTGACCAGCTGGAACGGGGCTTTCGCCGGCTCTCGACGGAGCATCGAGCGGTGGTCGTGCTCCACCACTACTTCGACATGCCGCTCGAATCGGTAGCGCAGGTGCTCGAGATCCCACCGGGAACCGTACGCTCGCGGTTCCATCGCGCCATGGCCTGCCCTGCGAGCGGCGCTCGAGGCCGACAGCCGGCCGCCGAACGGGACGTCAACGACCAGTGAGATGCAGGGGGTGCTCAAGTGAACAGCGGTCAGCCGTTCCCGGAGCGGGCCTCGGAGCAGGTCGCGGCGTGGCTGCGAGACGAGCTCGATCGCGTACCCCAGCCGGACCGAGCGCTCCAGGAGGCGCTGCGCTCCATCGGACACCGCCGCAGCGGCAGCCACGCCGACACTGGTTCGAGTGGCTCAGGCGACGCGCTCGGGAAGGCCTTGACCTGTCGGCGCACGACCTCGGCCCGAGCGCATCCTGTGGCCCGACGACGCAGCCGAACGGGGACACTGCCCGGGTGCCGCTGGCGTGGCGACGGTGGCAAGCCCGTCTCTGCCACGGTGGCCCTGGCCGCCCTCGTGATGGCGGCCGGACTGGCGCTGATCGCCGCCCTGGCGCTCGGCGGGGCCTGGTCGGCATCGTTTCTCGCTGGGCCCGGAGCCAGCCCGTCGCCAGTACCGAGACCGAGCCTGGTGCTCTCGCCACCCGTGGAGGATGGGCGAGACATCATCGTGGCAGTCGACGGGAAGGCTCACTTCAGGACGCTCGCCGCGGCCGTGGACGCCGCCGTCGACGGCGATCGCATCACGCTCGAGCCCGGCGAGTATCGGACAGCCTCACCATCACCAAGGACATCAGCATCCGCGGTGAGGGCGGACCCGAGCAGGTCATCCTCATGCCCTCCGAAAGCAGCCGCGCCGTCGACGAGCCGCAGGCCCGCTCCTATCCCTTCTCCGACGACCTGGTCCAAGGTTGGACATACGTCCTCTACCTCGACGGCAGCGATGCGCGCATCTCGAACGTGACCATCCGTGGTGCGGAAATCGGCACCGCCGTCATCATCGACGGCGGTGCACCGGTACTCGACAACGTCGTCATCGACCCGGTGGGCGAGCAGCGCAACAAGAACGCATCGGACCCGCATGAGGGACTGGCCATCGGGAACGCCTCGACCGCCGAGGTGCGTGACAGCCTGATCACGGCGTTCGTCGGTATCGGCGAAGGCTCGCTTGCCACCTTCACGGGAAACACCGTGCGCGGATCGTGCCTGGTCATCAGCGGCGAAGGCACCGATCCGCTCATCCGACAGAACCGCATCGAATACAGTCAGTGCCCACGCATGAGCGTCGTCGTCTCCGAAGGCGCTGCGCCGATCCTCGAGTCGAACACCATCCTGGCCGACGCGCAGACCGATGGCATACGCGTGAGCGGGGCCGGATCAGCGCCGCAGATCGCCGACAACGTGGTCACGGGCGGTGAGTTCGGGATCTGGGTGGGTGACGAGGCAGCAGGCGACGTCCGCAGGAACCTCGTCACCTCCGCCAAGACGGGGGTCGAGATCTCCGGAGCGGATGCGGTCATGGACACCAACGAGATCCGCTCCAACGGTGTCGGCATCGTGCTGGACAAGGGCGCCGCGCCGATGCTCGTCGGAAATACCGTGTGTGAGAACGACGTCAATCTGGAGCTTCGTGGCGGCGCCGCCGCGCTCTTCGAGCGACAACGACATCTGCGCCGATGCTGCAGCGGCCGTCGACATCGCCCGCGGGACGGTGAACCGTCATGACCCTGGTGGAGGAGGTACGACATGAGGGCTGGCGTCCCGGTCATCGCGATGACACTCAGCCTGGTCATCAGCGCCTGTGCCCAGAACGGATCCAACACGACAGGAAACGTCGTGCCTCTTCCGGCAGAGCCCAGCGAGAAGGTGCTCTATGCGCCGATGGATCGGGGTGCGCTCGGCTTCGGACTACCCGACGTCGTCCAGGCCGTGCGGCTGCAACCCAGCTCGGAAGAGGCGCGAGTGGCCGACGAGGCCGGCTTCGCCAACGACGTGGTGGTGAAGCCCATGCTCGTGGAGCGGGGCCTCGGCCCCAATGCCGTGACGATCGAGCAGAAGAGCGACCGACACGATCAGATCCCGACCTTGGCTGCAAGCGCGATATGGGTCGACGGTGTGCCGGCTGACCTGTTCGCTGAGTTCGACCCCTCGTTCTATCTGCTCATGACCTCGGTGACGCCGGAGCAGTACCGTTGGCAGGGCGCCAAGCCCGGCCGGGACCGCACGACCGTCCTTGGGCGCGAGATCTGGTCCTCTGATTGGGGGCAGTTCCAGCTCGTCTGGTACACCTGGGGCGAGGTGCTGTACATCGTGCTGGCCCAGAACCAGGAGTTGCTGGAAGCGACGCTGCGGCAGATGCCCTGGCCTTCAGAGTCCTCGCCCCACCGGCCCCGCCGAGAGCGTGGCGCCAGCAGCGCCTGTGTCACCCGCAGTCGCCAGCGGAGTAGCCCACGCTGAGCCGGCGTCGAGGCGGATCGGCGTCCGGGGCGTTCATCTCCGGCGGGCAGCTTGGGCCATCATTGGCGCATGACCCGTTTCGACACCAAGCTGGCTCATCTTGGCCGCACGTCGGCACGCCCGCGAGCGGACCGTGAACCCGCCGCTCAGCCGTGCGTCCACGATCCTCTTCGACTCGCTCGCCGAGCTGCGCGAGGCCCGCGCCGGCATCGCCTACGAGGACGCCGCGCTACGGCATCTACGGCACCAGCACGACGTTCGAGCTGCAGACCGCCATGGCGCGAGCTGTGCGGCGCCGAGTCCTGTCATCGCCACGCCCAGCGGCCTGACCGCCATCGCCGCCACGCTCGCCGCGCACGCCACGCCCGGCGCTCGCATCCTCATCCAGACGCGATGTCTACGAGCCCACGCGCAGCTTCGCCGAGCGCGAGCTGCGCTGGACGCTGCGAGATCGCCTGGTTCGACACGCACCGAGGAGCTGGCGACACTCGTCGACGAGCGCACCAGCCTCATCTTCATCGAGGTCCCGACGTCGCTGACCATGCGCCTCATCGACGTCCGCGAGGTCGTCGCCATCGCCGCGCCACGGGGCATCCCGGTGGCCTGCGACTCGACCTGGGGCACGCCGCGCTACTTCGACGCCCACGCGCCTCGGCATCGACATCTCCATCCACGCCGCCACCAAGTACATCGGCGGCCACTCCGACATCATGCTCGGGCCTCACCACCGGCAGCTACGACGCGCTCGCCTCGCACGCGAGCCTGGTGTGTCGCTCACGGCTCCACGGTGCGCTCCGGACGTCTGCTGGCTGGGCCTGCGCGGGCTGCGCACGCTGAGCGTCCGCCTGCGAGCGCCACGAGGCCAGCGCCCTCGCCGTGGCACGCTGGCTGGAGGAGCAGCCGCAGGTCGAGCGCGTGCTCTACCCGGCCCTCCCCTCCGATCCCGACCACGAGCTGTGGCGGACGCCAGTTCAGCGGCGCGCCCGGCCTCTTCAGCATCGAGCTGCGCCGCTGCGACGAAGCCGCCTATGCCCGCTTCATCGAGTCGCTGACGCTCTTCGGTCTCGGTGCCAGCTGGGGCGGCTTCGAGTCGCTCGTCCTGCCGGCCATCCCGCACGCCCGGCGTGGCCTGCGACCCGCAACCCGACGACGGCCGCCTGGTACGGCTGCACATCGGCCTCGAGGACCCCGACGACCTCATCGCCGACCTGGCCGCGGCGCTGGACCGGCTGTGAGCAGCCCGGCCCGGCTCGACGGGAGCGAACGCGACTCGGAGTACGACCGCTTCGGCCCGTGGATCATCGAGATCTCGCCGGAGGATCCGCCGCCGCCCCTCTTCCTGCCCCACCTCGACCGCGCCGACGCACCCCTGCTGTCGCTCAAGGTTCCGCGGCAGTATCGCCCGTCGCGAGGCCCATCCGGGCATGGACCTGTACGACTTCGTGGTGTCGCTCTACGAGGACGATATGGTCATCCTGCGGCGGACGCCGGGCGGCGTGGAACGCCGGACCGTGAGCTACCGCGACATCCAGCTCGTGTCGCTGAGCGCCGACCTGCTGCGCGGCACCCTCCACCTGGGTCTGCCGGACAGCCCCTGGAGCTACCCTACAACACCGTCTCCGAGGCTCTCATGCGGCCGGCTCGTCGGACATCATCCGCGAGCGCTACGGACCTCCCCACCCGGCGATGCGCGCGCTGCCCCGGGAGGCCGTGACCGAGGGACTCAGCTTCTACTTCGAGGGCCTGCTCGAGACCATGCGCCAGGCGCGGATCGGCCATGCGGCCGGTCGCCGCCCAGCCGCAGGTCTCGCTCGGCTCGACTGGACAGCACTCGCCTGCACCGGCTCGTCTTCGGCCTCGTGGACAAGCGCCTGCTGGAGTCGCTCCACCTGACCGACGGTCGCGAGCTGCTGGTCATCGACCGGGGGCGAGCATTCGCCTACCGCTGGCACAGCGTCTACGGCCGGGTCGAGACCTGGCTGCCACTCGCCAGCATCACCGCCGTCCGACTCGAAGGCGAGGCGACGCGGTCCGCTCGTGACGCTGGCGGTCTCCACCCCCGGCGGGCGAGCGTCGCTGGGTCTTCCGGCAGGACGTTCCGGGGCTCGCCCGCTACTGCGAGTTCCTTGCCGGGGCAGGCTAGGAGGCGAGGTTCGGCGCCAGCCAGCGCTCGGCCTCGACGATCGACCAGCCCTTGCGCCGGGCGTAGTCCTCCAGCTGGTCGCGGTCGATGCGCCCACGCCGAAGTAGCGCGCCTGCGGGTGCCAGAGAGTAGATGCCGCTCACCGACGCCGCCGGCAGCATCGCCATCGACTCGGTCAGCTCGATGCCGGCACGAGACTCGGCCTCCAGCAGCCGGAAGAGCGTGGTCTTCTCGGTGTGGTCGGGACAGGCCGGGTAGCCCGGAGCCGGCCGGATGCCCTGGTACGACTCGGCGATGAGCGCCGCGTTGTCCAGCGCCTCGTCGGCAGCGTAGCCCCACAGCTCCCGCCGCACCAGCTCGTGGAGGCGCTCGGCGAAGGCCTCGGCCAGGCGGTCGGCCAGCGCCGTCAGCAGGATGGCCGAGTAGTCGTCGTGCGCCGCCTCGAAGCGTCGCCCTCGCCTCCGCCAGCCCGTGCCCGGCGGTGACCGCGAAGGCGCCGATGTGATCGGGCACGCCGGCGTCCACCGGGGCCACGTAGTCGGCCAGGGCCAGGTCCGCGCGGCCGTCCTTGCGCGCCACCTGCTGCCGCAGCGTGTGCAGCCGGGCCAGCTCGGTCGTGCGCGCCTCATCGGCCCACACCACGATGTCGTCGTCGCTCGTCGAGCCGGCCGGCCAGAAGCCGACCACGCCGTCCGCCCGCAGCAGGCCCTCGTCGACGGCCCGTTCCAGCATCGCCTGGGCGTCGTCGAAGAGCTCGCGCGCCGCAGCGCCGACCGAGGCGTCCGAGAGGATGGCGGGGTAGCGGCCCTTGAGCTCCCAGGTGGCGAAGAAGGGCGACCAGTCGATGCGGTCGACGAGCTCCTCGAGGGGGTAGTCGGCCAGCGTGCGCACCCCGCTGAAGGTCGGCTGCGGCGGCGCTTCGGCGGTCCAGTCGATGACCAGGCGGCTCGCCCGCGCCTGTGCCAGCGACACCCGCCGGTCCGGGGACGACTGCCCCGCGTGGACACGCCGGACCTCGGCGTACTCGGCCCGACGCTCGGCCACGAAGGCATCGCGCGTGGCAGGGTCCATGAGCGCACCGGCCACGCCCACCGCCCGGGAGGCGTCGTCGACGTGCACCACCGGCCCCGAGTAGGCCGGCTCCAGCTTGACCGCCGTGTGCGCGCGCGAGGTGGTGGCGCCACCGATGAGCAGCGGCGTGGTCATGCCCTCGCGCTCCATCTCGCTCGCCACCAGGCGCATCTCCTCGAGCGAGGGCGTGATCAGCCCGGACAGACCGATGAGGTCCGCGCCCTCCTCGCGGGCGGTCTCGAGGATGCGCGTCCACGGCACCATCACGCCGAGATCGATGACCTCGTAGTCGTTGCAGCCGAGCACGACGCCGACGATGTTCTTGCCGATGTCGTGCACGTCGCCCTTGACGGTGGCCATCACGATCTTGCCCGCCGATCGCGGCCCGGCCGCGGCACTCTCGCCCGATGCCGCGCGCTCGGCCTCGATATAGGGCACCAGGTGCGCCACCGCCCGCTTCATCACGCGAGCCGTCTTGACCACCTGCGGCAGGAACATGCGGCCCGCGCCGAAGCGGTCGCCGACCACGTCCATGCCCGCCATCAGCGGTCCCTCGATGACGTGCAGCGGACGCTCCGCCGCCAGCCGCGCCTCCTCGGTGTCCTCCACGATCCAGTCGCTGATGCCCTCGACGAGAGCGTGCGTGAGCCGCTCCTCCACCGGCAGCTCGCGCCACGAGAGGTCGCGCTCGGCGCCGATGGCGGTGCTGTGAGCCTGGTCGGCGATCTGGAGCAGCCGGTCGGTGGCATCGGGGCGGCGGTTGAGCACCAGGTCCTCGACCCGCTCGCGCAGCTCGGGGTCGAGGTCGTCGACCACCGGCAGGGCGCCGGCGTTGACGATGGCCATGTCCAGGCCGGCGGCGATGGCGTGGACCAGGAAGACGGCGTGGATGGCCTCGCGCACGGGGTTGTTGCCGCGGAAGGAGAACGAGACGTTGGACACGCCGCCGCTGGTGAGCACGCCCGGCAGCTCGGCCTTGATGCGGCGCACCGACTCGATGAAGGCGACGGCGTAGTCGTCGTGCTCGGCGATGCCGGTGCCGATGGCGAAGATGTTGGGGTCGAGGATGATGTCCTCCGACGGAGAAGCCGACCTCTTCGGTCAGCAGCCGGTACGCCCGTCGCGCGATGCTGCAGCCGCCGCTCGACCGTCTCCGCCTGGCCGTCCTCGTCGAAGGCCATGACCACGACCGCGGCCCCGTAGCGGCGAGCCAGTCGCGCCTGTCGCAGGAACTCCGTCTCACCCTCCTTGAGCGAGAGCGAGTTGACGATGGGCCGACCCTGGGCCGAGCGCAGGCCGGCCTCGATGACCGACCACTTCGACGAATCGATCATGAAGGGCACGCGGGCGATGTCCGGCTCGGCCACGAGCAGGCGCACGAAGCGGGTCATGGCCGCTTCCGAGTCGAGCATGCCCTCGTCCATGTTGATGTCGATGACCTGGGCGCCGTTCTCGACCTGCTGCCGCGCCACCTCCACGGCCTCGGCGTAGGCGCCCTCGAGGATGAGCCGGGCGAACTTGCGCGAGCCGGTGACGTTGGTGCGCTCGCCGACGTTGACGAAGAGCGAGTCGGGGCCGATGTCGAAGGGCTCCAGGCCCGCCAGACGAGTGCGCGGCTCCACGCTCGGCACCACGCGCGGCGCCACGCCCGCGACCGCGGCCTTGATGGCCCGGACATGGTCGGGCCCGGTGCCGCAGCAGCCGCCGACGATGTTGACGGCGCCGTCGCGGGCCATGCCGCCGAGCACCTCGGAGGTGTCCGCGGGCGTCTCGTCGTAGCCGCCGAAGGCGTTGGGCAGACCGGCGTTGGGATAGAGCGAGAGGAAGGTGTCGGCGATGCGCGCCAGCTCCTCGGCGAAGGGCCGCAGCTGCTTGCCGCCGAGCGCGCAGTTGAGGCCGACCGCGAGCGGGCGCGCGTGCCGGACCGTGTTCCAGAAGGCCGCCACCGTCTGGCCGTTGAGGGTGCGGCCGGAGGCATCGGTGATGGTGCCGCTGACGATGAGCGGCAGGCGGTAGCCCTGCTCGTCCCAGAGCGTCTCCACCGCGAAGATGGCGGCCTTGGCGTTGAGCGTGTCGAAGATGGTCTCGATGGCCAGGATGTCGGCGCCCCCTTCGACGAGGGCGCGCGCTGCCTCCAGGTAGGCGTCGGCCAGCTCCTCGAAGGAGGTGTTGCGGGCGCCCGGATCGTTGACGTCGGGGGAGAGCGAGGCGGTCCGGCTGGTCGGCCCCAGCGAGCCCAGCACGTAGCGCGCTGCGCCGTCGGCCGCCTCGGCCTCGTCGGCGGCCTCGCGCGCCAGTCGCGCGGACTCGCGGTTCATCTCCGCCACCCACGGCTCCAGCGCGTAGTCGGCCATGGAGACGCGCGTGGCGTTGAAGGTGTTGGTGGTGATGATGTCGGCGCCGGCCGCGAGGTACTGGCGGTGCATCTCGCGCACGATGTCGGGCTGCGTCAGCGAGAGCAGGTCGTTGGCACCCTTGAGGTCGCGCGGGTGCTCAGCGAAGCGCTCGCCGCGGAAGCCGGCCTCATCGAGCGCGTGGCCCTGCAGCAGCGTGCCGGTGGCGCCGTCGAGCACGAGGATGCGCTCGCGCAGCAGGTCGGGCAGGGCATCGTTGCGAGCCCGACGGGCCTGCGTTGGGGTCGCTACCGTCCTGGCGTCGCCCTGGTCACTGTGCTCTCCTGCCCCTCTCGATCCCGCGACCCGGCACCGTGCCACCGCAGCCGCCATACGGCATCGATCACGGCAGCCTCTGCCAGCGCTGAAAGGTACATACCAATCAGACCAACCTGCTAGACTGCTGCGGTGAAGGTGTGGTCGTGACCGGTGAGCCCTTGTACTCGGTCGTCGCCAGCCGGGCCGAAGCACGCATCGCTTCGGGCGAGTGGCAGGAGGGTGACCGTCTGCCCCCGGAGCGCCAGCTCTGCCGGGAGTTCGACGTCTCGCGCTCCACGCTGCGCCAGGCGCTGGGTGAGCTCGAGGAGCGTGGCCTCATCAGCCGGCACCAGGGTCGTGGCACGTTCGTCACCCGACCCCGGCTGCAGCTGCCGATCGTGGGCGTCTTCTCCATCCGTGACGCCATGGAGGCGTATGGCATGCGCATGACCACGCGCGTGCTCAACGTCGAGATCATCGAGGCCAGCCGACAGCTGGCCAGCGACCTCGCCTGCCTGCCGGGTGACGACGTCGTCTTCATCGAGCGGCTGCGCATCGGTGACGGCGAGCCCATGGTGCTCGACAGCGCGCACCTGCGCGCCGAGCTCTTCCCCGGCCTGGAGTCGGTCGACCTGGAGCACCGCTCGCTCTACGAGGTGCTGGAGACCGACTACGGGCGCACGGTGGCCGAAGCGCGGGAGACGCTGGAGCCGGTCATCCTCACGCCCCGCGAATGCGAGCTGCTGGGCGTACCGGCACACACGACGGCGCTGCTGACGCGTCGGGTCACGACCGATTCCGCCGGCGTCGTCGTGGCCCTGGGCCACGTGCTGCTGCGCGGCGACCGCTCACGCTACATCTACAAGCGAACCGTCGAGACGGCGCCCGCGGGGCCCGCCGACCGACCCGGCAACGACGGCACGATGCGGCGGCTGCCGCGCCGCCAGTCGCTTGCCACAGCCCAAAGGAGAAGCAGTTGACCGCATCGGATCGCTGGCTGGCGGCCGCTCGAGAGGTCCTCGAGCAGGTGACCAGCACCCAGGCCCAGGCCATCGACGAGGCCAGCACCATCTTCGCCGACAGCATCGCGGCCGACGCCCTGGTGCACGTGTTCGGCTCGGGCCACTCGCGCATGAACACCGAGGAGATGTTCCCTCGCATCGGCTCCTATCCGGGGTTCCATCCCATCGCCGAGCTGGCGCTCTCCAACCACGTCGGCGTGGTCGGCCCCAACGGCCTGCGCCAGGCGATGTACCTGGAGAAGGTGCCCGGCTTCGCCCGCATCATCCTGCAGCAGTTCAAGATCCACCCGGGCGACTCGTTCCTCATCTTCAGCTCGACCGGCATCAACGGCACGGTCGTGGAGGTGGCGCTGCTGGCCAAGGCCATGGGCCTGCCGGTGGTCGCGGTGACCTCGCTGCAGCACACCGAGGCCACGCCCTCGCGACATCCCTCGGGCAGGAAGCTGGCCCAGATCGCCGACGTCACCATCGACAACTGCAGCCCTCCCGGCGATGCCGTGACCGAGATCGAGGGCATCCCCTTCAAGGTCGGCCCGGTCAGCTCCATCGGCGCCATCGCCATCGTCAACGCCCTCAAGACACGCACCGCCGAGCTGCTCGTCGAGCGCGGCGTGGTGCCGACCGTGCTCACCAGCCCGCACTTCGTCGGCAGCGAGGTCGGCGAGGAGCAGCTGGAGCGCGTCTACGAGGAGTACTTCCGACGCGTCAAGCGAGCCTACGACGGTGAGGGCGCCATCTCCGTGCCGGAGTCGTGGGAGCGCTGAGCGTGGCTGACGGAGGGATGATCGATCCGCCCGCCCCTGGCGGCCACGGCCGATGTGGTCGTCGTGGGCTCCGGCACCGCCGGCGCCAGCGCCGCCATCGCTGCCGCGCGCAGCGGGGCATCGGTCGTGCTCATCGAGAAGCAGGGCTTCATGGGCGGCACGAGCACCGCGGTGCTCGACACCTTCTACGGCTTCTACACGCCCGGCAGCCGCTCGCTCAAGATCGCGGGCGGCGTGTCGGATGACGTCGTCGCCGGCCTGCGCACCCTGGGACCCGTGGTCGAGCGACCCAACACCTACGGCGCGGGCACCGGTGTCACCTACAACAGCGAGCACCTCAAGCTCGTCTGGGAGGCCCTCGCGCGCGACGCCGGCGTACGCGTGCTGCTGCACAGCTTCCTGCAGGACGCCATCGTGCGCGACGGCCGCGTCGAGTCGCTGCTGGTGGCCACCAAGGCGGGCCTGGCGCGCGTGGACGGTCGCGTCTTCGTCGATGCCAGCGGCGATGCCGATCTGGTCTTCCACGCCGGCTTCGGCTTCGAGCTGGCGGGCCTCAACGACCCCGCGCAGACGCTCACCACGACGTTCAAGATGGTCAACGTGGACCTGGCCGCGCGCAAGCGCATCAGCACCGCCGAGATGCACGAGCTGATGGCCGAGGCGGCGGACTCGGGCGACTACGACCTGCCCCGCCGCGAGGGCTCCGACCACATCACGCCCATCGAGGGCATGATCGCCACGGTGATGACGCGCCTGCCCTCCTTCGGCTCCCGGGATGGCCGGGTGGTCAACGCCACCGACCCCGAGCTGCTCGCCGAGGCGGAGATGGCCGGGCGTCGCCAGGCCGTCGAGTACGCCCGCTTCCTGCACGACAGGGTGCCCGGCTACGAGCACGCCTCGCTGGTGGCGCTGTCGGCGCAGATCGGCGTGCGCGAGACCCGCCGCGTCTACGGCGACTACCGGCTCACGGCGGAGGACGTCCTGGGCGCGCGCCGCTTCGACGACGAGATCGGGCTCTGCGGTGCGCCCATCGAGGACCACCACCCTGGTGCCGACACCAAGTGGCAGTACCTGCCCGACGGCGAGGTCGTGGGCATCCCCTACCGCACGCTGCTGGTGCGTGACTCGGCCAACACGCTGGTCGCGGGACGCTGCTTCAGCGCCACGCACGACGCCCACGCCTCGGTGCGCTCGATGGCCCAGACGATGGCCATGGGCCAGGCCGCCGGCACCGCCGCTGCGCTCGCCGTCGGCGCTGCCGCCGACCCGCGCGATGTCGCCACGGCGGCCCTGCGCGACCGCCTGCGCGAGGACGGCGCGGTGCTCGAGCTCCCGGCCTGACCGTGTCCGACAGCTGGTGGCTCGGCTTCGACATCGGCGGCACCCGCACCAAGGCGGGCGTGGTCAGCGATGACGGCAGCGTCCGCCGCACGCACCTCGTCGAGACCGGCCACGAGCCGTTCGAGGTCGTCTGGGAGCGCATGCTGGCCATCGCCGACGAGGCCCTCGCGGCCGAGGGTCCCGATGGCCTCGCCGGGGTCGGCATCGCCGCTCCCGGCGTGGTGGAGCCGACGTTCGGCGTGCGCAACCTGCCCGGCAAGGTCCCGGGCATCGAGGACTTCCCCATGCGCGAGCGCCTGGAGGCACGTCTCGGCGTGCCCGTCCGCTGCATCAACGACGGTGCGGCAGCGACGCTCGCGGAGTGGCGCTTCGGCGCGGCGCGCGGCCACGATGACGTGGTCGGCCTGACCATCGGCACCGGCCTCGGGGCCGGCACCATCATCGGCGGTCGCCCGCTGCAGACGACGAACCTCGCGGGTGGCGTGTCCTTCGGCCACGCCACCATCGCCGTCGGCGGTCGCACCTGCCTGTGCGGCAACGTCGGCTGTGCCGAGACGCTCGTCAGCGCCAATGCCGTCGTCGGACGCATGCGCGACTACGTCGCGCGCAAGGTGCCCTCGACGATCACCGAGGCCTACGGGCACGACCCGGGCGCCATCACCTTCCGCACGCTCGTGGAGGGGGTCGATGCCGGCGACCGCGTGGCCAAGGAGATCATGCAGCAGTTCACGCGCGACCTCGGCGCCACCATCGTCACCGCCATCCACGCCTACGACCCCGAGGTCGTCGTCCTTGCCGGCGGTCCGATGGCCCAGGCCGACCACTTCCTCCCCCAGGTGCAGGCCTACGTCGACCGCTACGCGTTCCGCTACCCCAAGGAACGCATCATCCCCATCCGCCGCGCCGAGCGCTCCGACCATGCCGGGGTCCTGGGCGCGGTCGCCCGCGTCATGCAGTCGGTCGCCGACCACGCCCCCGCGACGTGACCGCCACCTTGACCCCAGCCCGATAGGAGGCACCATGTCATTCGCCCGCACCGTCCTCGGTGACATCGCACCCGACGAGCTCGGCATCGTCGACGCCCACGACCACCTCGTCATCCACGGCGGCCGCCCGGTCCAGCTCTTCCCCGACTTCGCGCTGGCCGATGTCGACAAGGCCGTCGCCGAGCTGGCGCCGGTCCAGGCGCATGGGTCTCGCGACCGTCGTCGACGCCATGCCTGCCGACTGCGGCCGCGACGTGCTGATGCTGGCCGAGATCTCGCGTCGCAGCGGCCTCCACGTCATCGCCCCCTCGGGCCTCCATCACGAGCGCTACTACCACGACCGCCACTGGTCGGTGCGGCTCTCGGCGGAGGAGATCGCGGGCCTGTTCGTGGCCGACATCACCGACGGCATCGACGAGCTCGACTACAACGGCCCCATCGTCAAGCGCACCCCGCACAAGGCCGGCGTGATGAAGATCGCCGGCTCCAGCGGCGGGCTGACCGCGCGCGACGAGAAGATCTTCGCCGCTGCGGCCATGGCCCAGCACCAGACCGGCTGCCCCATCCTGACCCACTGCGAGGGCGGCACCGGCGCGCTCGAGCAGGTCGAGTGGCTGGTGAGGCACGGCGGCGACCCTGCCCACATCGTGCTCAGCCACGTGGACAAGATCGTCGACCGCGGCTACATGCGCGACATCGCCGCCACCGGGGCGCGCGTCGAGTACGACCAGGGCTTCCGCTGGGGCGAGGAGCCCAACGGCACGCTGCAGCTGCTCGAGTGGGCGGCCGAGGACGGTCTGCTGGGCCACATCACGCTGGGCCTCGACGCCGCGCGCCAGGGCTACTGGACCCAGTACGGCGGTGCGCCCGGCTGGACCTACCTGCTCGGCGAGCTGGCCGACCTCATGCGCGAGCGCGGGCTGGGCGACACTGAGCAGCACATCCTCTTCGTCGAGGCGCCCGGGGCGCCTTCACCTTCGGAGCCGCAGCATGACACCACGCGAACGCATCCTCGCCACCCTGAACCACCAGGAGCCCGATCGCGTGCCCATCGACCTGGGCAGCTCGCTGGTGACCTCCATCACCAAGGCAGCCTACGTGCCGCTGCGCGAGCACCTGGGGCTGCCGGCAGGAGGACATCGTCGTCTACGACGAGGTCCAGCAGCTGCCCTACGTGGGCGAGGACGTGCTCGACCCGCTTCGGCGTGGACACGCGCATGGTGCAGCTGCCGCCGACCCACGTGCAGGGTGTCGAGATCGTCGACGACGGCGACTACTGGGCCATGTGGGACCGCTGGGGCAGCAAGATGCGCATGCCCAAGGACAACCCGCTCTACTACGACTGGGTGGAGTTCCCCATCAAGGAGCTGACCCTCGAGGCGCTCGAGGCCTACCAGTGGCCCGAGCCCGATCCGCCCGAGCTCATCGCGGGCCTGCAAGGCACGGGCCGCAGGAGCTGCGCGCCACCACCGACTACGCGCTGGTGGGCTCCGCCGTCATCGGTGGCGGCATCTTCGAGCAGCCCTGCCGCACGGTGGGCATGGAGCAGTTCATGATGTCGCATGCTGACCGCGCCCGAGTTCACCGCCAAGCTCGTCGACGGCATCACCGACATCTACATCGAGTCGGTCGACCGCTACCTCGTCGCAGGTGGGCGAGCTCATCGACGTCTTCACCTTCTGGGACGACGTGGCCACCCAGCAGGGCTGGATGATCAACCCGCAGTCGTACATCGACGTCATCAAGCCGCGCCAGAAGCGCCTCTTCGAGGCCATCAAGGCGCGCACCGACGCCAAGCTCTTCTACCACGGCTGCGGCGCCGTCTTCGACCTCATCCCCCACCTCATCGAGATCGGCGTGGACATCGTCAACCCGGTGCAGGTGAGCGCCGAGGGCATGGATTCGGCGCGGCTCAAGAAGGCCTACGGCAAGGACGTCGTCTTCTGGGGCGGCGGCGTGGACACCCAGAAGGTGCTGCCCTTCGGCACGCCGCAGCAGGTGCGCGACGAGGTGAAGCGCCGCATCGACGACCTCGCCCCCGGCGGCGGCTTCGTCTTCGCCACGGTGCACAACATCCAGGCCTTCGTGCCGCCGGAGAACATCGAGGCCGCCTTCGACACGGCGCTCACCTACGGCGCGGGCGTGACGGCCTCCTGAGCCTGGCCGGGGGCGG
The DNA here is from genome assembly GCA_963712735.1 of uncultured Chloroflexia bacterium. Classification (GTDB taxonomy): domain Bacteria; phylum Chloroflexota; class Limnocylindria; order Limnocylindrales; family CSP1-4; genus JAFMJV01. Next base: position 641,458 of record CAVQIZ010000007.1, on the reverse strand, counting down.
CCGGTCGGTGACGCGCGCCTGGCTGCTGCTCGTCGGCCTGGTCATCGTCTGGGGCAGCCACTGGGTCGTGGTCAAGGTCGGCCTGGAGACCATCCCGCCGTTCACCTACGGCGTGCTGCGGCTGCTCGGCGGCATCGTCGTCCTGGCCGCGCTCATGGCGGCGCGCGGGCCGGCTCAAGCGTCCGCCGCGCAGCCGACTGGCCCATCGTCGTCTCGTACGGCCTGCTGGCGGTGGGCCTGGGCATCACCATGATGAACCTGGCCCTGCCGTACATCCCCGCCGGCCGCTCGTCCATCCTGGCCTACACCATCCCCCTGTGGGTGGTGCCGGTCATGTTCGTCGCTCGCGCGCGTCGCTGCCCACGCGAGCCGAGCTCGTCGGCCTGGCGCTGGGCCTGATCGGCCTGGTGCTGCTGCTCAACCCGGCCGCCATCGACTGGGGCGCGTCGGGGGCGCTGCTGGGCAGCCTGCTGCTGGTCGTCGGCGCCTTCGGCGCCGCCGTCGCGCTCGTCCACGTCCGCAGCCACCCCTGGACGGGCACGCCCTTCGACACGCAGATCTGGCAGCTCCTGGTGGCGCTGGTGCCGATGCTGCTGCTGATGCTGCTGCTCGAGCGCGACGAGCTGGGATCGATCGCGTGGGACCTGCCGACGGCGCTGGCCGTCCTCTACAGCGGTCCGCTGGCCACCGCCTTCGCCTTCTGGGCCTCGCAGATGATCGTGCGGACGCTGGGTCCGCTGACCACCGGCATCGGCTACCTGGGCGCGCCCGCTGGTGGGTGTCATCGCCGGCATCATCGTGCTCGGCGAGACGCGTCAGGCTCCTCGACCTGGTCGGCATCGTCGTCACCGGCGCTGGCCATCGTGGTCGTGCTGCTCGCCGGGCGACGACGGTCCATGGTCGGGGGTCCGGAGGGCGATGAGCTCGCAGTCGACATCGCTCCCGATGGGGCCGAGCTGCCGGAGCTGGCAAACAGGCCGCCGCAGGCTCACGCAGTCGACAGGCACCGCCCTGAATGAACGTAGGCACCGATGCGGGGGCTCGCGCCTCATGCCGTGCGCCAACGGCAGTCGCTTCGTGACCGCGAAGAATCCTTCACAGTCTTGCTTCCGTCGACCGCTCAGCGCATGCTTCGCCAAGGTCGCTTGACCCGCCCGGAAGTGGACGCTCAAGAACACGTGGGCTGATTCTCGGCCCACGGCCCGAGCGCGCGGCTGCCGGCCCACATGGGTAGCGCGACTGCGGAGGAGCCGGCAGGGTGCGGCGTCCGGTCGGATGCGGTCTGGTGGCTGTCATGCCGTTCCCTCCCCATCCCTTCTTCCCGTTCCTGCGGCGTCGCTGCGCGCGTGCGTCCGCGCGTTGGGCCTCGTCCCCGAAAGGAGTCGTGACATGCGGGCCAGGATGATGTTCGTGGCCGGGGCTGCGTTGCTGCTGGCGGTGGCGCCGGGAGCCGCAGCGCGGGCGCAGCAGACCGCGGACACGAGCGGCTGGGGCGCCGTGGTGCTGCCTCAGACCGAGGCCATCGCGGCGCTGGCGACCGGGGTCGCGGTGGGTCCCGATGCCATCGTGGCCGTCGGCCAGCGGGCGTGCGAGTGGCGAGATCGCAAGACCGCCGACATCGGGCGCTGCTGGGGACAGCCCTGGGTCAGTCTCGACGGGATCGACCGGGAGGCCGTCGAGGCCCGGACGTCGGGCCTGGACCTCGGCCGCTTCACCATGACCACGAGCGGTCCCGAGCTCGGCGTTGAGGGCGTGGCCTATGGGCCGGGTGGCTTCGTCGCCTACGGGTGGGCCAAGCCGGTGGGCGGCGCCGCCCGCGATGCGGGCATCGCGCCGACCCTCTGGCGGTCGGATGACGGCCGGGCGTGGGAACGGATCCCTGCACCCGAGTCCTTCGCCGGCGAACACCTGATGGGCCTGGGCCCCTGGCTGAACGACATGGTGGGAACCGAGGCGGGCTACCTCCTCGCGGGGACGACCTTCGGGACACCGGCGCCCCGGGCGGCCATCTGGTCCAGCCCCGACGGGCTGACCTGGACCCTGGCCGAGGACGGCGACGCCTTCGACATCGGACGCCTACATCGACACCATGGAGGTCCCGGGGCTGGCGGCATCACTGCCATCGCGGTCGAACCTGCGGCCGCCGACTTTGGCGGGGCGATCGCGGTCGGGACCGCCTGCCCGGCCGCACAGGAGGGCGCCGGGCCCAGGGGCGGTGACTGGCGAACGACGTACGACTGGACGACCGGGAACTGCTGGGCCCAGTACTGGCGGACCGACGATGGGGTCTCCTGGGAGGCGAGCACCTTCGAGCCTGCCGAGGGCGGAGTCCTGCCAGACGAGATCCGGTGGGCGGACGACGTCGCCACCGACGGCGACCGCACCATCGTCGGGACGAACCCCAGGCTGGTCCTGCACACCGATGACGGGTCGACCTGGGACGTCGCGGATGGCGACAAGGTCGGGCGTCAAGAAGCGCTGGCGACAAGTACGGCCGGCTTCCACGCGCTCGTTCCGAAGTGCGAGGCCGCCGAGTGCCGTCGCCAGGCTCTGACCCTGTGGTCGTCTCCAGACGGCGCGGATTGGGACCTCACGCCCACCCAGCCGACCATGCCCTCCGGGGCCGAGGACTTCATCACCGTGGACGCGGTGTCCTTCGGCGATCGCATCCTCGCCACCGCCGGGTACTGGACCGCGCCGCGCGGTGACCTCGCATCCATGGTGCTCCTGAGCCCGCCGTTGGCGACGGTCCCCACGCGCCCGTCCCTTGACGCCGTCATCAGCGTGCCGCCTGCGAACGCTGCCCCCCTGCCCGACTCCGTCGCAGTCCCGGCCGGATCGATCGCCTATGTCACCGCGGCCGACACCACCGGCTCTTGGATCCGTGAGCACGTCATCGAGACCGGCGCGGACTCGGCCTTCGGCAAGGGCTTCGAGGTCGAGTGGCGACCCGATCCCGGGGACGCCACGACCATCGCCTATACCGTGCGCGGCGCTGCCACGGCCGCACCCTTGAGCACGATCCGCCAGTGGGGCTGCGAGAAAGAGGTCTGCCGGGACCGGGTCCTCGTCCGCGACGCCTGGCGACCGCGCTTCTCCCCGGATGGGACGGCCATCGCCTTCAGCCGCTCAGTCGTCGATCTTGGCGACGCGTGGGTCCGCGACCTGCGAGACAGCCAGACGACCCGCCTCCCAGGGGGCGAGCCAGAGTGGTCACCGACCGGCGAATGGCTTCTCGTTCTGAAGGAGTACGTGGACGACCTCGCGGTCGCGGCGGCCGTGGTGCGTCCGGACGGCTCGGACGAGCGGGTCCTTGGTCCGGGCTGGAACGCCACGTGGTCGCCCGACGGGCGGAAGGTGGCCTCGACCTGGACCGAGGGCGACGTCACGACGGTGAGCGCGGTCGACATCGGGAGTGGCGCGACGGAGGAGTTGTTCGCCGTCGAGGGTGGCATCGCTGAGCTGCGCTGGCTGCCCGGTGACACCGTCGCGTTCGTTCGCGGCGATCACGATGGTGGTGATCTCTATGCCATCGACCTGGCTGACAAGTCGGTGACATCGCTCACCGCGAACCTCGTGGTCAAGCCCGACCTGGCCGTCTCCCCTGACGGCGCGTGGCTGGCCTTCAGCGCGACGCCGACGGATGCGGACGCTGCCGAGGCAGCGGGCATCTACCTTGCCTCGCGCGACGGCGGCTGGCGCCCGCTCGTCACCGGCGTCGATGCCTCGGCTCCGGCGTGGCGACCGGAGGTGATGCCGGCCGGCTGATCCGTCGGTTCACCTGCCAGCCTGGCTGGGCACGAGGAACGATGCCGCGCCGGCTGCTGCCACAGCTCGAGAAAGGGCGGTCGATATGTTCACGGTCGGTTTCGGATCGGTCGGGTCGGGTGGGCTGCGCGCGCTGGCCCGGGGGGCAGGGGCGGCAGCCGGCGTGGTGCTCATCCTGACGCTCTCTCCGACGACGGTCGCCGAGGATGATGGCGGAACGGGGACGATGGGGGTCGAGGACTCGTGGAATGCGGTCGTTCTGCCGGTGCCGAGGAGCGAGGAGACCATCGCCGCGCCGATGCCCTCGTGACCGGGGTGGCCGTCGGCCCGGACTCGGTGGTGGCCGTCGGGCAGCGGGTCTGCGCGGACACGGGTACGGCTCGGCCGCGATGCTGGGGCCAGGCCTGGACCAGCCCCGATGGCATCACGCTGGCAGTCCGTGGACGTGACCAGTGCCGGCCTGGAGCTGGGACGCTACCGTCCCGTCATGAGCGGCCCCGAGATCGGCATCGACGGGGTGGCCTACGGGCCTGCCGGCTTCCTGGCGTACGGCCGAGTCGAGACGAAGCAGGATGGCCAGGTCCCGGCGGTGTGGCGCTCGGACGACGGGTCGTCGTGGGAGCGGCTCACGGCCGACGACCTTCCCCCGCGGTGCCCGCATGCGCACCATGCTGGGCGCGGCTGACGGCTACCTCCTCGGTGGCGTCATCTACGGGCGCACCCCGCGCGCGGCCATCTGGTCGAGCCCGGACGGACGCAGCTGGACCCGGGCCCGCGGCAGCGCGGACGACCAGACCTTCGACATCGGCGGCTACATCGACACCATGGAGGACCCGCTGTCCGGGGGCGTCAACGCGTTCGCCCTCTATCCGGGCACCGAGTCTGGGAACGGCAGGCTGGCGGACGGCGCGGTCGCCGTCGGTCAGGCCTGCGCCCCAGCACTCGACAAGGAACCCTGGGCGTGGAACGGTCGCTGCGAAGGCCAGCTGTGGCGCTCGCCTGACGGTCTGTCGTGGCAGCGTGGTGACATGGCCCGCAGCCGCGGGCCGGCCATCCACGTGGCCGCGACGGGCGAGAAGGTCGTCGTGTCGACCCCGGTCTGCTGGGACGCCTGCTCGTCCGCCCTCTTGCTGTCGGCCGGCGGGTCCCGGTGGGATGTCGCCTACGGCAGTCCGGTCGGTGGCGAGGTCGAGGCCCTGGCCTCGATGGATGGCCGCTTCTACGCCGTGGTCGCGGTCCCTGAGACCTTCGCGCAGGGCCCAGCGACGCTGGCGCTGTGGTCATCCATCGACGGGGCCGACTGGGCCCTCGAGGAGGCGCAGCCCCCGATGCCCCTCGGTGCGATGTGGCTCCACGACGTCGACCTGGTGGTCCTCGGGGACCGGCTGCTGGTGACGGCCTCCGGCACCGGAGGCTGCGACGAGGAGGGGTGCGACGTACTCGGTGGGTCGATCGCCCTCCTCAGCCCGCCCCTGCCCTAGGAAGGGTTGTGGCCCGCGCCCGTACAGAGCCCACTGGCAACGCAGACGCTTCCCGGCACGTTTCGACTGCCACTCACACAACTTGACCAGAAACGCCACGTGCCAGCCCGGGCTTGCGTGTCACTCCCGTTCCTGCCCGAGCCCTCGCGGCTTGCGTACCACTTTTGCAAAGGTCCTGCAAGCACTGGAGCGGCGCCTGGCGCTCATGTATCCGCGACGGCATGGGTCGACCGAGTTCCTGCTCGCGCTGGCCGACACGCGCCACAACCGCCGGATTGCTGCGCGTCGCCGGCGGCTGTATTCGCGGCCGTTTCCTTGCAGGGCCGTGCTGCCAGGGACGCGGCTGCGGGCGGGGCGGGACCCGGGCGGCAACTCTCCTCCTGCTGGCATAGCAGTGCATCTGGACCACGGTCGAGACGTCCGGACATTCTCATCGACCGGCTCCGACCTGCGGCCCTGGGCTCCTGCACTCCACCGACTACCTGGCGGGCAGATGGCCGAGGTGCCGTTGGACGACGTGAACGCCATGTCGGTAGCGACCAACGGGCAACGCGCTGTGGCTCGGCGCATCTGGACGAGCGGAAGGTCCCCGCAAGCCAGCCCAGTCGGAGCGGTCAGCGAGATCGTCGTCTCCGTCGACCCAGGGACATGGGACATCGCCAGCGCCGGTCCATCAGGGCAGCCACTCGCGCTGATAGCCACCGAACGTGGCTTTGGGGCCCTCGTATCCACCCGCCCACGTGGTGGGAGCGATCGCGAGGAGTTGGTGGCGTGGTCGTCGGACGATGGCATGACCTGGGACGTTGAAGGCGCGCAGAACACGCTGCCGATCAGTGTCAAGGACATCAGGAACGCCCATATCGCAGCAACGGACGACGGCTTCGTCTCGACCGTCCAGGTCGTGGCCCCGCGCCGACGGTGATTTCCATCGCGCGACCGCGGTATTCAGCGCCCCGGCAGACTGGCGGCCCCGGAGGCGGTGCCCTGCCCGGCCAGACCGCGGTGCAGGCGACGGTCTCCCTTGCTTCGCCTGTGACCTGGCTGGACTGCCGCCCCCGGGATCGCATATCGCGTCTATGAGACCTACCGCGAGGTGGGCGATTCCGTTCATCCCTGCGACCCAGGGAGGCGAGTGCCATCGCCGAGACGGAGGTGGGCCGTCGCGGATCCGGTCCGTCCGCTACGTGCCGGAGCCAGGGGATACCGGTCCCTGCCTCTATCTTGCTGCGTCGACCCCGACGGCAATAAACCGAGCGGGTCGCATCGCTGCCACCCGGCCGTAACAGAATGACCGCTCGTTCGACCTGACAGATGCCGCTCTGGCGGAAGGCCTACGATCCGTCGGCGAGGTGAGCCTCGACCAGTCCGATCACCACGTCCAGCACGCGTGGCAGTGCCGCCTCCACGGCCGGCGAGAGGCCTTCGCCCAGCTCGGTGTCGGCCACGCCGATGCCGACATGCACAGCCTCGGGACGGTGACCGGTCAGCTCGGCCGCCAGCGCCACCAGCTCGCCTCCGCCGACGTGATGGGACGATGCTCCCGGCTCGGCGCGCGCGTCGGCATCGGAGTGCGGTGCGTCGGCCGAGATCGGCCGCACCTCGATCGACCCCGGCAGTCCGCGCATGTCGGCATCGACCAGCACCACCAGGGTGACGTCGCCGAAGTCGAGCGCCATCTCCGGCAGCAGCTGGTAGGCCGGCGCGCACCTCGACGCCCTCTCCCATCAGACGCGGCTCGGTCGCCAGCAGCTCCGCGGCGCGCACGCCCACGCCATCGTCACGCCGCAGCGTGTTGCCGAAGCCGAGCACCAGCACCGAGCGCGGCCGAGGCGGCCCGCCACGAAACGCCGCCGCCATCGCTGGCGGCGGCGCTCCGCTGTTCGGGACTCAGGTTCGCCTGCGAACCGCTAGCGCTTGACGCGATCGAGGATCTCCCCGTCGGGCGAGAGCAGCTGGATGTCCAGCGCCATGTCGCCGAGCGCATGCGTCGAGCACGAGAGGCAGGGGTCGTAGCAGCGGATGACCGCCTCGACCCGGTTGAGCATCGGCTCCTGGATCTTCTCGCCCTTGACGTGGTGGCGCGCCACCTGCTGCACCGAGCGGTTCATGGCCATGTTGTTGTGGCCCGTGGCGATGACCAGGTTGGCCCACTCGACGAGACCGTTGTCGTCCACCTTGTAGTGGTGCATGAGCGTGCCGCGGGGAGCCTCGGACACGCCGATGCCCTCGTTGCGGTTGATGCCGGCGGTGGCCTTCACGTGCGTGGAGAGGATGTCGGGATGGCGCAGGACCTGCTCGATCTTCTCGACCGCGTGGAGCGTGTCGATGAGTCGCGCGTAGTGGTAGTGGAAGGACGAGCCCGCCACCCGGCCCACGCGCCAGCGGAACTTCTGCAGCTCCTCGTCGGCGAGGGGCGTGCCGGTCGCCTCGGCCACGTTGAGCCGGGCCAGCGGGCCCACGCGGTAGATGCCATCGGGGTAGCCCATCGGCTTGTAGTAGGTGGACTTCAGGTAGGACCACGGCTCCACGGCCTCGCCGATGTAGTCGTTGAAGTCCTTGGGGTCGGCGCGGTCGACCAGCGCCTTGCCGTCGGCATCGACGATGCGCAGGTCGCCGCCGTAGTGGTCGACGTTGCCCTTCTCGTCCACGAGACCCATGAAGGCGGAGCGGAAGTTGCCGAAGGTGGACGCCTCCTCCTCCCACTTCATCATGTCGGTCTTGTACCAGGCGATGGCGCGCTGGACCTGCGCGATGGCCTCAGGCACGCCGGCCAGGATCTGGTCGCGGACCTCCGGCTGCAGCGGGTCGGCCACGCCGCCGGGCACGATGCCGCCCGGATGGATGCGCTTGCCGCCGAGCAGGGCGATGATCTCCTGGCCCCACTTGCGCAGCCCGATGCCGTCCCTGGCCAGCTGCGGGTTCTGCTGCGCCACCGCGATGATGTTGCGCTTGGACGGGTCGGCATCGAAGCCGAACAGCAGGTCCGGCGAGGAGAGGTGGAAGAACGACAGCGCGTTCGACTGCACGATCTGGCCGAGGTTGATGAGGCGGCGCAGGTCGGCACCGGTGGGCGGCGGGTCCACCGCCAGGATGTCATCGACGGCCTTGGCCGAGGCCACCAGGTGGCTGACCGGGCAGATGCCGCAGATGCGGGCCATGATGGCGGGCATCTCGTGGACCGGACGGCCCTTGCACGATGCGCTCGAAGCCGCGGAACTGGGTGACGTGGAAATGGGCGTCCGTGACCTCACCCCGCTCGTCGAGCTGGATGGTGATCTTGGAGTGCCCCTCGATCCGGGTGACCGGATCGATGGTGATCGTTCGACTCATGCGTGGGGCTCCCTCAGCGACCGAACCGGGACCCGGCCGTCTCGGGGACGCGACCGGAGAGGAGGTCATCGAGCAACGTGTAGATGAGGTCGGCCGAGGGCGGGCAGCCCGGCAGGAAGACGTCGACGTCGACGACCTTGTGGACCGGGATGGACATCGGCAGCAGCGCCGGCACCACCTCGGTCGGGATCTGCGGATTGATGGTGACGTTCTCGCGGTAGGCGAGGTCCAGCAGCGGATCGACGCCGATGGGGTTGCGCATGCCCGGCACGTTGGAGGTCACGGCACAATCGCCGAAGGCGATGATGGTGTCGGTGTGCTCGCGCACCAGCTTGATCTTGTGCAGGTCATCCTCGCTGGAGACGGCGCCTTCCACCAGGCAGACGTCCACGTGCTCGGGATAGTCCTTGTAGTCGACCAGCGGGCTGTAGACGAGGTTGGCCCGGCTGAAGATGTCGAGGATGCGCTCGTCCATGTCGATCAGCGACATGTGGCATCCCGAGCAGCCGTCCAGCCAGACGGTCGCGACACTTGGCTTGCTCATAGACCGCGCTCCTCTCGAACCACCTTCAGCCAGGGCAGGAACGGGCGGCGGTCCTTGCTACCGGCAGCGACCGGACGGCCCTTCTCGAAGAGCGCGCCGGTGGGACAGACCTGGACGCACTTGCCGCAGCTGGTGCAGGTCGTCGACTCCCCCCAGGGGGCGCCCATGTCGGTCTGGACACGGGTCTCGAGTCCACGGTGCATGACGTCCCAGGTGTGAGCGCCCTCGATCTCGTCGCACACCCGCACGCAGCGAAGGCACAGGATGCAGCGGTTGTGATCGATGGCGAAGAACTTGTGGCTGGCGTCGATGTCGACGGCGGGGTTGATGCGCGGCAGGTCGAAGTGCTTGATGCCGAGCTCGTCGGCCATGTTCTGGAGCTCGCAGTGGTTGTTGGCGACGCACACGGCGCAGACGTGGTTGCGCTCCATGAACATCATCTCGGTGATGGCCTGGCGGTACTCGAGCAGCGTGTCCGAGTGCGCGGTGATCTGCATGCCCTCGGCGATCTTGGTCATGCAGGCCGCCGCCAGCTTGGGCGAGCCGGCGATCTCGACCATGCACAGGCGGCAGGCCCCGCGGTCGGTGATGCCCTCGAGGTGGCACAGGCCGGGGATGTCGATGCCGTTCTCCTCGGCCACCTCCATCACGGTCTGACCTTCGTTGCCGGCGACGTCCTTGCCGTCGATGGTCAGGGTGAAGACGTCACTCATGCCACTACCTCGGCTGGCTGCTGGATGGTACAGACGCCGGCGGGACAGATCTTGTCCACGATGTGAGCCATGTACTCATCGCGGAAGTAGCGCAGCGTGCTGAAGATCGGGTTGGGGGCTCCCTGGCCCAGGCCGCAGAGCGACATCTTCTGGACGATGCCGGCCAGCCGTTCGAGCTGGGCCAGGTCGTCCTCCGTCGCGAGGCCCTTGGTGATCAGGTCGAGGAGCATGTACATCTGCGTGGTGCCGACGCGGCAGGGCGTGCACTTGCCGCACGACTCGTCGCGACAGAAGTCCTGGAAGTACTTGGCCACGTCGACCATGCACGAGGTGTCGTCCATGACGATCATGCCGCCCGAGCCCATGAACGAGCCCAGCTCGATGAGGGTCTCGTAGCTGACCGGGCGTATCGAGATGCTCGGCCGGGATGCAGCCGCCCGAGGGACCGCCGGTCTGGACGGCCTTGAAGGGGCGGTCGTCGATGATGCCGCCGCCGATGTCGAAGATGATCTCCCGCAGGGTCATGCCCATGGGCACCTCGACCATGCCGGTGTTGACGACGCGACCGGCGAGCGCGAAGACCTTGGTGCCCTTCGACTTGCCCACGCCGATGGCGGCGTACTTCTCCGGGCCGTCGCGCAGGATGGTCGGGATGCTGGCGAGCGACTCCACGTTGTTGATGAGCGTGGGGCTGCCCCAGAGGCCGGCCACCGCCGGATACGGCGGCCGCGGTCGCGGCGTGCCGCGACGACCCTCGACCGAGGCGATCAGCGCGGTCTCCTCGCCGCACACGAAGGCACCGGCACCGAGCCGGACCTGCACGTTGAAGGAGAAGGAGGTGTCCATGATGTTGTCGCCGAGGTAGCCGGCGCGCTGCGCCAGGCGGATGGCCGTCTGCAGGCGCTTGACCGCCAGCGGGTACTCCGCGCGGCAGTAGACGTAGCCCTCGCTGGCGTGCACGGCGAAGGCCGCGATGGCCATGCCCTCCAGCACGCGGAAGGGGTCGCTCTCGAGCACGGAGCGGTCCATGAACGCGCCGGGGTCACCCTCGTCGGCGTTGCAGATGACGTACTTCTTGTCGCCGTTGGCCTTGGCCACGGTGGTCCACTTGAGACCGGTCGGGAAGCCGGCGCCGCCGCGACCGCGCAGGCCGCTCTCGGAGACCTCGTCGCGCACCTCGGTCGAGGTCATCTCGGAGAGCACCCGGCGCAGGCCGGTGAAGCCACCCTCGGCGATGTAGTCGTCGAGGCTCTCGGGATCGACCTTGCCGAAGTTCTCGGTGGCCACGCGGACCTGCTTCTCGAAGAAGGGGCCCTGCGGCTGGCGCTCGGCACCCGGCTCGACCGCATCGAGCGCTGCCGCCAGCGACTCCAGCTGGTCCGGCTTGACGTGCTCGAACATCTCGCCGGTCTCGGCGATCTCCACGAGCGGTCCGGCCGCGCACAGGCCGAGGCAGCCGACGCGCTTGACGACGATGTCGTCCTTGCCCTCGGTCAGCTCGCGCAGGCCGGCGGTGATGTCGCGTGGCGTTGCCGGAGATGCAGCTGGCGGCCTCGCAGACACGAGCGGTCGCGCGCGGCGGGCCGGCGTTGGCATCGATGGTGATGGTGCGGTGACGCTTGGGGCGCTCCGCGGCTGCGGTGTCGGTCACATCGCCTCCAATTCAGCCATGAGCTCGGTCGGTCCTGGCCTTGCCGCGCATCTCGCCGTCGACGATGACGGCCGGCGCCAGGCTGCAGGCACCGATGCAGCGAGCGGTCAGCAGCGAGAGCTTGCCGTCGTCGGTGGTGCCCTTGGGCTTCACGCCCGAGCCTGCGAGTCGAAGGCGTCGATGATGTCGCCGGCGCCGTTGATGTAGCAGGCCGTGCCGGTGCAGACGACGCAGGTGTGATCGCCCTGCGGCTTGAGCGTGAAGAAGGAGTAGAACGTGGCGACACCGAAGACGCGCGAGTGCGGGACACCGAGGGTGTCGCCGACGAACTCGAGCGCGTCGTCATCGAGGAAGCCGAAGGCCTCCTGGGCGGCGTGGAGGGCCTCGATGAGCGCTTCTGGTCGGTCGCCCAGGCGGCGCATGCGCGTGGCGACGATCTTCCAACGCTTGTCATCGTTGGGCGGTGCTGGCTTGGTGTACGGGATCGGCATACGCCCCTTTCGGGTTCGCTATCAGACAAGCTTCGCCCGGGGCCCAGCCGTATAGAAGGGGACCTGGCGGGGGCCCACAGGTCGTGCACCTCAATGCATACGAAGCCGGCCGCGAGCGCGTTGGGTGCCGTGCGGCCCGTTTCGCACGGGCCGCGTGTACACCGTGAAGGCCTGCCGGCAGCATCGGCAGCACCAGCAGCGCGGCAGACCGTTCCGCGATGGGCCGCGACATGCGCCGGCCCCGCTTGACCGCCACGTACGCAGCGACCGAGTGCGCCCCGGAGACGACCACCGGGACGCTCGCCGGCAGGTCCCTAGTAGCGCGTCTCGCGGATGGTGTCGATCATGGCCCAGAAGTTCTCCAGCGGCGTGTCGAGCTGGACGTGGTGCGTGGGACCCAGGATGAGCCCGCCGCCGGCGCCGATGGTGGCGACGCGCCGGCGGATCTCCGCGCGCACGTCGTCGGGCGTGCCGAAGGGCAGCGTCTTCTGCTCGTCGATGCTGCCCCAGAAGAGCAGCTTGTCGCCGTAGTCGCGCTTGAGCTCGGCCGGGTCCATGCAGGCCGGCTGCACCGGGTTGAGGATGTCGATGCCGATCTCGATGAGCTCGGCGATGACCTCGCGCACGTCGCCGTCGGTGTGGTAGGCCACCTTGATCTCGGGGTTGATGGCCTTGACCCGGCTGACCAGCTCGGCCATGCGCGGCTTGAGGAAGCGGCGCCACGTGGCCGGTGCGAAGAGCATGCCCTTCTGCGAGCCGATGTCGTCGCCGGTCCAGATCATGTCCACGCCCATCGCCGCCAGCTTCTCGGCGGCCGTGAGGTGGTAGCGGAAGGGGATCTCCAGGATGCGGTCGGCCAGCTCGGGGTCCATGACCAGGTCCATCAGCAGCCGCTCGTAGCCGCGCAGCGCCCAGGCGGTCTCGAAGATGGTGGTGACGGTGACGCCGACGATCCAGTACTCGTCGCCGTACTCGCGGATCACGCGTTCGGAGTCGAGGTACAGCTCCGGCCGCTCCGGGTCGGGCGCCACGTACGAGTCGATGGCGGCGTCCTCGGCCAGCGGGAAGCCCACCATCTCGGTGTAGTGGCCGGTCCCGAACGGGCGTCTCGTAGGGGTGCTCCTGCCACGTCACGCCCCACTCGTCGGTGTAGCTGCCGTGGCCGGCGTAGTAGCTGTTGGCCCAGCCGACCGACGTCAGGATGAGGTCGGAGTCGATGGCCCGCTCGAGCTCGTAGGTGTTGCCGCCGCCGTGCGGGTTGTGCTCCCCGCCACGGCCGACGTTGAGCCCGCCCGACGGCGTGCCCAGCATGCCGCGGCCGGCCATGTCGGCGCGCAGCCGGTCGGCGAACTCGGGCGTGAAGCTGATCTGCATGGGGCAGCGATCGGGCTCCTCGCGGGCGAGGGCCGCTCGCCACCCGGTCGCGGTGGCGCATGGGCCGGGCCTGCCCGCGCCCTACCGCGCGGCCAGCAGCTCCTGGGCCACGTTGGCCGCGGTGGCGGCGTCCTTGGCGAAGCCGTCGGCGCCGATCTCGGCGGCGAACTCGTCGGTCACGGGCGCCCCGCCGACGAGGATCTTGGCCTTGGGGTCGACCGCACGGATGGCCTCGACGGCGGCCTTCATGCCCACCATCGTGGTGGTCAGCAGGGCGCTGATGCCGACGATGGTGGCGCCGTGCTCCTTGGTCGCCTCGGCGAAGGCCTCGGGGCTGACGTTGGTGCCCAGGTCCACGATCTCGAAGTTGGCGCCCTTGAGCATCATGCCCACGAGGTTCTTGCCGATGTCGTGGAGGTCGCCCTGCACGGTGCCGATGACGGCGGTGTGCTCGGGCTTGATGCCACCGGCCGCCAGCAGCGGCTCGAGCAGCACGCTGGCCTCCTTCATGGCGTGCGCGCTGATGAGCATCTCGGGCACGTACACGCCCTCGTTGCAGGCGAACTTGCGGCCGACCTCGGTCATGGCCGTGGTCATGGCGTCGAGGATCTCCTGCGGGTCGGGGTGCCCGCGTCGATGGCGGCCTGGGTGAGGCTCACCGCCTCGGCGCGGTTGCCCGCTTCGACGGCCGCGGTCAGTGCGGTCAGGTCAGCCATGGATCGTGTCCCTCCTCAAGGTCAGGTGCGTCCGTGCATGCACAGCATCGCGCCGAGTCCGGCGCCGCGATATGGGCCGGATGGCCCGATGCGATGGTCGGACCGGACGGCATCGCACGTCGAGCGATGACGCATGCCTCGGGCACGGCCGCGGACATCACGAGAGTCGCCAGCGGACCCACCAGCGCAGCTCGCGCGCCGGGCTCCAGGATGCGCTCCTGGCCTGCCGCCATCGCGCCCGCCAGGTCATCGTGCATCGACGTGCAGGGCTCCAGGGCGACCTGCTCGGAGGCCGGCCCACCCGGCGGCCAGCCGCCGTAGGAGAGCCACACGCGCAGGGCCGGTGCGAAGTCGCGGTCCCACTCCAACTCGCAGGCGCGCGCCATCGGGCGCGACCGCGGCGGCGCCCTCACGGGCGTCGGCGTAGAGGACGGCTGCCCAGCCCTCGGACGTGGTCACGCGCGAGAGGTCCAGCTCGCGGCCATCGGCGGTGACGGCAGCCGGCCAGGCCACCTCCGCGGGCAGGTCGATCCCGAGCTGCGCCGATGGCACGACGCGTCGTGACCCCCGGCAGGTCGATGGTGCTGCCCGGCTCCAGCCGCAGCACCGGGTGCTGCGCCCAGCTGATCGGCAGCGGCCGATCGGCATGGCTGACCACGACGTACTCGGCGAGGACGGTCCGCTCATCGTCGAACGACAGGCGACGATGCAGGCGGTAGTCCCAGCGCGGCACGCTCCAGGTGTGCTCGACGGCTCCGCTGCTCGGCGTCGATGGCGAGGTATGCGCCGCGGCCCCACTGGTCGCCGTGATCGCGCAGGTGAGGACCGTCGGGCGCCAGCGGGTCGGGGCACACCGAGGTGGTGGGCAGGCACTCGTCCCAGCCGAAGGACTCGCGGCCACCGAAGGCGACGCCCTCCTCTGCCCAGGCCATCTGGGTCAGCTCGGCGGGTGGCTCGCCCTGCGCCAGCCACTCGCGGTCACGGCGCCTGTCGCGCAGCGACACGACGCGCGCGCCGACCTCGCTCACGACCTCCAGCTCCACCGCGGCGGTGGAGAGCCGGACCGACGGCCACGCTCCCCAGGTGGCGTGCTCGACCGTCGCCTTCACCATTCGGCTACCGACCCGTCCTCATGGAACCAACGGTACTGCGGCTCCGGCTCGTATGGATGCGCTGCGGCCGCGGCCTCGTCCACGTCCACCCCCAGCCCCGGTGCCTCCGGCGGCAACATGTGGCCGTCCACGATCGGCGGCACCCCCGTGACGATCTCATCGCGCCATGGCACATCCGAGCGCATGACCTCGCAGATGAGATGGTTGGGCGTGGCCACCGCGAGGTGCAGGTTGGCCACCGTGGCGATGGGGCCCAGTGGGTTGTGCGGGGCCACCGAGATCCCGTGCGCCTCGGCCATGGCAGCGATGCGCCGGACCTCGCTGATGCCGCCGGTGTGGCAGACGTCCGGCTGCGCCACCGCGATGGCGCCGCGCTCGAAGAACGGACGGAAGGCCCAGCGACCGATGAGCCGCTCGCCGCTGGCGATAGGGATGCCCGGCAGGGCCCGCGCCACGGCCACGTGTCCATCCACGTCCTCCGGCGGCACCGGCTCCTCGAAGAACCACGGCTCGTACGGGGCCATCGCCTGGCCGTAGCGGATGGCCATGGCGGCCGTCGTCCGTCCGTGCAGGTCGACCATGATGTCCACGCTGGGTCCGACCGCCTCGCGCACGGCTTCCATGACCGCCGCGGCGGCCTGCACGCGCGCCACCGAGTCGAGCGGCCGCGAGCGCGGCACGGCCAGCAGCTTGAGCGCGTCGAAGCCATCGGCCACCGAGCGCTGCGCATGCTCCGCCACGCGAGACGGCTCCATCTCGCCGTAGGTCGCTTCCGGGGCTCCGCCGCCGAGATGGTCGTAGAAACGCACCGCTGTCGCGGACGCGCCCGCCGAGCAGCTGCCACACCGGCACGCCGAGGTCCTTGCCCTTGATATCCCACAGCGCCTGGTCGATACCCGAGACGGCCGACATCTCCACCGGCCCACCGCGGAAGAACTGCTGGCGGTAGAGCACCTGCCAGAGGTGCTCGATGCGACGGGGGTCCTCCCCCACCACCAGCGGGGCGACGTCCTCGAGGGCACCGAGGACACCGCGGGTCTTGACCTCCAGGCTGGCCTCGCCCCAGCCGACGAGCCCGGGTCGGTCGGTCTCGATGCGGACGAAGACCCAGTTGCGTCGTCCGGCGTTGACGACCTTCGCGCCCAGGCGCGTGATCTTCATCGCTCGTCCAGGCGCCGGCGCATCGATCGGCCCCGGACCGGCCTAGGCGACGGCCGTGCGGGTCCGGGCGCGCTCGGCACGAGCCTGGCGCCACTGCGCGAGAGCGACCGCGGCGATGAGGAGCACGCCCAACGCCACGCGCTGGTAGAAGGTTCCCACGCCCAGCAGGGCCATGCCGTTGTTGAGCACGCCCACCAGCAGCACCGCCAGCACCGTGCCCACGATGGTGCCCTTGCCACCCGTGGTGGCCGCGCCGCCGAGGAACACGGCCGTGATGGCCTGCAGCTCGAAGCCGACGCCGTTGATGGGGTTGCCCGACGTCGTGCGCGCGGTCAGCAGCACGCCGGCCAGGCCAGCGGTGGCGCCGCAGAGCATGTACATGCCGATCTTCATGCGGGTGAGGTTGATGCCGGCCAGGCGCGCGGCCACGGCGTTGCCGCCGATGGCGTAGACCGCCCGACCGAAGTCGGTGTACTTCATCAGCACGTGGAACAGGACGGCGACGGCGATGAAGATGAGGAAGAGGATGGGCACGCCGGTCCAGCCGCGTCCGCCCAGCTCGGGCAGCGGCAGCTCGGGGAAGAGCCGGCCGGTGGCGAGCCAGGTGAAGTCGGGCTGTGTCACCACGCCCACGGGCTTGCCGTCCGGCGCCACCAGGAAGGCCAGGCCGGCGAAGGCGGCCAGCGTGCCGAGGGTGGCGATGATGGGGTTCACGTGCAGCTTGGTGACGATGAGGCCATTGATGACGCCGAGCCCGACGCCGGTGAGGATGCCGACCAGGATGCCCGCCTGCATCGAGCCCTCCACGAAGGGCAGCGGGATCTGGATGTCACCGGGGATGGTGATGGCGCCCAGCGCGATGGCGGACGCCGCGGTCACCGAGGCGACCGAGGCGATCGAGCCGACGGAGATGTCGAGCATGCCGGCGACGATGACGACGGTCTCGCCGATGGCCAGCAGGCCCACGATGACGATCGACTGGCTGAGGCTGTTCATCAGGTTCTGCCAGCTGAGGAAGAGCGGCTGCAGCCAGACGATGACCGCGATGATGCCGATGAGCGCGAGCAGCAGCGACAGGTTGTCGACGCCGACGATGTTGATGACACGACGCGCGGGGCTGACCCGCTCGTCGCCGGGCAGCACGGCGGGCTGCGACTCGCTCATTCCCTCTCCCTTCCGGCCGCTGCTGCCTCGGCGGCTGCTCGGCGTGACTTGAGATGCTCGTGCATGGCCAGCTCGAGCACCCGTTCCTCCGTCGCTCCCGGTCCGGGCAGCTCACCGGTGATGCGGCCGCCCTGCATGACGATGATGCGATCGGACATGCCCAGGACCTCGGGCAGCTCCGATGAGATGAGCATGATGGCCAGGCCCTCGTTGGCCAGCGCATCGATGAGCCGGTAGATCTCGGCCTTGGCGCCGACGTCGATGCCGCGCGTGGGCTCGTCGAGGATGAGCACCTTGGGCTTGGCCGCCAGCCAGCGCGCCAGCACCACCTTCTGCTGGTTGCCACCGGAGAGCTTGCCCACCTCCTGGTCGAGCGAGGGCGTGCGCACGTTGAGCCGCTCCACGAACTCGGCGGCGATCTGGCGCTCCTTGCGCCGTTGGACGATGCGGAAGCGCGTGAGCCGCCGCATGATGGCCATGGTGGTGTTCTCCAGCACGCTGCGGATGAGCACCAGGCCCTCGCGCTTGCGGTCCTCGGGGGCGAAGCCGATGCCTTCGGCGATGGCATTGGCCGGCTGGCCGATACGCACGTCCCTGCCATCGATGGAGACCTGACCGGACGTCATGGGCAGCTCGCCGAAGATGACCTTGGCCAGCTCGCTGCGACCGGCGCCGATGAGCCCGGCGAAGCCCACGATCTCCCCGGCCTTGATCTGGAACGAGATGCCCTTGTGCCAAAGGGACCTGATGTCCCGGACCTCCAGCACGACGCGGTCGGTGGCGGCCCGGTGCCGGTCGAAGACCTCACCCAGGTCGCGGCCGACCATGTTGCGCACGATCTCGTCCTCGGTCAGGTCGGCGGCCTCGGCGACCATGACCAGCTTGCCGTCGCGCAGGATGGCCACGCGGTCGGCCAGCTGCAGGATCTCGTGCAGCCGGTGACTGACGTAGATGATGGCGACGCCCTCCGCCTTCAGGCGCCGCACCAGGGCGAACAGATCGGGCGACCTCCTCGTCGGTCAGCGACGAGGTGGGCTCGTCGAGCGCGAGGATGCGCATCTTCGACTTGACCGCGCGCATGATCTCGACCAGCTGGCGCTGGGCAGAGGAGAGCTCGTCGCCCATGCGCGTTCGCGGCAGCACCTTCTCGAAGCCGTACTCGGCCAGCTCGGCGTCGACGCGCCGGTTGAGCGTGCGCCGGTCGACGAAGGGGCCGCGCCGCGGCAGCTCGCCGGCGAAGATGTTCTCGGCCACGTCGACGCCGGGGATGATCTCCGGCTCCTGGTAGATGACGCGGATGCCGGCTGCGCGCGCTTCGCGCGGGTTGGCGAAGCTGCAGCTGCTCGCCGTCGATGGTGAGCGTGCCCTCGTCGGGCTGGTAGTCGCCGTTGAGGATCTTCAGCAGCGTCGACTTGCCGGCGCCGTTCTCGCCGAGGAAGGCGAGCACCTCGCCGGGGCGCACGTCGAGCGAGACGTCGGCGAGCGCCTGGACATTGGGGAAGGCCTTGCTGACGTGGCGAATCTCGAGGACGCCGGAGCCAGCGCTGGACGCGGCTGCGGGGGCCTCGGGAGACGCGGTCAGGGTCATGGCTTCACCACGGCTGTGCCGACACAGGCGCGCGGGGCCCGGTTCATGCCGGACCCCGCGACACCGATGTCAGGGCTGGACTACTGCGAGCAGTTGGCCAGCGAGATCTCGTCGAACACGTCGGCGTACGTGTCCGGCGTCACGATGGTCGTGGGGGCCACGGTGGACTCGGGCAGCTCGACGCCGTTGACGATGTTGTCGAACAGCACCTGCGCGGCGGCAGCACCGACGTCCTGGCCGGAGATGAACAGCGCGGCCTTGAAGCCGGAGGGCTGATCGGCGGCCCAGAACTTGCAGGCCTCGTAGGCGCCGAGCCCGACGCCGAGGATGTTGTCGGGGCTCACGCCCTGCGTGGCAAGTGCGTTCGAGCGTGCCCAGGACGCCCTCGTCGTTGCAGGCGAAGACGACCCAGTGGGTCACGTCGGGATGGGCGGTGATGACCGGGCCGGCCGCGTCCTGCGCCGACTGTGTCTCACCGGTGTAGGGGACCTGGAAGATGGCATCCGCGGAGACACCGACGTCCAGCATCGCCTGCTTGGAGGCGTTGGTGCGGTCCTCGCACACGGACAGGGTCTGGACCTCGGTCGACAGGACGCCGAGGTTCACCGACTCGTCCTCGAGCCAGCCACCCTCGGTCAGCAGGCGTGCAGCCTCGGCGCCGACCTTGCCGCCCATGTCCGGGCCGCTGAAGCCGACGAAGGGCACGGGGTTGCCGGCCGAGTCGACGATGCCGTCGTCGGTCGCGACGAGCGCGACACCGGCTGCTGCTGCGGCGTCGGAGATGGCCGGGCCGATGGTCTGGTCGGGCACGGTGATGGCGATGCCGGCCGCACCCGCGGAGATGGCATCGTTGACCAGCTGGACACCGAGGCTCGGATCGAGCTTGGCGTCGGCCTTGAGGGCGCTACCACCGAGCTCCTCGGCCTTGGCCACGAACGAGTTCTGCAGGTCGATGAAGTACTGCTGGTCTGCGCTCTTGTTGATGACGTAGAGCAGCGGGCCCTCGTCCTGGGCCGCGACCGGCAGCGCCGATGCGGTCAGGAGCGCGGCACCACCGACCGCCACCAGGGCCTTCTTGAAGCGAGAGTCAACCACGAGCTATTCCTCCGTTCCTCCGAAAGGGTGGGTTGGCCTAGACGGTCCTGATACTACCGTAATCCAACACAAAGCAACACTCATCACGACACGTTTCGTCCGAACGCGGTCCTCCTCCTGCGTCCTCTCACAGCAGACCATCCCAAGCGCCCTGCTGCCAAAAGGTACGATTGGTCATGACCAATCTCGACGATTGTCTTACAGTCGCGCCTGAGAAGCAACCCTCGCCGGGTCATCCCGGCGACGTCCGCAGGAGACTTGCGTGAGCACAAGCACGACCCGGCCCCTCGAGCTGCCGGCGCGTCCGGCACACCTGCGTGAGCGCGAGGTCGCGGCCTGGTCCGAGCCGGTCGTGATCGAGACCTACCGCGCTGCCCGCGCCCGACCGCAACCCGCTCTTCCTGGAGCATCGCGTCTACCAGGGATCGTCGGGGCGCGTCTACCCCGAGCAGGTGACCGATCGCGTCTCGGATGTGTCGGAGCCCATCGGGTGGGAGGCCATCCACCTGGAGAACGAGTACCTGCGCGTGATGGTGCTGCCGGCCATCGGCGGGCGCATCCACGTCGTCCAGGACCGCAAGACCGGATATGACCTCTTCTACCGCCAGAACGTCGTCAAGCCCGCCCTCGTGGGCCTGCTGGGGCCGTGGATCAGCGGCGGCGTCGAGTTCAACTGGCCGCAGCACCATCGCCCTTCCACCTACATGCCCACCGACTGGACCATCGAGACACTGCCCGATGGCGGGGCCGTCGCATGGTGCTCGGAGCACGAGCCGACGGAGCGCATGAAGGGCATGCACGGGGTCGTGCTGCGACCCGGTTCGGCGGTGCTGGAGGTGCAGGCACGCCTGGCCAATCGCACGCCCCTGGTGCAGACCTTCCTGTGGTGGGCCAACGTGGCGGTGCGCGTGCACGACGACTACGAGGCGTTCTTCCCGCCCGATGTGAGCTACGTGGCCGACCACGCCAGGCGGGCCATGTCCACGTTCCCCGTCGCCCGGGGCCGCTACTACGGCGTGGACTACGGGTCGCGCCCGGCGCACGAGGCCGACCTGCGCTGGTACCGCAACATCCCCGTGCCCACGTCCTACATGGCGATGGGCACGCGGCAGGACTTCTTCGGTGGCTACGACCACGCCGCGGGCGAAGGCTTCGTGCACTGGGCCGATCACACCATCAGCCCCGGCAAGAAGCTGTGGACCTGGGGCAACCACGAGTTCGGCTACGCCTGGGACCGCGAGCTGACCGATGCCGACGGGCCGTACGTGGAGCTGATGGCCGGGGTCTTCACCGACAACCAGCCCGATTTCGGCTTCCTCCTGCCGGGCGAGGTGCGCACCTTCAGCCAGTACTGGTATCCGCTCGTCGGCACCGGGCCGGCGCAGCAGGCCACCCGCGACGTGGCGCTGCACCTGTCCCGCACGAGCGGCGGCGCTCGCGTCGGTGTCGCCTCGACACGCGTGCTGGCCGGGGCCCTCGTGCGGCTCGACGGCCCCGGCGGACCGGCCCTGGAGCGGCGCCTCGACCTGGCGCCCGACGCACCGCTGCTGGCGAGCGTGGAGCTTCCGGCCGGGACACGCCTCGGCGACCTGCGTCTCTCGGTACACCACGCCGGCGTCGAGCTGGCCGCATACCAACCACGGTCCATCCGTCGTGGCGACCCACCGGCGGCGGCGACCGAGCCCCCGCAGCCAGGCAAGATCGAGTCCCTGGAGGAGCTGTACCTGACAGGCATGCACCTGCAGCAGTACCGCCACGCCACGCGGTCACCGGAGGCCTACTACCGCGAGGCCCTCCGGCGCGACCCGGGTGACAGCCGATGCAATGTCGCCATGGGCGAGTGGCACCTGCGCCGAGGCGAGCTGGACGCGGCCGAGCAGCACCTGCGCGCCGCGCTCGCGCGGCTCTCGCTGCGCAACGCCAACCCCCGAGACGGCGAGGCCAGCTACCTGCTGGGCGTCACGCTGCGGTTCATGGGCCGGCTCGATGAGGCGGACGAGGCTTTCGGCAAGGCCGGCTGGAACGGGGCCTTCACGCCGGCAGCGGACACGGCTCGCGCAGAGCTCGCCGCGGCCCACGGGGATGTCGCCGCGGCCCGCGGGCTCCTCGAGCGAGCCCTGGCAGCCAACGCCGCCGCGTCCGCTCCGAGCGCACTGAAGGCAGCGCTGCTGCGGCGGTCGGGCCAGGTCGCCGAGGCCGGCGAGGTCGTAGCGGCGATGCTGGCGCGGGACCCGCTGGATGCCCGCGGCCTGCACGAGCGCGCGCTACTCGACGGCGACGACGGTCCCCTGCCCGGGGGCGCCCAGACCGCCCTCGACGTTGCTCACGACGAGGCTCGCGCGGGACTGCTGGACGAGGCGGCTGATGCCCTCGAGCGGGCGCTGGCGGCCGGGCCGGCGCCACGACACCGGCCCATGCTGCACTACACGCTGGGTTGGCTGGAGGCCCGCCGCGGCCACCACCAGGCCAGCGCGCGTCAGCGCCGGGCAGCCCGCGAGGCTGCACCCGACGGTGCCTTCCCTGCCCGCCTCGAGGAGATCGAGGTGCTCCAGTGGGCCATGGCCGAGGACGGCACCGATGCGCGCGCGCCGTACTACCTGGGCAACCTGCTCTATGACCGGCGCCGCTACCACCACGCCATCGCCATGTGGCGACGCGCGGCCAGGCTCGATCCGGCGTTTCCCACCGTGCATCGCAACCTCGGCATCGCCGAGTTCAACGTGCTGCGGCGACCGCAACAGGCGCTGGCGGCCTACCGCCGCGCCAGCCGAGCCGACGCCGCCGATGCGCGCGTGCTGTACGAGCTCGACCAGCTGCGCAAGCGCGTGGGCCATGCGCCGGCGGCACGCCTCCGCGCGCTGGCCGCACAGCTCTCCGTCGTGGCGCAGCGCGACGACCTGACCGTGGAGTACATCACCCTGCTCAACCGTGTCGGCCGCCACCGCGAGGCGCTGGAGCTGCTGCGCTCGCGGCGCTTCCATCCGTGGGAGGGCGGCGAGGGCCTGGTATCGGCGCAGTGGGTCGTGGCCCATCGCGAGCTGGCGCGTTCGGCGCTGCGCGAGGCGCAGCCCGACACAGCGGCCGACCTGGTGCGCGCCGCGATGGACTATCCGCCGAACCTGGGTGAGGGCAAGCATCTGCTCACGCCGGAGAACGAGCTGCAGTACCTGCTGGGCACGTGCCTCCGGGCCGCGGGCGACGAGTCCGTGGCGGCGGCATGGTTCGCGCTCGCTGCCGCAGCGCAGGGCGATCCAGACGCTCCCGCCGGTGACGGCCCGTACTGGCAGGCGCTGGCACTGCGGGCCCTCGGCGACGAGGCCGCGGCCGACACGCGGCTGGGCGAGCTCGCGAGTGCAGCCGTGGAACTGGCCCAGGAGGCAGTACGTGTCCCCTACTTCGCGACATCCCTGCCGACACTCCTGCTCTTCGATGACGACCTTGGCCTGCGCTCACGGCAGGAGGCGTCGTACCTGGAGGGACTGGCGCTGCTAGGCCGCGGCCGTGTCCAAGATGCGCGCGCGCGCTTCCGGCGTCTGCTGGAAGCGAGGCCGGAGCACCTGGACTCCGCGCTCCGTCTCGCTGAGCTGGAGCAGCGTACGTGAAGGCGTCAGGCGTCGCATCATGGTGGGCGACAGACCCGCGCACGCCACAACGGAGGACGCCATGAGCACCATCCTCGAGCAGATCCAGCAAGCCGGTATCGTGCCGGTCGTCGTCATCGACGATCCGGCTGATGCGCCCGCACTCGTCGGTGCTCTCATGGATGGCGGGCTGCCGGTGGCCGAGATCACCTTCCGTACGTCGGCCGCTGCCGATGCCATCCGCGCGGCCAGCAAGGCCCATCCCGACGCTCTCGTCGGCGCCGGCTCCGTCGTGCTGCGCGAGCAGGTCGATGTCGCCGTCTCCGCCGGCGCTAGCTTCGTCGTGAGCCCCGGGCTGGAAGAGGGGATCATCACTCGCACCCGCGACCTGGGGGCCGAGGCGCTGCCCGGCTGTGCGACCCCCAGCGACATGATGCGCGCACGGCAGCTGGGGCTGGACGTGGTCAAGTTCTTCCCCGCGGAGGCGAGCGGCGGCCTGCCCATGATCAGGGCCATCGCGGCGCCCTTCCCCGGGCTTCGTTTCATCCCCACCGGCGGCATCAGCCTGGCCAACATCGAGGACTATCTCGCGGAGCCGAAGATCGCCGCCGTGGGTGGCTCGTGGATGGTCCCGCTCGCCTCGGTGCGAGCCCGTGATTGGGCTGCCATCACTGCCGCGACGCGCCAGGCGGTCGCCGCCGTCCACCGCGCACGCGGCACGCGAGGCTAGCCGCCCAGCCAGGGCCATCGAGCGACTCTCTCCCTTCGCAACCGCAGCCCGCGCGATGGCGAGGCCACTCCAGGGCCTGACCCTGCACCTGGACGACGGTCGTGGGAGGGGGACGTAGCTCGAAGGGCTGGCCCTACTGGGCCGGGGACGGGTGTGCACCACGAACGCCCGCTTCCGGCAGTTGCTGGCAGTGCGGCCGGACCAGCTCGACGCCCGATCGTGGCCGGCCGGCCGCCAGGTCAGCGCTTCGTCTTGGGTGCCTCCCCGCCAAGCTTGGCCGAGAGCTCACGCGACGCGGAAAGCATCGGCCCGCGCAGCCGGTCGAGATGGTCGAGCGTGAAGCGGCTGTCCGGCCCCGAGCAGCTCAGGCCCATGCGCACGGGCGCATCACGCTCGAACACCGGCACCGCGATGCAGCGCATCGTGTCGTAGAACTCGTTGTCATCGATGGCGTAGCCGCGGGCCCGTATCTGGCGCAACTCGCGACGAAGAACCTCAGGTTCGGTGATCGTGTGTTCGGTCATCGCCGTCAACCCGGCTGCGATCACGGCCTCGATGTCCTCGCGTGGCTGGAAGGCCAGCAGGGCCTTGCCGATGGAGGTGCAATGCAGTCTGCTGCGGTCTCCGACCTGGAAGTCCACGGCCACCAGCTGCGTGCCCTTGACGCGCTGGACAAGGACGGTCTCCATCCCATCGAGCATCGCCAAGTGCATGCCTTCCCCGGTCTCCGCCGCGACGGCTTCCAGCGTCTCGCGCGCGAGACGAACGACCTCGTTATCAGCCAACAGGTTCCGGCTGAGCGATACGACGCGGTAGCTGAGCGAGTAGCGCCGGGTCTCTGGGTCTTGCCGTACGTACCCGGCGGCCACGAGCGTGGCCAGCATGCGGTGCGCAGCGCTCTTGTCCAGTCCTGCTGCCAGGGCGGTCTCTGCCAGTGACAGCGAACGTGGCTCGGCGGCGACCGCCTCGAGTACACGGAGGGCCTTGAGCGCCGTCGAGCTCGTGGTTCGACCGCCCTTCACAGCTGCAGTCAACGCATGCTCCATTTCACGTCATCTCAGTATGCAATCTACGGTCGCTCCATCTACCACCGTCCTCATGTAGAGCGCATTGACAGTGGGTCGTATCATGTGAGTGTCTCAATAGTATAAACAGCATTGCAACATATACAACGATTGGGGACACCGATGAGGATGCTAATCGGGGGCGGCTGGTCCGAGGCCTCGGACGGCGCGGTGATCGAGGTCACCGATCCCGCCAACGGCGAATTCATCGACACCGTCCCGGCCGCATCCACAGCGGACGTGGAACGTGCGCTTGCTGCAGCCCGTGACGGCCGCGTGGCCATGGCTGCCATGCCGGCACACAGACGGAGCAGCATCCTCATCGACGTCGCCGCGCGCCTGGAGCGTGAGCAGGAAGATGTCGCTCGTACTCTCGCGCGAGAGAATGGGAAGCCGATCGTCCAGACCCGGGAGGAAGTCGGTGCCGCGGCCCGGATCCTGCGTGGCTTTGGCGAGGAAGCGAAGCGCATCTTCGGGCGGCAGATCCCGATGGACGCGGTGCCGGGGTTCGAGTCGCACGTCGCCATCACCATCCGTCAGCCGGTCGGCGTGGTCCTTGCCATCGCCCCCTTCAACTATCCGCTGGAGCTCTATGCCCACAAGGTCGGAGCCGCCATCGGCGCCGGAAACGCCTGCATCGGCAAACCGCCCAGCAGCTGCCCACTGACCCTCTTGCGACTGGCCGAGATGCTGGAGGAGGCCGGTCTGCCGCCTGGAGCACACCAGATGATCACCGGCAGCGGCCCACACGTCGGGATGCTGCTGGCTGCCAGCCCGGACGTGCAGTTCGTGACGGTGACCGGTTCGGTGCAGACGGGCATCGAGCTGGGACGTATCTGCGCTGAGCAGCTCAAGCCGTTCCATGCCGAACTGGGGGGCAACGACGCCACCATCGTCTGCGCCGACGCCGACCTGGCCCGGGCCGCCGAGGGCATCATCATGGGCCGCCTCGCCCGCGGCAACGGGCAGATCTGTTGCTCCGTGAAGCGTGTGCTCGTGGCACGCCAGGTGGTCGATGCGTTCACTGAGGAGCTAGCCAGACAGGCTGCAGCGCTGAAGGTCGCGCATCAGCTCGAGGAGGATAGCGACGTCGGTCCGCTCATCTCCGAGTCCGCAGCCATCACGGTCATCGAGCGCGTAGATGAAGCGGTCGCGGCCGGTGCGACGCTGGTAGCCGGTGGCACCCGCGAAGGCTCGTTCGTGGCGCCGACCATCCTGCGAGACGTGCCTATCGAGGCCACGCTGTTCGCCGAGGAGACCTTTGGCCCGGTCGTCCCGGTGGTGGCCTTCGATAGCGTCGACGAGGCCATCGCCCTGGCCAACGATTCGCCCTATGGCCTGCAGGCCGCGGTCTTCACACGCGACATCGCTACCGCCATGCGCGTGGCCTACGGCCTGGAGGTCGGCGGCGTCATCGTCAACTGGGGATCCGCAGTGCGCTCGGAGATCCTCCCGTTCGGCGGTCTGAAGCTGACGGGCCACGGCCGCGAGAGCGTGCACGACACGATGCTCTCGATGACCGAGGAGAAGACAATCCTGTTCCACGACGCCCTCGCGGCGGGTGTCGACGGAGGGGCTGCATGACCGAGGTCGCCCGCGTATCGATGCGCGGGATCTCCAAGCGATTCGGCGCCGCATACGCGTTGCGCGACGTCGACCTCGACGTCAGCCCGGGCGAGATCCATGCCCTGATCGGTGAGAACGGCGCTGGCAAGTCGACGCTGATGCGAGTGCTGGCTGGGGCCATCCAACGAGATGGCGGCCAGATGTCCGTCGATGGCCGGTCCTACCAGCCCAGGAACCCGCACGACGCACGAATGCAGGGCATCCGGGCCGTGCACCAGGAACTCAGCCTCGTCCCCCAGGTGAGCGCGGCTGAGAACCTGCTGCTAGGAGAGATGCCAACGCTCGCACGGGGCATCGTGGACTGGCCGAGCGCGCGGCGTATCGCCGAGGAGTCCCTGAAGCGACTCGGGTTCGAGGGCATCGACGTGCGCGAGCGAGTCGACCGCCTGGGAGTGTCGCAGCGCCAGATGATCGAGGTCGCCAAGGCCTTCCACGGCGAGCCGCGAGTGATCATCCTCGACGAGCCCTCCGCGGTCCTCTCCAACGCGGAGCTGGTGCGCCTCTTCGCGGTCCTGAGGTCCTTTCGCGACCAGGGCGGCACCATCATCTACGTCTCGCACCGACTCGACGAGGTGCTCGCAGTCTCCGATCGCATCACCGTCCTGAAGGACGGTGAGCGCGTGGGCACGGTCTCGGCCACCGACGTCGATGAGCAGGAGCTCATCCGCATGATGGTCGGCCGGCCACTCAGCGAGATCTACCCGCAGCGGGACCGGCTGCAGCCGGCTCCATTGTTGGCACTCCATGGCCTCAGCGGCCCAGGGTTCCGCGAGGTCGACCTCGAGGTCGGCCGCGGTGAGATCGTCGGCCTGTTCGGTCTTGTCGGTGCCGGTCGCTCCGAACTGGCTCGCTCGGTCTTCGGCGCATCGCCGATCGATGCGGGGATCATGACCCTGGCCGGAGAGCCGTACCGGCCGTCGTCGCCGGCGGCGGCCCTCGCCAGCGGTGTAGCCATGCTCAGCGAGGATCGCTCGCGAGACGGGCTCATCCTGCCGGCCGACATTCTCGACAACCTGACGCTCGCCTCACACGGGCTGCTCAGCCGCATGGGGATCCTGCGCAAGCGGCAGCAACGGGAGGTGGCCGAGGGGCAGATCGTGGGGCTGGCCATCCGACCCCCGGATCCGGCGCGCAAAGTGCGCATGCTCAGCGGCGGCAACCAGCAGAAGGTCGTATTCGGCAAGTGGCTCATCCACGGCGCGAAGATGCAGATCCTCGATGAGCCGACGCGCGGCGTGGATGTCGCCACCAAGGTCCAGATCTACCAGATCATCGCCTCGCTCGCGGATGAAGGGCTTGGCATGCTGCTCATCTCGTCGGACCTGCCAGAGATCATCGGCATGAGCGACCGCGTGCTCGTGATGCGCCAAGGTCGCATCGCGGGCGAGGTCTCCCGTGCCGAGGCCACGGAGGAACGGCTGCTCTCCATCGCCTCGGGCATCGCCGAGCACGCCGCATGAGCCAGTTGGACATAGCCGGTCCGACGCGCGCGCGAAGGCTCCTCGGCTCGCGCTCCTGGGCCGACCTTGCACTGCCGGCGCTGTTCGTAGCCCTGCTCGTCTTCGCCGCGCTCTCCTCGGACACCTTCCTGACCGAGACGAACATCACCAACCTGCTGCGCCAGACGGTCATCAACGGGCTCATCAGCCTGGGCATGCTGGTGGTCATCCTCTCGGGTGGCATCGACCTCTCGGTGGGTGCGGTGGTCGCCCTGAGCGCGATCGTCACCGGCATCGTGATGGAGTCCATGGCCACCCCGGTGGCGATCGTGGTGGCGGTGCTCGCGGCAGCCGCGGTCGGCCTGGTCAACGGCGCCATCATCGCTCGCTTCAAGATCCAGCCATTCATCGTGACGCTCGGCTCGCTGTCGGCGGTGCGAGGCCTGGTCTACGTCATCTCGGAGACTCCCGTGGTCTACACGGACACGGGCTTCCTGCGCATCGGCTCGGCGATGCTGGGTCCGATCCCGGGCATCACCGTGATCATGATCGTGGCCTACCTGATCATGAGCTTCTTCCTCAGCCGCACGACCTCGGGCCGAGCCATCGTCGGGATCGGGGGCAACGAAGAGGCCGTCCGCCTCGCCGGCATCAACGTCTTCTGGAACACGACGCTGGCCTACGTCATCTGTGCCGCGCTCGCGGGTGCAGCCGGCGTCATCCTGGCCTCCCGTGTCGGCATCGCCCAGCCAAGCGTGGGGATCGGCTGGGAGCTGGACGCGATCGCCGCCTGCGTCATCGGCGGGGCCATCCTTGGCGGTGGTGGCGGCAGTGTGCGGGGCACGTTCATCGGCGTCCTGGTCCTGGCTCTCATCAGCAACCTGCTGAACATGTTCAACGTGCAGACCTACTACCAGCAGATCTTCAAGGGCGCGCTCATCGTCCTCGCCGTCCTTGCCCGACGAAAGGAGCGCTGAGCATGGTCTGACGGTGTGTCGCTGGATGGGCCGGATGCGCCCATCGTGGATGCGGGTGGATCCCGTCTAGCAACGCGAGGAGACCAAGAGGAATGAAGCGAATCACCGCCACCCTGCTGGCATCGGCGCTGGCGCTCGGCAGCGCCGGAAGCGTTGTCGCCCAGGAAGAGACTGACGACATCACCATCGGCGTGGCCAACCTATCGCTCGGTGCGGCCTACTTCATCGGCATGTCCAAGGCCGTGGAGGAGGAGGCCGCCGTCTACGACAACGTCAACGTCCTCGTGACCAACGCCGATGGCGACGTGGAGACCTTGACCTCGGACATCGAGGACCTCATCGCCCAGGACGTCGACGGCATCATCGTCAGCGCCGGCTGGATCGAGGCTGCGCCTGCGGCCATGCTGGCCATCAATGAGGCTGGCATCCCGGTCGTCATGGTGGACCGCCTGCTCAAGGGCAGCGACTACACCAGCTGGATCGGTCCTGACAACTACGCGATCGGTGAACAGACCGGCGACTACCTCGTCGATGTGCTCGGCGGTGGCGGCAAGCTCGGCGTCATCCGTGGCGGCCCCGCCGACAACAGCATCGGGCTGGATCGCACCAACGGCATGCTCAGCAAGGTCGAGGCATCCGATATCGAGGTCATCACCTATCCCGACTTCGCCGGCTGGAGCACTGATGGCGGGTTCGCTGCGGCTGAGACACTGCTGGCCCAGAACCCGGACCTCGACGCCATCTTCTGCGAGAACGATTCCATGTGCCTTGGCGCACTCAAGGTCGTCGAGGACCAGGGCCTGTCCGACCAGGTCATCATCGCGGGTGTCGACGGCCAGAAGGAGGCCCTCGATGCCATCATGGCGGGCGGCGCCTACAAGTCGACCGGCCTCAACAACTCCGACCAGATCGGCCGCGCAGGGTTCCACCGCATGATGGCGATCCTGGCAGGGGCCAACGCGCCCCAGGACACGGTCTTCCCGTCCCCGCTCATCACCATCGAGAACGTCGAGCGCTTCTACAACCCCGACAGCGTCTTCTAGCGGTACCCATACGGGCTCGCTTCACCGGGCCCGCCCATCGACACGACCGCGGTCCTGTTGGGCCGCGGTCGTCCGCATCTCGCGCGTGGTCCGATTCTGCCGTCGCGACCGGTCAGGCGGTCCGGCTGTGGAACGACGAGTGCGCTTCGCCAGTGGCCCGAAGCAGCCGCTCAGCCCGAGACGGCCGCGACGACGCGCTTCGCCCGCTCGGTGACCCCGGCTGGGTCGCCGTCGCCGATGAGCCAGCTGCCCATGCCCACCGCCACGCCACCGGCGGCGATCCAGTCGCCAGCGTTCTCGGCGGAGACGCCGCCTGTTGGCACCAGCGGGATGTCGGGGAACGGCCCCGCGATCTGCTTGAGGTAGCCCGGTCCGACGGCGGCGGCCGGGAAGAGCTTCACGGCGCTGGCGCCGGCCGACCAGGCGCCGTGGATCTCCGTCGGCGACAGCGCACCCGGGAAGCAGGGCACGCCCTGTGCCGCACACCACGCGATCTGCTCGCCATCGGTGTGCGGCGAGACGATGAAGCGGGCACCGGCATCGATCGCGCGCTGCGCCGCCTCGATGGAGAGCACCGTGCCGGCGCCCACCAGCGCGTCGAGGTCGTCGGCCACGCGCGCCAGCGCAGCGATGGCCGCGAGCGCATCGGCCTCGGGATCGTTGAGCGTCAGCTCCATCACGTGGACACCACCCGCGACCAGTGCCTCGCCGATGCGCGGGGCGTCGGCCGCGGCGATGTTGCGCCCGATGGCGATGACGCGGCTGGAGCGGACGAGGGCGGGGATGGCTGGTCGGTCGGTCATGATCGGCTCCCGTGGGTGTGTCTCAACGGCCCCCTGGGCCTGGCTGGCCTCGCTGGGTCCTGGCTCGGCGTCGCTGGGTCCTGGCTCAGCGCCCCGGGGTCCTGGCTCAGCGGCTCACGCGCCCGGAGGCGTCGCCACCTGCGAGCTTGCGCACCTCAGCCACCGTCACGCGGTTGAAGTCGCCGGGGATGGAGTGCTTGAGGCAGCTGGCAGCGATGGCGAAGTCGAGTGCTTCGGCTGCCGGCATCTCCGAGATGAGACCGTAGATCAGCGCCCCGGCGAACGAGTCGCCGCCACCGACCCGGTCGACGATGTCGAGGATGTCGTAGTGCGCACCGAGGTGGAAGCCAGAAGCATCGCGCAGGCACGCCGACCAGCCATTGATGTCGGCGCTGCGGCTCTCGCGCAGCGTGATGGCCACGGCCGACAGGGAGGGAAACTCGTCCATCACCTGCTGCGTCAGGGCCTCGTAGGCCTGGTGGTCCAGCCTGCCGGAGGTGACGTCCGCTGCGGCGGTCAGGCCCAGTGACATCTGTGCGTCCTCCTCGTTGCCGATGGCGACGTCGACGAGCTCCATGAGCGGACGCATCACGTCGGGCGCCGACCTGCCGTAGCGCCACAGCTTGGCGCGATAGTTGAGGTCGAGCGAGGTCGTCGCACCGGCCCGCCTGGCGGCGCGCAGGCTGGCCTCGGTGACCGCCGCTCCGCTCTCCGAGAGAGCCGGCGTGATGCCCGAGATGTGGAACCAGCGAGCGCCCTCGAAGATGGCCTCCCAGTCGAACTCGTCGGGTCGTGCGATCGCGATGGCAGCGCCCTCGCGATCGTAGACGACCGTCGATGCCCGCTGCGCGGCGCCGGCCTCCACGAAGTAGATGCCCAGGCGACCCGGTCGCCGCAGGACGTGGTCGGTCTCGACGTGCATGGCACGGAGCGCGCCGATGGCGGCGTCACCCAGCGGGCCCTCCGGCAGCGCCGTCACGTAGCGGCCGCGCAACCCGTAGTTCGCCACCGAGACCGCCACGTTGGCCTCGCCACCAGCGAACGTCGCCTCCAGCGAGGGTGACTGGAAGAGCCGCTCGTGGCCGGGTGACTTGAGCCGCAGCATGATCTCGCCGAGCGTGACGACGAGCGGGGCATCGTGGGCGGTAGTCATGCATCGCTCCTGGCGGACAGCTGGATGGGTCGGGCGGGCGGCGCGGACGTGCTCGCGGCTCACGGCGCCATCGCAGGGAGCGACGGCCACCGGGTCGGGATTCTACGCCGCGTGGGTGGTGGTCTCGCACGTGTCGGGCCCTGGGCATACATGGCGGACCGCCCGCCCATGGGAGGGCGGGCGGTGGAGCAGCTCGTCAGACCGAGGGTCACTACCCGTCGAACAGGTCGGCTACCCCATGGACGTTGATGGCTTCATCCTCGCTGACGGTGAGCACCTTGCCACCCAGCTCGACGCAGAGGGAGGCCAGGAGGGCCTGCAACGGCTCTCCGTAGGGATCGTCCGGCGGCCCACTGACGTAGAGGTCAGGGAGGACCTCGTCGAACATGGCCTCCAGGCTGTGCCCCCGCCAGTGACAGATATCCACTGTGGCCTCCTGGTCGCCGAGGACAGGGCCAGCCAGTGCGCTGAGCGCCAGTCCCGCAGCGAGGAACACTCCGATGGCTTGCTTCCGCATGAGTCAGTACCTCCAGTTCGTCCTGCGGACTCCAGTTCGTCCTACGGACTCGCACGAGCACAGGGAGGTGCCGGGTCGGAGCAGCGCCACGACAGGTGCTCGCATAAGTGATGGGCGCTCTCGACCCGTAACGGTTCCACGCGAGCCGCGGGAGCCGCGGGAGCCGCGGGAGCGCGGTTCGCCGCGAGCAGGCGAGTACGGGCGAGCGCGGGGAGCCGCTAGCCTTCGTCGCCGCGACGCTTCTCCCAGCCGGGCACGAAGAGCGGCAGCATGTTGGCGCGCTCGTACGGGTGGCCGGCCAAGCGGTCCCAGTCGAGGTCGATGCCAAGACCCGGACGGGTCGGCACTGGTACGAAGCCGTCCACCGCGAGGATGGGCTCGTCCACGATCTCCTGCGTCCAGCCCGCGTTGAACTCCTCGAACGTCTCCTGCAGGTAGAAGTTGGGGATGCACGCGCCCAGCTGGGCGGAGATGGCGGCGCACACCGGCCCCTGCGCGTTGTGTGGCGCGACCACCCCGTAGTGCGCATCGACCATCGCGGCCGCCTGCCGCGTGCGCGTGATGCCGCCGAGGTACAGCGGCTCTGGCTGCAGGATGTGCACCGCGTCGTGCTTGAGCAGCTCGGCGAACTGCTGCAGCGAGGTAAAGGACTCGCCCGTGGCCACCGGCACCGCCGAACGACGCGCGACCTCGACCATGGCACCGATGTTCTGGTGCGCCACCGGCTCCTCGAACCAGCCCGGACGGAAGTCGGCCAACCGGTCGGCCAGGCGCAGCGCCGTGCTCACGCTGAAGCGATTGTGGCCCTCGATGAGGATGTCGACCTCGTCGCCGACGGCCTCGCGCACGGCGGCCACGATGTCGAGCGAGAGGTCCTCCTCGCGTCGCTCCTGGACCCGCCAGACGGCACCGAAGGGATCGAACTTCAGGGCAGTGTAGCCCCGCGCCACCACGTCTCGCGCCTGTCTGGCGAAGGCCTCCGGCGTGCGCTCCGTGCGGTACCAGCCGTTGGCATAGGCGCGGGTGCGGTCTCGTAGCCGCCCACCCATGAGCGCGTGCAGCGGGAGGCCCACCGACTTGCCCAGGATGTCCCAACAGGCCACCTCGATGGCCGCCACCGCCGGGCCATGGATCTGCCCACCCTCGCTGTAGACGTCGCGCGTCATGCGCTGGATGATCAGCTCGATGTTGGTGGGGTCCTGCCCGATGTAGGCGTCCTCGAGCTCGTGGATGGCCGTCTCCACGGTGGCGCTGAAGGCGTTGAGCGTGCCCTCCCCCACGCCGTACAGGCCCTCGTCGGTGTCGACCCGCACGAAGAGCCAGTTCTTCCAGGGGTTGCCCACGAGGTACGTGCGAACACCGCTGATGCGCATCCTGACCTCCTTACGCTGCCATCGCTGAGCCGCCGACGGCACCGGTGCGGGTCGAACGAGCGGCGGCGGGAGCGTGCCATCGGTCGGTCATGTCGACTCCAGCGTTCATGCATCCATGTCGGGTGGCACCATCGTGACAGACACGGCAGCGCTGAAGCCCCGGAGGAAGACATGGCACCACGCACGCTTCCCGCCCCGGACATCCTGTACCGACACGAAGCCTACGTCGGTGAAGGGCCGGTGTGGGATCCGCGCAGCGGACGCCTCATCTGGGTGGACATCCCCAACAACCACGTCTTCACCACAGATCCTGCCGACGGCTCGACCACCCGACGCGAGCTCGATCGTGCCGTGGGCGTAGTGCTGCCGCGCGCGGCCGGTGGATACGTGGCCGCGCTTCAGGATGGCTTCTATGTCCTGCCCGACGATGGCCCACCGGAGCTCATCGCGCCGGTCGAGGCAGAGAACCCGGTCACCCGCCTCAACGACGGGGAGATCGACCCGCAGGGGCGCTTCTGGGCCGGCACGATGGGCTGGCATGCCGAGCCGGAGGCCGGTGCACTCTACCGTCTCGACCCCGACGGAT
Organism: uncultured Chloroflexia bacterium; assembly: GCA_963712735.1. Classification (GTDB taxonomy): domain Bacteria; phylum Chloroflexota; class Limnocylindria; order Limnocylindrales; family CSP1-4; genus JAFMJV01. Next base: position 606,378 of record CAVQIZ010000007.1, on the reverse strand, counting down.
CGGTGCGTCGCATGCTCGATGGCGTCACCATCAGCAACGGCCTCGGCTGGAGCCCCGACGGCAGCACCATGTACTACGTCGACACGCCCACGCTGCGCATCGACATGTTCGACTTCGATGCGGCCAGCGGCGACATCGCCAACCGCCGCGAGTTCGTGACCATCCGCCACGGCGGCGGACGACCCGACGGCCTGACCGTGGACAGCGAGGGCGCCGTGTGGGTGGCCACCTGGCCAGGCTACGGCGTGCACCGCTACCTGCCCGACGGCACGCTCGACGCAGTGATCCCGCTGCCCGTCTCCAACGTCTCCAGCATCGAGCTCGGCGGGCCGGATCTGCGTGACGCCTTCATCACCACCGCCTGGGAGCTGCTCTCCGAGGCCGAGCACGCCGCACAGCCTCTCGCCGGCAGCCTCTTCCATACCCGCGTGGAGGTGCCGGGCCGGCCGCGCGTGCCCTTCGCCGGGTGACCCGGACGGCTAGCCGCTCCGACTCCGAGCAGGCGGATCTCGATCAGCTCGCGGCCAGCGTTTGCCGGTGACCAGGAACGTGCCCGCGATCGGATCCCAGGCGATGCCGTTGAGGACCGCACCGGCGACGGTCTCCTGCGGATGCGGGCTCGACGATGCCAGCCAGGTCCAGCACGCCCGTGACGCGACCGTCGGCCGGGTCGATGCGGACGACGACGTCGCGATACCAGACGTTGGCCCACACCGCGTCGTCGACGCACTCGAGCTCGTTGAGCTGCGACAGCGGCTGGCCGTCGAAGGTGACCGTGACCGTGTCGATGACCTCGAAGGTGTCGGCGATCGCGGAATGTCAGCTCGTCGCTGCCGTCGCTCATCACCAGCCGCTGGCCGTCGAAGCAGAGGCCCCAGCCCTCTCCCGTCGTACGAGTACGTGTCGAGCAGCTCGAACGTGTCGGCATCGCGCGGCGCTCGGCCGACCCCGGCCTTCCAGGTGAGCTGGACCAGGTCGTCGCCGACCAGCGCCAGGCCCTCGCCGAACCAGTCGGCGGGGAGGTCGAGTCGCGCGTAGCACGCGTCCGTCGAGCGGGTCGACCTCGCGCAGCGTCGAGGCGCCGTACAGGCCAGTCGATTCGAAGAGGCGACCGCTGCCGTCGAGCTGGCAGGCCCTGGGTGAAGGCGTCCGCGTCGTGCGGCGCGCCGTGACACGACCTCCCAGGCGATGGCCGTCGACGGGCTCCGGCGGCCTCGGCGTCCGTGCCGGCCGCCGGCATGACCGCAGACGAAGCCGCCACGAGCAGCGAGAGGATGACCGCGATGGAGGTGCACGGGCGCAGTCTGCCGCAGCTGGGCACGGAGAGTGGAAAGCGCCGGCCGCTCGCCTGCCTGAGCGTAACCGGCGCTCCCCAGAGGCTAGGGCCGCGGAGCGTGGATGGGCATCGTCATGTCGGTGCCTTCAGCGCTTGGTCCTGACGTACGGGGACCACGCCACCGCTCCCTCCCGCTGGGGCACGTGAGTAGCCCGCAACCACCGGTCCTTCGAGGCGGCCGCCGGACCGAGGCTGCGGCACGAGTGCGCAGCGGGCTTGAGCCACGGTTGCCAGCTGGGCGATACTTGCGGCCGAGCGCAGGGTCGCCGAAGGTCCCGTGTCCGGTCGGGCACGCATAAGGGCATCGCAGCCGGGACAGAACGCGCTACATTCACGCTCAAGCCTGCCACGTAGGAGGAAGCCCGATGTCCGGTCCGAAGAACGAGACCCCCAAGGACGCTCCGGCCGAGGAGCCCCAGAGCCAGCCGGCACCGGCCGGTCCGTCGCAGACCGCCCAGGCCACGGCTGCCGCGACCGCCGCCGTGAGTGCCGTCCGCGAGCGCCTGGTCGCCGGGGAGCAGTTCGTGCTCGCGGCCGCCGGTGGCATCGTCGCTCGATCTACCTGGTGTTCCAGTTCCTGCTCGACTACCGCATCTTCGCCAGCGACTTCACCGTCGTCCTGGCGGCCCTCACGGTCCTGGCCATCTGGGTCCACCGCTGGGGCCACTACGACTTCGGCAGCGCCTACCGCATCATCATCGGCGCGCTCGGCGTGTCGCTCGCCCTCTTCGCCCTGATGAGCCTGCTGGCCTGGGCCCGGCTCGGCGGCGGCTCGGGGGACTTCCTGCACCTCATCGGCCGCCTGCTCTACTGGGCCTCCGGTGTCGCCGCCTTCGTCGGCGCCTGGCAGGTGTTCCGCACCCGCGACGCCTGACACCGGACTCGCCCCGACGGGGCGGCCACACCATCGAACCGACCGGGTCGCGACGAGCGGCCCGGTCTTCGATTCTGTGGATAACTCGGGCCGGCCTCTGCGTGGTCACGGCGCTGCAGCGCAGCGATGGCCTGCTAGGGTCTGCTCGAACAAGCCACTCGAACGAGGCTCGCCCAACCGAAGACCCGCCGCGCATGCGGCAGGGCTCAGGTGACGCACGACCGCCGTGGTCGAGCGCGCCGAACCCGACGGGTGTGATCCGATTCCCCAGAGTCCGGAGCGCCCCGTCGCACGTCCCCGACCGTGCGTCTGCACCGACGCGTGGTCGATGGGCAAGGTCATGGACCCCAGATCCGTGGCCGCTCCCTCACGTCCCTGCTCGTGTGCGGCACTGCTGTCCGCGTCGCCCCAGCGGCTGCGAGCGGCCAGGAGGACGCATGCCCACCTACCCATCGCGCCAGTCAGTGCGCGTCGGAGCCCCCGTCACGTCATCGCTTCCGCATCGCGCATCGCGCTCGGTGCCATCATCGCCCTGTCGGCGCTGTCGGTCCCGCAGCTCGCGACGCCGGCGCCGGTCGCTGCCGCCTCGTCCTGCACCGGCTGGACCAGCAAGGCCGTGCCACCCCGGACCATCCGCGTCCTGCGCACCCGCACCGGTCGCGTGGAGAAGGTGAACTTCCGGCGCTACGTCGGCCAGAGGTCATGGCGTCCGGCGAATGGCCCAGCCGCCTCAACATGGCCACACTGGAGGCCGGCGCCCTCGCGACCAAGCAGTACGCCTGGTACTACGCGCTGAAGGGCAATCATCGCTCCCACTACGTACGCGGCGGCAAGTGCTACGACGTCCGCGATGACACCATGGACCAGCTCTATCGTCCCGAGCGCGCCACGCCCACCAGCCGCCAATGGCAGGCCATCGACCACACCTGGAACCTGACGCTGCGCAAGGGCGGCCGCTTCTTCCTGACCGGCTACCGCGCAGGCACGAGCAGCACCTGTGCCGCCGACGCCAACGGCTGGAAGCTGTACGCCAGGAGCGTCAACAGCTGCGCCAAGAAGGGATGGTCGAGCAGGCGCATCCTGAAGCGCTACCTCAACCCCAATCTCACCTTCGTCCGCTCCCAGCAGATGGGTCCCATGCTGGCCAAGCCCCGCATCGCGCTGAAGGTAGGCAACACGCTGCCCGGTGCCGCGACCGTGATGTACCGGCCCTTCGACAACGATGCCGGTGTCGCGCGCTACAAGCTGCAGCGCAAGACGGGCAGGGGTGCGTGGACGACGGTCGTGGTCGGACGATGACACCGACAAGTGGGTCGACGTCTGGCTCAAGCCCGATAGCCGGAACCGCTTCCGGGTCAAGGCCGTCGACGACAAGGGCACGAGCGGACCGTGGGCCTACAGCCCGCGTCGCAACCCGGCCATCCGTGGTCCAGTGGGCAAGACCCTCGGTACCGGCGTGCAGACCGCTGACAGCAAGCCGATCAAGGTCAAGACACGCTTCAAGGGCCGCTCCATCGGTCTGCATCAGCCGCACCGGGCCGGGCATGGGCAAGGCCAAGATCTTCGTCAACGGCAAGCGCGTCGCGGTCGTCGATCTCGAGCGCGCCCAGCGGACCGACCGCAAGCTCGTGTGGACCATGAACTGGAGCAAGGCCAAGGTCCGTTCGGTGGCGGTGAAAGCCACTGAGCGCGGCCGACAGGGTCGAGTTCGACGGTTTCTACATCCTGCGCTAGACCGGCCGGACCGGCCCGCGCACAGGACCATCGGCCCAGGGGACACCTGGGCGCGCGAGCGAGAGAGTGGAGCCATGCACGCATCCACTCGACCGCCCGTCCGACTGCGGCTCTCCAGCGCACTGGTGCTGGCACTGGTGGCCACGCTCCTCGGGACGAGCCTGGCGAGCGCATTCTCCGGGAGCTGGACGTCGCCGACTCGCGTCTTCAAGCACGACTTCGCCCCCACCCACTCGCTGGCCATCGACGGTGGTGGCCACGTACACATCGCGACCGAGCGCGGAAGTGAGGGCGTCTGGTATGTCACCAACGCCTCGGGCTCGTGGACCGAGTGCCAGCTCAGCAGCGGCAACGACCGCAGCCCCAGCATCGCGCTCGATGGCGGCGTAGTCCACATCGCCTTCGCTCGCCGGAACGCCGGCGATGAGGGTGTCTTCACCGCGTCGAGCGATCGACCCGCGGCGGCGGCCGGCTGTGGCTGGGCACTCGACCAGGCGCTTCGAGGGTGCCGCCACGCAGGTCTCCATGGGCGCCCGTGCCGGGACGCTCTCGATCGCCGTCCGCACGGCCGACAAGAAGCTCAGGTTCCTCAAGGGCCCTGCGGCAACGACGCCGTGGACCATCAACGAGCTGATCGACGGCTCGTGCTGCACGAGCCCGGTGGACCTGGCGCTGAGCAGCAGCGGTTCGCCACGCGTGGCCTATGGTGATGGCGCCGGTACGGCGGCCGGTCTGAAGTTCGGCGTGCGCACCTCCAAGGGCTGGAAGAAGTCGAAGGCACACGGAGGCCGCGTCAAGCAGGTCGCCCTGGCGCTCGATCAGACGCCCGGCCTCTTCGGGCAGCCTCCCTCGAACGCGCCACGTATCGCCTACGTGGTCAAGAAGCAGGGCACCTACCTGGCCTCGAAGGGCAGTGCCGGCACAAGTGGTAGCTGGGATAGACGCTATCTGTCGAAGTCCTTCGGGCCGGTCGAGCTGACCCACTACAGCAACGTCACGTACATCGTCTACGTCGAGAGTGGCGACCTGCGCTACGCGCGCGCCAGTGGCGGCATCTGGTACGGCGGCGGTCTGAGCGGCAGCGGTCGCGACGGCAAGCCACAGCTCGAGAGCGGCCAGCTCACCTTCGCACGCTCGGGGGCCGCAGCCGGCGTCTACTACACCCGAACCAGGTAGCCGGGCCACTCCCCCGAGCGCATCGATGCAGCGGAGGCCTGCCATCCTCTCCCACACGACGACCACACCATCGCTCCGGCGCTCGGTGTACCCTCGGGCGATCCAATCGGCGCCGCACCCCCGGAGGTCCCTGAATGTCCCGTGTCGTCCGTGGAGCCCTCGTCCAGGCCACCTGGACGGGCGACAAGGAATCGATGATCCAGAAGCACGAGCAGCACGCCCACGAGGCGGCCAGGCAGGGGGCACAGTTCATCCTCTTCCAGGAGCTGTTCTACGGGCCCTACTTCTGTCAGGTGCAGGATACCGAGTACTACGCTTACACCGAGCTGATCCCCGACGGGCCCACCACCGCGCGCATGCAGGACCTGGCCAAGCAGACCGGCATGGTGGTCGTGGCGCCGATGTACGAGGTCGACGAGAAGGCATCGGGCATCTACTACAACACGGCCGCCATCATCGACGCCGACGGCACGTACCTGGGCAAGTACCGCAAGACCCACATCCCGCACGTGCAGGGTTTCTGGGAGAAGTTCTACTTCCGCCCAGGCAACCTGGGGTACCCGGTCTTCGAGACCGACATCGCCAAATTCGGCATCTACATCTGCTACGACCGCCACTTCCCGGAGGGTGCCCGGGCGCTGGGCCTCAACGGGGCAGAGATCGTGCTCATCCCCAGCGCCACCTCGCGCGGACTCTCGGAGTACCTCTGGCACATCGAGCAGCGCTCGCACGCGGTGGCCAACGGCTACTTCGTTGGCACCATCAACCGCGTCGGCATCGAGCCGCTGGGGGACGACGACTTCTACGGCCAGTCGTACTTCTGCGATCCGCGCGGCCAGTACCTGGGCGAGATCGGCGATGCCCACGAGGAGGAGCTGATCGTCCGCGACCTCGACATGGACATGGTCAAGCAGGTCCGCGACACGTGGCAGTTCTACCGTGACCGCCGCCCCGACGCCTACGAGGACCTCGTCCGGCCCTAGCAGGCCCGCCGACTCCGGCTGGGCTACGGCCGCAGTCTCTGCCGCGGTCGTCGGGCTCGGCTTGTTCTGGCTGGTCCTGCTCTTCGTTCGCTACCGTGACGGCGCATGGGCCGAGGAGATCTGGGTCTACGAGCATGGTGCCTGGGCTGTGACCTCGCCGCCTACCTGAGCGCCGCACGCCGGCTCGGCGAGGATGGTTCGTTGTACTCGCCGGCGCTCATCACCGGTACCTTCGAGCCGGGACCTCCCGATCTCTACTACTACCCGCCGCCGCTGGGCGTGGCCATGCTGCCCTTCACCGAGATGCCCATCACCCAGAGCTCGGCGATCTGGTGGGCCATCCGCGTGGGGGCAGCACTGCTGGCCTGCGCCCTCATGCCGGTGCGACCTTTGCTGCGGGCGCTGGCGTTCGGCGTCGTCGCCTTCAGCCTTCCCGGCCTCAAGGACCCCATCCTCGGCAACGTCAGTCTCCTGCTCCTGCTGCCGCTGGTCCTCGGCTGGCGCTATCTCGACCGGCCCGTCGGCTCCATCGCCATGGCGCTCTCGATAGCGGTGCGGCCGAGCCTCGGACTCTCTTCCTTGTCTGGCAGGTGCTGCGACGCCAGTGGCGGGCGGTGATGTGGACCTGTGCCGCCGGCGTCGCCCTCATCCTCATGACCCTGCCGTTCGTCGGCATCGAGGGATACGTCGACTACGTCGCCGTCCTGGGCAACCTCGGCGTACCCACTGGCCCCAGCGAGAACCGGGACCTGGGGGCGCTCGCGCTCTCCCTGGGAGCTGGCGAGTGGCTGGTATGGGCAGCACGCCTGGCGAGCATCCTGCTGGCAGCCGTAGCCGTCGTCGCCAGCCTGCGGCACGAGCGTGAGATCGGCTACATGGTCGTGCTCTGTGCCTCCCTTCTCGTGGTGCCGCTGCTGTGGGACCACCACCTAGCCACGCTGGTGGTGCCGGCTGCCTTCCTGGCCCATCGCCTCTGGGCCCCGCTGATCCTGTTGCCGCTGCTCTCCTGGCTGCCCATCGCGGCTCCGTTCCTGATCGTCGTCGTGATGCTGCTGCCATTCCTGGTGCGACGACCGCAGGATGAGGCCGGTATCACCCCTCGAGCGGTTCTCCAGACCAGCGCGACATGACGGATACGACTGGTCCGGAGGCATCGTCCTCCGGGCATCCACTGCTGCTCGTCGGTCTGGCACTGGCCCTCGTGGGGGGCCTCTGGCTGGCCCTCGGACTGCTGTCGCTTCCGGGCTCCGATAGCTGGGGCTACGACCTGGAGGCCTACCTCGCCGCCGCTCGGCGATTGACCGAAGGAGGGTCCCTCTACCAGCCTGAAACGCTCTCCGGACCGTTCCGGCCGGGCCCGTATGGCCTGTACATGTACGCGCCACCGCTGGGGATCGCCGTGACGCCTCTCGTGTCGCTGTCCCCCGACGTCAGCTCGGGCCTGTGGTACGCGGCCCACGTGGCCGCACTGCTGGCTGCCTGTGCGCTGATGCCGGTGCGCTGGTCAGTGCGCCTGCTCGGGTTCGCCGTCGGTGCCTTCAGCTACGCGGTCACGCGCGACCTCGCCCTGGGCAACGTGAGCGTCCTGCTGCTACTGCCGGTAGCTGCAGCGTGGCGGTGGCTGGATCGGCCACTGGGGCAGATCGCCCAGGCGGTCGCGATCTCGGTGCGCCCGACGCTGGGCCTCCTGTTGCTGTGGCAGCTGTTGCGGCGTCAGTGGCGGGCCGTGGCCTGGACTGTCGCCGCCGGCCTGGCACTGGTGGCCATCTCGCTGCCGTTCGTCGGCATCAGCGGCTACCTGGACTATCTCACCGTGCTACGCAACATGAGCGAGGTCAGCGGCGTCACCTTCAACCGCGACCTCGGATCGGTAGCGCTCGAGCTGGGAGCGGACCAGCAGGGCGCCACGCTGTTCCTGCTGGCCGGCTACGCCGTCGCCATCGGGGCGGTCGTGCTCAGCCTTCGTCGGGACCGCGAGGTCGGGTTCATGGTCACGCTGATGGCATCGCTCCTGCTGGCCCCTCTGCTGTGGGACCACTACCTTGCGATGCTGCTGGTGCCGGCCGTCTTCCTTGCCGGGCGCGGTCATCGATGGGCCATCCTGCTGCCCCTTGCCTCCTGGCTGCCGGCCATCGCCACCGGCTTGACATGGCTCTACCCCGTCGTCGTCATCGTGGCCATGCTGCTGCCATTCCTGGCGCAGGAAGCTCACCCGCGTGAAGATCGGGCTGTCGCGCCAGCCGCGTAGCGTGTAGTCTGCCCGGCCATGGACTTCGGATTCACCCTCAAGCCCGAGCACAGCATCGAGCGCACCATCGCCCTCACCCGGCAGGCGGAGGCCGCGGGCTTCAGCTATGGCTGGCTCTTCGACTCCCACATCCTGTGGAAGGACGTCTATCCGCTGCTGACGCTCATGGCCGTCAACACCGAGCGCATGCGCCTGGGCACCTGCGTCACCAACCCCGCCACGCGCGACATCACCGTCACCGCCAGCGTCCTGGCCACCCTCGACGAGATCTCCGGGGGGCGCATGGACCTGGGCATCGGCCGTGGCGACAGCGCCCAGCGCGTGCTGGGCAAGGGGCCCGTCAAGACGCGCGTCCTCGAGAATGCCGTGCGCATCGTCAAGGACCTCGTGGAGGGTCGCAGCACGACCTACATGGATACCGAGCTGGAGCTGACCTGGACGCCGGGCAACGAGCTGCCCGTCTGGATCGCCGGCTACGGGCCGATGGTGCTGGGCATGACCGGCCGCGCGGCCGACGGTGTCATCCTGCAGCTGGCCGACGTCGACCTCATCCGCTGGATGATCGGCATCATGCGCGATGCTGCCGCCGAGGCCGGACGTGACCCGGCCGAGATCAGGGTCCAGGCGGCGGCTCCGGCCCACGTCGGCCCCGTCGATGAGTGTCGCGAACGCGTGCGCTGGTTCCCTGCCCTCGTCAGCAACCACGTCGTGGACCTGGTCAACACGTACCCGCGCGAACAGCTGCCCGAGTCGCTGACCGGCTACATCCACGAGCGCGAGGGCTACGACTACCGGCATCACGCCGAGGTCGGCTCCGACAACGCCCAGTTCGTGGCCGATGAGGTCGCCGATCGCTTCAGCATCGTCGGCCCGCCCGAGGAGCACGTGCGCCGCCTGCTGGAGCTGCATGAGGCCGGCGTGGACCAGTTCAACGTCTACCTCATGAACGGCGACGAGGAGGCCCAGCTCGAGGCCTACGGCCGCGACGTCATCCCGGCCTTCCGGGCGGCACTCGGGCAGACGTGAACGGCGGCGGCACCCGTCGCTGAGCGGCCGGCGGAGCGCGCGCACCCGGAAACCGGGCGCCTGTGGCACCATCCGCTCGGATGAGTGGACCCAACAGACCCCCAAGTGGTGGCAGCGCCCGTCAGCCGTGGACGCCCGAGCCGACGCCCGTGGGCGTAACGTGCCCAGCGTGCGGCCTCGCCAACGAGGCCGGTGCGCGAGTGTGCCGCAACTGCGGCCTGCCCATCGCCAGTGCCAACGACCCGCTGCGCGGCGTGTCCCCCGGTCGGGTAGACATGCCCAGCACACGACGATCCGGCCTCAGTGCCACCATCGGCCTCCTGCTGGTCGTGGGACTGCTCCTCGTGGGGGGCTCGCTGGCCGTCTCCGGCGGCGGCATCCTCAGCAGCGGCGGTCGTCTTGGCTCGGAGGCCGAGGCGAGCCCGTCCGCCGCGCCGGACGCGACCCAGCGCCCCGATGGCGACGTGGTCATCGACGGGGCCGAGGGGCCGGACATCCCGCCGGACGAGACGCCTGTCGCGACGGGCACCGCGTTCGAGTACACCTGCGACGACGGCGCCATCCGGGACCAGGGACCGCTCAAGTGGCTCCTCAGCGAGGTCCAGGCGGGCGTGCGCAGCGACGATGACGGCGCCTTCGACCAGGTCTACTGGAAGATGTCCCGGCAGTCCAAGCAGCGCCCCAAGAAGGGCACCACGGTCACGATGGAGTGGACCACGCCGCAGGCCATCCAGAACGAGTACGGCATCAGCCGCGTGCAGGGTGACCGCGCCCTGCTGATCACCTTCGACGGTCCGGTCGACATCACCGCCAACCAGACCATCGAGGCGGCCCAGCTGGAGGCCGAGGGCATCGATCAGATCAAGAAGATCCAGCTCTTCGAGGGTACCGGACGGCAAGGTCCGCACGGCCATCGGCCTGCGCACCGACAGCTGCGCCCGCATGGAGGCCAAGGGCTGGGGCGGCCAGGCCAAGCCGGCCAGCTCACGCGTCATCCTCGATATCGAGAACTTCGGCAGCGGCGGTTAGGCCACCGGGGCAGTCGGCCCCGGCCGGCGAGGCTGTCGTCCCTGACCGGCCCGCCGCACCGAACCTACGGATCGAGCAGCTCGATCTCGTCGGAGAACACCCTCGACCAGTTGCCCGCGGCATCGCGCACCTGTGCGTAGACGCGCCGGAGGCCGGGCTTGCCCGAGCCGCCGTAGGTCGTGTCGGACAGGTCCCAGCTGAGCCCATCGCGGATGGGCATGGTGATGCCCTTGGCCAGGAGCCTTGCCACCGGATGTGAGCCTGGGACTGCCGGACACGCGCAGACGGGTCACCCAGGTCGTCGCGTCGGCCGAGCTGAACGCGAGTGAGACCAGGGCGTCGGTGGTGCTCGCGGCACCATCCTCGATGGTGAGCGTGCCCGTGGGACGGTCGGTGTCGTCGGCGCAGGCGTAGATGCGGATGTCGTCGACGTACCAGCCCCGCGCTCCCACCGAGCGGTCGGAAGCCATGCGGAAGCGCAGCTTGACGCTGGCACCGGCGAACGTCGAGAGGTCCACGCGCGCCTGTGACCAGCCGTGGGAGTCGCCCGTCCAGGCCCGCTTGCCCTTGCAGCGGGATTGCCGTGGTTGTTGGCGATCTTGCCGTTGTAGCCACCGTGCGTGAAGAGGCCGCCCACGCCCCGCCAGGGGCCGCCGTCGACCCGGATCTCCAGGATGCCGCCGTCGTAGCGGCGCTTGGCGTCCTTGTCGAACGAGTAGCCGTGGCCGAAGCGCAGGTAGGCGCCCGTCGGGCAGGGTCACCGTATCGCGCAGCGTCATCACCGTGTCGCTGCGGGCGGCACGGTTGGGAGCGTAGAAGTTGTACTGGCCGCTCGACGCCCAGGTGCCATCCCAGGCGGCCACGTTGTTGGGGTTCTGCGGGTAGTACCAGCCCTTCTTGTCGCCGACGATCCGGGCGCTGGCCCAGCGTCCCGCGCCGGGGTCCTCCAGGTCGTCACGGAAGACGTCGATGGCGCTGGTGCCGGCCGCGCACAGCGGCGCCGTCTTGGGCGCGAGGATCCTTGGCTTCTTGCTCATCTGCGTCGCTCGCGTCGCATCACGCACCGACTTGCAGTGCGCCAGCGTCATCCCGTCGCTGCCGGCGAGGTCGGTACAGGCGGCCACCAGCGCGTCGGCCAGGTCGATGTAGTTGGCGGCCGGCGTGAGCCTCGTCGTCAGTGCCTGGTACCAGACGACGCGCGGTCCTGTTGCGGCCGATGCCCTTCACCTTGATGCCGCGGAACGTGCCCCCGGCGGCCATCAGCGAGGCAGCCTTGTTGCCGACGCCACTGTTGCGATGGACGCCGCCGTCGTCCGAGGTCGCCGGTGTGCCACTTGGGGCTGCGCACGCGGTCGGGATGCCCGTGGCGGGTGGGCGCGCGCATGTCGCGGAAGACGCCGATGGGCGAGTCCTCACCGAACTTCCACTTGGTCCCGCGTGTGTCCGTGCCACCCGCGTAGGCAAGGTCGAACAGCTCGCCGAAGACATCGGCATATGACTCATTGATGGCGCCCGACTGGTACTGGTAGAAGAGCGGCGCCTCGGCGTCGAGCACGCCGTGGGTGTATTCGTGCGCGACGACGTCGTCGGCCTTGGTCCAGCCGGTCCCGAAGATGGCCTGCTGCTCGTCCCACTTCCACTCCGCGTTGCGCCAGGGGCAGCCGTAGCTGGGGCAGTAGCGCACGGTGGCCTTCATGCGCGAGCCGTTGCCGTCGATGCCGTCGCGTCCGAACCGCTCGTAGAAGAAGTCGTAGATCGCACCCATGGCACGGTAGACCGCATCCACTTCGCGGATGCCGCTTGGCGGCTGGCCCTCGCTGCGCGCGTAGGGCGAGTCGCAGACCCAGCTGCGACCGGCGATGCTGCGGTTGTCGCAGACGCGCCGGTTGGGACCTTCGGCGGTGTGGACACGCGGCTGATCGTCGGTCAGCACGTCACCGCCGAGCGCATCGACCAGCACCAGCCGGTGGTCGGCCGGCTTGCGCGCACTGGCGGGTACCCGGGCATCGATCTGCCACACCAGCCGGGTGCCGGCATCGGCCAGCACCGGATCATCCATGATGCGCGGGTCGTACACGCCCAGGCCCTCCGATGTGGTGCGTACCGAGGAGGCCGGACGACCGGCCTCGCGGGCCACCCAGGCAGCGGCAGCCGTGCGAGCAGCGGCGCGACCGATCCTGGCAGCGGACGGGATGGCCGCCGCGGACGGCAGCACCTCTCCGGCAGCGGAGAGCACCTCTCCGGTCGTCGGACAGCTGCACCGCGATCTCACCGCCCATCACGGGCACACCCTCGCGCACCTGCTCGAAGCGCACGGTCGCGTTGGGACGACCGGCGGCCACGGATGCCAGACCTGCTGCCGGCGCCAGCCGCCGCTCGGTGGCCTTGACGCGCAGCTCGCGCGCCGCGTCCCGCAGGCCGAACATCGGTCCGTAACGCTCCACGAACCGTCGCGCCGCCGTGCGCGCATCGGCCGCGGCCAGGTTGCGCTTGCCGGCGGCCACACCCGGCAGCTCTGCGCTCAGGGGCATGGAGGACGAGCCGGAGATGAAGCGCACGCGGCCGGTCTCGGGGTGGTAGCCGACCTTGGCCCCGCCGGGCAGTCGGGCGGCGAGCTCCCGGTCGCGCGGTGCGATGTCACCCTTGCGAACCTGCTTCGCGCTCCAGTCGGTCCTGCTGCCGGCGCTCTTGCCGGCGGCAGCCCGAGCATCAGCAGCGGCCACGCTGCCTGCGGTTCCCGGGAGCAGCGAGAGCACCAGCGCGAGGGCGACGGTGACAGTGATGACGGCAGCGGCGCGCCCCGGGCTGCGGGGCCGCTCGGGAGTCGTGGGCATGACCGGTGTAACGGTACACGAGCCGTCCCGGATGTAGCCGACTCGTATCCGAGCCAGCACCGGACACGGCCAGCGTCGGCCTCGCCGGCAGGGCTACCATGAGCTCACTGGCAACGACTCCCCGAGCCGCCAAGACGTCTTCAACTGGAGGGACCGGATGCGAACGCTCATCACCAACGGCACCGTCGTCAACGCGGACGGCTCGTTCCGTGCCGATGTCCTCATCGAGGACGAGCAGATCGTGGCCGTCGGCCTGATCGGGGATCAGTCGGACTCCGGGCAGGTGCTCGGCGCGGTGGCACAGCTGGCCGTGGACCGGACCATCGACGCCGAGGGCCGCTGGGTCATCCCTGGCGGCATCGATCCGCATACGCACATGGACCTGCCCTTCGGCGGCACCTCGTCCAAGGACGACTTCGAGACCGGCTCGCGTGCAGCGGCCTTCGGCGGCACGACGACCATCATCGACTTCGCCGTTCAGGGCAAGGGCGAGGCGCTGCGGCCCGGGCTGGAGACGTGGATGGCCAAGGCCGAGGGCAAGTCGGCCATCGACTTCGGCTTCCACATGATCATGGGCGACGTCAACGACGCCACGCTCAGGGAGATGGACGACCTCGTCGACGACGGTGTCACCGACTTCAAGCTGTTCACCGCCTATCCGGGCGTGTTCCTCTCCGACGACGGCGCCATCTTCAGCGCCATGCGCCAGACGGCTGAGAACGGCGGCCTCATCCTGATGCACGCCGAGAACGGCGTGGCCATCGACATCGTCGCCAACGCCAACGCGGAGGCAGGCCTGACCGATCCCTACTATCACGGCGTCTCGCGCATGCCGGTCTTCGAGGGCGAGTGCGTCAACCGCGTCATCCGTTTCGCCGAGGCCGCTGAGGTGCCCGTCTACATCGTCCATCTCAGCTCGCGGGATGCGCTCGAGGAGGTCGTCCGGGGCCGCGACCGTGGTGCGATGGCCTTCGCCGAGACCTGTCCGCAGTACCTCTTCCTTTCGCTGGAGGACATGGGCAACGGGTTCGAGGGCGCCAAGTACGTGTGCTCCCCGCCCCTGCGGCCGGCCGACCACCAGGAAGACCTCTGGCGCGGACTGGTCAAGGACGACCTGCAGGCGGTCGGGACGGACCACTGCCCCTTCGACTTCAAGGGCCAGAAGGAGCTCGGCCGCGGCGACTTCCGCAAGATCCCCAACGGGCTCCCCGGCGTGGAGGAGCGCGTCGACCTCATCTTCCAGGGCGTGGTCAACGGCCGTATGAGCAAGGAGCGCTGGGTGGAGGTCACCTCGACGGCCGCCGCTCGCATCTTCGGTCTGGCCGGCAGGAAGGGTGTCATCGCCCCGGGCTACGACGCCGACATCGTCATCTACGACCCGGAGAGGAAGCACGTCCTCTCGGCCTGCGACGCACCACATGAACGTCGACTACTCCTGCTACGAGGGCATGGAGGTCCAGGGCCACAGCGATATCGTCCTCTCGCGAGGCGCGGTCATCGTCGAGGACGGCGAGTGGAAGGGCAGCCCCGGCCACGGCCGCTTCCTCAAGCGTGAGGTCGCCCGCGACTACCTGAAGTAGGGTCGGCCACGGCCACGGCAGGCCGGTCGCTCCTCGTCGGGCTGCCGGCCAGCCGGACGGATGCTGGTCAGATGGCCGCCTGGGGCGCCGTTACGATGACAGATGCGCTCCGCGACTGGCCGCGCATGCCGCCGCATGTTGCCGCGCAAAGTGCATGCTTATCCGCATGCGATGTATGACACGCGATTCCAGGCGCCGCCGTTGCATGAAGACTGCAGGGTCGCCGGACACCACCGGGGCTCCCATGTCGTAGCGGGCCCCAGCCGGACGTATGACCAGGAACCACGCTGGACGTGGGAGGCCACGGGGCTCGGGCCGCTGGATGCTGCCTGACGAGCTGCCGGTCGGCGGCGCCTACCTCGTGTGGGCGCCGCGCCGACCTGAAGGGGGCGGCGAGGCAGCATTCCCGGCGGCGGGTGAGCACGCGGCGCCCAGCAGTGGACGCGGCAGTTGGGCTCGCCCGGTGACGCGCGTCTTCTCGGCGGCGCGCGACTACGACCCCTTCGGGCAGCTCCCAGCTGACGATCAGCTCGCGGCCGTCCCAACGGGCGCTGATGGTGTGGAGGCCGGCCGTCTGGTGGTCGGCCGCTGCCAGGTCGCCCGGTGCGTGCGTGGTCCGCACCGCCAGCACCGTGGCGCCGGCGGCCTTGCCGGCTGCGATGCCGGCGGGTGCGTCCTCGACCACCAGGCAGCGTCGCGGATCGCGACCCAGCAGCGCAGCCGCGCGCAGGTACGGATCGGGCGCCGGCTTGCCGTTCTCGATGTCGTCGACCGTCACCAGCGCGGCCGGCTCCGGCAGGCCCACGTGAGCCAGCCACTGCTGCGCGATGGTGCGGAAGGCGCTGGTGGCGATGGCCCAGCGGTCGTGCGGGAGGCTGTCCAGCAGGGCCGCCGCGCCGGGCATGGCGGCGATGGCGTCAGCGCCGTCGTCGGCTTCGAGCGAGGCGTTGAAGCGGACCGACTCGGCGACCGCGTCGAGGTGCGGCGCCACCATCCGGACCGTCTCGACCGGCGGCCGGCCAGGGTGGATGTGGGCGATCTCGGTGTCGTAGTCGAAGCCGTGCTCGGCCCCCCACGCGCGCCAGTGCTTGGCGTAGACGTCGCCCGAGTCGATGACGACCCCGTCCATGTCGAAGATGATGGCGTCGGCGCGCAGCTCAGGCATCGGCCTCCTCGTCGGTCGGTTCGGGCTCGCAAGGATCACGATCGGGATGACCCGGCTCGGCGCGTCGCAGCGTACTGCTCGTAGGCGGCGTCTGCTCGACGAACCGCCGCCAGAGCAGCTCCCGCTCCTCGCCCGCCGGCCTCGCGGGCGCGAACCGGCACGGCTCCCGCGGGCAGGTCCACGATCGCCCGCGGCTGCGCCTGCAGGTTGCGCCACCACGCCGGCGGCTCGCTGGCGCCGGCATTGGAGGCGACGACCGCGTAGGCCTCCCTCCACGGGCAGGTAGCTGAGCATGACGGCGCGCTCCGCTCCGGAGCGACGTCCGGTCGTTCGCAGTCGCAGCGTGCCCACGCGCTGCTCCCCGCCGGTACGAAGACCGAGCCGGCCGCCGCTGATGGCGTAGCCGGCCCGGTGAAGCGCCCAGAGCGGGCGGAAGACCCAGCGCGGCGGGACCGTCGTCCGACGGCCCCGCGATGCGCCCATCCGCAGGCCTGTGTGCGGCGCAGCAGGCCCAGCGCGTCTACTTGGTGCGCGGGAAGCCCAGGTTGATCTCCGACGTCGCCGGATCGGGCCAGCGCGACGTGATGACCTTGCCCTTGGTGTAGAACTTGACGCCCTCGGGGCCGTACATGTGCGAGTCGCCGAAGAGCGAGGCGCGCCAGCCGCCGAAGGAGTAGTACGAGACCGGCACCGGGATGGGCACGTTGATGCCGACCATGCCGACGTCGATGTCGAACTGGAACTGGCGCGCGGCACCACCGTCGCGGGTGAAGATGGCGGTGCCGTTGCCGAACTCGTGCTCGTTGGTGAGCTTGACCGCTTCCTCGTAGGTGTCGACCTTGACCACGGTCAGCACCGGGCCGAAGATCTCGTCCCGGTAGCAGTCCATGTCCGGCGTCACGTCGTCGATGAGCGAGACGCCCAGGTAGAAGCCGTCACTGTCCTTGTACAGCGGATGCTCGCGTCCGTCGGCCACGATGGTGGCACCCTGCGCCTTGCCGCTCTCGATGTAGCTGGCGACCTTGTCCCGATGCGTCCGGGTCACGAGCGGACCCATCAGCGATGCCGGGTCGGTGCCGTCGCCGATGACGACCTGGGGCAGCCGCTCCTTGATGGCCTCGATGAGCGGGTCGTGGATGTCGCCCACCGTCACGATGGTGGCGATGGCCATGCAGCGCTCGCCGGCGGAACCGTAGCCCGCGCGAGACCGCCGCGTCGGCGGTCAGGCCGATGTCGGCGTCGGGCAGCACGATCATGTGGTTCTTGGCGCCACCGAGGGCCTGCACGCGCTTGCCGGCGCTTGGTGCCGGTCTCGTAGATGCGCCTCGCCGCCGGCGTCGAGCCGACGAAGGAGACGGCTGCGATGTCGGGGTGCTCGGTCAGGCCGGCTGACCGCGACGCGGTCACCCTGCAGCACGTTGAAGACGCCGTCGGGCAGGCCAGCCTCCTGCATCAGCTGCGCCAGGTAGATGGACACCGACGGGTCCACCGTCGAGGGCTTCAGGATGAAGGTGTTGCCGGTGGCGATGGCGTTGCCGAACATCCACATCGGCACCATGGCCGGGAAGTTGAAGGGGGTGATGCCGGCGACGACACCGAGCGGCTGGCGGATGGAGTAGACGTCCACGCCGGTCGAGACCTGCTCGCTGAACTCGCCCTTCTGCAACTGCGGCACGCCACAGGCGTACTCGATGTTCTCGATGCCGCGGGCCAGCTCCCCGGCCGCGTCGCTCAGGACCTTGCCGTGCTCGGCGGTGATGAGCGCACCGATCTCGTCACGATGCGAGTCGAAGGCGTTGCGGATGCGGAACAGCGTGTCCGCGCGCTTGGACAGCGAGGTCGCCCGCCACATGGGGAAGGCTTCCTTGGCCGCCGCGACCGCCAGCTCGATCTCCTCGGGGCTCGCGACGTCGACCGTCTTGGTCTGCTGCCCCGTGGCCGGGTTGTAGACCGGGCGGCTCTGGCCCGACGTCGATGCCACGATCTTGCCGTTGATCCAGTGGCTGACCCGTGGAAGGTTCGCCTGCGCCGCAGCCGACTGCGGCTCCATCGTCTGTGTCATCTGTTGACCTCGTTTCCGGAGTGGGTGGACTAACGATAATCGATTATGTCCAGTCGCCCCCCGTGCCGAACGGCCCGCGGGCGCGGGAACCTCGGCGCTGCCGGCGGGCGCCCAGACGGCTGGGCGAACTAGCCCTCGGCGGGGTCGCGCAGGGCTCCCATCGACACCAGCTTGTCGACGAGCCCCTGGACGGCCGCGGCAGAATGCTCGAACTGGGCCTGCTCCTCGTCGGTCAGGCCGATCTCGACCACGCCCTCGACACCGTTGCTGCCGAGCCGCGTGGGGACGCCGACGTACAGCCCGTCGACGCCGTACTGGCCCTCCAGGTAGGCCGCGCACGGCAACACCATGTGGCGGTCGTTGACGATGGCGTCGACCATGGACCCGACCGAGGCGGCCGGTGCGTAGTAGGCGCTGCCGGTCTTGAGCAGCGAGACGATCTCAGCGCCACCGTTGCGGGTGCGCTCGACGAGGGCCTCGATGCGCTCTGGCGACATGAGCTCGGTGATGGGCACGCCGCCGACGGTGGAGTAGCGCGGCAAGGGCACCATCGTGTCACCGTGGCCACCCAGCACGAAGGCGAAGGTGTTGGCGACCGACACGCCCAGCTCCATGGCGATGAAGGTACGGAAGCGGCTCGAATCGAGCACGCCGGCCATGCCCACCACTCGGTCCGACGGCAGGCCGCTGGCTTCGAGCGCGACATGGCACATGGCGTCGAGCGGGTTGGTGACGACGATGACGATGGCCTCCGGCGAGTACGCCACCGACTGCTCCACCACGCTGCGCACGACGCCGGCGTTCTTGGCCATCAGGTCGTCGCGACTCATGCCGGGCTGGCGCGCCAGGCCGGAGGTGACGACGATGACGTCGGAACCGGCGGTATCGGCGTAGTCGTTGGTGCCGCGAACCGCCATGTCATGGCCGATGACGGGGGCAGCCTCGGCCAGGTCAAGCGCCTTGCCCTGTGGCAGACCTTCGACGATGTCCACGAGCCAGACGTCGGCGAGACTCTGCTCGACGATGCGCTGCGCGGTCGTGGCGCCGACGTTGCCGGCGCCGATGACGGTGACGAGCGGATTAGCCATGGGGTGGGCGACTCCTTCGGTTGCGTCGTTTCTCGGCGACCAATCCTACTCCCCTGCCCCGGCCACAGCCGATGCTCCCGCGGCCGCCGTGGTCGACGGACGGCGCCGGCTGTTCAGTCCGAGACGTCGTCGTCGGGCGCACCCAGGTCGGCTGTCGGCAGCGTCACCGTGACGGTGGAGCCCTCACCCGTCGATCGAATCGACCTCGATGCTGCCGCCGGCCCCGTCCACGAACACCGCCAGCGCCGCCAGCCCATGCCCGCTGCCACCCCGCTCACGCTTGGTGCTGAAGCCAAGCTCGAAGAGGTGCTCGAGGGCCTCCGGGCTGAAGCCGGGGCCGGTGTCGGCGACGATGATCTGCACCGACTCCTCCTCCATCGCGCGGGTCTCGATGGTGAGCCGGCCGCCATCCTCCATGGCATCGCGCGCGTTCAGCGCCAGGTTCAGCACGATGCGCTCGATACGCAGCTTGGAGATGGTCACGTAGGCGTTGGGGGCGCCGGTGTGCACGATGAGCTCGATCGAGGGCGGCAGCAGCGCGTCAAGCAGTCGGCGCATGGCAGCCACGCTGGCGTCGAGATTGACCGCCACCAGCGAGCCCGAGGTGTCATTGCCGTCGAGCTGGTCCACGAGGTCGAAGATGGCCGCCGTGACCACGACCAGGTGCGCGACGTCCTCTCGCGCCGGATCCTCCGCCGAGAGGCCTCGCAGCGCCAGATCGGCGTGGCCTCGCACCGCGGTCAACAGATTGCGCATGTCGTGGGTGATCGAGCGGATCGCGTCGGGGCTGGGCTCCATACCACCAGAGCATAGCGAGGACGGCACGGGTGAGCGGGTGACGCTGGCATACTCAGGCTCATGGGAGCCCGCGACGTCGCCAACACCGCGGTCGAGCAGGCGCTCGGCCGCAAGGGTGCGCGGCAGCTCCGCGGCAGGCTCCTCGGTCGCACGCACCTGCTGCCGGACTTCATCATCATCGGTGCCGCGCGCAGCGGCACGACCCACCTGCTGGGCCAGCTGAACGCCCATCCCAACGTGCTGGAAGGCCCGGCAGAGACGCACTTCTTCGACAGCCACCGCTACACCTACGGGCTGGGCTGGTACCGCCTGCGCTTCCCCGCCAACAAGGTGCGACGGGCGGCCTATCGCGCGGGCACGCATCCCGTCCTCACCGGCGAATCGAGCCCCTCCTACCTGTCGCACCCCAACGCCCCCGCGCGCGTGGCGCGCGCCATCCCCGGGGTGCGACTGATGGTGCTGCTGCGCGACCCGGCGCTGCGAGCCGCCTCCCACTGGGCCTGGTGCCTGCGGCAGTGCGGTGAGACACGCTCGTTCCGGGAGGCTGTGGAGGCGGAGATCGGACCGCCCGGGGACGATGGCGGCATCCGCATCCCGCCCCAGAAGCGAGTCAACGACCCGCTGGTCGTCCGTCGCGGCATCTACCAGCCACAGCTGGAGCGGTGGCGCACCCACTTCCCCGACCAGCAGTTGCTGGTCATCCAGAGCGAGCGCTGGTTCCGCGATCCGGCGGGGGTGATGGAGGAGGTCTGCCACTACCTGCGCATCCCACCGCGCGGGCAGCTGCCGCGCGTCATGCGCAATCGCAACAAGCCTCATGAGCCCTTCGACGAGGATGTCATCGCACGCCTGCGCGAGTTCTACCGGCCCTACAACGACGAGCTGGCCGGCTACCTGGGCATGGAGCTCGACTGGAACGCGCAGGGGGCCTCCAACGGCTGAAGCGCGAAGGCGTGCTAGGGTCGACGCTGCCGTGACCAAGACGCTTTCCGTGCGGGCGATCGCCGCCGCCCTGATCAGCGCCGCCATCGTGCTGCCAGCCGCCGTCGTGCCGAGCACACCGGCCGTCGCCGCGAGCCCTGCCAGTGTGGGCGAGTGCAGCAACGGCTGGCAGGAGCTCTACCTCCCCGACGCCAGCCTTAACGACATCCCCATGGGCGCCATCACGCGCAACGGTTCGCTCAAGTGGATCGTCGGTGGTGGCCACTCCGGACCGATGGCGCTGAAGTGGGACCGTGGCAGCCTGGTGCGGCGGAACATGAGCAACGGCCTGCGCCGCGGCCTCAGCAACGGCGTGCCCAAGGCCGCCGGCACGTCACTGGTCGGTGGCTATGCGCGCCCATCGTGGGGCGCGGAGATCTCACCCCTGCTGGGCCGTATCGTGGGCACGTCCTTCAGGAGCGACGATGTCGCCATCGACAAGCGGACCAACGCCGCCGTGGCGGACATCGTCGAGCTCACCGGTGGGCGGGGCTGGGCCGTGGGCAGCTACCTCGCCGGCGGTCACTGGCGCGCCCTGGCACTCAAGCGCACGAACGGCAGCTGGCGGCGAGCCGACCCGCCCAGCAGCGGTCGCAGCTCCGGGCTGCTCGGCGTGGCCCGGACGCCCGGCGGCGCCGTCTGGGCCGCCGGCTGGCGGGACATCAAGGGGGTCATGCGCCCGCTCATCGCCAGGCGCACGGCCAAGGGCTGGAAGACGTCCACCGGCGCGCGGCTGCCGTCAGGCCCTGCCGCGTTCACCGACATCCAGGTCCCGAGCTACGGGACCGGCTGGGTCATCGGCTACCTCAGCGCCGGTGGCGAGGCTCGGCACACGCCCATCCTGGAGCGCTGGAACGGCAGCACGTGGCGCCGCGAGCCGCTGCCGTGGGACGGGACATCGGCCATCCCGCAGTCTCTCTCGGTCGGCCCCGCGGGCGATCTCTGGATCGCCGGAACGCAACTGGCCACCCAGGAGCGCGAGACGCGCGGCTTCGTCGCGCACCGTGACACCGACGGCGCCTGGACGCTGCGCTTCATCGATACTCCGCCGGACCTGCGCTCCAGCCTGCAATCGGTCGACGCGACGAGCCAGGGCGCCGTCGTCACCGGCACCATCGCCTCCACCGCCATCGTGCTGCGGTCCTGCGAGGTGATCGGCCCGGCCGCCAAGGGCCGCAAGGTCCAGATCGCTGGCCTGAAGAAACGTGCCCGCTCGGTCGACCGCCATGTGCTCGAAGAGTCCATGCCGCTCATCACCCCTGCCGGTGCCAGCGTGCGCCTCGCGGCACCGGTCAAGCCCTCCGGGTTCAGCATCCGCGACGTGGCCAGCGAGACCGGGCTGGCAGAGCGCACGCGCACCTACAAGGCCATCGCCGGTGACTTCGACAACGACGGCTGGAAGGACGTCTTCATCTCGCGACACCAGGGTGCACCAAGGCTGGCGCTGGGCGGGCCCGACGGCTTCAGCAGCGCGCCGGGCACCGCCTTCAGCGCCACCGACCGCCATGGCTGCGACGCGGCGGATGTCGACAAGGACGGCTTTCGCGACATCCTCTGCGCGACCGGTCGGCGCTACGGCACGTCCATCAACCATCACGAGCTGTCGCTCGAACCGGCCGGCCCTGAGCCTCGTTTCGATCGCGAGGCGGCCGGCATCGCCGACCCGCTGGGACGCGGCCGCACGGTGGCCTTCATCCGCCTCGACGGCGATGCCTACCCAGAGGTGCTGGTGGTCGATCAGCCCGAGCGCGAGGACGCCTACCGCGGCACGAACCGCTTCTACCGCAATGTCGGCGGACAGTTCGTCTCCGCCCCCGAGGTCGGCCTCGACCGGCCCGTGGGCGGCTACTGCGCCGATGGCGTCGACGTCGACGGCGACAGCGACCAGGACCTTCTGCTGTGCGCCCGCTTCCCCTACGACGGCCGCCCGCCCGGCCTGCGCATCTACCGCAACGACAACGGCACCCTGCGCGAGCGCTCGCGCGCCATGGGCGTCGTGCCCATCGGCGACATCGACGTGACGCTCGCCGACGTGACCGGTGACGGCCGCCGCGACCTCATCCAGCTGGCCGGCAACCGGCTGCGGGTCAGCCGCCGCACCAGCGACGGCTTCAAGAAGGTCTACCAGCTCTCCATCGACAAGGCCGTCGCCGTGGCGGCCGGCGACGTCAACGGCGACAGGAAGGCTGACATCTACATCGTCCGCGGCGGGCAGGACCGCAACCGCCCCGACCGCCTGCTGCTCAACGACGGAAACGGCCGCTCGTTCACCTCGCTGAAGATCCCGCAGGCTGGCCCCGGCGCCGGCCGCGGCGACGACGTCGTGGCGCTCGACCACGACGACAACGGCCTCACGGACTTCGTGGTGCTCAACGGTCGCGGCCGCGACCCTGGGCCCATCCAGCTGCTGGCCGCGTTCCCCAGGGCGGGGGGCTGATGACGATGCGATCGCGCGGGGTCCGAGCCCCCGGCACGCGCCGGCTGGCGGTGCTGGCGTGCCTGCTCACGGCCGGGATCCTGGGCCTGCTACCCGGTGTCTCGCCTGCCGCCGCCGCCATCCCGGCGAGTACCGGCGCCTGCGTCGACGGCTGGCGCGAGATGTCCGTGCCTGACGAGGTCTTCATCTCCACGCCCTTCGACGTGCTGACCCACGACGGCACTGAAGCGTGGATCCTCGGTGGCGCCAACCAGGGCGTGCTGGCCTTGCGCTGGAACGGCAGTGCCTGGAAGCAGACGGCCACCAGCACGCGTGGCCACCGCGGTCTGGTGGGTGGCGCCGTGCTGGCCGCCAAGAAGGTCCTGGCCGTGGGCTACTACCGCCCCACCACGGGCGAGGGCGAGGGCTCCATGCGGCCCATAAGCGGGCGCGTGGTCGGCGCCACGTGGAAGGGTCGCATCGTCCCCGACCCGCCCGGTCCGCGCGGCGCGCTGACCGACGTCGCCGCCCAGCCCAACGGCAGCGCCTGGGCCGTGGGCACACGCCTGCAGAACGGCAAGCTGCGCGCCTACGCGCTGCGCTGGACCGGCTCGCGCTGGCAGGCCGCGGACCCCTGGGCCGGCACGGGCTCAGGGCTGCTCGCGGTCAAGCGTTCACCCGCGGGCAAGATCTGGGCGGTGGGCTGGAAGGAAAGCAGCCCGGGTCGGCCGCGACCGTACATCGTCAAGCGTGTCAGCGGCGGCTGGAAGGCGGTCAAGCCCGCGGCACTCCCGGGTGGTGCCGCCGTGCTCACCGACCTGAGCTTCCGCGCCGGCAACGACGGCTACGCGGTCGGCTACCTGACGCCCAAGGGGACCGACAAGAGCCGCGCCATCCTGCAGCGCTGGAACGGCTCCTCGTGGTCGAGCGTTGACCTGCCCTGGGCCGACGACTTCAGCGCCCTGCCGCGCTCGGTCTCGGTAGCCGACGATGGCCAGGTCTGGATCGCCGGCACGCAGCCCGCCAACGACCGTCGCGAGCCGCGCGGCTTCATCGCCCATCTCGATGGCGATGGCTGGCAGGTCAGCTCGCTTGACGTCCCCAGCGACGTACGCTCGGAGGTCATGGCCGATCGCCGCCACCGACAGCGGCGCCGTGGCAGCCGCC
Source organism: uncultured Chloroflexia bacterium (assembly GCA_963712735.1). Classification (GTDB taxonomy): domain Bacteria; phylum Chloroflexota; class Limnocylindria; order Limnocylindrales; family CSP1-4; genus JAFMJV01. The sequence goes on along the minus strand of CAVQIZ010000007.1, from coordinate 581,881 downwards.
AGCGTGGGCGCCTCGCTGCTGGTGCTGCAGTCCTGCGGCGACGCCGGTCCGGCCGTGGCCGCGGGTGGCCGCATGGCGAGTCGCCAGGCGGTGAGCCGCAGCCAGGTCAAGGTCGGCAACATGAAGGCGCGCCGGCAGTCGGCGGTCATCGACCTGCGACACATCGAGGATGGTCACGCCATCCCGGACGACGCGGCCATCGATGCCGCTGCCTTCTCGCTGGCGGGTGAGCCCGCCACTGCCGTCACCCTGGCCAGCCCTGTCAAGGCGGACGACTTCTGGGTGAAGGACATGGCTGCCGCCTCCGGGCTCAAGCAGTGGACCAAGACCTACGATGGCTTCGCGGCCGACTTCGACGGCAACGGCTATCGCGACGTGTTCTACAGCCGCCACGGCACCATCAACCCGCGCCTGGCGCTGAACGGTCCCGGCGGCTTCAGCAACGCTCCCACGAGCGCCTTCGGCGCCGTCGATCGCCACGGCTGCGACGTGGGCGACATCGATCGTGACGGCGCCAAGGACATCCTCTGTGCGGTGGGTGCCTCTCGCGGCAAGGCCATGAAGCGTCACGAGCTCTCGCTGGCGCCGGACAAGGCGCGGCGCGAGCTGGTGCTCGGCGCACTCGGCATCAGCGACCCCCTGGGACGTGGTCGGTTCGTGGCCATCTTCCGGCTCGACAGCGACCCCTATCCGGAGGTCTTCATCGCCAACGCGCCCGACCGCGACGACGGCTGGCCCGGCTACAACCGCTTCTATCGCAACCAGGGCGGCACGCTGGTCCCGGCGCCCGGTGTCGGACTCGATTCCTCGCACGGGGCCGAGTGCGTGGAGGCCACCGACATCGACAAGGATGGCGACGTGGACCTGGCCTACTGCACCCAGTACGGCTTCGCCGGCCGCGCCGCCGGGCTGCGCTTGATGCGCAACGAGAACGGCAAGCTCAAGGACCGAACGGTCGGCCTGGAGATCCGCCAGATCGGCGACATCGACGTGGCCTTCGCCGATGTCAGCGGCGATGGGCAGCGTGACCTGATCCAGCTGAGCCCGACTCGGCTGCGCGTGAGCAAGTGGACCAGGGCCGGGTATCGCCAGATCTACGAGACCAAGATCGCCCACGCCTGGGCCCTCGCCGCCGGCGACGCCAGCGGCGACGGCAGGGCCGATATCTACGTCGTGCGTGGCAACGACAGGGCCAACAAGGCCGACCGGCTGCTGGTCAGCCGCAAGGGCGGCAAGAAGTTCATCTCGGTGAAGATCCCCCAGACCACCAAGGGATCCGCAGACGACGTCATCGCGCTCGACTACGACAGGAACGGCCACACCGACTTCGTCGTCCTCAACGGCCGCCGCAAGGCCGGGCCCGTCCAGCTGCTGGCATCCTTCCCGCGCGACCGCTGAAGCAGGCTGGCGCGACCGCAGTGACACGGCGAGGCGGACCGCCGGCCGGCACCTCGAGTACGTCTGGCGCCGCGACACGGTACCAAGGGCGGGCTGATGCAGAGAAGTGCAGTGCGGTCTAATCTGCGATGTCGATGTCCTGCTTCCGTGGGTCCTTGCGCGCGCTGACAGCGGCGCTGGGGCTTTCCCTGCTGCTGCTCGCCGACGGCTTCGCCGTCGTGCCCGGGCATGCCGTCGCAGCCCAGGACGATGCCACCGGAACGGACCCGGTCGCGGACGAGGCACCGGTCGCCTGCGTGGCCGGCTTCGACCAGGTCGACACCAGGGTGGGCATGTCGCTGCACGGGGTGACGCTGCTCGACAGGGGCGCCATGGCCGTGGGCTATGCCCGCCGACAGGATGACGATGAGTTCGGCCGGCGCACGCCGGCCACGCTGCTCAACGATGGCCGCGGATGGTCGCGCATCGTCACCGGCAGCCCCGGAGACGAAGACGGCCTGATGGCCGTCGTCACGCGTGAGGACAGCGGAACCTGGGCCGTGGGCTGGACCACGATCAGGGGCCAGATCATGCCGCTGGCGATGCGCTGGACGGGCAAGTCCTGGAAGACCGACCGACCCATGCCGCGCGGCTCGCTCGACGCGATGTTCACCGACGTCACCATCGTCGGCGACGGGTCCCCCTTCGCGGTGGGCTACCGCATGACCGCCAACGGTAAGCGCCAGCCGCTGGTGATCCGTCGGGACGGTCCGCGCTGGCGCACCATCCCCATCAACACCGGCAAGCGCGAATCGGTCACGCTCACCGGCGTCACGCCCGATCGGCGCGGGGGCACCTGGGTCGTCGGCCATGGAGGACCGGGCGCGGAGATCCGCCCAGTCATCTACCGTGCGTCAGGACGGCGCCTGGAAGCGCCTCAAGGTCCCGCGCCTGCCGGGCGAGGCCGTGCTCACCGACGTGGCGGCCGTCGACGGCCGCGAGAGCTGGGCCGTGGGCTACCACCGCCACGACGGCCGCTCCGACCCGCTCGTGCTGCGCTGGAACGGCAAGAAGTGGCGCCAGGTCGAGCGCACCCGGCTTCGCCTCGACCGACGTACTGCTGACCGCCGTGACCTCCGACCCGTCGGGCGGCGTGTGGGTCGTGGGCGCCGCCTGGGATGATGAGCGCAAGAGCCACGAGGCCGTGGCGGCCTGGTGGGACGGGCAGGCCTGGAACGAGTTCGCCGGTCGTACCGGTGGCACGGAGCTGTACGACGTCATCGGCTCGCTCGACGCCGACGGCTGGGCCGTTGGCCGTGCCGGACAGTCTGCGCGAGCCACGCGTGTCTGTACGCCCGTCCAGGCGGGCGTCTTCGGCGGCGCCCTGCCGGGGGAAGACCTCGAGCCGTTGCCGACCCCCGGCCTGACCGCCAGCGGGGACGACGGAGCGACGCTGGAGACCACTGCAGCTGCCGCTCCCAGGAAGAGCACCGGTCGAGCCGCCAAGCAGAAGGCGAAGCAGAAGGCGAAGCAGAAGGCGCGTCAAGGCGCGCGCGGCCCGCATCAAGGCTGGCGCACTGCCCGCGGCTCGCGCCGACAAGGCCGTCGTGGCGCGTGACGTGGCCGCCGAGGCCGGCATCTTCGAGGAGACCGGCACCTACGGCGCGGTGGTCGACGACTTCGACGGTGACGGCGTGGACGACCTCTTCATCGGCCGCCACGGGCGCAAGGGTCGGCTGCTGCTCAACCGCGACGGCGTCTTCGTCGACCACGAGCCGCTGCAGATGCAGTCGATCGACCGCCATGGCTGCACCAGCGGCGGACGTGGACGGCAGCGGCCTGCCCGACCTCTACTGCGCCGTGGGCGGCAAGCGCGGCTCAGGCTTCAAGTCCAACGAGCTGTGGCTCGACCCGGGCGGGCCGGCCCCGCGTGAGGTAGCCGTCGAGCGGGGCCTCTCCGATCCCACCGGCCGAGGCCGCCTGGCGGTCTTCCTCGAGGCGCAGGAGCAGGACGACATCAACCTGGCGCTGACCAACTCGCCCACCCGCGTGGACGGCCTGCCCTCGGTCGGACGGCTCTTCAAGACCAACGGCGACGGCCAGTTCAGGACCAAGGCCCGCCCCGGCTTCGCGCCGCGCCTCGGATCGCTGGCGATGCAGGCAGCCGACTTCGACGGCGACGGCCGCGAGGACCTGCTGCTCGTCACCGGTGGTGCCCAGGCCCCCGAGCAGGGCGCCACGCGCCTCTACCGCAACACGCGGCGCGGCCTGGTCGACGTGACCCGCAAGATGGGCATCAAGCGCATGGACGCGGTCGATGCCGAGCTGGTCGACCTCGACGGGGACGGCAAGCTCGACCTGGTGCAGCTCGTCCAACGGCAAGCTGCGCGTGAGCGTGCTCAAGCAAGGGCCAGTACCGCACGGTCTACGAGCGCAAGCTCACCCACGGTCGCGCCATCGCCGGCGGCGATGCCAACGGAGACGGCAAGGGTGACCTCTACATCGTGCGCAGCAACGGCGGGCGCAACATCCCCGACGTGATGCTGCTCAACCGCAAGAGCGGCCGCAGCTGGTCATCGGTGACCATCCCGCAGGTCAGCGAGTGGTGATGGCGACGACGCCTACGCCATCGACCACGACGGCAACGGCCTGGACGACTTCGTCGTGCTCAACGGCCACAACCGCCGCGGGCCGACGCAGCTCATCGCCTTCTACCCGCGCTGATCGCGCGTCTCCCGCGCCGACGCCATCAGCCGCGCTGATCGGCTCGCGCGCGATGGGCCGCTGTCCGGCGGCCCTGGCGCGCGAGTGTCGCCACCACGCGGTCCCGATGCCGGCCGCGATCAGCACCGCACCGATGAGCATGGCCGTGGGGATGCCCGAACGACGGTCCAGTTCCAGCCGTCACGGAAGAGCTCCAGCAGCAGGCGCACGCTGCCGTACCAGACCATCCAGAACGAGGCCAGGTCGCCGTCGAGGAGGCGATCGCCGAAGCGTCGCGCCAGCGACCAGGGCGATGATGCCGCCGGCTGATGGTGAGGACCGACTCGTAGAAGAACAGCGGGTGGAAGCCGGTGGTCTCGACCGGGATAGACCGAGCAGGGGTACTGCGCGATGCGGTGGACGCAGTCGATGGTGATGCCCCAGGGCAGGTCGGTCGGCGGCCCGTACAGCTCCTGGTTGAAGAAGTTGCCCCAGCGCGCGATGCCCTGGGCGAGGAGCGTTCCCGGGACCACCACGTCGAGCGCCCGCCCCAGCGGGATCGACTTGCCCCGCACGAAGACCCAGATGCCGACGGCTGCGCCGATGATGCCGCCGTACACGCCCAGGCCGGCGTAGGGCGGCAGGACGATGCGCAGGGGATCGTCGGCGTAGGTCGACCACTCGCCGATGACGTGATACAGCCGCGCGCCGACGAGGGCGAAGACCGCCACGACGACGATGGCGCTGGTCACCAGCCCCGGGTCGAGGCCCTTGCGCCGTGCCTCCGACTGGCTGACCAGGATCATCACCGCCACGGCCAGCACGTAGCCGATGCCGTAGAAGCCGAGGGTGAGCGGGCCCAGCTCGATGCCGGAGGGGGGCGTGATGTCGATCAGCGCGAGGGGCACCGCGAGAGGATAGCCGAGTGGCTGCCACGTCCCCGTGACCTCGCGCACGACCGTGACCCTGCGCACGCGGCCGCACAGGCCGGCGTCGCGCAGAGCGGATATGCTCTGCGGCCATGATCGATGCGTGGGGAGTCTGGCTGCTGCTCGTCGGCCTGGCCATCGGCGCTGCCGTCACCGCGGTGCTGCTCGTGCGCCTGCCGCGACGCGAGGATGACGTCGACCCTGCCGAGCGTCGCACCGAGGCGGGCTGGATCGCGCGGCACCATCGAGCGCCACGGCGGCGTCGCGCCGGTCTCGCTGGTGGAGGAGGTCCTGGACCTGCACCAGGCCTACCTGCAGCCTGCAGCGGCCCCCGGCACCCGCCGCCGCCGCCATCGTGCCGGTCCGCCACCGGCTGTCACCGCCGCCGGGCCATCTCCACCGTGCCGCCGGGCATGCACCGCCGCCGCCGGGATGCACCGCCGCCGCCGCCCGGGCCGCCGCGCCAGGGTCAGCGCTAGCGCCCCCAGCCCGCGATGTGCTCGGGCTCGTCCCTCCAGGGAGCCCGCGGGCAGGTGCGCCTCCAGGCAGGTCACGCCGGCCGCGCCCACGTCCGCGCCATGCAGCGTCCCGGCCGGCAGGTCGCAGGCGGTCGCCGGCCTCGAGCAGCACGTCACGCTCGAGCTCGGGCAGGTGGAAGACGATCGAGCCGGCGGCCGCCACCAGCACCTTGTCGTAGGCGTGACGATGCTCGGGGTAGTGGTCGTGGGGCCCGTTGCCCCAGCTCGACGCACCGAGCCCCTCCCCCGCCAGGCGCTCCCGCAGCGCTGCCTCGCCCATCAGGCCGCGGACACGCCGATCAGGCTGCCGACGATGTAGGTCACCAGCGCCGCGGCGCCGCCGATGCTGACCTGGCGGATGCCGCTGAAGAGCAGGCTGCGGCCGGTGAGCAGGCTCACCAGGGCGCCGACGATGAAGAGCGCCGTGAGTGCCAGTCCCGACCGAGATGGCGATGGCCGACAGGCCCGTCAGCAGAAGGAACGGGGCCAGCGGGATCAGCGCCCCGAGGCCGAAGGCCAGGAACGAGTAGATGGCAGCGCCCCATGGCGAACCCAGCTCATCAGGGTCAAGGCCAAGCTCCTCGCGGATCTTGGTGTCCAGCGCATGCTCCGGATCCTGCATCAGTCGCGCCGCGACCATGTCTGCCTCTTCCTCGGAGAGGCCCTTGGAGCGATAGACCGCGGCCAGCTCCTCGCGCTCCTTCTCCGGCATGAAGCGAAGCTCCTCGCGCTCCAGCTCGATCTGTCGCTCGAAGAGCTCCTTCTGACTCTGCATGCTGACGTACTCGCCGGCGGCCATGCTGAAGGCACCTGCCAGCAGCCCGGCGATGCCGGCCAGCACGATGAGGTCGTTCTGCGTCGTCGCGCCGGCGAAGCCCATCACCAGAGCCAGGTTGCTCACGAGCCCGTCGTTGATGCCGAACACCGCCGCGCGCAGGGTGCCGCTCTGGCCGGCTGCCCGGTGCCACGACTCGTCGCGGATGGCGACCTCGGCTGCGGCTGCCGCCTCGCTGTTGGACGGCTCGACGCCGGGCATGCCCATGTCGAGGCGCTTCCAGATGGCGGCGTGCTCGCGCTCGTCGGCGGCGATCGCCTCCATCTCCGGCCCCTCCAGGCCCTCGTAGAGCGACGAGCTCGTCCCCTTCGAGCGCCTTGACCATGCCCGACACGGACTTGGTGCCGAACACGCGGGCGATCGCCAGCACCGCGCGCACGCGCCAGCGAGGTGGCTCCATCGGCGGCACCTCGGCGCCGGCGGCATCCACGCGGCGTGGCCCAGACGAAGGCATGGCGCCGTTCGTTGGAGGCGATGGCCCGGAAGGCATCGGCGCGAACCGGGTCCTTCTCCATCTCGGCGAGCCCGTCGTACAGCTGGACCGCGTCGCGCTCCAGCTTGAGGTTGGCCAGGCGGTGCGCCAGCTCGACGCGGGTCAGACCCGTCGGCCACGGGGTCACGGGCAGCTTGGTCGGTCACCCCATCATCGTATCGGCCCGCGACGGCGCCGGCGTGGCGCCCTCTCGCGCGCCTACACTGCGGGGCATGGAGATGCCGCCTCTGCGCTACCTGTCCGCGGCCGATGTGCTGGCCGCCATGCCCGGCATCGATGAGCGACTGGCGCTCGCCGCCCGTACGCTGCACCGCCCTCGTGGCCGACGCCCAGCTTCCGCCCAAGATCGGCGTGGACCCCACAGCAGCCGATTCCTTCGCCCATGCGATGCCCGCCTGGGCGCGCGGCGACGGCAGCCGATGGCTCCGGCGACCTGCTCGGCATCAAGTGGGTGGTGGGCTTCCCGCAGAATGCCGCCCGCGGGCTGCCGGTCATCTCGGCCACCACCATCCTGAGCGACGCTGTCACCGGGCTGCCGCGCGTGATCCTTGATGCCGCCGCGGTCACCGCCCTGCGCACCGCCGCCGTGAGCGGGACGGCCATCGCGCGCTGGGGACCCGTGACGCCCGGTCCGGTCGCGATCGTCGGCGCCGGGGTGCAGGCGCGCAGCCACCTGCCAGTGGTGGCTCATCTGCTGCCGGGCAGTGAGGTACGGCTCTGCGACCGCGATCCCGACCGTGCCGCGTCACTGCTGCGAGAGGTCGAGCGCGGTGAGCACGGACCCTTGGGCCCGACACGCATCGTCCCCGATGCGGCGCAGGCGGTCGAGGGTGCGGCGCTGGTGCTGACCCTCGTCTCGTTCGGCCCCACGCGTCAGGCGATCCCGGCGGTGGCGTTCAGCCCTGACGCCACCGTCATCGCGGTCGACTACGACATGTGTGTGCCGGCGTCGGTGGCAGCGAGCGCGGACCTGTTCCTGACCGACGACCGCGGGCAGTACCTGGCCAACCGCACCGCCAGCCAGTTCGTCGGCTACCCGCAAGCGGTGACGATGATCGGCGAGGCCATCGGCGCCGGCACGCCACGCCCTCCTGGACGCGTGCTCGTCACACACCTCGGCGTGGGCCTGGCCGATGTCGTCTTCGCGGACGCCATCCTGCGCGCCGCCGAAGCTCGCGGCATCGGCACCATCCTGGAGCGCTGAGCGAACGTCGAGGCGGGCCCGCAGGCGAGCTACTCGTTGACGGGGATCTCGCCTTCGGGCAGCTCGAGGATGATGTCGTCGCCTTCCTCGCGCACCGGATAGGTCACCAGCGGCAGGTCCGCGGGCGCGTCGAGAGGCTCGCCGTCGGCCAGGTCGAAGCGCGACAGATGCAGCGCACAGGTCACCGAGTCGGCCGTGAGGAAGCCCTTGTCGAGCTCGAAGTACTCGTGCGAGCAGGTGCCCTGCAGTGCGAACAGGCCGTCCTGGCGCACGAGCAGGATGAGCGTGCCGTCGACCTCGACCATCAGCATGGTGCCTTCGTCGAGGTCGGCAGCCTTCGCCACCGGCAAGGTGGCGGGTGGGGCGTATCTCGGGTTCCATCGGACACATGGTAGCGGCCAGGCATGCAGCACGGCCGACCCGTGCGTCGCCGGGCAAGCGCAACGGCCGGCGCTGATGCGCCGGCCGTTGCGAGCAGCTGGATGGGGTTCGCGGACCCCGACGACACTAGGCCGGCGCGCCGCCGGATGGTCCCCGCCCCTGGAGCCCGGGGTTCATGTAGGAGTCCTCCCTGATGGCCGCGCTCATGTCGGTCACCGTGCGGGTCTGGTAGATCGCGCCGGCGAACGCCAGAGCGATGGCCGCGATGATGCCCAGCCAGCCCAGGTCCCACTGGGTGTGGAGGCCGAAGATGCCGCGACCTGCATCCTCCACGGCCACGATGCCGAGTGCGATGGCAACGCCGGCGATGGTCGCCCCGGCGCCGCTGATGGCGGTGGCGACGATGACCAGCACGGCCGGCATGTGCAGCAGGAAGAAGCCCACCGCGAAGATGGCACCGCCGGCGAGGGCCAGGATGAAGGCGAGGATGCCCTCAGCATCGAAGCCGATCCACTGCAGCAGGCCGATCGTCAGCTGGTAGCCCAGCGCACCTCCCAGCAGGATGACGGCCACCCAGTAGTAGAGGTACGAGAGGACGGCGAACAGCAGTCCCAGCAGGAACCCGATCGACCCAGCCAGTGCCAGTGGCGAGGAAGCCGTCGCCCAGGATGTACTCCACGCCGTTGGCGCCCAGGATGAATCCGGCGAAGAAGCCCCAGATGGGCAGCAGGACCAGGAAGACCCGGAAGCCCCAGAAGGCGAAGGCGAGGCCGATGGCGATGACCAGCGCACCGATCAACAGCCCCTGTAGCGTGATATCGATATTCATACTGACTCACTCCCACTGCTGACACACGCGACGACACGGTGCCGTTGGCCGTAAGCGTAGCGTGATTGCGCATGCATGCAAGCACGAATCGGCAGCCATGGGGTGCGGCGCGCCGGCGCCGATCGCCGTCTCAGGCGGCGGCGCTGCCCGGCGAGTTCGCCTCCGGCCACTTGCGCTGCAGCAGCTCCCGCAGGCGGTCCTGCGCCGCCGGCAACGGGATGCGGGCGACGACCGGTTCGAGGAACCCCATCACGATGGCCTTGCGGGCGGCCTCCCGTGAGAGCCCGCGGCTCATCAGGTAGAACACCTGGTTCTCGTCGATGGGGCCGACCGAGGAAGAGTGCATGGCCCGGCGGCAGTCGGGCTGGTCGATCTCCAGGCTGGGGATCGTCACCGAGCGGGCCGTCCGCTCCAGCAGCATGCTGAACTCGCCCAGGAAGCTGTCCGTTCCGCGCCCACTGTGGGGGATGTCGATGAGGCCCTTGATGTAGCCCCGCGACTTGCCGGTGTAGACGCCCTTGTTGAGCAGGTCGCTGGTGGTGTCCTCGCCGATGATGGCGCGTGTAGGAGGTGAGGTCGAACAGCTGCTTGCCGTCGCCGAACCCGATCTCCACCTGCTTGACGGTGGCGCCACGGCCTTCCAGCAGGTTCTCGATGCGGCTTCGCTGCAGGCGGGCTCCGACGCTCGCCACGGCCCAGTTGATGGTGGCATCCGAACCCACGCGCGACTGGCGTGACACGAATGCGGCCGTGCCCGGGCCGAAGTCCTGCTCCCCGGCGAAGTCGAGCGTGGCACCGTCGGCCACGTCGATCTCCGTGGTGCCCCACCACATGGAGTCGGCGCGGGCGCCGGCGTCGTGGCTGGCGGCAGAGGAGCGCACCTGCTCCTCGTAGACGGAGGCACGAGCGCCCCGGCCCAGCAGGATGATGGTGCGGCTGATGAGGCCGAAACCGGCGGCGCCGGCGCTCCAGCGCAGGACGATCGGCGCCTTCAGCTGCACGCCCGGCGGTACGTGCACGACCAGGCCGAGCGTGTACAGCGCGCGTGCGACGTGGCCGAAGGCATCGTCCTCGGGCAGCGAGCTGCCGCCGTCGATGAAGTCGCGAACGAGCTCCGGACGCTCGCGGGCGACCTCGTCAAGCGTGGTGATGGACACGCCGGCCGCGCGTGCCTCCGCGGACAGGGCGATGCCGACGACGCCACGCTCGTCCACGTGGACCAGGGCCGCGGCGCCATCGGGCAGCGCCGCCTCCGGCTGCGCGCCCATCACGGGCGGATACGGCTCGATGGCCGCGAAGTCGACCGCCCGCAGGTCGAGGTAGGTCATGAAGAGCTGGTTCGGCTCGGCCGGCAGCTCGGCCACGCGGTCGAGGGCGGCCAGCCGGTCGGCCAGGCAGCCAGTCGGGCTCGCGCAGCGCGCTCGAGGTCGTGCGGACGTGCGTCGGGGTCGCCCAGGACAGGTTCAGCGGAGCCACACTCACCCGAGCGATCCCTCCATCTCCAGCTTGACGAGGCGGTTGAACTCGATGGCGTACTCCATCGGCAGTTCCTTGGTGAAGACCTCCAGGAAGCCCTGCACGACCAGGTTCTGGGCCTCGTTCTCCGTGAGCCCGCGGCTCATGAGGTAGAAGATCTGGTCCTCGCTGACCTTGCCCACCGTGGCCTCGTGGGTGAGCGTGGTGTCATCCTCCTGGATGTCGATGTACGGGTACGTGTCGCTGCGGCTCCGGTCGTCGAGCATGAGCGCGTCGCAGCGGATGCTGGCCACGGCGTTGGTGGCGCCGGGCGCGACCTTGACCGCGCCGCGGTAGGTGGCGCGCCCGCCGTCCTTGGAGACGGACTTGCTGACGATGCGGCTGCGCGTGTCGGGCGCCAGGTGGATGGCCTTGGCGCCGGTGTCCTGGTGCTGGCCCTCCCCGGCGACCGCCACCGAGATGATGTCCGCCATGGCACCTCGTCCGCGCAGGTAGATGCTGGGGTACTTGACGGTCTTCTTGGAGCCGGTGTTGGCGTCGATCCACTCGACCGTCGAGTTCTCGTAGGCATGTGCCCGCTTGGTCACGAGGTTGTAGACGTCGTTGGACCAGTTCTGGATGGTCGTGTAGCGCACCTTGGCGCTGGGCTTGGCGATGACCTCGACCACCGCCACGTGCAGCGAGTCGGTGGCGTAGATGGGTGCCGTGCAGCCCTCGATGTAGTGCACCGAGGCTCCCTCGTCGACGACGATGAGCGTGCGCTCGAACTGGCCGGTGTTCTCGCCGTTGATGCGGAAGTAGGCCTGCAGCGGCAGGGGCACGTCCACCCCGGGCGGGACGTAGACGAACGAGCCGCCGGACCAGACGGCGCTGTTGAGCGCGGAGAACTTGTTGTCCTCCGGCGGCACGACGGTGCCGAAGTGCTCGCGGAAGATCTCGGGGTACTCCTTGAGCGCCTGGTCGGTGCCCATGAAGACGACGCCGAGGCTGGAGAGCTCCTCCTTCACCGAGTGGTAGACGACCTCCGAGTCGTACTGCGCACCGACGCCCGCGAGGAAGGCCCGCTCGGCCTCCGGGATGCCCAGGCGCTCGAACGTCTCCTTGATCTGGTCGGGGACGTCATCCCACGACTTCTCCTCGCGCTCGGACGGCTTGCGGTAGTAGATGATGTTGCCGAAGTCGATGTCGTCGAGCCCCTCGGTCCACAGGGGCATGGCGCGCTTCTCGAAGTGCTCGTAGGCGCGCAGCCGGTGCTGCAGCATCCAGTCCGGCTCGCCCTTGATGGCGCTGATCTCCTCCACCGTGGCGCGCGAAAGGCCGCGCTTGGCTTCGTGGAGATAGACGATGTCATCGTGGAACGCGTATTCCGCGCGACGGTCCTTGATCTGTGGCGTGCTGACCATGTTGGCCTCCTGGAGGCGTCGGAGTCGGGTTGGTGCAGGTCCGCCGCAGCCGGGCGTCGCAGCTCGGAACCGGCGATCCAGCGACCGTCCCCGGGGGTCGAGGACTAATCCTGACCTATTCTATCGGAATTAGCCCCGAGCGCGCCAGTGCAAGAGTCAAGAACGCTCGCCCGGCCGGGTGCACGTGCTCGCGCGGCTCATGACGGCCACGGTGGGGCGCAGCGGATCGGCGCAGGGAATCGAGCGGCCCGTTTCGGCGGGGCCGGGACGGTTGCCCCTACTCGAGCACGAGGTGCACCGGGTTGCCGGTGAGCCGGGTCTCCCAGGTCGTGGTGTCGTTGCCGGCGCGCACGTCGTATTCCACGATCCACCAGCCGTCCTCGCCCAAGCCGTCGGGGTCCAGCCCGCCCTGCCCGTAGGTGGCCGGGAGCGAGATCTGGATGGTGAGGATGCGGTTGTTGAAGCGAGCCGGGGCAGCCGTCTGAACCTCGGTGACGTTGTTGCCCGAGCGGCCGTCGTTGGAGTACCAGTTGAAGCGCGCGTAGTCGTACGTGTTGCCCTCCGGCGAGAGGAAGCGCAGCCAGGAGTCGCTGCTGGCCTCGCCCGGGTCGAAGAGCGTGATGACCAGGGTCTTGCCGGCATGCGCCGCGTCGATCTGGGCGAAGTAGAACTCCTGCCGCCCACCGCCACCGGTGTCGTCGAGGTTGGTGTATGCCGCCATGCGGCCACCGCCGTAGACGCGGGCCCGTCCGCTGCCGCTGGTCCAGATAGAGAAGAGGTTCTCCGCGCCGTGGTTGGCGTTCTGGCCCAGGTTGGTGTTGACGTTGAGGCGATAGGTGCCGGCCGACAGGCCGCTCCAACCGCTTGGCAGCACCCACTGATTGTGGCCGGGATGGGCAGAGCAGTCCTCGGAGCCCGACCGTCCCTGGTTCTGGGGCCTGCCGAACGCGCCGGAGAAGTCGCCGAGCGTGGTGAGCGGGTCGTATGTCAGCGTCGAGCCGACCTGCGTATCGTCAGCCGAGGTGTAGGGCGTGCCGTTGGTGTTGAACAGCTTGAACTGCACCGCGACCGGGGCGATGGTGGTGCCGCCGCCGGTGCCGTCGGTCGTCCAGTGGTCGCCGGTGCCGAACCAGCCGCCACTCAGGTTGGGGCCGGTGGCGCAGAACACCGGGTCGAAGAGGCGCACCTGGCCGTTGCTGCCGACCTCGATGGTGTACTCGTAGCCGTTGGGGTCGTAGTCGGGGTTGGGGCCGCCGTTGCTGCCATCAGGCGGATTGTTGCCGCCGATGTAGAGCGGCGCATAGCGATCGCCGTTCTCGCGGACGCCACCGGAGGTGAAGATTGCGCCCCAGAAGCCCTGGCTGGCGAGCGTGCCGCCATTCGGGTCGGGCACATCGAGCACGGGGTAGGACGCAGGTGTCGTGACCGTCGTGCTGTAGTGGACCCGCACCTCGAGCAGGTCGAGATACGCGAGCGCCGTGTTGGAGCAGGCTGTGCCCGGATCGATGGCCTCGACCCGGACACGGAAGCCGCCGCTCTCGACGTGCGCCTCGGTCCAGCTCTGGCCCCAGCCGTCAGTGACGCCGCCGAGGACTTCCGGCTGGGTGACCTCGGTGGAGCCGAGGTCGGCCACCTTGGCACTCGGACCAGCCGGCCGCGGAGTTGACGCGGGCTGACGATCCGGCAGCCGCTGGCATCGTTCGAGTACGCCCGCAGCCGGACCTCGATCCCGGTCACGCTGGCTCCGGAGGGGATCGCGACACCGAACGTCCCGTATTCGTGTCGCTTGTCCGAGTCGCTCATGCGCTTGGTGGCATATGAGTCGTCGTCCACATATGCACGGGCAGGATTGCTCCACGTGCCACTGATCGCTGCGGTCGTCGGCAGCCAGTTCGTGCTGCCCGGCGTGGTGACCGTCGAAGCCGGGATGACGCCCTGGAAGAAGCCCACACCGTAGTAGCTCTGCGGGCTGCCCATCGGCACCGGCAACACATAGCTCGCAGCACCCACCACAGAGGCGTCGACCGACTGCAGGTTGAAGACCTTGGCGAAGTTGGTGGAGACCGGGCCATCGATGTCGACGATGAGCTTGCGAGGATCGGTGGGATCGACCGTGGGCGTGACGACGACGCCGCCCGCGCCATCGGTGAAGCCGTTCTTGGCCGTCTCCGCACGCGCCTTGGCGAAGGCCGTGAGTCGGTCACCGGGCAGGTAGATGGCGCCGGCCAGTGCTCCCGCATCGGCGGCACGCTGCATGCGCTGCTGGTTGACCCACCACCAGGCGACGTCACTCAACATCGCGGCCCCGCCGAGGATGACCACGGCCATGACAGCGAAGATGGGCAGCACCTGACCGCGCTGGCGGCGCTGGCCGTCGACCTCCGGCGGTCGAGGCGGTGTCACGCCAGCGGAGGGAGCGGGTCGCGTACCAGGAGAGAGACCGAACGGAAGGTGCATCGTGACCTATGCATGCGAGGTCGGCGAGGCCTGGATGGACCCCGGTGGATCGGAGCATAGGTCGGGCCGCTCTGGTCGTAACTGGATACGGGGTACTGGGCCGGTAGTATCTCCGGCCCAACGCGGCAGTCCGCCACGGCTCAGCGCACCAGGGTTGGCGATACTCGACGCGGCAGGCTGCTACTCCAGGACGAGGTGGACCGGGTTGCCCCGCAGCTCCACTTCCCACGTGGTCAGGTCGGTGGAGTAGTCGCTGTTGGACCCGCTCATGTTGTAGCGGATCTTCCACCAGCCACCTTGCGTAGCAACGCTGTCCGACGACGGCTTGGGCGCCGCATAGTCGGTCGGCAACGCGATCTCGATGGTCAGCCAGCAGCCGTTGTAGAGGCTGTTTCCGCCGGTGTTGGTGGTGACCGAGCTGACGTTGGTGTCGCTGCGGCTGTCGCAGTTGGAGGCGTTGTACGAGTTGGACTCAGCGCTGTAGTTGAAGTTGGTGGGCACGTAGTCGCTGGCCGTGGGCCGAAGGATCTGCAGGTTGGCGGCCAGGTTGCCGGTGTCGCCAGGGTCCCACAGCTTGATGACCATGGTCTTGCCGGCATGCTCGGCATCGATCTGGGCGAGGTAGAACTCGGACGAGCGGTTGCCTGGCAGTCTCACGTAGGCCTCCATGGCTCCCAGGCCGTGGACGCGGGGCGTGCCGCTGGTCGAGGTGGCCCAGATGGCGAACGCGTTGAGGCCGGTGGAGTTGCGCTGGTCGGTGGGAGAGCTGGGGTCGGTGGAATGGGTGTGCAGCCGGTACTTGCCGGCCGGCAGGCCGGTGGCGATGGCGACCCACTCGTTGTGCCAGGCGAGGCTGTCGCAGGGGCTGGCGGAGACCGGGCTGACGGCGTCGAGCATCGTGTCGCGCAGCTGCAGGCGTCGATAGGTCGACCCCGAGCTGTAGACGAGCGTGTCGTCGGAGGTGTCGTACGGCGTCATGCGCGTGTCGTAGAGGTCGTAGAACGTGCTCACAGGGTTGTAGCTGCTGGTGCCGTTGGAGCCGCCGAGGGTGTAGTACTCGCCGGTGCCCTTGTCGCTGTCCACGTGGCAGAAGCCGGGGTCGAAGAGCCAGACCTGCCCGCCGCCGCCGGCCGGGATCTCGATCTCGTACTGGTAGTAGCTGTCGGGCCTGTAGTCGGCGTTGGAGCGCCAGGTGCGAGTGTCGTAGTAGGTCAAGTATGCGTCGCCCTGGATGTTGGGCGCACCCTGGCTCTGGAGCGCTCCCCAGAAGCCGTGGGGGGCCAACACGTCTCCCAGCGGGGAGCGCACGTCGGTCTCGGCGATGGTGGTGGTCACGGAGGTGTAGCTGTAGTCGACAAGGACCTCCATCTCGCCCACGCGCACCGAGCGCGAGCTGGCGCAGCCGGGGTTGCCGTCGTTCCAGGCGAGCCGGACGAGGAAGCGGTTGTTGTCCAGGTCGGAGCGCGTCCAGGCATGCGAGCCCCACACGCCCGTGTCGGTGGCGGAGCCGAGCTCGTAGTCGCGGTCACTGGTCGTCAGCGGGTCGGTCGGGAGCGGGTCCGACCAGCTGCTCCCGCCGTCGGGCGAGATGCGCGCGGACACGCGGCAGTCGGTGGCGGTACCGGAACCCTCCAGCGCCACGAACCGCAGCTGAACGCGGATGCCGTCGATGGTGACGCTGGGGTCGTTGGGGATCTCGTAGAGGAAGTCGAAGTCGTACCAGTCCTGCTTGTCGCCGCTGCGGTCCTCCGTGGTGTAGCCATCCTGGTAGGCGCGCCAGGGCCGCGACCAGTCGCCGCTCAGGTAGCGGTTGGGGCTGTTCCAGCCGGTGTCGGCCGTGACGGTGCTGGTCGTCGTGTTGACGTCGCGCAGGAATCCCACGCCGTAGTAGTTCTGCGGACTGCCCATGGGCACCGGCAGCACGAAGCTGGCCGCACCGGTGGCCTCGACATCCACGCTCTGCATGTTGAACACCTTGGCGAAGTTGGTCGCCACGGGGCCATCGATCTTCACGATGAGCTTGCGTGGGTCACCCGGATCGCGCCTGGGGGTGACCACGACACCATTGGCGCCATCGACGAAGCCGTTCTTGGCAGCCTCCTGGCGGGCGCGCGCGAACGCCAGGGGCTCGTTGCCCGGCAGATGGATGGCGCCGGCAAGGGCACCGGCGTCGGCGGCGCGCTCCATGCGCTGCTGGTTCACCCACCACCACGCCACATCACTGAGAAGCGCGGCGCCACCCACCAGCACCACCGCCATCACCGCGAACAGCGGCAGCACCTGGCCGCGTTGCCGCAGGCGGCCTCGCGGGCCGGGTGGGCGCGTGAGGTGACGCAGTGTCTGCCTCAGGAGAACGGTGGCACCGTGGGGCTCGGACATGGGGTCACCTGCTGCTCGGGGTACGTGACTAGATGCTGGGGTTAAGTGACATCACCGTCGTCTCACGCAACGTCAATGACAAGCTGCCCCCCGAGATGGCCTCCAGCATGGACACCATCGGCGTCAGGAAGTCGTAGCGGTACGTCACCGTCACGCCGATCGAATCGGGAGTGGCCCCGCTGTTGATGCGGGCGCAGGCCGGCCAGGCGGCAGAGGCAGGCGGAGCGAAGTCGATGAAGAGTGCACCGGGCCCCGGGTCCACCTCCGGTCCGGCCTGCTCACCGGCGTAGGTCCAGACGTTGACCCTGCCCGGGACCTCGTTGCCGCTGGCATCGGCCTGGAAGATGCGGATCTGCTGCACCTTGCTCACGTCGAGGCCCGAGCCGGGCGACTTCAGGATGCGCTGCACCGCCGCAACGAGCGTCTGGTCGACGCCCGCGGGGTCGGGACCGGCGCTGCAGTCGGTGACGTTGCCGGTGGCGAGGGCCGAGCCGACGCGGGCGCCCTCGCGCGAGCCGTAGCCCAGTGTGTGCGTGTTGCCGAAGGCGAGGCCGAGCTCGGCCACGCTGACCACCACCAGCAGGATGATGGGGATGACCAGGGCGAACTCGACGAGCCCCTGGCCGTCCTCGCGGCCGTTCTGCTGCCGTCGATCGTGTCGCATCACAGGGTGGGCTCGATACGGAAGATGTTGCGCTGCTCGAAGTCCCAGCCACCGGTGTTGCCACCGCCGCCGCCGGTCCCGCCCGGAACGAGCAGGTCAAGCGCGCCGTTGAGCGGCGTCACCCAGTCGTGCCGGTAACGTACTGTCACTCCGACGTTGTCCACCGTCGAGCGGGGCGGGGTGAGCGACGGGCAGCCGCCCAGCACCGTGCAGCGCTGCGCCTCGGGGTAGCCGGCGGTGACCAGCGTGTAGGGGATGGGGACCACCGTGCCGTCTGGGTGCGTGCAGTCGGTGGTGCCGAGCCGCCGCCAGACCTGCGCGCCGGTGACCACGTTGCCCACGAGCGAGGTGTTCTCGATGAGCACCTCGGAGATGTTGTTGACGCTATTGGGCGCGCCCAGGTCCCCTTCGACAGCGTCGAGGATGAGACAGTCCGCGCCGCTGATGTTGCCCGCCGACGCAGCCACGTGAGCTCCGTGCTGCGAGGCGCGGTTGACGGCCAGCGAGGCGTTGAGGGCCAGCGCCAGCTCCAGGAGCGCCATCAGCAGCACCATCAGCATGGGGATGACCATGGCGAACTCGACGAGGGTCTGGCCGGCTTCTCTGCGGTTCCGGAGGAGCGAGATGGGAGACTTCATAGGGCCTCGTCGAGCAGCTGACCAGCTGATGAAGCTGGCCTCGGAGAGGCAGCCTAGCGACGAAGTCGTGGCGGGCGCAAGGGTCGGCACGGCCCGTGGTGCGGCCTTCGGTGACACCCTGCACCGGCGAATGGTCCCATCCCTTGACGCGGGCGTCCGACTAGTGTTCGAACCGGGCCACCAGGTCCTCGACTGGGGCTACGAGGACGGCCTCCGCGTGGTCCTCCTCGAGCGTGAACTCGTAGCGCTCCGACGGCTGCGTGAGGTGTCGGCAGAACCGGTCGAAGGGTGCGTCGCTGACGACCTCGTCATCGATCGCCAGCACCGGCGCAGCCAGCTCGAGGCGGTCGTTGGCCGGCAGCCCCTCCACGTAGGAGCCCACCACGAAGCCGTCATCCCAGGTCAGCGACGCCGATGCGGGGACGGACGGGGCGACATCCGCGATGGGATCCAGGTAGACCGCACCCCCCGGCCAGTCGACGGTCACGACGTACCGCGACAGGTAGTCCATGCCGGCGAGCGCCTGCCCCGGCGGCAGCAGCCTCCATGGCCGCCACGGGCAGCACGCCACTGCCGGGCTCGGCGTCTACCCAGCGGGCGCGCGTGATCGTGGCCCCGGCTGCCGTCGTGCCCAGGATGGCCATCGCCGGCGCGTCGACGGGGATGGCCACGCCCAACTCGTCGAGGTCGTCGGGGTGCGCCGCCAGCCAGCTGTTCGAGCCCGTGTCGAGCAGCGTAGTGAGCGTGCCTTCCCCGAGCGGCAGCTCGATGACCGGTGAGGGCGAGATGTCCGAGGCGGGCAGCAGGTCGAAGCGGTCCGCGCCGTCGATGTGCTCGAGACCATCGACCGACGGCGCGATGGTCACGACCCCGGCCACCGGGTCCAGCTGCCACACGGCCGTGCGCATCAGGTTGGCGCCGATGAAGCCGACGTCGCTGAGACAGGCGAAGGGGTTGCCCGGCTCGAGCTCGCCGACCACCGCGCCGACCTCGCTGAAGAGCGCGCCGCCGATGGCCAGGCGTGGCAGGGCCACCACGTCGCTGGTGACGACCTGGCCATCGATGCTGGCCGCGGAAACCGTTCCGGCGCGACCGGTGCCGTACGTCTCGGCGATCTGCTCGCTCACGATGGTCGGGGCGCCGGTGTCGAGGAGCATGGGCACGCTGCGGTCGTCGTTCCCCAGCGTGACGTCGATGACGATGGCCCCCGCCACCTCGCGATAGGGCACGGTCACCGGCAGCGTGGTGGGGTCGACCGACGCGGCTGCGAGCACAGCGCGGCCATCGTCCTGCTCCTGGCGGGCGAAGACGATGATGGCGCCGATGAGGCCCACGGCGATGGCGATGATGGCCAGCGGCACCAGCCGCGACGTCGCCCAGCGGCCCTCGTCGGCGCCGGGCGGATGCCGGGGACCTCAGGCGTGGCTGGAGCGTGGCGACCGGCGCGGCTCGGGCAGCGGTCCCGGCTTCGGCCACGGCTCGGAATCGGCATGGCACCGAGCCGCAGCATAGACGACGCCGGGCCGGCCCGTCCGGGTCGACCGGCGACTCGTCGACTCCGTCCGACCGCGCCCGCTGACGCCGGTCGCCACGGAGTCCGGGATGACCCCGATGAGCATCGCCGGCCGGCGAACCAGAGCACCGGCAGGGCCAGCATCGAGGCCACGACCACCGTCCAGCGTCGGTCGGTGCGCGCGCCCCAGCGATCACCAGCAGCGGCGCTGCGGCAGACGGAGCCACAGCGGGACCGGGATGCCGTGCGCTCAGCGGCCTCGCGTCGAGCGACCAGGACATCGATCCAGTCCGCCCAGAGCGAGGGCGCACAGGACGACGGACGCGACGCAGATCACCGCCGTCGTGCCGAGGGCGATGCAACAGCTGGCGCCACTCGCCCCGCACGGCGAACCAGAGCAGGCCGACGCCGGCGGTCGGCTTGGTCAGCAGCACGAAGGCCCAGGTCCACGGATGCCGGAACCCCAGCACGATGGCCGCCGCCAGCAGGATGTGGATGTTGCCGTGATAGAGCTCCAACGTCACGAACGGCATGGCGAACGCCACCAGCACCCACAGCGGGCTGCCCGCCGATCCAGATGACAGTGCCGACGAGGAGCATCGTCCAGGACCACAGGAATACCCACCAGTCGAGCGCGCTGAACCAGTCGGCGACCAGCGCGACCGGTGGCGCTGTAGTTGAAGCTGCCCAGGGAGCCCACCGGGATCGCGTACGGCTCGGGCAGGGACACGTTCCAGTAGGCGAACGCGTCGAAGCCGAACGTCTGCAGGCGGGCGCCGCCACCAGCGAAGACGTAGACGCACGAAGATGCAGCCCGGCCATGACGAGGCCCAGACCGACGGGTCGTGCGTAGCGACGAGCAGCTCACGCCGTCGGATGCCGGGCGACGGCGTGGACATCAGCCCAGGCTGACCGGCTCCCCTGACTCGGCCGAGCGATAGAGCGCCTCGATCGTGCGCGCCTGGCCCATGGCGTCCTCGCGACCCAGGCGCGGTGCCTTCTCACCGCGGATGGCGGCAGCCATGTCCTCCAGCTCGCACTGGTAGGGGTTGCGAGGCTCCACCTGCACCTCTTCGCCGTCGAGCAGCAGCACGCCGCGCAGCGAGTGCCACGGGTCCGGCAGCGCCACGGTGCCGTCGCGGCCGGTGACCTCCAGTGACTCGCTGAACGAGTCGAAGCCGCAGTGGAACGTCGCCACCAGGCCGGACGGGAAGCGCAGGTAGCCGGTGAAGCGTCGATCCACGCCCTCGGCCGTGGTGTGCTGCTCGCCGAACACCAGCTCGGGCTCCTCGCCCGCGATGAGGCGAGCGCCGGAGACGCAGTAGCAGCCCACGTCCATGAGCGAACCCCCCTTGAGCTCGGCGGAAACGCGGATGTCCGCGTCGTCCGCCAGTCGGTGGCTGAACGTCGAGCGCACGTGCACCAGCTCGCCGATCTGTCCGGCCAGCTCGACCAGCTTGGCTGCCTGCGGCGTGTGGCGCCACATGAACGCCTCCATCAGCACCACGCCGGCGGCGTCGGCCGCATCCCAGGCCAGGTCGACCTCCTCGGGGTGGCGCGTGTAGGGCTTCTCGCAGAGCACGTGCTTGCCGGCCTCGATGGCCTTCATCGTCCAGGGGTGGTGCAGGGCATTGGGCAGCGGGATGTAGACGGCGTCCACCTCCGGGTCGGCGAGGAGGGCCTCGTAGGAGGCGTGCACACGGCCGATGCCGTGGGCCCGCGCGTACTCCTCGCCCGCTCGCGGCGAGGCGGCTGGCGACCGCCACGATCTCGGCGTCGGCGGTGCCACGCGCGCCGCGCATGAGCTTCTCGTTGATGCGGGACGTTCCCAGCAGTCCCCAGCGGATCGGCTCGACAGCCATGGTCTTCCTCCTGCGCCGTGTCGTGCGTGCTACAGGACGTACGGTAGCGGACCGCAGCGGTGCCCTACCATGCCACCGGACATGAGGAGGACCAGATTGAGGATCGGCGTGGTGCTCCCGCCGAGATCGAGCTGACGGCGGGGGTCTCGGTGCGCTACCCCGATGCCGACGAGCCCAGCCCGACGCGCGGCCGGGGAGACATCAGCGGCGCGCCCGCCGTCGTCGCCGAGTCGCTCGCGGCCTTCGCCGAAGGCGGATACTCGCACTTGATGGTGTGGCTCGGCCCCATGGACCAGCACGGGCTGGACCGCCTGGCGGAGTCGGTCGCGTTGCTGCGCGCCTAGCGTGCCGCGAACCTGAACCGAGGGAGACGTTCGATGGCACATCGCAACCGGGCTCTGGCTGCGTTCTTCTGGCTCCTTGCGAGCCTGTCGATCCTGTTGGCTGGAGTGTCCGTGTGGGCCCAGCAGACCCTGCTCACGTCCGACGGCTGGGGGGGCCTGGTCGGCGAGGTCGCGTCCGACCCGGAGGTCATCGACGGCGTCAGCACGGTGCTCGTCGGCCGACTCTCGGAGGCCCTGGACGTCGAGAAACGCGTGGCAGATGCGATCCCGGGTCCGCTCGACATCGTGGCCACCACCATCACCGCGAGGGTGCAGGAAGAGGTCGCCAAGATCGTCGCCGGGTTCGCCGCGAGCGACGCCTTCCAGACCGCCTTCGTGGAGGTCAACAAGGCTGCCCACGACGCCGCCATGTTCGCCATCCGCGGCGGCGACAGCGCGGCGCTCACCTCGCAGGACGGTGTCATCGCCATCAACATCTTCCCGCTCGTCGAGGGCGTGCTGCGCAGCCTGCAGGACGCCGGGCTCATCGGCGCCGACCGAGACATCCCGGACCTCACCGACTTCCAGCCCTCGGCCGAGCGTGTGGCCGCGCTGGAGACGGCCCTCGGGCGGGACCTGCCTGACGACATCGGCACCATCACGCTCCTCGACTCGGAGAACCTCTCGGTCGTACAGGATGCCATCCGCTGGTTCGACCTCATCACCATCGTGATGGTGCTGCTGGCCATCGTGTCGGCGGCGCTCGCACTGTGGCTCAGCGAGCGGCGCATCCGCATGGTCATGTGGCTGGCCGTCGGCGCCATCGCGGCTCTGCTGACCGGCCGAGTCATGGTCCGGCTGCTGCTGGAGGCCATCACGCGCCGGCAGGAGGAGGCCGGCGCGGGCGTGTTCGTCCGCACCCTCGTCGATAGGGCCGTGGATTCGCTGATGTGGTTCAGCTTCATCCTCATCGCCATCGCCGGCCTCGTGGCCATCGTGGCCTGGTACCTCGAACGACGCGAGACCGGCGAGCGCGTATCCGTGGAGACGCCGCCACGGACGCTGGGCCACTGGGTGCGCGAGAACATGGCCGCGGTCCTGATGGTGGGACTGGCGCTGATCCTGGTCGTCGCGCTGTGGGGCATCGGCGGTGCCTGACGTGGCGCTCATCACCGCTGCCGCAGCGGGCCTGCTGCTGGTCGGCGTCAAGGTGCTGGCCGACAGGGACGACGACACGCCCGCGCCGACGCCGGCGCCGTCCCCGGCCGAGGAGCAGGCCGAGGGCTGAGGCATGTGCGGCCGCATGACCCAGACCACCGACCCCGCGGAGGTGGCGCGCATCTTCGACGCCGAGTCGACCATCGAGGCCGATGCGGCCAGCGCCGGGCCGCGCTACAACGTCGCCCCCACGCAGCCGCTGACGGTGGTGACGCAGCGGACCGACGAGGGGCGCCTGGTGGAGCAGCATCGCTGGGGCCTGGTGCCCTCGTTCGCCAAGATCGCTCAAGGAGGGCGCCAAGCGCATCAACGCGCGGGCGGAGACGGTGGCCACCAGCCCCTCGTTCCGCTCGCTCATTCAGGAAGCGTCGCTGCATCGTGCCCTCGGATGGCTTCTACGAGTGGCAACGCACCGGTGGGCCCAAGCAGCCCTACTTCCTCCATCCGCCCGAGCGGGCGGTGCTGGCGATGGCCGGCGTGTGGGCCGTGTGGAAGGACCCCGAGACGGGCCTGTGGGTACCCTCGGCCGCGGTCATCACCACGCAGGCCAACCGCATGATGTCGTCGATCCACGACCGCATGCCGGTGCTGCTGCCGCGCGAGGCCTGGGACGACTGGCTGGACCCGGAGCTGGACGACTCGGAGTACCTGCAGTCGCTGCTGGAGCCGCCGCCGGACGACGTGCTGGAGATGGTCCCGATCTCGACCCGGGTCAACAACGTGCGCAACGACGGCCCGGAGCTGCTGGAGCCCGTGGGCTCGGCCCCGGCGCTGTCCTCGGAGGAGTGACACGGCCATCCGCGGGGTCGACGCTGTGGCGGGACTCCGCCACCCCGGACGCGTCGTGGCGTGTATCGTTCAGGCTTTGGTCACGCTTGGCGCCGCTCCGACGTCTCCCGAGTCATGGTCGAATACGGCCAACAAGACGTCGGGGTCACGACGTCGCCCGAAGGAGTCCGACTCGGTCGGACTCGCGCGCCGCGAAGAGCGACGAGAACTGCATGTCGACCTCGTCCGCCGTGAGCGTGCGCTCGTGCTGTCCGGTCGTGAACCATGATCGGACAGCACGCAATCGATTCACCAGCCTCAAGAGCGACGCAGGATCAAGCCACTGCGGTGGTCCATGCGCTTGCGACATCCTCCGCACATCCGGTCCACGCCGTGACTATCGACCACGTGCTGGAGAACCCCGTCATGGGATACGTGCGGCCGGCCCAGGTCGCCAAAGGCGAGGGGTGTGGCCCAAGAGGTGTGATCGAAGACGCCCCGAGGACCCTTGTCGCTCTTGTCCACGAGCCGGTCCAACGTGGCGAGGTTGGCCACGATGCGCGGGCAAATCTGTCCTTTGCCCAGTCGGGCGCGGGTGTCATGGACCGCTCGCCGATGAGCAATCGACCGAACGGCCTGAGCTCGACCACGTCGGCAGTGCCCACGTCGATGGGTGCATCGGCCGCGCGGACGTCTTGGTGGGTGCAGCCGACGCCGACCACGGTGATGCGATAGGCGTGGTCACGCAGTGCATCGCAGGCCCGGTCCCTCAGCAGGGCGCGAACGCGGTCGGCTGCTGAGGCGTCGACTGGCTTCCTCTATCTGCGTTCGGCGCCTTGTTCCGCAGGAGCGCCGTTGTGATCTGGGTCGCCAGGGCCTGCTTGGCGCGGCCGGGACCGCAGGCACCTCTGCTCCCTGTTTCAGACTAGCCGAGCCGACTCGGCTGTCGCTGGTGGACGAGAGTCAGAACAGGAGGGTTACGGCGAGAACAGTACATCCGGGAGACTTCCGGGACGATCATCGTGCAACGATGGTTCTTCTTGCGACGGCCTGACGCAGGACGCGAACGGACGGAGCTGAGCCATCCCTCGCTGATCAGGAAGTCGCCCGTATGACCCAAGAGCCGCCTTCGCAGCCGTCGCCGATCTCGCGCGCCTTCTCGGCGATCCCATGGTGGGTCTGGCTCATCGCCGGTTTGGCACTGGTCGTACGGCTCATGCCGGTGGGCTACGGGCTGCCCTTCGAGTTCGACCCCGACGAGTACCTCTTCGTCATCTCGGCTGCCTACATGGTCGAGACCGGCGGCTGGGATCCCGCGTGGTACGGGGTTCCAGCAGCCACGCTGATGGACGTGCTGGCACTGCTGTACGCCGCGTACGGGACCATCGGGACGCTAGCCGGGGTCTTCGACTCGACGGCCGGCGCGTTCACGGCATATCGGTCCGATGTGACCGACTTCTTCGTCATCTCCCGCGTGGTCACCGCCATCTCCGGCAGTGCCGTCGTGCTGGTGGCCTACCTGGTGGCACGGGAACTGCGCACCTCGGTGCTCTGGGCCAGCGTCGCGGCGCTGATGCTGTCGCTGTCCTGGGTGATGGTCGAGTACTCCTCGATCGTGCGGCCGGACATGCTGCTTGTCGTCTTCCTGCTGGCCATCGTGCTGGTCATGCTCAAGGTGCTCGACCGGCCATCCGGGTGGCTGTTCATCGTGGGCGGTGTGTTGCTGGGGTTCGCGGTGACCAGCAAATGGCCAGGGCTGCTGGGCGTTGTGCCCATCCTCTTCGCGAACGTCGTGCTCACGGTCGAGGGGATCATCACCCCCCGTCGCGGCCTCATCTGGCTTGCCGGTGCCGCAGTTGCCAGCCTTCTAACGGCGTTCATCCTCGGCCCCTATCTGTTCATCAACATCAGCGAGACGCTGGGGTATATCGCGGGCGAGGCACGAGCGGCGCATCTCGGCGCGACCGGAACGGGGTTCTTCGGGGACCTGTGGCGCTACCTCACCAGCGCCATCCCACAGGCGCTGGGGCCGTTCGGAACGGTTCTCGGTGTCGGGGCCCTGGTGGTGATGCTGGCGCGGCGTCGTCCTCGACTGGTCTCGTTGACGTTTTGGGCATTCGCGGCCTTCATCTCCGCGCTGGCCCTGTGGTGGCCACGCTGGGCACTCCCCCTGGTGCCGTTGGTGGCCATAGGGGCGGTGTTCCTGCTCACCGGCGCGGACCAGTGGCTGGCGCAACGAGTCTCACGTCGGCCTCTGCGGGCGGCTCGCATCGTCGTGGCAATGGTCCTCGTCGCGCCCCTGATCCTCCCAACGGCCACCAACGTCTGGCCTCGGCTGATGAACGACGACACGCGCGTGCGCGCCATCGAGTGGGTGCACGAGAACATCCCCGACGGAGCCACGCTCCTGACCGACCCCTACACCACACAGGTCTCGTCCGAGCGCTACAGGATCCTCATCGGGCGCGACGGTGAACTCCGAACCTGGCCCGAGGTCAGCGACTCCCTGCGGCCGGTGGGCTTCTTCGGCGTACTCGGGAATGCCTGGAAGGAACGCCGCCCGGCGGAATTGCTGGAGGCTATCGAGGCAGAGGGCGTCGACTACGTGATGCTCTCACAGCTCTGGCTCGATCTCTACGAGGCCGAACGGGACACCTACCCCGTCGAGCACGCCGTCTACGAGGCACTGCTGAAGGCGTACCCAGTGGTTGAGACGTTCGATCGCACAGATGGGGCGCTGGGCCGATCTGTCATCGTGCTGGAAGTACCCTCGGCCGACGATTGACGACGCCCCGGTCGGTTCTCCTTCTGATCGCCGACCCCAACAACCACACGTCCCTGGCCTACCACGGCTGAAGTCTGGCGAAAGGAACTGCAGCCCACCGCTCGGCACATGTAGCCCAGCTTCCGGCACCCGCCAGGGAAGAAGGAGCCGGACCTTGGCGGCTCCTGGACTGCGCGGAAGGACTCCCGGGATGGGCTGTGGGTGCCCTCAGCGGGCGGCAACCACGGTCCAGGCCAACCCGCCTGATGTCACAGGTTCACGGTTGAACGCCGGTGCTGCTGCCTCGAAGACGTGGATCGACTGGCTGAACCCCCGTGCTAGACGAGGTCGAGTGCCTGGTTTCGCTGATCGAGCTGGCACTGGATGACGTGCGGTCATGTACTCCATCAGGACCCTCGTCGACAACGTGCGCAGCCAAGGCCCGACGATCCTGGCGTCGATGGAAGAGCCCACGGAGCTCGGGTTGGAGGACTGAGCGCTACGAGCGTGCCGACAGGGTGGAGATTGAAGGCGTCGGAGAAGACCGGACGACGGTAGCGATCATCGCGGCCGCGAGATGGAACCATAGCCCCGCCAGACCGCCGCGACCACCTTGTAGTTCAGTAGCACGTTGCGAAGGCGCCGCGGGCTGACTGGGATGGTCCAGTCGACGAGGTGCTCGACCGCGGGGTGAAGGGTCGCCCGGAACAAACGATCCGTTGTTGTGTCGGACTCCGATCGCTGCAGTCCGAACAGTCGGGGCATCTCCGGGTGACGCTGCTCGATGTGGTGGAGGTTCGCTCCCAGTTCCTCGAACTGGGCAAGCGACTGCTCAATCGACTTGTATTCCGACGTCACGGCCACTGCCAAGGCGTTGTACACGAGGGGTTCGCCGGAGAGGCGCTCGAGTCGATAGGCAAACTCGAAGTCCTCGCCACCATAGCCGACCAGGCTGATGTCGAACCCGCCGAGTCGCCGCACATGATGCGCTCGCACCAGGGAGTTCGCGGCGGAGTACCAGCGGAACGGTATCACTGCACCATTGGCGGCGCGATGATGGGCCCTCGTCTGGAGGTATCCCGCCCAAGGCGCGACGTCCGCATTCTGATATCGCACTTGCCCTTGAGACGTACATGCGCGATGTTCTACCAGCGACAGGTGCTCGTCGAGAGCGTCCGGCGCGAGGACCATATCCAAATCCACGTACCAGATCCACTGAGTGTCGATGTGATCGAGCGCGAGGTTTCGCGTCGCCGCCCGCCCCCGGTGCGCGTTCTCCGGGTGTGTCAGCACGTGGACGGCCGCGGGGCCGTCATCGCCGATCGCGGCCAGGTGCTCGACGGTGCCATCAGTAGAGCCGTCCACGCATACGAGGATCCGAGCGGGCGGCTTGCTCTGTGACTGAAGGCTGGCGAGGCACTCGGTCAGCTCGGCAAGGTTGTTGTAGGTGGGGACAACGACGCCGACGGAGGAGGAACTGGATTTCATGGCACCCCTGCCATCCCGATTCCGACATGATCGAGCAGCAGCCGAACTCGACTTGACCAATCGGCCCGTTGGGCAAAGGCGCGCCCGGCAGCCGGGTCCGCTGGCTGCACGATGGCAGCCTCGATGGCGCGCCTGGTCTCGTCGAAACCGCGGCACAGTGCTACAGGGCTATCGAGCCGCTCCAGCTCCTCCCATCTGGTCGCGACCGTGGGCAGCTCGCACGCCAGATACTCGTAGAGCTTGAGCGGATGGACCGCGTTTACGAGCTCCGCGTGGTGCACAACGTCAAACGGAATGAGGCCAACATCGGCGTTCCACAGGTAGGCGGGCAAATCTTCGAACGGTCGCCGCCCCAGTATGTGGACATTGCTGCGTGGGGTGAGTCGCGCTCGAGCCATTCGGTCGGGGCCGACGAAGACAAACGATACGTCCGGCATGGCTTCGGTCAGACGGTTCACGAGCTCGTAGTCGAACCAGTCAGCCATGTCGCCGACATAGATCGCGATCGGGCCAGCGATATCGTTGAGTTCAGCCGGTTTCGAACGATCGGCGCGGGCGAAGTGGTCGTAGTCGACACCATTCGGCAGGTGGAGTGTGCTCGATACGCCCGCATTCCGGAGGTCATCCATGATCGCGCCGGAGCTGCAGGCAACGACATCGACGCTGTCGATCAGCTCCCGCTGCAGCTCGAGCACCTGTGGCGAGATGCCGGTGAACCCCGCGTAGCGATCGCCGACTCGCGCGACCGACGCGCCGTGCTGGACGTGGTCCAACCAGAAGCGTTGGATCGGCGAGTCGATATACAACAGCTCCACCGCATCGAAACCGCGCTCCCGCACCGCCCGCACAACGTTCGGGACCGTCAACCGGTACCACTCGCGGTGGATGGTCCGCCCACCGATTAGCGGAGCGTTGTGTGGGGTCAGTAGCGCGACGGGCGTATAGGCCCACAGATGACCGTCCAGGTCCGACTGGCCGCCGCGGCGCCGTCGGCCGAGACGATCACGGAGCTCGCTCCGATCTCGGACGACATGGGCCGGAGAAATCGCCGTGGACACGTAGGCAACGTCACAGCCCGCCTCCACGAAGCCGGCAGCAAGGTGATGGCACCCTAAGCGGAGCGGCGATCCCCAGTCGTGGGACGTCGCCATTAGCACACGGGGGCGCGCCCCCGTCCTATCGCTCGAGGATCCCATAGCCGGGCGAATAGGTGATGGCAGGCACGAATGCTTGCCAATCTTCCCCGTCACGCTCAGGTGCGCGGAGGCGCGCTCCCTCCGCAGCATGCGTAATCTCGAGTACGTCGTCGATGAGACGGAGGCGACAGAGCGCGACGCGGCCATCCGCCGTCCGTAGCTCGCCAGCGAATCCTTCATCACCCCAGTACAGACACCGGGCGCGGCTCCCCCCACCGAGCTCGAACAGACCTAGGTCGAGGGACGCCGGCTCCGGACCCTCCAGCTGCGGCGCGAAGTGGGCTCGCGCAGACCGGTAGGCATTCCGCGCCTCGGGCAAGGGTGTGTACACGTAGGTCCCAGGGTCGCGGATCCAATCGACACCATCCATCGTCAGCTCCACCGTGAGTTGGTCGTTGTGGTCGTGGCCTCCGCGCCCGTTCTGACCTGTCGGCCCGCAACGGATCGCGACATAGAGACGCTCTGACTTGATGACGTAGACACCGAACGCAGGGTAGCCGAGCAGGCATGTGCCAACCTGTACATCCGGCATCGGCAGTTCGATGTGTAGCCGCCTGATCTGGCTTGCCGGCAGCGCTTCGAGACGTTTCCTGAGCGCGCCCAGGTCGTGCTCGCCACCGATACGCACGCAATCAGCTCGCGAATGCCCAAGCTCCGCCCAGGCATCTGGCGGTCTTGCCAAGCCGGCGGTGACCGCACGAGCGACGCCGTCGTCCCCGAAACCTCCTGTGGCCGAGCCGAGCAGCCCATCCGTGGCCGCCGCCGCCGCTCGGTGGTTGAGATGGTCCTCGACCCACGTCTCACCATCCACGAACGTGGGCACGAGGTCGAACAGCCGGCCGTTGTCGTTGTCACCGAACTGTGGGACCCGACCATTCGGCTTGGTGATGCCAACGACGAAGGCCCGCGCCCTCCCGAGTCGCTCGAGGATGTCGGAAGGTACCAAGGACCGGCGGTCGCCAGACTCCTCGATCGCCATCGGGCCCAGCGGCGCCCCGGGCAGATCCACGCCGCCTGGATCCGACGCCGCCGATACGAGCGAGTCCAACCGTTGGTCGGGCAGGGCTGCCATCAGCGCCACTGCGTGGGTGGCCAGCTCCAGCGACAACCGGTGGTAGGAGGTCGAACCTTCGAAGTTGCCACCGTCATCGAGGAACTGGAGCCGAATCTCGCTAATGACCTCTCGACAAGCGAAGCGCAGCCACGCATCGGTCAGCGGAGACGGTGGGAGGTACGCCCCGACGAACAGCAGCCCCACGACGTCAGCAAGGTAGTGGTTGCCACGCAGTTCGTCCGACCATTCCAGGTTCGTCGCGATGTGCTGGCCGTGCTCCCAGACGCTCCGACAGAAGACGTCCAGGAACGCGTCGTCGAAGCGCTGGCCTGCCGCCCTGAACAGGTCGAATGCCAAGATCCAGTTGCAGACCCGGATGGCAACGTCCATGGCGGTCACCCACTGAACGCCGTACCGTGGCGGATTAGCCGCTACGAAATCCAGCACCTCATTGCGAAACTCACGCGCGGTCGTCGCGGCGGAAGCATCGTCGCCGTCGGCGCGCGCGAGCGTCGCCTGCAACGCCAGTCGAGGGAGATGCTGGCAGCGACCGAGCTCCCAGGGAACCTTCACGTCAGCACCACGCTTGTTTCCGAACTTGATATCGCGGTACCACGTCGCTTCGTCCCATCGGTAG
Organism: uncultured Chloroflexia bacterium; assembly: GCA_963712735.1. Classification (GTDB taxonomy): domain Bacteria; phylum Chloroflexota; class Limnocylindria; order Limnocylindrales; family CSP1-4; genus JAFMJV01. Next base: position 550,772 of record CAVQIZ010000007.1, on the reverse strand, counting down.
CCGGACTTGAAGTCGAGGTGCCAGTCGATGGGCACGTACTCCCGGTCGATCGTTCGGCGGATACGCAGAACCTCGTCGCGGTTGGCGGCATTGGCGCGCCGAGCGAGACCGGAATCATCATCGAATGGCAGGCCACGAGGAAAGACGTGGCCCTCGAACCCCGTCGCCTTCATCCCGTGGCGCACCTGGACCCAACCAGACCCCAGCAAGTCAAAGCGATGCGCCCGGTGGAGTTCGCCCAGGCCCTCCAATAGGGACCGATGGGGTGCAAGTGCATCGACCGACGGCATGGTCACGAACTCACGCAGTTCAAGGCCTTCCGGTGGCTTGGGCGCGTATGTGCTCGAGATCCGGTCGCGACGGCGATCCAGCCTGGATCGCCCGGAGCGGCGAAGGCGTCGATAGCACAGGCGTGCGGTCTGACGCGGCGGCAGCGCGAGCGCCCTGCGCACCAATCCGTGCATCACATGGAAACTAGGCACGGGACCCCTTCGTGGTACTCGATCGCCTTGCTCCTCCCGACTTGAAGGCGGCTCGGTAGGGACCGGCTGGGCGATACGACAGCAGGCAGGCTCACGAGCAGGCCTGCCGCACTCCTTGTCTCACCGGCATCGACACCCGGGCACGTCTGGTCGGTTGGTACGCACGATGAGTCAAACACCGACGCTGGTCCCACCAGGCGATGCCCCGTTGGCATATCGCTCGTGTCTGCTTCTGCCGTCCGTGATGCTCCGAGAGCAGCGGAGGCTTCGTCGATGCCTGGCTTCAGAGTATCCGCATTGCCTCCTGTGACAGAGACCCGCTGTGGCATCGTCAGATGGTCCGTTCGCATGGCTGGGTGACGAGCGACGGTGCCAGTACTGGAGCCACACGCCCCTTGAGTCTGGCTGAGCTTGATACTTGCGCGCTCGCCTTCCGCCGCATGTCGCTACGATCCGGACGGCGCGGTGCCGACGCCCGGCCCGTTCCCCTCTTGGGCAGCACGACGGAACAGCACGAGTGTCGCGACGAAGACCAACGAGTATGTGATTGATGTGGTCAAGGCAGCGCCGTTGATTCCCCAGCGCGGCACCGCGTAGAGGTTTGTCACGAGGTTGCACGCTGCGCCGGCCACGGCGATGGCTGCTGGGGTCTCTGGCCGTGCGCGGTTGTAGGCGATGTAGTTCGAGAGCACTCGCGACGAATCCCAAGCGACGACTCCTGGGACGAGCAGCAGCAAGGGCAGGACGGCCGCTTCGAACTCAGGGCCGTACAGGATGCGCACGAGCGGGCTGGCCACGATGCCCAGCAGGGCGCCTGCCACGCTGGTCATGAGCAGAACGATCCAGAAGACACGAATCGTGAAGTCGTAGCCCGCTTTCTTTGTCCCGGACGCGATGCGGTGGATGGCGGCGCTCTGCACGCCAAGACCGACCAGCCAAAGGACCTCAGCCCAGCGCACACTCACGGCGTAGATACCCACACCGGACAGACCGACCAAGGAGCTGACGATCAGAATGTCGATGCGGAAATGGAGCCAGTTGGCGATTCTGCCGGGAAAGAGCCGGAGCCCGTAGCGAAGACTCTCGATCAGGCTGGCGACGTCAGGGGCCAGCGGTTCCGGCTCGTGCATCCGCCGTGCCAACCAGAACCGGACCAGGGCACTTGCGATCGCCACGGCAGCGATGACGGCGATCGCCGCTTGTACAGTCAGCCAGTCCAGCCACACGAGCAATCCGATCGTGAAGGCCGTCGCGACGGAGGCGACGGTCTGGACGCGGTAGGTCATCGGCGCCCGGTTGACTCCGAACATCAGGCCGGACCAGCCGGCCGAGTACGCAAGGAACCCAGCGATGACGAGAAGCAGCACCACCTGCGGAACATCGATGGAAGTGCCGACGGCGCCATCGGCAATGAGGAGGAGCAACGCCAATCCCAGGCCGACCGAGCCGAGAATCACCGCCGCCAAGACGGCGTTGCCGTGGCTCTGTGCAAGGGGTCGCCGTCGGTTTGCCAGGACGATACGTGAACCCGTAGGCGATGCCAAGTAGGCCAACTTCCGCGATTAGCGTCGTCAGCAGCACGAACAGGTCGACGGCGCCCTTGCCGCCTGTCCCCAGGACTCGAGCGATGAGGACTGACGTCAGCAGGGCGGCCACCATCCCGAATGCCTGCAACAAGTAGATGTCGAAGGCTTGACGAACGAGAGGTCGTTTCGCGAAAGCTCTCACCGTTGGCCGTATCCATAGAGCGCAAGGATCCTGTCGAGGTTCTCGACGAGCCGCCGCCTCGAAGTAGCGCTGAGCCTCTTCGTTGACGCGTGCCGGCTGAACCAAGGCATCTGCGAGCGAGCGCGCCAGGGACCCAGGATTACCGTGATCATACGGAAGCACGAACCGCTGTTCGCCCACCGCGGTGCCGACCACCGGGGTCCCCGCTAGCAGCGATTCGACGCGACTGAGGCCGAACGACTCCTGTGCCGGCCCCCGTACGACCACGTCCACACGCTGCATGAGGTGACGCACCAAATGCCCAGGAGCGTCGACGAGGACGCGACTGGCGTCAGCGAGCGGTTCAAGCGCGTGCTCCACCGACTCGGCGAAGGACTCGTCCCGGGCGAACGTGGAGTTGAGAACAGGATGCAGACCTGCCCGACCATGGGCTTCCTGCAAGCGCCGGAAGGCTGCGATGAGCGTCAGGAAATCATAGAGCGGAACCATCGCTCCAACACCCATCACGACCGGGTCATGCCGTGACGAACGACTCGAGCAGACCCGGAGTGGCGGCCACGTCCGCGATCGTCGGCAGTAGCGGGCTGATGACCTCAGTTCCACTTGCTTCGATGCCGATGTCGGTCAGGAACACACCCAGCTCCGTGCCACTGCGATAACTTGGTGCGCCCGTCTCAGCGACTCGACGTAGCTGCGCCGGAGGCTCTTGTCCCAAGTCTCGAACCGCTCGGGGAGTCCACCGTCGTGGATTCTTTCCAACCACAACGCCTGCTTGCGGTCGACCAGCCGCACGAACGCCTCCAGCGAGCGAAACCCTGGGTACGTGGTGAGCACCGAGTGGCCGTGGACGATCGCCCCGGGCCGCAGCGAGGTTGCCAGTTGAGCGACGCAGCGCCCACCCGAAGCCGACGCCAAGACGGCTGGCGGCAGCACCGAGCACACCAGATCGGAGCGAGTGAACATGGGCTGTGTGACCGCGACAGGTGAGCTGCTCGGTGAGGGAAACGACATGGGTGGCGATACCACCGGTCGGCGGCGGGACCGGACCGACCAGATCGACTACCAACCGGGGCCACGTGCCGGCCCGTCCATTGGCGCCGCCGGTCGGCGGTCGAAGAAGCAGACCGGCGACTCACGGGATACGCGACGGCCCAGCCGCGAACGGTCGGTCCCGTAGCGACTCGGTCACGCGTCTGATCCGGCGATCCGAGTCTGCACACAAAAGGCGATTTCAGTCGCCTGCGATTGCTCCCACAGCGACACCGGCCAGTCGCCACCGTCGCGGATGACTCTGATCACGTCCTCCAGCTCCTCGCGCTGGCCCTTCTCGCTGGTGCTCGTCGTGAGCCCGTCACCTGGTGACCCCGCGATGGAAAGGCGACGGTAGTCCTCGAGCTGGAGGACGATGCCATCGCAATAGACGTCCATCCGCTCCTTGGGGACCGCTGGCGACCCTATCGCGGTATACGTGAGCGTCGCGATGGAACCATCCTCAAATCTGACCGTCGCGATGAAATTGTCGCTTGACATGTAGTAGCCGGTTGCTGGTCGGATGGCTTGTGCGTCCACGCGCTCCACCCTGGCGCCGGTCAGGTACGTAAACAGGTCATAGATGTGGCACGCCTCGCCGATGTTACGGCCCCCGCCCTGACCTTGGCATGGACCCCGGAGTGATCTGGTGGCACGTACCCGGCGTTCATGCTGGTAGTCGATCACCATCGGACGCGCTCCGGGTCGCAGCAGACCAGCGATGAGTTGCGCGTGGCGGCGAGAAACGCCGATTGAAACCAGTCGTGAGAACCGGTGCCGCATCACAGCGGCCCTCGAAAGAAGCCGCGGATGTCGTCGAGCTCGGCTTCGTCGAGTGCCAGCGGCTTCTCGACCAGCACATGCTTCCCAGCCTCGAGCGCCTGCAGCGCCATACGCGCATGCGTGTCATGGCGTGTCGATCATCACGACCAGATCAACGGCGTCATCCTGTAGCACCTCCACGTAGTCCGTCGTCGCGTATCGCGCGCCAAACTGACGAGCTGTGTCGGCGGCATTGGGGCCGGACCGACCGACCACGGCCTCCAGGCTCAGTTTGCCCCGCAGCGCGCGGATGTTCGGAAGGTGCATACCCTTTGCATACGCACCAGCACCGACGACCGCCACGCCAGCCGCCCCCCTCGGTCACCCTTTGCCCGCGGGTTGGCGATGGCTCGTGGTACTTCAGCCGGCGCCTCCGCGTACTCGAGAAGGACGAGCACTGGCCTCGGCGTCCCATTGCGAACCAGGTCGTAAGCCGCAGCGGCCTCGGCAAGCGGGAACGTCGCGCCCACGAGGGGTCCCACGGCAACGGCGCCGGTGGCCACTAGCCGCAGGTACTCCTGCATGTTGCGGTTCTCCGTCCAGCGCACGTAGCTCAATGGATAGTCGAGACCATGCTCCTCGTAGGTGCGGTCGTATCGACCGGGTCCATATGAGGTGGACACACGAAAGTCCGAACTCCTTCTCGTAGATGTCGGCGCGGTCGATGTTGAGTCCGACGTCCCCGACCAAGACGACCCGGCCCTTCTTCCGTGTCATACGGAACGCGCTGGACAGCACCTCATCGGAGGGACTCGATGCGGTAACGATCACACCATCGGCGCCGACCGCCCCGGTCAGTCGTATTACGCGATCGATATCGTCGACGCTGGCCCCGGCAAAGCCAAGATCCATACCCAGGTCCTTGGCCATCGCCACGCGATCAGCATCGATGTCGATACCGATGACCTGACACCCGTTTGCACGCAGCAGCTGAGCGGTAATCTGGCCAAGCACCCCGAGACCGATCGCGACGAACGTCTCGCCAAGCGTCGGATCAGCCCGGCGGACTCCCTGTAGAGCGATGGCACCAAGTGTGACCGTGCTTGCGTCTGGCGCCGACACCCCATCGGGGACACGGACTGCGAGGTTCTGCGGCACCCTGATGAACTCCGCGTGATGGGCCGCTTGGGCCCCGGCGCAAGCGACGCGGTCACCCACCCTGAAGCCATCGACAGCAGAGCCGATTTCGACCACGATGTCCGGCGGCCGAGTAGCCGGTAGGGGCGCCGGTCGAGAGCGCTCCGCTGACGAGGTCACGGGCCGCGGTCACTCCCTCGCTGCCGGCAACCTCAATGACCCGCTTCACCTTCTCTGGCTCGCGAGCAGCCCGTCTCCACAGCGGCACGCCGCTGGACCAAATCCCGCTGAGCTCAGTACCGACACTGATGCTCGAGCGTTCCACACGGACGAGGATTGCGCCGGGTTCGGTCACCGGAGCCGGCACATCCTCGATGAGCACCCTGCCCTTCCGCACGATTACCTGCTTCAACGTCCCTCCAGGGCTGCGGGGATGGTGCGAACGAGGATCTGCAGGTCCAGCCAGAGGGACCAGCGGTCGATGTATTCCAGGTCGTCCTCGACCCACTTGTCGAAGACCGGCTCATGCCGCGCGCGGACCTGCCACAGGCCCGTGATGCCCGGCTTCATGGACAGCCGGCGGCGGTGCCACAGGTCGTAGCCGTTCACCTCCGACGGCCAGCGGCGGCCGTGGTCCCACCAGGCTCATGTCGCCCCGCAGCACGTTCCACAGCTGCGGCAGCTCATCCAGCGACCAGCGCCGCAGCCGCCGGCCGATGGGCGTGATGCGCGGATCGTCGCTGATCTTGAAGACCGGTCCGGACAGCTCGTTGGCCTCTGCCAGCTCCGCCTGCCGCGCCTCGGCGCCGATCTCCATGGAGCGGAACTTCAGCATCCGGAAGGGCCGCCCGTGCAGGCCGATGCGCGTCTGGCGGAACACCACCGGCCCGCCGTCGTGGCGCCGGATACGCCAGGCGATGAGCGCGAAGAGCGGCGACAGCACGATCAGCCCGGCGGCAGACGCGCCGATGTCCAGGAGACGCTTGGCCACCAGTGCCAGCGGTCCGGTCGGGCCCGTTGACGAGCGAGTAGACGGGCGTGCCGTCCAGCTCCTCCACGCGGCCGGCGCTGAAGGGCCGGTCCAGCAGGTCCATGGGCACGCGCACGATCTTGCCCGCCTCCTCGGCGGTGTAGGCGATGCCGTCGGTGTACTGCCATTGGCTGAAGGGCAGGCAGATGGCGACCTCGTCGACGACGTGGTCGGCCATGACCTGCTCGATGTCGGTCAGTCGTCCCAGCCAGGGCCATCGAGAGCCCGCAGCGAAATCGGGATCGTCATCGAGCACGCCGATGACCTTGAGGCCCAGCTCCTGGTGGCTCTCCATGGTGGTCGCGAATGACTGGCCGCGTGGACCGGCGCCGACCACCAGCACGTACCGCGCGTTGCGACCCCGCGCGCGCAGCTCCCGGAAGGCCAGGCGCAGGATGGCCCGCGTCACGAGTGCCACGACGAACTGTGTCGGGAAGAGCAGGACCAGGAAGAGGCGGCTGACGTCCGGCAGCTTGAACCAGAAGAGCACAGCGAAGGTCGCCACAGCCATGAGCACCGTCGCCCGCACCAGGTCCCACGCCTCGGTGCGGATGGACCAGCGCGCGCGCGGTCGGTAGAGACCGTTGAGCGCCAGCGCCAGCGACCCAGCCCACGGCGTACACCACCAGCAGCGCCACCGGGTCGGGGATGATCTCCCGCCACCAGACCGCCCAGTCCTCGCCGAAGCGCACCACCGACAGGCCCACCAGCACGACCGCCGCGAGGACGCCGTCGGTGAGCATGAGCAGCGCACGCAGGGTCGAGGCATGGCGCCGGATCATGACCGCGTCACCCTATGAAAATGTGGTGCGTTGTCGCAATGGTACTGACGCGCTATCCATTCGCCAGGCCGCGAGCGGCTAGGTCGACCAGCACCAGACTGGGCATCCCAGGCGCGACGAGATGGCCGGGTGTTCCTCGACGATAGTCGTTCTTGCCATAGCCGTGAGCCATGTCAAGTGCACCCGCGGGTGGGGATCGGTCGGCACCGATGAGACGAGCCTCGTATCCCGGCAGGCCAGCGCCCTCGTGCCCGAAGCCCATGATGGCTCGGAAGCGATCGGCCTGGTCACCGTCGCCCGCGTTGGCATAGGCGCGAGCCGCCCAGGCTGTCGCTTCCCCCCCAGGGGAATCGATGGCCATCTGCCCAAGGGTCGCAAGCGCATCAGCGTCACCGGCCCATGCCTCTACGACGACCGACGGCAGCAGATCCTCCTGAATCTGCAGCTAGGCGACGCGCCAAGTCCAAGTCACCGGCCAGCATCGGTAGGCGCCATGGGGCAGGCGCGATCCGCAGCGCCGCTTCATAGACCTCGGAAAAGCGCGATGCGAAGGTCGGGTCCTCCGTCCAAACGTCGTCGCCCACCAAGCTCGGATTGGTGGTCAACAGCCGGGTCAACGTCTCGGTCGCCTCAGCATCCATGTCCATGCGGTCGTAGAGCACGGCCGTGCCAAGGAGAACGAATGGATCATCATCACGCAGGCGGTTGGCGCGGTCGATGGCGGCTATGACGCTGGCACGAGGTTGACCCGACTCTAGCCGGGCCTGTGCGAGGTTCAACCACGATTCCGGCAGGTCGTCAGCCTCGGCAGCCACTTCGAACGCGGCAGCAGCTTGTTCCCACTCGCCATTTGCTGCAGCTGCGATGCCGTATGTCACCTGGTAGGGAATCATCTCGGGATCGCCCGCCACTGCCGTTTCGGCTGCGGGCAGAGCCGTATCCCAGTCGCCCTCCTCGATCGCAGCCACGGCGCTCTGATGGGATGTCGCCAGTGATTCGATGCGGCCAAGCGCCACGCCGGCAAGCAGGACCGCGGCGAAGGTGGCAACGGCAACGATGTCACCGACCCGGCGTCTCGTCGCTTCCTGCATTGTCCAGAGTCGATCAGTGATGCCGCGCGGACTAGTCGCGTCCAGAACAGCCACCGGCAGCGCCGCTAGCAGCAGGACGACTGGCAGATTCGCGTACGAGTCAAAGATGGACGCGACGCCGAGATAGATCAAGACGAAGATGGTGGCGACGGACCATCGACGTCGAACCGAATCGTCTCCTCGGAGGCCGGTGCCGGCAAGCCAAAGCACCGATATCAGAGCGATGGCGCCCGCGGCCATGCCCATCAGGCCGGTCTCTGCCAGTGTCAGCGCATACGTGTTGTGCGGATGCGGGACGTAGATGTCTGGCTCTCCCGGCTCCGAGTAGGCGATGCGAAGCACCGGCCAGGTGCCGGGTCCATGACCGAGCAGTGGCGCGTCGACGAACATGCGTTGTGCCGTCGCCACGTAGTAGGCGCGGCCGCCGTCCCCAGAGGATTCCAATCGGGTCAGGAGTGCGGGAGCCATCACCATACCGACGATCGCGAGAGCCGCGCCGGCTGACGCCAAGCCGATCTTGGTGCGTCGTTCACCAACGAGGCCGAGGAGGCGGCCGCGGTTGACGATTGCGGCACCCACGCCGAGCACGGCGACGGCAACTGCCAACGCCAACCACGATCCTCGGGTTCCGCTTAGGAAGACTGCACACATGCTCGTGACCGCAAGGACGCCGAGTGCGATCCGACGTCCGCGCGTTCCCAAACCCAACCCCGCGAAAGCGCTAGCCATGAGGAGCACCACCACGACCGGTACCACGGTGGGACCACCAACGAACAGCCCAGCGTATGCAGGGCGAAGCATCGGCGGTTCGAAGCGACCGATGAGGTCCCACCATTGCAGCCACCGCGCTGCGACCAGGCCGATGTAGGCAACGCTGACGACGAGCCCGAGCATCGCCATGAGACTTCCGATCCTCTCGCGCACGTAGGCTAGAGCGAGCACTCGCACCAGCAGCAGATACAGCGCGATCAGGAGTGTCGCCCACGCAAGGTAGTCGACCGCCATTCGTGGAAGCGATGACGCGAGAGTGGCTGTCAGCAGAGCAGCGTATGGCAACAGCAGTGCCGGCCAGATGGCCGATCGGGGTCGCCACGACGGCCACCGCCATGCCAGCACGGCCCAGACGAGAAGCCCGATGCTGATGAGCGCGAGACTGACCTGCCGCAGGAGAGCAAGCTCTATCCCAGCGTAGCCACCGCCGATCAGTACGATCCACGTCACCGCCAGGATGAAGAGCGCCCAGCCCGACGATCGCAGAACCAAAACCCGCCTGCTCAGCCCCGACGTCTCTCCCGCTGTGCTCACAGATCGTTGCCCCCATGTCGCCTCGGGCTCCGGACTGGCGCGATGGATGCGCCGCGGGACTGGCACAGCGAGGCACGCTGGCACGGCACGCGCGTGAGACTGCTGGCAGGCGACATCACGCACGGCAGTGTGGATGCCATCGTCAACGCTGCCAATAGTGCTCTGGCGCCCGGTGGCGGCGTCGATGGGGCTATCCATGCTGCATCAAAGCCCTACCCGGTCACGTCCCTAGAGTTGGTGTAACAGCGCGGGTGGTCGACAAGACGAAGGGCCACCGCGTCATCCTCACGTCGTTGGACCTAGGAACCCACGACGAAGGAGAACCACGATGGCCGATGACAGGATGGCGGTGCTCGAGACGATGCGCAAGGCCGGGACCGCGGGCGATGCCGACTTCCTCCGCCAGAGCGTGCAGGTGCTCGCCGAGGCGGTCATGGAGGCCGAGGTCACCGAGCTCACCGGCGTGCCCCACGGGGTCCGGGACCCGGAGCATCGCCAGACCCAGCGCAACGGCTATCGCGAGCGGCGCTGGGACACGCGCGTGGGCACGATCGACCTCTCGATCCCGCGGGTCCGCGACGGCAGCTACCTGCCCAGCCTGCTCGAGCCGAGGCGACGGGCCGAGCGGGCCCTGCTCGCGGTCGTGCAGGAGGCCTACGTCCTCGGGGTCAGCACGCGCCGGGTGGAGGACCTCGTCGAAGCCCTCGGTATCAGCTCGATGTCGCGGAGCCAGGTCAGCCGCATCTGTGCCGCGCTCGATGCCGAGGTCGAGGCCTTCCGTTCCCGCTCGCTCGCGGGCGAGGTCTATCCCTACCTCTGGCTCGATGCCACCTACGTCAAGGTCCGCGAGTCGGGCCGCGTGGTGAACATGGCTGCACTCGTGGCCACGGGCGTGTCCCGCAGCGGCGAGCGCCGCGTCCTGGGCCTGGACCTCGCCGCGGGCAACGACGAGGGCAGCGCCTGGCCGGCCTTCGTGCGCGGTCTCCTCGAGCGCGGCCTCGGTGGCATCTGGCTCGTCATCAGCGACGACCACCCCGGGCTCGTCAAGACGGTCAGGGAGCAGTTCCTCGGCGCCGCCTGGCAGCGCTGCCGGGTGCACTTCACGCGCGACGCCCAGGACCTCGTGCCCCGCTCGGCGCGGGGTATGGTGGCGACCATCATCCGCACCATCTTCGAGCAGCCCGACGAGGCGGCCGCCCGGGCGCAGCTGCGGCGCGCGGTGGACGGGCTCGAGACCCGCTTCCCGAAGGTGGCCGAGCTACTCATCGCGGCTGAGCCGGACCTGCTGACCCACTTCACCTTCCCCGAGTCCCATCGGCGGCAGATCCGCAGCACGAACCCGCTGGAGCGACTGAACAAGGAGATCAAGCGGCGCACCGCGGTCGTGGGCATCTTCCCCACCCGCGCCTCGGTCATCCGCCCCGTGGGCATGGTCCTCGCCGAGCAGGACGACGAGGCCACGATGATGCCCGAGATGCGTCGGCACATCTCGGAGGCTGTTCAGCCTAGACCCCGGTCGAAGCCGGCACGGTCCTCACTCACTCGCAGAACCTCGCGGTCGGCCTTGGGCTTCCCATGCCGGCAGCGCGCCACGTCGTGCTGCCGTCCCCCGATGTCGACCCCGACGGTCATCATCGTGGTGCTCCCATCCCTCGACCACCAGGGGTCCCTGTCCATCCCGATCGACGTCAGCTGATGGGTCCGATCACCGGTCTCTGTCGTGCTGTCGGATCCCGATCACCGCTCAACGCCGGGCGACAGGGGCCGGGATCTAGCGCCAACGGTCATCTGCCGGATAGCCGGACACCGGTCTCCCCGTCGGGTCGCATGTCATCTTTGACCCCTACAAGGGCTTGTATCAGCCGGGCTCCATACTCACACTTGGTGACTCACCGGTGATCCAGGGCGGATATCGGCTCGTCGCAGTGCTGGCCGTGCTTGGCGTCGCGATCGCCAGCCTGGTGCAGTCCTTCCCTGCGATACCTCGCCGCGGCATGGCCGTTCGACTGGGCCCTCGAATACGGCAGTCGCGGGTCGGCCAGGCCACCGCGCTGGTCGGGTTTGCGACCGCTCAGATCGTTCTCCTATGGCGCCACTTCATCAGGCAGATTGCACCGTAGCGCGACCAGAAGCGAGAGCCTCAGGCTAGGCCGACGCGTGAAGAGAAGCGTGCACGGCCTCCGAAACCTCGTCGATAACGCGGTCCTGGTGCTCCTCCATTCCCACCCACAGTGGGAGCCGCACGAGTCGCTCGCCAGCCAGGACCGTATTCGTCAGCTCAGAGCCGGCACGCCCGACCCGTTCACCCATCGGTGACGAGTGAAGTGGCACGTAGTGGATGACGGCCTGGATCTGGTGCTCCTTGAGGCGGCCGATGAAGGCCGATCGAGCTCTGAGGTCCGGAAGCACCAGGTAGTACATGTGACCGTTGTGGACGCAGCCTGGGGGGACGGTCGGTCGCTTCACCAGCCCAAGCCGCTCGAGCGGCTCGAACGCTTCGTGGTATCGGCTCCACATTCCAAGTCGACGCGAGGTGATGGTTTCCGCTTCCTCCATCTGCGCATAGAGGAAAGCAGCGATGATCTCACCGGGCAGATACGATGAGCCGACGTCCACCCACGTGTACTTGTCGACCAGCCCACGGAAGAACTGGCTCCGGTTGGTGCCCTTCTCGCGGATGACCTCCGCTCGGTCGCCGAAGCGCTCGCGGTTCACGAGGAGCGCCCCGCCCTCCCCGCTGATGACATTCTTGGTCTCGTGGAATGACAGCGTCCCGAGGTGTCCGATGCTGCCGAGCGGTCGACCCTGGTATGTCGACAGCAGCGCGTGCGCAGCGTCCTCGACCACAAGCAGGTCGTGGGCCGCGGCGCGGTCCATGATTGCGTCCATCTCGCAGGCCACGCCGGCGTAGTGCACGACGAGGACGGCCCTGGTCCGAGGCGTGATGGCAGCTTCGATGAGTGCTTCGTCGATGTTCTTGGTGTCGGAGCGGATGTCGACGAAGACCGGCACCGCGCCCCTGGCGACGAATGCATTTGCGCTCGAGACGAACGTGAACGAGGGCATGATGACCTCATCGCCCGGCTGAATCTCGGCCAGGATGGCCGCCATCTCCAGCGCGGCTGTGCACGAGTGGGTCAGCAGAGCTCGGTCGGTGCCCGTGGTGGACACGAGCCACTCAGAACAGGCCCTGGTGAACGCACCGTCGCCGGCGAGCTGCCCCTGCTCGTGTGCTCGCGCGATGTAGGCCAACTCGCGACCCGTGAGGAACGGACGGTTGAAGGGGATCGGCTCGGTCACGTGTCCTCCGCGGGCCTGAAGACCCAGTATCGCTGGCCCATGAACAGGCTCATGCCGATTAGCACGATCAGGACTCCCTGGACCAGCTCGTGCGGCAACCCCGCTCCATCGACCAGCAGCACAAGGAGCACGACGTTCAGGACATAGGCACTCGCGTACAGGAGTCCGTACCGCAGGAACGTCGGCCCCCGCGGGCCAGTGTGGCCGAAAGTCCACGAGCGATTGAGCAAGAACGAGTTGGCTACGCTCACGACCCACCCCGCCGTCGCCGCGACGACGGGTGGTAGCCCGGCTCCATTGGCTAGGACGAGATAGAGCACATAGAGGAGCGCGTTGGATGCGATCCCGACGATGGCGAAGCGAGCGAAGACGCGCACGTCATGATGGAGCATGGCCCACGTCATCATCGCAGCCAATGGAACGTCGCCTGGGGCGCGGTGAAGCGAAACCCCAGTCCGGCATAGAGATTGATGACCGCGATGTTGTGCGCTGAGATCGTGGTCTCGATCCGCCGTACGCCGGCGGCCCGGTGTCGCTCGATCATCGCTCGCCAGACCCGCTTGCCTACACCCTTGCCCTGCCACTTGGCTGCGACGGCCGTCAAGTGCCAGTAGACGCAATCGTCGGGCAGCGCCTCGACGATGAAGAAGCCAACGACCTCGTCCCCGATGGAAGCCATCAGCACATCCTGCCCGTCGCCATCAAGCGCACCAGCGAGCCAGCGACGATATCGCTCGTGACCCGCGCTCCGGTCCAGTCTCCAGTCCAGCACGTGGCGGCCGGTGGTGAAGACGGATGAAGCCATCGCCTCCAGGGCTGGGCGGTCCTGCGGCTGCGCCGGCTCGATGACGAGCTCCTCGTCGCTGACCCAGTCAGTTCGGAGCGGTGTCAGCACCGGACTGTAGACCATCTCTACGAAGCGGAAACCGAGACCCTCCAGTAGCATCGACTCGCGCAGCTTGAGACTGTCGAGTCGACACGAGACCAGGCGCACGTCTCGCTCGTCGAGCCACGAGACGAACTGTGCCAGGACCGGCGTCGGATCTGCGTGCGGCGCGACCTCGATGACATCGACCTGGGCGACGGAGAACCCGAATGCCTGCGCGTCCCAGGGGACCAGCGCGACTTCAAGCCTCAGGCCCGGCGCGGTGAGGGTTCGCTGGCCGCTCTCGTCGAAGTTCAATGCTGCATGACCCGAGTCTCAGCAGGCTCCGCCGCTGGTGCGGCGGGTGGCTCAAGGACTGCCCTGTCGCGGAGTGGTCCATCACTGGTCGCCTGCTCGCTGACCATGTAGGGCGGTCGGCCCATGGTCCGTTCGTGGATCCGACCGAGATACTCGCCAACGATGCCGAGGGCGAACAGCTGTACGCCGGAGAAGATGGCGATGGCCGAGGCCAGGAAGGCGAAGCCCTGGACGATGCCTCCGGTGACGACGAAGTTGACCAAGACGTAGGCGAGCATCAGGGCGCCGAAGAGCGCGAAGGCCATGCCCGCGACGCTTGCCAGCCGGAGTGGCAGCGCGGTGAACCCGGTGATCATGTTGACGGCATGCACGGCCAACTTGCGGAACGTGTAGTTGGACGTGCCGGCCAGGCGAGAGTCCTGTCGGACGATGACGTGCGTGAAGCGGCTTGTGCCATAGGTGAGCAGCACGTCGATGCTGACGAACGGGTTGGAGTAGTCCGCGAACGCGTCACGGAGGTCGGTGCGAAAGGCTCGGAAGGCGCTGACGTACCGCGCCGTGTCTGCACCCATGATGTTCCGCAACGCGATCCTCGTGAGCAGCGATGCCCGATTCCTGAGGAAGCCGTGCTGGGCTTGTTCCGGGGCTCCATAGACGACGTCGCAGCCTTCATCCAGCTTGGCCAGCAGCGCCGGAATCTCCTCGGGCGGGTTCTGGCAGTCGTCGTCGAGGGTGATCGTCACGGGGTAGCGAGCCGCGCGGATTCCGCAAAGCAAGGCACTGTGTTGGCCGAAGTTGCGCCCCAGGCGGAGCCCCCTGACGCGCGGGTCCCCCTTCGCCAAGTCCTCGATAATCGACCAAGAACCATCGTCACTTCGATCGTCCACCAGGATCACCTCGAATGACTGAGTGCGACCTGCGAGCACCTCCACCAAACGGCGATGTAGCTCTGCAAGCGTCTCCTGGGCACGGTAGACCGGTACGACTACCGAAACCGAGGGCAGACCGACTCCGTTCGAGGGTGCCATGGTGGTCCAGTATGGAGAGGAGCGGTGCACACCGTCACCGCTCCTCAGGTCATGTACGAACGGGCACTGGTAGTACCGGCGACGCTAGGACGCTGACGCGCGACTCTCGCATCATGGCCTTCGAGCCAACTCGGTGAGCATCGCTGGTGTCCTCCGTCCGCGACCGCAGGCCGGTGCTGCTGCCGCGAGAGACCTGGGACGATTGGCTGGACCCGGACCTCGACGACACCGAGTTCCTGGCCCCGCTGCTGGAACCGCCCCCGGACGACGTGCTGGAGATGTACCCCATCAGCACCGCCGTCAACAACGTGCGCAACCAGGGTCCGCAGCTGCTGGAGCCGATGGAGGAGCGACAGGAGCTGGGGCTGGAAGAGTAGATGTCGACGTGGAAGCCCGCGCCGCCCACTACGCGGTCATGGTCCTCGAGCGGGAAGGCAGGAGGCGCAGCTGTTCCCTTGTCTCGTCATTCCGGGAGACACGGCCGAGGGCAACGGCGATGCCGGCAGCCATCAGCCAGACCCACTGCAGCCAGATGTGCAGGAGGGCCCCAAACTCTCCGTCGCCAAGAATGAACAGGCCTCGATGGCCGATGATCGCGATCAAGCCGAGCACGAGAAGCGCCACCGTGGCTAGGTTCGATACCCGGGAGGTGGCACGTATGAAGAGCACGATGAGGAACGGGTATGTCGTGATCAGGTTGTAGTCGACCGCCACGTTGGCGAAGTACGTCGAGATCGCCAGCGCTCCCGAGAGGACCAGCGCGGGATCCTCGGCCAGGAGGCGATGGGACGCCAGACTCCAGACGACCAGCAGCGGCATGCTGAGTAGCCACGCCTGCCCGTCGGGCGCGATGAGGTGGAGTTCGTGCACCCCGGCGTTGAGCTCGGACCGATGCGACAGGAGTGACGGCATCTGCAAGTCAAGCCAGTCGATGGTCTGGCCGATAAGCGGCAAGCCGAGAAGCGCTACCGCCACCAATCCTCCGGCGCAGTAGCGGACGAGCCGACGCTCGAGGAGTCGACCGCGGCGAGGCTTTGCCAGCAGCCCAGCCAAGACCACGACCACGGCGAACGCTGGGTACAGCTTGAGCAACACTGAGAGTCCCGCGACAAGCCCGGCCCACCCCGCGCGGCCTGCCATCAGTAGCCAGGCACTGACGCTCCAGAGGAGCAGGGGGATGGCATCACTGTTGCCTCGTTCGATCTGGAAGAGCATAGGGAACTGCAGCAGCAACAGTCCTGCGAACAGCAGCATTGAACCGTCGCGGCGGCTGGCGGGAACCCACATCGCTAGGGCCGCCACCGTCGCGACCACGGTGAACGCGACCCATACCGCGTAGGCCGCCTCGAGTGAGAGTGCTCGGGTCCAGATGAAGGACCAGTACAGCAGCGGCGGGTAGCGCATGTTGCGGTGTAGGTAGTCGCCGCATGCCTCGCCTGTAGCGAGGTAGGGGTTGTCGCGTGCGACGCAGTCATGGAACGTGTCCATGTTCTGAAAGTCGAGGCCGGGGAATGGCCCCTTCCCGATGAGTGCGCCGGCCGTAGCCGATATTGCCAAGATGACGATGGCGAGCCTGAACACGTTCTGCGCCGAAATCATCGGGTCCAGCCGTGCGAATCGGTCGACAACGTTCGCGCTTGGCTCGCCGAAAGCGGAAGGGACACGGAACGCCCCGGCCGGCCGAAGGGTTGACGGCGCACGCATGACCGGTCGCGCGATGTGGGCGTGTTCCGGGTACATCGCGTCTCGGGGTATGACCAGGCTAGGCGTCCGCAGGGATGTGCGGCCATCGGCCAAGTGTGGGTCACCGTCTCACGCCGAGACAATGGTACCGATGATGTGGGTCGAGTGAGAGGTTCCGGTAGGGTTCGGATCTGTTTCGGCCGGTGTGCCGGGACGGCATCAGCATTGCGTTCGACGTCCCGACCGGACAGATCAGGCCACTCGATGGTCATCTCTCCATCCTCCGAACTGCTAGATGATCTCGGTCGCTCGCGGATGAAGATCGTGGTTGGGGTGCGGCCCCGGTGCGGTGGCCGCGGTGCAGTCGTTCGAGGTTCGTTTAGCCGGAGCCACGCATGCAAGTTGGCGTCGATGTCCCCGAGGAGGACGCGGGCCGTGGCCGCCGCGCACTTGTCTCCGGCGATGACGTACGAGCTGGCACCATCGACCGCGGACAGCTGCCAGACCCTGCCCACGCCGTGTGGTGGCCAAGGTTAAGGTGTCGAAGACGACCTCCTCACCCGGCTCGACCGGTTCATCACGTCGCTTGGCTCGTTCGGTCCTAGCCCGTCTATTCGCCGGGCTTCCGCGTTCGGCCTTGGCTGGTGAGTGGGTCACTCACGATCACCGCTTTCGGCTAGATTGGTGGATGACATGGATCACGTCGTTGGCAGAGCCACCAAGCCGCACGCCACACACGTAGGGTGACCCCGTCAGAGGCCTTCCGATCTACGAGTGGCGGAGACGAGCGTGCTCCGGATCACGACGTCGCGGATACCCAGTCCGATCGCTGGCTCCGCGGGGAGCGACTGCTTGCGGTGGCCAGTGGCCTGCGCGAGGTCGAGCCCGGCTACTTCGTCTGCTCCGGCATAGATACCATCTCGTACCCCCGGCAAGGGCACGCTACCTGTCATGCTTTGGAGGACGAGTCGTACTGGTTCCGGCACCGTGCGGCATGCATCGTCGCCGCGCTCGGCCGGTTTCCACCCGGCGGCCCCATCGTGGACGTGGGTGGCGGGAACGGTCATGTTGCCCGCACACTGCGGAAGGCGGGCCATGACGTCGTGCTTGTGGAACCCGGCCCGGAGGGCGCTCGCAATGCCTACCGTCAGGGACTACGACCAGTGGTCCAGGCAACTCTTCAGACCGCGCGGTTCCGACTGGCGATCTTGCCCGCCGTAGGATTGTTCGATGTTCTCGAGCACATCGAGAACGACGAGGAGTTCCTCGTCAAGGTGCGGGAGAGGCTGCGCCCGGGCGGCCGCCTATTCCTGACCGTCCCGGCGTACCAGCGCCTATGGTCGCAGGAGGACGCCGACGCGGGTCACTACCGTCGCTACGCTACCCAGTCGCTACGCGGCGTGACCGAACGAGCTGGCTTCGAAGTCGAGTACTCCACCCATATCTTCTGGCCACTCGTGGCGCCGATCGCGATTGCCAGAACGCTGGCTGGTCGCCTCGGCCTGCGCCGCGGGCACTTTGCGGCTTCTCGCCGCTCTGAGTATGTCGCGCCGGCAACGATCGTCGACATGTTCATCTCCTGCCCGCTTGCTCCCGAAGTAGGGCTCGTCAGACGAGGCCGAGGCGTCGCCATGGGTTCCAGCATCCTGGCTGTGGCGAGACGTCCGCGCTAGCAGGGTTGGCGCCGCGACCGGCTGCAGGGGCCATCGCTAGAGACCCCGCCACGAACGCGCCCCAGAACCCGAGACCGGCCGTGGGTCCCTTCGGCCGCAACCGGGGCCGTGAGCTGTTGGAGCCAATCGAGGAGCGGCAGGACCTGAGTCTGGAGGGCTAACGTGGCACTCGCCCGGGCCGGAGCAACACCACGACCACCGTGACCCTCGAGCCATCGCACCGGGATCGCGCTCGCGCCCGACGAGGCACCGCGGGCGAGAGCGGGACCATGACACCCCGTAACACACCGGACCGCACCCCACCGAAGGTCCCCTGGCAGAAGGGACACCTGCTCTGCGTACGGGAAGTCGGACTCGGATGTTGCGAGCCGATCCAGCCGAGGAACGCCCAGCGTGAGCGCTCGGCTGCCGGCGCGGTGGTCAACGCTTGCCCGCCGCGGGGTCGATGGCCCACACTCGACGATGAGACGCGGAACGCACGCGGGCAGCCGAGGCACGCTGGCACGGCACGCGCGTGAGACTGCTGGCAGGCGACATCACGCAGGTCAGTGTGGATGCCATCGTCAACGCTGCCAATAGTGCTCTGGCGGGCGGTGGCGGCGTCGATGGGGCTATCCACGCTGCCGCCGGGCCGGCCGTCATGGCCGAGCTGCGCGAGCGCTACCGCGGCTGTCCCACCGGCTCGGCCGTCATCACCGGCGGCGGGAACCTGCCCGCGCGCTTCATCGTCCACGCCGTGGGGCCGGTCTGGCAGGGCGGCGGCCACGCATGAGGCGGAGCTGCTGGCGTCCGCCTACTCGGCGTCGCTCGACCGTGCCGCGGAGGCGGGCGCCGCAGTCCGTCGCCTTCGCCGCCATCAGCTGTGGCGTCTACGGCTACCCGCTCGACGAGGCCGCCGATGTCGCGCTCTCCGCGGTCCGAACGTGGCTCAGCACACATCCGGGGGCGGGCATCGACGACATCATCTTCGTGCTCCGCGGCGCCGGATGTCATGGCCGCCTTCCGCGGAGCCCTGCGACGACAGCGCCGCTAGACCGCCCCGCTAGCCTTGCCCCAGCGCCCCAGCGCCACCCCAGGGAGGACCCACGTGACCGACCCCAGCGACACCTTCGACTTCGTCATCATCGGCGCCGGCCCGGCCGGTGAGGCCGCCCTGGAGCTGGCCCGCGATCGCGGCCACAGCGTGGCCATCATCGACCGCGACCTCTTCGGCGGCTCCTGCGCCTTCTGGGCCTGCATGCCGTCCAAGGCGCTGCTGCACGCCGCGGCCGTCCACGCGGCCGGCGGTGACTTCCCCTGGCCCAGGGCCTCCGACTTCCGCGACTACATGATCAACCGCGAGGAGCATCGACTACCCCTCCGACGCCGGCCACGAGTCGCGCTACCGGGACATCGGCGCCGAGCCCATCCGCGGTGAGGCCCGCCTCGACGGCCCCGGTCGCGTGCGCGTCGCCCTCGGCGATGGTGGCGAGCGCGTCGTGCACGGCCGCGACATCGTCATCGCCGTCGGCTCGCACTCGCGCATCCCCGACATCCCCGGCCTCGACCAGATCGACGCCTGGGACAACCACGAGGGCACCGGCGCCCGCGAGCTGCCCCGTTCGCTGCTGATCATGGGCGGCGGGCCCACCGGCACCGAGCTGGCGCAGGTCTATGCCCGCTACGGCGTGCCGGTCACGCTCGTGGACTCCAACCCGCACATCCTGGCGCGCGATCACGCCCGCAACGCCGAGTACGTCACGCGGGCGCTGGAGCGCGACGGGGTCACCGTGCTCACCGGCGTCCGCGCCGAGCGCGTCGAGCCCGGGGCCGGCGCCGACGGCGCCCATCGGGTGGCCCTGTCCGACGGCAGCGTTCGCGGAGGGCCACCGAGATCATGCTCGCCATCGGCCGCGCCATCCCCTTCGAGGGCCTGGGCCTCGACACCATCGGCGTGTCCGCCGCACGAGCGCATGCCGCGGCCCGACGAGCAGCTGCGCATCGCACCGCACGTCTACGTCGTGGGCGACCCCGCCGGCCCCGAGCTGCACACGCACCTGGCCCACTACCAGGGCGAGATGGCGGTGCGCATCGCGGTCGGTGAGGACGTCACGCCCGACTACCGCGCCATCCCGCGCGCGCTCTACACCGAGCCGGAGGCGGCGTCGGTGGGGCTGCTGCTGGAGCAGGCGCTGGAGCAGGGCTACGACGCCTTCGAGGAGACGGCCGACCTGGCCACCACGGCCAAGGGCTACACCGCCCAGGCAGAGGGTCACATCACCATCGTGGTCGACCGGCCGACGCAGACGCTGCTGGGCGTCTTCATCGCCGGTCCCGGGGCCTCGGAGCTGATCCACGAGGCCGTGCTGGCAGTCAAGCTGCGCGTGCCCCTCGCCCAGCTGGCGGACACCATCCACGCCTTCCCCACGGCGGCACGCGTGATGGGCGGCCTGTTCGTGCGCGTCCATCGGGAGCTCGACTCGGCCGCCGCCGTCGTAGCGCGCGCCGGGCACCGCGAGGCGCCGGGAATCGCGAAGCCGGACCAGGAGACCTGGTCCGGCGTTCGGAACGGCAGTGGGGTGTGCTAGTTGACGGTGACCGTCAGCGGTCGCATCCACGACCCGCGGTTGCCATGGTTGTCGACGGCGCGGACACGGAACTGGTGCGTGCCCTCGCCGAGCGTCTTGGTCAGCTGCTTGGTCTTGGTCCTGGTGCGCAGCTGCTGCCAGTCGCCGTCACCGCGGCGGTACTGGACGTTGAAGCCGCGCAGGCCGGCCGTGCGGGTCGAGAGCGGGCGGTCCTTGCCCCACCAGCGGATGGTGACCGGCCGCGGGCCGCTCGTTCGCCGCCACGGACATGCCGGTCGAGCGAGTCCATCAGCCCGGCCAGCGGCGGGGTGTGATCGCGCTGGTTGGCGAAGACGATGGTCCAGTAGGTCTCGGCTCCGTCCTTGGCCACGCCCACGCCGGCGTAGTTGTAGTCCTTGTAGAGCATGTTGTAGCGATGGCCCGGTGAGTCCTTCCACCAGTCGACCATCACCTTGGGACCCTCGTCGAGGTTGACGTACTTGGTCCAGCCGATGTTCTCGCCCCAGAAGCTGTTGGGCACCGAGCGGTTGCGCAGCAGGTCGCCGGCATCGACGCCGGCGGGCGAGGTGTGGGCGAAGTAGTCCTTGTTCTTCATCGAGCGCGAGCGCTCACGCGCCACGAGGCGCACGCCGCCGGCCATGCGCAGCGGCTTGAGGCCGTGCCGCTCACGCAGCCTGTTCATCTGCGCGAGCACCTTCCACTCGGCGGCCTTCACCTCCGGCGGCGCGTCCGGCGCGGCCATGCTCGATGCGGCAGGGATGAGACTCAGGAGCATCGCCCCCGCGAGCGCTGCCGTCGCCGCTCGTCGGATGGGGATGGGTCGGAATGTGGGCATGCGCCCGACTCTCTCCATCGGAGCTGCGGCCGACTGCCACACGCGGGTACTACCGGGGGCGCGACCACCGGGATACGGGACCGGCACGGACCGCACCAGACCGCACCACGGGCCCGGATCGGACTCACGCTTCTGGTGGGCACGAGTGTGGTCCGGGCCCGCAGACGCGGCCGCGGTGGGGTGCGGGGTCGCACGGGGTCGCCGACGGGCCGGCCGGCGCGTCGCGCGTCGGCGAGCTGCGAGCGGCGCACGTCAGTCGGTGAGCGGCTGCGGCGTCACGACGGCCAGCGGCGTGCGGGAACGGCGCGCGACCCTCCAGCAGGTTCGCGACCGGCTCCGCCAGTCGCTCCATGTAGCTGGCGGTGAGTGGTGCTGGTCACGGAAGACGACCATGTCGTCGACCACCACCGGGCAGCTGCGCCCGGGGCACAGCACGCCGTTGAGCGACAGCACAGACGCGCCGGCGGCATCGGCCGCGGCCGACTCCAGGGCGGCGTAGTCGGCATCGATGACGAGGCTCGTCGAGGGGTCGCAGGAGGAACGGCGCGTGTCGGCCAGGCAGTCCACCGGGTCGAAGTTCAGGAACGGCATCTCCGCGAGCAGCACCACGCGATCGGCGCTCTCGCCGAGCTCGCTCGAGCAGCGCCTCCAGCTGCCCCTGCCAGTAGGTGTACGCGTCCTTGGCGCGGATGATGTTGCCGTTGCTCCAGAGCTCGTAGTCGCGCGAGCTGCCCACCCAGACGACCTCCGGCTGAGCGCGCGTGATGCGCTTCAGCAGTGCCTCGCGCCAGTCGAGGCACTCGTCGTAGATGCGGCGCAGCCGTCGCTCCCACAGCGGCACGTCGGCCACGCTGCAGGCCGACTTCGTGTGCACCTCCAGGCGCCAGCCCTTGCCCGCGGCATAGGCATCGAGCGCGGGCAGCCACTGGGCCGCGTGCGAGTCGCCGATGAGGAAGGCGGTCTGCTCGCCCTCGGGATCACCGTAGACGCAGTCGTTGCGCGGCTTGGACACCTCGTACGGGCAGGTGGCAGCCGTCGGCGTAGCTGCTGCGGCAGGTCCTCGCGCACACCGGCCAGCTCGACCACCACCGGGTCCTGCGGGAGCAGGTTGGCCGGCAGGCTGATGGCCCCGCTCATCAGCAGCGCCCCGACGCCGACCGCGACCGAGGCCGTCAGCCCCAGCTGGACCGAGCCGCGCGAGCGACGCGCCAGGCCGCCCGAGCGCCGGAAGGGCTGCTCCACCAGCTCGGTGCGTGATGGCGGCCAGCACGATGGCCACGCCGGCGAGGCCGACGCGCACGACGCAGCTCGTCGTTCTCCAGGGCGATGGGCACGAGGATGAGCAGCGGCCAGTGCCACAGGTACAGCGAGTACGAGATGCGCCCGAGGTAGCGCGAGACGGGGTTGCCCAGCAACAGCCTGCCCGGCAGCGTCGGCCCGCGCAGGCCGCCCATGATGACCAGCGTGGCACCGACCACCGGCAGCAGCGCCGCGACGCCGGGGAAGGGCGTCTCGCACACCCAGGATGACGACACCCGCGACGATGAGCGCGAGGCCGGCCGACGACCGCCAGCATGTCGAGCGCGCGCGGCAGGCGCGCGGGGATGCGCAGCAGGCCGACGGCCACGATGGCGCCGGCCGCCAGCTCCCAGGCCCGTGCTGACAGGCGAGAAGAAGGCCCACGCCGGTGACGCGTCGGTCAGGTAGAACGAGAGGCCGAACGAGGCGACGCGCGAGGACGACGAGGAAGAGGCCGATGAGGCGCCGCGGCAGGATGCGGGTCGCCGCCAGCAGGATGAGCGGCCACAGCAGGTAGAACTGCTCCTCGACGCCCAGCGACCAGTAGTGCAGCAGCGGCGACGGCGCCTCCAGCGCCAGGTAGTCGGTCGCCTCGAAGGCGAACCGGAAGTTGGCCACGTAGAGGGCGGAGGCTGCGGCGTCGCCGGCGATCTCGGTCAGCCGCAGCGGCGAGACGATGACGGCGGACGCGGCGAGCGTGGCGACGATGACGAGCAGTGCCGCCGGCAGCAGGCGGCGCATGCGCCGGGCGTAGAAGCGGATGAGATCGACCTTGCCGTCCGTCTCCCCTTCTCGCAGCAGCAGGCCGGTGATGAGGAAGCCGGAGATGACGTAGAAGACGTCCACGCCGACGTAGCCACCGCCGGCGATGGGCAGGCCGATGTGGAAGAGCAGGACGGCCATGACCGCGACCGCACGCAGACCCTCGATGTCGGGGCGGAAGTAGGCGCGCTGCGTCTGCGCTCGGCTCCGGCGGCGCGCTCCGGGCGGCGGCGCGCCGGGTACGCCCATCACCGAGTACGGCCCTGGCCGGAAGGCGACGGTGGTGGTGGCTGGAGCGGCTGGGGTGGGGGCGCGTAGGGCGGCGGGTAGCCGGCGGCAGGCGCGGGAGGGTAGCCTCCGGGAGGCGGGCCGGGCGTCGGCGGGATGTCCAGCGGCGGGGCGGCCTCGGGCCACGCGGGCTCGGGCGGCGCAGGCTCGGGCTCGGGGGCCACGGGTTGGTGCCACGCGGGCTCGGGCTCGGGGGCCACGGGTTCGGTGCCACGCGGGCGCTCGGGCTCGGGCGCTACGGGCTCGGGCGGCCAGCGGGTTCGGGGCCACGCGGGCTCGGGCTCGGGCGGCAGCGGCTCGGGCGGCCACGGGCTCGGGCGGTCGGGCGGCGCAGGCTCGGGCTCGGGGGCCACGGGTTGGTGCCACGCGGGCTCGGGGGCCACCGGCTCGGGCTCGGGCGGCCACGGGTTGGTGCCGCGCGGGCTCGGGCTCGGGCGGCGCAGCTGCGGCGGGCCCGTGATCCGCGCTCGGCCACTCGACGTCCTGGCGCGGGGCCGGCGGCGGCTTCGCCTGGGCCAGGTCCTCGCTGGGCCACTCCAGGTCGGGACGCTGCTCGTCAGTCAACGCAGCACACCGTCATCGGGACACGGGCAGCGCAAGACGGCGCCAGGCAGGCAGTCCATGGGGCTGAAGACTGAGCCTGTCGCAGCGTGGGGGGAATGGGCCCTTCGGCGGCCACGCACCGATACCAATGACGGATGTCGCCGGCGGCCGGGGTCGCAGGCGTTGCCATTCGGCGCCATGATAGGGACGAACGATGCCCGTACCCGCGGGATCGTGAGCCGAGGGAGATGACCATGGCCGATACGCCCGCCGAACGCGCACCCTTCGCCGGCTTCTCGCCCGATGCGCTCCAGTTCCTTGCCGACCTCGCGGCCAACAACGACCGCGCGTGGTTCAAGCCGCGCAAGGCCGACTACGAGCGGCTCATCAAGGAGCCCCTGGAGGCGCTCTGCGTGGCGCTCGCCGACCGCTTCGACGCGCTGCGGCTGCCCCTTGAAGCCGACCCGCGCCGGTCGCCGTTCCGCATCTATCGCGACGTCCGCTTCAGCAACGACAAGTCGCCCGTACAAGACGGCCCAGGGCGCCGAGTTCCCCTGGCAGGATTCGCGCGGCGACGACGCTCCGGCCGCGCGGTGCCGTGGGCGGCTACTTCCACCTGGAGCCCGGCAACATCTTCGTCGGCGGTGGCATGTGGCACCCTGAGCGCGCTCGGCTGGCAGCGTTCCGCGAGAAGGTCGATCGCGACCCCAGCAGCGTCTTCCGGGCCATCGAGGAACCGCGCTTCGTGTCGGTCTTCGACTCGGTGACCGGCGAGTCATTGACGCGCAACCCGCGCGGCTTCCCCACGGACCATCCCTACGGCCACCTGCTGCGGCTCAAGGACGTGGTCTTCAGTCGGCGACTCTCTGACCGCGACGTCTTCTCGCCCAAGCTGCCGGACATCATCGCCCACGACCTCGACGCGGCGCGGCCGGTGCTTCCTCTTCCTCGATCGACTCGCAGGGCCGGCCGAGCACCTCGACTGACCAGCGATCGCGCTGGCGCGGTGACCCTCAGCGCCTCGCTGAGACGGCGTCCGACGGCCAGGACATCCTCCACCAGGAGCTCCACGTGCTCACGGTCGTTGCGCGGGTTGATGTAGCAGGCGCGGATGGCGAAGGCGCCATCGACGCGGGTGCTCGATGGCAGCGAGCGACCCTCCCGGCGCAGCTCGTCGATGATCTGCTCGTTGAGCGCGTCCAGGCGCTCGGCATCGTCCCAGCCGGCCGGTCGGTAGCGGAAGCAGCAGATCGACAGCTGCGGCTCGGACAGCAGCTCCAGCTCCGGCTCACGTGCGGGCCCGCGCCGCCACCATGCGGGCGAAGTCGTTGTGGCGCCGCACACGCTCGCGCATGCCGTCCGCCCCGATCTCCTTGAGCACGGCCCAGACAGCGATGCCGCGAGCCGGCGTGGAGAAGTCGACCCCCCAGTCGGGCGTCCCGCCACCCAGCGCCGACCACGGCGCCGGCGCGTCGTCCGTCGCGGGGTGCTCCAGGTTGCGCTCGCGATCGTAGTGGCCCGGCTCGATGGTGAAGGCACGCGCGAGCAGGTCGCCGTCACGACAGATGGCGAGGCCGGTGCCGACGGGTGCGGCCAGCCACTTGTGCGGATCCACTGCGAAGGAGTCGTACAGCCCGCGGTCGCCGTAGGCCGCCTCGACGCGCTCGTCGAGCATGCCCCAGCCCCCGTACGCGCCGTCGACGTGGAACCAGATGTCGTGCTCACGCGCGATGGCGGCCATCTGCGGCAGCGGGTCCACGATGCCCGTGTTGACGTCGCCGGCGTTGCCCACGATGGCCACCGGCGTGCGTCCCGCGGCGACGTCTTCACGGATGAGGGACTCCAGCTGGCGCAGGTCGGCGCGCCGCTCGCGCATCCAGGCCGACCAGCCGGATGTTGGCGCGACCCAGGCCCAGCACGCCCATCGCGCGCGTGACCACGTGGTGCGTCTCCGGGCTGGCATACACGCGCGGCTCCGGCAGCGCCGCCACGCCGTCGAGCGCGGGGTCGATGCCGAGCTTCTCCGCCGCGTGCTGCCGCGCGCCACCGAGGCCCACCAGGTTGGCCGTCGAGCCGCCGGAGGTGAACGTGCCGATGTACGAGGCGGGGAACCCCAGCAGCTCGATGAGCCAGGCCACCGCCATGGTGTCGAGGTGATTGCCCGGCTGCAGCCACCAGCGCTGCGGGCTGGCCACGGCCTGCGCCAGGTGGCCGGCCGTGGCCGTGGTGGACGGTGCGGTCGTCACCCAGGAGGTGAAGCCCGGGTGGCCCACGCGCAACCCGCGCGGGATGACGACGTCGCGCAGCAGCTCGCAGCACGGCCTCCGCGCCGGCCCCCTCCTGCGGCAACGGCTCGTCGAGGAAGGGCGCCCATTCCGAGCGCAGCGCGGACCGGTCGGGGCCCTCGAAGCGGTTGAACTGCTCGAGCGCCGGGAGCAGCGAGGCGAGCGCCTCGTCGAGTCGGTCGGTGCGCGCGACATCGGGGTCGCCGGCGGGTCGCTCGGGGCGAGCGGGTGGAAGTCGATGGTGGGTTCGTCGATCATGGTCCGGGCATTCTAGGGGTCAGCCGGCGCCGCCGAGACGGGTAGTCTGGGCCGATGGAAGCGACCGCCGTCCCCATCCTGGAGCTCGGTGCGGTATTCCTGGCCGCCGCCGTGTTCGGCTTCTTCGCGCGCCGCTTCGGGCTGCCCGCGGTCATCGGCTACCTGATGGTGGGACTGGTCGCCTTCCAGCTGCTGCCGGAGGACAGCAAGCCCGACGAGGAGCAGGTGCGCCTGCTGGCCGATGTCGGCGTGGTGCTGCTGCTCTTCGAGGTCGGCATCGAGCTCGACGTGGGGCGGCTGCGGCGCGAGCACCGCTCGCTGCTGGCGGCGTCGCCGCTGCAGATCCTGACGACCACCATCGTGGCCGGCGTGGTCCTGACCTTCCTCGGCCAACCGCTCGAGGTGGCCCTGGTGCTGGGGCTCTGCGTGGCCATGTCGTCCTCCGTCGTCGTGGTCAACATCACGCGCTCCGTCAGCCGCCGCACCAACAAGGCCACGGAGATGTCGCTGCTGGGGTGGAGCCTGCTGCAGGACCTCACCGGCGTCATCCTGGGCGCCTTCCTGCTGGCGGTGTGGAACGCGGAAGAGCGCGACCCGCTCGAGGCGCTCATCGGGCCTGGGCCTGTTCTTCCTCATCGCCATCGTGGCGGCACGCCTGTTCCCCGCGGTGCTGGGACGGCTGCGAGACTTCCCCGACCTCTTCCTGCTCGTGTCCATCGCCAGCGGCCTCATCGGTGCCGGCATCGGGGCCGTCGTCTTCGGCATCCCCCTGGCGCTGGCGGCGTTCGTGGCCGGCCTCGTCATCGCCGACAGTCCCATGGCCAACGAGGCGCGACGCCGCCTGCTTCCGTTCCGTGACGTCTTCGCCGTGCTGTTCTTCGTCTCGGTCGGCTCGCTGCTCGATCCGGAGGCCCTGCTGGGCGGCCTGCGCTGGGTCTTCGTCTTCGTCGTCCTGATGGTGGTGGCCAAGTCGGGCGTCATCTACCTGTTCGCCAACCTCGGCGGGCTGGAGCGGCCGTCGCAGATCGCCACCGGCCTGAGCCAGCTGGGCGAGTTCTCGTTCGTGCTGGTGTCGGTGCTCTTCGCGGCCGGCGACGTCTCACCCGAGCTGTATGCCGGACTGCTGGCGACCATCACGCTGACCATCGGAGCCTCCGCCATCGCGGTGCGCATGCCCATCGGCGGCTGGGTCCGCGGCAGCGAGGAAGCACACGAGCACGCAGCCGCGGCCTGACGGACGCTGAACGGACGCCGGCGGCACGCTGGCGGACCTAGAACAGGATCAGCACCACCACCGAGATGAGGCCCCCGATGAGCCCGCCGGCCATGGGGTAGACGTAGGTGCGGCGTTGCGGTGCTGCCAGCGCCCAGCCCAGGCTGTTGGTCGAGGTGTAGAGCAGCCCGCCGAGGCCGACAAGCATCACCATCTGCGCGATGGCGGCACCGGTGAGGAGCAGGAAGGCGCCTGCGATGAGCAGCAGGGCCGTGCCGAACTCGGCCGCCCAGTGCCAGATCATGAGGTCGTCCGAGTCCGCCTCGCGCGCCCTGAGCAGCCCGTGCGGTGCGTCGAAGCCGTGCCCGCTCATGATGTCTCGCGCCCAGATGCCGGCCATGGCAGCACCGATGACGCCGCCGAAGATCGCGACCAGAAGCTCCATGCCGTGTGCCTCCCTCGTGCCAGCATCGTACGCCACGCCCGTGCACCTCAGACCGCCGGCAGCACCTCGCCCGCGCTGAGGCCGGAGCCGATGATGGCTCGTGCCTCGGCGTCCACGGCCGGGTCGACGGGCGGAGGCTCGTACGCCGCCAGCAACCGCTCGACCTCCGCGGTGGCACGGGCGACGATGTCCTGCTCGCCCTTGGCCGCCCAGCCGTCGCGGGCATCGCGATCCCACACGCGACCGGGGAGATGCAGCGCCGATGGCCAGTGCTCGGTGGTGTGCTCGGAGATCATCACGTGACCCTCCTCGAACATCTCGCTGATGATGGCTGTCGTGGGGATGTCGTCCTCCAGCCGCACGTCGGTGGCGAAGTGGAGTGCCTGCGCGGCGATCTCGTCGTCGATGACGAGCTTGGGCAGGCTGAACGTCAGCAGGTAGTCGAGCATGCCTGCACCGGAGACCGAATCCATGCCCGACTGCACCGCCAGCAGCGCGCCCATGGCGGTCTCCGCGCCGGCCTGCGCGTCCAGCACCTTGGCCTCGCTGAAGGCGGTATACGCCTGGGTCGGCAAGCCCAGGTGCTTGCCCATCAGCGAGCTGGTGGCGGTGAGGCGAAGCGCCTCGATGGCGGTCATGGGAGAGGTCGTGTTCTGCATGTGGAATGCTGCCGCCGAGCCCCCGAAGAGCGTGGGCGCACCGGGCCGGATGAGCTGCGCCATGGTGACGCCGGCGAGGACCTCCGCGGTGTGGAACGCGGCCGCGCCCAGGATGGTCACCGGCGCGTTGAGCGCCATCAGCGTGATGGGCACGATCTCCACGGGGATGCCGGCCTCGACGAAGTCGATGAGGTTCTGGCAGGAGTCCTCGTTGTAGCTGAACTGCCCCGCCGCGGTGATGGTGCAGATGGCCATGGGCCGGGCTGCCAGGTCGGCGGCGTCGCGACGGTAGAGCTGCATCAGCTGCACCAGCCGCGGGCACGCCGTGCTCGGTGAAGGCGCCGGAGACGTAGGCCTTGGTGGTGTGCCGCAGCAGCAGGTACAGGCGCCAGGCATCCGACACGACCGGCTCGATCTCCCTGGCTGGAGAACGCCGTCGCCAGCAATCGGATGTGCCGCAGCTGGTGGCCGATCTTGATGTAGTCGATGAAGTCGGCCGAGGTGGCCTCGCGGTGGGCCCCGTCGCGGTGGTCGAGGATGTTGAGCCCGCTGGAGCCGGGCGAGAAGTGGGTCTGGCCGACGCCGAACTCGGCGTACGGGTCGCCCGCACGGTCGTAGAGCATGAAGTCGCCGGGAGTGCTGGCGATGGCGTCGCGAACCTTGTCGGGCGGGAACAGGATGCGGCCGGAGCTCGCGTCGGCGATGAAGCCCGCATCGAGCAGTCGGGAGCGCATCCCCGGCCCGGCGATGCGCACACCGACCTCGGCGAGGATGCGCAGAGCCTCGTCGAGGACGAGCTGGTACTGGTCGTCGTCGAGGATGCGGAGGGTCGGTCGCATGGCTGGCGCTCCGGGCTGTGGCATTGGCGAGCGGGTGGGACAGCGAAAGGATAGTCGCGCCGGTGCGCGCCGGATGGCCGCGACCCGTGTGCCGGCCGTGTCCGTTGTGTCGGCCGGCGCGCCGCAGCGCCCGCAGCGCCCGTCGGCCCCGCGGCGGGGCTGAAGCTCCGCTACGCTGCAGATCGTGAGGCTGGGACCCGAGGCAGGAACGCGCGCCAGGTTGCTCAGGGCCACGGCGCTGGCCACGCTCGGCAGCCTCGCCATCAGCGGCATGACCACGGCGGCAGCCTTCCCACCGCTCCCTGGCGACCCACCCTGCGCCGCCCGGCGAGGACCCACGCACGCCGACGCCGGACATCGTGGCGTTCGTGCTCGACGACATCCCGCCGCTCGATGGTCGCCTGTGGAACAAGCTGCCCAACATCCGCCGTGCGTTCGTGCAGGAGGGCACCGAGTTCACCGACGCCCACGTGGAGACCTCTACCTGCACCCCCGGCCGAGCCGGCCTGCTCACCGGCCTGCACACGCATCACCACGGCGCCTACAAGACCGACGGGACGCTGTTCGATCCGGGCGAGACCGTCGCCACCGAGCTGCAGGCGGCCGGCTACCACACCATCACCGTCGGGCAAGTACGTCAACCTCTTCGACCGCGTCGCCGACAAGCTGCCGCCAGGCTGGGACGAGTTCCACGGCTACGGCGGCGGCTACTACGACTACAACCTCTACAGCAACGGCGTGGCGCGGCGCTACGGCTCCGCGCCGCGCGACTACTCCACCGATGTCATCCGCCGCATCACCGCCAAGGCCCTCGACCGCGCGCCCAGGGACGAACCGCTCTTCGCCTGGATCACGCCCTTCGCGATGCACAAGCCGTGGACGGTCGCACCGCGGGACCGTGACGCGACGAGCTGCAACCCCAAGGCATGGAAGCCGCCCGGCTACATGGAGAAGAACGTTCGCGACAAGCCGGCCTACGTGCGCGAACGAGCGGATCAAGTCTCGCGGCGGCTACGACCTGCGTCGGATCTGCCGCGGCCTGCTGGCGGTCGACGACCTGCGTCGGAGAGGTGGTGCGCAAGCTGGACAAGCTCGGCCGGCTGGACAACACGTTGCTCATCCTGACCTCGGACAACGGCATGAGCTACGGGTCCCAGCGCATCCTGCGACGACAAGAAGGCGCCCTACGGGACCGCGGTCCCGCTCTTCATGCGCTGGCCACGCGTGCTGGGGACCGTGCGCAAGCAAGTCGCCGAGCGCGTGCAGAACATCGACCTCGCTCCCACGCTATGCGACATCGCCGGCTGCGAGCTGGGTCCCTATCCGACCGGGCAGGCCCGGCCCGACGGCATCTCGCATGCTGAAGCTGCTCACCGGCGAGCGCGAGCGCCTCGGCCGCCGCGCGGTCCTCAGCAGCTATCAGGAAGAGGGGCACCGTGTCCCCCGGTACTGGAGCGTGACCACGACTGGCTCGTCGCCCCTTGCACGGAAGGGTTGTTCGAGGGCGCAGGCGAAGCAAGGCGGGCTGCCGCTGGATGTACACCGAGTACGAGACCGGCGAGGTCGAGCTCTACCAGATCGCCGAAGGCACCTGCTACGAGTGGCGGCGCTCAGTGGCGGGCGATCCCTGCATGCTCGACAACAAGGCCGACAAGCCGAAGTTCGCTGCCATCGAACGTGCACTACGCAGCGAGCTTGCGCGGCTGCGGCCCGGCGGCTAGGGATCGAGCTGCGCGGCTGAGGCCGGAGCGGAGACCGCCGTGGCGATCCGGGCCGCGTGAAGGATGGCTAGCGGCGGCTGAGCCGGGCCTGCGTCGGCATCGCCTCGTGCGTCACCCCGACGCCCTTGCCCGTGGGCCAGGACATCCACGGCGCGAACCGTAACCGCGCGCTCGTCGACCCGGGCGGCTCCACCATCGGCCGCGTGCGGTCCTCGAGCGTCGACGCGTCGATCATGGGCACGCGTTGTCGACTGAAGCTGATGCTGAGCGCCAAGCTCCCTCCCCTCGGCAGGCTCACGATGCGGTTTGGCCCGCGGGCACGGCCCCGTGGCCCTCCGCCCTGTCTCGAGCGGCCAAGCCTGAGTCTCGGGCGATGCAATCGGTTGCGCCAAATACCTCATGGCCCCCTCCAACCAGGGCCATTCGTCACGACTGGTGCGCGAACGCACCACCAGGCCGGGCGCCGGATCAGCCGCCGATGGGGGCGGAGCGCTCCTTGCGGTAGGCGTCCTTGAGAGCGATGAGGTCCCCCTCGAAGACGAACAGGTCGATTCCGCGATACGTCACGGACTCCCCCGCCGGGCTGACGCCGTGGAAGGTCCAGCTGGCGAAGGCGCGGCCGCCCTCGTCGACCATGCCGATGTCGAGGTCCGTGTAGTGCACGTCTCCGTATGCGGCCAGGAAGGCAGCGACACCACGGCGTACCTCCTGGATGCCATGGAAGGCGGTGCCGGCATCACTTGGCCCGATCGATGCGTAGTACGCACCGTCCGGGGTGAAGTAGCCGACGATGGCCTCCACGTCGTGATCGTTCCAGGCATCGAAGAAGGCGCGCAGTCGGTCCGGAGTCATCATCGGCCGAGTGTAGAGGTGTCTGGCTCGAGGCCGCGGCGAGCTGGGCCACGCCGTGTTGTCGGGGCCGTGCCGCCGGGCCTTGTCATCAGGCGTTCATCGGAGTCGTGGATGCTCTCGCGAACCCCAGACAGGGAGCCCAAGTGAACGTCCACCTCGGCCATCGACGACACCAGGGCCGGATCGCAGCGCTTGCGGCGACGGTCCTGGCCGGCATCCTCATGCTCATGGCCGCCACGCCAGCGGCAGCCATCGTCCTGTCCGAGCCTGCACCCACGCCCTCGCCGGTGCCGCCGCAGATGGGGGGACGCGTGGAGGTGCCGTGGGCCGGGCTGGCGATGACCTTCCCCACGGACTGGGACGTGCGCGTCAAGCGACCGCCTGGCCGGGTCAACGAGGGAGGGGCCACCATCCTCTTCGCCCGCGGACCCGACGACGCCAAGTGCATGCTGGACCGGTACGACCCGGCAACGGTCGAGAACTGGGAGGACGTGGGTATCGAGGCCGTGGCCGAGCTCAGCATCGCCGGACTGGTGGCGAAGCGCTACGACGACATGTGGGGCGGCGGGGCCATCGGCGTGAGTGCTTATACCGTGCATGCCCCGGCTGTCCAGTACTCGCTGCTGTGCACCGCGCCGATCGCGCCGGACGACCGCTGGCGATCCATCGCCACCAGCCTCGAGCTCCTGCCGCCGGGAGACTCGGCCTAGCAGTCGCACGCGGCCGGATCGCAGGTCCTCGTCGTTCCGCACGTGACCGAACCGCGGACCATTCGTCGGTCGCACACGCCCGGAGCGCGGATCTTCGTGGTGCCGCACGCGGCCACCAGGTTCTGGTCAGAAGTCCGGGTGGGGTCCGGTAGGCAGGCGCGCGCGCCGCACACGTAGCACGCCATGCATGCCCATCCCACTGCCGTGCATATCGCCTTGGTTCATGCGTGCGGTCTGCATGACGATGCATTGGCGCACGAGGGACGATGCGTGGTCGGCCTGAGGAGAGCGGACATCGGACATCCAACGGGCCCCAGTCGGACAGATGACCAGAAGGTGCGGCAGTCCTACGGGGGACGAGCGACCGCTGGACGATGAGCGACCGTAGGGATGGCGGGACGCCAGCAACTGCAGGCCGGAGCACGCGGGCGTGGCCATCGGTGCTGCAGCCAGGACCGCGCTGATCCAGCAGCAGAAGCGGGATCGGTCCGACTGACACGCGCGCCGACCGACAGTGGCCCCGATGCCTTGCGCGCTGCCGTACCCAAAGCACGCTGGCGACACGCAGGGCTGCTTGGTAGCGTCGACCATACCGATGCATAGCACCCGATCGATCCGACCCGTCCTTCTCATCGTTGCGGCGCTCTTCATGTCGGCGGCGCCGGTCAGCGGCGCCGGCAACCCC
Source organism: uncultured Chloroflexia bacterium (assembly GCA_963712735.1). Taxonomy (GTDB): domain Bacteria; phylum Chloroflexota; class Limnocylindria; order Limnocylindrales; family CSP1-4; genus JAFMJV01. The sequence continues at coordinate 516,598 of CAVQIZ010000007.1, read as the reverse complement.
GCTGGAGAGGCACCCATCCCCGCTGAGGCGCGAGCAGTCGACACATCCAGGCCCGACCACGTCATCGGCAACGGGACCGCCAGGAGCTGCACCTCCAGGAAGGTCGTGAAGGCGGTCGCGAAGGGCGGCGTCATCCGCTTCAAGTGCGGCAAGAAGCCGGTCACCATCAAGATGAACGCCACCGCGAAGGTGTACAACGACCGGCCCGACGTGGTACTCGATGGGCGCGGGCGGGTGACGCTGGACGGCGGCGGCGTCCGCCGCATCCTCTACATGAACACGTGCGATCAGCGGCAGGTATGGACCACGCCGCACTGCCAGAACCAGGACCATCCCACGCTGACGCTGCAGAACATCACGTTCCGTAACGGTCGCGCCAAGGGGAACGAGACGATGGACGGTGGTGGCGCCGTCTTCGTCCGTGGCGGCCGGCTGAAGGTCGTCAACAGCACGTTCCTGGGCAACCGTTGTGCAGCGGTCGGTCCCGACGTCGGCGGCGCCGCTATCCAGGTCTTCTCGCAGTACGAGGGCCTGCCCGTCTACGTCGTCGGCAGCACCTTCGGCGACTGGGGCGCCAAGCGACGCAACGCCTGCTCGAACGGCGGCGCCATCTCCAGCATCGGTGTCTCCTGGACCATCCTCAACAGCCTGTTCCGCAACAACCACGCCATCGGCCGCGGAGCGAACCCGGCGAAGCCCGGCACCCCCGGCGGCGGCAACGGCGGCGCCATCTACAACGACGGCAACACCATGACCCTCCGGCTCGAGGGTACGAAGATCGTCGACAACTCCTCCAACGGCGAAGGCGGCAGCGCCATCTTCTTCGTCAGCAACGACCGCAGCGGCGATGTCGAGATCGTGGACTCGGTCATCCGCCGGAACAGCGGCGATGGCTTCTCCACCCACCCGGGCATCTTCTTCCTGGGTCGCAGCATCACCTTCAGCGGCTCGACGGTCGACTGACCCGACCCCGACGCGACCTGACGCGCCGGCGCTCAGAGAGTCGTGAGCAGCAGCGCCACGACCCCGGCCGCGATGACCAGCGGCACTGCGATCGGGAGCGTGCGGCGGAGGATCTCCGACTCACGGCCGGCCAGCCCCACGATGGCGGCAGCTGCGATGAGGTTGTGCGGGGCGATCGCGTTGCCCAGTGCCGCACCCAGTCCCTGGGCTCCCAGCACGCTCGCGACGTCATAGCCGACCGCCGTCGCGGTGGCGGTCTGCAGGTCGGAGAAGAGCGCGTTCGATGCCGTAGCCGAACCGGTGACGAAGGTCCCCAGCGCACCCACGGCCGGCGCCAGCAGCGGCCAGGCGCCTCCGACCGTGTCGGCCGCCGCTGTCGCGATGGCGTCCACCATCCCGGCGTGCACCATCACGCGGGCAAGCCCCAGCATGGCCAGCAGGGCCACCGCCACCGGCACGAGCGTACGCACCGATCCAGCAAAGGCCGAGCGGACCTGGGCGCCGCTGGCTCGCTGCACCAGCGCCCCGAACAACAGCGCGACGAACAGCATCGTCCCGGGGTGGTAGAGCAGGGCGAAGGTGCCGCCCAGGACGCCGTCGGCCGCCTGCCACGAGACCTCCACGTCCTGCAATCGGTCACGCAGCGGCGGCAGCAGCCGGGTGACGAGCACGAACGTGACGAGGAAGAGGTAGGGCGCCAAGGCCCGGGCAAGGCTCATGCCGGGCGGCGTCCTCGCCGGCAGCGGCCTCGCCGGTCCCTCGCCCTTGCGCCCCGCCTCGGCGGCGCCGCAGCGCCACGACGAAGACCGCGCCGCCCACGATGGCGCCAGCGAGCGTCGGTAGCTCCGGTCCCACGAAGCGCGCGATGAGCAGGTACGGCAGCAGGAACGCGAGGGCCGCGGCGAAGCCCAGGAACCACGGCCAGCGCCGGGTGGCTGCGTGCGCTCGTCCGGAGTAGGCCCGACCGATGAGATAGGCGACGACGATGGGCACGGACCAGCCCACCAGCGCCGCCTGCAGCGCCAGCGGCCACGAGATCTGGAGCGGATCGAGCCCGCTGGCTGCCACCATCGGCACGACCGGCGTGCCCACGGCGCCGAAGGTGACCCCGATGATGTGACCGATCATGGCCGCGACCACCGCGCGCAGGGGCGTCATGCCGAGGGCCACCAGGAAGGGCGCCGCCAGTGCCGCCGAGGTGCCGAACCCGGCGGCCCCCTCGAGCAGCAGCGAGAAGAACCAGGCCACCAGCAGGGCGGTCAGGCGAGGGTCGTGCGACAGCTCCGCCAGTCCCGACCGCAGCGCGCTCGACGGCGCCGGTCTCGTTCTGCAGTCGGTAGATCGCCAGTGCCGGCAGGATGATCCAGATGATGGCGCCGGTGGTGAAGGCTGCCTCCGCGAGGGCGCCGACGATGCCGAGGAGCACATCGTTGCCGAGCGACTCGAAGGGAAAGAAGAGCACCGCGAGCACGAGCGCCAGGGCCAGACCGGCAGCTCCGGCGCGCACCGCCGGCCAGCCCGCGACGAGCATCAGCACCAGCACCGCCGCGATCGGCAGGGCTGCGATGACGGCGTCGATCATCGGGCGCTGTCAGTCATATCGACACCGTCGCGAGACGACGGGTCAGGGGCCTTCGCGGAGTGACGCATCCGGCCCGAGGATAAGACAGCGGGCGCATCGACCGTGACTGGAGCCGTGTGTCGCCACCTGTCGCCGCGGCACAGTCAGTGACGTACAGTCCGCTCATGTCCGATGCCGATGCCATGCCCGAGGGGGCACCCAGCTACGTCGCGCTGCTGCGCGGCATCAACGTCGGGGGCCGGAACCTGATGAGGATGTCCGATCTCGCGGCATGCTTCGAGGGGCACGGGTTCGTGGACGTCGCGACGTACATCCAGAGCGGGAACGTGCTCTTCCGAGCGGACCATGAGAAGCACGAGGAGCTGGTGGCGGACATCGAGCAGATGCTCTCGAGCGCATTCGACTACCAGGCCTGCGTTGCGCTGCGGGACGTGGATGAGATGCGCGCGATCGTCGATCAGGCGCCCGATGGATTCGGCACGGACCCCGAGCGCTATCGGTACGACGTCGTCTTCCTGGTGCCGCCGCTGACACCGGACGCGGTGATGGAGGACCTCGCGCCCAGGGAAGGCGTGGACCGGGCCTGGGCGGGAGTGGGAGTGCTCTACTTCTCCCGTCTGACCGAGCGTGCCGCGCAGAGCCGGCTCTCGCGGCTGGCCTCCATGCCCGTGTACCAGCGCATGACCATCCGCAACTGGAACACCACCACGAAGCTGCTGCAGCTCATGGGTGGCGATGGCTGACCGAGTCGCCGGCCGTGGCTGGCCCACGGCGAAGCCATCAGTGGAGGTGGCGACGCACGAGCCAGGAGAGCAGGAGGACGATCGAGCCCACGAGCCACACGATGAAGGCCCCGCCGATGACCATCGCGAAGAAGAGGCCTCCGCCCATGGCGCAGGCCGTACGTTCCGAACCGTATGGCATGCCCCCGCAGGGGTCGAGCACTGACGGAGCGAAGACGACGAGCAGGAACCCGACACTCAGCCCGATGAGGCCCCACACCTCGAAGCGCCAGCGAGGCATGTCAAACGACCTCGGCCGAGGGAGCCGGCATGACGCGAGCGATCGGCGCCGTCTCGTTCCGGCCGGCCCACCCGCCGCGCTTGGCTTGCTCGTCACCGTTGTGTCGCTCTTCCATCGCCTGCCCTCCGTACGCCGAAGCTGGACGGTACTCTCCATCGTGGCGAGGGTGCGCACATCGGGACAAGCCTTAGATGCCTCCTCATTCGCGACCACCCACTCGCCGTGGCTGCGGCGCCCGAGGCGGCCTCCCGCCAGCACCCCTCCTCGACAGAGAGAAACGGCCCGCCCCTCGCTGGGCGGGCCGTCTTGACGGTGATGCCTGGAGCTGACGTCCGCCGCTGATGGCGTGCTGCCTCAGCGACCGCGAGCGAGGCTAGTTCGCCAGCACCAACGCAAGCGAGGGACTACCGGCCAGTCGGCCATCCCAGGCATAGTCGAGCGTGGGACCACTGGCAAGTCGGCGATCCCAGACGTAGTCGCGGGTCACATCACTGGCCAGTCGGCCGTCCCAGACGTAGTCGTTGGTGGGATTGCCGGCCAATCGGCCATCCCAACCGAAGTCGGGGGTGAGCGTCGACAGTGTGGTCACATCCGCGGATGTGCTTCCCTGCGCGGTCGCCACGCCTGGCAGCATCGCTGCCAGAAGGGCGCCGGCGGCAAGGGCCATGACTGATCGCTTCCTCATGAAGCATTCTCCTAGTCCCCCCGGACGGTCACACGGTGTTGTAGCGGAAACCGCTGCTCGGCGTGACCGCGATCAGTAAATGTACAGCGCGAAGGTACTAGATGTCCACTCGAGCACCCGCGCGCTGGGCCGCCGAGGGCCAGGATGGCCGTTGCCGTCTACGACGTCGTCCCTGCCCGGACGCTGGCTCGCCACGCCCCGGTGCTAGGCTGCCCGGCGACGAGCAGCGAGCCCCCTCGCCGACGCAGCAGGGAGAATCCGCCATGCGACGTATCCACCCCCTGATCGCCCGCGCGCTCGCCGTGATCCTCGGGGTCATCCTCACCGTAGTCCCGGCGTCTGCCCAAGCTGGCGACTACGAGGCCGCCCTGGGTTCAGGCGACCTGGCCGCGCTCATCCCCGAACCGTTCGCGGACGCCGAGATGATGTCCGGTAGGACGTTCGAATCGACGCTCGGCCCGCCACAGGTGGACACGCCGGAGGCGGCTGCCGCGCGCGAGGCGTTGTCGGCCATCGTCGAAGCCGCCGGGCTGACGCTCGCTGATGCCACGTCCATCGCCGGGTTCAGCGCCGAGGAGCAGGCGTCCACTTCATTCAACGCCTTCCGCATCCCGGGTGTCGCGGCGGCCCATTGGTTCGAGCCGTTCTACCAGGTCTCGTTGTTCCGCAACTACTCGGATCCGTTCCGCGAGATCGTCCCCATCGGGTCCAAGCAGGTCCTTCGCATCTCCGACCGGGCCTCGGACCGCAGCGACCTGCTGTATGCACAGGGCGAGATCCTGTGGCAGCTCTCGGGCGACGATGAGCTCGGGGCCAGGTTCCTCGAGGCGCTCGAGACGATCGATGGGCCGGCGCTGTCCACGGACCCCGGCGCGCTGGTGGACGGCGAACCGGTGGCCGTCATCGGAACCGCAGAGGACCCGCTCTCGCAGATCCCCGCCCGGATCCGCGCGGCCGATACCACGACGCAGACATTCCCAGTCGCCGCCGTGCTCGACGCTATCGATCCGTCCAACGAAGAAGACGTCCAGGCCGCAGATGCCTTGCGCTCGCTGCTCGATGGCGTCGGCGGGATCGACCGAGCCACGCTCATCTCCGGCCAGGCGATCGCAGATGATGGAGGCATCAGCATCCTCGGCCTGCACGTGGATGGGGCCGACGAGGCGGACTTCGCCGACGGGTTCATCGACCTGTTCCTGCTCTCGGAGTTCGACGATCCCCAGATCGAGCAGACGCAGCTGGGCGGCAAGGACGTCGCGCGCGTCACTGAGGCAGGTTCGCAGCCCATGTTCGCCTACGGGGTCGGTGGGACCATCTGGATCCTTGGCGGGCAGGAGGAGTACATCACGGCGTTGCTTCGGACCATGCCCTGACGCGGACTCGATCGGCTTGGCCGTCGCCTGTGCGCGGGCAACGATCAGAACCGCGGCCTCGGTCGTCCTCGGTCGACGCAGGCAGTTGGCAGACGCGCGCGCCGCACAGGCGGTCCTGCCCAGCGGTCGCCCGGGCTACCATCGACCAGTGCTGAGGAATTGTCCAGGGCTCGCGCTGGCCCTCGGTCTCATGCTCGTGGGCCCGGTCCTCGGTGTGGACGTCAAGGCGCACGCTGTCAGCCCGCCGTTCCCGCCGCCCCCGACCGTCGTCATCGAGCGCCTCGCCGAAACCCTGGCCAACGCTGGTCTCACGACCGAGCAGATGGTGGGGCAGAAGCTGATGGTCACGATGGCGGGCCGCAAGCCGAGCAGGTCGCTGCTGCGGCGGGTCGAGCGCGGCGAGGTCGGCGGCGTCGTCCTGCTTGGCCGCAATATCAGCTCCCCGGCCACCGTCAAGCGACTGACCCGGCAGCTCCAGCGCGCCGCGGCCGAGGGCGGGCAGCCACCGCTGCTCATCTCCATCGACCAGGAGGGAGGCTCGGTCAAACGGGTACCCTGGGCACCACCCACGGTGACCGTGCCCGAGATGGGCCGCCTGGGCAGCCAGGCGCTGGCCCGGGCAGAGGGCGCCCGGACCGGAGCTGCGTTGCGCCGACTCGGCATCAACGTCGACCTTGCGCCGGTCGCCGACATCCCTCGCTCCACCAACTCCTTCATGCTCCAGCAGGGCCGGACCTTCTCGTTCGATGCCAGGCAGACCGCGAGGCTCGCTGGCGCCTTCGCCAGCGGGCTGCTCTCGCGTGGCGTCTTCGCGACGATGAAGCATTTCCCGGGAATCGGGCTCGCGACCCTGAACACCGACCGGTTCGTGAGCACCATCGGTGCCACGAAGACGGCCCTGCGCCAGGATCTGCGACCCTACCGTCGCGCGATCGCCCGTGGCATCCCGCTGATCATGCTCTCGAACGCGACCTACACCGCCTACGACCGGCGGAACGCAGCAGGATGGTCGAGCGCCATCGCGGAGGATCTCCTCCGTGGCGAGCTCGGGTTCCGGGGAGTGACCATCACCGATTCGCTCAACGGGACCGCGCACGCCCGGGGCATGACGGTCAAGACGCTCGCGACTCGCGCCGCACGCGCCGGGACCGACCTCATCCTCGTAACGAGCTCCGAGCGGTCGTCGGCGCACCTGTTCAGGACGCTGGTGAGGCGCGCCGAGCTCGGTGCGATCCCGTGGGCGACGCTGCGCGCCTCGTACGAGAGGTATCCTTGCGCTCAAGGAGCGCCTCTAGCACGAGGACGTCGCACATTCATCGCAGGATGAGCTCCCGGTCGGCTCCCGAGTCGGGCGAACGCCTAGTCGACAGGCTCGATCCAGCCGATGCTGACCGACAGCGGGAGGTCGGGTTCGGCGTACTCGGGTCCCGATTCCAAGTGAGTCTGGGACTTCCAGACGAGCCCCTCATAGTCGCCGGTCCCGACGAAGGTCTGGAGGACATAGTGGACGCCACCGTTGCGTGCGATCACGCCGGTCCACGGGCCTTCCCAGGTACCGCCATCATTGGTCAGGGTCCCCGTACCCCACATGTCGGCACTGCCATCGGGCCGCAGGTCGTAGTTGATGACCTCCTCGAACGTCCCATCGAGACGCGGGTCGGTCGAGTGGAACTGGTACTGCCGCACCAGGTCGCGCGCCTGCAGGATGTCGCCGTTCTGCGTCTGCGTCGAGTCCTGCAACTCGACCAGGTCGGTGGTCGTCGCCAGCACCAGCGTACGGTCCCCGAGATCGAGCGAGCCGGCAGGTACCGGCACCGGCGAGGGTGATGTCTCCTGGGCCAGGACTGGCAACCCGCCCAGCACCAGGCACGCCGAGATGAGTGCACTTGTGACACACGACCTTCGCATGAGACGACCTCCATCTGCTTCGCGCTCGCGATGATCGCGTGCTCTTCGAGACCGGCGAGCGCAGACCGGCCGACGAAGCCGAGCAGGAGTCACTCGCTCACGGTGTCGGTAGCCGATACAGGCCCCCGGCATGGTCGGCGAACCAGACCGCGCCATCCGCGGTCGCGTCGAGAGGCACGGCGTAGGAGCCCTCGAACCCGGCTGGGACCCAGCCGTCACCGCTGAAGCGGTAGAGCCCGTCGTCACTTCCCAGCCAGGCGCTGCCATCAGGACCGGCTACCAGCCCTTGCAACCACGTGGCAGGTACGTCGAACACCCGCCACCCATCCTCGTCGAGTCGGGCTGTGCTGTAGACGGGTAGTTCGTCCTCGTCCTGCGTCGGCGCGGACCAGAGGACCCAGACGTGGCCGTCGGCGTCCACATCGGCATCGAGTACCGACTCGAGCGGTCGACCCCCGACCTCATCCTCAAGCTCCGTCGTCCATGTCGAGCCGTCGAAGCGTGCCAACAACGGGACGTAGCCAGCCTCATGGGCCAGGAGGGTGCCGTCCGGGAGGATGTCCATCCAGGAAGCGGCGAAGAACCGTTCGTCGGCTGGGTGACGCTCGGCGACCCAGCCGGACTCCGCCTCGGACCACGCCGTGAGACCCGCGTCGTCACTCTCGAGGACCCACACCGTCCCATCGAGACCGACAGTCAGGGCCTGCCCGGGCGCATCGTCGATGACCTCCCATCGGGACCCTTCGAGCCGGGCCGTGCCACCAGGTCCCGTGGACCAGAGGGTGCCATCAGGGGCCAGATCGAGCGCGGGAGGTTCGCTCGAGGTTGCGTCGAGCAACCCCTGGTTCATCAAGCTGCAGCCGCTCGGGAGGACCGCTGTCGGACAGTGCCACACGCCCTGCGCATCACTGACCCAGACCACGGACCCAGTCGCCACCACATCAGCGCGGTACGACAGCATGCTGGGCATCGCCTGGGGTGACCAGATCTGCTCCACGATGCCGTCGTGGACGTGACGGAGACCATCGCTCGTCGCGACGACCGCGCTGTCTTCGGGCGCTACGAATGCACGGATATCGGTCCACCCGCCATCGACTCCCTCGACCGCTTCGAAGAACCCGCCCGGAGGCCGGGCGTAGAGCCCGGAGGCCGTGGCCAACCAGAGCGTACCGCCCGGGTCGACGCTGATGTGCCAGTCACCCCTGATGGCCTCGTCTTCTATCTCGGTCCAGGTGGACCCATCGAACATGAGCAACGAGCCTGCCGTCCGCACGTAGACGTCGCCTCCGGGGGCAACCTCGAGCGAGCCGGAGTTGCTCGCGCCGAGGAGCCGGTGGTCTTCGGAGCCATACGCGCGCCACGATCCGTCATCCCAGACGGCCACGCCCTCGATCTGCGGACCCGGATAGGTGCCGAGCAGGACCCACATCCGTCCCGCGTCATCGGCGGCCAGGTCTCCCAACACGTGGCCGGCCTGCATGTTCGTCCAGCCAGAACCGTCCCAACGCCACACGGTCCCGAAGGGTAGGTCGCCTTCGCCGGCTGCCACCCAGAGCGCGCCGTCGGCCGCCTCGGCCAATTCGTAGACATCGCCCGGAGGAGCCACGATAGTCTCGGTGAAGCGGGAGCCATCGAAGTGCCGGATGGTCGGCCCACCGAGCCAGATCCCGCCGCCGCGGGCGGGAGCGATGGCGATGCTCGCAAAGGCGGCGTCGTCGGCTAGCGACCACTTGCCAGTGGGAGCGAGGGTGCCGCCGTCGTGGCTGAAACGCATGAGCCCATCCCCCAGCGCCCAAACATCGCCCTGGTCGTCCCGCACCAGCGCCTCGACAGACGTCCCTCGCACGACTCGTTCCGCTCCGGACGGTTCCAGGGCGGCCGACGACGGCGAGGGTGAGGTCATCACCGCAGACGGGACCAATTCGTCACCCCGCTGCGTGCTCAGACCACCGGCGAGCAGGGAGCCGCCGAAGAGCGCAACGACGATGCCGGCGGCGACGAACTTGAGGACGGAGATCATGGAAAAGCCTCCCTCCAGCCAGTTGGAACTGACTCCGCCCTGGAGTCTTCGCGTGATGACCGACAGGCGGGCGGTCCGCTCCGTGGTCGCTTCGAGGATGGCCGCGACATCGACCGGCCGCGGCGCGCGCATCGTCCGCTGGATCCACGCCAGCGAGCTGGCGTTCGAAGGCATCCATGTCATCCATCACCCGAGTTCCTGCCTGAGCCGATCGAGGAGGCGCTTGAGTCGCTGCCGGGTAGCCGCGTGACTCATCCCGAGGAAGACCGCCAGCTCGGTGGCGTCGAAGCCGAGCCCATATCGCAGGGCCAGGAGCGTCCGTTCATCAGGATGGAGGTCACCGAGCGCGGCGAGCATGTCGAGCGAGTCGATGCCGGTCGCGGGGTCGATGCCACCGGACACACGCGATGCATCGACCGCGACCTCGACCCGTGCACGGCGTCCGCGCGTGCTCAGCAGCTTCTTGGTCTCGTTGACCGCAACGCGCATCAGCCATGGCCGCAGCCGTTCGGGCTCGCGCAGCGAGTCGAGCTTGCGCCAGACGATGGACCAGGCCGTCTGCACGGCATCCTCGGCGAGTTGGTCATCGCCGGAGATGTAGGCGCAGACCCGGCACATCTCGTCGTGGTACGCGGCGACGATGCGCCCGAAGGCGATGTGGTCCCCTGCGGCAGCGGACTCGACGATCCCGACGAAGTCCTGGTCAGCGACCTGTGCCATTGCCCCCATACCCACCAGATACGTGGAGTGGGGCAAGTGTGACAAGAAGTTCCCCGAAGTCGAGAGGCCTTCGGCTCACCACCGTCGAGCGGCGCGCGGTGACGTACGCCGGAGCGGCCGACGTCCGTGATTCCTCAGCGACCGCGTCTCGGAGCGGCGTGCGCAAGTCCTGGCAGCCCGAACGAGGCGTCGATGGAGCAGTCAGGGTGTCGTCTCGTGCGACGCCACGGCCCTGGTTCAGACCGGCTGAGACGGCGGCGGGGATAGCGACGATCCCCTGGACCCGTGCAGCTGGTCCTTCAAGGTTCACGATGCTCCCGGCGGCGCATTCCAGGGCAGCCTGGTCGAGGGGTCGGCCGCGCGAGGCGGGAGCAGAGCCGCCTCGACTGCCGTGCCTGGATGCGGAACGGCATCAGCGCGGCATGCAGCCGAGGCAGCACCGGTGGCTAACCCTCGAAGATGATGCGGTCAAACGTGACCGTCGCGGCCTACGACTCGGCGGATGGCGGTAGCACCGGGGCCTCGGGTGGAGGGGCCGCGAAGATGACGCCATCGACGGCGAACACCTCGGACATGTCCATCCAGGCATAGAGGCCCTCGTAGGCACCCTCTCCGACGAGCACGACGCTGGCTGCGCCGAACTGGCTCCCTTCCCGTGTCCCGATGAACGATCCCTGCCACGCTCCATCGTCGTTCGAGATGCGGAGCGTGAGCGTCTCCAGCATCGGCTGGAGGGCCCACTGGTTCTGGTCGTCCCCCACGATCATGACGCCGGCAAGACGTGGGTCAGTGGCCTGGCTGATCCTGAGGGACGATACCTCGCCCCGGCACGCTGTCATCCCGCGGATCGCCTCGCACACGCCGCCGGCGATACTTCCTTCCGGCGTGAGGCTCAAGGTGAACTTGACCGGCTCGGCGTAATCGCCGACCTCGGCTCCCGGAGCGATCGCTCCCTGCTGGCCGAGCGGCCGGCCGATGAGCATCGCACTGCCGATGGCGACGACGAGCGCGGTGGCGGCAATGGCCTTGACTGGGCTGAGCATGGCGTGGGTCCTCCCGATGACGGTGGGGGCATGGCCGTTGGTGGCCGGGATGGGACTGGCTCGGTACTCGTTCATGCCGGTGGCCATGACTTCGTGGGCCTTCCGGTCGAATAGCGGGAAGGGCCACCAGCGACGCTGCTGGTGAGTCTGCGGCACGTCGGCCATCACCTTGGCGACGCCGGCTTGGACGTCTCTCGGGCCGGCCTCGCGGTCGCGGAACCACGTATCGAGGAGCAGCTGCATCTGCTTGTCGTTCATCGCAGCACCTCCTGCCGCACGGTGGGCTGGGTCACGAGGCGGGCGTCCGCCATCAGGGCCGCACGCATCGCCTGCGTGGCGGCCTGCAAGCGGGAGTAGACCGTCGAACGGGGCACGCCCAGCGTGTCAGCGATCTCCTCTGGGGTCATGCCCAGGAGGTGGCGCAAGGCGAGGACCACACGGTGGTCCATCGACAACCGCCGGAAGCCCCGCTCCAACTGGTCGCAATCAGCCACTTCGCCGTAGGCGTCGGCAGTCCGCGGCTCGTAGGCCGGTGCGAGGTCGTCGATGGACCTCCACCTCGGTCGCCGCTTGGCTTCGGCGTAGCAGATGCGTACGAGCAGGCGATACGACCAAGCCTCGTACTTGGAGGGGTCGCGCAAGCGGCACATCTTGCGCCAGATGTCGAGGAGGGCCTGCTGGGTCACATCCTCGGCTACGCCCCGGTCGCCGAGCACGCCATGGGCCACCCGGAACAAGCGGGGATAGTCGGCGATCGCCAGTGCCTCGAAGCCTCGCTGGTCGCCTCGTTGAACCCGAGCCACGAGTGCTAGGTCCATGCCCCCATCTCCTTGCCGGCGGTCGTTCGGGCCGTCGGAGGGGACCGGATGCTGTCCGGCCCTTCATATGGTATGAGGGCCTCCAAGCACAGGATCACGGGATTCGGCCGGGACGGGCGGTGACCACGATGAGCGCCGCGGCACGCCATTCGTGGCGGACCTCGGAACGAGCAGAGCGTCGCCACGAGCGTGGAACGAGCGAGTGGAGCAGGAGGCGGGACTCGAACCCGCGACATCCTGCTTGGCACGTGGAGCGGCCTGAGCGGCGTGTTGACAGCGTGTGAGGGCGAGCGGAACGGCCACCGTCACGGTGTCGCGCCAAGGCTCCGATACCGGCCAACACCGTCCGCTCCGCATACTACCTGCCATCAACGATGTCAATAGGCACATTGGCCTGTTTCGCTATTGCGTTGGTCCTGCATCGGTCGTATCGTTCCGGGCAGACCCTGTTGCCTCGATGCACCGCCGCGACGGGGACAGGGCCTACGCCATCGGAGTGTACTCATGAGGTACGGCTACACGTACGAGATACACAAAGACATCGAGGGTCAGCGTTTCCGACACCGCGAACGCGAGCTTAGTCATCTCCGCGCCCTCAAGAGCGAGGGGAGATCCGAAGGCATCCTCAGCCGGATCACGGGTAGCCTCGAGCGCCTGAGGCCCACCGACTCGCGTCGTCGTCGCCAGATCGCCTACGAAGCGCAACGGCTGACCGACCGGGCCTGTCGCCTGGCCGACGGATCGCTCGGCCGGGTCGCTATCCGGGAGACAGGTGGGGTGTTGACCGAGGTCTGCGTCCGGAGATGATGGCGGGGCCACTGTCACCCGCGATGTGCGACGACCGATCCCTCAACAGGTAGCCGCCGACTCGGAGCGACGCCTGACGGCGACTAGTGGTGGAGCCGGCGTGGATGCCAGCCGCTCGACGATAGCCTGCTTCGGTTCGACAGCGCCTCCCTAACACCGACATGCCCACCCCCGCGGGACGGGCCTTCGGCACGTACTAGCCAGTCCCTAGCGCGGGGGCTCGCTCAACTCGAACCCGACGGCCGCCAAGGTTTCGGCGGCGGCGGCCCCGCCCGCTTCGTTGGCATGGAAGCCGTCGTCGCCTATCCAGCCCTTCGCCCTCGCATCCTCGTCGTGGTCGGGTCCGTTGAAGAGGTCGTAGAACGACACGAGTACCGCGCCGTTGGCCTCGGCCGCCTCGCGGGCCGCCCGTGCCTGACCCTCCCAGATCGCGGTGCACTCCGCTTCGACCCCGAGCTCGGTCCATTGGCCGAACCACGGGTTGTAGACGTCATAGCCCCGGAGCACCACCGGCTGCCCGTCCCGTGCCTCCCAGATGGCTTCCCACACGTCGGAGAGCCAGTCACGGTACGGCTGCCAGTCCTCGGCGCTGGGGACTGCGGATACCGGCTCCCACTTGGCGCCCGGCGTCCACTCGGGACCCAAGTAGTCGAGGATCCTCGAGGGCGTCCACCGAGTCGATGCAGCCCCGCTCGAAGGTCGGCTCCGGCATGTCCTGCTCGAACCCTCCAGCGTTAAGGTAGAAGACGATGATTTCCGCCCCCGCCACCGCCTCGGCGAACCTGGTCCGGATGGCCTGGGGATCGGCGTCGACAGACGCGTTCAACCGGACCTCACGGCCCAGCGCCTCGCCCGCCAGTTCGGCGTACCTCTCGCGCACGTTCAGACCGCTCGAATCGGAGATGTACACGAGATCGACCGGTTCGCCGGCGGGGATCGGCCCTGCTGCGGCCTCTGGCGTCGCCACGTCCTCGGGGGTGATGACGTAGGTGCTGACCTCCCCGCTCTGCCGGTCTAGGGCCACGACCCAGGCGCTGCCGTCGGGAGCGAAGTCGAGGTCCGAGATGCAGCTGCCGGCGAGGAATGGCTGCCACGTCTCACCGTCGAAGCGGGCCAGGCCATCGCAGGTGCGTCCCCCGGTCACGGTTGACGGGTCTGTCACGCTCGCCGTGGCGATGGTGGCATTGACCCAGGCGCTGCCATCTGGCGCGACCCTGAGCATGTCGTTGGGGGCGTTCCATTCCCCCCGCTGGCCGCCCCACGTCCCGACCCCGTCAGCTGCCGTGAACGTCGTCCAGCCTTGCTCGTCGAGTCGGGTGAGGCTCTGGTGCCGCACGAACGGGTCGCCGGCCGTCCACACCGTGCCGCCGTCGCGTGTCATGCCGACCGGATGCGTGAGCGGCGTGGGATCGCCGGGGTAGTCAGCGGGGGCGGGAAGGACCTGCCACGCCGTGCCGTCGAAGCGCAGGAACGAGACGGAGCCGTCTTCGTCCGCCAGGGCCGTGAGCCAGACGATGCCGTCGTCCGTCACCACGGGTCCGGCCAGCCCATAGTCCCCGCCGTCGAAGACAGCGGGCCAGCGGGTGCACCCGGCCGAGGTCTCGTCGGTCCAGCAGAGCTCGTCCGACTTGAGCCAGACCCTGCCATCAGCTTGCACGGTGATGGCGTCGAAGTCGCCATCGACCTGGTACCTGGCAGGCTCCCAGGCACCATCCTCGAAGACCCGGGGACCATTCTGCGCGAGTGCCCAGAGCCGACCATCCGGACCAGCATCGATCTGGCCCGTCCAGAACGACACCGGGACGGGGTCGACGTCCCATGCTCCCTCCTGTCCGACGCGATAGAGCCGCAGGCAGCTCGACTCGGGGGCCGGCGCGACGCACGCTGCGGTGCGCCAGACGTTGCCGGCATCGCCCACGATGACGGCTCGCAGGCCGGGGTAGAGATAGTCGGCCCTAGCTGCGCCCGCGGTGAATCGCCTCATCGGGTCCGTCGGTGTCGTCAGGTCGCGGAACCCGTCGTTGATGACCCGGAGGACGCCCGGCTCGACCTCCTCGGTGACCATGGTGGAGAGCAACGCCTCGGTCGTCATCGGTGCCGGCGACTCGGTCACGCCCGCCGGGGCCATCTCATCGCTCGTCGGCGTCGTGAGGACGCCGGCCAGCAGGAAGCTGCCGAACAGCGCCACGATCACGGCGGCGGCCACGAACCTGAGTGCGGAGAACATGCCAAAGGGCCTCCTTGCCGATGCGATGGTCTTGGCGGTTCGCGTGGATGACATCGCGTCCACATGTGGCTCGGGACCGGCGAGTAGCTCGAGCCTGGCCGCGAGTTGGCGCTCGAAGGCAGTCATGTCAGCCATCACTCGAGCTCCCTGCGAAGGCGTGCCAGTAGTCGCTCCAGGCGGGTCCGGGTCCCCGACGGGCTGAGCCCGGTTGCGATCGCGAGCTCGCTCGAGTCGAACCCCGCGATGTAGCGCATCGCCAGCAGGGCTCGGTCGTCGGGGTCGAGGCGAAGCAGCGCCTGATCGAGGTCGAGGCCGTCGATGCCGGTCGCCGGGTCGACGCCACCGGGCCGCTCCGGTACGTCGACGGCGACCTCGATCTGCGAGCGTCGGTTGTGCTTGCGCATGAGTTGCCTCGTCTCGTTCACGGCGATGGCCACGAGCCAGGGGCGCAGCCGGTCAGGCTGGCGGATGGAGTCGAGCTTGCGCCAGGCGATGGACCACGCGGACTGGACGGCATCCGCTGCCGTGGCCTGGTCACCACAGACAGCGACACAGATGCGATGCATCTCCGCCTCGTGAGCCGCGACGATCCGGGCGAATGCCACATCGTCGCCTGCCACGGCGGAAGTGATGACCCGAGTCAGATCCTGATCGACCGGCCTGGTCATCGCCCCCATACCTGTTAGATGCGTGGGATGCACCTACTGTCTCAGGTGCAGGCAAGTTCGCCGAGCGGTCAGGCGTAACGGCGGATGGGCCACAGGCACGCGCACTTGGAGGTCAATGGCACCCGCTGGGTCGGATCGGCGATCCCGACGACGTCGCAGGCCTCGCCGCGTTCGTGCTCACAACTGATGCCGAATGGTTCGCCGGACAGGTGTCCGTCGTCGGTGGGCTTTCGGGTATCGAGCTGCCATCCGCCGCTGGCCACCACATGCGGAGCATGTCGCGCTGAGCGCGAGAGGATGAGGGCTGCCACGTCGCGCGGCCCAGCGGCTCACGCGCCCCGCAGCGCGACCAGGATGTCGTCCCATTCCCGGTCGTGCGGATCGCCGGCGCCGCGTGCGAGGATGGTGCCGTCGCGGGTCACGACCAGCGCGTGGACCTCCTCGCCACCCTTGATCGCAAGGGACCGCTGGAAGCCGCCCACGTCGGTGTAGATCGTGATGGTGCGGGCGAGGACGTCCGGGTCGGCGATGCCGGCTGTCATGCCGCCATCGATGAGACGCCGGACGGGTCGCCACCTGGTGGCGAGGACGGGAAGCTCCACGACGGCTGTGGGCAGCACGCCGGTGAGACCCCGCGGTGTCGGTGGCACGCCATCCGCCACGGCGCGGGCGATCCAGCGGTCGACCCGGGCCTGGTGCCATTGCCGGAACGCCACGACGGCCAGCGTCCGTTCGGCGGGGAATCCGTGAGGCAGTGCCAGCTCCACGCCCAGGAGTGAGCGGGCGCTGACGGTCGGGAACCGGGCTTCGGACGCGCCTGTCTGGCGGGTCACGAGGCGGCCGCCGGTCGGGCGCACGCCAGGCTCACGCTCCGGGGTGGGGCAGTGCGATGGGCCGGCCCTGGCCGAAGGACCAGCACGCAGCAGCCTCGATGGATGATCAGGACGGTCGTCATCGCACGACCATCGTAGTCCGCGGACGGCCGGGGCTGACCGGGACCCGGTGCTAGACTCCAGCTCGAGGGCGCGGACCGGTTCGTGGCCTCACCATCAGTCCGTCTCGGCGTCCCAGCGCTCCTCGCTGCGGCGAAGGCCCGCCGCCGACCGTTCCCGAGCAGGAACACCAGGACGGGATCGCGTTTCTGGGAGGGCACGTTCATGACCAACCCTGCCGCGACTGCGACTGCGATCAGCCCGACGGCCCCTCCGGCCATCGCGCCTGAGCGAGCCCGCTCGCTGGGCCGCTGGAACCGATTCCTGGTCTTCGCCCACGGGGGCCAGTTCGTCCTCATGCTCCTGATCTCCGGGACCGCCGTGCTCTTCGAGGTGGTCGTGCCGACGGCCCGCCCGATCATCGAGAACGGCGAGTTCAGCGGGATCGAGCCGTCGAGCGTGATGCTCATCTCGTTCCCGCTGGTCTACCTGATCGCCAGCTTCTTCCTGATGAGCGCCATCGCCCACGCATCCGCCGGCATCTTCCTGCGCAGCCGCTACGAGGCTTGGCTCGCCCGGGGCATGAACCCGCTTCGCTGGGTCGAGTACGCGTTCTCGTCGACGGTGATGATCGTCGCCATCGCGTACCTCAGCTTCATCACCGACTTTCCGGCGCTCGTCGCGATCGCCGGCTGCAACGTCGCGATGATCCTCTTCGGATGGAGCATGGAGGCGGGCAACGAGGGCCGGCTGACGAAGGGCGAGCGCATCGACTGGAAGCACTTCGTCTTCGGCTGCATCGCCGGGGCGGTCCCCTGGATCGCGATCTTCTCGATCGTGTGGGCCTACTCGGCCCAGGAGGGCCTGCCGCCAGAGGCCCAGATCCCGGGCTTCGTGTACGTGATCATCGCCAGCCTGTTCGTCGCCTTCAACATCTTCGCCATCACCATGGTCCTCCAATACGGGAAGGTTGGCCGCTGGAAGGACTACCTGGTAGGCGAGAAGACGTACATGGTGCTGAGCCTGGTCGCGAAGTCGCTGCTGGCCTGGCAGGTCTGGTCCGGCACGCTCCGCCCGCAGTAACCTGAGCGGCCGCCGAAGCGCACATCAGCGGCGAGACGAGCCTGCCGTTCTGCCCCCGGTGTGATCGCGCCGATCGCCATGAACCCGAACACCAGCTCGTCCTGCACGAAGTGGATGAACCATGCCCACGTGAGGCCACGCGTCTCCAGCATGGACCGCGCCGAGATCCAGCTAAGGAACCAGGCCAGCAGTGCGCCGATGATGCCGTAGAAGCGGACGATCCCGAAGCACGCCAAGACCATCCGCAGCGCCGGGCGCGAGCCCGCGGGCTGCACCCCTTCTCATCTGCGAGGTCCGTCTGCCCGAGGTCTACGGCGGTTCGAACGCGGCGATGTGGGACGGGGTTGCGGCGAGCAAGCAGGGTGTCGTGCCCATCTGGAACACCGGCAAGCATTGCCTGTCCGCTTGTCAGGCGCACCAGCGAGTGATGAACTCCGCGGGCGAGACGACCAGGATCTCACCCCACATCCCCAGGTCCAGGAGGTGCCTGTCGCCGCTCACGATGACCTCGGCACCGTAGGCGCGTCCAGCCTCGAGCACGCGGTCGTCTGCTGGATCGGCTGCGATGACTCGTACCATCTCGCTCGGCTCGACGACCGTTGCGATCCGCGTCATCTGCGCCACGGCTGCCTCGACCCGGTCAGGGTCCCATCCGAACTTCTGCTCAAGGACGCGGCCAAACTCGGCGAGCAGCGGCCGTGACGTACCGATCTCCAGGCGCCCTTCGAGGGCAAGGCGGTAGACCTCTTCGGGTTTGCCACCCGGGAAGACGAACGCTGAGATCAGAACGTTCGTATCGAGGATGGCCCTCACGTACGCGGACCCGGCGAACGGTCGGACAGCGGACGGAGACGGGGCGCGAGGTTCACTCCCCTCGCGTTTCTTGGATCAGTCGCTCGACGTCGCTCTCGTCGCGGACGCCGGCCCGTCTGGCTGCGGACGCCCCGTAGCGCTGGAGCGACTCGAACGTCCGCGTCTCCCGGTAGGTGCTGTAGACGGCCAGCATCTCCCGGAACAGCTCGCTCTTGTTGCGCCCCTCGCGCTCGGCCAGACGCTCGAACTCCCGCGCCGAATCGGGCGGGACGGAAACCGACAGGACAGCGGATGATCGCTTCATGTCATACACAGTATGACAGCGCAGTCAGTGAGTCAAGGTGGTGCGAAGGAAGTGGAGCGGGAGACGGGACTCTCGAACCCGCGACATTCTGCTTGGGAAGTGGAGCGGCCTGATCGGCGTGCCACGAGCTCGGGAGGGCGAGCGAAAGGGCCTCAGCTATGGTGTCGTGGCGAGTGCCGGTCGACACGCTGCCAGCGACGTCTGCGGCGGCTACTTGGGGTACGCGCCCTGCCGGCGACTCCGTTTCAGACTACCTTGGAAAGGCTGCCAGGTCGGCGGCGCCAGCGTGTGGCCCACGCGTCCTTCCTCCCCGACCTCGGACTTGACATCACGCTCGCACCGACGGCGGGCAGTGACGCGCAAGGAAGCCGTCGATGATCCCATTGGTCGAGACAGGGCTACGGCTCTGCGGCTCATGGCCGCCGCCGGCCAGTTCGACGTACTCGGCACCACAGAGGCGGGCCAACTCGCGACCCCTCCCGACATTGACGATGGCATCTTCATCACCATGGATGACCAGGGTGGGGATGCGCACGGCCTGAGCCAGGGCCACCGCTTCGTCGTGTCCAAGACCCGGTGCATCGACCGTCGCCGAGATGACTGCCGCCGTGGTCTGACGACCCATGCCCACGAAATGGGCGATCCCGGAAGCGGAGTCCGGCTCCGTGAAACACTGGCTGAAGAAGAATCGGAGGAAGTCGGGCCAGTCCTGGGACCAATAGTGTCGGTTGAACTTGAACCAGCCGACGTGGTCGGACAGCTCGTCCTCGAAGGCCGCGAGCGAAGCAGCACGATGCGGCTGTGCCGGGCCAAGCGGAACGGATGGGCCGATGACACGGCAGCTGGGATGCGATCAGAGTGCTCGGCCGCGAGCACCAGGTTCCAGCAGGCGCCCGCGGAATTCGAGACGGACACCGCCTGTTCCACGCCGGCGGCGTCCAGGACGGCGATGGCGTCGAGTGCGAAGAGGCGGTCGTTATACGCCTCGGGTTCGAGCGGACGGTCAGATCTCCCGTTGCCCAGACCATCAAAGACGACGACCGTGTAGTCCTTGGCTAGGTGAGGAACCTGGTGGCGCCAGAAGTCCGAATGGACGATAGACCAGGTCGGCAGCAACAGGATCGCGCGTGGACCGTCCCCGAAGACCTGGAAGTGGATGCGCAGGCCATCGCGTTGGACGTAGCCCTCCGAACGGGGTGCTCCATCGACGATCACGCGGCCTCCGGACCTTGGTGGGCACGCCAAGCCACGATGAGATGAGTCCGTCCGGCGCGAGGTGACGGTAGCACGCCCGAATCACGACGCACGCTCTGAAACCACGCCGCTCGCTGACGGGCGGCCACGAACTCGCTGTCGATGACGCGCCCACTGCCTCCGATGTGGCTCAGCATGCCCATATCGGAGCGCCTCCGTTCGACTGAGCCAGAGCCACAAGGCGTGCAGGGGGTCCGTGAGAGCTGGGTGTCGCGCCAAGCGCGAACGGGAGGGAGTGGAGCGGGAGACGGGACTCGAACCCGCGACATTCTGCTTGGGAAGCAGACACTCTACCAACTGAGTTACTCCCGCCCGCGAGCGCCGCTCAGTCACGCCAAGACGGCGGGCGCGAAACGCGCTGCGACAGTAGCACAGCAGGCCGGGAGGCGACACCATCCGGACCCAGCGTGGGTGAGCCATCAGAGCGCTATATCATAGCGTGATATGATATCCCAATGAGGCGTGTCACCCCGATGGATCTGCGGCGCTCGCTGGGGCGGATCCTCGACGAGGCGTCAGCCGGCGAACGCTTCCTCATCGAGCGGGACCACAAACCGTTGGCAGTGCTCGTCTCGGTCGAGGATGCCGCCAACATGGAGGGCGATATCGATGAGCGCCAGGCCCGACGCCTGGCAGCCGTAGAAGCGTTGGACCAGTGGGCCGCGCGATACCGCGCTGCACGACTGACCAGCGACTCCGAGACGATGGCGGCTGACTGGGTGCGGGCCGATCGCGACGAACACAGCAGGCACCACATGGCCAGTGCCGACAAGCCCCACGGCAAGCGGGACCGATGAGGCATGTGACCATCGATGCGTCGGTCGTCATCGCACGGCTCCTGGGGGAGCCGAGGCCAGCCTGGGTCGATGGACTCATCGCGGACGCAGTGGCCGGCAGGACAGGTCTCATCGCGCCGTCGCTCATGTGGCTCGAGGTCGGCAACCGCCTGGCCCGTAGTCCCCAGATGACCGACGAGCGAGCGCTCGAGGGGATGCTTCGGGTCGACGCGCTCCCGATCGAGGTCATCGAGGTGGACCGCCCACAGCGACTTCGGGCCCTGCAGCTTGCCCGGCAGTACGACCTGACGATCTACGACGCGGTCTACCTAGCCGTCGCTGACGCCGCCCGAGCACCCCTGGTCACCCTCGATCGCGAGCTCGAACAGGCTGCGCAGGAGATGGGGCTCGGACGCGACGGCGAATCGAGCCGCGCATCGGAAGTCGCGCTCACCTACGGTGGAGCGCCGGTCGACCTGGGTTCGATCACCGCCATCGGTGCAGCCCTCGCCGAGATGCGAGCGGGATCCTCGTGGCTCGCCGACGACGAGCGTGTCCCTGCCTCCGCCAGCGAGGGTGCCTCAGCCGCGCGCCAGCCGTAGCGCCGTGGTCGCTACATCGCGGATGACCGGCGGCACGCCATCCGGGCCGCGCTCGTCAGCGGCGGCCAGGATCTCCAGTGCAAGTCCTGGCTTGGAGACACGCTCGAGCGCGCCCCGGATCAGCCGACCGGCGGCGCGGGTCCCTCCGCCGTGGGCGGCCTGCCTGATGACCCCCGCGTAGCCGCTGCGGAAGAGGTAGTGCTCGATGTCTTTGGCCGGCAGCACCACGATGACCCCCTCGGCCGAGCCGCCGGAGCCCTGGTGCCCCTTGGCTGTGCGCGCGTAGCCATTGCCAGCCGGATCACCGTCGGCCAGCAGCAGCCAGGCGATGCCCAGGTCGTCGGCCAGCTTCAGCAGCGGTGTGATGCCGCACTGGGCGAACTCGATGGCCCGGATGCCCTCCACGGGGAACTCCACCCCGACCAGCAGCGCGAACTCGGGGATCAGCCAGGCCTCCGTCTCACCCTCCACTAGCACCCAACAGCGAGCGAAGAGCGAGCCACTGCGATTGAGCCGCACGTGGAAGGCCAGCCGTCGCAGCTCGTCGATCGAGTATCGCTGCGTCTGCACCGCCCGCGACTCCACTTGGCCCGTGCCACGCACGAGGCGTCGCAGCGAGCTGAGCGGAACCCACGCCAGCACCTCCGGCGAGTGCGTGGCCACCACCTGCTGGAACGGCAAGTTGAAGGCCACCGCGCACAGTGCCGCCAGCCAGGTGGGATGGAGGTTGGCCTCGATGTCGTCGAACAGCAGGATCGGCTCGGCCTGGACCCCCAGGCCCTCGGCAGGCATGGCGTCGAGGATCGAGACCAGCAGCCAGAGGGCGGCGATGCGGCGATGCGGCGATGCGTCCTCCGCAAGCGCCGAGCCGAGATCGGTCACCAGCGGATGCGGCGTGTCGGTCATCGCCTGGACCGAGCGCGGCCGGTCCGGTGCGGGGCCCAGCTGCTCGGCCAGCCTCCCGCCCGCCGCCAGCAGGTCTTCACGCACGTCTCCGATCTCGTCCCAGGTGAGGGGTGCACGCGGCTGCGCCGCATCAAGCAGCACCGAGCGCAGCCGCTCGCCGCCCGCCGGCTGCGGATCGGGCTTGCCGATCGACGGCCGCGGCCCACCCACGATGACCGCCGGGTGACGGCGCCGGAGGCCCGCCAGGACGACCGTGCCGTCGATGTCCTCGCGCGGGACCCCGGCCCTGTCGAGCACGTCCACGGTCGTCACCGGATCGCCGTCCTCCGAGCGCGTTGCCAGGACCCGCACACTCACCCCGCCGTCCTGCAGGCCCGGGAGCAGCTCGGCCTCCGCCTCCTCGTCTGCTCGCAGCCCAAGCGTGATCGAGAGGGTCGTCGCCCGCTCCGCCCCGTCGCTGTGCGGGCGATGGAAGTCGGACTGGCTGAAGCTCGGCGCGGCTTCGGGCTCGAGCGGATCGAGGACGCGAGCGATGGCGCGCAGGAGCGAGCTCTTGCCGGCGAGGTGCTCGCCGATGATCGTCGTCAGCGCGTCAAGATCGATGACGAGGCGGTCGATGCCACGGAAGCCTTCGATCTCCACCCGGTCGATGCGCATGGATGCCATCCTAGGACCGTCGTCGCCGCTCATGGTCTCCAGACCACGACTATCGGGATAGGTGCGGGTTGCCGCGCGCGTGGCACCATACGTGCTCGTGAACGTCCTGCGTGCCCTCCTGCCCTCGCTCATGGCCGTGTCGCTGGCAGCGGGCTCGATCACGGGCGCGGCGGCACAGGATGAGGCCGACGACTCCCTCGAGGCCGCCGTGCCCGAACGCATCCTGTTCATCGGCAACAGCCACACCGAGCGCTATGGCGGGCTCGACTGGCTCGTGGGCAACATGGTCGCCGCAGAGGGCACGTCGCGACCCTACACCGCCGCCCGCCGCACATCGAGCGGCGTGACGCTGGAGTACCACTTCCGCAATGGCGCACCGGACGCCATCCGCACCGGTGGATACGACACCGTCGTGCTGCAGGGTCATCTTCCTGGGGCTGCGGTTCCCAGCACGGCCCCCTTCCTCCAGTACGCCACCAAGCTGCACTCGCGCGTCGCCCTGGCGGGCGCGGACACCGTGCTCTTCATGACCTGGCCCCAGGGAAAGCACGATTGGGCAGATCTCGACGACTTCGTGGCCGCGCATCGCGAGGCCGAGGCCCGACTGGGAGCCCCAGTGGCGCCGGTCGGCGTGGCATTCGCCAACGCCCAGGCGGAACGCCCCGACCTGGTCCTCATCGGCGAGGACACCATCCACGCCACGTGGGCGGGTGCCTACCTCGCAGCCGCGACGGTGTACGCCACGCTCTTCGACCGCAGCCCGGAGGGATTGCCGTACACCTTCGGCATCAGCGAGGAGGATGCTGCCTTCCTCCAACGCATCGCCTGGCAGACACTGACCGACTGGCGCGCGGGGATCCCTGCGGCCGACTGACGCCACCGCTGCTGACTGGCGTCTTCGCGGCCGAACAGGCGCTACTCCAGGATGATGCGGTCTCCCAGGACGACATCACAGTCGCTGACGATGAACACGTCGACCGGCGAGCCGGTCTCGAGCAGCGTGCCCGGCGCCGGATCTTGGCCCCAGACGCGGCCTTCGCCGACGAAGCCCTGCGGCTCCTCGGTGCACTGGCCAACGGTCAGGCCGGCGTCGAGGAGGGCCGCGCGAGCCTGCGTTGCCGTCAGATAGCCCGGGTTCGTCTCGCCGTAGACTCGTGACCAGCCCTCCCCGTACAGCTGCGGCACCGGCACGCGCGGGGCGGAAGTGGCGTTGGGATCAGGCCCCAGCTGGACCGGGACCAGATCGACGCTCCAGTCGCAGGCAGGCGCGCTGACCTCCCAGTAGTAGTGGCCGGGATCGACGTTGTACAGGTACTCCCGGATGCCTGTCAGCTCGATGGCAGCAGCTTCGTCGCGGGCATTGCGCAGCGTGCCGGTCCACTCGCTGCAGCCGAGGGCATCGACCTCCGCCAGCCATGTCTCGGTGGCCATCTCGAAGGGCGGGCTGACGGTGTCGCCGAAGCCGCTGGTGCGAGCTGCGGCACCGACCTCATCGGGTTCCGCCAGCGGCCGCGCCACCAGGTCGTCCGGCAGCAGCGCCGCAAGCGACTCGGGGACCACCGGGCTGCGGCGAGCCCAGGCGGCGAGCGTATCGTCGACCTGCGGTTCGTTGCGGAAGGCCCCGATGATGTCGGCGCAGCGGGCCAGCGTCTCAGCATCCGTCGCCGGCTCGAAGGCGGCGCCGCGAGCCGCCTTCTGCTTCTTGGTCCGGTCGATCAGGTCGGCGAAGGTGAGCTCGTCACCGCTCCAAAGCGAGCCGAGCAGGAAGCGGCAGAAGGCTTCGTCGGCCAGGACGATGATGCCATCGGTGCGGGTGTAGCCATCGAGCGGCAGCTCCGAACCTGGCTGCGGGAACTCCTCGCGCTCCTGCGCCGCCACCGGGACGGCGGCGATGACGACTGACACCAGGGCGATCGCTGTCAGAAGCGTCGAGACCCTGCGAATGCGCATGAGAACCTCCTGTGTCGTTGGCCTCGCCGAATCGTCGCGCGTCGCAGGGCTTCTGTCGAGAGGCCTATGTCGGCGCGTCACGGCCTACCACTGGCGCCAGGATGGCTGACCCACCTTGCGCCCGTGGCCGGACTCCGGGGCGACCGCGGGCGTACGCGGTGGACGCGCCTCGCTAGCCCGGAGACTGCCCAGGATCGCCTGCGCCCGTGCGATCGCCTGCGGCTGGATGGAGTACCAGATCCAGCGACCGCGACGCTGCCCCATGATCCAGCCCGCGTCGCGCAGCACCTTGAGGTGATGGGAGACCGTGGGCTGGCTGAGGTCTGCGCAGCAGTCGCTGAAGTCGCAGGCACACGTGGGTCCATCCGTGGAGAGCTGGCGAAGGATGGCGAGCCGGGTCGGATCGGCCACGGCCTGCAGGAGCCGGACGTCAGGTTCGATGTCGCTCATGGGCGATCATTATATCGACCGTCCTCAATACATGGGTGTATCATATCGACTGTTATCGATATGACACGGGAGTCCCATGATGACAACGATCCGTGACGACGAGATCCACGCCAGCGTGCGGGAGCGCTATGCGGCGGCCGCGCAGGCGGTGCTGGACCGGGCGACGCCGGGAGAGAGCGTCTGGTGTGCCCCTGGGCTGTATGAACGCAGCGATCTCGTGGGCCTGCCCCCGGACGCTGCCCTGGCCTCGCTCGGCTGTGGCAACCCGGTGGCCATCGCCGGGCTTCGGGCGGGTGAGACGGTCCTAGACCTGGGCTCCGGGGGCGGCATCGACGTCTTGCTCTCCACTCAGCGTGTCGGCACGGAGGGGTACGTGTATGGGCTCGACATGACCGACGAGATGCTCGAGCTGGCGCGCCGGAACGCTGCCAGCGCGGGTGCCACCAACGTCAGCTTCCTCAAGGGCACGATCGAGTCGATACCACTCCCTGACGCCTCCGTCGATGTCGTCGTCAGCAACTGCGTGGTCAACCTTGCCGCTGACAAGAGCGCCGTCTTCGCCGAGATCGCGCGGGTGCTGCGGCCGGCTGGTCGCGTCGGCATCACCGACATCGTGGCCGAGGACCACTTGACCCCCGCTCAGCGTGCCGAGCGGGGCTCCTACGTCGGCTGCATCGCCGGCGCGCTCTCCATGGCAGAGGTCAGGAGCGGGCTGGAATCGGCCGGCCTGGAGGAGATCGAGGTGCTTCCCACCCACGCAGTCGCAGATGCGATGCACAGTGCGATCATCCGGGCACGCAAGCCGAGCGCGTGACTGCAGTGTGCGGGGGCCCTGCAGGCGATCGGCGAGACCCATGAAGGCAGCGTCTCGCTGGGATGACACCGCGGTGACGGTGATGACGCGACGATGTCGGCGACTCCGCCCTGAGCCGGCATGGCGCGACAGCGCGATGGCTTCGTCTTGGCGGAGTGAAGTGGGCTGACCGGCCACTGGCGTCAATGGACAGCACGGTGGTGCGCGTAGAAGTCATGTGACCCGGCAGGCCGCGTCGCTCGCCAGGTACCCCGGGGTGGGTCATACGGGTAGCGCTGAACCACTCCGGCGGTGCGCCGTGGCGCGCGAACTTCTCGACACCAGACTGCACAAGACCCCGACCTACCTATGCGACACCCCGGACCATGTGGCTATGACTCGACGGACCACCAGTCCGATGGTCGGTACCGGTACCAGGGCCAAGACTGATGGACAGCGTTCTCATCGCTTCCACCTGGAGACATCCCATGGCCGACACCGTGAGCCCCAACCCCGCCCGATTCCGCACAGCCGCACGCGCGCTGCTGGCAACCGCTGCAGCCATCAGCATGGTAGCCACCACGGGCGTGGTAGCTACAACCCAGGCTGCCGACACCTATACCGGATGCCTGACGTCCAATGGTCGAATCGTCGACGTCGCCCTCGGCACGTCTCCGCTGCGGAGCTGCGATTCGCGAGACGAACTGATTCGCTTCAGCTTCGCTGAGCAGGGTCCCAAGGGTGAGAAGGGCGATCCCGGCAAGGATGGCAAGGATGGCCAGGACGGCAAGCAGGGCCCCAAGGGTGAGCAGGGCGATCCCGGCAAGGATGGCAAGGATGGCCAGGACGGAGCGCAGGGCCCGGCTGGCCCGCAGGGCGAAGTCGGTCCGCGTGGTCCGCAGGGCGAAGTCGGTCCCGTCGGTCCGCAGGGTCCCAAGGGTGAGCAGGGCGATCCCGGCAAGGATGGCAAGGATGGCCAGGACGGAGCGCAGGGTCCGGCTGGCCTGCAGGGCGAAGTCGGTCCGCGTGGTCTGCCGGGCCTGATGGGTCCCGTCGGTCCGCAGGGCGAGGTCGGCCCGCGTGGTCTGCCGGGCCTGATGGGTCCCGTCGGTCCGCAGGGCGAGGTCGGCGCCATGGGTCCCGTCGGTCCGCAGGGCGACCAGGGCGAAGTCGGTCCGCGTGGTCTGCCGGGCCTGATGGGTCCCGTCGGTCCGCAGGGCGAGGTCGGCGCCATGGGTCCCGTCGGTCCGCAGGGCGAGGTCGGCCCCATGGGTCCCGTCGGTCCGCAGGGCGAGGTCGGCCCCATGGGTCCCGTCGGTCCGCAGGGCGAAGTCGGTCCGCGTGGTCTGCCGGGCCTGATGGGTCCCGTCGGTCCGCAGGGTCCCATGGGTGAGCAGGGCGATCCCGGCAAGGATGGCAAGGATGGAGCGCAGGGCGAAGTCGGTCCGCAGGGCGAGGTCGGTCCGCAGGGCGAGGTCGGTCCGCAGGGTCCCAAGGGTGAGCAGGGCGATCCCGGCAAGGATGGCAAGGATGGCCAGGACGGAGCGCAGGGTCCGGCTGGCCTGCAGGGCGAAGTCGGCCCCGTCGGTCCGCAAGGCGAAGTCGGCCCGCGTGGTCTGCCGGGCCTGATGGGCCCCGTGGGTCCGCAGGGCGAAGTCGGTCCCGTCGGTCCCGTCGGTCCGCAGGGCGACCAGGGCGAAGTCGGTCCCGTCGGTCCGCAGGGCGACCAGGGCGAAGTCGGTCCCGTCGGTCCCGTCGGTCCGCAGGGCGACCAGGGCGAAGTCGGCCCGCAGGGCGAAGTCGGCCCGCGTGGTCTGCCGGGCCTGATGGGCCCCGTGGGTCCGCAGGGCGAAGTCGGCCCCATGGGCCCCGTCGGTCCGCGGGGCGAAGTCGGCCCGCAGGGCGAAGTCGGTCCGCGTGGTCTGCCGGGCCTGATGGGCCCCGTCGGCCCGCAGGGCCCCATGGGTGAGCAGGGCGATCCCGGCAAGGATGGCAAGGATGGCGCACAAGGTCCCAAGGGCGAGCAGGGCGAAGTCGGTCCCGTCGGTCCGCAGGGCGACCAGGGCGAAGTCGGCCCGCATGCGGCCCCGTCGGGTCCGCGAGGGCGAAGTCGGCCCGCAGGGCGAAGTCGGCCCGCGTGGTCTGCCGGGCCTGATGGGCCCCGTCGGCCCGCAAGGCCCCAGGGGCGTGGTCGGAGCTCGTGGCCAGCAGGGGCCCATGGGAGACACCGGTGCGGTCGGTCCGCGCGGTCCGCAGGGTCCCAAGGGCGAGACCGGCGATCGTGGTCTACAGGGCCTGCCCGGTGTGCTGAGCGTCTACGTCAACGTCAGCGATCCTGCACACCTGTTCGCCGGCCAGAGCCTCCCGGTCAACGTGTACTGCAACGACGGCGATGTCGCCACCGGCGGGGGTCACTTCCTCTGGTCGGGCGTGGTGTCGGAGGCCGAGAGCAGTCGCCCCATCGGTGGCACCAACCCGACCGGCTGGACGACGGAGTTCCACAACGCCTCCGCTGACGCCGAGTCCGTCATGACGGCCATGGTGGTCTGTCTCGACCTGGCCCAGTGAGCAAGACCCGCCTGAGCGTGGGCGGAGTGCACGCCGCCTCGACGGCGTGAGGTGAGAACGCTGAACACCCGGACCACGCGTGTGGTCCGGGTGTTCTCCTGTGTCCGCGGTGTACCCGGTCGGCCGCCACGCTCCCCACGCCAAGGTGGCACCATCGCTGCATGCGACCCATGCGCTCAGTACTGCTGTGGATGGCCCGCAACGAGCGTCTGGCCGACACGGTACCGACGCTGCCATTCGTGCAGCGCGCGGTGCGGCGGTTCATGCCGGGCGAGCGGCTCGATGATGCCGTCGCTGCCGCGGAGCGACTGCGCGACGAGCGCATCGGCGTGCTCTTCACCCGGCTTGGCGAGAACCTGGCATCCCTGGAGGAAGCAGCCGAGGTCGCGAGCCACTACAGCGAGGTCGTCGCCCAGGACGCCGAGCGCGCCCACGTCGCGGGACCCATCGAGATCTCGGTGAAGCCGACCCAGCTGGGCCTGGACCAGGATGCGGGTGCCTGCCTCGCTCACTGCCATGAGCTCGCGCGCCGGTGTGCCGCGGCGGGCACCTGGTTCTGGATCGATATGGAAGGTTCTGCGACCACCGACCGGACACTCGACCTCGCGGCGAGCCTGATGGCCGAGCACGACAACGTCGGCATCGCACTGCAGGCCTACCTGCGCCGCACGCCTGACGATGTGGCGCGCCTGCTGCCCCTGAAGCCCGCCATCCGGCTGGTGAAAGGCGCCTATGACGAACCCGCCGCGATCGCCTACCGCGACGCAGCCGAGGTGGATGCGAGCTTCCTGGGCCTGGCACTGATGGTTGCCGGACCGGCTGCTCGCGGTGAGGCGCGACTGGCACTGGGTACTCACGACGTGGCGCTCATCGCCCAGATCACCACACTGGCTGCGGCCCAGGGCATCCCCCGCCGGAGCCTGGAGGTGCACATGCTGT
This sequence comes from uncultured Chloroflexia bacterium, assembly GCA_963712735.1. Classification (GTDB taxonomy): domain Bacteria; phylum Chloroflexota; class Limnocylindria; order Limnocylindrales; family CSP1-4; genus JAFMJV01. The sequence goes on along the minus strand of CAVQIZ010000007.1, from coordinate 486,734 downwards.
ACGGCATCCGTGAACGCGAGCTGCGCCGGCTGCGCGATCTGGGACACCCAGCGTTCAGCCTCGTCGCCTATGGCTCCGCCTGGTATCGCTGGTACATGCGCCGGCTCGCGGAGCGGCCAGCCAATGTCATCTTCGCCCTGCGCCAGATCGTCCCCTGAAGCCCTGGCCCACGGCTGCGTGCTACCGTCCGAGCATGGAGCTCAGGGTCGAGTGGCTCGGCCGCATGGACTACCGCGAGGCGTGGCGGCGCCAGCGCGCCACCCACGCCGACCGTGATGCCGGCACGGCACCCGACACGCTGCTGCTCGTCGAGCACACGCCGGTCCTGACGCTGGGGCGCCACGCGAAGGACGAGCACGTTCGCGCCACCTCGAGCGAGCTGCAGCGCCGCGGCATCGAGGTCATCCGCGTAGAGCGCGGCGGCGAGGTCACGTATCACGGTCCCGGCCAGCTGGTGGCCTATCCCATCGTGCGCCTGCGCGAGCTGCCGGTGCTGCTGCGACCGTTCGTGCGGGCGCTGGAGCTGGCGATGGCGGACGTGGCTGCCCGCTACGGCGTGGTTGCGGCGCCTCGACCGGGCTACCCGGGCGTCTGGGTCGCGGCCGACCGCCCTCATCCCCGCAAGCTGGGCGCCCTGGGGCTGCGTGTCGAGCGCGGCATCACCTACCACGGCATCGCCCTCAACATCGCCACGCAGCTGGCCGACTTCGAGCTCATCGACCCCTGCGGCATGGCCGGCCTCGACGTCACCTCCATCGCGCGAGAGCTGGCCTGGCAGGGCGCGGATGCTGCGCCATCGACCGACCGCGTACGCGAGTCCGGCGAGTGGTTCGCAGTCGCCTTCGCGCGGCGCCTTGATGAAGCCGTCGCTGACTCGGCCCGCCAGCAGGCGGATCGTCCCGGGTCGGCCGCGGCACCTGCTCCGGCGGCGGTCTAGCCGTGGCCGGCGGTCTCTTCGAGCTGCGGCGCGACGACATCACCGGCTGGTGGGTGGCTGTGGTCGTGGATCGCGAGTTCAACCGGGCTCGCTTCGCGCGCGAGGCGGCAGCAGTCCACGACTTCGGTGGCCGCTGCCAGAACTGTCAGCCGCCGCCCAACGACGGCACCCGCCTGCGCACGCTGAAGCCCAGGGCGTTCACGGTGGCAGGCAGCGAGCTGGATCAGCGCCGCCGCAGCGGGGACAAGGGCGACGCCGGCGACGACGATGCCGAGGACGAGGAGCTGCGCCTGGGCCTGGTCGGCGATGTCGGCTCGTGGGAGACCATCGTGGCGCCGCTGGAGCATCACGAGCCCCTGGGGCGGGAGCGTGAGAGCGTCGTCATCGAGATGCTGCGCCTCGCGCGGGACCGCATCCGCCGCGCTCGCGAAGAGGGCGGCACGCGAGTACCTGCAGGTCGTGCAGAACTGGGGCAAGCAGGCAGGAGCGATGACCAACCACCTGTGCCTGGACGTCTACGACCTGCCGCAGATCCCCCATCGCATCGGTGAGGAGCTGGGCGGTGCCGCGCGCTACGTCATCAAGGAGGGCGCCTGCCCCTGGTGTCGGCTGGTCCGTGACGAGGTCGCCAGCCGAGACCGGCTCGTGTTCGACGATGCCGCCAGCGTCTGCTTCGCGCCCTACGCGTCACGCTCGCCGTTCGAGCTGTGGGTCGTGCCGCGCCATCACGAGGCAGACTTCGGCAACGCCGCCGATGAGCAGCTCACCTCGGCCGCGGAGGCGCTGCAGAAGGTCATCCGGCTGCTGGACATCCTCGACGGGCCGCCCTACAACCTCGTGCTGCACACCGCGCCGCTGCACGAGAACGTGCGCGAGACCTACCACTGGCACTGGGAGATCCACCCGCGCCTGCGCGACATCGCCGGGCTCGAGCTGGGCACCGGGCTGCCGGTCAACCCCATCAGCCCGGAGGAGGCCGTGGACGAGCTGACGGCTGCCACGCGCGCCGCCACCGGCGAATCGGCGCCACACGACGAGCCCGATTCGGGCCGCTCGTGGGACGATTTCCCGCGACGAGGAGGATCACGATGAGCGGTCGCCGCATCATGTCGGCCGAGGACGTCGAGCGGGCCCTCGTGCGCCTCGGTCACGAGATCGTCGAGAAGCACGGGGGAGCGTCCGGGCTGGTCATGGCGGGCATCGAGCGCCGCGGGCCGACCCTGGCCCATCGCATCGCCGCTGCCATCGAGGCGCGAGAGGGTGTCCGCCCGCCCGTCATCGCCCTGGACGTGACGGCCTACCGCGACGACCGAGATGGCGTGCTGGACGCTGATGCCGCCGCGGCCATCCCGGCCACGCCGATCCCGCGGCAGACACTGGCCAGCAGCACCGTCGTCCTCGTGGATGACGTGCTCTTCACCGGGCGAACCGTGCGCGCGGCGCTCGATGCGCTCATGCATCACGGCCGGCCGGCTGCCGTGCGCCTGGCGGTGCTGGTCGACCGTGGCCACCGCGAGCTGCCCATCCGCGCCGACCACGTGGGCAGGAACGTGCCCAGCGCGCGCCACGAGCGCGTTGAGATCCGGTTGCGGGACGAGGGTAGCGAGGCGGACGAGGTCGTGCTGCTGGACTAGTGCAGCGCCCAGCTCGCGCGTGTAGCGCACCTCCTCCACGAGGGCGCCGCCGCATTCCTCGAGCCGCGTCGTGCCGTCTGTCCGCCAGCCGACGTACTCGGCGAAGGCGCGCATGGTGGCGTCGGCCGCGAGGACCCAGAAGATCGCCCGGTCGAAGTCGTGCTTGCGCAGGTCGCTCACCACGTGCGCCATGAGGTTCGAGCGGATGCCCTTCTCCCAGCACTCGGGTGCCACGAAGAGCTGGTAGACCTCGCCGGTGCCGCGCTCGACCTCGTGGTCGCGGGCCATGCCGCCACTGGCGAAGCCGATGATGCGGTCATCGAGCAGCGCCACCCACGGCTTGCGGTCGGGCGACTCCACCTCGAGCGCCTCACGCCAGAACTCCTCGCGCCCGCGGGCGCTCCTGCACTTGATGTACTCCTCGGGCACCAACCCCTCGTGGGCCCGCTGCCAGCCATCGACGTGGACCTGGGCGATTCCGGCCGCATCCTCGGTCGTGGCTCGGCGCAGATGGACGGGACCTTCGCAAGGCATCGGCCTTTCCCCCGTGTGACTTGCCTGACCGCCATCTTCTGCCTCAGCGGGACCTGCGTCCAGAGCCGTGCGACCGACGGGGTGGGGCCATCTGACCCGGAAGCATCAGCACAGGCGGGCTGCGTGGGCGGCGGTCCCGCCCGCAGCGTACGATGAGAGGCGTGCCCGACGCGACGACCTTGTACCTGCGCCCGCAGCGCGCCCGAGCCAGATGAGCGCCCCGCAGGAGCCGCCTCTCTACAAGGGAGAGCCGCTCGATTCGGAGCGCGGTCCGGGCCTGGGCTGCTTCTGGATCCAGATCGCGCTGCTGACGTTCTTCCTCATCTTCACGCCCCTGACCGTGACCTGGTCCTGGGACCCGTTCATCAGTGGGGCGCTGCTGATCTTCACGCTCATCCTGCTGCTGTTCAGCGGCCAGACGATCATCTTCCTGCTGCGGCTCGTCGCAGCCGACCGACGCACGCGGCGAACCCCGCTGGACCCCTCGGCCAAGCCGACGGTAGGCCAGATGGAAGACGCATCCGTCCCGCCGACCGAGACGGCGACACCACCGGATGACCCCTCCGGGACGAGGCCACATCCCGATGGCTGACGCACCCTCCCGTTCACGCGTGAGCGCCGGCATCCTGCTGTTCCGCCTCACAGAGCACGGCCCCGAGGTGCTGCTGGGCCACCCCGGAGGACCGTACTTCCGCGACAAGGACGCCGGGACATGGTCCATCCCCAAGGGCCAGGCCGAGAACGGTGAGCCCCTGCTGGCGGTGGCCAAGCGCGAGTTCGGCGAGGAGACCGGCCACGTCGTCGGCAGCAACGCGCGCATCATCGAGCTCGGCAGCGTTCTCCAGCGTGGCGGCAAGACCGTCCACGCCTGGGCCGTGGAGGGCGACATGGACCCGGCCGAGGCGTGGTCGAACACGTTCCAGATGGAGTGGCCGCCGCGCTCGGGCATCTTCATCGACGTGCCGGAGCTCGATCGCGTGGCCTGGTTCACGCCTGACGAGGCCCGCCTCGTCATGAACCCGGCGCAGGTCGCCCTCATCGACTCCCTGCTGGAGGCGCTCGGCGCGTAGGTCGGCGCTCGGCGCGCATGCGACAATGCGCCTCACCTACGCACACGATGATCCGCAGTCACAGGTGGAGGTACCGTGCCGGTCCTGGCCACGTTCTTCTCGGTTCGCCGGGGTCGCGACCCGTTCTTCAAGTTCTTCATGCAGAAGCTCTTCCCCAAGCAGGTCGAGCGCTACGAGCAGGACTTCGGGATGCGGTTCCTCGGCTGGTACAACGTGGCCTATGGCTGGGACTTCGACAACGTCATGCTCCTTGAGATCCCGGACTACGAGACCATCGACAAGCTCGAAGGTGATCCACGCTCCCGCGCCATCGGCCATCGCGCCGGCGAGTGGATGTTCGAGCGACACCACGTGATGATCCTGCGCGAACGCATGACCGCCGACCTGGAATTCATCCCCTAGCGCACGACCACGAGGACCGACAGATGGACGAAGAGCAGCGTGTAGCGGCACTCACCGAGCTGGCCGCGGAGGCAAGCCGGAAGCACGATGCCTTCCTCGAGGAGGCCGGACGTGACTTCGTCGACTTCCTCGCCGCCAACAAGGCGCGGCTGGAGGAGCTCGGTGGCCTTGTGCTCATCGACGAGGAGCCCGAGTACCTCTCGGTGGGCGACGATGGCACCTTCCGCTCACGCACACGCTTCCAGGACGAATCGGGCGAGTGGGTCACCGAGACCGAGGAGATCGAGGACGCCGCGGAGCTGGTCGAGATCTACAACCTCGCCGACCTGTACGCCGCCTTCGCCGATGCCGCCCGTGACGAGGCGGGGCTCGCGGGCGAGGAGGCCGACGAGGACGGGGCTGACGACGACGCTTCGACCTCGCAGGAGGTTGACGACGCTGCGGCCGACGACGCGGATGCCGCGCTCGATGATGACGACGACGACTGGATCTACGACATCCGCACACCGGCTGACAAGCCCGACGCGGCGCGGCTGCTCTACGACCTGGCACTGACGTTCCAGGAGCGCAGCCAGCTGGACCAGGCGCAGCTGCTCGACGACTTCCAGGACGTCGCCGCCAAGGTCGCCGAGGTACTCGGCGACAGCAAGGTCGTGGAGGACGAGGACGAGCGTCTCTGGTTCCGCGGCACCGGCGCCTTCGAGGGCGAGGTCGTGCCCGAACGTGACGACGATGCCGAGGGAGAGCCCGAGTGGCAGGCTCTCACCACGCCCGACGACCTGGTCCAGTTCTACGACCCCACGGACCTCTTCGGTGACCTGGCCGAGGCCATCGCGGACGCCTGGCCGGAGGTCGCACCCGAGCTCGGAGATGGCGATGCCGCTGCGGCCGACGACGGGGCGGCGGGCGACGAGCGCTCCGAACCGTAGCCGCGGCGAAGAGGTCAGCCTCCTCGAGAGACGCGAGGTCCTGCCGGGCCGGTACCTGCTCACCTGGCAGGCAGCCGACATCGCCCGGCAGGTCCAGCCGGGCCAGTTCATCTACGTCGTGGCGCCGCGCCGGCCGGGACTGCTGCTTCCGGCCATCCCCGTGGCTGGCTTCGACCGGGCGGCCGGCCGCGTGTCGCTGCTCCTCGCCGAAGGCATCGATGGTGCCGCGGCAGCCGCGGGGTTGACGGCACTTCGCCCTGGAGACCAGGCCACGTTCGAAGGCCCGTTGGGGCGCAGCTTCGAGGTCGATGCCCGCAGCCGCTTCCTGCTGGTGGTGGCCGATGGCGAGGGCGTCGCGCGCGTGCGTGCCTGCGTCGACGAGGCGGTCGCCAGCGGGCGCCAGGTGACGGTCCTGCTGGGTGTGGCGAACGTGTCCGAGGTGCTGCCGTCGTCGCTGCTGCCGGACGAGGCCGAGTACGTCGTCGCGACCGCCGACGGCTCGCTGGGTCATCGCGGCAGCGTGGTCGATCTGGTGGGCCGCTATGAGGCCTGGGCGGACCAGTGTTTCGCCGCTGGCTCAGAGGCGCTGCTGGGGCGACTGGCCGGAGTGGCCAGTGGTCGCGATGCACGCATGGGCGTGGCACGACTGGGCCGCAAGCGGGGCCGCCGGACCGAGGTCACCAGGGCGGCGGCACGGCGGCGGGCCTGGTTGCAGATAGCCTTGCCGCATGACGCCGGCTGCGCGCTGGGCGTCTGCCTGGGCTGCGTGACCGAGGGTGCCGACGGGCCGGCGCGGGTCTGCCGGGAGGGCCCCGCGTTCGCCGCGGACGAGCTGCGCTGGGCGGCAGACCGGTGAGCATCGACCTCGCTCCACAGCGATCGGGCGGGCTGCGCGTGCGCCACCCGGTGCTGGTCGCGGCCGGCGGCGCCGGCTACGGCAACGAGCTGCTCGAGGTCGTCGGCGACCAGACGCCGGGCGCCATCGTCACGCGCAGCGTCACACGTGACGCGCGCCCGGGCAACCGTCCGCCGCGGATGGTGGCGCTCCCCGACGGGCTGCTCAGCTCGGTCGGGCTACAGAACCCGGGGCTCGACGCGGTCCTGCGCCGCCAGTCCGCGCGCTGGGCGGCGTCGGAGGTGCCGGTCGTCGTCAGCATCTACGCCGACACGGTCGAGGACATCGCAGCGCTCGCCCGCGCGCTCGAGATGCAGCCGGACGTCGCCGGCATCGAGCTGAACCTGGCCGGCCCGGACCGCGGACGCACCGCGGCACCCATCGGGCACGATGTGGCTGCCGCAGAGGTCGCCACCGTGGCCGCACGCGCCGCCACCGAGCTGCCGCTGATCGTCAAGCTGCCGGCCGACGTGCCCGATGCGCGCAGTGTCGCGCGCGCCGTGGCGGCGGCAGGTGCCGATGCCATCAGCGCCATCGCTCCCCTCCCCGCCCTGACGCTGGCGCACGACCGTCGGCGTGCCCACCTGGGCACGGCCTACGGCGGCCTGTCAGGCCCCGCCATCAAGCCGGTGGGGCTGCGCGTGGTGTACGAGATCTCGCAGGTCGTGCGCGTGCCGGTCATCGGCATCGGCGGTATCAGCTCTCTCGGGGACGTGCTCGACTACCTCGCCGCGGGCGCGACGGCCGTGGGCATCGCGACCGCAGCGCTCGCCGATCCGTTCCTGCCCGGTCGCCTCGGGGACGACCTCCTGGAGTGGTGTGCCGGACGCGGCATCGATGACCCGCGGGAGCTGAGCGGCAGCGCGCTGCCTCCTCGCCGCGATCGCGGCAGGCGGCGCGTGAGGTCCGCGGGGCCCTGACGCGCCTGCGGCCCTCGTTGCCGGCGGCGCTGCATGGCCCGTGCTCTCAGGCGGCGGCGAGCACGTCCTCGATGGCCGCGCGAAGCTCGTCACCACCCACGATGCCCTCGAACTTGGCAAAGGCCCGGCCCTCTGCGTCGACGACGAAGAGGTACGGCTCGACGGGGATGCCGTACTCGACCGCAGCCGTCACCGGCTGCAGCCGTCCGGCCTCGTCGAGCAGCGGCTGCAGGCCGTTATCGGTCATGTGCAGCTCGTACGGCTCGATGTTGACGAACTCGACGGCACCCTCGTACTCGCGGGCGACGGACTTGACCAGCTCTACGGTGGGGCCGCAGAAGCCGGTCTGGCAGAAGGCTGGCGTGGCGAAGAAGACCAGGGACGGCCGACCGGAGGTGACCGTCTCGGCGACGGTCTTGTCGTAGGCCGCGAGGTAAGGGTTCAGGTCGGTCGAGATGCTCGCGACCTCCTCTGGCGCGGTCGCGGTGAGGCTGTCCGACAGCGGCACCGGCTCGCCGATGGCGGGCGTGCTGCCGAGAGGATGGACCGCGAAGCGCAGCCGCTCGCTCACGCTCGAGCCGTCGGCCAGGCGGATGGAGATCTCCGCCCCCCACTCGCCCACGCAGTCGAACTCGGTCGTGGCACGGTAGAGCCCTCGCCCGAGGCCCGAGCTGAGGTAGGCCGCCTCCACGCGATCGGTGGCCTTCTGAGGGTCGCGCTCGAGGGCGTAGAAGTCGACCGTGCTCGCGACGTCGGGCGCCGCCAGCTGACGATAGGCTGGATCGAGCACGTTGTAGAGGAAGCGGTTGGGCCCGGCCGTGACCAGCGACGACATCAGCACCGGCAGGAACTGCGCATCAGCTGAGCCGGCGAGAGGCCATCCGGGGATGTCACCGGCAACGGCAGCGCCCTCGGCGCACAGAGGCACCTCGGCACGAGCGAGGGTGACGCTGCCTTCCTCGGCCTCCGCCACGGGCGAGGGCGAGACGGTCGAGTCGGTCGAGCAGGCGACAGCGATGAGCAGGACGACGGCGAGGGGCGCCAGGTGGCGCCGGACAGGTGGACGCATCGCGCTCAAGGTACCGCCGTTGGGCCGAGTTCGCCGCGACGGCCCGACTCGCCCGGCTCACGCCCAGCCTCCTGCACCACGATCACGCTCGAGCCTTGGTACGATCAGCGCTGTCCATGAACCTTCGACTTACCGGCTTCCAGAAGCTGGCGCTCGCCTCTGTCATCGCGACCTGGATCATGGTCGTGATCGGGGTCATCGTCCGCAGCACCGGCTCGGGCATGGGCTGCCCCGACTGGCCGCTGTGTCACGGTCAGGTCATCCCCCCGATCGGCGACACCGCCGCCTGGCTCGAGTCGATCCATCGCTGGTGGGGCGTGATCATCGGGTTCCTCGTGCTGGGGCTGATCGTCTCCGCCTTCCGCACCCAGCGTGCGACGCGCTCGGTGGTGGTGGGGTCGGTGGTGGCTCTCGGCATCGTCGGCTTCCAGGCCTACCTGGGCAAGGTCACCGTGGACATGAACAACTCGGCCGAAACCGTGCTGGCCCACCTGGCCACGGCCATGATCCTGCTGGGCGTCTTCCTGTTCGTGCTCATCCGCTCGCGCTTCCCGGCGGTGCTGCCGGCACGCGGCGCCTCGCTGCGCATCCCGCTGCTCGTGGGCTTCGCGGCCATCTCCGTCTTCACCGTGCTGCTCTTCGGCGCCGAGACCACGTGCCCGGGCGTCGACCGCGGTGCGGCCGGATGTGCGGCGCTAATCTTCCCCGAGTGGCCCCTCTTCGACGGTCAGCTCATCCCGGTCTTCTCCGACGATCCGACGCTCTCCAACCTGCAGATGCGTCAGTTCTCGCACCGTATCGTGGCGGCCATCACGGCGGTCATCGTCCTCGTCACCACCGTCGTCGTCTGGCGCGCGGTTCGACGTCGCGAGACCGACGGTGAGGTGCCGGGTGCAGAGACGATGCTGGGCCTGGTGGGCACGGCGGCCGCGCTCTACGCCGTCCAGATCGTCGTCGGCGCGCTGCAGATCTGGACGACACTGGAACCGTGGGCGGTGTCCTTGCACCTGTCGCTGGGTTCGCTCATCTGGGCCCTGATGCTGAGTGCCGCACTCTACGGCTGGTACAGCGCGCGCGCCACGGTGGCACAGCCGCTCCAGTCCACCGCCGCAGCGCCAGAGGATGCGGCGGTGGGCGAGCATGCGCCGGAGGCACCGGGAGCCGCCGGGGCCGGGATCTCACACGCGGTCTCGGCCACGCCGTCCGGCCTCGCCATCACGCGGCGGGACAAGGTGCGCGCCTACATCGCCCTCACCAAGCCACGCATCATCGAGCTGCTGCTGGTCACGACGGTGCCGGCCATGGTGCTGGCGTGGCGCTTCACGGATGGCCTCGACCCGGCCACCTTCGCCTGGCTGGTCATCGCCACGCTCATCGGCGGCTCGCTCGCAGCCGGTGCGGCCAACGCCATCAACAACTACATCGACCGCGACATCGACCAGCTGATGATCCGCACGCAACGACGACCGCTGCCGGCGCATGCCATCGCGCCGGAGGACGCGCTCATGTTCGGGCTCATCCTGACGGTCATCTCGTTCACCTGGCTGGCATTCACCACCAACCTCGTGGCAGCCTTCCTGACCCTGCTGGCCGTCGCCTTCTACGTCGTCGATCTACACCATGGTGCTGAAGCGGACGACGCCGCAGAACATCGTCATCGGTGGTGCGGCCGGTGCGCTGCCACCGCTCATCGGCTGGGCTGCGGTCACCGGCGACATCTCCCTGCCGGCGCTGTTCCTCTTCGCCATCGTCTTCTACTGGACGCCACCCCACTTCTGGGCGCTGGCGCTGCGGATCCGTGGCGACTACGCGGCGGCCGACGTGCCCATGCTGCCGGTGACCCACGGCGTGCGCGAGACCACCCACCAGATCGCCCTCTACACCGTGCTGATGGTGGCCATCACGCTGGTCTTCTTCGCTGTCGCCCAGATGGGCCTGCTCTTCCTCGCCGGCGCGCTGGTGCTGGGCGGCCTGTTCCTGTTCCAGGCCTTCGCCATGGCCCGCGAAGGGACCGATGCCCGCGCGGTGCGCATCTACAAGTACTCGATCACCTACCTGACGGCGCTGTTCGCGCTGATCATCCTCGACGTCGCCGTCTTCATCCCGCTCTAGTGCCACCGGGGGTGGGCGCCGGGCGTGTGTCGGCGGCGTTGCTCTGGCTGCTGCTGGCCGGCCTCGTGCTGTCGGCGGTCACCGCCTGTGAACCGACGCTGCGGCAGCAGACCGGCATCGTGGTGGGTGTCGACTCGCCCGGCCTTGGCCGCGTGGACAGCTTTCGGCTGCTCACCACCGATGGTGAGACGCTGACCTTCGACACCTCGTCGCTCGAGTTCCGGGCCGAGTTCCCGGCGCCGCACCTGGCTGAGCACCAGGTCATCGGCGACCTCATCGTGGTGACCTACAGGCAGGAGGGCGAGCGCCTGGTGGTGACCCAGCTCGACGACAGCGGCGGTCCCGGCCACTGACCTCGGCGGGCCGCATCCCGTCGACCCCGCGCCGCATCCGCCGACCCCACGCCACCACCCGCCGGTCTACGCCGGGGGCGACTCCTCGGCGGGCACGGCGGGCACGATGGCAGCGACCGGTGGGACCGAGGCGACCGGCTGTCGCGGCATCGCGGTCGGCGAGGCGACCGCCTCTCGCGCCGCCCGCTGTCGAGCGAGGCGCGCGTCCTCCCGCACCGCCTTGCGCTCCTCGTGGCGCATCCAGGCCGCCGACCGTCAGCAGCAACGCCACCACGAAGGCCGCGTCACCGCCGGCCCACATGATGCCGCCGGCCCACTGCTGGTCCTGTAACGGCGTCGGGCCCCAGCTGCGCTCCAGGGTCGCGTAGTGCGGGTACAGCACCGTCGGCGCCGAGAAGATCACCAGTCCCAGGAACGAGCGACAGCGGCATGCCCACCGCCAGGTACAGGACGCGGCCGCCGTAGCCGATGCGGTGCGGGCTGGGGTCGGCCCCGATGACCGGCCACCAGAACAGCAGCGCCGAGACGAGGAACAGCGCGTGCTCCAGTCGATGCAGCGTGAAGTCTTCCAGCGCGGCGTCGAAGAGCGGGGAGAAGTGGGTGAACCACATCACCGCGGCGAACAGGGCCCAGGCCACCAGCGGCTGCGAGATCACGCCGCACCACCCGCGAGTTGAGCACCGGCAGGATCCAGCGCCGTCGCGCGGCCGGCGAGGCCACGCGAAGCAGCAGCGTGATGGGCGCAGCAAGCACGAGCAGCGGCGCCGCCACGAACGACAGCAGCAGGTGCTGCACCATGTGCACCGAGAAGAGCGTGGTGTCGTAGAACTCGATGGGCGAGGCCAGCGCCAGGATGATCGCGCCGAGGCCAGCCAGCCACGACCACAGCCGCCAGCGCGGCACCGGGTTGGCAGGGTGCCGGCGGTTGACCATGCTGCGCGCCTGCCAGTAGACCAGCGCCATGAGGATGACCGGCAGCCACACGTCCACCAGGAACGACCAGCCCTCGACGAGGATCGCCGGGGTCGGCTCGACCGGCACCTGTCCGTGGGCAGCCACGGCCGCCGGCAGCAGCAGCACGGCTGCACCGGCCGTCAGCGGCGCCAGGCGAGATGATCCGAGACGGGGGGTCTCTCGGTGCGCTCCGGGAGCGTTGTCCCTGCTCCCGGACGGGCGCACGCAAATACGCATTCGACCGCTATAGTATCCCGGTCCTGAGAAGGGAACACAGACACGGGGGAGAGTCCTTGCGTATCCAGGCATCCGGCGGCCTGCGGGGTCGCCTTGCCAAGCTCGCCATGATCCCGGCGATCGGCCTCATCGTCGCCGCGTGCGCCGAGCAGGCGAACAACAACCCGACCAGCGACGCGGGGAGCCCAAGCCTCTTCGGCGAGACCACCAACGGCATCGGCTTCCCGCACGACGTGGTGACCACCGAGGGCATCGCCTCGGCCGGGCTGTACCTGCCCATCTTCCTCATCGCTGTCGTCATCTTCATCCTCATCGAGGGCCTGCTGCTCTTCATGGCCTGGCGCTTCCGGCGCAAGGACAAGGACGCCGATCTGCCCGAGCAGGTCCACGGCAACAACAAGCTCGAGATCATCTGGACGGCCATCCCCGCGCTCATCGTGACCGTCCTCTTCATCGGCTCGGCGATCGTGCTGACCGACATCGACTCCAAGAGCGATGACCCCGCCGTCGTCGTCGACGTCGACGCGTTCCAGTTCGGCTGGACCTTCAAGTACATGGATCCGGCGGTGTATGACCCCGCTACCGACAAGTACGGGGAGACCGGTGTCATGGTGAACTTCAGCCCCTCGCTGGCGTCCACCCCGAACCCAGACCCGGCAGACCCGCCCCCGCCACCCAAGCAGGAGGCCGTCCTGCCCGTGGACGTGCCCATCCGCTTCCGGGTGCAGGCGCTGGATGTCATCCACTCGTTCTACGTGCCGGCGTTCTTCTTCAAGCGTGATGCCTTCCCCGGCCACACCAACGAGTTCGAGATCACCATCGTGGAGCCGGGTGTCTACGGCGGTCAGTGCGCCGAGTTCTGCGGCCTGAGCCACGGCCGCATGTTCTTCACCATCCGCGCCGTGGAGCAGGCCGAGTACGACGCCTGGCTGGCCGAGCAATCTGGTGGTGCTCCCGCGACCGCCGCAGCTGAGACTGCCGACGGGACCGGGTCCGCGGATGGCGCTGCGGCCGACGAGGGGACCGGGACCGACAGCCCGCCCGCCACGAGCGAGCCGGAGACCGACGCAGACGCTACCGACGAGACGAGCGAGGAGGCCGCCTGATGGGCACCGCCACCGCCCACGCGGGCACGCACGTGAGTCGCCGCTCCACCGTCATCGAGTGGCTGACCACGACCGACCACAAGAAGATCGGCGTGATGTACATCGTCACCGCCTTCACGCTTCTTCATGCTGGGTGGCGTGCTGGCACTGGGCATCCGCACCGAGCTGGCCGTGCCGGGCCTGCAGTTCATCGACGAGGCCACCTACAACCAGCTCTTCGGCATGCACGCGGTGATGATGATCTTCCTGTTCGTGATGCCCATGACCACGGGCCTGGCGAACTACATCGTGCCGCTGCAGCTCGGCGCCGCGGACATGTCGTTCCCGCGCATCAACGCCCTCTCCTTCTGGATGCTCGTGGTCGGCGCCATCCTCATCGTCAGCGCCTTCGCCTTCGGTGGCGCGCCCACCGGCTGGACGCTCTACGTGCCGCTGTCGGTGCGCGTGCCGGCGACCGGCGTGGACCTGCTGCTGCTGGGCCTCGTGGTCCTCGGCTTCAGCTCCATCTTCGGCGCCATCAACTTCATGGTCACGATCTTCAAGATGCGCGCGCCCGGCATGGGCCTGCTGCGCATGCCCATGTTCACCTGGACGACGCTGGTGACCGCGGTGCTGCTGCTCTTCTCGCTGCCCGTCATCGCGGCCGGCCTGATCATGATCTTCATCGACCGCAACTACGGCGGCGGCTTCTTCGACCCGGCAGCCGGCGGCAGCCCCATCCTCTGGCAGCACATCTTCTGGTTCTTCGGCCACCCGGAGGTCTACATCCTGATCCTGCCGGCCTTCGGCGTGATCAGCGAGATCCTGCCGGTCTTCAGCCGCAAGCCGCTCTTCGGCTACAAGGCCTTCGTCATCGCCACCGCCGCCATCGGCGCCCTCGGCTTCACCGTCTGGGCCCACCACATGTTCACCACCGGCCAGGTCTTCCTGCCGTTCTTCAGCTTCTTCACCTTCCTCATCGCCGTCCCCACCGGCGTGAAGTTCTTCAACTGGCTGGCCACGATGTGGGGCGGCCACCTGCGCTTCGACACGCCCATGCTGTACGCGGTCGGCTTCATCGCGCTGTTCCTCATCGGCGGCCTCGATGGCGCCTTCCTCGCGGTGGTGCCCTTCGACTTCATGGTGCAGGACACCTACTGGGTGGTCTCGCACATCCACTACGTGCTGGTCGCCGGCGCGGTCTTCGCCATCTTCGCCGCGCTCTTCTACTGGTTCCCCAAGATGGCCGGGCGTCGTCTCGACGAGCGCCTGGGCAAGTTCCAGTTCTGGATCCTCTTCATCGGCACCAACCTGGCCTTCTTCCCGCAGCACATGCTGGGCCTCGACGGCATGATCCGGCGCATCCCCGACTACTCCGGCAACGCCGGCTGGACGCAGCTGAACTTCATCTCCACCATCGGCGCCTTCCTCATCGCCACCAGCGTGCTGCCCTTCCTGTGGAACGTGTTCACCACGCTGCGCAAGCCGATGGAGCACGAGAGCGACCCGTGGGACGCGAACTCGCTGGAGTGGGCCACCACCAGCCCGCCGCCGCCGTGGAACTTCGACTCGCTGCCGGCGGTCACCTCCGAGCGGCCCTGGTTCGACGAGAAGTACCCGGGTGTGGGACACGGCCCGACGCCCGAGCACAAGCCTGAGACCGGGGGTGCCGCGTCATGACCGCCAACACCGACGTGCTCGAGCCGCAGCGCGACGAGGAGGCCATCGGCCACGACACCAAGCGCGGCGGCATGGACCCCGCCCTGCTGGGGATGATGCTGTTCATCGCCAGCGAGGTGATGTTCTTCGCGGCGCTGTTCGCGGCCTACTTCAACGCCAAGGCCACGGTGCCGGTCTTCCCGCCAGAGGGCTTCGACTTCATCGACGCCTTCAAGTTCCCCTTCCTGCCCATCATCATGACCATCATCCTGCTGACGAGCTCGGTGACGATGCAGGTGGCCACGATGCGCATCCGCCAGGGCGACCGCACCGGCATGAACCGGGGCATCGCGCTCACGCTCATCCTGGGCCTGCTGTTCCTGGTGCTGTGGGCCTCGGAGTACGCGCTGCTCCTGACCGAGCACGACTTCGGCATCAACAGCACCATCTACGGCACGCTCTTCTACTCCCTGACGGGCTTCCACGGAGCTCACGTCATCGGCGGCGTCATCGGCCTGGCGGTGATCCTCTCGCGCGGCCTCGCAGGCCAGTTCAGCAAGCAGCATCACGTGGCGGTGGAGGCGGTGCACTACTACTGGCACTTCGTCGACGTGGTCTGGGTGCTGCTGTTCCTCACCATCTACATCATCCAGTAGGGTGGATCGCATGAGTGGTACCCGTGCCGCGGTCGTCCTGGGCGCCGTGCCCATCATCGTCGCGCTCATCTACGTCGTCTGGCCCACGATCCGCACCGGCGCCGCTTCCGAGGAGGCAGCCGGCTTCGTGCTGCTGCTGGCTCTGGGCCTGTCGATGGGCTTCGGCATGCTGGTGATCCTGCGCGGCGCACGCGACCTGTAGCGTGCCCACTAGGATGGTCACAGCAAGACAGCGCTAGCGGACGGAACGCCTGATGCTCACCGAGATCTGGACCGGCATCCTCGAGATCATCGCCCAGGTCATCATCCCGGTCTGGAACGACCTCATCGCCTACCTGCCACTGCTGGTGGCCCTCGGCATCCTGGCCGTCGTGGGGGCCATCGCCTGGATGTGGCTGCGCAACGCAGACGGCAATCGGTCGCGCGTGCCCCGGCCCATCCCGGCCGGGCGCAAGCCCGAGGACATGCATCTGCCCGGTCCCTCGCTCTGGCCCTTCGTGGCGCCGGCCGGTCTGCTGTTCATCCTCTTCAGCCTGGCACTGGGACCGCTGGAGTCGATCGTCAACGCCGCCATCCTGGGCCTGGGACTGGTCATCGCGGTCGTCGGCATCGTCGGCTGGTACCTCGACGCCAACCGCGAGTACGTGCAGGTAGAGGCGGGCGGGCATGGCTGCCGGTGAGGCCGTGGGCGAGCTGCCGGGCTGGGCCCTGAAGCCGCCCGAGGGCATGCACCTGCCGGGCCCGTCGGCCTGGCCGCTGCTGGCACCGGCGGGACTGCTGTTCCTGGCATCGGGGCTGATCTTCGGCCCGGCCATGTTCATCGGCGGCGCCATCATGGCCGTCATCGCCGTCATCGGCTGGCTGCTGGACGCCAACAAGGAGCTCGACGATATCGAGGAGCACGGCCACCCCTCGCAGGCCGACCGTGATCCCGAGAAGGCCTGGCCGCATCGACTCATCCCGGTCTACTTCACGGTCGGTGGCCTGGCCCTGGTGCTGACGCTGCTGCCGTGGCTCATCTCGCTGCTGCCGGGCAGTGGTGGCTGAGGCGCCCGACCGCCGAACCCGGCGCGCGATCCTGGTCGTCGGGATCGCCATCGTCGCCATCGTCGCGATCTCGCTGCTGCTGCTACCGCCGCTGGGCGGTGGCGACGAAGATGTCGATTCGACGGTCGTGGGCGGTCACCCGCTCTCTGGCAAGCCCGCGCCGGAGATCGACCTGGTCACGCTTGACGGCGAGCGGGTCACGCTCTCGTCGCTGCGCGGACGGCCGGTCCTCATCAACTTCTGGGCGACGTGGTGCCCACCCTGCCGGGAGGAGTTCCCGCTGATGGTGGAGGCCTACGCCGAGCACGCCGACGCCGGCCTGGAGATCCTGGGCGTCCTCCATGCCGACGCGGCGGAGGGCGCACGTGCCTTCACCGCCGACCAGGGCGCGACCTGGCCGATCCTGCTGGACCCCGACGATGTCGCCTGGAGCGACTACCTCGGCGTGGGGCTGCCGACCTCGTTCTACGTGGACGCGGAGGGGATCGTGCAGGCGTTCAGCCTGGGCCCCTTCACCGAGTCAGGGATGAAGTCCCAGCTGGCGACGATCCTCCCCGCCGGCTGACGCCGCTGGCCGCGCGCAGCGCGCCTCCAACGCGGCCTGCCACTCCTCCACTGCGACCGGCCACCAGCGCTCGACCACCGCGGCGTCGCCGTACCACGGTCCGAAGAGCAACCCGTGGAGCACGTCGGCGTACTCGAGGTGCCGCGCACCATCAAGCCGGCTGCGGTCGCTGCCCACCAGTCCGTCCCCGGCGACCCCGGGCGTCTCACCGACCATGGCGCGCAGCACGGCGTTGAGCCGGGCCAGCGCGGAGCTGGTCAGCGCCCGGCGTGAGGGTCGCACGAGCGTCGAGCCCACCGAGACGTACCCCGTCGTCGGCGCGAAGTAGGCGCCGGGGCTGACCGCCTCGAGATGCGCGGTCGCGCGCTGGCCCGGATGGCGCCAGGGCACGCGCGGATCGAAGCGGTGCGGTGTGCCCAGCGTGACCAGGCAGCCGACGTCGTCAGCCACGCCCGCGAAGCGGCCGTCGAGACCGTGCGGTGCCATGGCCAGGCGGGCGATGATGCCGCCCATCGAGTGGCCGATGACGATGAGCGGATCGGGTGAGGCCCGCCGTGCCTCGCGGATGGCGCGAGCGCCACGGAGCAGCAGCGGACCCATGCCGGCGAAGCCCATGACGGCCCAGTCGGGCAGTGGACAGGCGCGATGCTGACGCGCTCGGCACCCACGTCGAGCAGCCGCGCACGCAGGGGCCGGTACTGCACAGCCTCGGTGAGGAAGCCGCCGATGATGACGACATGTGGGTGCGCAGCGCCAGACATCGCCACACAGGGTAGCGCGAGTGGGCGACACTGCAGCCATGGAGATGACCATCCTGGCATCGTTGCTGCTTGGCCGCAGCGATGGTCCTGGGCGTCATCGGCGTGGCCGGCCTGGCGGAGCGGCTGCCTCGTGGCGGGCGCCGGCGTCAACGTGCAGCCGGTGCCGGCCTGCTGGCAGCGGCCGGCCCGCCGCTGCTGCTGGCGGCAGCGCTGATCGCTCGACCACCGGCGGCGCTGGGCGACTGGTTCGTCATCTTCGCCGTCGCCGGCGTCGTGTGCGGCGGCCTCATCGCGCTCGCCCGCCGACAGCTTGAGTCCCCGGAGGACGACGATCCCCGCTAGCCTCTCCCCGTCCCCCGAAGCGTCAGAGGAGCCGAATGTCCGACGCCACCGATACCCGCCCTTCGTCGACCGCGGCCGTCCGCGCCTCGATCGCCGGCAACGTCGCGCAATGGACCCGTGTCAACCGCGAATACGGTGACGCCAGCGCCGAGGAGGCGTGGAACGCCGAGCACATCACCTGGGGCCAGTTCGGCATCCGCGACGAGGACATCGGCTCGCCACTCGGCGACGTGGCCGGCAAGGACATCCTGGAGCTCGGCTGTGGCGTGGCCTACTTCAGCGCCTGGCTGGCACGACGCGGCGCCCGGCCGGTCGGCGTCGACCCCACGCCGGCCCAGCTCGCGACCGCACGCCGCCTGCAGGCGAAGACGGGCATCGAGTTCCCACTCATCGAGGGCGCCGGCGAGCACGTGCCGCTGCCTGATGACAGCCTGTCGACATCGTCCTGTCCGAGTACGGCGCGTCGCTGTGGGCCGACCCCCACCTGTGGATCCCCGAGGCGGCGCGCCTGCTGCGACCGGGCGGCCGGCTGGTGTTCCTGACCAACTCCGTGCTGGTCTACCTCTGCTCGCCCGATACCGGCCACGTGTCGGAGCGCCTGCAGCGGCCGCAGTTCGGCATGCACAGCATCCGGTGGCCCGACGAGGAGGGCACGGAGTACAACCTGGGACACGGCGACTGGATCGCTCTGCTGCGTCGTCACGGGTTCGAGATCGAGGCGCTCATCGAGCCCCCGGTGGCGCCGGGCGCGCAGACACACGAGTACCATGATTTCGTCAGCGCCGACTGGGCTCGCCGGTGGCCGGCAGAGGAAGATCTGGGTGGCGCGACTGCGCGATCGAACGTAGCCCCCTGGGGGCGTGCCACCGTTGTCGGTGGCGCACAGAGGAGGTGCCAAGATGGGCGACTACCGACCGACCAAGGCTGACAAGTTCAGCTTCGGGCTCTGGACCGTGGGGTACCAGGCGCGCGATCCCTTCGGTGATGCCACGCGCCCGCCGCTCGACCCCGTCGAGGCCGTCTACCGCCTGGCCGACCTGGGCGCGTGGGGCGTCACCTTCCACGATGACGACCTCATCCCCTTCGGCTCGGAGGACGGTGCGCGTGCAGAGCACATCCGCCGCTTCAGGGATGCGCTCGACAAGAGCGGCATGGTCGCGCCGATGCTGACCACCAACCTGTTCACGCACCCGGTCTTCAAGGACGGCGCGTTCACCGCCAATGACCGCGGGGTGCGCCGCTTCGCGCTGCAGAAGGTCATGCGCAACCTGGACCTGGCCGCCGAGCTGGGTGCGCAGACGTACGTCTTCTGGGGTGGCCGCGAGGGTGCCGAGGTGGACGGCAGCAAGGACCTGGCGGCAGCGCTCGATCGCTTCAAGGAGGCGTTCGACATCCTGTGCCAGTACGCCATCGACCAGGGCTACGACATCCGCTTCGCCCTGGAGCCCAAGCCCAACGAACCGCGCGGCGACATGTTCCTGCCGACCATCGGCCACGCGATGGCCTTCATCGAGACGCTCGAGCACAGCGAGATGGTCGGCCTCAACCCGGAGGTCGGCCACGAGCAGATGGCGGGCCTCAACTTCGTGCACGGTGTGGCCCAGGCGCTCTGGCAGGGCAAGCTCTTCCACATCGACCTCAACGGCCAGCACGGCATCAAGTACGACCAGGACCTCGTCTTCGGCCACGGCGACCTGCAGGGCGCGTTCTACCTCGTCGACCTGCTCGAGAACGGCGGCTACGACGGCCCGCGCCACTTCGACTACAAGCCCCTGCGCACCGAGATCGGCGACGACGTCTGGGTCACGGCAGAGGCCAACATGCGCACGTACCTGATCCTGAAGGAGCGCGCCGCTGCCTTCCGCGCCGACCCCGAGGTGCAGGAGGCGCTGAAGGCTGCGCGGGTGGACGAGCTCGACACGCCGACCATGAGCGACGGCGAGACCATCGAGGCGCTGCGCGCCGAGGAGATCGACGCGGTCGCACTGGGCAAGCGTTCGATGTCCTACGGGCGCCTCGACCAGCTGGCCATCGAGCACATGCTCGGCGCCCGCTAGCGGCCGGCGAGCCCGCAGCGGGGATGCGCATCCTGGTCGTCGAGGACGACGAGAAGATCGCCTCCTTCCTGGAGCGGGCCCTGACTGCCCAGGGCTACCAGGTCTCGCTCGCCGACCGGGGTGACGACGGCCTGGAGATGGCCCTGGAGCCGGAGATCGGGCTGGTCATCCTCGACCTCTCGCTGCCCGGCCTCGACGGGCTCGACGCCCTCGAGAAGCTGCGCCAGGCGCGCCGGGAGAAGCCGGTGCTGGTGCTGACGGCACGCGACGCCCTGGACCAGAAGGTCCGCGCCCTCGACCTCGGGGCCGACGACTACATGACCAAGCCGTTCGCGCTCGATGAGCTGCTGGCGCGCCTGCGCGCCCTCACGCGGCGAGCCGACCAGCGCAGCTCGGACGCCATCGAGATCGGCGAGGTGAGGCTCGACCTGCTGAGCCGTCGGGCGTTCCGCGACGACGACAGCCATCGACCTCTCGACGCGCGAGTTCGCCCTCCTCGAGTACTTCATGCGGCACCCGGACCAGGTGCTCTCACGGGCGCAGATCCTGGCCAGCGTGTGGGAGTACGACTTCGACCCCCAGTCGAACATCGTCGACGTCTATGTGCGCTACCTGCGCGGCAAGGTGGACTCGCCCGGCGGGCCGTCGGTCATCGAGACCGTGCGCGGGGCCGGCTACCGCTTTCGCGCGTCGGGCTGAAGCGTCGCAGCGCGGGCCGCCCGGGGCACCGACACCCACATCGTCGTGCCGCCCCCGGCGCGGGAACGTGCCTCGATCCGACCACCGTGGGCGTCCACGATGGCCTTGGCGATCGACAGTCCGAGGCCGGCGCCGCCGCCCTGCTGCACCCGTGTGTGCTCGGCGCGGTAGAACCGCTCGAAGACATCGGGGCGGATCTCCTCCGGGATCCCGGGACCACGGTCGGCCACCTCGATCTCGATGAAGTCACCGGGGGCGCAGGCGCACAGCTCGACGGTGCCTCCGGCTGGGCTGAACTTGGCCGCGTTGTCCACGAGCACCAGCACCACCTGCTGCATGCGCTCCGCGTCCAGGCAGGCACGGCCGGTCGCGGTCAGGTCGAGTGCCAGCGAGACGCCGCGAGCGCGCGCCAGCATCTCGGCACGGGCTGCGACGTCGGCCAGCCAGAGCTCGACGTCGACGTCGACGGCCTGCAGGGGCACGCTGCCGGCGTCGAAGCGGGCAAGCAGGAGCAGGTCCTCGACCAGCCGCGTCATGCGCTCGGACTCGGCCACGATCTCCCGCAGCACCGGCTCGTGGCCACAGTGGTCGGTGCCTTCGACGAGGCCGACCTCGGCATTGCCGCGAAGCACCGTCAAGGGGGTCCTGAGCTCATGCGATGCATCGGCGATGAAGTCGGTGCGCGTACGCAGGGCGCGCGCGAGCGCGGTGGCCGTCTCCTGCTGTGCGACCTGCAGCTCGCGCTGCTGCCGAAGCACGCGCAGGGCGGCCACCGTCAACACGACGGCAGCCACGAGGACGACGAGCATGACCGCCAGGAGCAGCACGGTCGCGGTGGAGGTCGTTCGCTCGACGTCCTGGAGCGCATCCGCCGCCAGGTCCTCACCCAGGGCATCGAGGACTGCCGCCTCGTCGAGAAGGTCGGCGAGCTGTGCGAGGCCGGCATCGTGGGCCTCGTCGAAGCCGGCGCGGTCGCTCTCGTACAGCGCCAGGGCCGGACGATAGCCCGCGAGGTACTCGTCGACCATCGCGCGCAGCTCGGATGCCTGGGGCGCGTCGGGCGCCGTGATCTCGACCGCCTCCAGCTGCTCGAGCTCGTCGAGCAGGACCCCGACCGCTCGGTCGTACTCCGCGAGCCCGTTCCGGGTCGGACCGGTGTAGAGCAGATTCCGCTGGTCATTGCGGACGTTGAGGACGGCGACGACCAGGTCGTCGGCCTCGTCCTCGAGCTCGAGATCGTTGCTCACGGCATGGTCGGTGACGGCCCCCACGTTGACCGTGACCCCGACGGACACGATGGAGGCCACGGCGACTCCCAGGAGCAGGCCGAGGAGCGCGACGATGATGACCCACCAGGAACGGCCCGTGTCGAGATGTCGATGCTGCTGGCCCGTCGGCGGTGGAGCCGTCTGGCCGGCGGCGGGGCCGGGGCCTGGAGCGCCAGGTGCGGACTCGGAGGTCATGGTCGGGTCATCATCCTGTCAGGACGGTACGGTCGCCCGAAGCGATCCGCCTCGCCAGCCTAGCGACCGGCGGCGGCGTCCACCGCGGCGGGCGTGTCGGACGGTACCTCATCGCTCACGAGGGCGACGATCCGCACCGCCTGCTCCTCGACCGAGATGTCGATGCGCACCTCGCGCCGGTCGTCGACGGCGACGAGGGTCCAGACCCCTTCGCGGAAGTCGACGTCCTGCACACGCCAGGGGCCGTCCCGCAGGACCGAGCGGTAGTGCTGCCGGACCTCGTCCTGGAGCGCGCCCTGCGCCACGTACTCCACGCGCAGCCAGCTGACCGAGTCCACCACCCGTTCGTCGTGACCCACGATCGAGGCGCCGGGGAACGCCGGCAGCTGCAGGGGATCGGCGACATCGGGAACCGGTTGGACCTGGCTGGCAGCAGGCACGACTGGCGCGGTCGGCGCAGGGCTCGCCGGGCGCGCGCTGTCCGGCGACGAGAAGGCCAGCAGGCTGAGGCTCGCGAGCGACACTGCCAGCAGGGCCAGCAGGAACCGGACGAGGCGCGCCCCGGAACGTGAGGCGCGGCTCCAGCTGCCCCGGGCCGCGAGGGCGCTCGAGAAGCTCGCTCATGCTCGCACCCCCTGCCCCGTCTGCGCCACCAGCCAGCCATCGAGTGCGTCGCTGACCTCGGACAGCGACGGACGAGCGGACGGCTCGCGTCGCAGGCAGGCGCCCACGACCGCCCCGAGCGCGGAGGGCACACGTCGATAGCGGCGCAGCGGCAGTGGGTCGCCGCTGAGCTGCGGGTAGTCGATGGGCTCGTCCGGCGCCGTGTGCAGCTCGCGTGTCGAGCGCGGAGGCGCTGTCGTCGGCCAGCTCGCTCGTTCCGTCGTCGGGTGATCCGGCTCATCGGTGGCGCCGTCGTAGCCGTACGGAGGGCGAGCGGTGAGGGCCGTGTAGAGCACGGCGCCCAGACCCCAGACGTCGGCTGCGGTCGTCAGCTCCGCGCCGGCGGCCTGCTCGGGAGAGAGGTACTCGAACGTGCCGGTGCCCGGGCGTGCCCGCCCGGGCCGCCGCGCGATGCTCAGGTCGATGAGCCGGGCGAGGCCTTCGGTGGCCACGATGTTGGCCGGCTTCAGGTCGAGGTGCAGCCAGCGGTGGTGATGCATGTAGGCCAGGGCGGACGCCAGCTGGAGGCCCAGCATGGCGACCTCGGTCGCGCGCAGGCGTCGCCCGGCGTCATCGAGGCGGTGCACGAGGTGGGAGAGCGTCTCGCCGCCGAGCGTCTCGAGGACCAGCACCGGGCGGCCGTCGTCGAGGGCCTGCTCCAGGGCGTAGGCGCGGACCAGGTGCGGGTGGGTGAAGCGCAGCAGCAGGCGACCCTCGCGCACCAGGGAGCGGCGGGCGGGCAGCTCGGCGGCGCGGTCCGGCCGGAGTGTCTTGAGCACGCAGCGGCTCTGGCGCTCGTCGCTCCAGGCATCGTAGACATCGAGGCGATTGCCGCGGTTGAGATGCTCGATGACGCGGTAGCCCGGAGCCAGTTCGATGCCGGGCGCGACGAGCGGTGGGGCGGTCATGTGGCACTCCCGATGGCAGCGAGCGCAGGGGCAGGCTCGTCGTGACTGGCGGTGGCTTCCGATTCGGCCGCGGCCACCGCCGAAGAGGCACTGACGACGCGGCCGGCATCGAGTCCGACGACCCGGTCGGCGAACTCGAGGGCCACGGGGTCGTGCGTGATGACGATGACGGTACGGCCCTCCAGCAGCGAGCGTAGCGCACCCATCACGCTCCGTGCCGTCCCCGCGTCGAGCCCGGCGGTCGGCTCGTCGAGGACCACGACCGGGGCATCCTGCACCAGCAGCCGGGCGATCTCGACGCGCTTGCGCTGCCCGCCGGAGAGGCGGCGGCCGCGCTGTGCCAGCCGGGTGTCGGCACCCTCCCCGAGCTCGTCGCTGAAGCCGGCGGCGGCGGTCGCCTCCAGCGCGCGCCGGACCTCCTCGTCGGTCGCGGATGGGCGCGTGTAGCGCACGTTGTCGGCCAGGCTGGCATCGAGGATGTGCGACTCCTGGAGCTGCACCGCCACGTTGCGCCGGATGCCCGCCAGGGTCAGGTCACGATAGTCCCGCTCATCGAGCAGCACGGCCCCGTCGGTGGGGTCGGCGAAGCGCAGGAGCAGCTTCACCAGCGTGGACTTGCCCGCGCCGCTGGGGCCCACGATGGCGGTGACCGTGCCGGGCGAGAAGTCGATCGACACGTCCGACAGCACGTCGGGGCCGCCGGGATAGGCGAAGGTCGCGCCGCGGAGGACGAGATGACCCGCCGCGCGGCCGGGATCGACGGCGTCCGGGCGAACGGCGATGCTCGGCTCCTGGTCGAGCAGCTCGATGATGCGCTCGGCGCTGCCAGAGGCGGTGAAGGCCTGCGTCGTGAGGCCGGCCAGGTCGCGCACCGGACGATACAGCTGGGTCAGGTAGGTGAGGAACACGAGCAGCTCACCCAGGCTCAGCCGCCCCTCGGCGAGCGCCATCGTGCCCAGGCCGGTGATGACCAGGGCACCCGTCACCTCGATGACCTCGACGACGGGCATGAGGATGGAGCGCAGTCGCGCCGAGGCCATCTCGGCCTGCGCCCCGACCTCGCCCTCGGCCAGGAAGCGCTGCAGCTCGTCATCTTCGCGCCCGGCGGCCTGCACCAGCGGCGCGTGCGTCAGGCTCTCCTCGGCCAGCGCCATCACGCCACCGCTGCGCCGGCGCTGCTCGCGGGCGAGGCTGCGGGCAGCCGACCCGAAGAGGCGTGCCGCACCCCAGAAGAGCGGCGCCAGCAGGATCGAGACGACCGCCAGCGCCGGATCGATGAGCAGCATGGCGCCGGCGAACAGCGTGGCCCGTGTAACGGCACTGACGATCTCCCCCGGCGCCGAGACCATCAGGCCGTCGACCGCGGAGACGTCGCCCGAGACGCGCGACAAGGTGTCACCGACGTGGCGCCGGTCCAGGGCATCGGGGGGCTGCCGCAGGAGGTGGCGGAAGACGGCCCCACGCACGGCGAGGGTGAACCGCTCGGAGACGTGCGTGGAGATGACGTCGTCCATGAAGGAGAGCAGGCCCGCCACCAGCGTCAGGATGATGAAGGCGGCCGCGAGCGCCGGCAGCGACGAGAGGTCACCCGGCGCGAGGACATCGTCAACGACGACCTGGAAGAGCCAGATCTCGACGGTCTCGACCAGCGGCAGCAGCGCCAGCGGGATGAACCCCACCACGATCCAGCGCCGTTGCGGTCGCAGGAACGGCCAGAACCGGCGCACGATCGCACGGATCGGCACCGGGGGGGCTGCCGGGATGAACGACGAAACGCCCATCGGGGCACGAACGATGCGTTCGAGCACGCGATGGACGATGCCTCGACGTTCCTCTGTCGGCTGCGTCATGTGGGCAAGACCTCGAACAAGGAAGGAGCGGGGGTCACGAGACCCCCGCTACCGGGTTCCATGCCTGGCACGCGCCAGGCTCAGGTGTTGCTGGTCCGGCGCATCCAGCGGCTTCGACGGCTCGGGCGGCGGCGGCGGCGAGGTCCGGTGGTGTTGCTGGCGCTGGTGGAGGCCGAGCGCCGACGGTTAGCCGGCTTGAGGGCCTTGAAGAGTCCGCTTGACATGGTTCTGATCTCCTTTCGGTGGGCTGATGTGATGCGTTCGTGCATCGCTTCGATGACAGGAGGATGCTGCCCAGAGATGAGAGGAGGGTGAATCGTCGATGAGATCACTCTCATCCACGCGCGGGCGTCCACTCCAGGCGCGAGCGTCTGACGGGAGCCGAAGCGGGCATCCGCCTGGAGCCGGTGCGGGCATCCACTAGCAGAGAGCCGTTCACGGATCTCGCTGTGCGAGATGGCGGGCCGGACGCGCTCATCGCGACTACGGAGCGCGGCACCGTCAGTAGGCCGCGGCCAGCCGTCAGTCGAGGCCGTCGCGGTAGACCGACGCCGACTGCCAGCGCTGTCTATCGGTGGAGACCCGTGTCCGGCCATCCGCCCTGTTGGTGGTCAGTAGGAGCGGCGGGAGCTACAGCGGGAGCAGGACGAAGGCGACGCCGGCGGCCAGGCCGCCGACGATGCTGGCGGCATGGATCCGCAGTGCCTGGCGTCGGTCGGCAGCGCGTGCGGCCTCGTCCTCCACCGACTCCTGCTGACCCAGCTCTCCGAGGTTGCGAAGCCCGGCCATGCCGTAGCCGGCGCAGAAGCGCATCCGCGCCTGGATGAACCCGGACAGCGCGGCAGCCACCGGCAGTGCGATGAGCAGGCGCGCGATGGCGGGGGCATCCACGGCCAGCAGCGCCGCGCCAGCGGCCACGGCCGCAGCCAACCCCAGGTAGCCGATCTGACGGCGGCGGCGGATCTCGGCCGGGCCGATGTTGCATGCACCCGGCTGGTAGCCATCGGCGCTGTTGATGTACTCGATCATGCCGATGAGTATAGGGTATGTCTAGGGTTTGTGCAACCCTAGGCGCGCAGGAGCTCGAGCGCGTTGGGCCCTCCCCGGACGCTGGTCTGCACCATGACGATGGCGTCGTCGGGACGGAGCCCCAGCTGGCCGGCTCCCCGCTTCAGCGCGCCGATGACGGCCTCGTTGATCGAGACCGGGTCGTCGGGCTCCACCTCCATCACGATGGGGTGGACGGCGCGCTGCAGGGTCAGGCTGCGCGCACAGGCCTCGGTCGGGGTGAAGGCCACGATGGGCATGCCCGGCCGCAGTGACGACAAGCGCCGCGGCGTGCGGCCCGAGTGCGTGTAGCAGGCGAGACCGACGACATCGGGGTCGGAGTCGGCCATCGCGACCGCGGCGACCGCCAGCGCCCGGGCGTCGATGTCGGCCCCGAAGGAGGGTGTGCCGGCCGGAGGCCGAGTGGGCGACTTGTAGGCATCGGTGCGCTCGGCGATGCGGACCGCGGCACGCAGCGATTCGAGCGGGAACTCCCCCATCGCGGTCTCGCCCGAGAGCATCACGGCGTCGGCACCGTCGATGATGGCGTTGGCCACGTCACTGGCCTCGGCGCGGGTGGGCCGCGGGGCCCTGACCATCGACTCCAGCATCTGGGTGGCCACGATGCTGGGCTTGCCGGCCATCAACGCTGCGCGCACCAGGTCCTTCTGCGCCAGGGGCACCTGCTCGAAGGGCAGCTCCACGCCCAGGTCACCACGGGCGACCATGATGGCGTCGGCCGCCTCGAGGATGTCGCTGATCGCCTCCAGCGCCGGACGTGTCTCGATCTTGGCCACGATGCGGATGTCGTCGGGCAAGCGGGCCCGCAGCGTCCGCACGTCGCTCGCGGAGCGCACGAACGACTGGCCGGCGAAGTCAGGGTGGAGGTCCAGCAGGTGCGGGATGACGGCCTCGTCGGCCCGCCCGAGCGCGTCGACCGCCATGCGCTCCGCCGGCACACTGACGCCCTGGCGTGAACGGACCGGGCCACCGCGCACGACCTGCGTGATGGCGGCGTCGCTGCGTTGACGCCCACGACGCGCAGCTCGGCGGCGCCATCGGCCAGCAGCACGCGGTCGCCGATCTGCAGTCGCGTGGCGACCGACGCGTCGCCCAGCGGCAGGGACACGTCGCTCGATGGCACGCTGGGGTCGGTCAGCGTCACGGTCGCGTCCAGCTCCAGCTCCACCGGCTCGGCGTGCAGCTGCCCCAGGCGCAGCTTGGGGCCGGGCAGGTCGACGAGGATGCCCACGCTCCGACCGGCAGCCGTGGCGGCGGCGCGGACCGCGGCGGCGGCGTGCAGGTGCTCCGCCTCGCTGCCGTGCGAGAAGTTGATGCGGGCGATGTCCAGTCCCGCGGCCACGAGCCGGTCGATGATGCCGATGCTGGCGGGACCGATGGTGGCGACGATCTTGGTGCGGCGGCTGGAGCGGACGGAGGATGCGGTGGTCATGCCCAGATGATGCCCAAGTCTGCGTCGCGGATACAGGCGTTCCGGCCCCGGGCCTCGGGACGGACGGCCCATGCGCTGGGTGACCGATGGCCCGGACATTGGGTCGACAAACCGAAGCGGATGGTCCGGAGCAGGGGGAGATGCGAGTGGATCCGACACCCAAGCAGGCCGAGGCAGGCCGCGAACAGCCGCCAGGAACGGGAGATCCCGAGCCGGCCGACGGCAAGTACTGGTCACCATTCAGCACCAGGGCCGCCAGGTGGTCCTGGGGCCTGATGGCCCTGTTCACGGTCATCTACTTCGTCGTCGCGATCCTTACCTCGAAGGAGTTCGCCGATGTCGCCGCGACGATGATCTTCGGCCTGCCGCTGGGGTTCATCCTGGGCATCGGGCTGATCATCTCCGGCCTGGTCATCACCCGCCTCTACCTGTCCAAGGTCGAGGCGTAGGCCGACCATGGACAACATCGTCGCCATCTCCATCCTCGCGGTGGGCATGGCCACCTTCTTCTTCATCGGCATCTACAGTCGGCGCTGGACCAAGTCCACCGCCGAGTTCTACGTGGCCGGGGGCCAGATCCCCTGGAAGCTCAACGGCGTAGCCATGTTCAGCAACTACGCCAGTGCCGCCAGCTTCCTGGGCGTGGCCGGTGCCATCGCCCTCTTCGGTATCGACAACTGGTGGCTGGCGCTGGGCTTCTTCGCGGCCTGGGTCGTGGTCGTCCTCATCCTGGCCAGCCCGTTGCGGCGCTCGGGCAAGTACACCGTCGCCGATGCACTGTACGAGCGCTTCTCCGGGTCAGAGATCCGGCTGCTCACCATCATCGCCGGGATCATCATCGGCACGCTCTACCTGGTGCCGCAGCTGGTCGGCGCGGGGCACCTGTTCAACCTGCTGATCCCGGAGCTCGACTACTTCATCTGGGTGGCCATCGCCGGCGGCTTCACCGCCATCATCGTGGTCATGGGCGGCATGCGCGGCACCTCCTACAACCAGGCTTTCCAGGGCATCATCATCTTCGGCGCCATGACGCTGCTGCTGATCCTGGCGGTGGTGATGTACTTCAACTGGAACCCCCTGGGCATCCTTGCCGACTCCGATTCGGTGGTGACACCGACGCAGGTGGTCAACAACGACGCCGCCGAGCAGATCCTCTCGACGTATCCCATCAGCAGCGACGGCAGCGATGCCATGGCGGCGGCCAGGAGCTCGAGGGAGATCCTGCCCGAGGAGCCCAGTGCCCTGACGCCCGGCGTCAACGTGACCGACATGCTGAACCAGCTCAGCCTCGTCCTGGGCCTGTTCCTTGGCGTCGTGGGTCTGCCCCATGTGCTCATCCGGCTGTACACGGTGAAGGACGCGGTGGCTGCCCGGAAGTCGACCGAGCTGACCATCATCAGCCTCGCCATCTTCTACACCATGACCCTCTTCGTGGGTCTCGCGGCGATGATGCTGCTGTATCCCCTGCTGACGGACCTCATCAACCAGGGGGAGGTGGGCAAGGCGACGAATACCGCGGTCGCCGAGCTGGGTCGGCTGCTGGGTGGCGAGGTGTTGCTCGGCATCGTGCTGGCCGGCGCCATGGCCGCCATCCTGAGCTCAGCTGTGGGCCTGCTCATCCAGATGACCACGACGGTCGCGCACGACGGCTACACCATCCTGCTGCGCCCCGAGTCTTCAGAGGAGCAGCGCGTGCGCGTGGCGCAGATCACGGGCATCGTGCTGACGGTCGTGGCCGTCGTGCTGTCGTTCGTCCTCAAGGAGGAGAACGTCGCGCAGCTGGTGGGCATGACGTTCGGCATCGCGGCCAGCACCTTCGCACCGGTGCTGCTGATGACGGTGTGGTGGACGCGCTTCACGCGCCAGGGCGTGGTGGCCACGTTCGTGGTGGGCCTGATCGTCTCGCTGGTGTTCACCTTCGCCAAGTACTCCGGCGTGGAGACGTTGCTGGGGCTCCCGGTGCTGGTGAACCCAGCCCTCTACGGCGTACCCGCTGCGTTCGCCGCCGGCATCGTCGTCAGCCTGCTCACGCGGGACGTCGGGCGCGTCGAGCACTTCATGCACCTGGCGCACGATCGCGACGGCAAGGAGCGCAACGGGGTCTCGGCCGGGTAGGCCGCTGATCCTGTCGTTCAGGACGCCCGGGAGCGGTGCCAACGCCGACCCCGGGCGTCGCTGTGTTCCGCTGCACAGCGGCGGTGGGTCGCTCGTCCGGTGAAGGCGACGACCAGACGGCGTCGAGCGACGCCCGCATGGCGCCGACCACGTGGCGACGCCTGGCAGCGGGTGGCCCCTCGCCCGGCGATGGCGACGACTGGGTCTAGCGACGACCCCCGTAGCACAAGGCCAGGTCGTCGGGCCGTGGGACACCTCGTCCGAGGGGTGAACGCTCGTGGCGAGCACGGGCGCACGCTCAGGCGTGGCCCGGTGGGCCCGCCGTGGAGCCGTCGGACGAGGGAGCATGGGGACTACGGCTACGGCCATTGGCGTTAGACCCTAATCCGGCCGACCTGGACCGGCGCCGGCGGTGCGGACCGGGCGGCGGCTGGCTCAGCGCATCGTCGACGGCGGTCGTGGCCACGCTCGATCATCCATCCGACTCTTGCCGGCCAGCCGTCCCGAGTCGGGATCGTAGGCGCCCGCAAGCTCGTCCAGCTTGGTGGCAGCCGAGAGTGGCACCCCCGTGAGGTAGGCCGCCCGCCCGATGACGTGTGCCGCGACCGGCGCCGTCAGGAACAGGAAGACCACCACCATCAGCGCCCGGACGGTGACGCTCAGCGCATCGAAATGCGCCGCCACTCCCAGCATCAGCAGCGCGATGCCCAGCGACGAGGCCTTGCTGGCGACCTGCAGGCGGATGTAGACGTCTGGCATGCGCACGATGCCGATGGCACTCAGCAGCCCCAGGGCGGTGCCCAGCACGACGGCCAGCGTGGCGAGGATGTCGTTCATGGTCGCAGCGCCCGCTCGGCGTAGCGCGCGAAGGCCACGGCCCCAAGGAAGGCCACCAGCGCCAGCGCGATGGCGACGTCGATGATCTCCGGCGCGTCGGTGCCGATGGCGTAGACCGCGACGATGCCGGCGACGAGGCTGGCGATGAGCTCGAGGGCGACGACGCGGTCCATCAGGCTGGGACCGCGCACGAGGCGCACGAACGTCAGCAGCAGCGAGATGGCCAGCACCAGCAACGCCAGCTCGATGACCACGTCGGGGACGCCGTCCATGAGCCCGCTCACCGCAGCAGCTCCAGCACGCGCCGCTCAAGGTCGTCCTTGATGCTGCGTCGCAGCTCGTCTGGGTCGTCGACGAACATCGAATGCACGTAGATGACGCTGCGATCGTCGGAGACATCGATCGACAGCGAGCCCGGCGTCATGGTGATGAGGTTGGAGAGCAGCGTGATCTCGGCATCGGTGCGTGCCTCCAGCGGCACCGCCACGATGGCCGGGTTGGCGCGCGAGGCCGGGGTGGCCACGTCGAGCGCCACGCGGAGGTTGGCGCGGACGACCTCCAGCACGTAGAAGGCCGTGAAGCTCAGCAGCGCACCCGACTTGCCGAAGTAGGCCGAGTTGCCCATAAAGCGCTGCAGCAGGAAGAGCACGAGGTAGCCGAAGGCGAAGCCGAGGACGAGGTTCAACACGTCGAAATGGCCGCTCATGGCCGCCCACACCAGCGCCAGGCTGAGGTTGGCAGCGAACATCGCGGCAGCCGAGAGGCCACGTCCGCGCGGCGCCGAGGGCTTCGTCATCGGTCGCTCACGGGGCACCACCCAGGACGGCGTCGACGTAGACGGCCGGATCCATCAGCTGCACCGCGGCCGCGTCCACCAGCTCGAAGACCGGCCCTGCCGCCACCGTCAGCGCCACCGAGCACGAGACCAGCAGCACGATGGGCAGCACCATCGCCAGGGCCAGCCGCGTCTCGGCGACCCGCTCCGGCGTCACCGCCACCGAGCCGTCGGGCAGCGGTTCCAGGTCCATCGGATGTGGCTTCCAGAAGGCAGCGTTCCAGATCTTCAGCATGGAGTACAACGTCAGCAGGCTCACGCCCAGCGCGATGAGCACGATGAGCACCTGGTCCACGGCCAGGCCGGCCTCGATGAGGGCCAGCTTGGCGAGGAAGCCGCTGAACGGAGGGATCCCCGCCAGCGACATGGCCGCGATGCCGAAGAGTATCGCCAGCCCGGGCTTGAGCACCCACAGTCCACCGGTCCTGGCCAGCTCGAAGGAGCCGGTCAGCTGCTTCACGGAGCCGGCGACGAGAAAGAGCGTGGACTTGGCCAGCGCCACGTGCACCAGGAAGAAGATGAGACCGGCCATGGCGGACACCGTGAAGAGCGCCAGGCCCATGACCAGGTAGCCGATCTGGCTGATGATGTGGAACGACAGCAGCCGGCGCATCTCGTGCTGGGCCACCGCCCCCAGTACGCCGATGATCATCGTCAGCGCAGCCACCACCAGCAGCAGCGGCTGGAAGTCGGCCGCCTGCTCGGCGAAGAGCAACGTGAAGACGCGCACCAGTGCATAGATGCCGACCTTCGTGAGCAGGCCGCTGAACAGCGCCGAGACCGCCACCGGCGGCGTGTGGTAGGAAGCCGGCAGCCAGAAGTACAGCGGCACCAGCGCCGCCTTGATGCCGAACGCGATGAGCATCATGGCGGCCACCGCGGCCACCAGACCGTCGGGCTCCACCTCGCTGAACCGCAGCGAGAGGTCGGCCAGGTTGACGGTGCCGGTGAGGCCATAGATGACGCCGATGGTGACCAGCAGCGTGGCCGAGGCGACCAGGTTGAGCGCCACGTACTTGAGCGCGCCCTCGAGTTGCGCCCGCTCGCCACCGAGCGCCAGCAGCACGAAGGAGGCGATCAGCAGCACCTCGAACCAGACGTAGAGATTGAAGAGGTCGCCGGTCAGGAACGTGCCCGTCACGCCCGCCAGCAGCACCATCATCAGGGGGTAGTAGGCGAAGCGCTCTCGCCCGCCGTCGATGGTGGCGGTCGAGTAGAGCACGATGGCGACCGCGAGGACACCGGTGAGCACCACCAGGATGGCGCTGAACAGGTCCGCCACCATGGTGATGCCGAAGGGCGCCGGCCAGCCACCGACCTGCAGCACCTGGATACCGTCGCGCTCGACGACCACGAGCAGCACGATCCCGACCGCCAGCAGCATCGCCGAGGCGGCGACGGCGATGAGCCGCTGGGCGGTGCCGGAGCGCCAGGCGAACAGGCCCAGGGCCGCAGCGATGAGCGGCACCAGCACCGGCAGCATCACGATGGCGCTCACTGGATGTCAGCCTCGGAGAGGTCGTCGACGTCGTCGCTGCCGCCCTCCTGGTAGACCCGGTGCATCAGCGTGAGGGTGAAGGCCAGCACGCTGAAGCCGATGACGATGGCGGTGAGCACCATCGCCTGCGGCAGCGGATCGGCGGCGCCGGGCGGTGGCGCGGTCGAGCCCTCGGCCACCAGCGGGGGCTCCCCGCGGGTGAGGCCCGCAGCGACGAAGATGACCAGGTTGGCGGCGTTGGCCAGCAGGGACAGTCCGAGCGCCAGCTTCAGCACCGAGCGACGCAGCATCAGGTAGACGGCCGCTGCGAAGAGGATGCCGATGACCACCGCCAGCATCACCGTCATGTCCCCTCCTCCTCCAGCGAGAAGGTGATGAGCAGGATGGTGCCGGCGACGCCCAGGTAGACGCCGATGTCGAACAGCAGCGGCGTGCCCACCGAGATGTCGTAGCTGGCCACCGCGATGGTCCACCAGTGCGCCGTGAGGTACGGCTCGCCGTAGGCCAGCGGCGCCACCAGCCCGGCGACCAGCATGAGCAGCAGGCCGCCACCGATGAGCGTGCGCGGATCGACACCAAGGGCGCGCCGGGCGACCGCCACACCGCTCGCGATCGAGAGCAGCACGAACGCAGCGGCCGCCACGAGGCCGCCGGCGAAGCCACCGCCCGGCTCGTTGTGGCCGCGCAGCAGCAGGAACAAGGAGAACAGCAGCAGCACGGGCATGAGGTAGGCCGTGGCGGTGGGCAGGATCAGGCCCCTCATGTGCCGTCCCCCGCGTCCTGCCGCCTCGCGCGCAGCTTCAGCAGGGCGTACACGCCGAAGCCGGCGATGGCCAGCACGGCCACCTCGGCGAGCGTATCGAGCGAGCGGAAGTCCACGATGATGGTGTTGACCACGTTCTGGCCCTTGGCCAGCGGCTGGCTGTTCTGCAGGAAGAACGTCGAGATGGGGTCCGTCGGCGTGCTCGTGGCGGCCAGCACGAAGACGGTCATGAGCAGCCCGGCCGCGATGGCGATGGTGCCGTCACGCAGCCGGGAGCGGCGATCGGTATCGGCGCCGAACTTGGGCATGTGATAGAAGACCAGCACGAACAGCAGCACCGTCAGCGTCTCGACGAGGATCTGGGCGATGGCCAGATCGGGCGCGCTGAAGAGGACGTACACCAGCGAGATGCCGTAGCCGACCACCCCGAGCGCGGTCACCGCACCCAGCCTCGAACGCGACGTCACCGCCACCACCGCGCCGCCCGCGATGAGCACCGCGATGATGGCCTCCCACGGGTAGATGTCCCAGTCGGGATCGATCGCTGGGATACCGCCGGCCCACAGCAGGATGAGCCACACGAGCGCTGCCAGCGTGGACACGACGATGAGCAGGTAGCGGCGCAGCTGCCCGTTCTGCAGCAGCCCGGTGAGGCGCTTGGCGAAGTGCAGCATGGCCAGCTCCAGCGACACGTAGGCCTTCTCCGGTCCGATGCGGTAGCCGATGTCGAGCCAGCCGACGGCGCCGCGCACGTCGAGTCGGCGCCAGAAGATGACGGCTCCCGCGACGATGCTGAGCACGCTCAGCAGCAGCGCCAGGTCCACGCCGTACCACGGCTCCACGCCGTACTTGGCGGCGCCGCTGCCGATGACATCACCCGCGGCGGCGACCAGCGGTCCTGAGCCGAGCGCCGGGGCTAGCCCCGCCAGCACGCCCACGACGCCGAGGGCGATCGGTCCCAGCCACATGGCCCAGGAGGGATCGTGGCCGCCGTCGCGGGCCGTGCGCAGCGGTCCGCTGAAGGGACCCAGGCTGGCGATGGCAGCGACACCGACCGTGGCCGCTCCGGCCACGACGAGCGCGGCGGTGACGATGATCGTCGCCTCGTCGGCTGCGAGGCCCGACTTCAGTCCCAGCTCCTTGGCAGCGAAGCCGACAACGGGCGGGATGCCGGCCATCGAGAGTGCGCCGAGTGCCGCCGCGACGGCGGTGATGGGCATGATGCGCGCCAGGCCGCTGAAGCGGTCGAGCTCGCGTGTGCCCATCTCGTGATCGACGATGCCGGTCACGAGGAAGAGCCCGGCCTTGTAGAGCGCGTGTGCCAGCAGCAGCGCCATGGCCGCCACGAACGCCGTGTCCGATCCCAGGCCCAGCAGCAGCACCATCGTACCCAGCGCCCCCACCGTCGAGTAGGCCAGCACCAGCTTCAGGTCGTGCTGGCGCAGCGCCAGGATGTTGCCGATGAGCATGGTCAGGCCGCCGCTGACGATGAGCAGGACCGTCCACAGCTCACTGCCGCCCAGGACCGGCGTCAGGCGCGAGACGAGGTAGACGCCGGCAGTCACCATGGTGGCCGAATGCAGGTACGCGCTGACGGGCGTCGGCGCGGCCATCGCGTTGGGCAGCCAGAAGTGGAAGGGGAACTGCGCCGACTTGGAGAGTGCGCCCAGCAGGATGAGCACCACGAACAGGACGTAGCGCGCGTCGTCGCGGATGCTCGCGCCGGCGGCGCCGAGCTCGGAGATGGTGAATGTCTGCGCCGCGAAGCCCAGCAGCACCAGGCCCGCCAGCATCGCCAGCTCGCCCGAGACGGTGACGATGAGTGCCTGCTGCGCCGACAGCCGCGACGTGCCGATGGTGTGCTCGAAGCCGATGAGCAGGTAGGACGTCACGCCGGTGAGGCCCCAGAAGACGACCAGCAGCAGCAGGTTGTCAGCCAGCACCAGGCCGAGCATCGAGGCCATGAAGGCCAGCGTCAGCGCGTGGAAGCGATCGATCTCCGGGTGGCCGTGAAGGTAGCGCTGGGCATAGAGGATGACGGCCGTGCCGACACCGGTGATGAGCAGCGCGAACAGCAGCGAGAGCGCGTCCAGCGAGAACGCCAGGGAGAGACCGAGCTGCGGCACCCACTCGGCGTCCCAGCGCACGGGCGTGCCGTCGATGACGCCGGCCGCGAGGCTGGCGAAGAGCAGCGCAAGGACGGCCGGCAACGCCACGAACACGACGATGGCGTAGCGGCCGAGCAGGCGGCGGACGAGCGGGACCAGCAGCGCCAGGATGAACCCCGACACCACCGCGATGGGGAGCGCCATGCCCCGACATTATGGCCCGGCCGGCTGCCGGCGCTCACCGGCTGCGCGCCGGGCCGGTCACGAGGGACCGAGTGGAGAGGCCATGGGGCGTGGCACAGGCAGCCATCGGCACCTCGCGATATCATGCGCGACCGACGGGGGCCGGCCACACGCACATAGGTATCTGTCCGTGGCGATCATCGAAGCCGAAGGGTCTCGTCAAGATCTACAAGTCGCGCCGCAACGAGGTGCGGGCGCTCGACGGGCTGGATCTCAGCGTGCCGGAGGGCAGCGTCCTCGGCCTGCTCGGACCGAACGGAGCGGGCAAGACGACGACCGTCCGCATCATCGCCACCCTGCTGCGCCCCGATGCCGGGCGCGCGACCGTGGCCGGCCTCGATGTCGTCTCGCAGGCGCAGGAGCTGCGGCACCTCATCGGCCTGTCCGGGCAGTACGCCGCGGTGGATGAGAACCTCACCGGTCGCGAGAACCTCTGGCTCTTCGGCCGGCTCTACCAGCTGCCCTCCGCCGAGGCCCGCGCGCGCGCCGACGCGCTGCTCGAGCAGTTCGACCTCGTCGACGCGGCCGACCGCACCATCAAGACGTACTCGGGCGGCATGCGACGCCGCCTGGACCTCGCCAGCGCCATCATCGGACGGCCTCGCCTGCTCATCCTCGACGAACCCACCACCGGCCTGGACCCGCGCAGTCGGCTGGGCATGTGGGAGGTCATCCGCGGCCTGGTCAGGGAGGGCACCACGCTGCTGCTGACCACGCAGTACCTCGAGGAGGCCGACGAGCTCGCCGACAGCATCGCCGTGGTCGACCACGGGCGCATCATCGCCGAGGGCACCGCCAGGGAGCTCAAGCGGCAGGTCGGTGGCGAGCGTATCGAGGTGCACCTCCACCGCAGCGAGGACATCCCCTTCGTGGAGGCTGTGCTGGCTCGCCACGGTGAGGGCGACATCGCCGTGGAAGAAGCCACACGCCAGCTGAGCATCGCGGCCGGCGGTGGCGCGGAGAAGCTGTTCGGCGTCTTCCGCGAGCTGGATGAGGCGAACATCCCGGTCGACGACATCGCCATGCGTCGGCCCACCCTCGACGACGTCTTCCTGGCCCTCACCGGACACGTCGCCGAAGCCACCGATGAACCCGGCGTCGCCCACCTCGTCCACGCCGAAGACGTCGAGGAGGTGGCCCGATGAGCGGCGTCAACCCTGCTGCCGGAGGCGGCCTGCGCCAGGCCTGGGACGACGGGCTGGTCGTCACGTGGCGCTACCTCAAGCGCATCCCGCGCATCCCCGAGCTGGCCATCTTCGCCATCGTCCAGTCGATCATGTTCGTGCTGCTGTTCACGATCGTCTTCGGCGGTGCCATCCCGCTGCCGGGCGGGGCCAGCTACGCCGAGTACCTGATGCCGGGCATCTTCGTGCAGACGCTCACGTTCGCCTCGGCCACCACCGCCATCGGCATGACCGAGGACCTCAACAAGGGCATCATCGACCGCTTCCGCTCGCTGCCGATGGCGCGCTCGGCCGTGCTCTTCGGCCGCTCGGTCTCCGATGTCATCTACAACGGCGGCATCCTGATCGTGCTCATGCTCGACCGGCCTGCTCGTCGGCTGGTCGATCAACGGCGGCATCCCGGCGTTCATCTTCGGGGTGCTGCTGGCCCTCGGCTACGCCTTCGTGATGTCGTGGGTCGGCGTCTGGCTGGGCCTGCGTCTGCCCAGCGTGGAGGTCGCCCAGCAGGTCTCCTTCATCGTCATCCTGCCGCTGACGTTCGTGTCCAACGTCTTCGTGCCCATCGGCACCCTGCCCGACTGGCTCCAGCCGATCGCTGCCTGGAACCCGGTGAGCACGCTGACCGCCTCCCTGCGCGAGCTGTGGGGCAACCCCAACCCGTTCCCGTCCGACGGTCTTCCCGCCGAGATGCCGATCGCCATCACGCTCGGCTGGTACGCCGTGCTGCTGGCCGTCTTCGCGCCGCTCGCCGTGCGCCGCTACCGCTCCATCAGCCGCTGATCCTTGGCCGCGAGGCAAGGACGACTCGGCACGACGGCGCCGCTCGCCGGTCGCTGGTGGCCCGTCGCCCGGCAAAGGCGACGACTGGCAGCGGGTGGCCTTTCGACTGGCGACAGGCAACGACTGGGTCTAGCGACGATCCCAGTAGCACAAGGCCCGGTCGACGGGCCGTGGGACCCCTCGTTCGAGGGCTGAACGGTCGTGGCGAGCACGGTCGCACGCTCAGGCGTGGCCCGGCGGGCTCGCTGGGCAGCCCCAGGACGAGGGAGCAGGTGGACTAGGGCTACGGCCACTGGCGGTAGTCCATGTCCGGCCAGCGCGGAGCCCCTGTCCGGCCAGCGCGGAGCGGCAACCGGCCGGCGTCGAGGCCCACGGCGGTGCCAGACTCGTGGTCGCCGGTGTCGCAGGTCACCGGCCCGTGGGGTCGCCCTCCGCTCGCCGGTCACCGGGGTCGCCGCTCGCCAGGCGCTGCCGCCGGCGCTCGCGGGTGTCGCCGATCGCTGTGGCCGCCTCGAGATGAAGACTGGGCAGGCTTGCGCTGCCGCACCCGGGACGGTGGACGCTAGGTTGACAGCATATGTATGCTATTGGCATATGGAGGCTATCAGCAGAACACCAACCGAGGGACTGGGCTGGAGCACGCGCGGCCACCACCACGGTGCCCACCACGGATCACGCCGGGGACGCTGGGTGGAGCCGTTCGTGCTGCTGCTCGTGGCGCAGGGGCCGACGTACGGCTACAAGCTCATCAGCGACCTCAACGAGCTCGGCGTCGCGCCGGAGGGCGTTGACGTCAGCATGGTCTACCGGACGCTCCGCAACATGGACGCCGAGGGCCTCGTGACCACCGAGTGGGGCCCGGAGACCGACCAGCCCCGTCGCGAGTACCAGCTCACCGATGAAGGTGCCTGCGCGCTCGCGGACTGGATGGACGTCATGAGCGAACGAAAACGCCTGATCGATCACTTCCTCGATCGTGGCAACACCATCAGGCAACGACTGGGGGACAGGACATGAGCTGCTATCACCGTTACTACCCGCACGGATGCGACTGGCCGCCACCAACCGACTGGTACGACCCATACGACTACCGACCGCGCCGCTACCGCGACGACGTGGTGGTGTTGCGCGAGCGCGACCTTGACGACGAGGAGGACGATCGCCCCCGGCGACGTCGCGCGTCGGGACGCTCGCGGCCCCGTGCCGTCATCAGCGAAGACACCACGGAGGAGGTGACTGCAGCGTCGCTGCAGTCACGGGCTGCGGCGCTTCGCAAGGAGCTCGTCAGGATCGAGGAGGACCTGAAGACGCTCTCCGCGGCGCCCGGTCCGGACGCTCAGACCTGATCCGAGCCCG
Organism: uncultured Chloroflexia bacterium; assembly: GCA_963712735.1. Lineage (GTDB taxonomy): Bacteria > Chloroflexota > Limnocylindria > Limnocylindrales > CSP1-4 > JAFMJV01. The sequence continues at coordinate 446,714 of CAVQIZ010000007.1, read as the reverse complement.
ACTCTCGACTCGAAGACCCCCGGCGCATCCCCCGGGGGTCTTCTCCTGTGTGCTACGACCGGGCCGGTGCGGCCGAGTGCGTCCCTCCGCTGCCGTGGCGCAGGCGCTGCCAGGCATCCCAGCCGGGACCGGCGGTGACCCACAACAGCGCCAGCATGATCAACGCCGAGCTGATGCACCACATGCACGTGGCGCCGATGACGAACGGCTCCAGGAAGGTCAGGTAGGCGGAGAACAGGGTGCCGACGAAGGCACCGGTAGCCATCAGCACCAGCGCCCAGTCCACGGCCGCGCCCTTGGCCACCCGCGAGACGAGCCATAGCCCGCCGATGAGGACGTAGCCGATGACGCCCAGCACCCCGATGGGGATGCCGGCCAGCTGCGCGTACTCGCTCTGCTGCACCGTGTTGCAGTCGCCGACAGGACCGCAGACCGCCTCCGCGCCGCTGGTCTCGACGGTCGCAAGGTAGGCGGCGACGACCATGCCGGCGAGGGCAAGCACCGGTACCAGCCACGAGGGGAACGACGGCAGCGATTCCCGTGTCGCCAGCCACGGTGCGCCCAGGAGGGTGCCGATGAGGATGATGAGCACCACGATCGACACACCGTTGCCGACCGGGTCGCGTCCGAGGCGGTCGAGCGGCGAGTCGTCACTGCCGACGGGCAGCACCGCGGCCTCACCGCTGTCGTCGTCATCGTCCGGCTCGGCCGGGGCCACGCTGCCGTCCCGCAGGAACGGCTCGATGGCGGCGGCTAGCCCCGGCGTGGGCGGCCAGGCGACGCCCTCGCCCGCCAGTCCCGCCTCCACGATGCCCGGCAGCTCGGCGGGGATGTCGCCGGAGCCGAGATACCACTCGTCCCCGATGTGAAGCAGCGGTACCCCGGGAGGCTCATCGAACCCGAGCGCCTCCGAGTCATCGAGGTACATCAGCTGGCCATCCGGCTGGCTGACGTCGACCATCAGCAGCTGGATGTGACCGTTGTTCATGAGGTAGAACGCCGGGTCCATGGAGGCAGCGCTCTCGTCGACCGTGATGACCCAGCCGCCGCCGTTCTCGGCATAGATGACCGGCAGCACCTCGGTGATGACGTAGTGGCAATGACCGCAGGTGGGCGAGAAGTAGAACACGCCCTGGACGACGGGCCCGTCGCCGGCCGGGATGGGGGTCGGCAGTGGGGGCAGCGTCGCCTCCGGCGCCGGGCTGCCACTCACGGCGCTCGCGGGGGCGGCGGATGGCGAAGGGGCTGCGGATGGCTCGGCCGACGGGTCGTCCTGGGCCACGGCCGGCGCCGCCAGCAGGGCGAACAAGGCGAGCGCAGTCGACAGGAGGGTGGAGGTTCGTCTCATGGTCCCTAGAGGGTACGTCCGCGACCACCTCTCGGCTGATGAGCCACCTGTCGCGATTCAGGTAGCCAGCCGGACCCTCTATGGCACCTCGCGCCGAGCCCGCAGGGTGTCGCCGGCACGGCCGTCATCGTGCAGCAGCTCCTTGAGGCGCGACTCGCGGTAGTCGATCTTCTCCAGCGCGCCCAGTCGGATGCCATCACGGGAAAAGGAAAACCCCGGGGGCGGGACCCGGGGTTCTCACGTCAGGATTCGTTGGTTGCGAGGGACGGATTCGAACCGCCGACCTTCGGGTTATGAGCCCGATGAGCTACCACTGCTCCACCTCGCCGTAAGACTATAGCAAAGAGCGCAAGAACCTGCCGATCCACCAGTTGGGGCCAACCACCAGCCACTTACGAGGCGCTTACAGTCGCCTCCGCCGTGGCGTACGCTCGGCCCCCATGGTTCACATCACCGCCCCTCCGGGACGGTCGGTGCTCGCGGTAGCGCCGCTCACGAACCACAAGAGGTCGATCACCATGCAGATGAACAGGAACCGACTGGCTCTCGTCAGCGGCACGACACTGGCCCTCGTCATCGCCAGCACCGCCAGCGTGGCGGCGTTCGGTCCGCGTGACGATGATCGCGGCTCCGGGCCCGGCGATCGGCTCGAGCACCGCATGGACGGCATGGGCGGCATGGGCGGCCCGGGCGCCATGCGCGGCCAGCTGCGCGATGGCCTGGGGGCGTGGATGGGCGGAGCGCCGGATGACTTCGAGCGCCGCGAGGTCACGCTCCAGACCGCCGATGGCATCAGCTCCCGGCGCGTCGAGCAGGGCGTCGTCGACGCCGCCACCGACGCCAGCCTGACGTTCACGCTCGGCAGTGGCGAAGCCGTCAGCGTCACGCTCGGCGACGACACCCAGGTCGTGGCCTTCAGCGAGCAGACCATCGAGCGTCGCGGCTGGAGCCGCCAGCGCATGGTCCCCACGGAGGTCACCCCGGCCGACATCGAGATGGGCGCACAGGTCATGGTCTGGTCCGAGTCGGAGGACGGCGCTGACTTCGTGGCGCAGCGGATCGTCATCCAGCCGGCGGCCGACGAGACGACGAGCGACGCCGCCGAGACCCCCGCGGAGGAGCCCGCGGGTGACGCAGGAGCGACCGAGGACACCAGCGCCGCTGCTCGTCACCGACGCGTAGCCGCCGCCCCATTCGCATCTGCGCACGCGCGGCCGCCGGGCCCCGTTCCCGGCGGCCGCTCCTTCATGTGTGCGGCCGCGGGTGTGCTACGGGCCGGTGAGCTCGAGCGGGGCGATGTCATCGGCCAGCTCGAAGCCGAAGACCTGGGCGTAGAACGACAGCTCTGCCTCCAGCGCGCGCCGCTGGTTGGCGGCCTGGCGGAACCCGTGGCCCTCCCCCTCGAAGAGGATGTAGGCATGCGGCAGGCCGTTCTTCGCCAGCGCCGCCACGATGCCTTCGGCCTGTGACTGGCGGCACCACCTTGTCGTCGGCGCCCTGCATCACCAGCACCGGACAGGAGATCCGGTCCGCATAGTGGTTCGGCGAGCGCTCGCGGTAGCGCTCGGCCTCTGCTGGATACGGCCCGACCAGGATGTCCATGTAGCGCGACTCGAACTTGTGCGTGATGTCGACGAACGCCTCCAGGTCGCCCAGGCCATAGAAGGACGTCCCGGCCGCGAAGACGTCCCGGAAGCAGAGCGAGGCGAGGGTCGTGTAGCCGCCGGCACTACCGCCGCGGATGGCCAGGCGGGCGCGATCGGCCAGCCCACGTTCGGCGAGATGGAGCGCGGCATTGGTGCAGTCGTCCACGTCGACGATGCCCCACTGCTCGCGCAGCTGGTCGCGGAAGGCGCGTCCATAGCCGCTCGAGCCGCCGTAGTCGACGTCGACGACGGCGAAGCCACGGCTGGTGAACGCCTGCCGCTCCAGGCTCAGCGACGTCCGCGCCTGGCTGGTGGGTCCACCGTGCGACATGACCACCAGCGGCGGCCGCTCATCGTCGGGGGCGCTGACATCGGGGTTCGTGGGCGGGTAGTACCAGGCGAACGCCGAGCGTCCGCCGGAGGTCGGGAACTCGATGTGCTGCGGCGTCGCCAGGTAGGCGGCATCGACCTCGAGCGTGCTGGTCTCGCGCAGCCGCTCGGCGGCACCACTGCGGAGATCGAGACGGAACAGCGCCGTCGGCTGCGTGAAACTGGAGGCGATGGCGCTCAGGACCCCGCCCTGCACCCGCAGATAGGCCAGGCCACGCGCGTCGAAGTCGACCTCGCGGGGGACCATCCCTGGCGCCAGCGACAGCAGCCTGGCACCACCGGGCCCGCTGGCGAAGGCGTAGACGATGCCGTCGGCGTCGACGTCGTAGTCGGACAGGCCGAAGACCCACTGGGGGCCGCCGATCTCTGCCTCCATCGGCGCCACCGCCGCTGCGTCGCTGGCGCCGTCCCGCCAGTGGTACAGGTTCCACCAGTCGCTGCGATCGGAGATGAAGAACAGCGAGCCGTCAGGCGCCCAGCGCGGCTGCAGGATCGACTCATGGGCGCTGCCGGCGACGTGGTCGGGCAGGCCCGGCGTGCCGTCGGCCCCGAGCTCCGCCACCCACAGGTCGGTGCCGTCCCAGGGCATCTGAGGGAAGTCCCAGCTCACCCAGGCGAGCCGCGAGCCGTCGGGGCTGAGGGTCGGGTCGGAGTAGAAGTCGTGGCCGCTGGCCAGCTCGGTGATGGAGCCGTCGGCCAGGGACACCGCGACCAGCAGATTGCGTGCCTCGATGGCCGACTGGCGCTGGTCCTCCATCACCGCGTAGACGCGATCGCGCGCAGCATCGATGGCCAGGTCGGCGAAGCGCAGGGCCGGGTCGGTCACGAGCTCCTGCACCTCGGCCCCCGGATGACGCTTCAACAGCAGGCGGTTGTCATCGAACTCCGAGAAGACGATGACGCCATCGCGCACGGCGTAGGCACCGCCCCCGTACTCGTGGACGCGGGTACGCACGTTCAGCCCCGGTGCCATGTCGCTGATGGCCCCGTCCGCGGCCAGCCGCAGCAGGACCACTCGACCGGCCTCCTCCGGCCGCGACTCGAGGACATAGAGGTCGTCGCCGTCGGGACGGGGCTCCGACAGGCCGCGGGAGGCGCCGACGGCCATCTCGACACTGATGGGAGACGGCCAGGAGCCGTAGGGCAGGGTCTGCAAGCGGTTCATGGGCCCGATGGTACGGCGCGCGAGCGACGATATCATGTTTGCCATGCCGGACGTCGTCACCAGCCAGGAGATGGGAGTCGGGCGCCCACGATGACCCGAGCGCTGCGGCTTGCCCTCTTCGCGCTGGCCGTGCTGATCATCCTTGGCGCCGGCGCATGGCTCTTGCGCGAACCCATCCTCCGGTTCGCCGGCATCAGCTTCGACCGCGGCTCCCCGGGTCAGACCGTGCTGCAGCTGCCCGACGCGTTCGAGTCCACGGTCTTCGCCCAGGGCCTCGATCGCCCGCGGTTCATGGCCGTCGGTCCCGACGGCACGCTCTTCGTGGCGGAGCAGGGCGAGAACCGCGTGCTGGCCCTGCCTGACCGGGACGGGGACGGGCAGGCCGACGAGATGATCGTGGTGGGCGAGGGCTACGACATGGCACACTCGCTCGCGTTCGCCGCCGACGGCTCGCTGCTCGTCGCCGGCAGCGGCATCCTCTACCGCGTGACCCTCGACGACGGGCTGCGGGACAGCGCGCGCGCCGCCATCCTCACCTACCCTCGCGGCGGCCAGCACTCCACGCGCACGATCGTGGTGAAGCCGGACGGCTCGCTGCTGGTCAGCGTCGGCTCCAGCTGCAACGTCTGCTGGGAAGAGGACCCTGAGCGCGCCAGCATCATCACCGCGCCACCGGAGGGCCTCAGCTCGCGCGTGCTCATGCGTGGCTTGCGCAACGCGGTGGGCGTGGCGGTCGATCCCGCGACCGGCGATGCCTGGGCCACCAACCACGGGCGTGACCTGATGGGTGACGACCTGCCACCCGAGACGCTGTACCGCGTCGTCGACGGCGCCGATGCCGGCTGGCCTCGCTGCCACGCCGCGGAGATCCCCGATCCCGACTTCGGCGACCAACCCGACCCCGACACCGGCCTGCGTGGCTGCGAGGGCGTGGCGGAGCCGGCACTGACGTACCAGGCACACGCGGCCCCACTGGGCCTGGCCTTCTGGCGCGACCGCGCGGTCGTCGCCTTCCACGGGTCGTGGAACCGCTCGACCAAGGTCGGCTACGAGGTGGTGTGGGTGCCCTGGGACGACGGGCCGACGGGCGCGCCCGAGGTGCTCGCGGGCGGCTTCCTCGACGAGGCCAGCGGCGATGCCAGCGGTCGGCCGGCGGGCGTCATCGTCGGCCGCGACGATGCGCTCTACGTGTCGGACGACAAGGCCGGCTTCATCTACCGCATCAGCGGGCCGTCGGCATCGAGCGGTGCCTCGTAGTCGAAGTCGGCATGGTCGCGGCGCCAGTAGCCGGTGACCTTGACCGTCTCCGCGGTGAGCCCCGGCTTGTCGAGGAGGATGCGCCGGACCTCGCGCATGGCCACGGCTTCACCCGCGACCCAGGCCCACGTGTCTGCCGCGTACAGCTCGAGCTCGCGCAGCGCCGGCGGCAGCTGATCCGCTTCAGGACGCCCACCCTCGGTCAGCCAGCGCACGCTGATGGGCTGGGCACAGTGCAGCTCGATGACGTCGTCCTCGCTGCTGGCGGCGATGAGGACCTGCGCGCTGGCGCCCTCGGGCAGCACGCTGAGCCAGCGGGCGATGGCAGGGACCGCGGTGAGGTCCCCCGCGAGCAGGTAGTTGGGGTAGCCATCGGGCATGACCTTGGAGCTGAGCGGACCGACGACGCCGACCCGGTCGCCAGGCTTGGCAGCGGCGGCCCAACCGGACGCGGGCCCGCCGCCGGCGTGCAGCAGGATGCGCACGTCCAGCTCGCCCGACGCGGGGTCGAAGCGGCGCACGGTGTACTCGCGCATCGGCGGCCGCGGCGACGGCCATCGCAGCCGGCCCTCCTCGACCTGCGGCAGGCGGAGCGCTCCATCGGAGGCCGGCGGGATGATGCCCACGTGGTCGGTCGGGCTGGGTGTCTGGAAGTCGCCCAGGTCGTCTCCCGTCAGCGTGATCAGCTGGTATCGCGGCCGCGGGCGGGCGATACGCCGCACCTCCAACGTGCGCACCCGTGGTGCGTGCCTGATGAGCTCGATCGATCGTGCCGGCATATCCCCTCCCTGTCCGTGAAGGATAGCCAGCACGGTGTAGGCTCGGGCTCAAGCATCGAAGGAGGCGACGTGGACCCTGTGCGACCCACCATCTGCGACCTGCGCGAGCCGGTGACGGTGCCGGAGGACGGCATCCTTAGCCGTGCTATCCATAGTGACGATGACGCGCGGGTCGTCCTCTTCTCGTTCGCCGCCGGTCAGCAACTCTCTGACCACACCGCGGCTGTGCCGGTGACGCTGGAGATCGTGGAAGGCGAGGCGCGCATCACGCTCGGCGACGACGAGGTCGAGGGCCGCCCGGGCACCTGGATCCACCTGCCGGCCGACCTGTCGCACAGCGTGATGGCGCGGACACCGGTCACGATGCTGCTGACGCTGCTGAAGCGTGGACGCTGACGACCTGCGGCTGCTGCGCCGCGCCGTCGCCGTCGCCGGCGTCGCTCGAGCGGCCGGCAACCATCCCTTCGGCGCGGTGCTTGCCTCGCCGGACGGGAAGATCCTGCTTGAAGCCGGCAACACCGTCGTGACCGAACGCGATACCACCGGGCACGCGGAGCTCAACCTGGTGCGGCTGGCCTCGCGCACGTTCAGCCCCGACATCCTCGCCCGGCTGCACCCTCTACAGCAGCACGGAGCCCTGCGCCATGTGTGCCGGTGCCATCTACTGGAGCGGCATCGGCCGGGTGGTCTACGCGCTCTCGGAAGGGGGCCTACTGCGCTTCACCGGCGCCGACCCGGCGAACCCGACGATGAGCCTGCCCGTGCGCGACGTGCTCGCCGCCGGACAGCGCCGCGTCGACGTGGAGGGCCCGGCCGACCTGCCGGAGGCCGCCGCGGTCCACGACGGGTTCTGGACTGCCGGGCGCCAGCCGCGACTGAGTCAGAACGCTCGGTAGTCCACCGGAGGTTCGACGAGGGGCAGGTCGGTCGCCATGGCCTCGACGTACTTCTGTGCGGCGCCGGTGTTGAAGACGACCACCTCCTCGTCGGGCAGGATGCTGCCGTCTCGCACCAGCCGGTCGAGCACGTCCAGGCATGCCGCGGTCTCCGGGCACAGTCCGATGCCCTCCAGCCCGCTGGCGAGTCGCATCCACTCGAGCAGCCTCCCCTCCTCCGCCACGAGGGCCGCTCCGCCCGAGTCGCGGACGGCGTCGAGGATCATGAAGTCGCCCACCGCCGCCGGCACGCGGATGCCGCTCGCGATCGTCTGCGCGTGCGGTGCCGGCTCGGCGAACCGCTCTCCGGCTGACCAGGCATCGGCGATGGGCGCGCACCCGTCCGACTGGCAGGCGTACAGGCGAGGCTTGGTCGGGCGCCTCGAGCCAGCCCAGCGACGCCAGCTCGCCGAACGCCTTCCACATGCCGATGAGGCCGGTGCCTCCACCGGTGGGATAGAGGACGACGTCGGGCAGGCGCCAGTCGAGCTGGTCGGCCAGCTCCAGGCCCATCGTCTTCTTGCCCTCGATGCGATAGGGCTCCTTGAGCGTGCTCATGTCGAACCAGCCCATCGGCTCCACGCCGTCGCGGACGATGGCGCCGCAGTCGGTGATGAGCCCGTCCACGAGGAAGGCGTGCGCGCCGTAGAGCGACGCCTCGTAGCGGTTGACCATGGGCGTGTCCGCCGGCATGAAGACCCAGGCGTCCATGCCGGCGCGAGCAGCGTAGGCGGCCAGGGCGCCGCCGGCGTTGCCCGCGGTGGGGGCTGCCACGCGGCGGACCCCCAGCTCGCGCGCCATCGAGACCGCCATGGCCATGCCGCGGGCCTTGAAGGACCCCGTCGGCAGGCGCGACTCGTCCTTGATGCGCAGGTTCGCCAGGCCCAGGTGCGCACCCAGGCGCGGGGCGTCGAGCAACGGCGTCATCGTCTCGCCCAGGGTGACCCGCTGATCGACGTCGCCGACCGGCAGCAGCTCGCGGTAGCGCCACATGCCGGCCGGGCGCGACCGCAGCGCATCGCGATCGACAGCAGCAGCGATGGCATCGAGGTCGTAGCGGACCCAGAGCGGCCGGCCCGCGTGGGTGGTCTGCAGGGTGTTGGCGGGCAGCACAGTGCCGTCGATCGCAGCCTCCAGGTGGCTCACGTAGCTGCGCTGCACGCCGGTGTCGGACATGTCTGCAGTATCGCGCCTCGCTATGCGCCGACCTGCTCCGCCAGCTGGCCATCGGCACTCCAGGCGGTGACGGCGTGAAGCTCCACGCGGATGAGCGGCCGCTGCTCGAGCGCATGATCGCGGTACTGCGGATACTTGCGCCGCAGTGACGCCACCACCCGCCGGTGGCACTCCGGGTCCGCATCGGCTTGCAGCAGGACCGCGTCGCCTCGAGCCCTGAGCCAGGCGAGCCGTGTCCAGTCCTCGTCCCAGTGCTCGAAGAGCAGGGTCACGCCCGGGCGAGCGGTGATGTCGCGGACGCGCGCCATGCGGCCGACGTCGGGAGTCACGCTTGGGCTTCTCGTCGAGGGGCGTGTACAGCACGGCCCCCTGGCCGTCGACGTCATCGAGCACGAAACAGATGGGCACGGGACGGGGTCGTCCATCGGCGGCGAGCGTCACGAGGACAGCGGTCCGGCGACGCTCGATGAAGGCGCGAAGCGGCGGCGTGAGTGCGGCGATGGCAGACATCCTCGTGGGGATACCGTAGCCCGTCACGGCGCACGCCGTCCTCGGCACGCGACAGGGTGACCGGGCTGGCATCATCGAGCCATGGACGAGACGAGGCTGATCCTTGCCGGGCTCTGGGTCGCGCTGATGCTGACGTACCTGCTGGGCGACGTGTTGCGCATCTTCGCCGGCCACACCGAGCCGGGCAAGATGGCCGGACGGCCGGTGTCGGAGGCGATGTGGCTGATCGCGGCAAGCGTGATGCTCATCCCCATCCTCATGCTGGTGCTGACCCTGACCGTCGACCACGCGCTCATCCGCTGGCTGAACATCATCGCCAGTGGCTTCCTGGTGATCTTCAACCTGGTCGGGCTGCCCTACAAGGGCGCCTATGACAACCTGCTCATCGGCGTCAGCCTCGTCTTCAACGCGATCATCATCTGGTACGCGTGGGGCTGGCAGCTCTACAGCTGAGATCGCCCGGGGCTGCATCGCGGCTGAGGTCGATGCGTGACTGTCGGCCTGCCCACACGGTCGCTCTGGCGCTCGCCCTCGGCGACGCGGTCGGTGCAGCGTGAGGGCTCGTGACGCGCCTGCTCCGACCCTTCTGCCGCCAGCCAGTGCTGGCGGCCGCCCAGGTGCTCGTCGGTCTCGAGCTCGTGACCGTGGCCCTCATCTCGGACATCGGCGGCCTGGCGCGCCTCGTGGGCGTGGTGCTGATGGTGGCGATCACCGGCGCCCTGCTGGTGCTGACGCTCGACGAGCGCGCTGTGCGACGCGGATCGGCGGCCCTCATCGGAGGCATCCTGGGCTTCGGCTTCGGTGCCGGCATCGGACCCGTGTGGCTCACCACCAGCGGCGTCACCATCGTGGCGCTGGTCTCGCTGGCAGCGCTGGTCGCAGGCGTGGTGCTGCTCGCCGCGGCCGCCTGGATCCTCATCCGGCCAGTTCCACGCTGGTGGCGCCTGGCGGCCCTGCCCATCGCCTTCGTCATCCTCCAGTTCGTGCTCATCCCGCTGGCCGGTGCCGCCTACGGCACGCATCCACCGCAGACACCGCTCCAGGCCGAACAGCCCGCCGACGCGCAGCTCGTGGCCTTCGAGACGCCTGATGGTGTGACGCTGCGGGCCTGGTACACACGCGCGGGCAACGGATCGACCGTCATCCTGCTGCCCGGGTCCGGCGGCGCCAAGGGCTCCACGCTGATGCACGCGTCGGTCCTGCAGGAGCATGGCTACGGCACGCTGGCGCTCGACTCGCGCGGTACCGGTGACAGTGGAGGCACGGGCAACGCCTGGGGCTGGCATGGCGTGGCCGATGTCGACGGCGCCCTGACCTGGCTCCTTGCGGAGCCCGGCGTAGACCCAGGGCGTATCGGCATCCTCGGGCTCTCGATGGGCGGCGAGGTCGCGATCACCGCGGCCGCGGCTGACGAGCGCCTGAGCGCCGTCGTGGCTGAAGGCGTGAGCGCCCGCGTCCCCGCCGACATGGACTACCTGCCTGATGATGTCGCCGGGGCCATCCAGCGCTGGGACGGCGAGTTGATGTGGGCGGTGGCCGAGCTGATGACGAGTGCCACCCCGCCCCTCCCGCTGCGTGAGGCCGTCGCCGCTGCCGCACGGGTGCCGGGGCTGCTCATCGTGGGCGGTGCTGAGGATGAATTGGCGGCCGCTCCGGCCTTGCAGCGCGCGGCGCCCTCGATGCAGGTGTGGGAGCTACCCGACACGCCCCACATCCAGTCGCTGCGCGACCATCCCGCTGAGTGGGAGACGCGTGTGGTCGGCTTCCTGGACGAGGCGCTGGCTGACTGAAGGAGCGAGAGCCTAGCGTTCGTGTGCCCGCCACGCCGCGAAGGGGCGCGGCAGCGGCAGCGGGCTGGTGACCTCGTGACAGTCGGGGCAGCCCCCGTCGCCGAGCTGCGCCCGGGCATCGAGGACGCAGTCGAGGTTGGCGACCGAGACCCCCAGCAGGCTGGCGGCGATCCGCAGCGAGGCCGTGCGCAGCTCGAACTCGCCCAGCGGTCGCGGCCGGCCGGCGGGCCAACGCATGACCTCGTGGACGACGAACGGTCGGGTGTCGATGCCGCTGACCATGCTGCCGTTCCCTTCGAGTACTACGTCTGCCGACGATGGTGGCTCGACACTCGTACCGCAAGGGGCGCGATGGTCCCTGGCACCGGGTAGTGCCACGGACCGCACCCGACCGTGCTGCTCGCCCTTGGCCCGGAGGCGTATCGTAGGGTCGCCAGCGTCGCCGTGGCGCCGGCAACGGAGGTGTCGTCGTGCAGTTCATGCAACTCCGAGACCTTTCCAGGCTGCCCGTCGAACTCATCGCCGGCCAGTTCAGGAACGAGGATGTGCGCGCAGTGCTGCCGGTCATCGTCAGCGCCAGCACTGCCGAGGCGCTGCTTGTGGCCACTGCCGCGGCGCTCGCCATCGTCATCGCCGATCCCGGCGGCACCGACGGGCGCTGGATGACCCGCTGGGCGCCGTGGGACACCGTTCGCCTCAGCGATGGCACCGACCCCTGGACCGATCAGTCCGATGACGAGTACCAGCTCTTCATCGACGTGGGGCGCGCGCGCTTCGAGTCTCGCCTCGAGGGCGAACAAGGACGTAAGACGTTGCGCGACTTCGTGGCGGCGGTCACGACCCGGTCCTCCGGGGTGAAGGCAGCGCTCCGCGACTGACACCGCACGACAGCCTTCGCCCCAGGGGTAGGGTGGAGCATGCTTCCGACATCGTGGTCGTGAGCCGATCCGACCCCTAGACCGCCGAATCCGGGCGGCGCGGAACCAGGGAGGGTCTATGGTCTACGAGCAGCTGCGTCTCTCCGTCGAAGGCCACCTGGGAAGGACGTGCGGCAGGCGGGAGGGCGACGATCCGGCACCAGCAGCGGTACCGTCGGCGCCTCAGAGGGAGGAGATGGCGTGATCAGCGACGTACTGGTGACTGTCACCCAGGTGGGCATGCTCGTCTTCATCGTTGCCAGCATGGCCGCGATGGGCCTGGGCCTGAAGATCGATCAGATCGTGGAGCCGCTACGCGACCTGCGCATGCTGCTGTTGCTGCTGGCGGTCAACTTCGTCGTGGTGCCCATCATGGCCATCGCGGCGGCCCGATTGCTGCCCATGGGCGACGACTCCGCGACCGCGGTCATCATCATCGGCTGCTGCGCGGGTGCGCCGTTCCTGCCCAAGCTAGCCCTGCTGGCCAAGGGCAGCCCGGCCCTCGCGGTCGGCGCCATGGTCCTGCTCATGGTCGTGACGGTCATCTATGCCCCGGTCGTGGTGCCGCTGGTCGTGGAGGGCGCGCAGGTCGACCCCTGGGACATCGCCAGCTCGCTCATCCTGTTCATGCTCGTCCCGCTCGGTGTCGGCCTATCCATCAAGGCCCGCTACGCGGAGCTGGCCGACGGCTGGGTCGGCCCGGTCGGTCAGATCTCCAGTGTGGCCCTGCTCCTGGGCATCGGTGCCGCGCTGTTCGTCAGCTGGCAGGACATCATCGGCGCCATCGGCAGCTGGATCTTCATCGGCACGGCCATCGTCCTCGTCGCCGGGCTGACCTCAGGCTACCTTGCCGGTTTCGGGCGGTCGCAGAGCGACAGGACCGTGCTCGGCTTCGCCACGGCACAGCGCAACATCAGCGCCGCCATCGTGGTGGCCACCTCGCTAGGCGGCAACGTCATCGTGCTCACACTGGTCGGCGCACTCATCATCCCCATCGTGCTCATCGTCCTTGCCGCCGAGCTGGGCAAGCGCCTGGCCTCGGCAGCCGATCCGGCCTAGTCCTCCGCCGCGCCGGTACGCCTGCCGTCCGCGGACTCCTCGCTGCCATCGCCGCCGTCCGCATCGCCCAGGTTCGTCTCGCCGGCGCCAGTGGCGTGTAGCCCTCGTGGCCCGTCCCGCTCGAAGGAGGCCACAGCGGAGGCTACGCTGGGAAAGACAGGCGCTTCGGCCAGCACGCCCATGCGATCCAGGACCTGCGCGACCCGTGTCTTGATGCGCGCCGCCCAGATCTTCGATGTCATCTTCACGTAGCTCCGCCGTCAGGTCCCGCAGTACGCCCAGCGCCGTCGCATCGATGTCACTGATGGATTCGGCGTCGAGCAGCACGACCTGTGGCCTGGTCTGGGCAGCAGCGATGGCGGCACGCACATCGTCGGCGAAGGCATTGGCGTTGGCGAAGAAGAGGTCTGCGTCGAAGCGGAAGATGAGCAGCCCCGGCACCGTCTCGCCTTCCGGGTGCCGCTCCAGGCTCTGGTAGACGAAGTCGTCGGAGGCCGACGGCCTGACCCGCGCGAGGACGGCCCACTGTGGACGGCTGGCCCGCGCGAGGATGAGCAGCAGCGAGACGCTCACGGCGACGAGCAGCCCGACCAGGATGTCGAAGACGAGGACGCCCAGGAGGGCGGCCAGCCCGGCCCAGAAGTCGTCACCCCTGATCTTCCAGTAGCGGCTGACCTTGCCGAGGTCGATGAGGTGCCAGACGGCGTGGATGACGATGGCACCGAGGGTGGCCTCGGGCAGGTTCTCGAAGAGCCCCGTCAGGAAGAGGATGGTGATGAAGACGGCGGCTGTCAGCCCGATCGAGGCCAGCTGCGTCTTCTGGCCGGCCTGATCGGCGGCGGCCGTCTTGGAGAGGCTGCCGTCGACGACGAAGGAGCCCACCAGGCCGGAGGCGACGTTGGCTGCGCCAAGAGCGATCAGCTCCTGGTTGGCGTCGACCGTGTAGCCGTACTTGCGCGCGTATGACCGCGCGGCTGCGACCGATTCCGCGAAGCCCACGACGACGATGCCGACCGCACCGGGTGCGAGACGGAGCCACTGGCTGAAGTCGATATCGGGCCAGCCCGGGGACGGCAGGCCGGCGGGAATCTCGCCGATGATGGCCACGCCGACGTCGGCGAGGTCGAGGGCGGAGACGATGACGATGGCCAGGCCGGTGACCACCAGTGCTGCAGGGATGCGCGGGATGAAGCGCTCCATGATGAAGAGCAGCGCGAGGCTGCCGGCACCGAGTACCAGCGTGGCCGTCACCGTCTCGTCAAGGTTGAGCACGACCAGCGCGATGTCGGTGAAGAAGTTCTCGCCATCGGCGTCGATGCCGAAGAGCTTGTGCAACTGGCCGGCGGCGATGGTCATAGCCAGGCCGACGATGAACCCGTCCAGCACGGGCTTGGACATGAAGTCGGCCAGGAAGCCCAGCTTCACGAGGCCGGCCACGATGAAGAAGACGCCGGTCAGGATGGCCAGGCCGATGGTCAGGGCGTAGAACGTGCTCGCGTCGCTACCCGCGGCCATCCCGCCGATGACCGAGAACGACAGCACCGCGACCGTCGAGCTGGGGCCGACGTTGAGTTGTCGAGACGTGCCGAAGATGGCGTACGCGAGCGGCGCCACGAGCGCGGCATAGAGGCCGGTCTCAGGGGGCATCCCCGCCAGCGAGGCGTAGGCCATCGCCTCGGGCACCACGAGCGCCCAGACGGTCAGGGCAGCCAGCAGGTCGACCGCGAGGTAGCCCTTCTCGTAGCTGGCGAGCCAGAACGAGATGGGCGCGAAGCGTCGCCAACCGCTGGGCTGTCCGGTGTTGCTCATACCACTTCCGAAGCGCGTGATCCGAGGCTTTGAACGTACGCGGTGACCGCCTGCAGGCTACACCTGTTTCGGGTGATTTCGGAGGGCGCCAGCTCGCCGATTCGACTCCGACCCACTTGAAGACGAACTCGCCACCCTTGCCAATGCTCACCAGTCCCAAGGCACCCAGACACCGCACGCCGTGGGTGACCAGCCCGCCACGGTGCTCGAGTTCGCGGCTATCCCGCTGCCAAGCTCCGACGGGCAACCCATCGCTTGGCCCGGCTCGCGGCGAGGCCATCGTCGGCGTGAATCCGGACAAGACCGAGACCATCGGGGGCTCTTGCCAGTAGCGGGAGGCGATGAGGCACGGTCCGAACCCTGGCCGCCGGGACCGCGTCTGAGCCACTGGCGAACCCGGCCCGCGTCAACAAGGGGGATGTCATGCGTATGTTGCGGCTGTCCCTGGTCGGGACGGTCATCCTGATGTTGCTCGGTGGAGCGGGCAGCGCGGTCGCTGCCCAGGAGGCCCCTGACGGTGTGTACGTGACCGGCACCGCCGAGTGCGCTGAAGTCCCGGGGCGCACCGTGCAGGAGGACGATGCCATCGAGCTCCATCTCTTCCAGACCGAATGCACGCTCACGAGCAGCGACCCACGGCTCAGCGGCCCCGGTGTCTACGACACCCAGCAGTTCTGCCTCAAGGAGGAGGCGGGACACGTCTGCCTGGGCTGGGGTACGTACGAGTCCACCGGACCGGATGGCGCCTGGGTCGGCACCTTCGGTTGGGTGCAGGACCCATCCCGGGCCAAGCTGGCCGCCTGGGGGGTGGCGGAGGGCACCGGGGCCTACGAAGGCTGGACGTACTGGTACCACATCCCCGACCTGATGGCCCCATCCTCCCCGGAGTACGGCATCCTCTATCAAGGTCCGCCGCCACCGTGGGGCGAGTCACTGCCGCTCTCTTCTGCCGAGTAGCCCCATCGCGCCGCCCTGGGAAGCTCTGGCGTCGAGGTGACGCCCAGACCAAACCCGCCATCCATTCATGATTCCCGAGCGGCACTCGGCGAGCCATCGACGCCCGAGAGAGAATCGTGTGTGCGGGAGGTGATGAAGTACGGCTCGGCCGACATGGTCGCCCCTGTCCGTGCCGGCCACTGGCGAACCTGTCCCGCATGAACGAAGGGGATCGCAGTGCGCGCAACGCGGCTCATCCAGGTCGTGCTCTCGGCTCTAGCCGCGACCATGGTGGCGGCCTGTACGCACACGGCATCGGTGCTGCCGGATGGGCGCGTCCTCCTGACCGGCGGAGGTACGGCGGCCCTGTATGACCCCTCGACCGTGGCCATCGATCAGACGGGGCCGCCGGCGGCAGTCCGCCAAGGCGCTACGGCGACCGTTCTCCTCGATGGCCGCGTGCTCGTGGCGGGTGGCCGAGGCGCAGAAGCAGTCCTCGCGAGCACGGAGCTGTACGATCCGCGCACGGGCAGCTTCAGCCTCGCCGATGACCTCGCGACGGCGCGCTACCTGCACAGCGCGACCCGCCTCCGCGATGGGCGGGTGCTCGTCATCGGAGGGGCCGGGGACTCGCTGTACGGGCCTGACGGCGAGGAGACGGTATCTGTCCTCGACTCCGCCGAGGTCTACGATCCTGCGACCGGGCACTGGACGTTCGGCTCCGTGCTAGCGCGCGGCCGAGTGGGGCACACGGCGACCCTCCTCTCGGACGGCCGCGTCGTCGTCCTCGGTGGAGGCGGCCCAGACGACGGTCGGGTGGCGGTGGCGGAGGTCTACGACCCAGCCACTGGCCGGTTCGTGACGAGCGGATCGCTCTCGACGGCACGAGCCTTCCACACGGCCACGCTCCTGTCTGAGGGTCGGGTCCTCGTAGCCGGCGGCGAGGGTGAGGACGTGCTTCGCTCGATCGAAGTGTATGACCCGGCGACCGGCGCCTTCGAGCCTGTCGGATTCCTCCGGTCCGCCCGTTTCGGCCATACCGCCACGCGCTTGTCCGACGGGCGGGTGTTGTTCACCGGCGGACTGGAAGGCAGCGACGACGCGGAGCAGGGCGTGTTCTATCGCTACCTGCGATCGGCCGAGGTCTACGACCCATGGAGCAAGACATCCGAGCCGACCGGGACGATGACAGTCGCCCGCGGCGGCCACAGCGCGAGTCTTCTCAGCGACGGCCGCGTCCTGCTCGTTGGTGGCGAAGAAGGTGTTTGGTCTGACCCGTCGTCGGGTCGGCTCGAGATCACGCGTCTGTCGTGGGAGATCTACGACCCAAAGACCAGTACGTTCGAGTAGGGGCACCGTCAGCCGGTCAGGGACAGACGGCAAGCCGCGCTCCAGCGTCAGGGACCAGACGGCTTGGCAGGAGGTGGTACGCGGCGAGCCACGAGCCGGAGCAGAGCGCCGACCGCGAGCGCCAGGCCACCGGCGCCCATGGCGAGGAACAACACCACATCGAAGTCAGTGCCCCCGTTGGCGGCGGCGTCGGTGAGCACCAAGCCGAACCCGGCCAGCGCCAGGAGCAGTCCGAGAAGGCCGCCGCAGCCGAGCGCAGCGGTGACATTCCTGAGCATCTGGACGAGAAGGAGCACGAAGCCGAAGAGGATGGCTAGCAGGGGCACCTGAACAGGAGGGCCTTCAACAACCCTCGTCATGAAACCGACCTGGGCGTGGAAGACCACGGCTTTCACCAACAAGAACACGCCAAGCGACCCGGCGACCGCGACTCCCAAAGCGACCAGGCGGCGCCCCACGCGGTCGTACCACACCGTCGTCTCCCCTTGCGGATGCCCTCATCCTCCGCGCCCCGCTCAGCCGGTCAAGGGCCGGACGGCCCGGCAGGGTGCGCCGCCATGGCGGCGACGACCAGACCGAACCCGCTGTTCATGGCGGTTCGTGCCAAGCCGGCGAGTCAACCGCTGCGCGCCCGAGCCGAGTCCTCGTCTGGCAAGGACTCGACGACCGGTCGTTCCTCAGCCACAGGCCACCGGAGACAAGGA
The DNA here is from genome assembly GCA_963712735.1 of uncultured Chloroflexia bacterium. Taxonomy (GTDB): domain Bacteria; phylum Chloroflexota; class Limnocylindria; order Limnocylindrales; family CSP1-4; genus JAFMJV01. The sequence continues at coordinate 428,943 of CAVQIZ010000007.1, read as the reverse complement.
CCGACGGTAGAGGAGGTCGAACAGCAGTTGTGGCGCGTCATCCAGCAAGTCCACATCCAGGGTGAGCGTCCGCCGATCGGGCGAAGCATCGCCGGAGGCCAGCGCCACATCCTCAGGGGGCCTCCCGGAGCGGCTCGCGTAGCCCTCGTCGATGAGCGTGCGCCGACCCGCCAGGTCGGCCCTCGCTTGCTGCGCTCGCTCGTAGGCGAAGGCGTAGCGACCCACAGCCGGTTCGCCCTGACCAGCTCGCTCGTAGCCGATGCCGAACGCCTGGTAGGGATGGAGCGGGCCGACGGAGGGAGGGCGCACGGCGATGTCCGCGAGGAAATCGGCGTTCCCCAGGCCGTCATCGGAGCAGGCGTAGTCCCCGTCCACGAGGAACGCGGTGACTGGTCGCCCGAGAGCGACCGCGACGCGACCGAGCGGACTCGTCGCGACCGTCGCGGGGTCGGCCCGCGCAGCGATCCTCAACAGCTTGTCGGCGCGGTCCCCTTCCGCGATCGCGACCGTGCGACCGTCGTTCGAGATGGCCACCGAGGGCGGTCGAACGGTCGCGACCAGCAAGAGCTCGTCGACGTCCAGTACCGCCTCGCCGTCAGGGCCAGCGCTGAAGTCGGGAGGGTCGCTGAAGAGGCTGCCGTAGCGGTCGTCGGTCCGCGAGTAGCCGAGCGCTTCGAGCCGGTCGATGAACGGCCCCGAGTCCCAGCCTTCGCGGAAGCGCAGGACCCGGACGTCGAACGGGAACCAGGTCGCCTCCCAGGCGAGGTCCGTGTCGTCCCAGCCCCAGAGCTCGGGCCACGTGGCCAGCCGGTCGAGGCCGAAGTCGAACCGGCTCGCTTCGGCGTGCACCATGTCCAGCACCAGCCGCTGTCGGTCCTCCAGCGGGCTCGCGCTCGTGATGTCGGAGCCGTCGTGGAGGGCCTTGAGTGCCGTCCAGTCGGTGAACTCGAAGGAGATGGTGTCGGGCGATGCGAAGGCGAGCGCATCGAGGAGGGGGCTCGACGCGGCGGGAGCCGATCGTGTCGATGACCGTTCGTCCTCCGGGCTGAGCGCGTGCGTGGGCCAGCCGGCGCTGACAACAGCGAGCATCGCGACCAGGAAAGCCTTCGCGACAGAGAGTGCCGGACGCATCATCTACACCTCCGGCTCCATCCTCCGCGCCCCGCTCAGCGGGTCAAGGGCCGGACGGCCCGGCGCCGTGGCGGCGCCATGGCGGCGACTCCGCGCGGGTGTGCTCATGCAAGGTCTGCATGGCAGTTGCGGTACGACAGGTCGTGAAGTCGGCGACGTGCGCTTCCCTGGGTGCGTCAACGCATGAGCAGGCGCATGACCGCCCGTCCCTGTGCACGGCATTCACGACGGCCGCCAGTGCGAGCAGCGCCAAGCCCGCGTCACCGAGCAACCTCTTCTACTCGTCTTCGGTCCAATCGCCACAGGGCACGATGTCTACGTCAACCGAATAGCGCAATGCTGCCGATGTCAGAGTCGCCGCTATCCGCCTCATTTCGCCGATGGCATCGACCGGCACGCGCAGCTCCAGGGTCATCGCACCGCCTTCATGCATGTCGATGCCAAGTATCTCGAGACCCAGAGCTGTCAGCTGCGTCTCGATTTCCTGCCGCGCCGCGGCGGCCTGCTCGTCGGTCACCTCGACTTGAGTCGCGGGCGCTACCGAGTAGGTGCGCCGCGTGACGTGCTCGCCACGACAGCGATCGGTGAACAGGATCACGTGCCAGCCGAACTCGGTCCGCACGGGACCGACGATGTCAGCGGGGCGCAGGTCGGTTTGCCCAAAGAGGGGGTCAGCGAATTCGGGGACCATGACGTCTCGGGAGAAGTACCCGAGGTCTCCGGGCGAGCCCGTCCCGTCCTCCACGGAGTACCTCTCATCGCTCTCGTTCCGAGCACGTACGCCGAATGCGATCACGCGCGCCGCTGGGTCAGCGATGGCCCGGAGTGCCTCCGCTGCACCTTCAGCCCTCTTCCTCGCTGCCTGCCATGCCGCGTCATCCTCCAGCTCGAGCGAGGCGCCCGCTGGGTCGGTGGCGGGTGCATACATGATATGGCTGGCCCGCACCTCCTCGAGCTCCTCGGCGGGCAGGAACGCGAGCGTCTCGGCGATGGAGAGCCAGTCGTCTTCGGGGCGAGCTGCGGCGCTGGTGCAGGCCAGGGTGAGGATGCCTTCGGCGGTCATGATCTCGTAGCTAGTGATGAGGACTGGTTGGCCCAGGTCTACGTGCGACATGCGGAAATGCATCTTCAGGACCGGCCCGGCTGGCAGGTCCATCGTGATCGGCGGCTCGACGTCCATGAGCGAGGGTCGGGCCACGTAGCCGTCATGGAGGAAGTCCACGGCGGACTGGAAGTCCTCGGCAAGCACGGGCACCGAGGAACGAGACACGGCGCAGCTGTCGCCGCTGGACGCGTCCACCATCCAGAGCGGCTGTGGCATCGGGCCGAGGGTCATCTGGTCACGGAACTGCTGAGGATCGCCCCAGGACCCCTCACCCAGACCACCGACCTCCATCGCGGTGTCGAGCTGTCGGCCGACCTCGGTCGTCATGTCCATCGCGACCCATCCGTCAAGCACGGTCACTGCGAAGCCATGCTCGGGCATCTCGACTCGTCCACCGAACCACGGTGGCGGCTCCGGCGACGGTTCCTGCGCCACCACCCCCGACCCCAGCGCTATGACCAGCAGCAGTCCCAGCAGTCCGGTTCGCTTGCTCATCACGATCCCTGATGCGATTGCCCCACATCCTCCGCGCCCCGGTCAGCGGGTCAAGGGCCGGACGGCCCAGCGGCCCACGTGGCCATGGCGGCGACGAGCAGACCAAACCCGCTATTCATGGCGGTTCCTGCGGAGGTGATGGACGCTCACGAGATAGTCGTCTGTAGCGGGAGGCGATGACGCACGGCCCACACCCTGGCCGCCTGGACCGTGTCCGAGCCACTGGCGAACCCGTCCCGCGCATGCGCCTTGGAGGTGCGAGATGCGTAGGTTGCGAGTGTCTCTAGCAGGGGTGGTCATCCTGACGCTACTCGGTGGCCTGAGCGTCGCCGTGGCGGCGCAAGCCACCGAGGCGGACCCCATGGCCCCCGCCTTCTTCACGTTCGACCAGCCGGTCATGGAGCGTGTGATGGTCGGGGAGTACCCGTACGAGGAGGACGCGGACGAGTTACCGCAAGCGGTCCGTGGCGAGGTAGCGGAGGGGTACATCGAGGCGACCGACCCGCGCGCATCCGGTCGCGTGACCTCGGTCACCAACATGAACATGCTGGAGGTCGAGGGCGGCGGTGTGGCGACCGCAGCCACGTTGATGCGGCTGGTCAACGATGGTGGCGCGTGGTCGGGGACGACGCTCGGTCTACACATGGTCGCCGAGGACGGCGGTGCCAGCTCGATGACCGTGCTGACCGGTGAGGGCGGCTACGAGGGCCTGACGCTCGTGATGAGCGAGTACTACGACGACAACGCTCAGACCCGCCGAGGGTTCATCGTCCCGAGTGACCAGATGCCGCCGATGCCTGACCCCATCGAGGCACCCGCCGAGTAGCACCCTCGCGCCACCTCGGCTGCGTGTGGCCATGGCGGCGACGACAGACCAAACCCGCTATCCATGGCGATCCGGCCTAGCCCCCGGGGGCTGGGCAGAAGCTCGATGGTCCTGGCGTTGGAGAGCCAGGCGTCCTCGCCCTGCTACTCGAGGGTTGGCGGCGCTGGCGGTAGCGGGGCCGGGAAGATGAAACCGCGGACGCCAGACGTGACGACATGAGGCGAGCCGAACTCGACCACGGCGGTCAGACCTTCGTAGCCGCCTTCGCCGGTGAAGACGACCGTCTCGGGTGGATCGTGGATGAGCCCACCCGGAAGCAACCCGCCCAGGAAGGCACTCGTGAACGCATCCCCCCGCCATGCGCCGCCATCGTTCTCGACCCGGCGCACGATCGTCCACACGCTCAATGACCCCGCCTCGGGTCCGGCCCACTCCCCCGGGTTCGAACGATCCTGAACCGCACTGGGTTTCGTGGAGACTCGGATCGTAGGGTTCAGGCGGCCGCAGCCACCTGCTGCGTGGCCCAGTATGCCGCCTCGTATTCCGCCGGTGGCACGTTGTCGCAGGCCGTGTGAAGCCTTGCCGTATTCCACCAGTGGACCCAGGCTGCGGCCTCGAGTTCGACCTGCTCGACGGAGCGCCAGAGCCCTCGCCGGTTGATGAGCTCGGCCTTGTAGAGGCCGTTGACGGTCTCGGCGAGGGCGTTGTCGAACGAATCACCCTTCGATCCCACCGAGTTCACGACGCCAGCGTCCTCCAGGCGCTCGGTGTAGCGGATGGCCAGGTACTGGCTGCCCCTGTCCGAATGGTGGATCAGCCCGGTGAGGGCCCGGTCACCCCGGCTCCAGATGGCCATCTCGAGGGCGTCGAGGGCAAGGTCGGTGCGCAGCGAGGAGGAGACCCGCCAGCCCACGATGCGGCGGCTGAAGGCATCGATGATGAAGGCGGTGTAGCAGAAGCCGGCTCGGGTCCAGACATAGGTGGGATCGGCCACCCAGAGCTGGTCGGGCGCCGATGCCGTGAAGACGCGCTCGACGAGGTCAGCGGGTCGGTCACTCACCGGCGCTGGGTACGTGGTGCGGACCCTCTTCGTCCTCGTGGCGCCGCAGAGGCCGAGCTCGCCCATCAGGCGGCCGACCCTGTCACGCCCGACCTCGACGTCGTCGCGGTGCAGCTGGCGCCAGACCTTGCGCACGCCGTAGACCTCGAAGTTCTCCTCGTGGACCTCGCTGATCTTGGGCTTCAGCTCGGCGTCACGGATCGCCCGGGCCGAGGGTGGTCGTGTCTTGGCGGCGTAGTAGGTGGAAGGGGCGATCTCCAGGGCCTGGCAGATCGGCTCGACCCCGAAGGTGTGACGGTGCGCGTCGATGTAGCGGGTCATCGTCGCTGTGGGCGGTCGAGCTCCGCCGCGAAGAAAGCCGAGGCCGACTTCAGGATCTCGTTGGCCCGTCGCAGCTCGCGGTTCTCCCGCTCGAGCTCGCTGATGCGCCTGGCCTCCTCGCTGGTGGTGCCGGCACGTCGGCCACGGTCGATCTCGGCCTGCACGACCCAGCGGCGCAGTGACTCCTCGCCGATGTCGAGCTGGCGGGCGATGCGGGTCACGAGGCCCTGACGCTGGTCACCCCGGTCGAGCGACTCGAGGACCATCCGCGTCGCCCGCTCCTTCAGCTCGGGTGGGTACTGGCGGGGGCTGGCTCGCCCGGTGGTGGTGGTGGTCTTGTCTGCCATGACTCCATGTTCCTCCAACTGCTGGAGTCTCCATCGAAGTCAGGGCGGTTCAGACTTCTTGTTGGCCATAGGTGGGGACTTTGTCATGGCCACGGACACGGGGACTGCTCCGTGTGTTTCACGCCCAGCGCGTACGTCACGCGGATGACGTACCGCTTCTCCTTCGGGAGGGTGTAGTGGAAGAGCGCGAGTTGGAGGAGCGTGGACAGACAGCCCGACTCCTTGGTCGTCTCGACCCGTGAGGTGTACAGGACCCGCCAGCCCTGCTCGGCGAGGCGCTCGGCATCGTTGGCGGCATAGAGGCGGGACATCGCCTCGTTGCCCTCGTACTCGCGCACGATGGTCTGGTACGGAAGGCCTGGCACATCCTCCATGGCGTGATGCTCCGCACCCCGGTCAGCGGGTCAAGGGCCGGACGGCCCGGCGCCATGGCGGCGACGACCAGACCAAGCCCGCTATGCATGGCGGTTCGCGAAGCCAGCCGACCCTGTGCTGATTCTCGCCACGCCTACCCTCGGCGGGCAGGAACTCGAAGGTCTGGGCGATGGAGAGCCAGTCGTCTTCTCGGCGGCCCCGCGACAAGGCCAGACATGGACTTCTCAGTCGAGCATCCCTGACCCCACCACGAAGCCCCCTAGCGCCGCCCATGCGACGAAAAGGTACGTCAACGGTCGCCGATGGTTCGGGAACCACGAGAACACGTACGCAACCGTGGCGAAGAGCCAGACCCACTCTCCAGAGCGCCGTCCAGCGTCGAAGTCAGCATTCAGGCGCCGCAACGCCAGTGCCATCACGCCGCCACTGATGCCACCGAAGACGGACCCCCAGAACAGGTCCACGAAATCCTCCAGACTGGGTCGTAGACACCCCCATCCTCCCTTCCCTGCTCAACGGGTCAAGGGCCGGACGGCCCGGCGGTGTGCTCAGCCCTGGCGGCGACGACCAGACATCGTATGCGTGGCGATGCGCTATCCACGGAGGTTCATGGAGCTCACCAGCGCACACCGCGCTGTTTCGACGTGGCCGTCAGGCCGACGACGAGCCCCGCGCACACACGAGACCAGCGCGCATCCGCGCACACATCCCTGCGAATAGTGGTGAGCCGGCTGGGATTCGAACCCAGGACACGAGGATTAAAAGTCCCCTGCTCTGACCGCTGAGCTACCGGCCCGTGTTTCGGACTCCATCAGAACAGTAGCGCCGCCGGGGAACACCCGGGCCGCCGCCGGTCACGGGCAGGCGTCGATCCAGTCGATGTCGAGGGCGAAGGGGCCGTCGATACCATCGGCGATGATGATGCCGAACTCGCGAGCCGTCGCGGGGTCGAACGGTGGCGCGTCGACGAGCCGTCCGAATACCGAGGGTACGAGCTGGTCGTAGTCCACGGTGGCGATGGCCCAGCCGTCGCTGTCGACAGGCCCGATGTCGAGATCGGCCCGGTGTGACACCAGGCGTCCACCGAACGCAGCGGCATCCTCCAGGGTGAGGCCGTAGGTCCGTCCGTCGGGACGCACGCGCATCTCGATGCGCGTGGTGTCGACCAGTTCGTCGCCCTCCAGGCGAAGCCTGGCACTGGTGAACCCGCCCCCAGCCGTCACGACGCTGCCCTCGAACCGCAGCACCGAGTCGTCGATGAACCCGCCCCCGTCGGAGCGGCCGCCCATGACGCCGTCGTTCACCACGAACCACGCACCGGTGTCGTCGACGGTGAAGTCCGTGAGTCGCCGGCACGCTCGCGCATCGCTCGCGGCAGGCTGGGTCGACTCCGGGTCCGCCGTCTCGGTCACCTCGGAGGCGGGGGTCGATGGTGCGGTCGACGGCTCGGCGGTGACGCCGACGGATGCGGAGGCGGAGGCCAGCGTGAGGGCGCCCAGGGCCACGGCTACGGTTGTGCCGCGGATGAGATGGCTCATCGGCATGGCGGGACGGTCATCGGGGAGCACTCGGACATGGGGACCTCAGACTGGATCGATCGGCCAGGCAACGATAGCGCCGACGGCCGCTTCGGGCCGAGATGGCGCGCCCGCGTCGGGAAGGACCACTGGCCATCACCAGGGCTGCCGCCGACTGGGCTGCCCAGCACCGCCGTGATGGCCAGGTCGTGGTCAGGGCAGCACAGCCGCCATCGGATACCCCGAGCGGCTAGCGCCGCAGACGCCGCCTACTCCGCGTACCGCCCGTAGTCGCGCACCGTCTCGTAGAGGGCGACGATGTTCTCCAGCGGCGTCTCCGGCAGGACGTAGTCGTGGCTGGGGGAGGCCACATAGCCCCCTCCCGGCATCATGATGTCGAGGACTTCGCGAGTCTTTGCCCTCACCAGATCAGGCGTGCCCTGGATGAGGACGAACTGGGTGTCGATGCCGCCGTTGAGCACGATCTTGTCGCCGAAGGCGGCCTTGAGCTCGCGCGGGTCATTGCCCCTGGCCGACGGCTGGAGCGCCTGCAGCCCATCCAGCCCGATCTCGATCATGGCCGGGATGAGGGGCACGAAGCCGCCGCAGCAGTGCATCATCACCTTCAGCCCGTAGTCATGGCCGAGGTCGACGAGGCGCTTGAGGTGCGGCAGGTAGAAGCGCCGGAACATCGCTTCACCCATCAGCGGACCGTCCATGCCGCCGAAGTCGTTGCCGATGAAGAAGATGTCCATCAGGTCGCCGGCGGCATCGAAGATGCGCTGGCTCACCCCGACGTAGTAGTCGACGATGTGGCCCAGCAGCGCATCGACCAGCTCCGGCTCCTCGTACGTCTTGACGATGAGGTTCTCCATGTCGAGCAGGTCGAAGGCGTCGTGCCAGAACGGGGACCAGTCGCCCCCCAGGATGGCGTACTCCCCGTGCCAGCGGTCGATCTCGGCCCTGATCTCGGAGACGCTCATCCAGGCGGGATCGGGCCAGGCGTAGGCGTGGACATCCCTCAGCGTCCCCTTCGCCAGCGGGTGCTCGCGCGGCATGCCGTAGCCGTAGCCGTGGCGCTCGACGCCGAACGGCGTCCGATACGTCGAACCCGGGGCAAGGTTGGCCTCCGGCCCGAACTCAGGTGGACCGTCATAGGTCGCGTACACGCGCCGGAAGTCATCGCCCAGGTACACCGACAGCGCTTCGTCATCCTGTAGCCCCAGGTGCTCGACCAGCAGCTGCCTGGTCTCGGGAGCTGCACCCAGCCATGCCGGCACATGATCAGGCTCCTCGAAGGCGAACGCGGTCAGCACGCGCTCCCTTGATGTCATCGAGCCGTCGTTGGGCATGTCATCCTCCCTGCTGCACCTCACCGGGGGACCCCGTCCCGCGGGCCGGGCCTCGCCGCAGGCTCCCCTCCCCATGCTCTCACTCGCGCGGCCTGGTGGTGCGCTCGACCGGCCACCTACCGCACCTCCCGGCGTCCGTACTGCACCTCCCGGCGTCCGCCTCCTAAGGCCGGGACTACGTCTTGCGGTCCACGCCGCCCGAGCGTACCGTCATGTGTGATGGCGCTTCCGCACGGCGTCCCGCTCCTGTCCCTCCTCGTCGCCTGCCTGCTGGCGGCACCGGCTCCGGTCGAGCCAACGTCGGAGACCCTGGTCGACGACCTGGGTCCCTACGCCACTCGGACCCGCGGGCCTGACGGCGAGTGGCAGCTTCCCACCGGTGACGCCGTCCTCCTCGACGAGGCCTGGTGGACCCCGTTGCGGCCCCTGGCCGCGCTGGCCGTTCAGCCTCCCCAGCCTGACTCCGCCACCCTTGCGCGGGTGCGCATGGACATCGCGCCGGGCGCTACGCGGCGGATGCCCGACCGCCTGAGCGCGATCGGCCTAGGTGATGTGACCGCCGATGGAGAGACCGACCTCGTGGTCTCCTTCCGGCGGCCCTTCCGCCGCACCCTCATCAACCTGACCCGACCGCGCCGCGCCTGGGTCGACCGCGACGGCCACAGTGCCCACCTCGGTCTCTATCGTCCCGGCGACCTGGCCCCCATCTGGATCGCCGGCACGCTCGTCAGCCCCGTCGTCGAGCTGGCTGCTTGCGACGGGGCGCTGGCGGTCGCCTACGGCCGCATGCGCCGGCCCGGCATCACCGAGACCGGTGCCTGGCGGTGGGTCGTCTTCGGCTTCCTGCCCGTGCAACCACTTCCGGGGCCCGGCACCCCCATCTGTGTCGATCTCGATGGCGACGGCCTCAGCGAGCCGGCCATCATCGAAAGGAGCGGAGCGTGAGACGCGTCGCCATCGTGCTGTCAGGCCTGCTGGGCCTGGCAGTCGCCACCAACCCGGCCATGGCAGCCGAGTCGAGCCCGAGCGAGCCGGCCCTCCCCGCGTCCGGCAGCACGTTCGGCAGCTACGAGCTCGTTCCGCTGCTCGACGATGGCCCGCCGTACGCCGGCCCAGCCACACCGACCTCGCTCGCCGACGTCAGCATGACCGACCAGGTCGACAAGCTCCTGACCCCGGAGGCGCGAGCCAAGCTGGCAGAGCAGGGGTTCGTCATCGTGCCGGAGCAGTTCCGCCTCTTCCATCACGCCTACGACGAGCAGTACTACAGCGGTACACCGGTCTTCGTCACCACCGATGCCGCCTACAACGCCTGGCACGAGGTCTTCGACAAGACGCTGCGCGACCTGGAGACGCGGCGCCTCACGCCAGCGCTCGCCGAGCTGCTGACGGGCATGCTCAAGAACGCACGGACGCAGCAGCGACAGCTTGCCGGTTCCGTTCTCGAGGATGACGCCGCGCGGGTCGTGGACCTGCTCGCCGTGGCTGCCGCCGAGCTGGGGGTCAAGACCGGCACGCTCAGCGCCCGTGCCAAGGAAGAAAAGGCGCTCATCGATAGGCACCAGCAGTCGCAGGCGACCTCTCCCATCCTGGGCACCGTGACCGACTACACGCTCTTCACCCCACGCGGCCACTACACGCGCACGAAGGCGCTGACGCGCTACTTCAAGGCCATGTCCGTGCTGGGCCAGCACGCCTTCCGGCTGCCCGGCTCGGTGCAGACCGACTCCAGCGTCGTGACCGACGTAGACAACCTGCGACTTGCCCTGCTGGCCTCGCGGACGCTCGTGGGGGACCCTGCGCTCACGGCCTTGTGGCAGCAGGTCTTCGAGCCCACCGCCTTCCTCGTGGGCGTCGCGGACGACTACACGCCGTTCGAGCTGAACGAGGCCGTCGAGGCGGTGGTGCCGGGCGGCATGGCCGACCCGCTGACCTCGACCGACGACGAGACGCTCAACGCGATCGCCAGCCAGCTGCGGACGACACGTCCCGTCCTCATCGACGAGGAACGTCCGTCCGTGCGGCTGATGGGCACGCGCTTCGTGCTCGATTCCTGGATCCTTGACCAGCTCATCGCGCCGTGGGTCAGCGAAGCGCCCGACCTGCGAGTGCTGCCGTCGGTGCTCGACCTCGCCGCTGCCTTCGGCTCCGACTTCGCCCTGGGCATCCAGGACGAGGCCGGCGAAACCGCTTACCTGCACTACCCCGAGCAGATGGCCGCCATGCGCGAGGCCGTAGCGGCGCGACCAGACGAGGACTGGGGCGCCACGGTCTATGACGCCTGGCTGGCCGCGCTGGAGCCGATGTGGCTGCCGCACGGCGAGTCGTTCCCCGACTTCATGCGGACCGGAGCCTGGGATGCGAAGGCCCACCAGACCGGCTTCGGCTCGCATGCCGAGCTGCGCCACGACACCATCCTCTACACCAAGCAGTTCGTAGGCGAGATGGGCTCTGTCGAGCCGGAACTGCCCAAGGTACGCAACTGGGTGGAGCCTGATCCGGTGGCCTTCGGGCGGCTGGCTGCCATGGCCACCCTGACCCGCGATGGCCTGGCAGCGCGCGACCTGCTGCCGAAGGACATCGGGCGCCTGCTGGCTGACTACATCGAGTTCGTCGAGCGCCTGGAGCGGCTCGCCGCCGATGAGCTGGTCGGCCTGCCCATCGAGATGGGTAGCCTTCCCCAGGACCGGGCGTTCTACGCCACCGACAACGAGTGGCTGCGATCGATCGGGGGCAAGCTCGAAGGCTTCTGGTGGCGCACCGGCGACCGCGTGAACACCAGCCGGCCTATCCGCGACGACGATGCCGCGATCATCGCCGACATCGGGCGCGGCGTCGACCTGCTCAAGGGAACCGACGAGGTGCTGGAGGTCGGAACCGGGCGCATCGACCGCATCTTCGTGCTCGTCCCCGATGACGCGGGCCAGTTCCATGTCGCCAGCGGCGGCGTCTACTCGTTCTACGAGTTCCGTCAGCCTACGTCCGAGCGGCTGACCGACGAGCAGTGGTGGGCCATGTTGCGGGCGGGCGAGGAACCCGACCGCCCCGGCTGGCAGGATCCGCTGTTCCCGTAGGCAAGCGCCCGCCATCCCTGTAGCATGCAGAGGCCAAACAGACGCTGGACAAGCGCCCCACGCACTCGGCGAGAATCGGGTCGCGCGTGCAAGCAACCGGCGCGCGTCCAGCGAGGGCAATCGTAGAGGAGGTCCAGATGTCCATCCCCACCATCCGCCGGGCGGCCGTGCTCGCGTCGGCGGCAGCGCTGCTGGCACTGACGGCACTGCCCGTCGCCACTGCGGCCCAGGATGACACCGCGCAGGTGCGTGTCCTGCACGGGTCCGGCGATGCGCCGGCCGTCGATGTCTACGCGGGCAAGGACCGCGTCGTCGAAGGCCTCGAGTTCGCCTCGATCACGCCGTACCTGGAGGTCCCTGGCGGCGAGTACCGCATCCGGGTCGTGCCGGCCGGCGCCACGCTGAAGGAAGGCCCGGTCGTCATCGACGCCAAGCTCGCCTTTGACGGCGGGACCGCGACCACCGTGGCCGCCACCGGCAGCCTCGCTGAGGGCATCATCCCGCAGGTGCTGCTCGATGACCCCAGCCCGAGCGTGGAGAACGCCCAGGCCCGCGTCGTGCACTTCGCCTTCGATGCCCCGGCAGTCGACATCGTGCCGGTCGGCGGCGATCCCCTCATCACGGACCTGGCGTACCCGGACAACTCGGGCTACGCTGACGTGCCCCCGGGCAGCTACACGCTGGAGGTCCGCGCTGCGGGCAGCCCCGATGCCGTGGTCACGCTGCCGCCCATCGACCTCGCGGCCGGCACGAGCTCGAGCGCCTTCGCGGTCGGTAGCCTGGAGGCCGGGACCTTCACGGTGGTCCCGGCGCTCGACGCGTCGATCCCGACCACGGCCAAGCTGCGTGTCCTGCATGCCTCGCCCGACGCACCGCCGGTCGACGTCGTCCTCAACGGCGTCCGGGTGTTCGGCAACCTGCCGTTCGGCCAGGCCTCCATCGTGCTCACGGTCCCGGTCGGAGAGAACCAGATCCAGATCATCCCCTCCGGCGGCTCGCTCGAGGACAGTCCCGTGGTCCTCGAGGCCACGCTGCCCTTCGAGGGCGGCACGCAGACGACCGTCATCGCCAGCAACAGCCTGGAGAACATCGAAGCCACCGTCGTCGCCGACGACCTCAAGACCAAGGCCAAGCGGGCCCAGGTCCGGGTCGGCCACCTCAGTGCCGATGCCCCCAACGTGGACGTCGCGCCCGACGGCTCCAAGGCCAAGGACGCCCTGCTCAAGGACGTCGCCTACGGCACCGTGTCGGACTACCTGACCGTCAAGGGCGGTGAGTACGACCTCGACGTGCGCGAGCCGGGCACGAAGACCGTCATCGCTGACCTGCCCGTTCTCCAGCTGGAGAACGGCACGAACTACAGCGCCTACGCCATCGGCTCCCCGGCCGACGGCAGCTTCCAGGTCGTGCTGCTGGTGGACGCCACCTCGTAGCCGACCAACCCTGAAGGTGCGAACGGACCCCGGTCGATGGCCGGGGTCCGTTCCTCTGTGCGGCGGCCAGCCTGCCGTTCGTCCCCACCCGGCTGACCGTAACGTCCTAGTGACCCCACGCGACCGCACGGCAGATGATGCAGCAGACCCCAAGTCCATCGGGGCCCGCACTCATCGAACGCCCCGCAGCCTGCCTGTCGGGCTACGCGCCGGCAATGGAGACGATCGTCGTGATGAATACCCTCGCCGTGCCTTCGGGCACAGCCGTAGTCGGGAAGACGGCCGCCGCCCTTGATCTGGGCAGCGCACGCGTCCTGGTGGCCGACCGCGACGTGATGAGTCAGCGAGTCATCGCCTCCATGCTGGAGCAGGCGGGCTATGACACGGTGGTCAGGACCGACGGTCCTTCCGTGCTGGCGGCCCTGGAGGCCTACGCCGTCGACGTGGTGCTGCTGGACATCGGCATCGCCGACGCCGATGGCGGCGATCTCATGCAACGCATCCACCGCGACCGCCGCTACGTCGACCTGCCCATCGTGGTGCTCAGCAGCCCCAGCCACCACGACGCCGCCATGGCCTCGCTGGGCAAGGGTGCCGACGATGTGGTCAGCAAGCCCATCGACCCCCATTTCCTGCTGGCGCGCATCAAGGCTGCGCTGCGCACGCGCCGCGCCCTGCTGGGCATGGAGGCCGCCCACCAGGTCATCGCCACGCTGGCCAACGAGATGAACGCTCGCGACACCGACATCCAGCGGCACACCGAGCGCATCGGCAAGTACGCGTCCGAGCTGGGCCACCGGATGGGCCTCTCCGCGGCCGACCTGCACGCGGTGGCCTATAGCATCCTGCTCCACGACCTCGGTCGCATCGGCATCTCCGAATCCATCCTGCTCAAGCAGGGGCCACTGACAGACGAGGAGCGTGAGGCCGTCCGCCGCCACACCGAGATCGGTGAGCGCATCGCAGCACCACTCCACGGCGCCGACCGCTTCGGTCCCATCATCCGCCACCACCACGAACGCTGGGACGGTATGGGCTACCCCGACGGCCTCCTCGGTGAGCAGATCCCCGCGGGCGCCCGCATCATCGCCGTGGTCGATGCCTTCGACGCCATGACGCAGTACCGGCCCTACCGTGATGCCTTGTCCATCAGCGAGGCCATCGAGGAGCTGCGCCGTGAGCGCGGGCGCCAGTTCGATGGACAGATGGTCGACGAGTTCGTCCGCGTCATCGAGTGGGACGGCCTCGCCTGACCCCGGCCGGGCACGCCGCTTGGGGCGGCAGGCGTCATCGCCCTCCAGTGGGCGCGAGACGATCCGCGTGCTACGCTTGAGTCCCGGTGCAGCCTGCGCCGACAGCGCGTGACGACACTGACTCCTCTCATCGGGCCACGGCGAGATCTGTTCGCAGGGTCGCCCCAGAAGGAGTCCCGTCCATGGACACGATGACCGACAAGGTGCTGACGTGCGCCGACTGCAGCAGTGAGTTCGTGTTCACTGCCAGCGAGCAGGAGTTCTACGCCGAGCGACAGTTCAGCGAGCCGCGCCGGTGCCCGTCGTGCCGCGCCGCACGCAAGCTCTCCCGCGGTGCGTCGGGCGATCCCGGCGGCGCCGGTGGCTACAGCAGTGGGTCCCGCGAGATGTTCAGCGCCACCTGCGCAAGCTGCGGCAAGGAGGCGCGCGTGCCGTTCCAGCCGACTGGCTCGAAGCCCGTCTACTGCAGTGACTGCTTCAGCGCCCAGCGTCCCAGTTACCGCTAGGGACCCGCGGCGATGTTCTCCCTCACCGCGAATGCCACGACCGAGCTGACGGCCGCGCGCATCGCGTCCGGTATCCCAGAGACGTGGGGCATCCGCTTCTTCGCACCCATCGCCGGGCAAGCGGGTGTCACCTTCAGCTTCGTCGACACACCCGAGCCGACCGATATCGTGGGCGGCTCGGCGCTGCTGCACACCTACGTCGCAGCCGAGGTCAACGAACGCATCGGTGACGCCACGGTGGACTTCAGGGTCGTCGATGGGCGCTCCAGCATGAGCATCCGTCCATACCTCGCGGGGCGCGCCCGCAAGTGACCTGGCGCGCGATCCGCTGACGCGCGACAAGTACCCCCCCGACGCCATAGGTGTGGCATCTTCTCCTCATGGATGAGCTGCTGACCCTGCCCCTGCGACTGCCTCCCAATCGTGTCTACCGCTTCTACCGCGGTGGTGCCCTGATGGACCGTTTCCGCGGCGCGCCCGCTCCACAGGACACCGTCTTTCCGGAGGATTGGGTCGGCTCCACCACGGCTGCCATCAACCCGCCCGAACACACCTACGCGGGTGAAGGGCTGAGCAGCGTGGAGGTGGCTGGCGAACGCATCCTGATCGCCGACCTGCTGCGCGAGCGTCCCACTGAGATCGCGGGGGCAGCCATCGTGGAGCGCTATGGGCCCACGACCGCGCTGCTGGTCAAGCTGCTCGACGCCGGCTCGCGTCTGCCCGTCCACGTCCACCCCACGCGCGAGCTGGCGCGCCAGATCTTCGACTCGCAGTTCGGCAAGGCCGAGGCCTGGGCCATCGTCGCTACCCGCCAGATGGAGGGCCAACCGTCGCCGCGTGTCTGGCTCGGATTTCGCGAGGACATCTCGCGCGAGCGACTGATGGACTGGATCGAGCGGCAGGACACCGAGGCCTTGCGCGGAGCGATGAACGAGATCGAGGTGAAGCCCGGCGACGCGGTCTTCGTGCGGCCCGGCCTGCTCCACGCCACCGGCGCCGGCGTGTTCCTCGTCGAGGCCCAGGAGCCGACCGACTTCTCCATCGTCGCGGAATACGAGGGCTACCCCATCGCGCCCGACGAGGCCCACATGTCCAAGGGCTGGGACACGATGATCGACATCATCGACCGTGGCATCGTGGATGCGGCGGAGCTGCAGACGCTGGTGCCGGCACCGCGGCGCGCGGCCGGCGATGCCACCGAGGGCTGGTTCGAGGACGACGTCTGGGGCTCGCAGAGCGATCCCTACTTCAAGGCCTTCAGGCTCGTCGTCGACGGGTCGGTCGCCTGGCCGCACGCGGGCGTCTACTCGGTCGTCATCGTGACCGAGGGCTCCGGTGCCGCCGAGACAGCGTATGGACGCCTGGAGCTGAACGCCGGCGACACGTTCGCGGTGCTGGCAGCGACAGCGCCGACCACCATCAGCGGCAACCTGCAGATGCTGGTGACGACCCCGTCGTTCGTCTAGCCGCGTGGGACCGCCGGCGCCACGCCGTAGTACGGCTGGCGCGGGTCCCGAGCGGTGGCTGCATGACCAAAGGGTTAGTACGACGGTCGCGTTCGGCCCGGTAGAGTCACCACATGGCTGAGCGGACGTTGTATGAAGTGCTGATGCTGCACCCGACCGCGACGATCGAGGTGATCAACGCGGTCTACCGTGCCCTCGCCAAACAGCATCACCCCGACTATGCCGGTCCGGAAGGTGCCCGGGTGATGGCCCAGATCAACGAGGCCTACGCCATCCTCAGCAATCCCGAGAAGCGCGCCCGCTACGACGAGATCATCGGCAAGTCGAAGGACGGCGAGCTCGTGGGCCACGCACGCCAGTCGATGCCGGGCGCCACGAACCTCAAGTACGAGGGCGGCAGCTGGGCGGTGCGCCCCAAGACCGAGCCCACGCCGGCCTCAGCCGCCTACGGCGAGGCCGGTCCCCCACCGGCCTACCCGCCGGCATCGGGCAGCGTGCTCTCATTCGGCCGCTACCGTGGCTGGGCGATCTCGCAGGTTGCGGCGTACGACCGCAACTACGTCGAATGGCTCAGCCGTACGATGGCCGGCCGCACCTACACACACGAGCTCAAGCGGGTCCTGAGCCAGGCGGCCGCACAGCCGCAGTACCAGCAGACGCCGGCGGGTCGCTAGCTCCGGCGGTAGACGACGCCCTCGTCGTCCTCGAAGCGCAGCTCCCAGGCCGGATCGGCCTCGATGAACGGGCGCAGCTGCTCATCGGTCGCGCTGATGGCGACCAGCGTCACGCCCCAGCGGTCGAGGATGTCGGCCCAGTCGGCGCGGCCTCCGACGACGTGCAGGTAGTCACCCCAGATGTCCGCATCGAAGAGCTCGATGCGCGTGTCGACCATGACGGGCACGCCGGGCACGGCCAGCTCGAACCACGATCCCCACTTCTGCTCGGCGAAGAGGCGGTCGCCCACGGTCGCCTCCGCCCGCAGCGTCTCGGTCACGCCACGGGGGGCATAGCGGACCACGTCCTGCGGTCCGTACAGCGGGTCGATGGGTTTCCACAGTGGCAGGGCCACGATCGCCAGCACGACCGCCACCAGCGCGATCGCGGTATACCCGACGCCGCGCGCCCGATCGAGGGTCGGCACACCCAGCCGGTGACCCCGGACGACCAGGCCGTCGACGAGGATGGCGACGACGGGCGCCGCGCCGATAGCCCACCAGATCGAGTTGCGCACGGCCATCAGGCCCAGCAGTGCCAGTCCTGCCAGCCACAGCACCTGCAGCCAGGAGATGACGCGGCCGCGGTAGAGCAGCAGCCCCAGCACGACCGCCAGCGAGGCGAAGAAGAAGATGCCCGTGGGCGTCTGCAGCGTCGGCGCCTGCCACTCGGTGATCAGTTTGGCGATGAGTGGGTTGCTGGAGAGCTCGACCACGTAGCCCCACATGTCCACGCCCCACGGGTGGAGCAGCGTGGCCAGCACACTGATCACGCCCACGCCGATGGTCACCGCCGCCAGTCGCCGGCGCGCGACGAGGTCTTCCAGGGCGGCGAGACCGATGGCGGCCCAGCCGACGAAGAATGAGCCGTGCGTGTTGGCCCACGCGATCATGACCAGGGGGATCAGCCACAGCAGCCACGGGTGCCTGCGCCGCCAGGCGAGGATGGCGATGACCGCGGCGAAACAGAGCACGCCGAAGGTCTGCGAACGCAGCGCCAGGTTGGTGGCCGCTACCACGAAGCTGCCCAGGGTGACGAGCGCAGCGATGACCTGGCCGGCCCCGCTGGCGCGACAGGCCACGAAGACGAGCGCGAAGGTGAGGCCGATGAGCAGCGCTCGCAGCAGCAGCAGCGCCGCCCATCCGCCCACGTCGAAGACGGCGGCGAAGACGATGCTCGCGCCCCACTGCTGGTTGACCCAGGGCTCGCCCAGGACGGTGAAGGTGAAGGGGTCGGTGTCCACGATCCCGCCTGCCTCGAACATCAGCCTGCCGGCCTGCACCTGGTAGGCGATATCGCCGGTGATGACCGGGGCCAGCATCGAGGCCACGGCTGGCAGGAAGACCGCCAGCAGCACGAAGAGCTGCCCGCGGGTGATGGCCCAGCGCGACACGCGCGACGCGGTGCTGGTGTCGCTCACGTCGACGGGGTCGTCTCGCTGGGCGCGGGAAGACGCTCCCGCGGTCTCGGGCTGGACCATCGAGGGCACCCTACGCCGGGGACGACCCCACCGCACCGTACCCGAAGGTACCGTGGCGACCGGGACGGCGGGGTGTCACCAGGGAGTGGCGCAGCAGTGGCGCGGATGAGACGCCCCGGCTCGGGGTGTCAGCCGGCCGGGCGGAAGATGAGCCGCAGCACGAAGAGCGAGAACCAGGCGGCCAGGCCCCAGAAGAGCATGGCCACGAGCACCACCGGCTCGAACTGCTCCGGGCCGCTGATGCTGTCATCCCCGATGGTGGCGAGGTCCTCAGCCAGGCCGGTGATCTCGAACCGATCGACGATAGCCTCCACCGGCAGCAACCAGACGTCGGTGATGTCCACCACGGCGGGCACGTACTCCGTGAGGCCCGCAGGCACCTCCACGAAGGGCAGCGCCAGTCGCAGCACGAGGGTGATCTGGACCAGGGCGAAGAAGAGGCCAGCAAGGCGGATGACGATCACGCCGCACAGTCTACGGGCCCGCCGGGGGGCGCCGCCCCTGCCACGCGTGGTGCCGTAGAGTCAGTCAGGTGCCCACCACCACCCTTGCACCCACGACCGTCGTGCTCATCGGCATGATGGGCAGCGGCAAGACGACCGTCGGACGAGCACTGGCGCTGCGCACCGGCTGGCGCTACCTCGACAACGACGAGCTGGTTCGTGCCGTCACCGGCCGGGCGTCCGAGGACATCGACGCGGCCGAGGGCGAAGACGCGCTGCACCGGGCGGAGGCCGACGCTCTGCGGCATGCGCTCACGCTGCCGGCACCGCTGGTGGTCGGCGCCGCCGCCTCGGTGGCGACCGACGCGGCATCGGTGGCGCTGCTGCGGGCAGCGCCCGCGGTGGTGTACCTGCGCGCCCGGCCGGAGACGCTGCGTGCGCGCATCGGCGCCGGAGCAGGTCGACGCGACGATGCCACCGATCTGGCATGGCTCCGGGCGCGCCATGACGAACGCGACGCCACCTATCGAGCCATCGCCAACCTCACCGTCGACACCGACGACCTGGGCGCCACTGCCATCGCGAGTCGCATCCTCGCCCACCTCGGGGCCGAGGGTTCCTAGCCCACCACCGGATCGGGCAGCGGCTCCCCACGCAGTCCGGCAAGCAGGTTGGCCGCGGCCTTCTGTGCCATGGCATCGCGCGTGCGCTCGGACGCCGACGCGATGTGCGGCACGACGAGGCAGTTGGGCAGCCCCACCAGCGGATGGTCCGCGCGCAGCGGCTCCGGGTCGGTGACGTCGAGTCCTGCAGCGAAGAGCTGGCCGGAGCGCAGCGCCTGGGCGAGGGCCGTCTGGTCGACCACCGGACCGCGGCTGGTGTTGATGAGGATGGCCCCACGCTTCATGCGGGCGAGCGCGGCCGCGTCGATGAGGCCGCGGGTCTCGTCGGAGAGCACGGTGTGCAGGCTGAGGAAATCGGCCGCCGCGAGGACCTCCTCGAAGGGCGCGAAGGTGGCGCCCAGCTCCGCCTCCACCGCGGCGTCGGCCCGGACGCGGTCGTAGTAGAGCGTACGCATGCCGAAGCCGGTGGCGCGCCGGGCCATCTCGCGACCGATGCGCCCGAAGCCGACCAGGCCGAGCGTGGCGCCGTGGACGTCCTTGCCCAGCAGCAGCAGCGGGCCCCACGTCCGCCAGCGATCGTCACGCACGTAGGCGGACGCCTCGGGCAGCCGGCGGGCACACGCCATGAGCAGCGCGAAGGCGAGGTCGGCGGTCGTCTCGGTGAGTACCCCTGGCGTATTGCCCACCACCACGCCGCGGCGGACACAGGCGGCGACATCGATGTTGTCGTAGCCCACCGCGAAGTTGGAGACCACCCGCAGCTGCGGCCCGGCGGCATCGAGCAGCTCATCGTCGATGCCATCGGTGAGCAGCGAGAGGAGGCCGTCCACGCCTCGCACCTTCTGCAGCAGCACCTCACGGGCCGGCGGCAGCTCGTCGTCCCAGACCTCGGCATCGGTGGCCGCACGCACAGGATCCAGCCCGGCGGCGGGGATGACGCGAGTGACGAAGACGCGGGGTCGCCTGTTCATCGGCCGCGCCCCTGGGCTGCCAGGAGATGGCCCATGCGCTCGAGCGCGACGCGCAGGTCGCCCTGCGACGTCGCGTAGGACACGCGCAGGTGGTCCGTTCGCCATCCGTCCGAAGGCGGTGCCGGCCAGCACGGACACGCCTGCCTCGTCGAGCAGGCGGGCGGCCAGCGTGGCGCCGTCCATGCCGCTGCCGCCGATCCCGGGGAAGGCGTAGAACGCCCCCTGCGGCAGGGCGCAGGTCACGCCAGGGAGTGCTGAGAGCCCATCCACGACGAGGGAGCGACGCTGCCGGAACTCCGCCGTCATGGCGTCGACCGCGTCCTGCGGACCGTTGAGTGCCTCCGCCCCCGCCAGCTGCGCGTAGGTGGCGGTACAGGAGACGGTGTTGATGAGCAGGCGCTCGAAGACAGGCACCAGCGGACCCGGCACGATGCCCCAGCCCAGGCGCCAGCCAGTCATGGCGTAGGTCTTCGAGAGCCCGTCGAGCACGATGGTGCGCTCGGCCATGCCGTCGATGGCGAGGATGGAGTGATGATCGCCCTCGTAGACGAGTCGGGCGTAGATCTCGTCGGTCAGCACCACCAGGTCGTTGGCCATGGCGATGGCAGCGATGCCCTCCAGGTCGTGCCGCGTCAGCACCGCCCCGGTGGGGTTGTGGGGGCTGTTGATCACGAGCAGGCGCGTTCGCGGCGAGACCAGCGCGCGCAGCTCGTCGAGGTCCAGGCGGAACCCGTTGGCCTGCCGCAAGGGGATCGGCACCGGCGTGGCACCGACGAAGCGCGTCATCGACTCGTAGATGGGGAAGCCGGGGTCGGGCACGATGACCTCGTCGCCAGGCCCCGCCAGCGCCATCAGTGCTGAAGGCCAGCACCGGCTTGGCTCCGGGCGTCACGACGACGCGATCGGGACTCAGCTCCACGCCGCGACGGCGGCTGAAGTCGGCGGCGATGGCCTCGCGGAAGGCCGGCACGCCCAGTGGCGGTGCATAGTGCGTCTGGCCGTCGGCCAGCGCGCGGCAGGCAGCCTCGACGACATTCGGTGGCGTCTCGAAGTCCGGTTCGCCGAGGTGGAGGCTGATGATGTCGCGCCCGGCCGCCCGTTGGGCCTGGGCCCGGGCCGCAGCCTCGAACGCCGACTCGGTACCGATGTGCGCCATCCGCTCGGCCAGTCTCATCGCGCGACTCTAGCGTCCGGCGGCGGCGACGCGCTGAGCGCGAGGACCCCACCGCAGCGACGAACACGTTCCGCGTGCGAGAATCCGGCCCGTGACCAGCTACTACGACCTTGCCACCGCCAACGAGCGCGTGAACGAGCTCCGGCCGTTGCTGGCGGCACTGCGGGATGACCGCGACTCCATCGCCGCGTCCCAGCGTCGCGTGCGGCTGCTCGCCGCCGACGGATCGGCCAACCTCGCCGAGGAGGAGCGCGCGGCCCAGCTCGAGCGCGAACGGGAGCAGATGACCGAGACCGTGCGACGCATGGAGCGGACGGTGCGCCAGATCGACGCCTGGGGCATCACGCTGCGCGACATCGGCAGCGGCCTCGTCGACTTCCCTGCCCTCGCCTCCGGCCGGCCGATCTGGCTCTGCTGGAAGCTGGGCGAAGACGACATCGCCTGGTGGCATGAGCTCGAGGCCGGCATCGCCGGGCGCAAACCCCTCATCGAACTGGAGTAAGCATGTCGTTCTTTCGCAACCTGATGGGTGGGGGCGTACCCGCCGTGACCGTGCAGCAAGCCGCTGAGATGCAGGGCTCCGACGACGTCGGCGCCCTGATCATCGACGTGCGCGAGCCCAACGAGTACTCGCAGATCCGCGCCCGGGGTGCGGTGCTGCTGCCGCTGGGCCGCCTCAACGGTCGCGTCCAGGACCTGCCCCGCGACCGCGAGCTGCTGCTGATGTGCCGCACCGGCGGGCGCAGCCAGAACGCCACGCAGTTCCTGCAGGCGCAGGGGTTCGACAACGTCACCAACGTCAGCGGCGGCATCGTGGCCTGGCACGCGGCCGGCCTGCCCACCTCGTCGGGCGAGCCCGAGCCGGGCGAGGGCGACTTCTAGGCACGGCCGCCGGTCGCACGTCAGGCAGGCCGGAGCATCCCGTGTCGCAGCGCTGCCTGCTGCTGGCCGGCTCCTGGGGCCCCGAGCGCGTGCCGGCGCGGCCCGACCGCGACGATGCCGACTGGTTCCTGCCACTGCACGTCCGCGATGCTGGCGGCCGCGCGTGAGCGGATCGCGGCACAGGTCGCTGCGGGCGCCGACGTCGTGGTGGCACCGACGTGGCTGACGCATCGGCGGGCGCTGCTGCCGCTGGGTGAGACTCGTCGCGCCGCCGCGTGGACGGCGGACGCCGTCCGCGTCGCCCGTGAGGCCGTCGAGATCGGAGGCTGAGCGCCGCGAGGCGCTGCTGGCGGAAGCTGCCGTGGACGATGTCCGCCGCGGGCGGCCGCGACCCCTGGTCGCTGCGGTGCTGCCGGCGCTGGACGACCAGCTCGACACGGACACCGGCCGGCTGCTCTCCGCACGATGCTGCGAGCGAGCGGGACTACCGCGACCAGGCCGGACTGCTGGCCGATGCCGAACCGGATCTGCTGCTGGTGGAGGGCGCGCCCACAGAGGCCGAGGCCCGCATCGCCGCTGCGGAGGCTGCCGCGACCGGGTTGCCGGCCTGGCTGGCACTCCCCGATGCCGCTGTCGCCACATCGCCGCCGGACGCCTGGCTCGAGCTGGGGCCACGACGTCGGCCTGGCCCGGCTCCTGCTGCCCGACCCGACCTCCGCGCTCGCGGCGGCGGAGACGCGACGAGCCTGGGGCGGCCTGCTGCGCGACGCGACGGACGTCACCGCGTGGCTCGACGTCGGCGCCGGCGCCCTGGCCCGACTCGACCGCGCATCCCCGACGACGCTCGTGCCCATCCGGACGGCCATCGACGAGGTCGAACGTGGAGCCATCGAGCTGGAGCGGGCGGCGGCGCGTCGCTGGCAGGGCATCGTCCAGCAGGCGGCCGCGATGGCGCCGGGCGGACCGGCCCTGTGGCTGGGGCCGACAGCGACTGTTCCCCTCCCCGACGGCTTCGTCTGGCTGCTGGCGGACGCCGAGGAGCTGCCCCGCCTGCCGCAGGATCACTTCCGGCTGCTGATCCTGGCCCCAGGTCGCCCAGACTGACGCGACGCCACTGCTGGAACGCGGCGGCATCCTCGTGGCGCCGATCACGGGCCTGTCAGGGCCGGGAGCGGGCCTGCGCCGTGTGGTCACCGATGACGCCGCGTACCCGCCGCTGGCGATCTACCGCCGCGAAGCCTGACGCTCCCCGTGGAGCAGAGCGCTACGCGCGGTAGCGCTCCTCGGGCGGCATCGGCAGACGGCCACGCGAGAGCTTGGAGAGGACGCGCTTGCTGGCCTCCGGCCGGGAGAAGGCGATGCCGATGATGATGAGGATGACGAAGTTGGTCATGCCCACGCCCATGGCGTTGAGGTAGCCCAGCTGCTGCCCCACCTCGCCCTTGATCGAGAGCGCCGGGATGGTGGCGCCGGCGATGCCCAGCTGGAAGAAGGGCGGCCGTGGCGAGATGGCTGACCGAAGCGAGCCATCGGTCGGACCGTCAGGCGTCTCCCCGCCGAAGACGAAGGCGTGGGAGCCGACGCCCGCGAGCGGCGCGTCGGCAGTCGCCACCGGCAGGTCCGTCTGCTCCAGACGCTGCCAGCCGCTCGAACGTGCCGGTCGTCGTGTCAGGCACGGCCCAGCAGCACCGACTCCTGGGGCACACCGTCGGCATCGAAGCCACCGATGACGTAGATGGCGCCGTTGGCGTTGAAGACGGTGGCGTCAGCCCGCGGCTCCGGCAGCGCCTGGTCGGCGGGCGCCACGGCCCAGCCCAGCAACTGTCCGGCCTCGTCGGTGGCGGGCTCGCCGTTCACCAGCTCGAGGCGGAAGACGGAGTCGGTCGCGCCGTCGGGGCCTCGACCACCGACGACGTAGATGAAGTCGGCGATCGACGGAGGCCACCACGTCGGCGCGCGCCTCAGGCAGCGCCAGGCCCTCCAGCGGCTGCCACGGCTGCAGCGTGTCGCCGGCGCCCTCGACCCAGGCCAGATACACCCCGTCGGTCGGTTCGCCATCGGCGCTCGCGACCTCCCACCAGCGCGAAGCCGCCCGTGCCGGTCACCACGCCGGCACCGCTGAGCGGCTGCGGCAGGGTCAGGACCTCGGTGCGGTTCTCGCCGTCGGCCAGCACCCAGCCGGTCAGCACGCCCTCCTCGACGATGCCCTCGTAGACCGTGTCAGTGGGAGCACCGGAGGCATCCAGGCCACCCATGAGGTAGGGGATGCCGCCGAACATGCCCAGGGCCGCATCGGTGCGTGGCTCCGGCAGTGCCGGCCCGGTGGTCCAGCCGCTGAGGTTGCCGTTCTCGGTCACGTGCGTGACCAGCACCTCGTCGGTGGCGCTGCCGTCGACGCTGCCGCCGATGAGGTAGACGGTCGTGCCCGACTGGTAGACCGACGCGCCGGTGCGCGCGGCAGGCAGCGCCAGCTCGGGCGGGGACGTCTGCCACGGCAGCGTCGCACCGGCCGGCGCCGGGCAGGGCAGGTTCTCGTTGTCGGCCGGACAGAGGTTGACGATGGAGGCGAAGTTGTAGCCCACCGAGATGGTGTTGCTGGTGGTGAAGTAGTAGGCCCAGTTGGGCACCACGCCGAGCATGAAGATGATGAACAGGAACCAGAAGGTCGCCTTCAGCCCGGCCCACGTCCAGCCGTCGGCGTCGAAGCAGGCCGAAGGCGGCGCGGCGGCGGGTGGCGCCCTGCGGGAGTGCTTGCTGTGCCACGGTCCGTCTCCTGCCCCTAGCCCTGGATCACGATGTCGCCGTGCATCGTGGTGTAGTGGCCCGGCACGGTGCAGGCGAACTGCGAGCGTGCCGCCATCGGCCGGCACCGTCCAGGTCACGCGTCTGCTCGCCACTCTGCCAGACCGGGTGACCGACGTCGGTCTCCGCGTTGGGCACGCTCAGCACGTCAGCCGGGCCGATCCAGAAGTTGTGGTCGAAGCCGGCCGTGTTGTCGATGACGAACTCGATGGTCTCGCCCGGCGACGACGTCGATCTGCGACACGACGGCGCCAGACTCGTCGGTGAACTGCAGGGCCGCAGTTGGCCTGCAGCTTGATCACGCGCGGTGCGTCGGTGGAGCCGCCCGCGATGGCGCACCGGCGTGGCGTTCGGGTCGACCGGCGCGGGAGTCGGCCGCCGGTGCACCGCCGCCGATGACGCCGCTGGGGTTCTTCCAGCAGGCGGGCGGCGGTGTGTCCTCGGGGCCGGGCTGCCAGTTCGGGTCGCGCCAGCCGGCGACCTGCTCGGGCTCCGCGGCGACCTCGCCCACGCCGTGCGATTCCGGCTCGTGCTTGAAGATGACGTCGTTGCTGGCGGTGAGCCAGACGATGAGCTCCTCCACCTGGCGGTAGTTGAGCGGGCCATTGGGCTCGAGCCAGGGCGCCATGAGGCTGTTGGGGTCGCCGCAGACGTAGCGGCCGCCGACCGTCAGGACGTTCTCGAGGTAGTTGGGGTTGAGGTGCCCGCTGCCGGGCTCGCCGCCGGGCGTGAGCGCGTTGTAGAGCTTGGCCTGGTCGTTGAGACGGGGACCGATGCCGCCCTGGCCCTCCGTCGCCGTGGCAGCTCGGCGCAGTTGGCGATGTAGAGCTCGTAGCCACGGGCCACGTCGGTGACGTACTGGGCGTCGGCCTCCGCCGCCAGGCGACCCTCGGTGCCGAGCGCCGGCACGCCGCTCTCGTAGAACCAGTAGACCGGGATGAAGAGGGCCACGACCAGGATGGCCAGGAAGACGACGTTGCGAGCGTTGGCGCTCTGGCGCACGATCTGCGCCGAGCGCTCCTCGGTCAGCTCGACGCTGTGGGCGCGGGGACCGGCTGAGAAGCGCTCGACGTCGCGGCTCTCGCCGTCCGTCGGGAACGAGCGGCGATCCGGGCCGCGCGACATCGTCCGGCTCACGCGGCGTCAGCTCCTCGCCGCCCCTGTCCTCGCTCATATGCAGCCCGTGGGGGACTTGGCCGGGATGAGGCCGGGCTGGCCCAGCGCCACCGGCAGCGGGCCGAGCATGACCTTGCTGGTGTCGACGATGAGGTCGCCGTCCTGCACCTGGTGGGCGAAGCGGTCCAGGCCACGCGGCGCCGGCCCGAGCTCCTGCACCTTGATGCCGAGGCGGTCATAGCGCGAGCCGTGGCAGGGGCACTCGAACCAGAAGTTGGACTCGCAGAAGTTGGGCTTGCAGCCGAGGTGCGGGCACTTCTGGAACATCGTGGTCACGTTGGTGACGGTGCCCTCGCCGTCGGACGACTCGCCGTTCTGGAAGCCCAGGTTGGGGTCGTTGAGGACGACGAAGGTGCGCGCGGTGGGGAAGTACGACGGCGCACCGTCCGAGAGCGTCAGCCCGGCCATCTCGGGGCTGTCGGAGACGGTCTGGAAGTCACCGAGGTTGATCTGACCGCCGAAGCCACGCGCGAGGTTGGGCCACAGGAAGCCCAGCGTGCCGGCACCGACCTCCAGCAGCCACAGCGCCACGGCCGCGCCGATGGAGCGGCGGATGAGCTGCCGGCGGGTCAGGCCACCGGTCGCACCGCTGCGCATCTCGCGCAGCACCGGCTCGGTGAGCGCCTGCGGCTCCTGCGATCGTGTCAGCTTCCAGTTGCCCATCGTGTCCCTACAGTGCGAAGAAGAAGCCTTCCCACGGCATCGTCCAGGCGTAGCCGGGGCCGCGGAAGAAGGCGCCGAGGAAGGTGATGGTGAGGCCAGCGCCCATGAACAGCGTGAACAGCATCACGCCGACCTTGCGGTCGGACGGGCGCGGCGAGCCGCCGTCGCCCTTGGGGCCGCGATCGATGAAGGGGATCAGCGCCGCGCCCACGAGGATGACGGTCGGCGCGAGCACGCCGGCGACGGTGGGGTGGAAGTAGGCCAGCAGCTCCTGCAGACCGACGAAGTACCACGGCGCCTTGGCCACGGCGGGCGTGACGTTGCCGTTGGCCAGCTCCTCGAGCGGGGCGTTGATGAAGACGCCCATGAGGAGCAGGAAGATGCTCATCATCGCCGCAGCGAAGAACTCGATCGAGAGCAGGTGCGGCCAGGTCATGACCGTGTCGTCGGGTTCCTTCTGGACGCGCACCACGGCGTCCTGCTTGACGAGTGCCAGCAGGCGGTAGGGCTTGGCGGCCATGGGCACGCGCTGCTTGTCGATCTCCGTCGTACGCCGCTCCGGCGGCGCCGCCGGCAGCGTGCTGCGTCGCTCCGGCTGCGAGGCCGGGGGCGCGGCTGGGACCTGGGGGTTCTTGGTCTCGTCGCTCATCGGTTCTGCGGCGGCCTACAGCGGACCGCTGATACCTCCGTCCTTGCGGATGCGCCAGAAGTGCACGGCCAGGAAGATCGCCGCCACCAGCGGCATGAGGATCACGTGCAGCACGTAGAAGCGCAGGAGGGTGTTCTGGCCGACCTCGATGCCACCCAGCAGGAGCAGCTGGCTAGGCGTGTTGAAGAGCGGCGCGAAGGTGGCCATGTTGGTGCCGATGGTGATGGCCCAGAAGGCGATCTGGTCCCACGGCAGCAGGTAGCCGGTGAAGGAGAGGAAGACCGTCAGGAACAGCAGCACCACGCCGACGACCCAGTTGAACTCGCGGGGCGGCTTGTAGGCGCCGTGGTAGAAGACGCGCATCATGTGCAGGAAGACGAAGAACACCATCAGGTGCGCGGCCCAGCGGTGGATGTTGCGCGCCAGCAGCCCGAACGGCACCTCCGCCTGGATGCGCAGGATGTCCGAGTAGGCCTGGGTGGCCGAGGGCACGTAGAAGAACATCAGGTAGACGCCCGTCACGGTCAGCACCAGGAAGAAGAAGAACGAGAGACCGCCGAGGCAGAAGGTGTAGGCGAACTTGACCGCGTGCTGGCGGACCCGCACCGGGTGGAGGTGCAGGAACACGTTGTTCATCACGGCCATGGCGCGTGAGCGCTCGTCGTTGGGGTAGGGCTGCCGGAAGATCGACCGGAACGCCGCGCTGCGGCGGATGGACTGGTCGACGCGCTCGAGGAAGCTCAACGCCGTGTCACCGTCATCGAGAGTTGTGTCCCCCTGCCTCTGCCTGGTTTCCGACACCCGCCAGACCAAGCTGGGTGTCGCGGTACGACTCCTTGTAGAGCCTACCGTCCTCACTGATCTCCTGCAGCTCGAACCGCTCCATGGTGATGGCGTCGTAGGGACAGCGCTTCACGCACAGGGCGCAGCGGATGCAGCGCTCCTCGTCGAGGACCATGGCCGCCCCCTGCGTCCAGCCGTAGCCGTCCACCAGCTCGGGCAGCGCGCCCTCCGACTTCATCTGGTTGACGTCGATCATGTGGATGACGCCCTCCGGGCAGACGTCCGCGCAGGCGCCGCAGAGGACGCAGCGGAAGCCGTCGAACCAGATGTTGTAGTTGCACATCAGGCAGCGCGTCGACTCGGTGACGGCCTGGTCGGTGGTGTAGCCCAGCTCGGCGATGGTGCTGAAGTTGACCCTGGGGTCGTCCGAGGGCCGGCGGGCGTCGACCTGCAGCACGGGGATGTGCTGTCGCGGCAGCACGTCGTACAACTCCGGCATCTCGTGGCGCCAGGAGCTGACGATGCGGACGTTGGCGTCGACCTCCACCGTGGAGCGGCCCGACAGGTAGCGGTCGATGGCGTAGGCGCACTTCTTGCCGTGGCCGGCCGACTCGATGAGCGTGGTGGGCCCGGTCACGAAGTCGCCGCAGGCGAACACGCCACGAACGTTGGTGGCGTACGTGCCGGGGTCGACGCGCATGCGGCCGCGGCTGATCTGGAAGCTCGCCTCGACCGGCAGGAAGGTGTTGTCCGCGGCCTGGCTGACGGCGGGGATGACGGTCTGTGCCGGCACGACGTACTCCGAGCCCTCGATCGGCACCGGGCGGCGGCGACCGCTCGCATCCGGCTCGCCGAGCTTGTTGCGCACGAACCGGACGCCGCTGATGTTGCCGTCCTCGTCGCCGATGATCTCGACGGGACTGACGAGGAACTCCATGGTCACGCCTTCGCGCTCGGTCTCGCCCAGCTCCTCCTCGTCGACCACCAGCTCCGAGCGAGTGCGGCGGTAGGCGATGGTGACGTTCTGGGCGCCGTGGCGCAGGCCGTGCGCGAGCAGTCCATGGCCGTGTAGCCGCCACCGATGATGACGACGTCGTTGCCGACCTCGACCTCCTCGCCGAGGTTGGCCCGCTTCATGAAGTCGACGCCGTACTGGATGCCCTTGAGGTCGTTGCCGGGGACGTCCAGCGGGACCGCGTTCATGGCTCCGGCGCAGATGGCCACCGCGTCGAACTGCTGCTGCAGCTCCTCGAAGGTGATGTCGCGGCCGACGCGGGTGTTGAAGCGGAACTCGACGCCCAGCCGCTCCACGAGCCGGAAGTCCATCTCGATGGCTTCGCGCGGCAGGCGGAAGGCGGGCACGCCGACGAGCATCGTGCCGCCGGCCATGGGCAGCTCGTCGAAGACCGTCACCTGGTGGCCGGCCACGGCCAGCTCACGCGCGACGGCCAGGCCGGCCGGCCCGGCACCCACGACCGCGACGGTGGTGTCGCGCGGCGTGATGAGCGGCATCTCGTCGGGGATGCCCGATTGCGCGTGCCACTCCACGAGGAAGCGCTTCATGGCGCGGATGGCCAGCGGACGGTCGATGTCGCCGCGACGGCAGGCGCGCTCGCACGGCGCCGAGCAGACGTAGGCACACATCGCCGCCACGGGGTTGGGCTCACGCGAGAGGATGTAGCCCTCCTCGAAGCGACCCTCGGCGGCGAGGTTCAGGTAGCCGCGACAGTTGGTGCCCACCGGGCACGCTTCCTGGCACTCGATGTTGCACTGCAGCCAGGACGCGTCCACGGGCTGGACGAGGAACTCCTGGTCGGTGTCGATGACCACGCTGGATCGAACCCCCTTGGCGAAGGTGGCGGGACTGACTGGTCGGCCTCTCGGCCCGAGTGCCAGCAAATCTACCATCGGTCGACCGAGCCGTGCCGGATCGCTGAGTACACATTGCATCTTTGCCATCGACGGACGCGTGGCAGCCGACGCGGCGCGAAGGTCGCGGCGGGACCTTCTGCCGTTGACCGTCGGGCCATTCCCTCGTATGTTCCGGCCCATGAGCACGCCTGCGGGCGTGTCCGGCGAGCACGCCGCCGATGGCTGCGCCGAGCTGCGCGCAGCGGTCGGCTCGCGCTGCCGTGAGGCCCACGAGGCGAGGGCCACCCACGAAGGCGCGGTGTCGCACATCCGCGAGCTGCGACGCGACCTGGTGGCCGCGCAGCACCGCCTGGCCGAGGCCACCGAGGCGGCCGACCCGCGCCTGCGCAGCGCCGAGAAGGCGGCTGCCCGCGATACCTACCAGATGGCCAGGCACATGGCACAGTCGGAGGAGGAGCTGCGCGAGGCCACGGCCGCGTGGGCTCAGGCGGTCGATCGCATCAACCGCGGCGGGCGCCTGCCTGCAACGTGCGGTCTCGGAGGCCAGGGCGGCCGTCGCCCACGTCGAGGCTGCGGTGCAGACCGCCGAACGCGCGGAGCAGGCCGCCCGCTTGACCGCCGAGCAGGCCGAGGCCGCGTGTCTCGACGCGCGCGTGCGACTGGCGGCCTGCGAGGAGGGCGCCGCCGCACCCGAGGCCGCTGAGAACGCGAGCGTGTTCGAGCCACACGCCGCGACCGGCGGGCACGCCGTCGCCATCGGCGGCGCGGAGCGCATGTCACCACTGGTCATCGAATCGATGGTCAGCGGTGATCCGCGCGCGCTCGAGCTGGCGGCAGCCGACGTCGCCGCCCGCACCGGCACCTCCCCTGCCGAGACGCAGCTGCAGCTGCAGGAGCTGGTGGATGCCATCGTCTCGGTGGCGGCGGACGAGGGCTTCCTCATCTTCGACGGCGACCATCGCTTCTGGTCCACGCTCACGTTCGAGGAGGCGCGCGACGTCATCGCCGCGCTCGCTCGTCTCGGCTTCGGCTTCGCCCCCAGCGAAGGCTGGCACGCCGGTCGGCGCCCCGGCGCCCAACGACCTGTCCATGGCCCTGGCCTATGCCGGCCTCGACCCGCGCAACATGCGCCACCTCCCCAGCGCCGAGGATCTGCGCCTGCTGCCGGGGTCGATCGGCGTGGACGCCCGTGCCTTTCTGGCCGCCCGCGCGCCGACGCTGGCGATGGACCAGCTGGTGTCGACGCTCGGACGCCGAGCCGAGCCGCTTGAGCCGCTGTGGAACGAATGGGGCCAGGTGCGCCCGGTCCTGCTGACCGACCGCCACGAGCTGGGCAGCCTGTCCGGCTAGCCCGACCTCCGGCTGACCCCAGCTACGAGCGGCAGGACCTCGCCTAGCGCAGATCGATGACGGCGAACGGCTCGCCGGCGGGCACCCCGACCGTCGCGCCGACCGAGCGCGCGAGCTGGCGCGCATGATCGACCAGTCCGTCTGGCTCACGCAGCTGGCTGGCGTGCGCAGCCAGCGCGCGCAGCTTGGTCTCGAGCGTGTCTGAGATATCGACCACGGCGTTGGTGTGCTCGGTCCAGAACAGGTACAGCCGCCGTACGTGCTGTGGCTCCAGCCCTTCGGACCGCAGCAGGTGCGGGAAGGCCATGGGGTTGCGGGCAGCGGGGTAGACGGCATCGATGGCGGCCTCGCCGGCGTCGCGATGGTCGACGTGGTTGACGATGCCGCCCTCGTGGATGAGCACACGTGGATCGGGGGCAGCCACGGCATCGGGACGGAAGGTGCGGATGACACGGACCAGCTGCTCGCGCAATGCCAGGTCGTTGGCCAGCGCGCCGTCGGGACGGTGCAGGAATGTCACGGCCTCGTAGCCCACGATGTCGGCTGCCGCGCGCTGCTCCGCTTCACGCGTAGCGGCCAGCGCCAGCGGGTCGGTGGCGGCGTCGTCGGCGCCGGCGTCACCGCTCGTGCAGCAGACCAGCTGCGCCACGGTACCCTGCGCCACCCAGGCAGCGACGCTGCCCGCCGCGGCGAAGTCGGCGTCGTCCGGGTGCGCCACGATGACCAGCAGTCGCTGCGGGCGCTCGTCATGCAGCATGGCCTTGGCAGTCATGGACGGGCGGGTCCCAGCCCGGCGTTCGGAGGACGTTGGCGGAGGCTCCGGCACAAAGAGGCACCAAAAAAGTGCTTGATTATGCGGCAGGCACGCTATCCTTCGCAGGTGACGTCGCTCGTCTCCCCCCACGAGCGACGTCTTTCCCGTTCTTCAGCCCTCCCGGGCGATGACGCGGCATCAGGACGCGGCGGCCGCTGAGCGCAGCCTAGCGAGCACCTCGGCCGCGTGGCCGTCGACGCTGACCTTGGTCCAGACGTGGGCGACGCGGCCCTCTGGATCGATGAGGAACGTGGTGCGGGCGATGCCCATGTACGTCTTGCCGTAGTTCTTCTTCTCGACCCACACGCCGTAGCGCTCTGCCACCGCATGGTCGGCGTCGGCCAGCAGCGGGAAGTTGAGCCCGTGCTCTGCCTTGAAGCGGGCCTTGGACTCGGCGTCGAGGACGCTGACCGACCAGACGGTGGCGCCGGCCGCCTCGAACTCGGCACTGAGGTCGCGGAACTCGCAGACCTCGGTGGTGCAGCCGGCGGTGAAGTCCTTGGGATAGAAGAACAGCACCAGCCAGCGACCGCGCTCGGCGGCGAGGTCACGCAGGGTGCCGCTGTCGTCGGGCAGGGTGAACGCCGGCGCCGGGTCACCGACGGCGGGGATGGCAGCGGTATCGTCGGTCATGTGTCGAAGGGTAGCGCC
Organism: uncultured Chloroflexia bacterium; assembly: GCA_963712735.1. Classification (GTDB taxonomy): domain Bacteria; phylum Chloroflexota; class Limnocylindria; order Limnocylindrales; family CSP1-4; genus JAFMJV01. The sequence continues at coordinate 395,635 of CAVQIZ010000007.1, read as the reverse complement.
GTCGCGTCGCGGATGACGTGCGCACTGCCTGCCTGCACCATCAGGCGGATGGGCTCCCCCGGCGCCACGCAGTTCGCCCTCGCGGGCTTCGACGTGCAGGCTGGGGGCATCGGGGATGTCCACCACGAGCAGGACGTGATCGCCGCGAAAGCGGCGCGCCGACACGTGCCCCGCGATGGGACCGGCGGGATCGGCCACGAGGCCGGCGGGACGCAGCACCACCATCACCTTTTCCCCGGTCCCCGACGCAGCAGTCGCGTGCTGGGCCCGATCGACCACCTCGGCAGGCAGGTCGCCCCAGGGCGTGTGCAGCACGTGCTGGTCGAGCAGGCCCGGCGTGACGTTGCGAAAGCCCAGGAAGCGAGCCGTCCACTCGTTCGGTGGTCGCGTCCAGAGCTCCTCGGGGGTGCCGTCGGCCACGGTCCGCCCCGCTCGCAGCAGGACCACGCGGTCGGCCACCGTCAGCGCCTCGTCCTGGTCGTGGGTGACATAGATGACCGTCAGCCCCAGCTCGCCGAAGATGCCGCGCAGCTCGTCTGGCAGACGCTCGCGCAGGGCTCGGTCGAGCGAGCCCATGGGCTCGTCGAGCATCAACAGCCGTGGTCGCGGCGCCAGAGCACGGGCCAGCGCCACCCGCTGCTGCTCGCCACCCGACAGCTGCGAGACCGGGACGCCGCTCGGCACCGGGCAAGCCCACCAGCTCCAGCAGCTCGGCCACGCGGCCGCCGTACGGCCGCGCCACCCTCCCCCTGCATGCGCAGGCCGAAGGCGACGTTCTGGCCCACGTCGCGGTGCGGGAACAGGGCGTAGTCCTGGAACATCAGTCCCACGCCGCGCTCGTGCGGCGGCACCCCAGCCAGGTCGCGCCCGGCGAGCCGGACCGAGCCGCTGCGTGGCAGCTCCAGCCCGGCGATGACCCGCAGCAGGGTGGACTTGCCGCCGCCGCTGGGGCCCAGCACGCACAGCAGCTCAGCGCTCGGACACCGCCAGGCTGACGTCCTGCAGCACGTCCGCCTCGGCGTAGCCAGCGCTCAGACCCTCGACCTCGAGCATGTGCCCCCCTAGAACGGCTGTGGCCCGCTACCGCGCAGGCGCTCGATGAGCAGCACGGCGGTCGCGGTGAGCACCATCAGCACGACCGCCAGCGCCATGGCCGTGGCGAAGTTGGCGGCACCGGGCTGGCCCAGCAGGCGGTAGATGGCCACCGGGATGGTGACGCTGTCGGGGCGCGCGATGAAGAGCGTGGCGCCGAACTCGCCCAGCGACACGGCGAAGGCGAAGCCGGCGCCGACCAGCGCGCCGCGGGCCAGGATGGGCCCATCGACCTCGCGCCAGGCCCGCGCCGGTGACGCGCCCAGCACGGCCGCCGCCTCGCGCAGGCGGTCGTCGATGGAGCGGATGACCGGCACCACCGCGCGCATCACGAAGGGCAGGGCGATGAGCGCGTGGGCGATGGGGATGAGCAGCATCGAGGTGCGCAGGTCCAGCGGCGGCGTGTCGAGCGAGACCAGGAAGCCGAAGCCGACGATGACGGCCGAGGTGCCCAGCGGCAGCATGACGAGCGCGTCCAGCCCGCGCGCCAGCCAGCCCCGCCGGTAGCCCACCACGACCGCGGCGAGCAGGCCCAGCGTGCCGGCGATGAGCGTGGTGACGGCGGCGAAGGTGAGCGAGTCGGCGACCGCCTGCAGCGGCGCCGCCGACAGGCGCATGCGCGGATCGGCCTGCGAGCAGCGCCGCGTAGGCCGCCGAGCCCGTAGCCCTCGGGACCGGCCAGCGAGCGCTCCACGCAGCATCAGCAGCGGCGTCAGCATGAAGACCAGCGTGGCGCCCAGGATGAGCCGACCAGCGCGCGCTCGCGGCCGGGGCGCGGCCGGCGAGCGCGTCTCGGCCGAGGCGCGCGAGCGCTGCTGGAGCGCGAGGTGCTCCTGCGCACGGGCGCTGGCCGAGCAGCAGCACGAAGACGCCCACCATCTGCAGGATGGTCAGCGCCGCGGCCGTGGGCAGGTCCAGCAGGATGGCCGTCTGGCGGTAGATCTCGACCTCCAGCGTGGTGTCGCGTGGACCACCCAGCAGCAGCACCACGCCGAACGAGGTCACCGTGAACAGGAAGACGATCGAGGCCGCCGAGATGACCGCCGGGCGCAGCAGCGGCCAGGTGACCTCGCGGAAGGCACGCCACGGCGTGGCGCCCAGCATGCGCGCCGCCTCCTCGGTGCGTGGGTCGACGTGCGCCCACATGCCGCCGACGAGCCGGATGATGACCGCGACGTTGTAGAAGACGTGCGCCACCAGGATGGCCCCGACCGAGCCGTCAAGGCGCACCTGCGGGACGTCGGGACCGAAGATGACCTCGGCCAGGGCGTTGACGGGGCTGCGCGGGCCGAGCAGCGCCAGGAAGGCGGAGCCGACCACGACCGTGGGCAGCACGAACGGCACCACCGTCAGCGCCCGCACGACACGCTTGCCGCGGAACTCGAAGCGAGCGAAGACCCACGCGACCGGCAGCCCCAGCAGCAGCGTCAGCAGCGTCGAGAGGCTCGCCAGCGCCAGCGTGAAGAGCACCGTGTCCAGCACGAACGGCTGTTGCCACGTCTCGACCAGACGCGCCGAGTGCGATGGCACCGTCGGGCGCGATGCCGAGCGCCAGGATGTTGGCCACCGGCCACAGGAAGAAGAGCCCCAGGAACGCCAGCGGCGGCAACGCCAGCAGCAGGGCCCAGCGACGGCTCAGCGCAGGACGATGTCGGTCCACTCGCGGATCCAGTCCTCGCGCCCGGCGTCGATGGCCGCCGGCTCGAGGCTCAACGGCGCCGAGGGCACCAGCGCGTGCTGCTCGAAGACCTCGGGCAGAGGCACGTCCGACCGCGCCGGGTACACGTACATCGCCAGCGGCAGCTCGGCCTGCACCTCGGGCGACAGCAGGTAGTCGATGAGCGCAGCGGCCAGCTCCGGCTCCTCGGTGCCGCGCAGGATGCCGGCGAACTCGATCTGGCGGAAGCAGCCGGCGTCGACAGCCGCGGTCGGGGATCCGGTCGGCGTCGGGGTCGGCGCCGAAGACGACCTCGGCCGCGGGACTGGAGGCGTAGGAGACGACGATGGGCAGCTCGCCCTCGCCGGCACCGCCGGAGAAGCTGCCGTAGTAGGCCTCCTCCCAGCCGGAGGTCACGCTCACACCGTTCTCGCGCAGCCCTGCCCAGAAGGCCTGCCAGCCCGTCTCGGCATCCTCGCCGAAGTAGGCCACCGTGGCCAGCAGGAAGGCCAGTCCCGGGGAAGAGGTCGCCGGGTTCTGCACCACCAGCTGGCCCGCCAGCGCCGGATCGAGCAGGTCCTCGAGGCGGGATGGCAGGGGCAGGCCGTCGGGGCCGAAGGCCGCCCGGTCGACGTTGAGGCAGACATCGGCGACGTCGATGGGCGTGACACGAGCGTCGGGATCGAGCTGCAGCTCGGCCGGCACGGCCGCCAGGGCGGGCGAGCGATAGGCCTCGAAGATGTCGGCCGCCAGCGCGCGCGAGAGGAAGGTGTTGTCGACGCCGAACAGGACGTCAGCCAGCGGGCGCTCCGCCGTCAGGATGGCCTGGTTGACCATGGAGCCGGCATCGCCGGCGGGCAGCAGTCGCAGGTCGACATCGTGGGCCGCCTCGAACGACTCGATGACCGGCTCGGGCAGGAAGAAGGAATCGTGGGTCATCAGCGTCAGCGTGCGCTCCTGTCCCGCCATCGGTGCGGCGCTCAGCAGCACCAGCCCGGCGGCAAGCGCGGCAGCGATGGCGGTTCGGATCATGCGTCGTCCTCCTGTCCCTCTGCGGTGCGGTCGGTGTGGACCAGCAACATTCGGCCACGTCGGCTGGACACCCGGGCGCTTCGCCCGAGCAGCTCGTTGGAAAGGCCTCGCGAGGGACCGAGGCGGAGGGTCTCGTCGCGGAGCGCGAACCGAAGCCCCTCGGTGCAGACGCCGGTCACGTCGCGGTCGAGCGCGAAGAGCGACACGAAGTCGCCCGGCTGGCCCTCGATGCGGGACTCGGCCGGGCCGACGGCGGTGCCACTGCGCCAGATGCGTGAACCGTGCCCGGCGATCACGACCTCGACCCCGTCCAGCCGTGGATCGGCCAGCAGCAGCAGGTTGGCCAGGCTGTGCTCGGGCCGCGTCACGCCGAGGGCGCCCAGGATGGTGATGCGATGGTGCCCCGCTTCGAGCGCCGTGAGCAGGCACAGCTCCATGTCGCTCTCGTCCTTGTCCGGCGACGCCACGCGCAGCTCCACGCCCAGCGCTTCGAGTCGCGCACGGTCGGCACTGCCCAGCGAGTCGAAGTCGCCCACCACCACGTCGGGAACGAGGCCAGCCTGGAGGACCCGCGCGGCGCCGCCGTCGGCCGCGATCAGGCTGGGTCTGGAGCCGGCGCCAGCCGCAAGCTCGGCCAGCAGCGCCTGGTCGACGTCACCGTCGGCGATGATCAACGCGTGAGTGGGCGTGGCCATGAACGTGAAGACCTCCGTCTGGACGGGACGGAGGCAGCGTCATCGACTCCCTTCGCCGGTACGAACCGGATCAGGTTCCGAGGGTCTGCGGTGGTCCCGCACTCTCAGCGCCGCTGCGGCGCTCCCCTGTCCCATCTGTGGTTGTGCCAACGATGCTACACCACGGGCGAAGCAGGCCCGATGTCATAGACTCCGGTGCCATGCCCGACCCTGTGCTTCCAGCCCACCAACGCGTGATCGACGCGGCCCGCCAACGCGGTGTCGACGATCGAGATCGTCACGTTCGATGAGTCCACGCACACCGCCCAGGAAGCGGCCGATGCCATCGGCGTGCAGCTGGGCCAGATCGTCAAGAGCCTCGTCTTCATGGCGCCCGTGGACCCGGCTCGACGAGGACGGCGAGCTGGAGCCCCTCATCGCCCTCGTCCGCGGCACCGACCGCGTGGACATCGCCAGGCTGGCGACGGTCAGCGGCCGGCCGCGCCTGCGCCGCGCCAGCGCCTCCGAGGCCAACGCGGCCACCGGCTTCGCCATCGGCGGCATCCCGCCGTTCGGCCACCGTCAGCGCATCGCGGTGGTGATGGATCCCGCGCTCGATGGCTACGAGGAGGTGTGGGCGGCTGCCGGCAGCGCCACGGCCGTCTTCGCCATCGCCCCGGCCACCCTGGCCATGCTGGCCGACGCCCTCGTCGCGCCCTGTGCCGAGGAAGCCGCCGACGCCGACGCGCCGGCGTCGGCACCATGAGCGAGGTCCAGCGCGCCAACGTCGGCTATCCCGGCGGCCTTGCCGCGCGCTATCGCTGGGGTGGTGCGGGCTCGGCTGACGAGGTCTTCGCGCTCTCGGAGCAGGGCGGGCGACTGGATGACCACGCCGAGCTCGCGGGCGGCGATCCGCACCCGCATGTGCCGCGCCGAGCTGCGCGTCGAGGGGCCGCTGGGCACCTGGACCGCGCGCTTCGCCTCGCCCGTGTTCGACGAGCCGGCCGGCCTGGTCTGGGACACGGAGGCACAGCTGGTGGTGAAGTACGGCTTCCGCGTCTACGGCCTGGCCGGTCGCACCGGCGAGCTGCGCTGGACGCACCTATCGGGAACACCCGTCGTGGCGGTGCTGGGGTCCTCGCGGCTGCCGCACGTGATCGTCCAGACGGAGGTCGAGACGCTGGCGCTGGGCGCCGCGGGCGAGGTGCGCTGGCGCGTCGCCCACAGTGACGTCATCGCCGCTGCCGAGCTTCTCGGTGGCACCCTCACCGTGGCCAGCTACGGCGGCGACGTGGCCGCCTTCGACCCCAGCAGCGGCCGCGCCCTGCGGTGACGAATGTGGAGCAACGGTGGAAAGGTCGGTGCGTCCTGACACCACATACCCCTCGGGTACCGTTGACCGACGGTCGCCTGGGCGCCTACGGTCGGCCTCGACCCGAAGGGGCCCAGGAACCGACTAACGGCCAAGATGACATCACGGCCCACGTCGTGTGGCAGGTTCCTTCGGGTCGTTGCCTGCCCGCTCGCGGTCGTTGCCTGCCCGCTCGCGGCACGCCGTTCGCGTGATCGGCCCCAGCCTGATCCTTGCCGGCCTGGTCGCGGCGCTGCTCGGGTGGCTGCTGCTGCGCCGAAGCGGCAGCGGCTGGCGCGTCGGCCGGCTCCTCGCCGCAGCCCCGCAGCGCAGCCTGGCCGACGCTGCTGCCATCGCTGCGCGCGGCGACACCGCCTACATCCGGCTGCACGGTCGCATCGACAGCGACGAGGAGTTTCCCGGCGATGACGGCAAGCCCCTCGTCTTCCGCCGTCGGCGACTGCAGCAACGCACGGGACGCTCGGACTGGCAGACGTTCGACGACGAACGGCTGGCGGTTCCGTTCGGGCTGACGGAGCGCGGTCAGCACGTGGTCATCGACAGCGAGGCGCTGGGAGATGGCCTCGTCGTGGTGCCGCGCGAGTCGGTGGGTGTCGCGGCTGACCTGACCGCCGACTCCGTGACCGGGCCCCTCCCCTCGCTCGCCCCCCAGACGCCGGTCCGGCTGCGCATCGAGCAGGTCTCGGCCGTGGACCATGCGACGGCGGCCGGTGTGCCCGCCCTCGCGCCCGATGGCTCGGTCGGTCCTGGGCCCGGGCCTCGGCCGACCCCTGCTGCTGACCACGCTGGAACTCGACGAGGCCATGCGCGTGCTGGCCTCCGAGCGCCGGCGTGAGCTGCTCGCCGCCGCCGGCCTGCTGGCGAGCGCCCCTGTCCTGCTGCTGCTGGGGCTCGTCGCCCTGCTGGTGGGCTGGTGAGGCACCGGCCGCTCCTGCTCGCGATGTGCCTGGCCATCGCCGCCGCGGTGGTGCTCGCCGCCGGGACGCTGGCGGCCGATCCCAGTCTGCTGCCGACCGCGCCGCCCGTGGCGCTGCTCGAGGGCGGCGACCTGCGCTCGGAAGGCAGCGGTCCCGGCCTGGTCGGCAATCCGCTGCTCATCCTGGGTGCGGTGCTGATCCTGGGAGTCGGGACGGTCCTCGTCACACTGCTGGTGGCCCGGCTGACGCGCCGCGGGTAGGTCGGCGCTGCTCGGCAGCACCAAGGTCGGCCCTCCCGGTACCGAACTCCCATATGAGGAGTTGTGAGGTTCACGCACCATCGAGGCACGCGGGCCCCCGCACTCCCAGCGTCAGCGTCATCGCCAGCATCCATCGCCACCGCCAGCCTGATGAATCCGCCACCCTCCTCGCCCTCGCTGCCCATCACCAAGGCCGCCCGCCTGCTCGGCGTGCACCCCAACACCCTGCGCGCCTGGGCCGACCAGGGCCGCGTACGCTGCATGCGCGTCAACAGCCGCGGCGACCGTCGCTTCCTGGTGGAGGACCTGCGAGCGTTCATGAGCGCGGCCGAGAACAGCCCCTCCCCGCAGCTCGACCGCGAAGCGCAGATCGAATCCATCGCCAAGCTCGGCACCCGGCTGAACCACCTCAGCACCGTGGACGAGATCGGCGCCGCCATCTGCCTGGAGCTGCGGCAGCTCATCGACTACCACAACGTGCGCGTCTATCGGGTGGAGGGTGAGGAGGTCGTGCCGGTCGCCTGGCGCGGGGAGCTCAGCGCGTACACCGGTGAGGTCGGGGAGCAGCTGCGACTGCGCGTGGGCGAGGGCATCACCGGCTGGGTGGCCGAGCATGGCGTGGCGCAGTACCTGCCGGATGCGGCGCGTGATCCGCGTGGCTCGCAGGTGCCGGGCACCGAGGCGGACCTGCCCGAGTCGATGCTGGTCGCGCCCATGACCTACGAGGACGAGACCATCGGCGTCATCGTCCTCTCCAAGCTGGGGCTCGACCGCTTCGCTCCCGACGACCTGCGCTACCTGGGCATCTACGCCGCCATCGCGGCGCAGGCGATGGTCAACGCCGACATCAGCGAGCGGCTGCAAGCGCAGGCACGCACGCTCGACCGCCAGCTGCGCAGCCAGGCGGAGCTGCTGCGGGTGACCGAGCGCATCCTGACCAACCTGGACCCCGCGGCCGTGGTGGCGGAGATCGCGGACAGTCTCGCCGGGCTGATCCCGGTGGACACGCTCGGCATCTACGTGCATGAACCGGCCCAGCGCCGACTGAGCCCGCTGCTGGCACGTGGCGTGGGTGCCGCCGAGTTCATGGACCGGCGCCTGCCCGACTCGGGCGCGGTCGTGTCCGAGGTGCTGGCCACCGGCGAGGCTCGCAGCGTCAGCCGTGGCGGCCGGGGCAGCCGCAGCGGCGTGAAGCCGGCGGCGCTCATCCTGGCACCACTGCGCGGCCGCCAGCGCGTGCTCGGGATCCTCCATCTCAAGCGCCTCGGTGAGGGCGCCGTCTTCGACCCGCGCGAGCTGGACCTGGTGCGGCTGTTCGCGGCGCACGTCTCGATCGCGCTGCAGAACGCGCTGGTCCACCGGGTCGTCGAGCTGCGCGCACAGACCGACGCGCTGACCGGGCTGCGCAACCACGGCACCTTCCGCGACGATCTGCTCGTGGCGGTGGAGCGAGGCCAGCCGTTCGCGCTGCTGATGCTCGACCTCGATGACTTCAAGTCGTTCAACGACCGCCAGGGCCACGAGGCCGGCAATGCCCGCCTGAAGGCCATCGCTGCCGCCATCGGCCGGGCCTGTCGCGACACCGATCGCGTCTATCGCTACGGCGGGGACGAGTTCTGCCTGATCCTGCCGCGGACCGCGGAGGCCGCGGCCCTCGAGGTGGCAGAGCGCGTTCGCGACGCCATCCGCGCGGTCGGCGACGATGGCCGGACGGGCACCGTCATACGCTGCTCCGTCGGCGTGGCGGTGTACCCCGGCGATGCCACCGATCGGGAGAGCCTGCTGCTCGCGGCCGACCGCGCCCTCTACGCCGCCAAGCGCGCCGGCCGCGACCAGGTCGGGACCGCTGCCGACGGGCTGGCGCTGGCCGCCGAGTTCGTACCGCCGCGCACGCCCGTCGACGACACCGGTCCGCCACTGGCGGAGGCCGCTGCCATGGTGACGACCACCATCCCCGCAGCCGGGCCCATCAACGACGCGGTGGGCCGGGTCGCGGCCTCGGAGGCTGCGCTGCTGGTGGAGGCGCCGGGCGCACCACCGCGATGACCGCGTCGAGCGTGATGCCGTAACGCTCCGCGGCCGATCCCTGGTGCACCGAGAACGCCACCCGCCCGTATGAGTCGGCCGTCAGGAGCGGCTCCCCCTCCGGCACGTCGCCGAAGGTGCGCGCCCACGTGGCCGCAACCTCGCGGCTGTGCGGGCCTTCGCCGATGCGCAGCAGGACGGGCTCACCGGGGCGCAGACGGGGCAGCGCCGCCAGCAGGTCGTTGGCGAGGGCTGAGAGCTTGACGTTGCCGAAGCTGTCGAGGTAGATGGCCTGGCTGCGCAGCCATCCCGGCCCGATCTCCGGGCGCGGCCACTCGAGGTCGAGCAGGTGCCGAGGATCGATGGCACGGCCGAGCTCCTCGATGGCGACACCGTCCGCCAGGTGTGCCGCCGCCGGCGCGAAGACATCGCGTCCGTGGAAGGAGCTCGAGACATCGGGCAGCGCGTAGCGCGAGTTCTCCAGCAGGTGCACGTGCGTGATGCCGCCGAGGCGGGCGGCGGCAGGCATGAGCAGGCCGTTGTCGGGACCGACGAGGTAGTCGCCGCGCAGCGTGCGCAGCGCGATGCCCGCGCGGGCGGTGCCGACGCCTGGATCGACCACTGCCACGTGCGCCCCGACAGGCAGGTAGGGCAGCGCGCTCCACAACATCAGCGCACCGTCACGGATGGCGAACTTGCGCACGTCGTGGGCCAGGTCGACGACGAGCGCGCGGGGGCAGATGCCGGCCACGACCGCGCGCATGATGCCGGCCGACGGATCGCGCGTGCCGAAGTCGCTCAACAGGCTCACGAAGGGCGGGGCCGACGCGCGGGCGGCATCCGCGCGGCTGGCGTGGTGACGGTGCGGGTATAGGTGGACGCCATGCGACACCGATGGTACGCGGACGATGCGGGTCGTGACCGCGCTATGCTGCCGAGCGGATGACCGAGCATGCTGCGGAGCCGATGACCGAGCCGGCCGCGGAGCCGATGACCGAGCAGGCCGCGGAGCGCCGCCTGATACGCCTGCTGGCGGCAGGCCTGGTGGGCCTCTGGGCTGCCATCGCCATCGCCGTCGCCACCGCCTACCGGCCGGGTGGGCCGCTCGACATCGTGGTGGCGCTGGCCTGCTTCCTGCCGGTGCTGATCGCCGACGCCGGCTTCGTCTGGCCGGCGACGGGACTGAGCTCCCGCCATCGCACGGCGATGGTGTGGGTTTGGGTGGCGGCCGTGCTCTTCGCCCTGCCGCTGCTGTACGGCATCGCCAGCACGCTGGCCACGGACGGGCCGCAGAGCCTCGTGCCATCGTTCGAGGAAGCCTACGCGGCGACACTGGCACTGGTACCGATGACGTTCTTCAGCGTCGTCGGGCTGGTGCACCGGCGGCGGGGCTGCCAGCCACTCGAACGTCGCGCGAGCTGGGCCAGCGCCGGCCTGGCGCTGCTGCTGACGGCGGCCGTGGGCCTCGCCTTCGTCTTCGTCGCCATCGTCAACGACCAGTCGCTGCGGCAGGCGGAGCCACGCGGCTCCGCCTTCGGACCGACCGACCCCGATCTGGACCCGCCTTTCTGCGACGAGCCCGTCGCGCTGGGGGCCAACGCGGCCATCCGCATCGAAGCCAGCTCGAGCATCGACAACGAGCCGCGGGGACGGGCCCGCCTCGATGGGCAGCGCAGCGGGCGTGACGAGAGCTGGGGTGGCTCGTGGGAAGGGCCCGACGGCAGCGGCCAGCTGGCCTACGTGCGGGTGGGGCAGCGCGCCTGGCTCAACGCCTCGAGCGCCGACCCCGGCGCACCCGGCACGACCTGGCAGGAGAGCCGGCCCGACCCCTTCGCCCTGCTGGGACCCGGTCAGCTGACGATGGACGGACCGCCGCACTCGGTCGCCGACGCGCCGCGCGGCACCATCGTGGCCGAGGACCTGGGCCTCGGCGTCGTCGACGGCGCACGTGCCCGCCATTGCCGCACGTTCATCGACGGCCCGACCGCCATCGACACGTTCCTGCCGCTGCGCTGGCTGCTGTATGACGGCTGGCAGCCGCTTGACGACCCCATCCCCCGCTGGCGCGGCGAGCTCGACTGGTGGGTCTTCGGCGACGGCGAGCTGGGACTCGCGTCGGTGGAGGTCTCAGGGTCGCGCGCAGAGACCGCGTGGGACGCGGACGGCGTGCGAGTGGTGCTGCAGGCACGGCTGGAGGCGACCGATCGCGACCGCCGCGTGGACCTCTCCGAGCCCGCCACGCCGGGTGTGACGCCGAGGGCCACGCTAGAGTCGGGACCAGCATGAGCACGTTCGATGAGCGCGGCGGCTCCAAGTGGGATCGCGCCGCCCGCTATCTCAAGATCGCACAGGTCCTGCGAGCGCACGGCGAGGCCGGCATCTCGGCGGTCGCCCTGGCCGACCAGGTCGGCGTGTCACGACGGACCATCTACCGCGACATCGAGGCCATGGACCTCGACGCCGGCCTGCCCATCTGGAATGAGCGGGGCAGGTTCGGCCTTGACGCCGACGCGTTCCTGCCACCGCTGGCACTCACGCTGCACGAAGCGATGGCCTTCTTCCTCGCCTCGCGGCTGCTGACCAAGGCCACCGACGAGATGGACTCCGAGATCATCGGCGCCTTCGTGAAGCTGGCGCAGGTCCTGCCGCCGGTGCTGGCGGAGCAGCTGCACGAGACCGCCGATGCCTTCGCCGACACGCCCCGCGACGACACCTTCACACGTGTCCTGCGAGGCCTGACGGTGGCGCTGGCCGAGCGACGGATCGTGGAGCTGGAGTACGAATCAGGCGTCTACGACGCCACTCGGCCGATGCGGCACGTGCGGCTGCACCCCTACGCCATCGAGCCTTCGGCACAGACCCGCGCGCTCTACGTCATCGGCTATGACGAGGAACGCCAGGACCGCCGGACATTCAAGGTCGAGCGCATCCAGTCGGTCTCGCTGACGCCCGATACCTTCCCGCCACCGGGCGCGTCGGTCGCCCGCGAGATGCGCGATGCGTGGGACGTCATCGGCGACGACACGCCGGTCGAGATCGTCATCCGTTTCGACCCCGCGGTCACGCAGCGAGTCCACGAGACGCGCTGGCACCCCAGCCAGGTCGAGGAACTGGAGGACGACGGTTCACTGATCTGGCGTGCGCGCGTGTCGGGTGTGCTGGAGATCCGTGCCTGGATCCTGGGCTGGGGCCCGGCGGCCGAGGTGCTGGAACCGCCGGAGCTACGCGCCTGGGTGGCCGAGCAGCACGCCGCGGCTGCCGACCGCTACCGCGATCAGCTGTAGTCTCGGGGACGTCGTTCGCATGCCGGAGCGCCGAGCGCTGCTGGTTCGGGCCGCTTCCCGCTCATCGTCAGCGCTACGACCAAGGCCCCTGTCCCGTGACAGCGAGAAGGATGGCGACCGCGACGAGCAGGGTCAGGACGAGACAGCCACATCCGGCGCGGCTGGGCTCGGATATGAAGCCCGGCCGAGCTGGTTGACGCGGGTCCACCGGTCCCCCGAGGCCGGTACTGCCACCTGCGAACACGACTGAGGACGCGGTGTTTGCCTGTCGCATCAGTGGCCCCTCCGCAGCCGTCCCATCCTCCGCGCCCCGGTCTGTGGGTCAAGGGCCGGACGGCCCGGCGAGGCGACCTATGCCGTGGGAGGCACGCCTCGCCAGAGCGGCCCAGGGCGCCGCGCCAACATGGGACACGCTCGGCCGAGCCAGCGCTGGAACGCCCGGCCATGCCAGACGCTGGAAACGCCCGGCCCGCCATCCCCTGCGTGCCTCACTCGGCGCCTGCACCTCCGCGCGACCTCAGCTCGGGCCTATGCCGTGGGTGACTCAGCCGGCGGCCGTCTTGATCATCGATGCCCGCGACAACTCGAACGACAGGGCCGATGGTCGCGCGAGGCCGCCCGGGCCTGAGATGGCCGCTTCCGCGCGCACCCATGCCCCGGGCGCCTCGCATGAGCATCGCCCTTGTCGGGTCAGTCACCCGTGGCATGGGCTGTATCGAGCGGGACGTCGTGGGCTGGGTCCAGCTCCCGGCGGGACCGAAGCTTGACACGGTCGAACAGCGGTGCGTTACTTAACGCCGTTAACCCCGTACCCCTCGGGGACTGCAGCGGGGCAGGAAGTTGAGCTCAGACCTCCATGTCGTTCTCGGTGCCGGCGGCGGCACCGGTCGTGCCGTCGTACACGAGCTGCTGGCACGGAAGCTGACGGTGCGCGCCGTCGTCCGAGGGGCCGATGTCGACCTGGGCGCCGGGGTCGAGTCGGTCGCAGCAGACCTGACGGATGCCACACAGGCCCGTGCCGCGGTGGCCGGTGCAGCCGTCGTCTATCACGCCGCCAACCCACCGTACCCGCGCTGGGTCGACGTGTTCCCGGGCCTGAACCGCAATGTGGTCGCGGCCGCCAGCGCAGCCGGCGCCAGGATCGTCTTCGCCGACAACCTCTACATGTACGGCCCGGGGGCCGGCGTCATGACGGAGGACACCCCACAGCGCGCGACCGACAAGAAGGGCCGCCTGCGTCACGAGATGGCGGAGGAGTTGCTGGCAGCCGATCGCGCCGGCGACGTCCGCGTCGCCATCGGGCGCTCATCGGACTACTTCGGACCCGGAGGAATCAGCTCATCGCTGGGAGAGCGGGTCTTCGACGCAGCCGTGCAAGGCAAGCGGGTGCCCTGGCTGGGAAGCGCGGACCAGCCACACAGCGTGGCGTTCCTCCCGGACATCGCCCGCGGCCTCGTCACGCTCGGGCTGGCCGAGGAGTCGACGGGCCAGGTGTGGCACCTCCCGTCGAGCGGCGCACCGACCGGGCGCGAGTTCGTGGCTGCTGTCGCCCGTGCGGTGGGCAAGCCCCTGCGGGTCTCGCCAAACCCGCGCTGGATGCTCCGCGCCGTGGGATTGTTCTCACCCATGGTGCGCGAGGTCGCCGGGGTGATGTACCAGTGGGAAGCGCCGTTCATCAGCAGCGACGCCCGTTTCCAGGCAGCCTTCGGTCCACAGCCGGCGACGCCGCTCGACGAGGCCGTCAAGGCCACCGTCGACTGGTTCGCGACTCGGCACGAGGGCAGCACGCGGGCCGCCTGATGGCAGCTGCCGGTCAGACACCCGCCAAGGGCGACCAGCGGGTCGCCACCCGCGACGGTCGCGTCAAGGCTGCCTCGAAGGCGCGGCGCACACACCACCGCGCTGAGCTGCGCTCGCGCATCATGGCAGCCGCGCGCACGCTCCTGGAGGAGGGCGGCTCCGAGGCAGTCAGCATGCGCGCCATCGCCGAGCGGATCGGCTACAGCGCGACCACCATCTACCTGCATTTCGAGGACCGGGATGCGCTGCTCTTCGCCTTGCTCGACGAGGCCTTCGGCGAGTTCCGCGCCGAGATGGCGACGGCCATCGCCATGCCCGCCTCCGCCCGCGAGCGCATTCGGGCGATGGGCCGAGCCTACGTCCGGTTCGCTCTCGAACACCCGGCCCAGTACCGGCTGATGTTCGTGCAGCGCCCCGACTTCCTGTTGGCACACGGGCCGGAGGAGGCCGGCGCGCGCATCGAGTCACTCGGCGCCCTGGCCGACCTCGTGGCCGAGTCCCCGGCAGGTAACAACCACCCGGCTCGCGCGACCGTTTCAGCCGATGCGCTGTGGGCGACCGTCCACGGCATCGCCGCCCTGGCCACGGGAGTGGCCATGTTCGACCGGGCGCGCGCGGAGGCGACCGCGGAAGAGGCCCTCGATCTGCTGATCAGGGGCCTCTGGGCGTCAGGTTGACGGCGACCCACGCCGGCCCCGCGTCACCAGGCGATACGCCGTGCCGCCGTGTGTACTCCATCAGCGCTTGAGCCCCGGCTGGGTGAGGCTGGGCCCAGGCAGCGGGCCACCCGAGCTTGGGCCTATGCCGTGGGCGACTCAGCTGGCAGCCGTCTTGGCCGTCTATGCCCGCGACGACTAGACCGACGGGCCCGATGGTCGCGCGAGGCCACCCGGGACTGACATGGCAGCCCGCCGACGCAGTCCATGCCCTGGGCGCCTCAGACGAGGATTGCCCGTGTCGGGTCAGTCACCCGTGGCATGACCGCTGCCCGAGGCGCAGCATGAGCGCGACCCAGCGGGATGGCATGAGCTGGGCCCAGCGGGATGGCACCGTGCCGGATCCAGCCACACGGCATGAGCTGGGTCCCGCGGCACAGCATGAGCCCGGGCCCAACGCGACGGCAACGGGCCCAGGCTCCCGGTGGCGTGGCCAGGGCCTGACCGCCGCGCGAAGCGCAGCGCCGCCTGACGAGCGAATCGGGCGCTACAGCTCCTTGACCGCCGCGATCAGCTTCTCGAGGCCGTCCTTGGCATCGGCGAAGAGCATGCCGGTCTTGGGGTCGGTGTAGAGCGTGTTGTCGATGCCCGCGTAGCCGCGGCCCATCGAGCGCTTGATGACGATGATCGACTTGGCCTGGTCGACATCGAGGATGGGCATGCCGTAGATGGGCGAGGAAGGATCGGTCCGGGCCACCGGGTTGGTGACGTCGTTGGCGCCGATGACCAGCGCCACGTCGCAACGCGGGAACTCGGGGTTGATGTCCTCCATCTCCTTCAGCTGCGGGTAGGGCACGTTCGCCTCTGCCAGCAGCACGTTCATGTGCCCCGGCATGCGACCGGCCACCGGATGGATGGCGTAGTTGACCGAGACACCCCGGTCCTCGAGCACATCGCCCAGCTCGCGGCAGGCGTGCTGTGCCTGCGCCACGGCGAGACCGTAGCCCGGCACGATGATGACGTTCTGCGCATAGGCCAGCTGGATGGCCGCATCGTCGACGCCGACCTCGCGGACCGAGCCGCCCGTCGCCGCCGGGTCGGCCTGCGTACCCTCACCTCCACCGAACCCGCCCAGCATGATGTTCATCAAGGAGCGGTTCATGGCGTCGGCCATGAGCTTGGTGAGGATGCCGCCGGCCGCACCCACGAGGGCGCCGGCGATGATGAGCAGCGGTGACTCGAGCACGAAGCCGGACATCGCCGCGGCCGTGCCGGTGAACGAGTTCAGCAGGCTGATGACGACCGGCATGTCAGCACCGCCGATGGGCAGCACCATCGTCACGCCGAAGGTCAGTGCCGAGCCCAGCAGCACCAGCAGCACGACCGTCTTGATCTCGCTGCCGAGGTCGAGGATGGGCGACTGTCCGGCGCTGAGCACCAGCAGGATGGTCGTCACCAGGGCCACCAGGCCGAGGGCCGCAGTGGTCATCGTGCCGCCGGGCACCGCGATGGGCTTGCCGGGCAGCAGGCCCTGCAGCTTGCCCGAGGCGATGATCGAGCCGGTGAACGTGACCGAGCCGATGACCACGCCGAGGATGACGAAGATGACCGTGGAGACCTCTTCCTTGGGGCCACCCACGATGTTGAGGTAGTCGAAGATCGCCACCAGCGCCGCGGCACCGCCGCCGACGGCGTTGAAGAGCGAGACCAGCTGGGGCATGGCCGTCATGGCCACCCGCAGCGCGAGCAGCAGGCCGACCGCGCCGCCGATGAGGAAGCCGCCGATGATGATCACCAGTGCCGGCGTCGTCAGGCCTCCGACGGCGCACTCGGCACCCTCGTGGCACTCACGCAGCAGCAGGTAGAGGAACGTGGCGATGACGGCCACGGTCATGCCGCCGGCGGAGATGAGGTTGCCGTTGCGCGCCGTGGCCGGGCTGTTCATGAAGTGCAGGCCGATGACGAAGCTGCCGGCCGCCAGCGCACCGATCAAGATGAAGAGAGTGCTCAGGGTCGCCTGATCCACCGCTAGGCCTCCTTCCCGTCGGCCTTGGGGGCGGTGGGCTTCTTGCGGAACATCTGCAGCATGCGGTCGGTGACCACGTAGCCGCCGACGACGTTCATGGCGCCGAATACCACCGCGATGGCCGCCAGCAGGTAGCCCAGCGGATCGCTGGCCTCTGCGGCGATGATCATGCCGCCGACGAGGACGATGCCGTGGATCGAGTTGGCGCCCGACATGAGCGGCGTGTGCAGCGTCGCGGGGACCTTGCTGATGACCTCGAACCCGACGAGGACCGCCAGGATGAAGATGACCAGCGAGCCGAGGAGGCTGATCTCACCACTCATGCGGCACCGCCTTCAGACAGCAGCGTGGCGGTCGGCTCGTGCACGACCTTGCCGTCATGGGTGATGACCGTGCCTGCGGTGATCTCATCGTCGAAATCGAACGTCATCTCCCCTTCCTTGATGAAGTGCGTCAGCAACGCGGTGATGTTGCGAGCGTAGAAGCCGCTGGCGCCGCCGGGCATCGTGGCCGGCAGGTTGGTGGGCGCGATGATGGTGACGCCGTTATCGGTGACGATGGTGTCGTCGGGAACCGACAGCTCGACGTTGCCGCCGAGCGCGGAGGCCGCCATGTCAACGATGACGGAGCCGGCCTTCATGTTGCCCACGGCCTCGCTGGTGACCAGCAGCGGCGGACGTCGTCCAGGGACTTGGGCCGTGGTGATGACCACGTCCATCGAGCTGATATGGCCGTTGAGCTCCGCCTGCTGGGCTTTCTTCTCGTCGTCGGTCAGCTCGCGGGCGTAGCCGCCGGTGCCGGTGGCATCGGCGACCGATTCGAGCTTCAGGAACTTGGCACCGAGTGACTCGGCCTGCTCCCTGGTCTCGGAGCGGACGTCATAGGCCTTGACCACCGCGCCGAGGCGCCGGGCCGTGGCGATCGCCTGCAGGCCGGCCACGCCGACCCCGAGGATGAGCACGTTGGCCGGCTTGGCCGTGCCGGCAGCAGTGGTGAGCAGTGGGAAGTACCGGCCGTAGGCGTCGGCAGCCATGATCACCGCCTTGTAGCCGCCCACGTTGGCCTGGCTGGACAGGGCGTCCATCGTCTGCGCGCGCGACAGCGTGCGGGGCAGGGTGTCGAGGCTCACGGCCGTCACGCCGGCATTGGCCAGTGACCGCGCGTTCTGGGGGTCGATGAGCGGCTGCAGCAGTCCGATGACGACCTGGCCACGATGCAGCTTGCCGATCTCCTCGGGAGTCGGCTTCTGCACCCGCAGGACCACGTCGGCATCCGCGTACAACGCATCCTCCGGCACGACCGTGGCCCCGGCCGCGGTGTAATCCGCGTCGGGGATGGTGGCGCCGTCACCGGCACCGGCTTGTATCAGCACCTCGTGGCCGGCGGCAGTCAACTTGCCGATGGCCTCAGGCACGAGGGCGACGCGCCGCTCGTTGGGCGCAGTCTCCTTGACGGTGGCAATCCTCATGCAGGAACCCCGAGTGTCAGAACGTGATGGGCATGGCGCGCGACGGCGGGAAAGCCGGGCACCGGTTGAGATAAGTGTAGTCGGAATCCTGCCCCGTTGGCCTGCGGCGACCACCTGTGCAGCGACCCCTGTCCCGATCGCGCCGCGCCACCCCCGCCCCGCACACCACGAGCCGCCCGGCTTACATGCTTGTGACATATGGCTCATGGCTCATATATGGCATAGACATATATTCACTGGCGAGTCACGGTCGCGAGGGTGATGGGAATCCCTTCATCCGCAAGGCGCTGATCACGACAGGGGGCCACGCATGACCAACACGATGACCGACATCGAGGAGCTGCAGGCATCGTTGCTGCGGTCCCTCGCAAGCAGGCATCGACTCCGCATCCTCCATCTGCTGGGCCAACGTCCCCGTGAGGTGAATGAGCTGGCCGTCGAGCTTGATCTGAGCCAGGCCGCGACATCCCAGCACCTTGGTGCCATGCGACGGGCCGGACTCGTGGAATCCATTCGCGATGGCCGAAGCCACCGCTACACCGTGGTTGACCCCCAGATCCTCGCGGCCTGTGCCCTGATGCGGGAAGTGCTAGTGCGCCGTCTCTCGCGGATGGGCGACCTGGCTGCGGCAGCGAGCGCGATGCAGCCCGATCCGGTCTCAAGCAGCAAGCGAGGTCAGCCGTGAGTGACAACCTGTCGATCATCATGTTCTCGGGCACGGACGACAAGCTCCACGCCGCAGCGACCATCGCCGCCGGATCAGCGGCCATGGGCACCCCGGTGAACATCCTGCTGATGTACTGGGCCCTCGACGCATTCCGCGCCGATCGCATCGGCAAGGAGCACGGTCTCGCCTACGACGCGTCCCGCCCTCGCTGGAACGAGCCGGTCGAGCATGTCGGCGAGATTCCCTGGCTGGAGACGTTCCGGCAGGCCAAGGAGCTCGGTGATGTCTCGATCCGTGCCTGCTCGGGGTCGCTGGCGACGCTGGGTCTTGATGCCGCCGCGCTCGATCCGCTGGTCGATGACTCCGGTGGCATCGCCGCGTTCCTGGCCGCGGCCGATGACGGCCAGATCCTGTTCATCTGATGCGCAGCTGAGGAGTCCACCACCAACCAACGATGAGGCCCCTGGCGGGTCATCCAGGCTCCAGGCATTCAGCCGGGCCAGTCAAGCAACAAGGAGATCATCCCCATGACCATTTCCTCGACTCAGCTCAGTGAGAGCGAGCTCCAGGGCCTCCACAGCGCGAAGGTCGTCGATGCCCGCGGCAGCGCCTGCCCGGGCCCGCTCCTCGAGGCGAAGAAGTCCATGCCCACCATCGCGGTCGGTGACGTCATCGAGTTGTGGTCGACCGACCCCGCGACCAAGACCGACGTTGGCGCCTGGTCGGCCAAGGTGGGCCACACCTATCTAGGCACGCTCCCAGCCGAAGGCTATGAGCGCACCTTCGTGGTACGCCAGAAGTAGCGCCCAGCCGGCACTGAAGACCAGGGAGAGCGGAACCCGATGAGCACGCTCGTTACGGAGAGAGCCGCGACGGCGCCCGGGACCCACGTCCCGCGCATCCTCGTGTTCTCGACGAACAACATCTCCGACCCTGGCATCGACCTGGCCGGAAGCTCTCACATGTCCTACTCGCCTGGCGTCATGGTCATCAGCCTCCCCTGCACCAGTGGGATCCGGCCCAGCTGGATCGTCCACGCCATCGGTGAGGGCTTCGACGGCGTGTTCATCGCCTCCGATGGCGATGAATGCGCCTACCTGCCGGATTGCTCCAAGCGTGCCTCACACATCGTGGCACGAGCTCAGGAACTGCTGAAGGAAGGCGGTCACGACTCCTCAAGACTGCGGATGGCCGCCATCTGCTCCGTCTGCGCAGAGCCCTTC
This sequence comes from uncultured Chloroflexia bacterium, assembly GCA_963712735.1. Taxonomy (GTDB): domain Bacteria; phylum Chloroflexota; class Limnocylindria; order Limnocylindrales; family CSP1-4; genus JAFMJV01. The sequence goes on along the minus strand of CAVQIZ010000007.1, from coordinate 375,482 downwards.
ACCCGGCATGTCCAGCAGTTCAGCGCGGCACTGGCTGCGCTTGAGACAGCGCAGGTGACGTCATGACCGACTACGACGTTCTCGTCGTCGGCGCCGGCATCGGCGGCATGGAATCCGCGCTCAAGTTGGGGGACATGGGCTACCGCGTGTTACTGGTGGAGAAGGAAGCCAGTGTCGGCGGCAAGATGATCCTGCTGAGCAAGGTCTTCCCGACCCTCGACTGTGCCAGCTGCATCTCCACGCCGAAGATGGCTGCCTCGATCCACCACCCCAACGTCACGACCATGACGTACGCGGAAGTCGAGGGCATCGAGCGACTGACCGATGGTCACTTCGGCGCCACCGTCAAGCAAAAGGCGCGCTTCGTCGATGAGACGGCCTGCACGGGCTGTCAGAAATGCGAGACGGCTTGCACCGTCTCCGTGCCCGATCAGTTCAACGCCGACATGGTGGCTCGCCACGCCGCCTATATCGCCTTCCCGCAGGCGGTCCCCAAGAAGGCCGTCATCGAGCGCGCCGGCTCCTCGCCCTGTTCGTACACCTGTCCCGCCGGCATCCAGGCCCACGGGTATGTCTCGCTCATCCGAAGTGGCGAGTACGAGAAGGCCTTCCAGCTGGTGCTTGACGCGACTCCGCTCGTGGGCACGCTTGGACGTGCCTGCTATGCACCCTGCGAGGTGGACTGTTCGCGCGCCGCGCTTGACGGTCCCATCCCCATCCGACGCCTCAAGCGCTTCATCGCTGACGAGCACTACGCCCACGACGATGGGCCGGGCATCACGGTGGCAGAGCCCAACGGCCACCGGGTCGCCATCGTGGGGTCGGGACCAGCCGGCCTGACAGCCGCCTGGCAGCTCGCGCGCAAGGGCTACGCGGTGAAGATCTTCGAGGCCGCACCGGTGGCAGGCGGCTACCTGCGGCTTGCCATCCCCTCCTACCGCCTGCCCAGCGAAGTCGTCGATCGCGACATCGCCAACGTCACCGCACTGGGTGTCGAGATCGCGGTCGACTCGCCGGTCGAGGACCTCTCGGCGCTCCACGATGACGGCTACGAGGCGGTGCTGGTCGCCACGGGCACACCGCGCTCGACGCGGCTGGGCGTGCCCGGTGATGCGTCCGATGGCGTGCTCAGCGGCGTCCGCTTCCTGCGCTCGCTGAAACTCGGCGAGGACGTCGACCTAAGCGGCCGCCGGGTCCTTGTCATCGGCGGTGGCAACGTGGCCATGGACACCGCCCGCAGCGCCCGTCGCCTCGGGGCCAGCGACGTCACCGTGGTGTACCGTCGGACCCGCGCAGAGATGCCCGCGCATCATGTCGAGGCCGACGACACCGAGAGGGAGGGCGTGGGCTTCGTATTCCAGGCCACACCCCTGGAGGTGCTCGCCGACGCCGATGGTGCCGTGCGTGCGCTGCGCTGCACGAAGATGGCGCCGGGATCCCCGGACGCCTCGGGGCGACGGCGGCCGGAGCCCGTGCCGCGAAGCGCGTTCGAGCTCGAGTGCGACCTTGTCATCACCGCAGTCGGCATGGCGCCTGATGCGTCGGCCTTCGGCGACCAGATCGAGACCACGGCCAGCGGAGCCATCAAGGCAGATGCTCGCACGCTGCAGACGGCGGTGCCCTGGCTCTTCGCCGCTGGCGACGTCGTGTCTGGCGCTTCGGACATCACCCGAGCCACCGGCCAGGGGCAGCGAGCCGCCTTCAGCATCGACCGCTGGATCCAGGACCGCACGTTCGAGGGCTTTGACAGGCGCCTGCCGGCGGTGGACAAGGGATCATGTCCTGGCACGGCAGGCGGCCTACCGCCAGGCACAGCCCGCGGCGGCCAGCGAGGTCATCAGTCCGGCCCCGGCCGATTTCCGTGAAGTGGAGCTGTCGATGACCGAGGCGGAGGCTCGCGATGGCGCCGGCCTGTGCCTGGACTGCGGGATCTGCTCCGAGTGCGGCGAGTGCGTCGACGCCTGTCCCGTGGAGGGCTGCATCGACCTGCGCGCCCAGGATCGGACCCGCCGGATCGAGGTTGGAGCCGTGGTCGTGGCTACCGGCTTCAAGCTCTTCGCGGCCGACCTCAAGCCGCAATACGGCTACGGCCGGTTCAAGAACGTCATCACGGGCATGCAGATGGACCGCCTGCTGGCGCCGACTCGCCCCTTCAACACCATTCTGCGACCCGGGGACGGCAAGGTGCCCGAGCGCATCGCCTACGTGATGTGCACGGGCTCGCGCGACGAGACAGTGGGCAACCCACTCTGCTCACGCTTCTGCTGCATGTACTCGATCAAGCAGAACCAGCTCATCATGGGTGCGCTACCCATCGCCGACGTGACGGTCCATTACATGGACATGCGCGCGGCCGGCAAGCGCTACGACGAGTTCTACGAGCAGGCCAAAGCGATGGGCGCGGCCTACGTCAAGGGACGTGTCGCCAAGATCACCGAGAAGGAGGATGGCGACCTGGTCCTGCGCTACGAGGACATCGAGAACGGCGGCCGGCTCGTCGAGGCCGAGTACGATTTGGTCGTCCTGGCAGTCGGTGTCCAGCCCAACAGTGATGCGGCTGCCCTGTTCCCGGAGGGCGATCTCGCGCTGGACGAGTTCCGCTACGTCCTGGAGCCGGATGAGGACACCGACCCGGGGCGAAGCAGCATCCCCGGCGTCTACGTCGCCGGTGCCGCATCTGGCGTCAAGGACATCGCCGACTCCATCCTGCACGCCGGGTCCACTGTCGCCCAGGTGGCGGCGTATCTGGAACGCGAGCAGGTGGCGTCATGACCGGTCGGGAACGTCGCATCGGCGTCTACGTCTGCCATTGCGGCGGCAACATATCGGACTACGTCGATGTGGACCAGGTGGTCGCGGCCGCTCAGGCTGAGCCGGGTGTCGTCGTCGCTCGCCAGATGACGTTCGCCTGCTCCGATTCCGGCCAACAGGACATGGAGCGCGACATCGAGGAGCAGGGTCTCGATGGCCTCGTCGTCGCATCGTGCTCGCCCAAGCTCCATGTCACGACCTTCCGCGGCGTGGCCCGGCGGGCCGGCCTCAATCCCTATGAGTACACCCAGGTGAACGTGCGCGAGCAAGCCTCGTGGATCCATTCCAAGGACGCGCAGGGCACGACCGACAAGGCCATCCACCTGGTCAAGGCCGGCATCGCGCGCACGCTGCTGACCGAGCCCCTGGAGCCCATCGTGGTCGAGACCACACCCCGTACCCTCGTCATCGGTGCCGGTGTCGCCGGACTCCGCGCCGCCATCGGCCTGGCCGATATCGGCATCGGCGTCCTCCTGATCGAACGCAAGGCCGAGCTCGGTGGCTGGGTCGGGAGCTTCGGCTCCATGTACCCCCACGGCAAGGATGGTCGCCAGCTCGTGGCCGAGCTCAGCGAGGCAGTGCGGCAGCGGCCCGCCATCCGTGTCTTCACGGAGGCCGAGATGGTGAGCAAAGCGGGCAGCTTCGGCAACTACCAGGTCGGCATCCGCGTGGGCGGCCCGCAGCCTGAGGACCTCACCGTCGAGGTCGGATCGATCATCGTCACCACCGGCGTCGATACCTACCAGCCCGAGCTCGGGGAGTACGGCTACGGCCTCGATGGGGTCATGACGCTGCCTGAGTTCAAGCAGCTCATCGACGCGGCCGCGGGGCCCGTGGTCCACTCAGGCCGGCCGGTTCGCAGCGTGGCCTACATCTACTGCGTCGGTGGCCGCCAGTCAGCCGGTGGGCCCGGGGCCCGCGAGTATTGCTCACGCTACTGCTGTGCCGCGACGGTCGCCGCCTCCGTGCAACTGGCGTCCCGGGACAGCCAGGTCCGCCAGTACCACCTCTACCGTGACATGCGCACGTACGGCAAGTTCGAGCTCATGTACTCGAAGTCTCGCGAGCTGGGCTCCGTGTACCTGAAGTTCGCGGATGACGCCGCACCCGCGGTGACTCGCCGTGATGATGGCCGGCTCCTCGTGCACGTCCGCGACAAGCTCACGGACGACGCTGAGCTGGACATCCCCGTCGACCTTGTGGTCCTCGTCACGGGCATGGTCCCGCGGCAGAACGAAGCACTCGTGGGCGTCCTCAAGCTGCCCGTGGACAAGGATGGCTTCTTCAACGAGATCCATCCCAAGCTGCGCCCCGTCGAGACGGTCGTCGACGGCGTCTTCATCGCCGGGGCCTGCCAGGCCCCTCGAAACTCGAGCGAAAGCGTGGCCTCAGGGCTGGCCGCCGTGACGCAGAGCGCCGTCATCCTGAAGAAGGGGTTCGCCGAGCTCGATCCGCTCGTGGCCGAGGTGGATGCCGGGGCCTGCACCGACTGCGGCGTGTGTCTCGACGCGTGCCCGTACGACGCCATCTCCATGCAACCGATGGATGACCGGCGATCGGCGGTCATCAGCGAGACCGGCTGCAAAGGCTGCGGTGGCTGCGTGCCGCTATGCCCTGAGAACGCCATCGACCTGCGCGGCTACACCGACGCGCAGGTCACCGCCATGATCGACAAGCTCCTGGAGGTCCCGGTCGCATGACAGCACCGCTACGCGAGGTCCGCGAGGTCCGCGAGGTCATCCGGGAGGAACCCATCATGCGGGCTCGCATCCTGGAGCTGCTGCGAGGCGGACCGCTCACGGTCCCCGAGCTGGCAGCCGCGATGGATCGTCCCACCCACGAAGTTCTCTTGTGGGTGATGGGTATGCGGCGCTTCGGTCGCCTGCGTGAGGTCGGCGGAGTCACCCCGGAGGGCTACTTCAGGTATGAAGCCATCGAGGGAGCGACCGTATGACCACCCTGGTCGACACCAACCTGCTCACCGATCTGCAGCGCTACGGAGCCGCCGACGTGTCGGCCTGCTTCAGCTGCGGCACGTGCACGGCTTCCTGCCCGCTGGTCAGTGACGACGACAACTTCCCGCGCCGGATCATCCGCTTCGCGCAGGTCGGCATGCGTGACCAGCTCATCGGCAGCAAGGAGCTGTGGACCTGCTACGCCTGCGGCGAATGCTCGGAGACATGTCCGACGCAGGCCGAACCGAGCGAGTTCATGGCGGCCGCGCGACGCTACGCCATCGGCCAGTACGACCGCACCGGCCTGGCCCGCACGCTCTATACCCGCCCGATCCTGGGGACGGTCATGGCCATCGTCCTGGCGCTCTTCTTCGCGCTCTTCATGTACGCGGGACGGGCTGAGCAGAGTACTGCGTCGCTCGACATCTTCGGCTTCATCCCGGAAGCACTCATCCACGACCTGGGCGTGATCCTCATGGTGGTCGTCTTCGTGGCTGGCCTTGCCGGCGTGGCCATGATGGCTCACGCGGTCAGTAGGAGCGAAGGCGTGGCACTGCGCTCGATCGTGGCTGGAACGTCGGCGCTGCGCCAGTCGGCCAGCGCCCTCTGGTCAGCCCTGGCGATCGAGTCGTTGGGCCAGCGCCGCTATCGGCGCGATTGTGATGGCGATGCCGTCGTGGAGCCCTGGTACCGCCAACGCTGGTTCATCCACGCCGCCACGATGTGGGGTTTCCTGGGCTTGCTGGCGGCGACGATGCTCGACTACGGGCTTGCCCTCGCGGGCCTCAAGGAGACAGGCACGCCCGTTCCGATCTGGTATCCGGTTCGGTTGCTCGGCACCGTGGCCGGCATCCTGCTCGTGTACGGGTCCACCATGCTCATCCTGCGGCGGCTCCGCGGGAACGAGCCGTCGGTCCGCCATTCGGTGGCGGCTGACTGGATCCTCCTGACGCTGATCTGGATCACGGGTGTGACCGGCTTCATCCTCGAATTGGCCCTGTACATGCCAGCGGCTCCGGTGTGGGGGTACTGGGTGTTCCTCTTCCACGTGGCCGTGGCCATGGAGCTGGTGATCCTGGCGCCATTCGTGAAGCTGGCCCACGCGGTCTACCGGCCGCTGGCGCTCTTCTTCCAGGCGCTGGGGCGCGGGCAACCCGGTCCCGCCGACGGGGAGGCGTGACACGAGCGATACACACAGCCACTGAGCGCCGGAGACACAGAAGGAGGTCAGACATGACCGCGACTCTCACACAGGTCTCACACGAGCACCACGAACGACTTGTGCAGCACATCGACACCATGCCCGAGATCGGCGACATGATCGGCCACGTACCCGTCGCCGAGCTCAAGCCGAGGGTCGAGGAGCTGTCCCGCTTCCTCGTGGGCCTGTTGCTCCCCCACATGGAGGCCTCCGAGCGGACCCTCTACCCGGAGCTTGAGCGGATGCTCCAGAACCGACACTCGATGGTTTCGATGCGGCGCGAGCACGACGAGATCCGGCAGTTGGTGTCCGACCTCGAGAACCTCCAGCGGGGGTTCGAGGACGGATGCCACCATACAGGTGACTGCGTCGCCCTGCGCCGCATCGTGTTCCGCCTCTACGCCATGCTCAAGACGCATCTCGCCGAGGAGCAGCTGTACCTCGGGATCATCGAACACGGCGAGTCCGACGAGGACGCCGTCAGGCTTGCGGCTGCCATGGAGCACGCGGGCATCACGGCGTTCTGACGCGACTCCCGGCTCGCCGAGCCGGCGCGCCCACTCCTACAGGCGCTCGGTCGCGAGATGGTCGAGCGCCCTCGCCAGGGCGGCCTCCTGCCCCGGTGTCAGCCGGTCCTCGAGGATGGGGATGTACAGCTCCTCCTCGGCAAGGTGGGTCGTGAGTAGCGCGTGCAGCCGCAGCAGGATGCGTCGCAGGACCAGGACGGAGGAGCGATCGGCAAGGCTCCCGGGATCGTCCATGAACGAGCCGAGCGCCGTGACGAGCCGACGGATCTGCATGTGCTCATCCGCCATGGTGACCATCGTGCCGTGGTTGGCGACGAGCCGCTCCAAGGTGGGGTACACGGCGGTCTCCACCGCTTCCATGTGCGGAAGCAGCTGGAGCGTGAGGCTGTCATGGATGTCGTGCAGCTGGGGGAGCCGGGCGACCAGCTCCGCACGGTCGAGACAGTCACAGTCGAGACACTCGGCCAGGTCGCTCAGCCGCGCCACGGCGCGCCACAGGAGGTCATGGTGCTCGTGCGAGACAGCCTCGAGCGTCTGCATGGTGTCGTGCTCCCGGGTGCGTGCTTGCGGCAAGACCCGCACTGCCTATTCTACATGCTTCAAACATCTAGCTGCCACGGCTCAACGGCCACCGGACGCCCCGGACCCAGGCAGCGCATGGACCGGTGGCGTCGTGACGCGTATCGTTCCCTGGTACAGCGGCAGGAGGAACGGTTCTTGAAGGCGGTCACAGACGTCGAGCACGAGCATCACGAGCGCATCTCGGAGACGTTGGACCGCCTGCCTGAGCTGGCCAACATGCTGGCGCAACGACCACGTCCGGCCGCCTTCGATGAAGGTCTCGCCACGCTTGTCCGTTTCGCGACCGAAACGCTGACTCCCCACATGGAGGCGGTGGAAGCGAATCTCTACCCGGAACTGGACCGCCTCATGCAGAAGCGCCACTCGATGCTGCAGATGCGACGCGAGCACGAGGACCTCAGGGGACTCATCAAGCGCCTGAGCAGCTTCCTCGAAGCCGTCGAGGCGGACGCACTTGGACCGGCCGGCACGATCGGCTTGCGCCGGGTGCTCTACCGCCTCTACGCGCTGATGAAGGTGCACCTGGCCGAAGAAGAGGAGTACGTGCGTGTCCTGGCGCACAACCTATCCGACGACCAGCAAGCCGAGCTGGCAAAGGGCCTCGATCACGCGATGGCAGAGCCCGTCTAGCGACCCCGGGAGCGAGCGGCGCTCACGACCGCCAGGTAGTCAGCGTTGAACTCAGCGATCAGTCGCGCTCGCTCGCGCATCACCGCGGCCCAATCGTCAAGCGCCGCATAGCCGGCCTCGGTGAGCTCATACGCGCGACGCCGCGGACCAGCCGACTCGTCGACCCACGACGAACTGACCAGACCGATCCGCTCGAGGTCGCGCAGTGTTCGGTACACCAGGCCAACGTCGAGGGCGACATTGCTGATGTGCATCTCGTCGAGGCGGCCGAGGATGGCATAGCCATGGGTGTCGCCGCGTGCCAGCGTCGCCAGCACGAAGGGCTCGATCCAGCGCCGTCGCGCAGCCAGCGGCATCCAGCCACGATGGATGGGGGCGCCGTCGGCATCGCGAGCGGCGATGCGCTCACCTGCTTCAGACATATGCTTGGGAAGTGGTGGCCATGGCGCCAAGTCTAGCCGCCGTGGCGGTCCCGGACGTAGGTGTCAGTAGAGACTGGGGAAGCGGCTGTGATAGCGCTTCAGGACGCCGTCGCCCAATCTCGAGCGCAGCGCCTCCAGCAGACGCGAGTTGCTGCCGATGCCTTGGCGGTAGTCCCGCGTGTAGTCGCGGATGGCAGCCTTGAACTTGGCGCCGCCGAAGTCCTTGCGCAGGCTGTCCAGGAAGTTCGACCCCTGGATATAGACGACCTCGAAGTAGCAGGCTTCCGAATACGAGCGGATCTCGCGGTCGAGCCGGTCCTTCCCGCAGCGCGAGCTGCGCAGCGACAGGCGAGCCTTGCGTGAGAAGTAATCGGCCAGGGCCTCGTCGGCGAATGCGCTCCTGGACTGGTCATTGCCCACGGTCGAGTACCACCACTGGTGAGCGGTCTCATGCGAGACAAGATAGGGATGGTCGTACGCGGCCCGCGAGGCCGGGATCCAGATCATGGCCGGGGACTCCATCGCCAGCCCACCGCCTGACTCGGCGATGCGATAGGTGTCGTGGGGATAGCGCACGCCGGTGATGGCCGCATAGCGCGCCAACTCCTCGCGGGCGAGCCTGACCAGGCGCTTGCCGTCATGCCGGCGCGTGTGCGCCAGGATGGTGGTGCGGCCGTCCTTGGAGGTGCCGCGCACGGTCCTCCAGCCGGGGCTGGCGGCGATGTTGAAGTCGCGCACGTTGGTGGCTACGTAGCGGAATGACTTGGGGCTGAGCTTGGCCACGCGGCGACCGCTGGTCGCCCATACCAGCTTGCGGTCCGCGCTGACGGTGACGCTGACGTAGGGGCTGACGGGCGTCAGCCAGGGCTCGCCGTGATTGCCCGAGCCGAACGGGATGCGGCGGCTCAACCAGGGGATGAAGCGGTAGACCTGGGCTACACCGCCAAGCCTGGCGAAGAACCAGCCGCGACCGGCGGCGCTGGTGCCCAGGCGTGCCTTGTACGAGACCCAGACCCGCGCAGTCGCGTCGTCGCCGAGGGTCTTGCCCAGGGGCACCTTGATGGTCTGGCCGGTGGTGGACGCGGGCACGCGCTCGCCATCTACCCGCACTCGCAGGTCCCTGAGGTCGCCCAACTTGGCGGGAGCCGCGTTCAGCTCGAGGCGATCGACCGGTCCGCCACTGGTGTTGAGCAGGTCGATGGCGGTCTTGACGCGGACGCGTCGCGTGTCCCAGTCGAGGTGGAAGTCGACCTCGTAGCGAGCCTCCATGTCGTAGCTCGTGGCGGCCCGCGCCGTGGACGCAGGCAGCAGCAGGGCCAGCAGGGCGAGGACCAGGGCCAGGGCCACGACCTGGCTACGCGCCACCGTCGGTCGGCGGGCGACGGCGGCATCCAACGGCAGCATCACCTGCCCACGGTACTGCCACTCGCGGCAGCGCGCAGATGCCGTGCCGTCTCGAGTCGCCAGGCGGTCGCAGACGCGGACGATGCCGCGCGGCCGCGCGGGCCGACCCCTGGCCCAGCCCTGCGGGTGCTCTCCGTGTCCGACCTCACAGTTCTTCAACGCGCGTTGCGCGCCGTCACCGAACGGGCGCGTTCGGGCGCGTATGGCTGCGTGGCCAGTCCGTGGTGCTACGGACGCGTGACTCCGTAGGCTGTTCCGTAGCAGCACGGATGACCGCAGAAACGCCGATCGCCATGATGCATGCATCAGGTTGCATACAGCACTCGCCCCTTGACCCTTCACGGCGGGGTCGGAATGAGCGAGCAGAGAGTCGGACAGCGCTGGGGCGCGTCCGGCTCTCGCATTTTCTGCGGGACCTATCATCGCCTTCATGCAGAGCACTCGCGCCACACGGCAGCGACGTCGAACGATCCAGCTCGACGTCTTGCTTCTGGCGACCGCCGGCATCCTGCTGATCGCCACGCTGCTGCCGCAGATCGATCCCGATCTGAACATCGTGATGAAGGACCGCACGCTCGACGTGGCGTTGTCGGCCCTGACCTTCGTGGCCGTGGCCGGCCTGGCCGTGCTGACCTACCTGCGCTACCGCGAGACCGGACGACTGGCCTCGTTCGTGCAGTCGTCGGCCTTCGGGCTGTGGGCGATGTTCACGCTGATCACTCTGCTGTTCATCGTCTTCCGCGTGGACGCGCGCGTGGGCATGACGCTGGGGGCCCCCGAACAGCTCCCGGCCTGGGTCTCTGGCCTCGTGCGCATCAGCGTGTCCGGCCTCTTCATGATGAGTGCCGTCGCCGCCTTCATGGGCATCTATGGCGGCAGCAAGCGGCGCTTCCGCATGGTCTTCCTGCCGGTCGCGGTGATCGTGGGCATCACGCTCGTGGTCTATCCCTTCCGCGACCTGCTGCCCGACCTGATCGAGGCATCGGGGCTGGCGGCGCTGCTGGCAGAGCCCGGCGAGTTCGGCGTCCTGCCCGGGTTCACCGGCGTAGCCCTTGCCCTCGTGGTGATGACGGTCACGGGCCTGCTCGCCGCCATCGTGCTCTACCGCTTCACCTGGGCGCGCGGCGGTCCCACCAGCGACGCTTTCACCGCCCTCGGGCTCGTCATCCTGGCGGTTGCCGAGGTGCAGTACGCGCTCTGGCCCAGCGTCTACACGAACCTGGTGACCATCAGCGACATCATGCGGCTGGTGGCATACACGGTCCTGCTCGCCGGAGCCTTCGCCGACCAGCGCAGCGACCTGCGCGCTCTGCGCTCGGCCTACATGGCACTCGACCGCATGCGCGTCAACGAGGCCGAGCGGGCCACGCTCGAGGAACGCGCCCGCCTGGCGCGGGAGATCCACGACGGGCTGGCGCAGCATCTCTGGTTCGCCAAGCTCAAGTTCGAGCGGCTCAGCTCCACGCTCTCCGAGGACGATCGACCGCTGGCCGACGAGGTCACCAACGCGCTCGATGCCGCCATCATCGAGGCTCGCGAGGCCCTCGTGACCATGCGCTCCAGCCTTGAGGGCGACGTCCCCTTCGCCGACATGCTCGTGCGCACGGTCGATGACTTCGAGGAGGCCTCCGGTCTGCGTGCCGAGTTCATCGCCGCCACCGGCATCCCCTCGTCCCTGGCGCCGCGCGTGCAGGTGGAACTGTTGCGCATCGTGAGCGAGGCGCTCAACAACGTGCGCAAGCATGCCGACGCGACTCTCGTGCGGGTGAGGGCGGAGGTGGCCGACGGCGAGCTCACGGTCACCATCACCGACAACGGCCGCGGCTTCGCCCAGGCCGAGGCCTTCGATCGCGGCATGGGGCTGCAGGGCATGCGCGAGCGCGCACGCCTCATCGGCGGCAGCCTGGCGGTGGCATCGGAGATCTCCGGTGGCACCACCATCGAAGTCCGTGCGCCACTCGTGGCGGCCAGCGTGGCCAGCGTGGCGGAGGCCGGCGAGCGCACGCCGATGGCACCGCAACAGACGGACGAGCCGCCGCCGGAGGCCCTCGCGCCACCCGGCGTGCTGGGCCTGGACGACGCCGATGTCGAAGCGGTCACACTGATGCCGGGCACGACGAGTGCCCCTGACGTCAAGCCCACGGGTATGCAAACCTAGCGAGGTCATGACCATCGAGGAGCCGCGCAGCGTGGCCACTGCCAGCCAGGGGACCGTCAAGCCGTCACTGCGCGTGATGCTCGTGGACGATCACGCGCTCGTGCGCTCCGCGGTGCGACAGGCCATCGACGCGCCCGATGTCGAGATGGTCGGCGAGGCGGCCACGGCCGAGGATGCCTTCGCGCTGGCGCTGGCCGTACGGCCCGACGTGATGCTGCTGGACATCGACCTGCCGGGCATGAACGGCATCCAGATGCTGGAGGAGCTGGCGCCCCGCCTGCCCGACACCAAGATCGTGATGCTGACGGTATCCGACTCCGAGCGCGACATGATCGAGGCGCTCGCCCGTGGCGCTGCCGGTTACCTGACCAAGGACCTGCACCCGGAGGCCCTGCTGCGAGCGCTGCGTGGCACGCAGAAGGGCGAGCTGGCGATGTCGCGCCGCTATGCCGCGCGCGTGATGCGCCACTTCGTCGAGGCCGCGCGCAAGGGCCGCACGGGGCGCTCCGGGGCGCTGGAGGGTCTCTCCCCGCGCGAGAACGACGTCCTGCGCATGCTGGCCGACGGGCTGACCGACCGCGAGATCGCCTCGGCGCTGATCATCTCGCCGCGCACGGTGGAGACGCACGTCAGCAACATCCTGCACAAGCTGAACGTGCGCAAGCGGGCAGAGGCGGCCCAGCGCTACCGGGATTCGCGCTAGACCCGCCCAGGAGCTGAGGAGTCGCCGTGAAGGTCGGGGTCGTGGTGCCACAGGGCTGGGTGCTGGAGTACCGCGGCTGGGCCGGGGCAGACGCCTGGCAGCGCACCGTCGAGGTGGCCCAGCAGGCCGAGCGGCTCGGCTTCGAGTCGGTCTGGATGTACGACCACTTCCACACCTGGCCACAGCCGGAAGACACCGTCGTGCTGGAACCCTTCGTGGCGCTGACCGCGCTGGCGGCGTTGACCCGGCGCGTGCGTATCGGCCACATCGTCATCTGCACCGGCTTCCGCAACCCTGCGCTGACGGCGAAGATGATCTCCACGCTCGATGTCGTCAGCGGCGGGCGCGCCGAGCTGGGCATCGGTGCCGGCTGGAAGCAGGAGGAATGGGAGGCCTTCGGCTACGACTACCCCTCCACGCGCGAGCGGCTGGCGGCCCTGCGCGACCACCTGGAGGTCATCACCCGCATGCTGCAGCCGGGTGCCGAACGCGCCACGTTCGAGGGCCGCTACGCGCGCGTGGCGGGGGCCATCAACCAGCCCAAGCCACTGCAGCAGCCGCGCGTGCCGATCATGGTGGGCGGCAACGGGCCCGAGGTGACCTGGCGGCTGGCGGCACGCTTCGCCGACGAGCTCAATCTCGACGGCCTGACCCCGCCGGAGGTGGCGGAGGCGCTGCCGGTCATCCACTCGCGCTGTGAGGAGATCGGTCGCGACCCGGCCTCGCTGGCGGTTTCCGTGCATACGTGGCGCGAGTCGCCCGGCGTGAGCACGCCCGGGCAGCAGCGCGTGGACCTCTATGGCGCCTACGCTGCGCTGGGCGTCTCACGCGTGCAGTCGTTCATCGATGGCATGGTGGACGGGCCGGAGGCGCTGGAGTCATTCGCCACCGACCTGCGCGCAGCCGGCGCAGAGCTGGAGCCTGGGCCGACGAACAGCTGAGACTGCGACCAGCCGGCTACTCGCCGGTGTCGCGGGCCGCGTGGTCGAGCAGCAGCGCCCCCAGCGCCGCGCCGGGCCAGGCGAACCAGTGGCGCACCGCAGCACTCGAGCCCTCGGGGTCGTAGGCCTCCGGGAGCATGCCGTCGGAGAAGGCGGTCTGAGCCAGTCGTTCGAGCGCGGCATCGGCAGCACCGGGCTCTTCCATGAGCCCGAAGGCGACCCAGCCCATGATGTCGCCCAACGACCACGTGCCGGGCGTGTGGCGCGACCCCAACCCACCGTACGGCCCGTCGACGAAACCGGGATTCTCCGGGTCGAAGGCGAAGCGCAGCGTGGCCTGCCAGGTCTTGTCCGTGGGCTTGCAGAAGCCCCACAGCGGAGCCAGCGCTGCGGGCAGGTCGTTGGCGTCCATGTAGCGCTCGATGCCGCCGCGGCCGTTGACCGAGTAGGCCCACATCTGGCCCAGCGGCCCATCGACCACGAAGTGCTCGGTCACTGCCGCGCGCACGCGGGTCTCCATCGCCGTCAGCGCAGCCGCATCCAGCCCGAGTTTGGGCGCGACCTGCGCCAGTCGACGAGCGGTATGCCACAGCAGCACCTGGTCGGACAGCAGGTACGGATAGGTCGGCACATCGTCGGCGGCGTTCTCATCGGTGCGCATGAGACCCGTCTGCTCGTCGACGGCCTCCCGCGCCGCGGACCAGGCAGTGCCGACGAGGTCGCTCCAGGTGCTCTCGGGTGGCAGGTCGGGCAGGCGGCCCGTGGCGGCCAGGTAGTCGGTCAGCTCCAGGAGCGGGTAGAGCTGCTGGTCGGACGGCAGGGGGCGGTCCTTGCGGCGGCCGTCGGCGTAGTGGCTGCGCACCCAGCGGCCATCGGGCCGCTCGCAACGAAGGAAGAGCCAGCGTAGGTGGTCGGCCACGATGCGCTCGTCATCATCGTGGCCACCGCGACCCCACGTTGCCAGCATCAGCCGCGCCTGCCAGTAGGCGTCGCGCGTCCACGACAGCGGCAGGATGCGGTGGTCGGCAAGGATGACGCGCTCGGCGCCGCTGACCTGCAGGGCCGTGCACCCGCGCGTGTACGTCGCCGCTCGCTGGTTCATGCGCCCGAGCGACTTCACCAGGCGGGCCGGTACCAGCAGTGGCCGCAGCTCTTCGCGGGCAGCCTCGGCGGAGCGCGGCGAAGGGCTCAGGCGCTCGCCATCACACCAGTCGGGCATCTCTGCCGCGGGCGCGTCGAAGGTGCAGGCGATGTCGAGATGGACCTCGGCAGCATCAGCGGGCCAGTCGATCCAGGCGACCGCGGTAGGCATGCGCCGGCGCAGCACCTTCCAGGCGATGCGCATGTCCGAGCGGCCTTCGGTCGAGCCGCGCGACGACTCGCCGCCCTTGCGCATCCACGCCTGCACGATGACGGGACCGCCCTCGCCGTTGACCCGCAGCGTGCCCTCGCGGACCTTCACCCGCGACTTGGTCTCAGGCTCAGGCGGCGGGTCCACCTCGGTTGTCTCGGCCAGCGCCGGCGGTCCGAGGTAGCCGTTGAGCCGGATGCGGATGCCCGCGGGACGCTCTCGAAACGATGCGCTGATGACCAGGCGCTGCACCACGCCACGCGTGCCGCGCGGCGCGTCCTGGCGGGTGGTGACGGTGGCACGCCCGGCGTCCACGTGCAGGAAGGCGTGTTCCTCGCGGCGCATCCAGGAGCGATAGCGCCGCACCGCCACCGGGTCGCTGCGCCACTCGGGCGCGAAGAGCGGCAGGCCGGTGAGCTCCACGAAGCCGGCCTCTGGGTGCACGGTGGCGAGGCTCAGCCATTCGCCGCCGATGCCGAAGGAGGCACAGACGAGGCCGTTGCCGATGTCGCGAGGTTTGCGCCGAGCGGTCACAGCCCGATGGTACGTTAGCGCCAGCGCGGAAGGGGCGCGAAGAAGTCGGTCATCAGCGCCGCCAGCTCCCCTGGCGCCTCGAGGCCGATCATGTGGGCCACGTCGGGCATGATCACGGCCCGCGCGTCGGGGGCGTTGTCCTCCAGGTAGCGCGCGGACGCGACGTGATAGGAGAAGTCCAGCTCGCCGGCCACGGCCAGCACCGGCATCGTCAGGCGCTCGAGCCGCTCCGATGCCGGGGGCCGCATGGGGACGGGGTGGCCGCGGACCACTCCGGGCTCGTTGAGGGCGCGATCCATCTCACGCACGAGCTCGCGGATGTCCTCGGGTACGCGGTCGGGCGGCTGACCGGGGCCGTCGACCCAGGCGCGCACATCAGCATCGGCGATCGCATCAGGGTCGCCGCTCTGCTCGGCTCGCTCCAGCTCACCCTCGACCGCCTCCTCCTCCGGGGTCATGCCGGGGAACCAGTCGGGCACGATGGAGCCGATGGTCACCACCGCGGTGACGCGGTCGGGAGCCTCGATGGCCGTATCGAGCGCGATCTGTCCGCCGACCGAGTTGCCCACGAGGGCGGCTCGACCCAGCCCCAGGGCGTCCAGCACGGCGACGGTGTCGGCACGGCTGGAGAACGCCACGTCCTGCGTGCTCGAATCGCCAGCACCGCGGCGGTCGAAGGCCACCACCCGGTACCCGGCATCGAGCAGGAACGGGGTCAGCGGCTCCCACGCCCAGCTGGTCACGATGCCCGCGTGCAGCAGCACGATGGGTGGGCCATCGCCGAAGTCGTGGACGGCCAGCCGGCCGCCGGGTACGTCGATGCGTCGTTCGGTCATGCGCGGCCGTCGCTCATGGTGCGCTCGTCGCTCATGGTGGCGCAGTGTGTCACGCGACCGAGTACAGCTGCCGGTCGCCGCTGAAGCCCTTCAGGCCGTGCCGGCCCTCGTCGCGATACTCGATGCCGCTACCGGCAGTGAGCTGTCGGACGATGTCAGACACCCAGATCTGGCCGGGCCCGGCGGCGGCAGCGACACGAGCGCCCTCATGCACGGCGATGCCGGCCACGCCGTCACCGAGACGCTCGATCTCCCCGGTGTGAACGCCGGCCCGCACGTCAAGCCCCAGGGGCAGCGTGGCCTGCTGGACGGCCTGGGCGCAGCGAATGGCACGAGCGGGACCGTCGAACGTGGCGAGGATGCCGTCGCCGGCCATGTCGACCTCCTGGCCACCGTGCTGGACCACGGCGGCCCGGACGAGTCGATGATGCTCGGCCAGGAGGTCCCGCCAGCGACGGTCTCCCAGGTCGGCCGCGCGTGCCGTCGAATCGACGATGTCGGTGAAGAGCACGGTGGCCAGCACCCGGTCCGGCACGGGACGCTCACGCTCGCCGGTGAGGAACTGGTGGAGCTCGCCGATGAAGCGGTCGGCATCCTGGCCCCAGGGTAGATGATCGGCCCCGGCGACCTCGATGTAGCGGGCGCCGGGGATGGTGCGAGCGAGGAAGCGGGCGTTCTCGACGTGGCAGACCTGGTCGCCGACCGCGTGGAAGATGAGCGTGGGTACCTTGATGAGGGGAGCCACATGTCGCACGTCGATGTCGTAGGCCATGCGCGCGAAGGCGGCCCATGCGGTGGGCGTGCATGCATTGCGCTGCCGCTTGGCGAGGTACCGACGTCCCCACTCGACATCACCGAAGCTGGGCAGCAGAAACGGGAACGCGTTGCCCTGGCCCAGGCGTTCGGGGATGGTCGCGACGATGGCCTCGAACTCCTCTTCGGTGGCTTCACCCCAGGGCCACTCGGCGTCCGTGCGCTCGCGAACCTCGGCGCCCTGGAGGATGAGCGCGCGGGTCCGTTCGGGATGGGCAGCCGCGAAGAGCATCGCCAGGGGCCCGCCCTCGGACTCGCCGATGATGGCGGCCCGCTCGCTGCCGGCGGCGTCCATGACGGCGCGGATGTCGTCCATGCGCGTCTCCAGCGTGGTCGCTCCGGGCACGCGGTCGGACATGCCCATGCCACGCTTGTCGAAGCGGATGAGCCGCGCGAACGCGCCGATGCGCTCGCAGAAGGAACGGAACAGCGGCAGCTCCCAGTTCACCTCGAGGTGCGTGTAGGCGCCTTCCACGTAGACGATGTCGATGGGGCCGTCGCCGTTGACGGTCCAGGCGACGGAGATATCGCCACTCTGGGCGAAGTGGATGTCGGGCATCGACGCAGCCTCGCGGCCTGTGCGGCGCGTGTCAAGCGCGGCTCGGCACGGTCGGCTTGCGGCGCGGGGCGTGCAGCAGGCGCGGCTGGGCGCGTCGTCTTGCGGCGGGGCGCGTGTCAAGCGCGTTGTGGCGCGCGGCTCAGTCGCCCGTGTCGAGCTCCACCACCGCCCGTGCCACAGCGTCGCGCAGGTCGGGGACCGACGCCGCCACCGACGCGGTCGGCTCGTCGCCGATGGCCACCGCCTCGATGCCGACACCCACGAACCGTCCCACCACCGGCTCATCGCGCAGCAGCTGGGCGATGGCCACCACCTGGTCGAGCGGCAGCTGGTGGGTCGAGGTGGTGACGACCTTCTGGGCACGGCCGCTCATCTCGGCCAGGTCCAGCTGCACGATCTCCCCTGCCGGCGGGCCCACGACGGCATCGACGATGACGGCACGCACCCCCGCCGGCAGGTCCCGCAGGTACTCCGCCTCCAGCGCCCCGATGAGCTTCACGTCCGCGCGCGCCAGGATCTCCGGCGGCAGCGAGGTGCAGGCGAGCGGCGCCACCGAGTCGTCGCCGCGCAGGGGATCCCCGCAGGCGAACACGACCACCCGGCGAGGTGCCCCCGTGAGGTAGCCGGGAACCTCGTCTGCGAGTGGCACTAGCCGTGGCCTCCGAGGTAGGACCATCGCGGCGGGCGATCCGCGGCTCGGCTGTTCGTGCCTTTGTCGCCTGTCGGGACGTGGCAGACCGTCGGGACGTGTCTGCCCGCCTGGACGTGGCGGACGTTCTGGTCATCTGTCCGCCTGGGGACCATTAGCCGACGGATGTCAGATCTCCTCGGGTGGCCGGTGGATCGCCATGCAAGGATGACGCATGGAACGGCTGCTTCATGCATGGATGTGGATGGGCATGCATGACGACGCGTCGACGACGGCCTGCGGCTCGGCGACGGCGTCCGTTCGTCGCCTAACGGGCCCCACGCGTACATGTGACCAGAAGCTGCGGGCCTGACGGCTGCCCGCCGGCCCGGTCGGCGGCACTAGATGCGCTCGATCTCCAGCCGCAGGAAGTGCGTGGCGCAGCTGATGCAGGGGTCGTAGCAGCGGATGAGCGCCTCCAGCCGCGACGCCGCCTCCGGCTCCGGGCAGGTCGAGAACGCTGCCGACGTACTCGCGCATGTCGTCCTCCATGAAGGCCTGGTTCTGCGAGGTCGGCGGCACGATCCGCGCCGTCGTCACCCGCCCCTGCTCATCCACCTCGTAGCGATGGAAGAGCACGCCGCGCGGCGCCTCGGAGGCCCACGACGCCTTGCCCGCGCGCGGCTCCCAGGGTGTCCAGGCGTCTGCCGGCGGCTGGTAGGCCTCGATGATGGCGATGGACTCGGCGGCCGCGTGCACCATCTCGACGGCACGTGCCGTGATGGCGGCGAACATGTTGCGCCGCAGGACCTCCGTGCCGCCGGACTCGTCGAGCGCCTGCTGCCGCCAGCGGATGCAGCGAGCCGCCCGCCAGCACCACGCGCGAGGCGGGGCCCAGCAGGTGGTGCTTGCCATCGAGGCTGGTGGCCTGCAGCGCCGTGGAATGCTCGACGTGCTGCTCGGTGAAGGCGCTGTCCCAGTCGCCCGGGTCGATGTCGATGCCCTCGGTGGTGATGAGCCGGCCCGTGTCGAGCGCGTACAGCTTCGGGTCGTACATCGACAGCATCAGCGGGTCACGTTCGAAGTCGGGCAGGTTGAAGGCGGCGGTCCAGCGCACCGTCTCCTGCGCATCGGCCAGGGCCTGCTCCAGCGCCGGCAGCAGCGCCCGCACCTGTGTCCGGGTCGGGACGTGGTAGAAGCCACCCACGCGCATGCGCCACCGGATGGACGGCACGGCCGCCGATGAGCTTCATCAGGTCCACGCCGACCTGCTTGATGGCCATGCCCGCGCTCCACGATGGCGCGGTGGTCGCGAGCCATGTCGATGGCGCTGTCGTAGCCCAGGAAGTCGGGCGCGTTGAGCAGGTAGATGTGCAGCGCGTGGCTCTGCAGCCACTCGCCCCAGTAGAACAGGCGGCGCAGCTGGCGGACCTGGGGATCGAGCTCGACCTCGAAGAGCCGCTCGAAGGCCTCGGTCGCGGTCATCTGGTAGGCCACCGGGCAGATGCCGCAGATGCGCGCCACCATGTCGATGACCTGGTCAGGCTCGCGTCCCACCACCAGGCGCTCGAAGAAGCGCGGCGCCTCGAAGATCGACAGCTCCGCGGTCAGCACCTCCGAGCCTCGGACGACGACCTTCAGCCGGCCCTCGCCCTCCACGCGCGACATCGAATCGACGGCGAACGTGCGCTCCTCCTGCTCGATGGCAGCGCTCAGGCGGCCTGGCGCGGCTCACGAGACACCTCCTTCAGGCTTGGTAGCAGCGGCGGGTTCGGCGGCATCGGCCGCGCGCATGCCCGGTGGGCCGCCGCGCGCGTCGATGACCTCGCGCAGCTCCGGCGCCCAGGCGGTGAAGCCGGCGAACTTCGCCGCGACCTGCTCGTCGGAGAGGCCCAGCGACTCGCCGAACCAGTTCGACAGCGAGGTCCCGTTGGCGCTCTCGCGCGGGCCGAAGCAGCCGTAGCAGCCGCGAGCCATGCCAGGGCACAGCGCCTCGCAGCCGGTCGCGATGATGGGACCCAGGCAGGGCTCGCCGCGCGCCACCATCACGCACACGCGGCCGGCGCGCTTGCAGGCGACGCAGACAGCCTCGCTGGGCAGCTGCGGCCGGCGCCCGATGGCCGTTGCCGTCAGCAGCTCCACCAGCTGGCCGGTGTCGATGGGGCAGCCGCGCAGCTCCGCGTCGACGTCGACCACGGACGGCCACCGGCTGCGACTTCTCCAGCGTGTCGACGTACTCCGGCGTGGCGTAGACGGCATCGATGAAGCCGGCGATGCCGCCGTCGTTGCCGGCCCATGCCCGCAGCGCCTGGATGCCGCCGCTGGTGGCGCAGGCGCCGATGGTGACGAGCGTCGTGGTGCGGTCGCGCAGGTGGCGCACGTGCTGGGCCTGCTCGTCGGTGCTGATGGAGCCCTCCACGAAGAGGATGTCGAAGGGGCCGTCGGGCGACCGGTTCGACGAGGCCTCGCCGAACTCCACGATCTGGTACTTGACGCCGATGTCAAGCAGCGCCGGCCCGATGTCCAGGAATGCCAGCTGGCAGCCGTCGCAGGAGGCGAACTTGACGACGCCCACGCGCACCGGCTTGTCGCGGTTGGAAACAGCCATCACAGTCCCTCCACGTCCAGCGACGCGCCCAGCTCCCGGCGCGAGAACACCGGCCCGTCCTTGCAGACGAAGTTCTTGCCCATCTGGCAGTGACCGCAGAGGCCGATGCCGCAGGCCATGTGTCGCTCCATCGAGAGGAAGATGTGCTCCGGCAGGATGCCGCGGCCGGCGAGGGAGTTGGCCGTGGCCGACATCATCTTCTCCGGGCCGCAGATGTAGGCCGTCGTGTGGCTGCCGTCGATGGGCTCGCGATCGAACAGGTGCGTGACGACTCCGACCGCGCCGCTCCAGGTGCCGACCTGCGCGCGATCCACCGTCACGCCGACGGTGATGTCGTCGCGCGCCGCCCAGGCCTTGAGCTCCTCGGTGAAGAGCAGGTCGTTCGGCGAGCGCGCCCCGTAGAACAGCCGCACCCGGCCGAAGTGGCCGCGGCTCTTGAAGATGTTGTCGATGAGCGGTCGCAGCGGCGGCAGGCCGATGCCGCCGGCGACGATGACGACGTCGCGGCCGTAGGCCTCCTCGATGGGCCAGCCCTGCCCGACCGGACCGCGCAGGCCGAGCTGCGAGCCGGGCCGCAGCGAGGTGATGGCGCGCGTGGTGGCGCCCTCGGTGCGCACGGTCAGGAAGATCTCGCCATCGCGGTAGCGCGAGACGGAGATGGGCACCGCGCTGTAGCCGGGCAGGTCGAGCATCAGGAACTGGCCCGGGCGTGCCGCAGCAGACGGCGTCGGGCAGGTCCTTGAGCACGAGCGTGTAGACGTTCTTGGTCTCGGCCCAGATGTCGCCGATGGTGCCGATGGAATAGCGCCCCGGGTTGGCCGACACCGGCACCGGCCTCTGTGTGCCCTGCATCGGCGGCTTCACCGGCGCGATGCGTGCCAGCGCCTGGCGCACGTCGATGCCCACCGGGCACCAGGTGATGCAGCGTCCGCAGCCGACACAGCCGATAGCTGCCGAACTGGTCGACCCAGGTGCCGAACTTGTGGGTCAGCCACTGGCGGTAGCGGTCCTTGACCTGGGGCCGGAAGTTGCCGTGCGCGACGCGGGCGAAGTCGAGCGTGAAGCAGGAGGCCCACTGGCGCTCGGACACGGTCTCGGTGCCCAGCAGGTCGGAGGTCTGCGAGACGTCGGTGCAGAAGCAGGTGGGGCAGGCCATGGTGCAGTTGGTGCAGGCGAGGCAGCGCTCGGCGATCTCGTCCCAGCCGCTGCTCTCGAGCTGCGCCATGAGGCGGTCGTGCAGGCCGTCGCGGATGACGCCCGGCTGCTCGGACATGCTGGCCCGAGCCTCCACGCCGACGCCGGCGGCCGCGTGCATCTGGATCGACGTCGCGGAGCCCAGCTCCAGGCGGTCGAGCAGCTTCTGGCCGGCCTCGCTGCCGGCACGTGCGACGTAGCCGTCGTCAAGCTCGATGAGGGCGATGTCGAAGCCGGAGCTGACCTCCGGCCCGGTGCCCATCGAGGCACAGAAGCAGGTGCCCGAGGGCTTGGCGCAATCGACGGCCACGATGAAGGCCTTGCCGCGCCGGTCGGCATAGTCCTCGTCGATGTAGGGACCGCCGGTCAGGACGTCATCGTGGATGGCCAGCGCGGCCAGGTCGCAGGCGCGCACGCCGAGATAGGCCATGCGCGGCGCGTCGTGCCCGATGTCGTCGTAGGAGAGCTCGTCGCCTGCGCGGTGCGCCCGCGCGATGGGCACCGAGCTGGGGTAGGTGAAGGTCTTCCACGACATCGGCGAGGACGCGAAGTCGAACGACTTGTGCGCGCTGCCGTTGCTGTCGTCGCTGATGCGGTAGCGACCGGGCGCCTGCTCATCGACCACGCCGGTGGGCAGATCGGCGATGGAGCCGATCTCGTCGTAGACGATGGCCGAGTCGGCGACGGTCGGTCCCACCACCCGACGACCGTCCTCGCGCAGCAGCGCGATGAGGCGGTCGAGCTCCTCCCGCGGCAGCCATGCCCTGGTTGTCAGATCGATCACAGCGAGGCTCCCTCCCTGCTGCTGCTTGCTCGTCGGTGTGGCTCGTCCGTTCGGCTTCTGGGCTACCAGGGCTCCCGTTGCTCGGAGCCGTAGAGGTCCAGCAGCTGATGACGCGTGGCGCCGAGTCGTCGCGCCAGTGCCTCGAGGAGCCGGGGATAGACGCCCGCTGCCAGCACGCAGTTGGAGCGGACCTCGTCGCGGAGGGTCGCGGCGTCGAAGGCGATGACCTTCACTGGTTCCAGGCTGACCACCGTGGAGGTCGCCCGGAAGGGGTTGATGAGCGCCGACCAGCCGAAGATGTCGCCCGGCTCGACGGTCATGAGCGTCACCGACCCACGTCCGGCCACGTGCTCGGTGAGGGCTACTCGCCCGGCTACGAGGACACTGAGCTCCTTGGTCTCGTCGCCCTCCCGCAGCAGTCGCGCACGGGCCGGAGATTCGTACTCACGGGCCATGCCGGCGAGGCGCTCCACCGAGCCCTCTGACAGGCCGGAGCCGAACCACGTGGCTTCGATCCGGGAGACCAACGTGGCGGTATCGGTCATCCGACCACGGTGCGCCTCACGACGGTTGGCGCCCACAGGGCCGATGGGCCCGGCCGGCATGGGCCGTTCGGAGGTGCTGGTCGACGGGAGCGCTCGTGTAGCCGGCGCGCAGGGGCCGCATGTCCCGCCGGCCGCGGGCCGCTCGGCAGCGGCAGGCTTCGCGCGGCGTGGGGCATGCTGGCGACATGCATGAAGCCGGAGCCGTCGGGAGCGCCATCGAGAAGGTCATCCACGGCTGGCCAGCGTCGGGTCGCGGAGGCCAGCTGGAGCTGGAGATCCGTGATGCCACGCGCGCGGAGGCGGGGGCGGTGGCGTTCTACGCCGCGGCCATCCTGGCCGACCACGGCTTCAGCTCCACGGCCTTCACGGTCAGCAGCAGCGACGTGCACTGCGCGCTCTGCGGTGAGCTGGCGGTGACCGCATCCCCACCGAATCCACAATGCAACCACTGCGGCGCTCCCCTCCCCCAGGTGCCGGGGCCGGCCGTGGTCTGCCGGGAGGTAGCCCCATGTGCCTGATGGCCCCTGCTCGCGTCGTCGCCGTCGACGGCGCCATCTGCGAGGTGGAGGTCGGCGGTCGCGTCGACAAGGCCTCGATGATGCTGGAACCGGACCTGGTCGTGGGTGACTGGGTGCTGGTCAACTCCGGCACGGTCGTGCGCAAGCTCGACGAGGAGCAGGCGGCGGAGATGGCACATGCCTTCGGCGTCCTCTACGGGCTGACCGACATGGACGGCGAGCCGCTGGCGGAGGCGGAGGCAGGGCCCGGGGCGGAGGCAGACTCGGCCGGCGGAGGTCCCCGCGGCCGGGCGATCAGAGGCATCCACCCGAGCGGCGCACTGACCGCCACGCCCTGCGCATGACCTCTGACACGTCCCCCTCTGTTGCCGTTCGCCCGAGCCCCACGGGGCCGGTGCTCTTCGCGCGCTATGCCTTCGGGCCCAACCGGCTGGGTCTGTGCGGGCCCGAGGATTGGCGCTCACTGCTGGAGCTGGGCGCCGCGTCGGGTGCCACCAGGACGCAGGCGCTGGAGATCGACCATGGGCTGCGCGACCTGGCGGCGGGGTTCGAGGGTGCCTACCCGTACCTGGAGCTCATCGCCTCGGCGCACGGCATCGCGGACCCCATGGACCTGCGCGTGGTCGACGCCTACTGGATCGGCAACGCCCTGTCCGACGGCGTGGACCCGGTGCTGATGACACAGTCGATGGACGCCCGCTTCCGCGCTCAGCTGCTGCCGGAGGCCTGGAAGTGGCTGGAGGGCAAGGCGGAGGCGGGCGCGCGGCCGACGCACGCCTTCCACGTGTTCGACATCTTCCCGCGGGTGGGGCTGATGCGCGGCGGCGCGGTCACGGACGCGGTTGGGCTGATGGACTCGTGCCGCATCCGCTGGGGCCGCGTGCTGGAGGTCAGCGGTGAGTCGCTGGTGGTGAACACGGTGCCGCTGGCGCTCGTCGAGGGCAAGCTGGCGTTGACCGAGCCGAAGGTGCAGACGGTGCGTCGCTGGCTGGACGGCACCGGGCTTCGTGGCTGACGTAGAGGTCGGTGACGTGGTCTCGCTGCACTGGGACTGGGCCTGCGAGGTGCTGGACCCAGAGCGGCTCGAGGCACTGCAGCGGCGCACGCTGCACCAGCTGGAGCTGGCCAACCAGACGATCTGAGGCGGGCGCCTCGGGCGGCGGGCGGCGGGCTGTGAGTATGCGGCGCGGGGTGCGGGGCGCGGGGTGCGGGGCGCGGGGTGCGGGGGTGCGGGGTGTTATGCCGCCCAGGCCTAGATGGACCAAGCAGGCGCGGATCTGGCCCATCGGAACTGCCTCGAGGAGCTTCGTTGGCTCGTGTTGGCCTTCCGCTTGGCCATCCTGTGCTGGGAGGACTGACGTGGCCGACGAATCGAACGGATCAGTCACCGAGGACTGGATCGCCCCGGTGCATCGCCCGTCTAGGCATGGGCGGCATGAGCCCCGACGCTCGCGGGCGGTGACGCGCGCGGGCCGCGATTCTTGCGGGCTGCTAGGCGGGCACGGATGGCGAGCACCGCGGGGGCGCCGACCGCATGAGATGAGCCCGCCCGGAAGGGGTCCGGGCGGGCTCCGCTTGAGCGGCCGCCGAGGCGACCGACGAGGTATTCCTCGCTAGTGCGCTGCTGCCTCCTTGTGCCGCGTGGCACCCAGTGCCACAGCACCGAGACCGGACAGGGACGCCAGCAACGCGACCGTCCCCTGCTCCGTCACCGCCGCGGCGATGCCGATAGCGATCACGACCAGCCCGCCCAGGACAAGGGCGTAGCCAGGAGCGTGGTGCCTGCGCTCGTCACCGGCGCGGATGGCGCGGTACTCGATGAGCACGACCGCCGCCAACAGGACGGCGATGGACACCATGAAGACCCAGGACATAGACCCGAACCTCCTTTTCCCACTTGTAGCAGCACGATGACAACGTTTACATCGGGCGTCAACGAGCCGAATGGACCCGAAGCGGCCTGAAGAGGTCCTAGCCCGTCCTATGCGGTGGAGGGCCGCGGCGGGGCCGAGCGGTAGATGAGAACGCCCGCCACGAGGCACACCGCCATGCCCGCCACGAAGAACCAGAACGGCAGCCCGACCGCCCGGTCGAACAGCCAGCCCGCGGCCAGCGATGCCACCACCAGCGCCAGCGTGCTGGTGGCCCCGAAGATGCCCTGGGCGGTCGAGGAGCGGCCGCTGGGCGTTCCTCGCGCGAGCATGGCGTAGAGCGCCGGCAGCATGGCCGCGGTCGCCACCGCCTCGAATGGCACCACGATCGAGGGCACCAGGAAGTGGCGGGACACGGCATAGATGGAGCCGGACAGGATGATGGTGACGCCGCTCGCGACGACGATGGCGAGCGGGCCGCGGCGGTCCACGATGCGCCCTGCGATGGGCGAGAACAGCATCTCGGGGATGCCGAAGAGCACGAACGTCAGGCTCACCCAGGCCACCGTCGCCCCCAGCGCGATGAGGTAGATCGACCACACCACCTCGTACGTGCCGAAGGAGAGGTGCAGCCCGAATGTCAGCACCAGCGCCGCCACCACCGTGCGGTTGAAGAGCGAGCGCAGCGGTGCCTGCGGCCGGGAGGCTCGGTCGTCGGTCGGCACGACGACGACCTCGGAGGCGCTGAAGGGATCGCCCGCGGGAAGGGGCTTGGCATCGGGATCGTGCTCGAACTCGGCCGACTCACTCGCGTGCGGCCGGGCGTCGAGGAAGCGCACCAGCACGACCACGCCGACGAGCGACAGCAGCGAGGTGAAGACGAAGGGGAAGCCGTAGCCGCCGAAGATGGTCGCGCCGATGCCACCGATGGCCGGACCGACGACGAAGCCCGCGATCTGGAAGGCGCCGTAGAAGCCGAAGGCCTCGCCGCGCTCGTCCTCCTCGGTGGCGTCCACGACCATGCCGCGCGCCGCCGGGTCGTAGGCCGCCGTGGCGACACCGGCCAGGAACCGCAGCACCACGAAGGCGACGAACGTGGGGAAGCACGAGCGGCAGGAAGCTGACGATCGCCAGCAGCACCAGGCCGCCCACCATCTGCGGCTTGCGCCGGTGGCGGTCGGCCCACCAGCCGAAGAGCGGCTCCAGCAGCAGCTTGGCCACGGCCCAGGCAGCGACGATGACACCCAGTCCGGTGGCATCGATGTCCTGCTCCTGCACGTAGAGCGGCAGCACCGGCAGCAGCGCACCGAAGCCGATGGTCACGATCATCTGCACGGAGAACAGCGGCAGCAGCGGCTGCCAGCGTCGGAGCCATGCGGACAGGCGGTCCTGCCACGTGGAACGCAGGGTGGGCATCGGCACGACTGTAGCGCCCGGCGTCCGCCGAAGACGGCGAGGGCAGCAGGACACGGTGTGGACACGCTCGCTCGTCCGGGCGTAGTGTCGTGGCCTGACTTGGGGGGCACGGAACCTGGGGGGCACGGATCAGGAGGTGGAGCCGATGTTCCCGAGGACGACCAGGTGGGGCTATCCACTGCGCTGGCGCTGACGACCTGCCTGGCAGGCACCGTCGCGGCGCAGGATGAGCCGGCCACACCAGAAGGGCAGGCGTGGGAGCTCACCGCCTACACGACCGAGACGGGACTGACGGCGGTACCCGAGGGCGTGGTCCCCACCCTGTCCCTGGTCGATGGAGTGGCAAGCGGGAACGCCGGCTGCAACCAGTTCTCTGGCGGCTACTCGCTCGACGGTGCGTCGCTGTCCATCGCGCCAGAGCTGGCCCAGACCATGATGGCCTGCGAGCCGGCGGTCCAGGCCGTCGAGGATGCCTACCTGGCGCTGTTGCCCACGACGGCAGCCTGGCAGTCGACCGACGGGACACTCGAGCTGCTGGATGCCGAGGGTGCTGTCAGCCTTGTCTACGAAGAGCCGCAGCCGGACATCGCCACGGTGATCGCCCTGCTGGAGGCGCTGCAGACCGAGGTGGGCGAGCTGCGCAGCCGCGTCGAATTCGCTGGAGGCCGGCCAGGGCGCCGATGGCGCTGACGCTGGCACGACGACGTCCAAGCCGGCCGCCCCGACGGCGACCGGCTCCGTCGAGACCGTGTTTCCCGACTGGATGCGCGACGGGCTGCCGCCGGACCAGATCGCCGACAAGAACCGCGAGGTCGTGGAATGGCGTGACAACGCCGACGACGAGACGGGCTACCGCGTCTATGCCCGCCGCGGCTACTGCCAGCTCAAGCCCCGGACGGACCCCAACCAGGCCCTCGACGATGGCGATTTCCGACTGAAGCGGACCAGGGCGGTTCGCGTGGACCGACTCCCAGCCGACAGCACCAGCTACCGGCCCGATCACGCGGCCATCGACGCAGCCCTGCCCGACGCGCCGGCCTCCCCTACTCCAACGACCAGTTCTATGACCTGTACGTCGCGGCCTTCAACGATGCCGGGAAGTCGAAGCGGGTCCTGGTCGGCTCGTTCTTCCTGACGCCGGAATTCCGCTGCCCCTGACCGGTCGTGACGCTGTAGTGGGCCGTCGTGCCAGACAAGCTGGCACGACGGCCGCGTACCATCGGAGGCCATGCAGCTCATCGACGGGCAGGCCGTCTACTCCGCGACCGACCTCGTGGGCTACCTCGCCTGCGGGCACCTGACGGAGCTCGAGCGCAGCGCCCTCGCAGGCCTGGTGCAGAAGCCCATCCGCAACGACCCGGAGCTGGACCTCATCGCCCAGCGCGGCGAGGAACACGAGCGTGTCTACATCGAGCGTCTCCAGGAGCAGGGCCGCATCATCGCGGACCTCTCGGCGGAGCGACCAGAGGGTGTGGACCGCGGCGAGTTCTACCGCAGCCGAGCGGCCGCCACCCGCGGGGCCATCGAGCGCGGTGACGACGTCATCTTCCAGGCCTGCTTCTTCGACGGCACCTGGCTCGGCTTCGCCGACTTCCTGCTGCGCATCGACGATGCCGAGGCGCCGCTGGGCTGGTCGTACGAGGTCGCGGACACCAAGCTCGCGCACAAGGTCAAGGCCTCCGCGCTGCTGCAGATCTGCGTCTACAACGAGCTGCTCGCGGCCATCCAGGGCCGCTATCCCGAGCGCATGTACGTGGCCCTCGGGGGAAAGGACAGGGAGACCCAGGGCTTCCGCACGGCCGATTTCCGGGCCTACTTCCGCTCGGTGCAGGCCCGCTTCCTCGATGCCGTCGGGCGCCCACTGCCGAGCGATCTACCCTCCCCCGCCGCCGTCCTACCCGGAGCCCACGGAACACTGTGGCGTCTGCAGCTGGGATGAGATCTGCAGCAAGCGACGCCGGGCAGACGACCACCTCTCGCTGGTGGCCAACATCAGCGCGCGCACCCGGGCCGCGCTGGTCGAGCGCGATATCGGCACGCGCCGCTCGCTGGCGGTCGTGGAGCTGCCGCTACAGCCACGGCTGGAGGGCACCAGCCCGGAGGCGCTGGAGCGCGTCCGCGAGCAGGCGCGCATCCAGGTCCAGGGTGAGGACGAGCGCCGCTACATCCACGAGCTGCTGGAGCCGCACCGCACGCCGGACGACGAGCTCGATACGACCAAGGGACTGCTGGCGCTGCCGGCACCCAGCCCCGGGGACCTCTACCTCGACCTGGAGGGCGATCCGTTCGCCGGCGAGGACGGCATCGACTACCTCTTCGGCCTGCTGCAGCCGGGTGAGCGCGATGCCAACGGCGATCCACGCTTCCACGCCTTCTGGAGCCGCGACGGGAGGGACGGGTAACCGAGGCCGCGGAGAAGGCCGCCTTCGAACGCACCATCGACACCATCATCGAGGCCCTCGACGCGGATCCCGACGCTCCACGTCTACCACTACGCGCCGTACGAGCCCAGCCACCTGGGCAAGCTCATGGGCCGCTACAACACCCGCCAGGACGAGGTGGACCGCCTGTTCCGCGGCGACGTGCTGGTGGACCTCTACCGGGTCGTGCGGCAGGGCCTGCGCGCCTCGGTGGAGAGCTACTCCATCAAGCGCCTGGAGCCCTTCTACGGGTTCCGTCGCGACATCGAGCTGCGTGATGCGGGCTCGTCCATCGTCGAGTTCGAGCACTGGCTGCAGCTCGGCGGTCACGGCGGCGTGGGCGAGGAGATCCTCGACCAGATCACCGCCTACAACCGTGATGACGTGGTCTCCACGCTGGAGCTGCATCGCTGGCTGGAGGAGCAGCGCGGCGTGCTGGCCTCCACGCTGGGCTTCGAGCTGCCGCGGCCGCAGGTTCGCGACGGCGAGGCGGAGGAGGGCCTGTCCGCCTGGCTGCAGCGCGTGAGCGCGGTGGCCGAGCCGCTGGTCGCGGGCATCCCGGTCGACGAGAGCGAGCGCGAGTGGACCTCACGATGAGCGAGGCCGGGTGCTGCTGGCGAACCTGCTTGGCTGGCATCGCCGCGAGCAGAAGCCCGACTGGTGGCGCTGGTTCAGCCAGCTGGAGGCGACCGAGGAGGAGCTGCTGGAGGCACGCGAGCCGCTTGCCGGCCTGGAGCTGGTCGGTGTCGAGGACGAGGCCAGGCGGACGTATCGCTACCGCTTCCCGGAGCAGGACTTCGACGTGGGCAAGGCGCCGACCGACCCCGCCACCCTGAAGGACCTGCCGGTGGTGGAGACGGACCTCGACCGCCACGAGATCGTGCTGCGCTTCCCACGCGGCCGGGTCATCGAGCATCCACGGGCACTCGTGGCCAAGACCGTGGTGCCCTGCCCCGCGCAGGAGCAGCGGCTGCTGGACATCGGCCAGTCCGTCGTGGACCACGGCATGATCGGGCGACGGACCGTACCGCGCGGCCCGCGACCTGGTCCTGTGCCGGACGCCACGCATCGATGGCCACGTGGACGGTCAGCCCCTGCGCACAGAGGGCGAGTCGGCCGCGGACGCCGCACGACGACTGGTCAAGCGGCTCGATCGCACGTGCCTGGCCATCCAGGGACCGCCCGGCAGCGGCAAGACCTGGATCGGCGGGCGCATGATCCTGGACCTCGTCGCCCAGGGCAAGACCGTGGGCGTGACCGCCGGCAGCCACAAGGTCATCGGCAACCTGCTGGACAACGTCTGGGCGGCGCAGGACGAGCATCCCGCGTTCGCCGATCGTGAGGTCGTCATCCGCCAGAAGCCGGGCGACTCGGGCGAGCTGACCTGCGCCCATGCGGAGGGCATCGAGTCGGCGGCGGACGTGGCGGCCGTGCTGGCAGACGGCGCAGCCGATGTCATCGGCGGCACGGCCTGGCTCTGGTCGAGTGCGAAGATCCCGACCGAAGCCGTCGATGTGCTGTTCATCGACGAGGCCGGCCAGTTCTCGCTGGCCAACGCGTTGGCGGTGTCCGCAGTGGCCAAGTCCATCGTGCTGCTGGGTGACCCGCAGCAGCTCGACCAGCCCTTGAAGGGCTCGCACCCGGTCGGTGCGGAACGGAGCGCGCTGGCACACCTGCTGGGTCGGGACACCGCGGTCATGCCGCCGACGCTGGGCCTCTTCATGGACAAGACCTGGCGGCTCCACCCTGACATCTGCAGCTACACCTCTGAGGTCTTCTACGAGAGCGCGCTGCTGCCGGAGAGCGGCAACGAGCAGCAGGCGCTGTCCGGCGCGGGTCTGGCCGACGGCGAGGGCATCCGCTTCATCGCCGTCGATCACGCGGATGCGCGCAATGACAACCGCTCCATCGAGGAGGCGCGGGTCATCGCCGACCTCGTGTGTGCGCTGCTCGATGGTCGCGCGACATGGCTGGACCGCGAGCTGGCGAAGGCGGCGATCCGGCCGGATGACATCCTCGTCATCACGCCCTACAACGCGCAGCGGACGCTCATCGGGACGGAGCTGCGGAAGCGCGGCGAAGCCTGCGCGCGGGTGCCGGTGGGCACGGTGGACAAGTTCCAGGGCCAGCAGGCGCCGGTGTCGATCTACTCGATGGCCACGTCGCGGCCGGAGGATGCGCCGCGCGGGATGGAGTTCCTCTACTCGCTCAACCGACTCAACGTGGCCACGTCGCGTGCGCGCTGCCTGACGCTGGTGGTGGCCTCACCGGAGCTCATCCGCGTCCAGGCCCGCTCGCCACGGCAGATGCTGCTGGCCAACGCGCTCTGCCGGCTGAGCGAGGTGGCCGATGAGCAGGTGGGTGCCGGGTAGTCTCGCGATACGCGAGAATGGCGACGATGCGCAGATGACCGAGCAACGACTCCAGGGAACACGTGGGGCGGCGTGGACCAACCTTGAGATCGAGGCGACGGTTGCCGCGTACGAAGACATGCTCCGCAAGGAACTCCGCGGCGTGCGCTACACGAAGTCCGATGTAGTCAGCGACCTGATGAGGCTCATGCCTGCGCGAACACGGGGCGCGGTCGAGCTGAAGCTTCAGAACATCTCGGCCATCCGAGCTGAGTTGGGATTGCCGTGGATCGACGGATACAAACCGATGGCGCACTACCAGAGCTCGCTACGGGACGCCGTGGTCGGCCGCGCGAACCCGCGGGAACGAATCAACGAGGCCGTCGCCCAGTTCGGCGAGGCTCCGGTCGTCGGCGCACAGGGCCTCCCCCGCTCGACGTCGGATGTCCTTGTGCCGCCGCCGAGCGTTTCCACCCAGAGTCGGGGCCGCCGCACCTCCGTTTCGATCACGGGAACCGCGCATGACGCCATTCGCGATCTCCGGCGACACGAGCTCGGCACGGCGGGAGAGGAATGGGTGACGGAGCTCGAGAGGGAGCAGCTCTCAAGGGCAGGGCGGCCGGACCTAGCGAATCTGGTGCGCTGGGTCGCGCGCGACGATGGAGACGGAGCCGGATACGACATCCTCAGCTTCACCGAGTCGGGCGCACAGCGGCTGATCGAGGTCAAGACGACCAACTACGGGCCGCTGACCCCGTTCTGTATCACGAGGTGGGAGGTAGAGGTCTCTCAGACGCACCGCGACTCGTACTCGCTGTACCGCGTGCACGGCTTCGCACGAGACCCCCGCATCTACATCCTCGATGGCGCGATGGACGAAGCCGCTCGACTCGAACCCAGCGTGTTCCTTGGGCTGCCACAGTGACGACGGAGGTCTTGAACCGGTGAGCAAGGCATCCGGGCCCCGCGTCGTCGAGCTATTCGCTGGTGTCGGTGGCTTCCGCATCGGGCTCGAACGTTCCGGTTGGCGAACGGTCTGGGCGAACCAGTGGGAACCCAGCACCAAGACCCAGCACGCGTACGACTGCTACGTCCAGCGCTTCGGGCCCGATGGCGCCGTGTGCGAGGACATCCACGAGGTGATGAACGAGGCCGAGGCCGGGGCGCGCCTCATCCCCGATCACGAGCTGCTGGTCGGTGGGTTCCCCTGCCAGGACTACTCAGTCGCCAAGACGCTCAACCAGGCCACAGGCATCGTGGGCAAGAAGGGCGTGCTGTGGTGGGAGATCTACCGGCTGCTGATGATGAAGCGGCCGCCATACCTGTTCCTGGAGAACGTCGATCGCCTGCTGAAGTCCCCCACGGCCCAGCGTGGGCGCGATTTCGGGGTGATGCTCGCGGCGCTCGCGAACCTCGGCTACGAGGTCGAGTGGCGAGTCGTCAACGCCGCCGACTATGGCTTCCCGCAGAAGCGCCGACGTGTGCTGCTGCTAGGGCGCCATGTCGGTGCCGTCGAGCGCGACCCTAACGATGTGGTCTACGGCGGCCCACTTGCCCGTGCCCTGCCGGTGGTCGAGGGACCGGTGCTGTCCTCGTCGCCAACGTTCGTCATCGAAGGGACTCCAGCAGACGTATCGGAGGCGTTCGGCGCGACCAAGGGCGTGTCTCCCTTCCGCAACGCCGGCTACATGTCACAACGACGCGTCTGGACGCTGGATCTCGAGCCCGCCTGGGACGGCGAGTCCCTGACGCTCGGTGACATCCTGGAGCCAGCCGATGAGGTGCCCGAGCAGTACTTCATCCCGGCCGATGAGCTCGGGCGATGGATATACCTGAAGGGCTCCAAGCGAGAGCAGCGATACCACAAGGGCTCGGGCACGCCGTACTTCTATGTCGAAGGCCCCATCCCCTACCCCGACCGGACCGACTGGCCGGCCAGGACCATCCTGACGGGCGAAGGCGGACGCACGCCATCGCGCTTCAAGCACCTCATCCAGGTCGCCGATGGGCGCTATCGCCGTCTCACTCCTCGAGAGCTTGAGCGCCTGAACGGGTTCCCCGACGACTGGACCGACACCGGCATGCCCGAGGGTCGGCGCGCATTCATGATGGGCAACGCCCTCGTGGTCGGGCTCATCGAGCGCGTCGGTGCTGAGCTGATGGCCGAGATACGCGACCAGGGCGATCCTTCCCGGTCCGAGGTTCGGTCCCAGGCCGCTTCCTAGCTCGCTACCACCGCTGCGAACGGGTGGCACGCCTCCCCGTTCTCCTCCACGAGCGCTCGCATGGCCTCGTATCGATCGCGGACCGGCTGCCAGTCGTTCACATCGATCCCGATGATCGCGGTCGGCAGCTGAACGCCTGCGCGCATGTACGGGAGCAGCGCCACAGCCTGCTCGAACCGAGCCTGACCTTGGTCGAATAGTCGCGCGAGCGCATCGGTTGCCACGACGATGATGCCCACCTTCGCCGCGCCGGTCGTGCCAGCGATGTGGAACTTGAACAGGTCCCGGTAGTAGGAGGCGACGTTGCCGAACTCGACCTCCACGAACACGCCCGACTTTTCGAAGTCCCCTCGGAGCCGTGTGTCGATCGGTCGACCTTCTCGGTCGATGAGGATGTACGGCTCGGAGTTCCAGCCTCGACCCGACAATGCCAGCCGGATCTGCCGGTTCATCTCGCCTTGGTCCACCGGCATGAGCGCACTGGCTCGTCGCCCACCGATGACGCGCGCCTGGCGCTTAGGCGACTTCGGGCGGCCAGTTTGTGTATAGGGACCGACAGGTCGCAACGGCACATCCAGCGTGCCGATCACGTCCAGCAGCTCCTCCCATTCATCGCGAAACTGCCCTTCCAGGACGGTCTCGGCGTACTGATGGCTCTCGACGATCATGCGCACGGTCCCAGTATGCGACGAGCCGCTTGCTCGATACTCAGAGCCATGCCCGGTCTGCAACTACCCAACCCACCACCCTCGTCGCAAGCCGTTCGGGCCGTCATGCAGGCCAACCGGGCCAAGAACACCAAGCCTGAGCGAACGCTTCGGCACGCGCTACGGGCGGCGGGCCACCCCGGGTATCGGCTGAACTGGAAGCGAGCGCCGGGTCGGCCGGACATCTCGTACCCCGGTCGCCATGTGGCCATCTTCGTGCACGGTTGCTACTGGCACCACTGCCCGCGCTGCCACCCGAACCTGCCCAAGTCCAACCCCGAGTTCTGGGCGCGCAAGTTCGAGCTCAATCGGGAACGGGACGCCCGCAAGAGGCGTCAGCTGGAGGAGGCCGACTGGCGGGTCTTCGAGGTCTGGGAGTGTGACATCCGCGACCGACTCGGCGGCATCGTGGCGGAGATCTCGACCACGCTGGACGACGCGCGCTAGAGGACGACCGCCCGTCCGCGTCTCGCCCGTTCCACCGGCACCGTCAGTAGCAGCACCGCGACGCACACCCCGGGCACCAGCAACCACGCCGTGGAGATGCTGGAGATATCCGCGATGACGCCCAGGATCAGCGGCGCCACCAGGATGGCCAAGCCTGCCGCCAAGGTCAGCCGCGACGAAGCCGCCGCCGCCTGGTTGGGCACCGCGGCGAGCGCGATCGAGGCGGCCGGCGGATAGAGGATGCCGATGCCGAAGCCAGCCACCGCCAGTCCCCCCACGCTCAGCTCGTAGCTCCCGGAGAGCCACGGCAGCAGCAGCGCCACGAAGGTCAGCATGACGCCCACGCGGATGACGAGCATCGGATCGAAGCGCGCCATCGCCCGCACTGACATCACTGCCCGTCCCGCGATCATGCCGGCGATGAAGGCGGAGATCGTCAGGGTCGCATCGGCCAGGGACACGCCGGTCTGGCGCTCCACCAGCGTGCCGCCCCAGACGATGACGAAGAACTCCATGGCGATGACCGACACCGTCAGGATCCACGGCAGCCAGTAGGCCCACGGCAACCGCGCCGCATCGATATGCGCCGCCATCCCATCACGGCCCGACCGCGTCCAGACGAAGAGCACCGCCAGGAACGCGAGCACCGGGACCACCACGAAGCGCC
Source organism: uncultured Chloroflexia bacterium (assembly GCA_963712735.1). Classification (GTDB taxonomy): domain Bacteria; phylum Chloroflexota; class Limnocylindria; order Limnocylindrales; family CSP1-4; genus JAFMJV01. The sequence goes on along the minus strand of CAVQIZ010000007.1, from coordinate 339,674 downwards.
ACTCGAGCCCGACCGCGATGCCGACCCCGATGGCCAGCGGCACCAGCAGCTGCGAGGCCTTCGCCACCAGCGCTCCCCGCGTCAGCTGCACCCTCGCGAGCGCACCGCCGCCGGCGCCAAGCGTCTGGTTGACATGGCCGAACATCGTCCCCGCTCCCAGGCCCACCCCGAGCGACGCCGCCAGCGTGGCCGGCAACGTCGGCGCCCAGGCCAACACCAGCAGCGCAGCCACCAGCAGGCCCATCGCGGCGAGGTGCGCGCGGCGCACACCGACCCTGCGGTCGAACCGCTCCCCCGCCAGGCCCGTCACGATCATGCCCACCGCCATCGCCGACGAGTGCAATCCCGCCTGCGTATCGGACAGGCCCAGCGCGAGCGCTACGAACGCGGTCGTGGCGCCCACGACGTAGAAGCTGTAGCTGATGGCCGACTGGTTGACGTAGGCGCGTCGAACCTCGTCCGTCGGGGCATGGATGGACCTCACAGGAAGATGCTAGGCCCATCCACGGTCACGCCGCGGGCCGAAACGCCTCGATAAGCCGGCAGCCATCCCGCACCAAGGCGCGCTCGTCATCGTGGGGCCATGAGCAGCATGGATGAACCGGCCGTCACCACCGCGTCCGTCGAGGAGGTGGTGGCCGCCATCGAAGCGGTCGATCTCGCCGCCCCCTGGCCCGACGTGGCCCCCAGGCTGCGGCTGGCCCTCCCCCGCCGTCGCCCCCTGCCGGTCGATGCGGCGGAGCTGCCGGCACGCGAGTTCAGCCCCGGCATCCGCGTCGTCCTGGGCCTGGACATCGGCCCCGCCATGCTCTTCGTGGCGCACGAGCAGCTCGCGGCGTGGGGCGTCACGCTCGACGATGCCTTCGAGCAGGCGCTGGACAACGTCCGTGCCCGTGTCGCCGCCCGCAGGCAGTTCGCTCTCATCTGTGAGCGCATCGCCGACGTGCCCACTGTGGCCTTCCAATCGCGCGAGGGCTGGGCCTCCTCGCTCCTGCTGCTGCCCGACGAGCTGGTACGCGTGCTGGGCGAGCGCAACGGCCTGGTGCTGGCGCCGATGCGGGACATCCTCATCTGCCTGCCCCTTGACGTGGAGCGCGAGTTCGCCCGCTACCTGCTCGAGGAGTTCGCCGCGGTCGACATGAACGCGCTCGACCTGCCGCCCTTCGCCCTCGTCGACGGCCACCTCAGCCACGCCGTCGGCGTGCCCCGGTCCCTGCAGAGGCGCACTCCCGTCAGCTAGTCGCGCTATAGCATCGGTGCTATATTCCTCGCCGTCGGCATGACCCGACACGACGCCTACGACGTCCGCGTGGCACCCGAGGTGCTCGAACAGATCGAGCGAAGCCGCGACCCGCGTGAACTGGTGAGGTTCTTCGACGCGCTCGATCGGTTATCAAGACAGGGCACACGCGCACCAAGCGCCAAGAAGCTTGAGTCACTCGACCTCTGGGAGGTCAGGTACGGGGACCGGCGCGCGTTCTTCTGTCTTGTTCCGGGCACGACGATGCTCGCGGTGGGGGCCGTGCTGGTCAAGAGGTCCCGCAAGCTGAGGATGTCACGGCTGCGAGCAGCGGAGCGGTCGGTGCATCGATGGCGCCGGAGATTGGAGGCGACAGGATGAGGTGGACAGAGATCCGGGAGGAGTGGCTCGCCCACCCCGGGTTCCGTGAGGCCCTGGAACGCGAGTTCCCGTTTCGCGATCTCTCGCTCCAGATCGGAGGTCTCCGAGCCGATCTCGACCTGACCCAGGCCGAGTTCGGTGAGCTGGTCGGGATGCCACAGTCGACGGTGGCGCGGCTCGAATCCGGCCGGCAGAACCCGAGCGTGAAGATGCTCAAGCGCATCGCGGCGGCGACCGGCACCGAGCTGGTGATCGAGTTCCGCCGGCCCGGGTGCAAGCACCCATCACAGCGGCCGACGGTTACGGCATCATCAGGACGCGAGACCCAGACCTCCAAGCCACTGGCCGCCTCCCCCGCTGACGACTGACCGAGGAGTGCCCCATGAACCACGATGAAGCCGTTCGCCTCGCGGTCTACCGGGGCTACGTGTCCGAAGGCCGGCCACCGAGCGTTGAGGAGATGGCCGTCGGGCTGGCCCTGAGCGCCGACGCGGTCCGCGAGTCGCTGCACTCGCTGTCGGTCGCGCGTCATCTCGTCCTGCGTGATGATCAGGTCGTGATGGCGCACCCGTTCGCCTCCATCCCGCTCGGCTTCAGCGTGATGGGCCGCGAGACCCTCTGGTGGGGCGGCTGCGCCTGGGATTCGTTCGCCATCCCACAGCTTGTCACTGACGATCCCGAGGTGCTGGTGGCCACGCAGTGCCCCGGCTGTGGCAAGCCGCTGGCGTGGGTCGTCAACCGGGAGGCCCCGCCGCTCGGCGACGAGGTCGCGCACTTCCTGGTGCCGATGGCCCAGTGCTGGGACGACGTCGTAAACACCTGCTCCAACCAGCGCCTCTTCTGCAGCGTCGAGTGCGTCCAACGCTGGGCCCAGTCGACGGATCGAGGAACCCGGTTACGTCATGGACCTGGCCACGCTGTGGCGCCTGGCCTCTCGCTGGTACGAGGGGCGCCTGGAGATGGGCTACGAGCGACGCGAGCCGGCCCACGCCCGGGAGTACTTCCGCTCGGTCGGGCTCACCGGCCCGTTCTGGGGCCTCGACTAGACGCGACGACGCCTTCACCGCCGCAGAAGGGCACAAGGACGCCGGACATGGGGCCGAATCGCCTGCGTCAGCCGGCGGACCTGTCGCTACCCTCTCCCCCACGATGGGTGACATCAGCGAGCTGAGCGACGTCTTCTTCGAGCTGCATCGCGACCTGCCCCGCGAAGGCCCCGGTGACGACGAGTCGACCCTGCGTGCCCTGTCCCTGTGCACCGAGCTGCCCGAGCGGCCCGACGTGCTCGACGTGGGCTGTGGTCCCGGCATGCAGACCCTGGCGCTGGCGGCCGCGACCGGCGGCATCATCACCGCGGTCGATGCCCACGAGCGCTTCCTCGACCAGCTTCGCGAACGCGCGCAAGCGGCCGGCGTGCGCGATCGCATCCACGTCATGCGCGGCGACATGACGGACCTGCCCTTCGGTCCCGATTCGTTCGACCTCATCTGGTCGGAGGGCGCGGCCTACATCATGGGCATCAGCGAGGCCTTCAGCGCCTGGCGCGAGTTCCTCCGACCCGGTGGCTACATCGTGGTCACCGAGCTCAGCTGGCTGGTTCCCGAGCCGCCCGCGGAGGTCTTCGACTTCTTCACCGCGCAGTACCCGGGTATCCGTGATGTGCCCGGGAACCTGGAGCGCATCGAGGCCAGCGGTTACGAGATCGTCGGCCACTTCACGCTGCCTGCCGAGTCGTGGTGGACGCACTACCAGACACCACTGGAGGCGCGCATCCCGGGCCTGCTGGACAAGTACGCCGGGGACGAGGCAGCGCTGGCGGTCATCAACGGGACCATCGAGGAGCACCGCATCCGGCGCGAGTATCCGGAGACCTACGGCTACGAGTTCTACGTCGCCCGCTGCGCCTGCCCGGAAGGGCCGGAGTCGGGATCATCCTGGGTACCTGGCCAGGGCAGCGTCACGCCCGAGCCGGGCGAGGACGCGGCCGAGCCGAGCGACGAAGCCGAGACAGCCGACACGGGCGTGGAGCCGGCCGAGGCGAGCTCGGAGCGGGAGTATCCTCCCCCGCTCAGCTGACGCGAAGACCCGGGTCGACCGACTCGGGCGACCCGGGCGTTCGGATACGAGGCGAGAGACCTAGTCGGCCGGCGCGTCCTCGCAGATCTCGTTGCTGTCGTCGATGTCGGGCGTGGCCGTATCAGCGACGATGAGATTCGTGCCATTGCCGCACGAGCGGTTGTCTCGGAGGACCGGCGAGCCTACGGCGATCGACGATGCCGCCCCTCTCGACGCCTTCGACATCATTGCCGCTGAACGCCTGGACTCCAGACACGACAACACCGGATTCTCCCGCCGCGGATGACGTTGTCGGAGATCGTCGCCTCGCCGGATGCGTCGACGATCGCGTTACGGTTGTCCATGAGGGTGTTGCCGGTGATGCTGACTAGCCCCAGACCGGTCATGATGGCCGCCGTGCTAGCGCCCCGGATCTCGTTGCCGACGATATCCGCCGAGCCCGCACTCAGGTTGATGCCGGACTGCCCGGGGTTGGTGATCTCGTTGTTCCTGATCACCAGGTGCGCATCAGACTCACCGTCGAAGGCGCCGATGGCCCACATGATCGTGTCCTCGATGACGTTGCCGCTGACGACCGTGGCAGGCCCGTAGTCGGCCAGAAAGATGTGAGCACCGGCAGACAGTCGGTTCGCATCGATCGTGGCATTCGCGTCGCCGAAGACGGCGATCGGGCCACCATCGCGGATGGAGTTTTCTCTGACGGACGCGGCGGCGCCGTTGGTGACGACGATCGAGCTCCCGCTGGGTGATGTACCACCGTGTACGACGTTCCCACGCCCTGGAACAGCGTATCGTGCAGCGAGGGCGATCCGCCATCGAGCACCACCGACGAGCCAACGCCGGTGAAGGTCAGACCAGAGATCGTCGCATCCACGCCCGACACCAGGAGGGCGTACGGGTCGTAGTAGCTGGAGAACTTCCCACAGGAGCGCCTCCGGACCATCCTCGGGCGCGGTCATGATGATCTCCTCGACGGGTCCATCGCCGCGTAGCGTGATGTCCTTGTCGATGACCACGGCCTCGATGTAGACACCGGGCTGGACGAGGATCTCGTCGCCGTCGACGGCAGCGTCGACGGCCTCGGTGATGGTGGTGTAGGTGCCGTTGCCGGTCTGGTCGACGACGATGGGGCCGTCGGCGGCGAGGATACGTGCTCCGGCGATGCTGGCGCTGACGACGAGCAGCGTCGCCAGCAGGGTCGCGACCATGATGGCCGCCACTCGTGCCGTCGGCGAACCGACGGCGAGTCGGGAGTTGGTTCGCATAGGGGGCTCCTTGATGAGCGCGAGCCAGCGTGGGCGCGGATGCACCCTGCTGGTCTCGGCCTTGACCTGGGTGCGGAGCCGGTCGGGCGCGCGCAGTGGCGCGATATCGTGCAGGCCCTCAGCGAAGAGTCGCTCGAAGCGAGCGTCGTCGTTCATGCCGTGCCGTCCTTCAGGGCGCCGACCGGGGGGTTGTCGGTTCAGACGGGTCTCGGCCATCGACTCGCGGAGCGAGGCCAGGGCCCGATGCAGCCGGGACTTCACGGTCCCGACGGGGATATCGAGGATGTCGCCCACCTCGTCGAGAGGCAGGTCGAGGTAGAAGCGCAGGACGATGACCGCGCGGTGATCGATCGGCAGGTCGTTCAACTGCCGCTCGATCAGGTCGCGGCTCGCCAGAGCTGCGGCGGAGTCGGGAGCGACGGAGCGCTCGGGGTCGGGAACGACCTTCAGCTCGACCGTCTTGCGCCGACGCTCCTTCTTCGCCGCCTTGTAGCAGGCCCACACCGTGATGCGGTGGAGCCAGGCATCCCACGCGTCGGGATCACGCAGTGCACGCACGTCCTTCCAGGCGGACATGAGCGCCTCCTGTACCGCGTCCTGGGCACGGTCCGGATCGCGCAGGATGAGTGTGGCCACTGAATAGAGGCGATCGACCGACGCGTCCACCAGGCTGGAAAACGCGTCGTGATCCCCCTCGATCGCTCGCCGGACGAGCTCTCGTGTCATGTGGACCACCGCTTCGGCGCGACGCTTCTCGCCGCGCTCTTACCCTATTGCGTCCCACAAGGCCTGAAAAGGTTCCCTGCATGCTCGCGAACCATGGTCATCGGGCGTGGCATGTCTCATCGGTGATACACTGTGATACATGGCTGATGTGACGATCCGCGAGCTGCGGAACAAGGGCGGTGAGGTCATCGAGCGCGTGACGGCGGGTGAGATCCTGACAGTCACCCGCGACGGGATGCCCGTCGCCCGCCTGGTGCCGGTCCCCGAGCGCACGCTGTCCGCGGAATCCCTGATCGAGCGCTGGCAACGGCTGCCGCCGATGGACCCCGAGACGCTGAGGCGGGACATCGACCGCCTCATCGACCCCTCGCTGTGACGCGGCCAGAGCGAGGCCTGCTCGATACGAGCACGGTCATCATGCTCGACCGCATCCGCGACGTCGCGCAGCTGCCGACGTACCCGCTGATCTGCGCCATCACGCTCGCAGAGCTCAGCGTCGGTCCGCTCGTGGGCACCGACGAAGAGCGCGCGACGAGGCAGGCCCATCTCCAGCGCGCTGAGGTCGACTTCGACCCGCTCCCGTTCGATGCCGATGCCGCGCGTGCCTTCGGCCAGGTCGCTGCCGGGCTACGTCGTTCGGGTCGCAAGACGTCGGCCCGGGCCTACGACGCCATGATCGCGGCCGTCGCGCTCGCCAACGGCTTGCCGCTCTATACCTGCAACCCCCGCGACTTCAACGGGATCGACGGCCTTCAGGTCATCGCCGTGTCCGTCCCGGGCGCACGCTGAACGCGTCGGTGGGATAGGCTCTCGCGCGATGCAGCTCAAGCCCCTCGGTGTGCGGCGCGACGGCGCCGAGCGCTACCTGGTCCTGACCATCGCCGCCTTCGCGGTGACGGTCGCCGGTGTCCGCTGGTACCTCGACACGGCCGGGTATCCCACCATCGGCGGCGGCGGACCTGCACGTCGCCCACGTGCTCTGGGGCGGACTGGCGCTCTTCATCGCAGCGCTGCTACCCCTGCTATACGCGGGCCAGCGCTCGCTGCTCTTGTCGGCAGTCCTCGCCGGCGTCGGCGCGGGCCTGTTCATCGACGAGGTGGGCAAGTTCCTGACCTCCACCAACGACTACTTCTTCGCCCCCGCCGCTCCCATCATCTACGGCAGCATCCTGCTGCTCATCCTGCTGTGGGTGCTCGTGCGCCGGCGGCGGCTGGACAACCAGTCGGCCATGCACGCGGTCGTGGAGTCGCTGGCCGCGGGAGTCGATGGTCGCCTGACCGAGCCCGATCGCCAGCGCGTCCTGGTGCAGCTGCGCGAGGCCCAGGCAGCGACGCCGCCATCGGCCGAGGATGAGCGGCTCGCGGCGTCGATGATCGCAACGCTCGAGTCTCCGGCCATGGACGTCGCGGCTGGTGTCCCCCGGCTTCATCGCTCGCGGCGACGCCCGCCGGCTGCTGGAGCGGTTCCTGCCGGCGCGCCTGGAGCGCTGGCTCATCGCCATCGGCCTCCTGCTGGCCGTGGCCGCGGCCCTCGTGTCCGTGCTGGTGCTGCTGGTGTCGGCCAGCGGTGAAGTCGACTGGGCCGAACTGCAGACGTTCGACAGCGGCCGACTCGAGATCCCGCGAGAGCCCGTGTGGATCCTGCTGCTCTTCGGCATCAACGCCCTGGTCGGCGTCGGCTCGCTCGTGGCTCTCCTGCTGCTGCTGCGCAGACGGGCGCTGCGAGCGATGGACGTGGCCCTTGCGGCCACCCTGCTCGGGCTCGTCGCGGGTGGGCTGGTCGGGTTCTACGCCGCACAGGTGGGAGCGCTGGCGACCATCGTGCAGCAGGTGCTGTTGCTCGGCCTCATCATCGACCAGCGGATCCGGCTGCAGCGGGCGGCGCAGACCGCCGGCACGGATGCGGCACCGACCGTTGACGCTGACGCCGGCTGAGTCCTACGCTCGCTGACGTGGCCACGGCCTTCCCGCTCCAGCCGCCCTTCACGCTGCGTGCGCGACTGCTGAGCCCCCTGGCTGACGGCTCCACGCTGTGGCAGCCCGACGGGGTCATCGAGGTGGACGAGTCGGGTCGCATCCGCTCGGTCCGCGCCGCTGCCGACGCACCTCGCGAGGCCGAGACGGCCATCGACCTGCGCCCGCTGGTGCTGATGCCCGGCCTGGTGGACACGCACGTGCACATCCCGCAGGTCCCGGCGGCGGGCCTCGGCGCCGGCATGGACCTGCTGGCCTGGCTGGAGCGCTACGTCTTCCCGCTCGAGCGCGCCTTCGACGTGGCCGCGGCCGAGCGACTGGCGCCGCAGGTGTACCGGGCCATGGCCGCCGCCGGCACCACCACCTTCGCCGCCTACGCCGCCATCTGGCCCGATTCGACTGACGCCTGCTTCCGCGCGGCCGAGGACCACGGCATCCGCGCCACCATCGGCAACGTCCTGATGGACCGCGTCACCTACGACGATCGTCACTCCGCCCAGCGCCATCCTGGAGAACGCCATGCGCGCCTCCGCGGAGCTGTGCGAGCGCTGGCACGGTGCTGCCGACGGACGCCTGCGCTACGCCTTCACGCCGCGGTTCGCCGTCTCCTGCACGGCTGACATGCTGCGTGAATCGGCGTCGTTGGCAGCCCACTACGACGCGACCTGGCAGACGCACCTGTCAGAGGACGCGCTCGAGATCGCGACGGTCGGCGAGCAGTTCCCCGAGGCCGCCGACTACCTCGACGTCTACGACCGCGCCGGTGGGCTGGGGCGCAGGGCGCTCCTCGCCCACGCCATCCACCTCTCCGACCGGGAGGTGGCGCGCATGGTGGAGACGGATTCGGCCATCGCCCACTGCCCGGTCAGCAACATGTTCATCCGCAGCGGCGTGATGCCCATCGCGCGCTACCTCGACGAGGGCCTGCGCGTCGGGCCTGGGCACCGACGTGGCCGGCGCCCCGGAGCTGTCGGTGATCACGCAGATGCGCCTGGGCTTCTTCGTCCACAACGCTCGCGCCACGGTCGTCGGCGACGAGGCGGCGCTGCCGGGGCCGCTGGAGTGGCTGCGACTGGGCACGCTCGGCGGCGCACAGGCGCTCGGCCTCGACGACGTCATCGGTTCGCTGGAAGTGGGCAAGGAAGCCGACCTCATCGCCGTCGACCCCGAGCTGGGACGCCCGCCGGAGGCCGAGCCCTGCCGTGACCACGAGGAAGTCGCCAGCCGGCTCATCTTCCGTGAGCGGCCGGGCATGGTGCGCGCCGCCTGGGTGCGCGGTCGCCGCCTCGAGGGGCCGCCCGCGGTCTAGCATCCCTCGCATGGCACTGCTGGGCATCGACCTGGGCACCTCGGCCGTCAAGGCCGTCATCATCGACGAGGACGGCCGACTGCTCGGGACGGGCACGCGTGAGATCCCCATGGAGGTGCCGGCGCCCAACCGCGCCGAGCAGGATCCCGAGGCGTGGTGGTCCAACACCGTCAAGGCGGTGCGGCAGGCCCACCACGAGGCCGGCACCGATGACATCGCCGGCATCGGGCTGGACGGCCACATGCACGGCGGGGTGCTGCTCGACGCGGCACATCAGCCCCTCGGCCGCGCCATCACCTGGGCCGACCAGCGCACCTCCGACCTCATCCCCCAGATCGAAGAGGACATCGGGGTCGAGACGTTCCTGTCCATCGCCGGCACGCGCCCCGCGGCCGGGTTCATGGGCCCCACGCTCGCCTGGCTGCGGCAGCACGAGCCGGCTCGCCTCGATGCCGCCGCCATGTTCGTGCTGCCCAAGGACTATCTGCGGCTGCGACTCACGGGCGTGCCGGCCACCGACATCAGCGATGCCTCAGGCACGGCCATGTTCGATGTGGCCGCGCGTCGCTGGTCGGTCGAGCTGTGCGAGCGACTGGGCGCACCCGCGCGCATCCTGCCACCGCTGCTCGAGTCGGCCGAGGTCGCCGGCACCCTGACCGCGGGGGCCGCGGCCGAGCTTGGCCTGCGGCCGGGCATCCCCATCGCCGCCGGATGCGCCGACCAGTGCGCGCTCGCGGTGGCCAACGGACTGGTCGACCCGGGGAACGGCTCGGTGGCGCTGGGAACGGGCGGGCAGATCCTGGTCGCCACCGGTGCCCCCCTGGCCGACCCGAAGGGCCGGATCCACACGTTCTGCCACGCCGCGCCGGAACGCTGGTACCAGCTGGGAGCGACGCTCTCTGCCGGGCTCTCGCTGCGCTGGCTGCGCGACCGTCTGCGGCTCCAGACGGAGAACCCCTATGCCTCGCTGGACCGCCTCGCGGCAGACGTTCCCGCCGGCACCGAGGGGCTCCTCTTCCTGCCCTACCTGGTCGGCGAGCGCTCGCCCATCATGGACCCCGCGGCGACGGGGGCCTTCATCGGCCTCACGCTGGGGCATCGTCGAGCGCACCTGGCTCGCGCGGTGCTCGAAGGCGTGGCGTTCTCGCTGCGTGCGACACGCGACGCGGTGATCGACGCCGGTGGCCGGTGTGACTCATGGCTGGGAACCGGCAACGGCCTGGCCAGCCCGCTCTGGCGCAGCATCCTGACCGACGTGTTCGGCGAGCCACTGGCGTATGTCGATGCGCTCGAGCGGACGGGCACCGGCGCAGCGCTCATCGGGGGCATCGCTGCAGGCGTGTACGGCGGCTACGCCGAGGCTTCTGCGGCTGCCCGTCCGCCGCTCAGGGTGAGCGAACCTGATGCCGGCCGCACGGCGCTGTACGACGACGCCTACGCGCGCTACTCGCGGCTATCGGCGCTGCTGCTGGCGGAGGGTCGGGCCTAGAGCAGACGGTCGGGCCTAGAGCACCGGCTTCCAGACCATGAGCGCCACGATGGCGATGGTCAGCAGCAGCAGGATCATGCCGTAGAGCTGCATCTTGCGGACGTTCTCCGCCAGCTCGGCGGGTGGCCCCTCCGGCCCGGGCGGCTGCTCGGTCATGGCGATGACCTTGTTGAGCGCCGGGCGCTGCAGCAGGAACACGATCAGCAGCGAGATGACGTACAGCACCAGCGCGACCGCCAGCCACAGCTCCTCGAACCGGCGCATGCCGCCGGTCTCGATGACCAGCAGCGTCCCGGTGACGAACATCGAGATGGCCACCGGCACGATGACGGCGTTGGAGACCCGCTTGGATGCGCGCATGTACCAGTTGCCGTGCTGCGGCTCCCGCGCCGCGGCCATGCCGAAGACAGGGGCGTAGAAGCCGAAACCGAAGGCCGCGATGGCCCCGAGGATGTGCAGGAACAGCCACAGTTGGAGCATGGGCGATAGCGTAGCGCCACGACGGTCGTTCGACAGGCTGGGCGTGCCGGCGTGCTAGCGCTCCGGATCCGTCAGTCGTCGTCCTCGTCGTCTTCGCCGTCATCGTCGTCCTCGCCGGACAGTGCCTCCCGCGCCTCGCGCAGCAGCAGCCCGGCGATGACGAGCGCGGCGACCGGGTCAGCCCACCACCAGCCCAGCAGCGCGTTCAGCCCCAGCCCGACGAGGGCGACAGCGGAGAGATACCAGCACGCCCGTGTCTGCCGTGAGTCCGCGATCAGGGCGCGGCTTCCGAGCGCCCGGCCGGTCGCGAGCTTGGCCCGTGCCAGCCACAGCATCACGACGATCGAGACGCTGGTGAGCACGATCCCGAGCGGGCTCGCGTCCGGCGCCTCTGCCGCCAGCAGGGTCCGCACCGATTCGAACGCGACGTAGGCCGCCAGCAGCAGGAAGGAGACACCGACCAGCCGCTCGGCCCTGCGTTCGACCCGCTCGACGGCCTCGTCATCGAGGCGACCGCTGGCCTCCGCGCGCAGGCGCCAGACGAGGACGACGCCGGAGATGGTCTCCACGACGCTGTCCACACCGAAGGCGACCAGGGCGATCGATCCGCTCGCCAGGCCCGCGCCGACAGCGACGACGCCTTCCAGCACGTTCCAGCCGATGGTCAGGTATTCGAGCCGCAACCCACGCTGCAGGAGTGCTGCGCGCGTCACGGATGCGTCCATCGGCATACGATACGCAACGTCGAGGCCAACTCAGGAGGGAGATCTCGCGTGAGTGCTTCCGCTCGTGACCAGCGCGCCACCGCCGAGGCGCCAGTCGTGCTGTCTCCGCCTGCCCCCGGCGAGGTCGCGGCGCCCACGCTCGGCCTGGCGTCGCCCGCCCCGCTGCGCCGGGAAGGTCCGGGCAAGCTCACCGGCGAGGCCAAGTACACCGACGACCTCGTCTTCCCGGGCGCCTGGTACGGCGCCACCATCCGCTCGACGGTGGCGCACGCACGCCTGCTCGGCCTGGAGCTCGATCCCGACTTCGACTGGTCGCGAGTCGTGGTCATGACCGCGGCCGACATCCCCGGCGAGAACATCGTCAGCTCCATCCAGGACGACATGCCGGCGCTGGCGACCGACACCATCCGTCATCACTCGGAGCCCATCGCGCTCGTCGCGGCACCGGACAAGGCCACCCTGCGTGAGGCCAAGCGTCGCATCCGCGCGCGCACCGAGCCCCTGCCGCCGGTCTTCGACCCGCTCGAATCGACCCAGCAGTTCGCCGCCTACGAGATCACCCGCGGCGACCCCGAGGCCGGCTTCGCCGAGGCCACGCTCATCGTGCAGGGCGAGTATCGCGTGGGCCACCAGGAGCAGCTCTACATCGAGAACCAGGCCATGATCGCCGAGCCCCGGCCCGACGGCGGCATCACCATCACCGGCTCGATGCAGTGCCCCTACTACGTGCACACGGCGCTGAAGCGCGCCCTCGACCTGAGTGACACACAAGCTGTCATCACCCAGGCGGAGACTGGCGGTGGCTTCGGCGGAAAGGAGGACTTCCCTTCCGTCGTGGCCATCCATGCTGCCTTGCTGGCGCAGCGCATCGGCAAGCCCGTACGCATGATCTACGACCGCCACGAGGACATCGCCTCCACCACCAAGCGGCACCCCGCGGTGATCCGCTACCGCTCGGGCGTCTCGGCCGATGGCCGACTCATCGCGCAGGACGTCGAGGTGGTGATGGACGCGGGCGCCTACTGCACGCTGTCCCCGGTGGTGCTCTCGCGTGGCGTCCTCCACGCCGGTGGCCCGTACGAGTGCCCCAACGTCCACATCGCCGGCCGCACGATGGCCACCAACACGCCGCCCAACAGCGCATTCCGCGGGTTCGGCGCGCCACAGGTCGGCTTCGCTCACGAGCTGCAGATCGCCCGCATCGCAGACGAGCTCGATATCTCACCTGCCGAGCTGCGCCGGCGCTGGGCCTACCGGGAGGGCGGCACCACGCCCACCGGGCAGGTGCTGCGCGAGAGCGTCGCAGCCCACGAGGTCCTCGATCGGGCGGTCGAGTCGGCCGATTACGAGGGTGTCCGCGAGCTGACTCGCCAGACACGGGCGGTCCGCTGGCGCCAGGCCGCGGAGGCGGGCTCGGGCGTCACCTCGACCCGGGTGCATGTCGCCTCGGGCATCGGGCTCGCGTTGGGCTGGCATGGTGCCGGCTTCACCGGCCGCGGCGAGATCAACATGGGCAGTGTGGCCGGCGTCGAGCTGGGCGACGATGGCATCGTGCGCCTGCTGGTGGCCAACACGGAGATCGGCCAGGGCACCAACACCGTGCTGCCGATGATCGTGGCCGACGTGCTGGGCGTGGAGCCGTCAGAAGTGGAGCTGGCGCCGATCGACACCTCGATCGTGCCCAACAGCGGCCCCACCGTCGCCTCGCGCACGGTGATGATCGTGGGCGGGCTGGTGTCCAAGGCGGCCGCTCGCCTGCGCGAGATCGTGGAGGAGCGCTCGGGCGGGCACTTCGCCGACGTCTACCGCGAGGACGCGCGGCGGCATGGGGCCACGCGCATCGACGAGCGCTACCAGCCTGCGACCGAGGTCGACTTCGACGAGGAGACGTATACCGGCGACGCCTATCCCGCCTTTGGCTGGGCCTGTGCGGTTGCCAAGGTGGACGTCGACCTCGACACCGGCGAGGTGCGCGTTCGCAGCGTCGTCAGCGCCGATGACGCCGGGCGCGTGATCCACCCATTGCTGGCGGAGGGGCAGATCGAGGGCGGCACGCTGCAGTCGGTCGGCTACGGCACCATCGAGGAGATCAAGCTGCAGGACGGCCGCTACCTCAACGACCGTCTCTCGACCTACATCATCCCGACGTCGATGGACGCGCCCCGCATCACCGCCATCCTCGTGGAGAAACCGTTCAGCGGGGCACCCCACGGTGCCAAGGGCATCGGCGAGCTACCCATGAACGTCGCTGCACCGGCCATCGTGGACGCCATCCACGATGCGGTGGGGGTGTGGGTGACCGAGCTGCCCGCGACGTCGGAGCGGGTGTTGAGAGCGCTGGAGGAGGGTGCATGACGGCCATCGGGGAGCGCGAGCCGGTGGGGGCGGGCGCGACGTATCACTTCACGCTCAATGGTGAGCTGCGCGAAGTATCGGTCCCGGGGATGCGCCGGCTCCTCGACGTCATCCGTGAGGACCTGGGCCTCACCGGTACCAAGGAGGGCTGCGGCGAGGGCGAGTGTGGCGCCTGCTCGGTCATCCTCGACGGCATGGTCGTCGACAGCTGCCTCGTTCCCGTGTGCCAAGTCGACGGCTCCGAGTTGCGTACCGTGGAGGGCCTCTCCGACGCGGAGACCGCGGCGCTCAGCCCGCTCCAGACCGCCTTCCTCGAGTACGGCGGGGCCCAATGCGGCATCTGCACGCCGGGGATGCTGATGGCGGCACAGGTCTATCTCGATGACGGCGGCACGGCTGACGAGGACGAGATCCGCGAGGCCATCGCCGGCAACCTCTGTCGCTGCACCGGCTACACCAAGATCATCCAGGCCATCGAGGCGGCCGCCGTGGCGCGGGAGAACGGCTGATGTCTGTGGAGCCGCCGGTCGTTAGCCCGGCTACGTTGTCAGAGGCGTACGCCGTGATGGCTGCGGGCGGCCACCGGCCGATCGCCGGCGGCACCGACCTGATGGTGCAGCTGGAGGCCGACGTGACCGAACCGCCGGCGGCCGTGCTGGACCTCTGGCGCATCGATGAGCTACGAGGCATCAGCACCGATGGCTATGACGTGTCGATCGGCGCCCTCACCACGTACACGGAGCTGCGCCGCTCGCCGGTGATCTCCGCGCGGTTGCCGGCTCTGGCGGAGGCTGCGGCCACGGTCGGCGCCGCCCAGATCCAGAACCGCGGCACCATCGGCGGCAATATCTGCAACGCCTCGCCGGCGGGCGACTCGCTGCCGGTGCTGCTGGCAGTGGATGCCACCTTCGACCTGGGCTCGACGGCCGGCGTGCGAGCGGTGCCGGCGCGCGAGTTCTGGACAGGCTACCGGCAGACGGCGCTGCGCGAGGACGAGCTGCTCCTGCGCGTGCGCTTTCCTGTCGAGCATGCCCGCCGGACGAGGTTCCGCAAGGTCGGCACCCGCGCGGCACAAGCCATCAGCAAGGTGGTGCTGGCGCTCAGCTACCGCCTGGACGACGACACCTGGCGCGACGTGCGGCTGGCGCTGGGGTCGGTGGCACCCACGACGATCCGGGCACATCGGACGGAGGCGGTGCTGGAGGGGGCGCGGCCGCAGGCGTCGGTCGCCGACGAGGCCGCAGCGGTGCTGGCTGGGGAGATCTCGCCCATCGATGATGTCCGCTCCACGGCTGACTATCGGCGATCGGTGAGCGCCCGCGTGCTGCACCGGCTGCTGCGCGACGAGGGCGGCTGGTAGTCAGTCAATGACCGCTAGTCGTACTTCCCACAGACCTTGTTGACACTTCCCTGCCACGGAGTGCGGATGAGCCGACGGGAACGTGGTGGGCCGTGGCGCAGGCCATCCGACACTTGACCCGCTGACCAGGGCGCGGAGGATGGGCCGACAATCCGAGTGGGGGACCTGATGGGCAAGCGAGTCGGACTGCTGGCAGGAGTGCTGGTCTTGGCGCTGGGGTCTGTGGTGGTGGCGCAGTCGCCATCGCCCAGCGGGACGCCACTGCCTTCGCCAGAAGCCACGCCGATGTATGCACCGAACCGCTTGGAGTTCGCCCTGCCAGCGCGCCTCGGCGGCGTGGAACTGAAGGTCCTCGGCTATGTCGGACAGGACTCGCTGATGCTCGCCAAGGGCCCGGTCCGCCCAGTGCTGGAACAGGTGTTGCGTGACCTCGGCAAGACACCCGACGACCTTCGGATGGCTGTGGCATGGGCCGACGTTGACGACCCGACGGGTCGAGCCTCGTTCGACATGGCGGCCATTCGCATCGTCGGTATGCCCGGCGAGGTCGTCGGTGACCTGCTGATCAGGGAGGCGGCGGAAGTCGTAGGTCGAGATGTGCCCCCGGCCTACGAGTGGCCGACGGTGATTATCGATGGGCGCGTCGTCGTGACACGGTCCGAGCCGGGCGATGAGTCTTGGAAGTTCCTCTACCCCAAGGGTGAGGTCCTGTTCGTGGCCGGTGTCACCGGCAGGCTCTCGATGGAGGACGTACTGGCTGAACTGCCGTGAGTGACCCGGAATGCACGGCAGTGGACGGCGGTCGGCCAGAGTGAGGGACACTGCGTGCGGGAGATGGCACGCTGCTTGGGGGAGTTGGTTGGGGAGACACTGTCAGTCGGTCGCCAGCTGCTCAAGGTCAGCCGGCGTATCGACATCTGGCATGGAGCCGGGCAGAGGCACGTCAAGCACCAGCTCCGGTCGGTCCGCGATGAGCTGGCCCAGCCCTCGGTCGCCGTCGAGCTCATCCACCAGCTGCCAGGCCGGACGCAGCAGCAGCACCGGGTTGCGCGGGCCGTCCTGCTCGTAGCGCGGAGCCACGATGGGACGGTCGGCGGGTCGCTGGCTGGCCGCGGCACGCGCGATCTGGCGCATCACGCCAGCATCCAGGGTTGGCTGGTCGCCAAGCACGATGAATGCACCATCAAGCCCGGCGGGCAACGCACGCAATAGATCGATCCCGACCTTCAGCGAGGACGCGAGACCGCGACTCGGGTCATGGTTGCGCACGCGGATCTCGTCGCGCCAGTCGAGGCCACGCTCGATGGCGTCGGCGCCATGGCCGAGCACGACGACCGTGGCGCTCGGTCCGAACTCGTGCACCGCATCCAGCACGCGCGCCAACACCGGCCGCCCGTCGAGGCGCGCCATCAGCTTGGCGCCCGGCACCTCCGAAAACCGGCTGCCGGCGCCCGCTGCAAGCACGACGACGGCGAGCGCAGGGCTGTGCTGCATATGCTGACGGTACACGCGAGGCAAGTGGCAGTGAAGCCGGCCCCACCATCCTTGGCTGATGCCAGTACTTCAACGGGCCCGCGACCGCGGACGACGGCAAGCCCATGCGGCAATGCTGGGGCTCGGCAGTGAGCTCAGGGACGTACGCCTCGCTGCCGGCGTGAGCCAGTGTCACGTCGCCCGGGTCGCAGGGCTGACGCAGTCACGCATCAGCCGTACTGAACGTGGTCAACGCCTGGCACCACGGCTCGATGAACTGGCGCAGCACTGCGCGGCTCTCGGGCTACGTCTCTCGCTGAAGGCCTACCCCTATGGGCTGCCGGTGCGCGACGCTGCGCAACTGCGTCTGCTGCAGCGCCTGCGGTCTCAGATCGGGCCCGGGCTCCGGTGGCGAACAGAGGTGCCTGTCGGTGGCGTCGGTGACCTGCGTGCCTGGGATGTGCTGCTGGAGGGTGACCAGGACATCGGCATCGATGCTGAGACGCGGCTCCACGACCTGCAGGCTCTGCAACGGCGCACGGAGCTGAAGTGGCGCGACAGCGGGGTTGCCAGGGTTGTCTTGGTCGTCGCCAGCACCAGGCACAACCGAGCCGTGATCCGCGAGCACCGCTCGGCCCTGGCGAGCACCTTGCCGCTCGACACTGCGGCGATCATGCGTGCCCTGCGTCAGGGAGTGACGCCACCAGCCAACGGCATCGCGATCATCTAGCGGTGGCGCGTCGAGCGGTGGCGCGTCTCCAGCCGGTGGAACGTCGCGACCTGCCGCCTCCAGCCGGTGGGGTACTGCCCATCTCGGCTTATGCCGCCCAAGCCTAGACGGACCAGGCTGGAGAAGGACAAGGCCGAGTCGGGCGTCAACTAGCGCCCGGTGTTGGTCGTTTCAGTCCAGCGTGACTGCGCCGACCACCCACTTCGCCTCTCCGATGCCCCTGAGCATGGGATGGCGAAGCTCTCGGCCTGCCTGGTCGCTCTAGGCGCGCGGGGCATAGACCGACGGCGCCCCGGGCATGGGATGGCCAAGCTCGCGGCCTGCCTGGTCGCTCTAGGCGCGCCGGGCATCAACCCGCGGCGCCCCAGCACGGACCAGGGGCGCCAGTGTCGCGATCGGCCCGCGCAGGGCTGCCATGCGCCTAGTCGAGCGTGACCGCCACGATGGAGGGCGGATGGGGAGCCAGCTCGCCGATCACCGCCTGGGCCATGTTGGCGACGTACACCGTCGGCTCACCCGATGCCGTCTCGACGTAGACACTGGTGGGCCCGGAGATCCCGTCCTCCGCGTCGGCGAGGGCCACGGGCACGCCATCTCCACCGATGCGCCAGATGGTGTTGGCCGGCGGGTCGGCGACGATGAAGTCACCGTCGTCGGTGATGGCGATGCCGTCGATGGCGACACCTGGCGGAGAGAGGTGCACAAACGGCTCACCCGCCTCCCCCTCCGGGCCGATGGGGATGCCGACGATGTGGCTCTGTTCAGTGACACCGACGTACACGACTCCATCATCCACAGCCACACCGTTGGCACCCACGGGGAACGGGAACGGCAGCTCGCCGGTGCCCGCCAGCAGTGGATCGGTGACCCATGCCTCCGCCGGCTGCCATCCCTCGAAGCCGACCCATTCGGCACGCCAGATCGAGCCGCCCACGGAGTCACTGATGTACATGGCGCCGTCATCGCCGAACGCGATGGCATTGGGCATGGTGATGGCCTCGCTGCCGGGGAGGTGGAAGGGCTCGCCATCGGCAGATCCAAAGCCGACGACGCCGTGGAGCGCGGGGTCAGCCGAGTTGACAGCGGCATAGAGCGTGCCACCGCCATCGATGGCCAGCCCCGTCAGGCCGAAGTCGCCCTCACCGAGCACGAGGTGGGTGAAGTCGTCCGCCTGGCCGTCGGCCGCGACCCGAACGACGCGACCCAGAGCGCTCAGGCCGGCGTAGACATCACCGATGCGAGCCGCGGCCACGCCCTCGGGAAACTCACCGGCAGCCGGATCGAAGGTCACCACTGTCCGTGCCTCCCCGGCGACCGCCACCTGGGACACCGTCAGCAGCGCAGCACACGCCAGGCTCATGCCGCCACCCGCACATCGCTTCCTCGTCGACATCAGAGCCTCCTCTCGCCACCACGTGGGCTTCGACGAGCACACTCGTGCTCCACACCGTTAGTGGCGCCATGACCGCTCCACGGTTCCGAAACGGCACTGTCACGTGCCTCCTCTACCATTCGCGGCGATGACGACCACGGAATCGCACACCAACCGCCTCGCCGGCGAGACCAGCCCCTACCTGCTGCAACATGCCCACAACCCGGTCGACTGGTATCCGTGGGGTGAGGAGGCGCTGGCCGCGGCCCGCGAGCGCGATGTGCCCATCTTCCTCAGCATCGGCTATGCCGCCTGCCACTGGTGTCACGTCATGGAGCGGGAGTCGTTCGAGGACGAGCAGACCGCGGAGGACCTCAACGCGCGGTTCGTGGCCATCAAGGTGGACCGCGAGGAACGTCCCGACCTCGATAGCATCTACATGGAGGCCGTGCAGGCGATGACGCGCCAGGGCGGCTGGCCCATGAGCGTCTTCCTGACGCCGGACGGCCGGCCCTTCTACGGAGGCACCTACTTCCCCGACGAGCCGCGCCACGGCATGCCCTCGTTCCGCCAGGTGCTGAGTCGCATCGCCGAGCTGTGGGCGAGCCAGCGTGACGATATCGAGAAGACCGCCACCAGTGTCGCCGAACACGTGCGCGTCGAGCAGGACGCACCGACCCGCCTGGCCGAGCAGATCGAAGGTCAGCCGGCGCCCGACCCGACGCTGCTGCTGAGGGGCGTGGTGGAGACCCTGCACGAGAACTTCGATGCCGTCGATGGCGGCTTCGGCGCGGCCCCCAAGTTCCCTCAGCCGATGACGCTCGAACTGCTCCTGCGCGAGCACCTGCGGACCAGCAACCGCGAGCCGCTGCTGATGCTGGAGAAGACGCTCGACGCGATGGCCGCCGGCGGCATCTACGACCATCTCGGCGGCGGCTTCGCCCGGTATTCGACCGACAAGCAGTGGCTCGTGCCCCACTTCGAGAAGATGCTCTACGACAACGCCCAGCTGGCACGCGTCTACAGCCACACCGCTCAGGTCACCGGCGACGAGCACTACGCCTACGTCGCGCGGGAGACGCTCGACTTCGCGGTGCACGAGCTGCGCAACCCGCCGGGTGGCGGCTTCGCCTCCAGTCTCGACGCCGACACCGACGGCCAGGAAGGCCTGACCTATACCTGGCACGCCAGCGAGATCCGCGAGCTGCTGGGCACGGACGCGCCACTGTTCGAGGCCGCCTACGGGGTCACGCCCACGGGCAACTGGGAAGGGCGCACCATCCTCCACCGTGTTCGAACGGACAGCGAGCTCGCGGCGGAGCTGGAGCGGCCACGAGACGAGGTCCGCGAGGCGCTGGCGGAGGCCCGCGTGACGCTGCTGCGCGCACGTGACGACCGCCCCCAGCCGGCGCGCGACGACAAGGTGCTGACCTCCTGGAACGGCCTCATGATCGGCGCCTTCGCCGATGCCGGCGTGGCCCTCCACGAAGGCCCCTTCGTAGAGGTTGCCGCGGAGGCGGCGGACTTCGTGCTGCAGAATCTGCGCACCGAGGACGGCCGGCTGCTGCGCTCGTGGAAGGACGGCCGCGCCCAGCACGCCGGCACGCTGGAGGACCACGCACACCTTGCCCACGGGCTGCTGGCGTTGTACGAGGCCACGTTCGAGGAGCGCTTCTTCGTCGCCGCCCGGGAGCTGGCCGACCTCATCCTGCAGCACTTCAGCGCCGACGAGGGCGGCTTCCACGACACCGCCGATGACGCCGAGGTGCTCTTCGCCCGGCCTCGCAACCTCTACGACAACGCCATCCCCTCCGGCGGCGCCATGGCCACGATGGTGCTGCTGCGGCTGGCTGCGCTCACCGGCGAGGGTGGCTATCGAAGCTCCGCCGAGCGGGCCCTCGCGCCGATGCCCGCCATCGCTGCCAAGTACCCCACCGGCCTCGCCCAGTGGCTGCTGGCCTATGGGCTGGCCAGCGGGCCCATCGTCGAGATCGCCATCGTGGGTGACCCTGGGGCCGACGACACCAGGGCTCTGCTGGCCTCCGCCCGAGCCCGCTATCGGCCCGGGCAGGTCGTGGCCCTCGCGACCGACCCCAGCGCCTCGGCGGTCCCCCTGCTCCGCGGCCGCAGCCGCATCGAGGGCGCTGCCACGGCCTACGTCTGCCGTGACTTCGCCTGCCGGCAGCCCACCACCGACCCGACCGTGCTGGCACGCCAACTCGAGGACGCGGCGACATCGTAGGCTAGGGCCATGCACTCCGATACCGGCCGATGACGACTTCCCGCGCCCCGCGCGCCATCATCTTCGATCTCGACGGTACGCTCGTCGACACCGTCGGCACCCGCGTCGACTCGTGGATGGCGGTGTTCCCCCGCTTCGGCATCGTCCCTGAGCCGGCATTCCTGGCACCGCTGATGGGTTCTGACGGCAAGCTCCTCGCGCGCATGGTCGCGGAGCACTACGGCGTGGAGCTGAAGCCCGGCGACGACGTGCAGATCGATATCGAGGCGGGCGCCGAGTTCCGCGTGCTCAACGCACACCCCCGTGCGCTGCCGGCCGCGCGCGACGTCCTGGAGACGCTGACCGACCTCGGCCTGCCCTGGGCCGTGGCCACCTCCAGCCTGCCGGACGACGCCCGCGAGTCGGTGCAGTCGCTGGGCTTGCGAGCCATGCCGCTGATCTGCGACGGCGCCGACGTGGAGCACGCCAAGCCGGCGCCAGACCTGCTGCTCAAGGCTGCCCATCTGCTCGATGTCCCTCCGGGCGAGGCCTGGTACGTGGGTGATTCGCGATGGGACATGCTCGCCTCCCGGGAAGCAGGCATGCGCGCCATCGCGGTGCTTACCGGCGCCACCCACGAACCGGAGCTGCTGGAAGCCGGGGCCGACGTGGTCTATCCCACCCTGCGTGAATTCATGGCGGAGATCCCCGCCGCCTGAGGGCTCTCGGCACCGGGACGGCCTTCAGCGCCGCTCCTGCCCCTCGTCGCCGGCGAGCAGGTCGGCCGTTTCGCCGACCGCGGACCGGACCGCGTCGGTCAGGCGGTCCCGGCGCCCGTGGCTGGAGTCGTGCGCCAAGGCGTCCAGTCGCGCCTCCAGGTCGCGCATCGCCGTGAGCTGCCGCTCTCGCAGGGCATCGAGCGTCCCGCCCCCAGCCTCAGCCGCCGCCGCGAGGAGCACCCCGAGGTGTGTCAGGCACCAGGGCGCGCCCGTGGTCCAGTCTCGCCAGGCCGCCTCGGCAGCGACCAGGTCGAGCAGTCGCTTCGACGCGGCTGCCGCCAGCGTTCGTTCCTGCTCACAGACGGGGCAGTCCCAGGCCGGTCGCGTCGCCTCGCGCAGCCGCCTGGCCGCGCGGAATCCCGTCGCGGTCTCCAGCGCGCGGCGTCGGGCCCCCAGCTGCGAGCGCAGGAAGATGCCACCGCCCACACCGTCGCCGTTGCCCGCCGTGTCAGCTACCACCGCATCCCGAACGTGGCGACCACAGAAGCCACCCCCAGCCACGAAGCGATCGCGGTAGGCCCGATCGGTGGTGTGCTGGTACAGCAGCGAGTCGAGGTACCGCGGAGCGATCCGGGCGACGTGCGTGCACAGCGGGCAACCGGGCCCGGTGAGCGCCTCGACCAGAGCCTCGTCACCCATCGAGCGCGCGCGGGGCCGGGACCGGGAGGAGCCGGCGGCAGGATCCTGCATGGGTAGGCAGTCTACGCGCGCCAGGCCCCCAGACGGCTGTCGCCGCCGGCTGCGCTATCGTGTCGGCTGCTTCAACCACCACCTATCAGAGGAGTACGGATGGCAGAACTATTGGTCATCGGCTACCCGGACGTCGAGACCGCGCAGAAGTCGCTGGAGACGGTCCAGCAGCTGGAGAAGGACCTCATCATGCAGACCGGCGGCGCGGCCGTCGTGAGGAAGACTGCCGATGGCAAGGTGGAGATGGTGACCAAGACCGGGGCCACCAGCGCCGGCGCTGCCATGGGCGGCTTCTGGGGCATGCTCTTTGGGCTCATCTTCCTCATCCCCGTGGGCGGCCTCATCATCGGCGGCATCATGGGCGCCGTGATGGGGACGATCAGCGGCTGGGGCGTCAAGGACGAGTTCAGGCAGCGTGCTGCAGACGTCCTGAAGCCCGGCACGGCCGCGCTGGTGGTGTTCGTCTCCAAGGCCACGCCGGACAAGGCGCTCGCCGCCCTCGCGCCACTCGGTGGCGAGGTCCTACGCACGTCGCTCAGCGAGGATGCGGAGAAGGAGATCCAGCACGCGCTGGATGCACAGGGCCAGCCGCAGATCACCGACGGCGAGGACAAGTAGCGTCCGACGCCACGGTCACGATGACGCCCCGGCGGGTCTGATCCCACCGGGGCGTTTCGATTCGGCGAGAACTCCTGCGGCTACTGGCTGATGGTGAAGTCGCCCTGCATGGTGAAGTAGTGACCGGGCACCGTGCAGGCGAACCGCAGGTCGGTGACGTCATCGGGCACGACCCACTCCAGCTCCTGGACACCGGTAGTCCAATCGGGCAACCCCGTGTCCGTGCTGCCGTTTTGGACCTGCAGCTCCTGGTCGGGGCCGATCCAGAAGTTGTGCGCGAAGCCGGCCGTGTTGTCGATGCGGAAGACGACGGTCTCACCGGGCGTGACCGGGATCTCGCGGATCTGCTCGCCGTCCTGGAGGAACCTGATGGCGGCGTCCGCCTCCAGCTCGATGACACGTGGCTCACCGCCCATAGCAGCCGGCTCGTGCGCCGCCATGGTCTCGGCCGGGGTCCCGGGCGCCGCCGTGGTCTCGGCCGCAGCCGGCTCCGCGGGGGTCTCCGCTGCGACCGCCGGCTCGCTCGCGGAGAACGTGCCCTGCATGGTGGTGTAGTGACCTGGCACGGTACATCCGAACTTCAGCCCGCTGACGTCCGCCGGTACCACCCACTCGACCGATTGGACACCCGTGGTCCAGGGTTCGATGCCCACGTCCGTTTTGGCATAGGGCCCTGAGAGCTCGGCGTCGGTGCCGATCCAGAAGTCGTGCTCGAAGCCGGCCGTGTTGTCCACCTCGAAGATGATCGTCTCGCCTGGGGTCACGGGGATGTCGGACACCTGCTGGCCACTCGTGTCGGTGAACCGCAGCGCGGCATCGGCCTGCAGCTGGATGACCCGGGGCTCGCCGCTGACAGCAGCCGGCGCGGCCGGGGACTCGGGGGCCGCCGTGGTCTCGGCCGCAGCCGGCTCCGGCTCCGGCGGGGTCTCCGCTGCGACGGCCGGCTCGCTCGCGGAGAACGTGCCCTGCATGGTGAGGTAGTGGCCCGGCACGGTGCAGCCGAACTTCAGCCCGCTGACGTCCGCCGGAACCACCCACTCGACCGACTGCACACCCGTGGTCCAGGTGTCGATGCCCACGTCAGTGGTGGCGTATGGCGCTGAGAGCTCGGCGTCGGTGCCGATCCAGAAGTTGTGTTCGAAGCCGGCCGTGTTGTCCACCTCGAAGATGATCGTCTCGCCGGGCGTCACGGGGATGTCGGACACCGGCTGGCCATTCATGTCGGTGAACCGCAGTGCGGCGTCGGCCTGCAGCTGGATGACACGGGGCTCGCCGCTGGACGGCGGTGGCGTTGCGGGCGCGGCAGTGTCCGCGGGCGCGGCCGTGCCACCCGGCTCGGCAGTGGCACCCGGTGCCGCCGTGGGTTCGCTCGGGCCGGGGGCCTGGCTCTCCGATGCGGTGACCGGCGCGTACGTCCACTCGGCGCCGGTGTCACTGGCGCAGGCAGCCACGAAGAACGTCAATGCGAAGAGGGCCGCGACGACCCGGTAGAGCGATTGGTTCATGAGCGCGATGCTACGTCATCCGCTCCGTTTGGATCGCCTGCGGCCGGCACGCTCGTGGAGACGAGACCCTGGCGGATGGCGACACCGGCAGCTTCGGTCCGGCTGGACACGCCGAGCTTGGCCAGGATGCGCCGCACGTGGACATGCACGGTGCGCTCACTGATGAACAGGCGCGCGGCGATGTCGCGGTCGGTGCGGCCCTCGGCGAGGATGTCGAGCACCTCCTGCTCGCGAGGGCTGAGCCGGTAGGTGTCGGCCGGTCCCTTGCGCAGAGCCGCGATGACGCGCTGCTCGATCGCCTGCGCGATGTCGGGGCTGCCCACTCCGGACGCGGGCCGACCGGGACCGACGGCCACGGGCTGCCTGGGTCCGGGTCCCACGGCGACCAGCCGGGCGCTGACGTCGTCCGAGAGCGGCAAGGCCACGCGCGCGCGCTTGCCCAGGTCGATGACTTCGCGCAGCAACGGCAGCGCCGGCAGATCGCGCGCCACGCGGTACGCTTCCGAGAGTGGCTCGCGTGCCGCCAGCCGGGCCGACTCCCGATCCTCCTCTGGTGCCTCGGCCAGGATCGCCAGTGCCTGCCACCAGCGAGCCTTGGCGCGCCGGTACGGGATGGAGTGCCGTCCCCAGGCCTCTGCCAGCGCGGCCCATGCCCCCGGATCGGGCGTGCCCCGCACGCGCAACGCGTGGGCGCGAGCCACGTCCAGCAGCAGCTCGGCCTCGTTGCGCGCCCCCAGCTCGGGCCCGATGGACGACCCGGCAACGTAGGCCTCGGCCGCAGGCAGCACGCTCTCGGCCAGCGCACGGGCGCGCGCGATGAGCCCGGCCGACGAGGTCGCACGACCATGCTCGGCGGCTGCGGCAGCAGCTTCCAGCGATGTCGCCGCGGCGTACGCGACCACGCCCAGCTCGTCACTCTCGAGCGCCCGAGGCCACTCGCGCTCGGCGATGCTGACCGCTTCCTCGACGCGACCGTTCCACAACGCCAGGCTCACCGCTGAGCGCATCACCATGCCGGTCCAGTGACCCGGCGAGACGGTCTGCAGCTCCAGCAGCGTGCGACCGACGATGCTGGCAGCCTCGTCATCGGCGCGTGATTCGGTCAGCAGCAGGCCCAGCACCAGCAGGGACAGCCAGGTGATCTCGCGACGTCCGGTCTGCCAGCGCAGGTCGCTGCGACACTCGCGCTCGGCTTCCTCCCAGCGTCCCAGCTGGAACAGGATATCGGCGGCGTTGCCGCGCAGGAACGCACCGTAGGTCGCCTCGAGCCCGCCGGCCGCCGCCTCGGCCAGCGACTCCTGCACGACCTGCAGGGCCTCCTCCCGGCGCAGGTCCAGGTCCAGTAGCGTCGTGCGGTTGGCGGCCACGCGCATGAGGTGGTCAAGACGCCCTGCCTGCCGTGAGAGCGCGGCCGATTCCTCGAGCAGCTGAAGGCCCCCGACTGGGTCGCCCAGGTAGGCGGTGTCGACGCCCTGCGTGCAGATGGCGTGGGCGCGCTCCTGCAGCGTGTCCTCGCCGGAGCGGCTGGCCGCCTCCGCGGTCGCCAGCGCCTGCAGCGCGATCGCCTGCGACTCGCTGAAGCGTCCGTCGATCATCAGGTGTTGCGCCAGCGACGCCTGCACCCAGGCTCGGCTGCGGCTGGGCTCGGGAGGCATGATGCCGAGGGCGCGCTCCATGTTGTCGATGGCGCCCGGCAGGTCACCGGCGTGCCATTGGTAGCGGCCCAGCTCCTCATGCATCTCGCCGAGTGCCAGACGGGTGGCAGCGTCTCGCTGGCCACGCTGGCTGGAGGCCTCGCGCATGGCGCGGCTGTCGATGGCCCGGCGCATCAGCGCGGCGGCACGCCGGAACGAACCGGCGGAGGCGGAGGCCCGAGCGGCGCCCGCAAGCAGCTCGGACTGCACCTGCGGGCTGACCGGCTCCAGGCTGGGCAGCTCCAGCGCTTGCTCATAGTGTTGCAGCGCGGTCTCCGCCGGATCCAGCCGCTCGGCCAGCTGCGCGGCACGCACGTGCTCGCTGCGCGCCTCTGACGGACGGGCCGCGCGTGACCAGTGCCAGGCGGCCAACGCCGGCTCGGCGTGGAGCTGATCCGCGAGCGCCGCGTGGATGCCCTGGCGCTCGAGCGTCAGCTCCATCGCTTCCACGGCCTCCGCGCCGAGCTCGTGGCTGATGCTGATGTCGTCGCCTGTCTCGCTGACGTAGCCGCCCGCCAGCGCCTCCTCAAGTCCCTGGACCGTCAGGCGTCCCTCCGGCGGGTGCACGCCTAGCAGAGTCGCCCGCCGCAGCGGCACACGCGCCGCGGCCAGCACCCGCACCAGCCGGGCGCCGTCACGCGAGAGTGCCTCCACGCGCGCACCGTACAGCTGGTCGAAGGGATCGGAGAGCCGCACGCCCTCGAGCGCCCCGGCACTGCGTGCCAGCTCCAGGGCGATGAGCGGGTTGCCCCGCGCGCCCTCGCTCACGGCGGTGAGGACGTTGTGCGCGGGTCGCTCGCCGAGGCTTTCGCTGACCAGCCGCTCGATGTCGCCCGCCGGCAGCGGACCCAGCTCGATGCGCACGACCTCAGGATCGGCGCCCAGGCTGTCGGCCAAGGCGGCCATCGGATGGCGGCGATGGACCTCGGCCGGCTGGTAGGTGAGCACGAGACAGACCGGCAGCGAGCGACCGACGTCCTGCAGCGCCTCGATGAGCTTGCGCGTGGCCGGGTCGGCATGGTGCAGGTTCTCCAGCACGAGCAACAGGACGCCGTCGGCAGCCAGGCGCTCGAGTGTGCCGAGGATCGACTCCAGGACCCGCCGGCCCAGCTGCTCGGGGGCTGAGAGCGGCGGTGGGGAGTGGTCGATGCCGAGCGTATCGAGCCTGGCCTGCAGTCCAGGCACCAGCGCGCAGAGGTCGTCACCGACGTGGGCCACCACCGCGGCGATGCGCTCGTCGGGCAGGCGCGCGAAGGAACACGCCAGCGCGTCGCCCACGGCCTGGTAGGGCTTGCCAGCCGCAGGCTCATAGGCACGGCCACGGCATGCCAGCACGCCCGGCACGCTCGAGACCCGTATCGCCAGCTCATCCAGGAGGCGCGTGCAGCCGATCCCGGCTGGTCCTGTCAGCACGACACGCCCGAGTCGCCCCTCCGCGACTCGCCGCACGGCTTCGGCCAGCTGGGCCAACTCGCGCTCCCGGCCCAAGAACGCCATGCCGCAGAGCATAGACGCCGTGTGCCACATACTTCGTCCGGTGACTGACAGCGAGGCAAACCCAGCCGCGAGACCGGTGCACCCGAACAACACTCTCAATGAGCTCGGTGGTGACGAGTGGCTCTACTTCACCAAGTCGCTGCTGACGACCGCCTACCCCTCCGAGCTGGGCCATCGCGAGCGCAAGTCGCACGGCGCCAACAAGCCACCACGCCTCATGGCGCGGCTGATCGAGTTCTTCACGCGCGGTGGAGAGCTGGTGCTCGATCCCTTCGCCGGGGTGGGCGGCACGCTGCTGGGTGCGAGCATCTGCCGGACGCCACGACGGGCCGTGGGTTTCGAGATCGAGCCCCGCTGGGCCGCGGTGTACCAGGAGGTCGTGGATGCGGCAGCGGCCCAGAACGGCGGGACTGGCCCGCTGCTCAGCGACCTGGGAGACAACGACCCCGGCGGGCCGCGCCGGTTCGACCCATCAGGCTGCCGCTTGCTGGTGGGCGACGCCATGTCGCTGGTACGCGACCTCGACGATGCCAGCGTGGATCTCGTGGCCACCGATCCGCCCTACAACCCGCAGCTGAAGGTGACGATGTCCGGCGGTGCCCTGGCCGAGACATTCGCCAACCGGCGCACCGACTACGCCATGGTCACCGACGATCCGGCCGACCTGGCCAACAGCGCCAGCTACGGCGAGTACCTCGAGCGCATGGGCGCACTCTTCGGGGAGCTGCGGCGCGTGCTGCGCCCCAGGCGCTATGCCGTGGTCATCGTGCGCGACGCCTACCAGCAGGGACGCTATCGCTTCGTGGCGTCCGACCTGGCGGCTCGCGCCGAGCCGCACGGCTTCGTCACCAAGGGTGACCTCATCTGGTATCAGGCCGGCACCCGCCTGCGGCCGTACGGCTATCCACACGCCTTCGTGCCCAACATCGTCCACCAGCACATCCTGGTGCTGCGCGCGGAATAGCCGCAGCAGGCTATGGCGCGCTCCTGGCACGGACAGGCGCGATGGCCTCGGCTCGCCCCTCTTCCCTACTTCGCCAGCAGGCGTGCCCGCAGCGCCTCGTCGCGGGCGGCGTCGATGCAGACCAGCGCCATGGCGAGCGCCCCGTCGAAGATGGCCTGGTCGGCGGAGGGCGTGGCGCAGGCATCGGCGAACTCCGCCTGGTGGTTGACTGCGCCGTGCGTCTCGATGCCCAGTGCCGGGTGGATGGATGGCACCTCGTGCGAGATGTTGCCCATGTCGGTGGAGACCGGCGAGGACTCCGGCGCGAACGAACGGCCCAGCGACTCGGCGTGGCGGCGATACAGCTCCGCCAGGTCGGGGTCGTGACGCATCTCCTTGTAGGCCACGTCCGGCGTCAGGTCCAGGCTGCAGCCGGTGGCCAGGGCACCGGCCTCGAAGCAGTTACGCACCAGCCCGACCAGCTCCTCGAGACGCTCGCTGCTGCCGGCACGGACCATGAAGTCGGCCGTGGTGAGCTCGGGGATGACGTTCGAGGCATCGCCACCCTTGGTCACGAAGCCGTGGATGCGGTCGCTCGGCAGGATCTGCTGGCGGAGCAGCCCGATGGCCGTCTGGGCGATGACCATGGCGTCGGCGGCGTTGATACCCAGCCAGGGGAAGCCGGAGGCGTGGGCGGCACGACCGCGATAGGTGACCTCCAGCTGCTGCACGGCGATGATGGCCGGCGTCACCACGTCCTGCGGGAACGGGTGCACCATCATCGAGGCGTGGACATCCTCGAAGAAGCCGCCCTCGATGAACCCGAGCTTGCCACCACCACTCTCCTCTGCCGGCGTCCCCAGGACGGTGATCTTGAGGCCCAGCTCCGCGGCCAGTGGGGCCAGCGCCATGCCCGCGCCGAGGGCCGCGGTGCAGATGACGTTGTGGCCGCAGGCGTGGCCGACCGCGGGCAGCGCGTCGTACTCGGCGCAGATGACGATGTGCAGCGGGCCCGGTCCGATGCTGGCCACGAACGCGGTCGGCATCTCTGCGTAGCCGCGCTGCACCTCGAACCCGGCGCGCTCCAGTGACTCGGTGAGCCAGGCTGCTGCCTGGACTTCCTCGAAGCCCACCTCTGGGTTCAGGTAGATGCGGTGCGAGAGCTCCACGAGCTCGGGGTGGGCAGCCTCGAGCGCGGCGCGCGCCGCAGCGTATGCGTCTGTGCTCATCGCCCGAGTCTACGCCCGCCCGATGGTGGCGGGTGGACCCGGGTCTGGCTAGAAGCCTGTCGCGCTGCCGCCGTTCCGGACGCCGCTGCTGCTGCGAGCAGGGCTGCCATAGCCGCGCGAGGTGGTCGTGGCGCGCGGCGCCACGCGCATCTGCAGCGTCTCGGCGCGCAACGTCTCCGCGAACGACGAGCGCACGCTCGTGGCCTCTGCCACCGGCGCGGCGCTGGCAGTCGCGTTGGGAGTGCTGTCACTCGCGGGTGCCACGTTGGGGGCGGGCCTGGTCGCAGCGGGCGTCACTGCCGCCGGGCCGGCAGGAACGACCGACGCTGGTTCCGGCTTGGCCTTGGCCGCCGGCTCGCCGGCGGTCTCGCCACGCAGCGGCGCGCTGCCGCGGATCGTCTCCGACGCATCCTTGGGGGTCTCGCTGAGCATGTGCATCTCACCCTCGACGGAGGCGCCCTCGTGGAGCATCAGCTTGAAGGTCTCGACCCGACCGTTGATGCGGCCGCTGGCCCGGGCCTCCAGGCGCTGTCGGCAGGTCAGGTTGCCGGTGAACTCGCCCGCGACGATGGCCTCGTCGACGATGACGTCGGCATCGACGCTGGCGCCGTCCTCGATACGCAGTCGCACGGCCTCGATGCGGCCCTTCACGGACCCCATCACGACGACCGTGCCGCGCGAGGTGAACGTGCCCTCGAAGTGGTCATCCCTGGCGATGACGGAGTCGTCGGAGCTGGGTCCCACGTCGTCGGCAGCGGACTCGGGCGTGGAGGTGGCGTAGGCCGGCATCACGGGCTTGGCCGGCTGCGGGGGCAGCTCGCGCATGCCGATCGGAGCTGGGGACTGATCGGCCACAGGCTCGTCCGCGGACTGACTGAACATGGTTCCTCCTGGCAGTAGAACCGCCAGTGTAGGCGGCACGACTGCCGATTCCGGTGCCGGCCGCGGCGCTGGGCCGAGCTTCTGGTGCGCCGACGCCACACTTGTGTACTCGGGACGTCCCCGCAGCGCACCAGAGGGACCACGGCGGAGCAGTCGCCCGGCACCGTGGCCACCTACGCCGGCCCATCCTCCACTTTGGATGATGTTCCGCACCTCAGGACTGCTACGCTCACACCACAAGGCGGCTGCAGCCGGGATGCTCCGTGCCAACAACCTGGCTGGCGCCGGACAATCACACACAAGGGAGTGGACTCCATGAAACGACCCATCGGGGTGATCCTGCTGGCAGCGGGAGCCGGCTTGGCAGGCTTGTACCAGCTATACATGATGATCGTGTACCTGGGCATCGTTAACTTCCCCATCGACAACGACCGCTTCGGGGATATGTCCTTCCAGAACCCGCAGTGGGGTCGCCGCGCTGTGGGCCCTGCTGATCGCGGCCATCTGGATCTGGGTCGCCCTGGGCTTCTGGAACCTGCGTGCCTACGCCGTCCAGTTCGGCCTGTTCATCAGCCTGTTCACGCTGATCTGGGGCTTCTTCGCCCTGCTGTTCGGCAACTCGGTCGAGGCGTCCACGATCCCCTGGCTCCTCGCAGGCTTCATCTACCTGTACCTCAGCTACCCGGGTGTCCAGCAGGCCTTCATCGAGAACGAGAAGTCCAGGCTGACGCCCGAGCAGATCGCCGCCATCGAGCAGCTGGAGGCGGCCAACGCAGCTGCCAACGCCAAGCCCGCTCCGGGCATGGGCAAGCCCGACGCCTCCTAGGCGCACCCACGACGCCGGGTCGACCCGGCAAGCACGAAGCGACGTCCGCCGCAGACCCAACCGGGTCGGGCGGACGTCGTCGTTCCTACCCGCCGAGGGCGTCGATCATCACCGCGAGCGGCGCCGCCTCTCCGGTCCAGGCGGTGAAGCCGGCGGCGCCCTGGCGGGCCAGCATACCCAGGCCATCGAGCGTGCGGTGGCCACGTGACCGGGCCAGCCGCAGGAATGCGGTGTCCGACCGCTCGGGGTTGAGGTCGCAGACCACCGTGGTGGGCGAGAGGGCTGTCAGGTCGACGTCGACGTGCTGCTCGGCTGCCTCGCCACTGCCCATGCCCACCGGCGTGCAGTCGACGAGCACGTCACAGGCTGGCACCGCGAGCGTGCCCTCCCAGGGCAGTGAGACCGCCTCCACCAACGTCCGGCTGCCCAGGATGCCGACGAGGTCGTCGCGCCTGGCGGCGCTGCGATTGGCCACGGCCACCCGCGCGGCCCCGGCCAGCGCCAGCTCGACCGCAACCGCCCGCGCGGCACCGCCCGCACCCAGCAGCACCACGTCCAGCCCAGCCGGGTCGACGCCGGCGTCCCGCAGCGACCAGACGAAGCCCGAGCCGTCTGTGTTGGAGCCGATGAGGCGCCCGTCGGGCTGGCGCACGACGGTGTTGCAGGCGCCGCTGATCTCGGCTGAAGGCTCCACGCCGTCCAGCAACGGGATCACCGCCACCTTGTGCGGCAGCGTCAGGTTGAGACCGCCGAAGCCGAGCACCCGGGCTGCCTTGATGGCCTCGACCAGGTCCTCGGCCGGCACGCGGATGTCCAGGTAGCGCCAGTCGAGGCCGGCGTGCTCGAAGGCGGCGTTCTGCATGATCGACGTGGGGTTGCCTTCGACGGGGTCACCGTAGACGGCGACGTACTGCGTGGTCATCGGGCGTTGCTCCTCCTCGGTCCATGGCCTGCATCACCAACCGTACGACTGCGCACGGCCGCGCGTATCCTCGAATCATCATGTCCAGCGAGCAGCTCATCCTGGCCATCGACCAGGGCACGACCAACACCAAGGCCATCCTCGTCGACGCGGACGGCGCGGTCGTTGGACTGGCGTCCAGGCCGATGGACATCGAGTACCCACAGCCCGGCTGGGTGCAACAGGACGCAGCCGCCATCTGGCGAGCGGTCCGCGAGTGCATGGACGAGGTGCTCGTGTCGGCCGGCTCCCCTGCCCTTGCCGGAATCGGCATCTCGAACCAGCGCGAGTCGGGTGTGGCCTGGGACGCGGGCTCGAGCGCACCGCTGGGGCCGGCGGTGACCTGGCAGTGCCGCCGCTCTGCCGAGCTCTGCGACTGGCTGCGCGGTGCTGGTCGGGCTGCCGAGATCCAGAAGCGGACCGGCCTGCCGCTGGACCCAGGGTTCACCGCCGGCAAATGGCGCTGGCTCCTCGATGAGGCGCCCGACGGCGCGGCACGGGCCGCCGCCGGCGAGGTCCTTCTGGGCACGGTCGACTCGTGGGTGCTGTGGAACCTGACCGGCGGTGCCATCCACGCCACCGACGCCAGCAATGCCTCTCGCACGCAGCTCATGGATCTCGCCAGCGTGGCCTGGGACCCGTGGCTGGCGGAGGCGTTCGGCGTGCCGCTCGCAGCGCTGCCAGAGATCAGGCCGTCCAGCGGGCGGTTCGGCACGACCGTCGCCCTCGGCGCCCTGCCGGCCGGCGTGCCCATCGGCTCCCTCGTGGGTGACTCGCACGCGGCCCTCTTCGGTCACGCGGGCTTCGAACCGGGCTCGATCAAGGCCACCTACGGCACGGGCAGTTCGCTGATGATGCCCACGCCGACGCGGCCGACGTCCAGCGCCGGGCTGGCGGCCACGGTGGCCTGGGGCCTTGAGCGCACCGTCTACGCCCTCGAGGGCAACATCAACGTCACCGGTGCCGCGGTCCAGTGGCTGGCCGACTTCGTCGGGTTGTCGGGGCCAGCGGACGTCGCCGAGCTCGCCGGGCGAACGCCGAGCAGCGATGGCGTCTACCTGGTCCCGGCGTTCGTCGGGCTGGGCGCACCCCACTGGGACGATCAGGCACGCGGCCTCATCAGCGGCCTCACCCGCGGTTCGAGACTGGCGCAGCTGGCACGGGCGGCCGTCGACTCCATCGCCTACCAGGTGCGGGACGTCTTCGATGCCATGCAGGCGTCGAGTGCCGGCTCCCTGCGCGTGCTGCTGGCCGATGGCGGTGTGACGCGCAACGAGCAGCTGATGCAGTTCCAGGCCGACATCCTGGGCGTGCCCGTGCAGCGCAACAACACCGCCGAGCTGTCGGCCATGGGCGCGGCCTACCTGGCCGGGCTGGCCACCGGCGTCTGGGCCTCGACCGCGGACATCGCCGCTCTGCCTCGCTCCGTCGACCGCTTCGAGCCCACGATGGCGGCTGCCCTACGCGATCAGCTCCACGACGGCTGGCGCGCCGCCGTGGCGCGCACGACGCTGCGGCCGGAGTAGGCGCACACGCACGTTCCTGTCCGCGCGATGACGGTTGAAGCACCACCGCGACGCACGCGCAATCGTTTGCTATCCTGAAGGCCTTGACGTATTCAGTAGCGCATGGGTATATTGCGTACTGGCCATACGTACATGAATATCCATTCAGGGGGACGGATGAAGGCGGCGAACGCAGCCAGCAGCGACGAGGCGGGTGCTCTGCGCCGGCGGGCGGCGGAGGCGCGGCTGCGAGACATCCGCATGGTCCACAGCGCGGGCATGGGACACGTCGGTGGCGAGCTTTCCGCGATGGACATCCTGGTCACCCTCTACTTCGGCGGCGTGCTGCGCTATGACCCGACGAACCCGACCGATCCCGAGCGCGATCGCTTCGTCCTCTCCAAGGGCCACTCGGCGGCAGCGCTGTACACCACGCTGGCCATGGCCGGCTACTTCGACGTCGCCGAGCTCGACACCTGGCTGGCCCCGCTCTCGCGCCTCAACGGCCATCCCGATCGCAACAAGGTCCCCGGTGTCGAGACCAACACCGGCCCGCTGGGACACGGCTTCCCGGTGGCGGTCGGCATCGCGCTCTCAGGGCAGATGGACGGCTCCGAGCGGCGCACCTTCGTCCTCACCGGTGACGGCGAGCTGCAGGAAGGCTCGATGTGGGAGGCAGCCATGGCAGCCGGACACTTCGGCCTGGACCGGCTCGTCTGCATCGTCGACCGCAACCGGCTGCAGCAGGGTGACCGCACGGAGACGACCATGGGGCTGGACCCGCTGCCGGCCAAATTCGAAGCCTTCGGCTGGGCCGTGCGCGAGACCGATGGCAACGACGTCGCCGCGCTGCTGGACACCTTCGCCGCGCTCCCCTTCGAGGCCGGCAAGCCCAACTGCGTCATCGCCAACACCACCAAGGGGCGGGGCGTCTCGTTCATCGAGGACCGCAAGGAGTGGCACCACCGCGTGCCCACCGACGAAGAGTACGCGCGGGCCGTGGCAGAGCTGGAAGGGGGCCGTGCATGAGCGCCCAGGCCGCTGCGCACGCCGCACCTGCCGACCTCTACGACTGCCGCGACGCCTTTGCCGATACGCTCGTCGAGCTGGCGCAGGCAGACCCGCGGGTCGTGGCCGTGGTGAACGACTCCCTGGGTTCGACCAAGGTCACCAAGCTGGACAAGGTGCTGCCGGGCCAGGTGGTCAACGTCGGCATCGCCGAGCAGAACATGGTGGGCGTGGGCGCTGGCCTGGCCAACGGCGGCAAGATCCCCTTCGTCTGCGGCGCCACCCCCTTCCTCACCGCCCGCGCGCTGGAGCAGATCAAGGTGGATGCCGCCTACAGCGCGGCCAACATCAAGTTCGTTGGCGTCAGCAGCGGCGTGGCCTACGGTGAGCTGGGTCCCACGCACCATTCCATCGAGGACATCGCCTGGCTGCGCGTCATCGACCGGCTCAGCGTCATCGTGCCGGCTGATCCGGTGGAGACAGTCCAGGCCATCCGGGCCGCCTACGAGCATGAAGGCCCGGTCTTCGTGCGCACCAGCCGCATCGGCGTGCCCATCATCCATGCGCCCGACTATCGCTTCCGCATCGGCGTGGCCGCACGCCTGCGCGACGGATGCCGACGTGACCATCATCGCCAACGGCGTCATGGTGGCGCGGGCGCTCAGCGCTGCCACGACGCTGGCGGCAGAGGGCATCGAGGCACGCGTGCTGAACATGGCCACGGTGGCACCACTCGATCGCGAGGCCGTGCTGGCCGCTGCCCGTGAGACCGGCAGCATCGTCACCGCGGAGGAGCACATCGTGCGCGGCGGCCTCGGTGGGGCCGTGGCGGAGGTGGTGGTCACGGAGTCCCCGGTGCCGATGCGCATCCTCGGCTTCCCCGGCTTCTGCCCGACCGGCTCCCCGGAGTTCCTGCTGCAGCACGCCGGGCTGACCGCCGACGGCATCGCCGCCGCCGCGCGCGAGCTGGCAGGAGGCTGACGTGGCACGCGCCGACGAGCTGCGTCTGATGGCCCGCGTCGCGCGGCTCTACTACGAGGTGGGCCTCAAGCAGCCGGAGATCGCCGCTCGCCTGCGCCTCTCCCAACCCAAGGTCTCGCGACTGCTGCGGCAGGCGCAGGAGGAGGGCATCGTGCGCATCTCCGTGCGCGCCCCCAGTGGGACGGAGCCGGAGCTGGAGGAGGAGCTCGAGGCGCGCTACGGCCTGGCACAGGCGGAGATCGTGGAGATCTCGCGCGACGATGACGCGGCCGCCGTGCGCGAGCTGGGCGCCGCCGCGGCCTTCCATCTCGAATCCACGGTTCGCTCAGGGGACGTCATCGGCGTCAGCTCCTGGAGCGCCTCGCTGCTGGCGATGGTGGAGGCGATGCACCCGGTCAGCGGCGTGCGCGACACGCGCGTGGTCCAGATCCTCGGAGGCGGCGGCGACCCGGCCGCGGAAGGCCACGCCACGCATCTCGTGCGCCGCCTGGCCTACCTGCTCCACGGCGAGGGCACGTTCCTGCCGGCACCCAGCAGCGTGGGCTCGGCGGAGGCTCGCCGCGTGCTCCTCGAGGACCCCTTCGTGCAGCGCGCCATGGCCCTCTTCGACGAGCTCGACGTGGCCCTGGTGGGCATCGGCGGACAGCAGCCCTCCGGCT
Organism: uncultured Chloroflexia bacterium; assembly: GCA_963712735.1. Taxonomy (GTDB): domain Bacteria; phylum Chloroflexota; class Limnocylindria; order Limnocylindrales; family CSP1-4; genus JAFMJV01. The sequence continues at coordinate 302,721 of CAVQIZ010000007.1, read as the reverse complement.
TGCTCGCGAGCAGCGGCAACGTCTTCTCCCCCGCCGAGCTGCTGACGGTCCGCGCGGCCGGAGGGGTCGGCGACATCGGCCTGCGCTTCCTGTGTGCGGACGGGCAGGTCGTGCGAACGCCCCTCGATGACCGCGTCATCGGCATCGAACTCGCGCAGCTCAAGCGCGTGCCGCGGGCCATCGCCGTGGCCGGCGGGCCGGGCAAGACCGAGGCCATCCGGGCCGCTCTGCTGGGCGGCTGGATCAACTGCCTCATCACCGACACCTACACCGCCGAGCGCCTGCTGGCGACCGGGCCCGCGCCGCGAAGACGTCCAGGCAGCCGCAAGATCAGAAGGAGCAACGGTGGCATGAGGGAGAAGTTCAGTCGGGGCATGGCCGTCGCCATCGGTGCCATCGCGTTGTTCGTGGTCGTGGCAGCGCTGTTCGGCTTCACCGTGGTCTCGACCGAGGAGGAGGCGGCCCTGAACGTCGAGTTCGACCCGGCCGCCTATGTGGACGGTGTCTGGGACGACATCCAGACCGTGATCACGGACAACGCCGTCTCGCTGGCCGACGTGCTGAACCGGATCGAACCGGACGCAGAGGGCAAGGTGACCACGGAGGCCCTCACGCCCGTCGCGCAGGAGCTCGGGATGATCACCACCGGTGAGGCGCTCGTCTTTCGAGTCAATGCCACCGCCACGGTGACCGACGTAGACACCGAGACCAGCAAGGGCACCATCGGCCTTGCCGTCGACGGGTACGACGGACCGATCGAGGTGCGGGCCTACGTGGGAACCCGCATCCCCAGCGATGAATCGTCCATCCGCGATGCCACCGGCTTCATCCAGTTCGGCGACTTCCGTGACCAGACCGAATACGGCAAGGTCGCTTCCGAGATCAACAAGAAGGTCGTCGCCGACCTGGAGTCGCTCGACGCCGCGTCCCTGGAGGGCCAGCGCATCGCCCTGACCGGCGCCCTCACCATTCGCACGTTCAACCAGCCCGTCATCGACGTGAGCGAGCTGATGATCGTGCCCACCAGGGTCGAGGTCCAGTGACCGCGCCCGCGGGGGCCAGCATGGACGGCCCGACGGCCCTGTCCCTGCCTGTGCCCATGCGCGCCGAACACATCACCAAGGTCTTCCCCGGCACGACCGCGCTCGACGACGTCAGCTTCGACGTCCACGAGGGCCGGGTCAACGTCCTCGTCGGCGAGAACGGTGCCGGCAAGTCGACCCTGATGAAGATCCTCGCCGGCGTCGAGCAGCCCACCGAGGGCCGAGTGCTCATCGACGGCAAGCCGGTCGTGCTGCCGAGCGTGACCGCCGCGGCCGACCATGGCGTCGGCATCATCTTCCAGGAGCTCAACCTCAGCCCCAACCTGAGCGTGCTCGACAACCTCTTCCTGGCCCAGGAGATCGTCCGCGGTGGCGTGCATCGACAAGAAGGCGGAGAAGCAGCTGGCCACCGAGCTGCTCGAGCGCCTGGAGCAGGACATCGACCCCGACGAGCTGGTCAGCAACCTGCGCATCGGGCAGCAGCAGATCGTGGAGATCGCCAAGGCCCTCACGCGTGACGTGCGGGTGCTGATCATGGACGAGCCGACCTCGGCGCTGAGCCAGGCAGAGGTCGAGGGCCTCTTCCGCATCATCCGCGACCTCAAGTCGCGCGGTGTCTCGATCGTCTACATCTCGCACAAGCTCGACGAGCTGCTGCAGCATCGGCGACCGCATCACCGTCCTGCGCGACGGCCGCATCGTGGCCAGCGCGGAGGCAGCAGATGTCGACGTCGCCTGGATCATCGAGCAGATGGTCGGGCGCTCAGCCGGCATCGCTGTTCAGCCGTACCGAGCACGAGCAGGGCGAGACGCTGCTGCGGGTCAGCGACGTGACCCTGCCGCGACTGGGCGGCGGCTTCCTGCTGGACCACATCTCACTGGAAGTCCATGCGGGCGAGATCCTGGGCCTCTACGGACTCATGGGCGCCGGCCGCTCGGAGCTGATGGAGGTGCTGGCAGGCGTGCGCCCCGAAGCCGACGGCGAGGTCTGGCTCGATGGACGCATCCTGGGCGGGGCCTCGGTGGCCGATCGCATCGAAGCCGGCGTGGTGCTGGTGCCGGAGGACCGCAAGACGGACGGGCTTGTCGAAGCCCTCTCGGTGGCCCACAACATGGTCCTCGCCAGCCTCCGCAAGTACCTCCAGGGCTTCTACCTCTCACGCGGGCGGGAGCGCAGCGCCGTCGACCAGATGATCGAGGACCTGTCGATCCGCGTGGCCTCGCCGAACGCAGTCCATCACCTCGCTGAGCGGTGGCAACCAGCAGAAGGTGGTCGTGGCCAAGGGGCTGCTGACGACAGCCCAAGGTGCTGCTGCTCGACGAACCCACGCGCGGTATCGACGTCGGCGCCAAGTCCGAGATCTTCCAGATCATGAGCCGGCTGGCCAGCGAGGGCCTCGCCATCCTCTTCGTCTCCTCGGAGCTGAAGGAGGTGCTGGCCATGTCGGACCGGGTCCTGGTGCTCTCCAAGGGCGCCATCAGTGCCGAGTTCAGCAGTGACGAGGCGACCGAGGAGAAGCTCGTCGCAGCCTCGGCGGTCGGACATGGGCCCGCGGCACGGCTGACGAGACAAGGACAGCAGATCATGGAAGGAGCCCGGCAGTGACGGGAACGGCGAGGTCGATCAGGGGCGGCGGCATGACCAGGACCGAAGTCGCGCAGCTGCTGCTTCGCGGTCGTGCGGTGCTCGCCCTGGTGGTCCTCGTCGTCATCTTCGGGGTGCTATCGCCAACCTTCCTGCAGTTGGGCAACTTCGAGATCCTGGCCAAGCAAACGGCCATCAACGCCATCCTCGCCATCGGCATGACCTTCGTGATCATCACCGGCGGCATCGACCTTTCCGTTGGCTCGGTCGTGGGTCTGACGGCCATGATCGCCGGCCTCCTCATCAACGAGGGCATCCAGATCAGCGCGCTCGACGTCATCGTCTATCCGCACACCTGGATGGTCATCGTGCTGGCGTTGGCGGCGGGGGCGCTCGTGGGCGCCGTCAACGGCTTCATCATCACGCGCTTCAACGTGGCTCCGTTCATCGCCACGCTGGGCATGCTGTACGTGGCTCGAGGTGCCGCCGGGCTGCTCAACAACGGCAATACCTTCCCCAATCTCATCGGGCGCGAGGAGCTGGGCAACACCGGCTACGCGGAGCTCGGCACCGGCGAGCTCTTCGGCATCAGCTGGGCTATCTGGATCATGATCATCTTCGCCGTCCTGGCCTGGTTCGTGACCACTCGGACGCCCCTCGGGCGAGCCGTCTACGCGGTGGGTGGCAACGAGCGCTCGGCAGAGCTGTCAGGTGTGCGCGTCACGCGCACCAAGATGACGGTCTACATGGTCAGCGGCTTCTGCGCCGCGACGGTCGGCCTGATCATCTCCTCCCAGCTCGTGGCGGCGCACCCCGCCACCGGCGTCTTCTTCGAGCTCAACGCCATCGCCGCGGTGGTCCTGGGTGGGACGTCGCTGGCCGGTGGCCGGGGCGCCATCGTGGGCACGCTGATCGGCGCCTTCGTCATCGGCGTGCTCACCGTCGGGCTCAACCAGCTGGGCGTCTCGTCCTTCTGGCAGCAGGTCATCAAGGGCGTCGTCATCGTGCTGGCTCTCATCATCGATCAGCTGCAGCAGCGCGCCGAGCGGCGCCTCGCGCTGCAGCAGCAGGCCGCCCACATCGGCGCCCCCGACGAATCCACCACAGCTGCCTAGACGCAGCCCACGAAAGGAGGCCCAACGAAGACATCCGAACCAAGCGCCACATCCTTGTGTGACCACTCGGAGGAGGACTCTGTCGGCGACCAAGCTGACACGCCACCGAGGTGGAGAGAGTAGGTATGGAGGAACGAATGGACCGCAACAAGATCCCGGGTATGCGTGGCCTGATCCTGGTGGCCACGGTGGCAACACTGGTCGGCTCCCAGGCGCTGGTGGCCAGCGCTCAGGACAAGGGCATGATGTGCGTCATCGTGCCGCCGGTGGAGAACCCCTTCTTCGGCGCCATGCAGCAGATCGCGGCCGACAAGGCCGAGGAGCTGGGTTACAGCACTACCCGTCTCGTTCACGATGACGATGCCAACAAGCAGCTGGAGCTCTTCGAGAGCTGCATCTCGCAGGGCGCCGTCGCCATCATCCTCGACAACGCCGGCGCAGACGCCACGGTGGCGGCGGTGCAGGCGGCCAAGGATGCCGGCATCCCCAGCTTCCTGGTCGACCGCGAGATCACGCAGGACGGCGTTGCCGTCGCGCAGATCGTCTCGAACAACTACCAGGGCGCCACGATCCTGGCCGAGGAGTTCGCCTCGCTGATGGGCGAGGAGGGAACCTACATCGAGCTGACCGGCAGGGACACCGATACCAACGCTGCGGTGCGCTCGCAGGGCTACCACGACGTGCTCGATGCCATCGACGGCATGACGATGGTCGCCCAGCAGACCGCCAACTGGAGCCAGACCGAGGGCTACGACGTGACCGAGCAGCTGCTCCAGTCGAACCCGGACGTCAAGGGCATCATCGCCGGTAACGACACCATGGCGCTCGGTGCACAGGCTGCCGTCGAGGCGGCCGGCAAGCCCGAGATCATCGTCGTCGGCTTCGACGGCAGTGATGACGCCATCGTCTCCATCAACCAGGGTGGACTCAAGGCCACGTCGCTCCAGCCGGTCGCCGAGATGGCGCTGCAGGCTGCGATCCAGGCTGACGCCTACATCCAGGCCGGCGGCATGACCGACCTCCCCGAGAAGCAGTCCATCGACATGGTCCTGCTGACCCCTGACAACGCCTGTGACTACTACCAGTTCGCCCCGGTCGAGGCCGGCACGAGCGCGAACTGCCAGTAGACCGGACCTGACCACGTAACCACCGGCCGCGCGCGTCGATCCTGGGAGGGTCGGCCGCGCGGCCTTCGTGTGCCTGGCAGCGCGAGGGTGGTAGGGGAGCCAGGACTCGAACCTGGAACCAGTCGGATATAAGCCGACCGCTCTAACCGTTGAGCTACTCCCCCTCCGGGAGGGCTGTCGCTGGGCCGACCACCGGTCGAACCTGACACGATGCTAGCACTGGGCCCCGACAGGGCGAAGCAGCACGTGGTGATGCGCCCTGCGCCTATGGCAAGAGCGGGCGCAGGATCTCGAAGATGATGACCAGCGCGAGGTAGACGATGGGGATGCTGGCGAAGAAGCCCAGCACGCCCGCCCACGGGGAGCGCCGCTTCTCGCCGGGCACGCCCGTGGGCAGCTCGACCCACAGGTAGGTGAAGACGGTACCGCTGACGATGACGACCGCCACGTAGACGAGTGGCCCCAGGTCCAGCACCCACGCCGGCAGCGCGCCGCCGCTGGCGAGCCAGTCGCCGATCAGCAGCACGATGCCGCCGACGAACGCGACCGCCACGTTGGCCAGCACGGCGCGCACCACCGGCGGCGGGGCGTTGCGGGCCTGCCGCCAACGGATCTCCAGCTCCGAGCGCTGGCGCACCTCGCGTTTCGGCGGTGGCTCGCTCACGCGCCCTCCTCGGGATCGATGGGTCCGCTGATGACCGTCAGCGAGGGCCGGCGAGGCAGTGTCTCGGGCGAGTGGGCGGCGATCTCGGAGAGACGCTCCACGAACCGCTCCAGCTCGCGCTCACGGTTCCAGGCAGCCACGCTGACGCGCACGAGGTCGCTCTCGCTGTCGGCCTCGACGATGGCGAAGACGCTGCGGCTGAGCTCATCGGCCACCGACTCCGCGTCCCAGCCGGCGACGCGGAAGGCAGCGATGGCGCCGTGGGCCGCCGGCGACGCCACCAGTCTCCACGCCGTCGATGTCGGCGAGGTCCTCGTACAGCTGGTCGGCCAGGGTCAGCGTGCGATCGATGGCCCAGGGCAGCTCCACGTACATCAGCAGCCAGCCCACGCTGCGCGCGAGCGACAGCAGCGAGCCGCGCGCGAAGGGCGCACACGCCTCGCGCAGCCATTGCGGCACCTCGACCCCCATGTCAGGCGTGAACCAGGCGATGGCCACCGCGTCGGGGCCCAGCAGCCAGCGATGGCCGTCGGCGATGACGATGTCCGCCCCCAGCTCCTCCACGTCGGTCGGGAGCGCGCCCACGCTCAGGCCGGCATCGAGCAGCAGGCGAGCACCGACAGCATGGGCCGAGCGGGCGACCGGCGGCACATCGGCGAGACGCCCATCGCGATCGACGTGGGCCATCGCCACCAGGGCCGTAGCGGCAGGCAGCACCTGCGGCGCCTCGGCGAGCACCTCCACCTCGGCTCCGGCGACGTCGGCCACGTCACGGATGGCTGCGGCGATGACGCGGTCGAGGCCGGTGAGCAGCAGCACCCGCTGCGGCCCGTCGTCGCGTCGCTCGAGCACCTCCAGGGCAGCGAGGCGGGCGGCCTCCGGCGCACCGTGGGTGAGCACCACGCGCTCCGGCGACGCCTTGAGCACGGCGGCGGCCACCGCGCGCGCCTCGCGCTCGCGCTGGGCCAGGTCCTCGTCGCGATCGGGTCCGGCGCGACCGATGCGCAGCTCCATCTCGTCGGACTCGTGCACGGCCGCCATCGTCTCGGCCGGGATGGGGCCGGCCAGGTGCGTCGAGAGGTTGATGCCGGCACCGGTGGCCGTCAGCACGTCGCGCAGGCCGCGGACGCGATCGAAGCGGCGGGGTGGCTCGCTCATCGCGGGTGCCGGGGTGGCTCGCTCATCGCCGGGCCCGGGTGGGGTTCATGGGTACATCATCGCTCAGGCGCAGCCGGCTCCGTCGGCGCCAGCCGGCCGGCGGTGAGCACGCCATGGCGACCGGCCACCGACAGGTGCGCATGCAGCGCAGCCACCGTGCTCCAGCGGTCGATGCCGGCGGGATCCTTGTCGTGGCGGATGCGCACGATGCGAGGGAACCGCAGGGCGAACCCCGACGCGTGCCGCTTCGACGCCTGCACCACGTCGAAGGCGATCTCCACCACGACGCGGGGCTCCACCACCCGGTAGCGCCCGTGGCGGCTGATGGTGTGCGCCTCGAACCAGCGCGTCATCTGCGGCGATCTCGACATCGGTCAGACCGCTGTAGGCCTTGCCGATCGTGCACCAGCGCGCCATCGGCAGCTGCGGGCCGGTCGTCCAGCACCGCGAAGGTGTAGTCCGAGAGCACGCCGTGACGGCGGCCGTGGCCGACCTCCACGCCGACGACGACGCAGTCGAGCGTGGTCAACGCCTTCTTCAGCTTCAGCCAGGCATAGCCGCGCCGGCCAGGCGCGTAGGTGGACTCGGGGTCCTTCAGCATCAGGCCCTCGTTGCCTCGCTGCTGGGCGGCGTCGAAGATGCGCTCGAGCTCAGCGGCGTCCGCCGCGTCCACGAGCGCGGCCAGCCCGAAGCCCGGCGTGCGTGCGAGGTCGAACGTCTCGAGATGTCGACGGCGCTCCCGCAGGGGCTGGCGCAGCAATGGCTCGGGCGGCCGGCCGTCCCCGCCTGCGGCAAGCACGTCGAAGGCGACGTAGATGACGGGCACCTCGGCGCGGATGGCAGCCGACGGCTTCTTGCGGCCGAGGCGCGACTGCAGCGCCAGGAAGGGCAGCACCAGTCCATCGCGCCAGGCCAGGATCTCACCGTCGAGGATGCCGTCCCAGGGCAGCCCGGCGGCAGCCTCGATCGATCTCGGGGAACTGGCCGCTGACGTCGTTGAGGTCACGGCTGTAGAGGCGCACCTCGCCGGCCTGCTTGTGGAGCTGGGCACGGATGCCGTCGTACTTGTCCTCCACCCACACCGGCGGGCTGAGGCGGGCCAGCGCCGCCGCCTCGTCGGCCACCGGCGAGGCCAGCATCGACTTGAGCGGATGGAACAGGGCCAGGCGGGCGCTGGCGAGCGCGTCGTCGCGGGCCAGCACCGCGGTCCGGCCGATGTCACCGGTGAGCATGCCCGCCCACTGCACCGCGGCGACCTCCCGCCCGAACGCCGCGGCGATGCCCTTCTCCAGGTGGCCCTCGCGCAGGCCGATGCGCAGCTCGCCACCGAGGATGGCAGTGACGTAGCGCGCGACAAGCGGGTCTGCGCGACGCAGCAGGCCGCCGAAGACATCCGCCTTGGCGGCGCGACCGGCCGCGGCCGCCAGCGACTGGTAGCCGCTGGCGACGTCGCACAGGGCAAGGGCGGGACCGGTGGGCTGGTGGCCGGCCTCCGTCAGCAGCTCCTCCACGGCCATGCCCAGGTCCGACGAGCGGTCGTAGGCTCGCCGCATCGCGTCCTCGTCAGCGGCGGCCAGCTCACGCACGACCGCGGAGATGGCCGCCCAGCCCAGACCTGCCGTGCGCTGGTCGCGTTCGGGGAAGGCACGACCGCTGAGGAAGACAGCAGCGATGGCGAGGTCGTCGCCCGCGAGCGAGCGCAGGTACTCGGCGACGATGGCGCTCTTCTCGGAGGTCTTGCGCGTGGCCCGGATGCGCTCGGCCGTCTGGGCCCAGCGCGTCATCGAGCCGGTGGCTGGCGCGTTCATCGATCTACCTTGCTGCCGCTGGCCGGGGACTCGTCGTCGGCCGTTACGCTAGCATCGCTGGCCATGGTCTCGGTCGAGCAGCAGCGGCAGGTCTGGCATCCCGCCACCATCCGTGGCTCACGCGTGCTGCTGCGCCATCATCACCCCGACGACCTGGCCGACGTGCGGCGCTGGTACCGCGATCCCGAGCTGGGGCGGCTCACGCGCTACTCCCAGCGGCCGATGAGCGTCGACGAGATCGACCGCTTCTTCCACGGCCGCCTGCTGTCACCCGAGCAGGTCGCCTACGCCATCGTCATCAACCAGAGCGGGCGCCTCATCGGCTCCACCACCTTCAGCAACCTGGACGCCGACAACGGCTCCACGCTCTTCCACATCAGCCTCGGCGAGGCCGATACCTGGGGTGCGGGCTACGGCACCGAGGCGACCGAGCTGATGCTGTGGCTGGCGTTCGAACGCATCGGCCTGCATCGCGTGGCCCTCTCGGTGTTCGGCTTCAACTCGCGCGCCATCCGCAGCTACGAGAAGGCCGGTTTCACGCTCGAGGGGCGGCACCGCGAGGCCATCGTGCGCGACGGGGGACGCTGGGACGAGCTGACCATGGGCATCCTCGCCTCCGAGTGGCGCCTGCGCCAGCAGGTCCACGAGAAGGCCTCCGGGAACGGCGCGTAGGTGTCCGGGCCCTCCAGGCAGATGCCGGACCCGGTCGCTCGACGCGTGGACTACGGGCGAGGCAGCCTCGACGAGGCCGACCTTGATCCCGATCCCATCCGGCAGTTCGACGCCTGGCTGGCCGCTGCCGCGGCAGCCGGGATCCGCGAGCCCAACGCGATGACCCTCGCGACCGCCGATGCCGCAGGTGCGCCCTCGGCACGGATCGTGCTCCTGCGCGGCGTGGATGCCCGGGGCTTCACCTGGTACACCAACCGCGAGTCGCTCAAGGGGCGCGACCTGGCGGCCAACCCGCGCGCCGCGCTGGTGTTCCACTGGGAGACGCTGGAGCGGCAGGTACGGGTGACCGGCTCCGTGTCCGCCATCGACGCGGCCGAATCCGCCGCCTACTTCAGCGCGCGGCCACGCAAGAGCCAGCTGGCGGCCTGGGCCTCGGCGCAGGGCCGGCCGCTGACGCAGCGAGAGGAGCTGGTTGCCGCGACCGAGCGCATCGCCGCGCGCTATCCGGCAGATATCCCGTTGCCACCGTTCTGGGGCGGCTATCGCCTGCGACCGCAGATGCTGGAGTTCTGGCAGGGTCGACGGAGCCGCATGCACGACCGGCTCAGCTACCTGCGCGAGGGGGACGGCTGGCGCATCGTCCGCCTGGCGCCGTAGCCAGCGCCCCGGTCGGCATCGGCGCACCTAGCCGACCGGGCCGGTCGGGCAGGCTAGCCCACCGGGCCGCGCCCGCCGATGGCCTGGCCAGGCCCCCCGAGCAGCACGAGCAAGGCCAGGACGATCATCAGCGTTCCGCCGGCGACCGACGCCCAGCGCAGCCGCTGGGGGTGCTCGGACAGCGCATCGCGCGCACGCGCCGCAGCGACCGCCCAGGCGCCGTCGGACAGCAGCGCGATGAGGCAGAAGAGCACCCCCAGCGCCAGCATCTGCTGCGCGGCCGATCCGGCCCCCTCGTCGACGAACCCTGGCAGCAGCACAGCGAGGAAGAGAAGCGACTTGGGGTTGCTGGCGCCGATGATGAAGCCGTCCAGTAGCGGCGCGATCGAACGACGCTCCAGGGTCGCGGTGAGCGGTCGCGAGACCACCTCGCGGCGACGAAGGGCGCCGATGCCCAGCCAGGCCAGGTAGGCCGCGCCGCCCACGCTCAGGGCGCTCTGCGCCACTCCATCGCGTCCGAGGATGACGCCGAGGCCGAACGTCACGGCAACGACCTGCGCGAATAGCCCAGCCGAGTTCCCCAGCACGGTCAGCAGGGCGTAACGCCGACCTCCCACCAGTGCCCGGCTGATGGCGAAGAGGACGCTGGGACCCGGCACGGCGATGAGGGCGAGCGATGCCGCGGCGAAGCCGAGGACGGTGGCTGGAGCCATGCCCACATGGTGACCTCGCCGGCGCCTCAGATGGCACGCATCTCTGGTGCTGATATGCTCTCGGTGCTGCGATAATCACAGTCATGGACGCTATCGACCGCGATATCCTCAGGGTACTCGCGCAGGATGGACGGATGCGCTGGGGTGACCTGGCGGCGGTGGTGCACCTCTCCCCCAACGCGGTGGCAGACCGCGTGCGGCGGCTGCAGCGTCGAGGTGTCATCACTGGCTTCTCGCTGCGCCGCGACTGGTCAGCCCTGGGCCGCCCCATCCACGCCTTCGTCGACGTCAAGCTCGCGCCCGGCATCCGCGCCGGGCGCTTCGAGGCGGAGCTGTCGCTGCACGACGCCATCACCGAGGCTCACCACATCACCGGCCGTTTCGATTACCTGCTGGCGGGCCACTTCGACGACCTGGCCGAGGTCGACCGCGTCATCGCCGAGCTCAAGGCACACGGCCTCGTGGCCGAGAGCGAGACACGCTTCGTGCTGCGCTCGGTCGACGGCCTGGCCGCCGACGGCTAGCAGCCCAGCGTCGGGACCCGCGCGCTCGCAGCGCCCCCGCACGCGCGACGCACGAGCACAGCGTGCGGCCAGGCCGGCTCGACGGAAGGTACGATCGAGTCCGGAATCCCCGTATGACGAGGCTCCCCATGGCCCACTACGATCTGCCACTGGATCAGCTGCGCGTCTACACCCCGGACATCCCCGAACCGGCGGACCTGGACAGCTTCTGGGAGCAGACGCTGGCAGAGGCGCGGGCGCACGACCTGCGACCCAGCTTCGAGCCCACCTCGAACGATCTCCGACTGATCGAGACCTTCGACGTCGAGTACGCCGGCTTCGGTGGCTCCACGGTCAGGGGATGGCTCCATCTGCCGGCCCACGCGGATGGCCCGCTGCCGGCAGTGGTGCAGTACCAGGGCTACGGAGGGGGCCGCGGTCTGGCCCACGAGGAGATCCTGTTCGCCGTGGCGGGCTTCGCGCACTTCGTGATGGACACGCGCGGCCAGGGTTCGGCGTGGTCGGCTGGTGACACGCCGGATCCTGAGACGACGGGCAACCCCGCCTACCCCGGCTTCATGACACGGGGCATCCTCGACCCTGCGACCTACTACTACCGACGTGTCTACACCGATGCGGTGCGCGCCGTAGAGGCCGTGCGCAGCCATCCGGCAGTGGATGGCCGTCGCGTCGCCGTGACCGGCGGCAGCCAGGGAGGTGGCATCACGCTTGCCGTGGCCGGCCTCGTGGGTGACGTCTCGGCCGTCGCCCCGGACGTGCCGTTCCTCTGCGACCTTCGGCGGGCCACGACGCTCGTCGACAGCGACCCCTACGCGGAGGTCGTGCGCTACCTGCGCGTCCATCGTGATCACGTCGACCGTGCCCTCTCCACGCTGGGCTACTTCGATGCCGCCACGCTGGGAGGCCGTGCCAGCGCCCCAGCCCTGTTCTCCGTGGGCCTGATGGACGAGACCTGTCCACCCTCGACGGTGTACGCCGCCTACAACCTCTACGCCGGGCCGAAGGAGATCGTCGAATACCCCTACAACGACCATGAGGGCGGGGCCGGGTTCCATGCCCGTACGAAGCTTCGCTGGCTTCGCCAGCGATGGTCCTGAGAGGCACGCGCCGCTCGGGGCCGCCTGCGCAGCGGACATGGTGCGCATGCGAAACGGGCGCCCTGCCGTTGGCTGGACGCCCGTTGGAAGCTTGAGGGGACCGGTTACGCGCGGGCGACGCGATCGGCGGGCGCGGCCCAGGAGTGCAGCGTGCGGATGTACTGGGCCCGCTCGAACGTGCCCGGGTCCTCCACGCTGCCCTGGCTGGCCGACCCGCGCAGCTGAGTGACGGAGCTGTACTCGTTCTCCTCCAGCCACAATCGCATCTCCGACTCGATGTCGGCGATCTTGGCCGGGCCCTCGCGCAGGATGGCGGAGGCGACCATGGCCACGTCCGCGCCCACCATCAGCGCCTTCACCGCGTCCGCTCCGCTGTGGACGCCGGACGTCGCGGCGATGCTCACCTCCGGACCCAGCTGCGGGCGCAGGATCGCGGTCCAGCGCATGGGTAGTCGCAGCTCGGAGGGATGGGAGAGGCTCACGCGCGGCACCACGGCCAGCTCGTCGAGATCGATGTCCGGCTGGTAGAAGCGGTTGAAGAGCACGAGGCCGTTGGCACCCGCCTCCACCACGCGGCCGGCGAAGTTCGCCAGCGACGAGTAGTAGGGGCTGAGCTTGACCGCCAGTGGCAGGCCGACCGCGGACCGCACGGCAGCGATGAGGTCAAGGTCCTCGTCCTCGATGTCGTTGGCGGTGCGAGAGCGGTCGACGCTGACGCGGTAGAGGTTCAGCTCCAGCGCGTCGGCACCGGCGTCAGCCATGAGCTTGGCGAAGCGGACCCAGCCGCCGACCGAGTTGGCGTTGAGGCTGCCGATGATCGGCACCGATGCCTGCCTCTTGATGGCCTCGAGGGCGCGCAGGTAGCGGTCGCCTTCACCGATGAAGGTGTCCACCTCGGGGAAGTAGTCGAGCGCTTCGGCGAAGTGGTCGGTGCCCTGGTCGAGCGACGCCGCCAGCTCGATCTCCTCGTTCTCGATCTCCTCCTCGAAGAGCGAGGGCATCACGATGGCGCCGGCCCCCGCGCTCTCGATCTGGGCGACCGCGGCGAGGTCGCGGGTGAGCGGGCAGGCCGAGGCCACGATCGGTGAGCGAAGCTCGAGCCCCAGGTAGCGGGTGCTGAGATCGACCTTCACTTGGAGTCTCCCTTCCCGTTGCTGCCGGCATCCGGGCCATCGGCCGACGCCGCCGATGGCTCGTGCTCGAGGCTGGGGATGCTGCGCTGGACATCGGCCAGCTGGCTGTAGTAGCGCCAGCGCTCGTCGGCATCGGCCTGTGCCAGTGCCGCCAGCTTGGCGGCCCGCTCGGGCTGCGTGCGCTTGAGGATGGCGAAGCGTGTCTCCGACTCCACGAACTCGCTGATAGGCATCGATGGCGCCTTGGAGTCGAGCTTGAAGGGCTGACCTTCAGCCGACTCGCTTGGTGTGTAGCGGTAGAGCGGCCAGAAGCCGGACTTGACCGCGTCCTTCTGATGCGTCATCGACGTCGACATGTCGATGCCGTGGGCGATGCAGGTGCTGTAGGCGATGATGATCGACGGGCCGGGCCAGGCCTCGGCTTCCAGCATGGCCTTGTTGGTCTGTGCGTCGTTGGCGCCGAGTGCGATCTGGGCCACGTAGACGTTGCCGTACGCCCGCGCGATGGCGCCCAGGTCCTTGCGCCCGCTGGGCTTCCCGGCCGCCGCGAACTTGGCGACCGCACCGCGCGGCGTGGCCTTGGAGGCCTGCCCGCCGGTGTTGGAGTAGACCTGTGTATCGAGCACGAGGATGTTGATGTCGCGCCCGGAGCTGAGCGCCTGGTCGACACCGCCGAAGCCGATGTCGTAAGCCCAGCCGTCACCGCCCATGATCCAGACACCGGTGCGGATGAGGTCACCCGACACCGAGAGCAGCGTGTCGGCGTCGGCCCTCTGCTCCCCGCTGATGCCGGCGAGGGCTGCACGCAGCTTCTCGACCGACTCGCGCTGTCGCGCGATGCTGGCCTCGCTGTCCTGGGCGTTCCCCAGGATCTCGTCGACGAGCGCCTCGCCGACGACCGGACCCAGCTTCTTGAGCAGCTGCTTGGCATGCCTGGTCTGGACGTCGAGCGCCAGGCGCATGCCCAGGCCGAACTCGGCGTTGTCCTCGAACAGCGAGTTGTTCCAGGCCGGACCACGGCCGGCGGCGTTGGTGGACCATGGCGTGGTCGGCAGGTTGCCGCCGTAGATCGACGAGCAGCCCGTGGCGTTGGCCACGATCATGCGGTCGCCGAAGAGCTGGCTGACAAGCTTGACGTAGGGCGTCTCGCCGCAGCCGGAGCAGGCACCGGAGAACTCGAAGAGCGGCTCCAGGACCTGGCTGCCCTTGATGGTGTCATGCGGCAGCAGGGAGCGGTCGAGCTGGGGGATCGAGAGGAACTCGTCCCAGCGCTTGCGCTCCGCCTCCACATGCTCCCGGTAGGGCTCCATGTTGATGGCCTTGTGCTTGACCTCCGACTTGGACCTGGCCGGGCAGATATCGACACAGACACCGCAGCCAGTGCAGTCGTCTGGCGTGACCTGGATGGTCAGCTTGTGGTTCTCCAGCTCGCGTGAGCGGAAGTCCTTGGACTTGAAGTCAGCGGAGAGCTGCTGCAGCTGTGCCTCCGGATAGACCTTCATGCGGATGGCCGCATGCGGACAGACCATGGCGCACTTGCCGCAGTCGATGCAGATGGCCTCGTCCCAGATGGGGATCTCCTGGGCGATGGCGCGCTTCTCGTACTTCGTCGTCCCGGTGATGAATGTGCCGTCGACGGGGAACGCGCTGACCGGCAGCAGGTCGCCCTCGCCGGCCATGATGCGGGCGGTGACGTCCTTGACGAAGTCCGGAGCGTCCTCCGGGACGATGGCCTGGATCTCGATCGATGCCGGTGCGGGTCCGGCCTCCACCTTGTGCAGGCGCTCGAGCGAGAGGTCGATGGCGGCGTAGTTGCGCTGCACGACCTTCTCGCCGCGCTTGCCGTAGGTCTTCTCCACGAACTTCTTGATGGCCGCGATGGCCTCGTCCTCCGGCAACACGCCGGAGAGCTTGAAGAAGCAGGGCTGCATGACGGTGTTGATGCGATTGCCCATGCCGACCTCGCCGGCGACGGCGAAGGCATCGATGACGTAGAGCTCGATGTCCTTGTCGACGATCTGCTGCTGGACCTTGCTGGGCAGGTGCTGCCAGACCTCGTCCGGCCCGTAGGGGCTGTTGAGGAGGAAGGTGGCGCCTTGCCTGGCCCGGTCGAGCACCGGCATCTTGTGGAGCAGGCCGAACTGGTGGCAGGCCACGAAGTCGGCGGCCTGGATCTCGTAGGTCGACTCGATGAGCTCGGGACCGAAGCGCAGGTGCGACACGGTCACCGCGCCCGACTTCTTCGAGTCGTAGACGAAGTGGCCCTGCGAGTACAGGTCCGTGCCCTCGCCGATGATCTTCACCGAGGCCTTGTTGGCTCCAACCGTGCCATCCGAGCCGAGCCCGAAGAACATGGCCTGCACCTGGCCCTCCGGACGCGGTCGCACGAACTCGCGGTCGATGGGAAGGGAGAGGTTGGTCACGTCGTCGTAGATGCCGACCGTGAAGTGCCGCTTGGGCACCTCCTTGGCCAGCTCGTCATAGACGGGCTTGACCATCTGCGGCGTGAATTCCTTGGAGGAGAGGCCGTAGCGGCCGCCGATGATGCGCGGCGCGACCGCGAAGGGGGCGTCTGCGCTGTCCATGGCCTCGTTGATGGCAGCCACGGTGGCGAGGTAGAACGGCTCTCCGACGGCTCCGGGCTCCTTGGTCCGGTCGAGCACGGCGATGGACTTGACCGTGGCCGGCAGTGCCGCCACGAGCTCCTCCGACGGGAACGGCTGGAAGAGCCGCACCTGCACCATGCCGACCTTCTCGCCGGCGGCGGCCATGACCTCGACGGTCTCCTTGACGGCGCCCGTGCCCGAGCCCATGACGAGGATGACGCGCTCGGCATCGGGGGCGCCGGTATAGGTCACCAGGTCGTACTGCCGACCGGTGCGCTCGCTGAGCTCGGCCATGACCTCGGCCACGATGCCCTTGACGGCATCCATGTAGGGGTTGGCCGCTTCCCGTGCCTGGAAGAAGACGTCGGGGTTCTGGGCCGTGCCGCGCACCACCGGAGCCTCCGGTGACATGCCGCGGGCGCGGAAGTCGAGCACGTCCTGCTCGCGCACGAGGGCGCGCAGGTCGCTCTGGTCGAGCATGGCGATCTTGTCGACCTCGTGCGAGGTGCGGAAGCCGTCGAAGAAGTGCAGGAACGGGATGCGCGAGCGCAACGTCGCCGCATGCGCCACCAGCGCCAGGTCCTGGACCTCCTGAACCGAGGCGGCCGCGAGCATCGCCCAGCCGCAGGAACGGGCCGCCATCACGTCGCTGTGATCGCCGAAGATGGAGAGCGCGTGCGTGGCGACGGTGCGGGCGGAGACATGGATGACCGAGGGCGTCAGCTCACCCGCGATCTTGAACATGTTGGGGATCATCAGGAGCAGGCCCTGCGACGCGGTGAACGTGGCGCCGAGGGCGCCCTTCTGCAGCGCGCCGTGCAGCGCGCCGGCAGCACCGGCCTCGGACTGCATCTCCACGACGTCGGGGACGATGCCCCACATGTTGGGCTTGCCCTGTGCTGCCCAGTCGTCGGTGTGTTCCGCCATCGGCGAAGCCGGCGTGATGGGGTAGATCGAGATGACCTCGCTCAGCTGATACGCGATACGAGCGGCGGCCTCGTTCCCATCGAGACACTCCCATTGCTGGGCCATGTGTCAGGCCTCCTTGGTGTGTGGGCTTGGTTGACCGGCGCACATCGACGTGCGCACGGGTGTCGCGGGTAGGTCCCGCGACCAAGGGGGAGGCCGCGGGTCAGGACAAGTGTGCGCCGTCGAGGGTGGTCTGCGCAGGGCCGATAGGCCCCCCGTGGGGCAGGTGAGCGGTCACGTCTGCGCCGTGTCGCTCGGCCCCCGTCGAGCGTTCGAGCCGCGGGGAGGCCGCCGGCCCCGCCCGAGGATCGGGCCGCTGTGACTATCCGGCTGGCAGCTCTGGCGCGCTGCGGTTACGCTGGCGTTCCAATAGGGAGGATCAGATGCAACGGAACGTGTGGCGAGCATTCCTGCTCGCGATGACCATGCTCATCGTCGGTGCCTTGCCGGCGATGGCCCAGGCGGAAGAGACCGGCTGGCTACTCTCATCCGACGACGACAATGTGCTGATCGCGGCTGGTCGGGACATCACCGTCGGGCCCACCGAGACCGCCGACGGCGTGGTCGTCATCAACGGCCAGGCCCTCATCGAGGGCGCGGTCGACGGCCTGTTCGCCGTCGATGCCGACGTCGTGCTGAGCGGCGCGAGCGCCAACGTGGACAGTCTCTTCACCATCGGCGGCACCCTCGAGATCGGGCCGGGCGCGACCGTCTCCGAGCTGACGTATACCGGGACGGAGCCGTCCATCGACGCCACCGCCACCGTGGGCACGACGACCAACGCAGAGGAAGAGCTCGCCGGCGCACTCGGCGCGCTGGTGGCCTTCCTCATCGTGGCCATCTTCTTCCTCGTCATCGGCGCCTTCATCGCCTGGCTGGCGATGACGCTGCTGGTCATCGCCTTCGGCACCGCCCAGGTGCGGCGCGCGGCGGCCACCATCAGCAACGACGTGCTCAAGACCATCGTCGTGGGCCTGCTCATGCTGATCCTGCCCAGCATCGTCTTCGGGCTGCTCTTCATCACCATCGTGGGCATCCCGCTGGCCATCGTCCTGCTCCTGCTGTGGGGCGTGGTCGTGGCCCTCGGCCAGATCGTGGTCGGCGTCTGGATCGGCGAGCGCATCCTGCCTCGCGGACGCACGGCCAATCGGCCCTACGGCGCCGCCTTCCTGGGCATGCTCGATCCTGCTGCTCCTGTCGTGGACCGGCATCGTGCCGCTGCTCGCCGGCATCTTCGGCACCGGTGCGGTCACCCTCGCCGGCTGGCGCGTCCTGCGCGGGGGTGGCGCCCCGCCCGTGCCCCCGGGCTACTACGGCGAGCCGTGGGGTCAGCCGATGATGGTCCCGCCGCCACCGTACGCTCCTCCGCCCTACGCTCCACCTCCGCCCCCGCCGCAGGGCCAGTGGCCCCCACAGGGTGGGCAGCCGCCCAGCGCCTGGCCGCAGGGATAGCCTGACGCGAACGGCCCCGTCGCCCGGTCCGAGACCGGGCGGCGGGGCTTCTTCGTGGCACGCCCGGCGCTTCGCGCAGGCGACTGCTCAGCCGCGGTGACTGCGGGCCCGGCCGGCGTCGATGATGATGGGTCGCAGGCCCTGCTTGAGGAACCAGCTCTCGCGACCCAGCAGCCCGTCGAGACGTGCCAGCCGCTCGACGGTGTCGGGCGCCTCCAGCAGCTCCTGGCGGGCGGAGAGGTCGACCTGGATGAGTGCCGTGAGCACGTACGAGAGCGCGGTCGGGTCATCGGTGCCGATGAGCCGACGGGCGGCCGCCATGAGCAGCTCCCGGCGCTGCGCGGGCGAGGCGTCGTCGGATGCTGCATCGGGCGTGCCGCCGCCATCGCCAGCCTCCGCAGGGCCGGCCGGGGCCTCCGCTGCCGACGTCTCGTCGGCGTCGGCGTCGCCCACCTCGATCTCGAACTCGATCTCGATCTCCGGACCGTCAGGGTCACCGGCCGGCTGCAGCAGCTCGAGGTATTCGAGGAACCGCTGACCCACCTGCTGTGCGCGGGCGCGCAGCTCCTCCTCGGGACCGGTGGGCTCATCCAGCAGGCTGACGCGGCCCAGCAGGTACGGCTCGGACACGCGATCGAGCCCTTCCAGGCGGAAGCGCTGCTGACCCACGGTGAGGATGTCGAGGCGGCCGTCCGGGTAGGCGCCGGCCCGTCGGATCGCGGCCGTGGTGCCGACCGCTGCGACCTCGCCGTGCAGCGCACCCACCTCCGCGCCCTCGCGCAGGAGGACCACGCCGAAGGGCTCACCGCGCTCGATGCAGCGGCCGATCATGAGCCGGTAGCGCTCCTCGAAGATGTGCAGCGGCAGGGCCACGCCCGGACAGAGCACCGAGCGAAGCGGGAAGATGGGGATCTCAGTCACGTCGGGAATCGTCACACAGAATCGAAAAGGCGGGCCCGGACGGGACCCGCCTTCGTGGCGTCAGTGGTGTCGGCGGCCGATCAGTGGCCGCAGGCGCCGGGAGCGCCGGCCGACTCCTCGGTGCGGAAGCTGCTGCCGCAGCCGCAGCCGGAGACGGCGTTGGGGTTGTTGACCGTGAAACCGGCGCCCATGAGCGTGTCGACGTAGTCGATCTCAGAGCCCTGCAGCAGCTGCGTCGACTGCGGGTCGACGTACACCGCGATGCCCTTGGAGGTGATCTTGACGTCCTCCTCCGCCGGCTGGTCTTCGAGCATCATGCCGTAGCGATAGCCGCTGCAGCCGCCGCTGTAGACGTACACGCGCAGGCCCACGTTGGGATCGGCCTCGTCCTTGGTCAGCTCCGTGAGCTTGGCCACGGCGGCATCGGACAGGGTGACGAGGGGCGCGACCTCGGGCTCGGCGGCCGGGACGGTCTGCGGGGTCTGGGGCTGCGTCTCGAGCATCGAGTGAGGACCTCCGGGATCTAGACGACGGTGCGGACAGCTCCGCGGGGCTAAATCCTACCGTCACGCTAAGGATTGGGCAAGAGCAGGCCGCCCAGAGGGCTGCCGGGAAGCGCGACGGCGGGGGCAGGTGGCGCCAAGGGTGGTCTGCAGCGGTCCCGAGCCGTACTGCCGGGTGATGGGTCGGCAGGGCCGTTTCGGGCAGTCTGCGGGCATGATCGGCCGACCAGCTCGCATCGGCAGCCTCGCACTCACCCTGGCCCTGACGCTGGCGCTGTCCGCGATCGGTCCGGCGGCCGCGACGGAGCCCACGATGGCTCGGGTCTGGAGCGCGGAGAAGTACGCGCTCAGCCTCCTGAACTGCACGCGCAGCGGCGGCTGGGTAGAGGCCGACGGCACGTGCCTCGATCGGGGCAGCGGCAAGCACTCCGCCTTCCGCCAGCCGCTGCCGCGGCACCCCGGCATCAGCAAGAAGGTCGCCTGGCCGTGGGCACGAGCGCTGGTCAACCACGACGTCTGCGGCCACGCCATCGCCGGCAAGCCGCAGCTGGGCCGGCGCTTGTCGAACACTGGCTTCCGCTACGGCTACTACGGCGAGAACGTCGGCTGCGGCTGGGGGCACGGAGACGCCAAGGCCGTCGTGCTGGCCACCCATCTCGCCATGCAGGCCGAGAAGTCATACAACGGCGGCCACTGGCAGAACATGAAGAACGCGGGCTACAAGAGCGTGGGCGTCGGCGTGGCCACGCGCGACGGGGTCACCATGGTGGTGTTCGACTTCTACGGGCGGCGCTGGTAGCCCTGGCCCCGGGCGGCGCCGGCAGCGGTCGTGTGCGATCGCCGCGTCAGGCCTGCGGGTTCTCCACGATGGTGGCGATGCCCTGCCCGACCCCGATGCACATCGTAGCCAGCCCGTAGCGCGCACCCCGTCGGCGCAGCTCGTGTACCAGCATCACCATCAGACGGGCGCCGCTCATGCCCAGCGGATGCCCCAGCGCGATGGCGCCACCGTTGACGTTCACGCGAGCCGGATCGAGCCCCAGCTCGCGCATGCAGGCGATCGACTGGCTGGCGAAGGCCTCGTTGAGCTCGATGAGGTCGAGATCGCCCACCTCCAGACCGGCACGCTCGAGCGCCTTGCGCGTGGCCGGCACCGGGACCTATGCCCATGACCGAGGGGTCCACGCCCGCCACGGCGGTGCTGACGATCCGCGCCAGCGGCGGCAGGCCCAGCGCACGCGCGCGCGACGCCTCCACGACCACCAGGGCGGCGGCGCCATCGTTGATGCCCGAGGCGTTGCCGGCCGTGACCGTGCCGCCCTCGCGGAAGACAGGCGCCAAGCCGGCCAGGGCCTCGGCGGTCGTGGCCGGACGCGGATGCTCGTCGCGCTCGACGAGCATCGTCGAGCCGTCGGGGGCTCGGACCTCGACGGGCACGAGCTGGGCGTCGAAGCGCCCATCCCTCATGGCCGCGGCGGCGCGCTGCTGGCTGCGCAGGGCGAAGGCATCCTGCTCCTCGCGCGACACCTGCCACTGCTCGGCGACGATCTCTGCCGTCTCGCCCAGCGGCACGACCGGATAGGCCTCCTGCATGCGCGGGTTGACGAAGCGCCAGCCCAGCGTGCTGTCAGCGCGCTCCGGTGGTGACGTGTCGGCAGGCTCGGGCGCGCTCCCGGGCGGCACCTCGCGGCCGGGTTCGGGCTTGAGCTCGACGAAGGGTGCGCGACTCATCGACTCCACGCCGCCCGCGAGCATGACCTCCCCGTCGGCGGCCATGATGGCGTGTGCCGCGGTGTTGACCGCCTGCAGGCCCGAGCCGCAGAGCCGGTTGATGGTCTGGCCGGCGACCTCGACGGGCAGGCCCGCCAGCAGCACGGCCATGCGCGCGACGTTGCGGTTGTCCTCGCCCGCGCCGTTGGCATCACCCAGCACGACGTCATCGATGAGGGCGGGATCGATGCCGCTGCGCTCGACGGCGGCGCGGATCACGAGCGCGGCCAGGTCATCAGGACGCACCGACCGCAGCGCACCGTCGCGGCGGCCGATGGGCGTACGCACTGCCTCGACGATCCAGGCTTCGCGCAGCTGTCGGCCGAGGTCCCGCGTCATGCTGCCGATGCTAGACGCCAGGCCGCGGACGTGTCGCGGTCGGCGGCGGTGACGCGGTGGAGCTGCGCAGGAATTGCGACATCACGGTGTTGAAGGCCGACGGCCGCTCGGCCACCACCACGTGGCCCACGCCCGGCGCGACGAACAGCCGCGCGTCGGGCAGCTGGCGCCGCAGCTTCACCGCCTGCTCCAGGGGCACCCACGGGTCACGGTCCCCGACGGCCAGCAGGATGGGCAGGCGCGCGCGCCGCAGCTCCTCGGGGGTCGGCACGGGCGCGGCGATGATGTCGTCGCGGATGGTCACCAGCAGGGACTTCCACGCGTCCGGACCCTGCACGGGGTCGTGGCGGCGAGCCAGTCGGCGCGCCCAGGCCGGATCCTCGCGGGCGATGGCGTCGGGATCCATGAGCCGGCGCGCCACGCTCGTACGCGGCTCCTTCTCCACGCCCAGCGCGGCGAGCACCGCGCTGATGATGCGGTCGGGCGACGTCATCGCCAGCGCCAGCGCGGTGCCGGCACCCATCGACAGGCCCGCGACGTGGAAACGTCCCAGCCCCAGGGCGTCGGCGAAGGCGAGCGCATCGTCGCGCAACCGGTCGTGGCTCCAGCCTTCTCGGGGGTCCCAGCGGGTCGCGGCGTGGCTCCGGGCATCGGGCAGGTAGAGGGTGAAGTGGTTGCGCAGCAACGGGCGCTGGGCGGCCCAGTCCTCGGTGGCGGACGAGGTGGCCGCGTGCAGCAGCATCAGCGGCGGCCCCTCCCCTTCGACGGTGTAGCTGATCTCGAGCCCGTTGGCGCGGATGATGGCCATGTGGCGATGTTCGCACGTCAGGACGGGTACGCTCTGCACCAGATGACCGACGACGACCTGCGCATCCGACGCGCTTCGCAACGCGCCAGCTACGACCGTGAGACGGTGCATGCCATCGTGGATGCCGCACTCGTCGCACACGTGGGCACCGTCCGTGACGGCAAGCCCGTCGTCATCCCCATGCTGGCCGTGCGTGATGGCGACTGGCTGCTGCTCCACGGCGCACCCGCCAGTGGCACCGTGCGACGGGGACGTGCCCAGCCGGTCTGCGTGGAGATGACGCTCCTCGACGGGCTGGTGCTGGCCCGGTCAGCCTTCCACCACTCGCTCAACTATCGCTCGGTGGTGATCATCGGCGAGGCCGAGGTCATCAGCGACGAGACCGAGCGGGCTCGCGCGCTGGACACGCTCGTGGAGCGCCTGCTGCCGGGGAGAGGCGAGCATCTGCGTCCCACCACGGCCGCCGAGATCAGGCAGACGGCGGTGCTGCGCATCTCACTGGAGCGGTCGTCGGCCAAGGTCCGTGGTGGCCCGCCCGCGGACGACGAGGAAGACTATGAGCTGCCCATCTGGGCGGGTGTGCTGCCGGTCACGCTGACGATCGGGAAGCCGCAACCCGACCCCCGCCTGGCGGACGGCGTCGAGACGCCCCAGCACGTGCTCGACCTGGCCGACACGACGCGCTGAGCCGAACCCAGGCTACAGGCTCCTTCGTCTCAGGCAGGGCCTCCGCTGCTCGACGCGACCGTACGTCGGCTCGTCAGGCCGGGTGTAGCGGCCGCGAGTCCCCCGGCCCCGCCAGCGGCTGGGCCAGCACGTCCTGCTGCTCGGGGTGCTTCTCCAGCCAACGCACCACGAAGGCGCACTGGGGCACCACGCGCACACCGCGCTCGCGGGCGTCGGCGATGACGTCGCGGACCAGGCGGCTGCCGACACCCTGGCCGGCGAAGTCCTCGAGCACCTCGGTGTGTACGAGCACGAGGCTCCCCTCCACACGCTCGTAATCGATCAGCCCCGCGAGGGCCGGCGCGTCACCCGCGGTGGTGGCCTCGTAGCGCTGTCGCGCGGGCACGTCCCGGACGTCGAGGGCTGGCGGCTCGACCGCAGGTCGGCTGGGCTCGCTCATCGTCCCTCCCTGCTCATCGTCCCTCCTTGAACGCGCGATACAGCTCCGGCAGAGCGGCCGTCGGGTCAGCGTAGAACGCGTCGCCGTCGAGCTCCATCCGCGCCCTCGGCGAGGGCGGGGTGATCACCGGCCGCGAGGCGATGAAGTCGCGCAGGACCTCCGCGTGCGGCTTGAGCGAGCCGTCGGGCCGCAGCAGGCCGAAGTGCCGTTCGTGCAGCTTGGTATCGCACGGCGGCCGGTCCCAGAGGCGCTCGTGATAGTCGGCGAAGCACCACACCATGGCACCGCGTGAGCCGACCTCCACCAGTCGCGGCAGGACCTGCTGCAGGTGTTCGGCGAGGACGGTCTCGGAGAGCATGATCTGGCGCCACGTCGTGCCCCCGACCTGCCACTCCCAGGTGCTCGTGTCGGAGCCCGGCGGGGCGGTGCAGGCTCCGAACTCCTCCATCATCGTGGGCTTGCCCGACAGCGCGGCGGTGAGGGCCGTGGCGAAGGGCACGGTGTCGGCATCGAGCGCCTCCGCGCCGAAGTTGGCGTAGATGGGGTAGGTGTGCATGACCGCGAAGTCGGCGTCGGCGAACATGCGGTCGGCCCGCAGCCCGTTGGCGGCCGACATGAGCGAGGGTGAGTGGAGGCCGACCGTGCGATGGCGACCTGGGTCGAGCTCCTCGATGACAGCGAACATCCGTCGCGCCCAGGCCGGGCCCGCCTCGGCATCGGGTGGGATGGCGAAGTTGTCAGGCTCGTTGCCCAGGTTCCAGGCCCACACGCCGGGGTGGTCCCGCAGCCGTCCCACGACCGCGCGCAGCAGGCGCTCGCCGGCCGCCAGTGCGACCGGGTCGACGAAGGGGTTGCGATAGGGCCCCGCGTCGAGGTCGTCGCCACTGATGACCTGGCGCTCCTCGGGAACGGGCGCGTCACCGCCCAGCAGCCATGGCGGCGCCCAGTTCGGTCCACTCATGTGCCCGGTGAAGAAGGTCACGTCCAGGCCCAGTCCTCGCTCGGCAGCCAGGTCGGCGACGACCTCGAGGTCGGCCAGCGCCCGTGCCGAGACCGCGGTGGGCGTCGGCTGGAAGTCCTCCCAGAGCAGGAAGATCCGCACCAGCGTCAGGCCCAGGCCGGCGATGACATCGAACTCGGAGGCGACCTCGTCGCGGTCGAAGTCACGCCACCAGTACATCGCCTTGCGGCGCGGCCAGTAGTTGACGCCGACGGGAAAGGGCTGCCCGATGGCCAGGTCGCTGGCGCTCACGCCGTCGCCCGCACCAGCTCGAACACGCGCGCCTGGAAATCGCCCCGATTCTGCGACTCCCAGGCGTGGTCGTCGAGCATCAGGCCGGTGGCCATGAGCTCGTCGCCACCGCGTTCTCGCGTGTTGGCGCGGCTGATCCAGTCATCGCCATCGGGCCACACGCTGACCGTGTACCGGGCGGCCGCATCGAGGCCACGCAGCCGCAGCCACGAGGGCCCCGGCAGCGGCCGCGACAGTGCGCGGTACCAACCCACCAGGGCATGGCTGCCATCGTCGGCGACCACCATCCAGGCGGTCTCGTTGCGGTCGCCCTCGAAGGGGCTCCGCAGGCGGTGGAAGCGCCCGCCGTGGAGCAGCGCGCGTCGCTCCTTGTACCAGGCGATCTGCTGCTGCACGCGCTCGTACTCGACCTCGTCGAGGGTGCGCGGGTCGAGCTCATAGCCCAGGTTGCCGAAGAAGGCCACCGCGCCGCGCGTGTCGAGCGGCGTGACCCGGCCGACCTGGTGATTTGGCACTGCCGACACGTGGGCGCCCAGGGCGACGAGCGGATACACCAGCGAGCTGCCGTACTGGATACGCTGACGCTCCAGAGCGTCGGTGTGGTCGCTGGTCCAGACCTGCGGCGCGAAGGCCAGCATGCCGGGGTCGTTGCGGCCGCCTCCGCTGGCGCAGGACTCGAAGAGGATGTCAGGGAAGCGCTCGGTGAGCCGAGCGTAGAGGTCATACACGCCCAGCATGTAGCGATGGAAGAACTCGTTCTGTCGCTCCGGCGGCAGGGACGCGCCGTATGGCTCGGTGATGACCCGGTTCATGTCCCACTTGACGTAGGCGATGGGCGCACTGCCGAGGACCGCGCCGATGACCCGCTCGAGGTAGTCGACGACATCGCGGTTGGACATGTCGAGCACGTACTGGTTGCGGATCTCCGAGCGCGGCCGGCCAGGGAAGCCGACGGCCCACTCGGGATGCTCCTCGAAGAGCCGGCTGCGCGGGTTGACCATCTCCGGTTCGATCCAGAGGCCGAATGAGAGGCCCAGCTCGTTGATGCGGCGCACCAGCTCGGGCAACCCCGACGGCAGCTTGCGCAGGTCTGCGGCCCAGTCACCCAGCGAGGAGGTGTCGTCGTCGCGCTGGCCGAACCAGCCGTCGTCGAGCACGAACAGCTCGACGCCGAGGCCCTTGGCTGCGGCGGCCATCTCGACGAGGACATCCTCGTCGAAGTCGTAGTAGACACCCTCCCAGCTGTTGAGCAGGACCGGCCGCGGCCTGTCGCGCCAGGCGCCACTCACGAGCCGCTCGCGGTAGAGCCGGTGATAGGCGTCGGAGACGCCACCGATGCCCTCGTCGGACCAGACCAGCACGGCCTCGGGGATCTGCAGGTCCATGCCCGGGCTGATCTGCCAGCGGACGGTGTCGGGGTCGAAGCCGATGCGAGCTCGCACCGTGTCGAAGGGGTCGACCTCCACCTGGGCCAGGAAGTTTCCCGAGTAGACCAGGGACACGCCGATGGCCTCGCCGGCCGCTTCGGTGGTGGCCGGGCGTCGCAGCAGGATGAAGGGGTTCTGCTGGTGGCCGCTGGAGCCACGCTGGCTGCGCACGGCCCGCGTGCCCGTCACCAGCGGAGCGTCGGTGATGTACGTCTCGCGCCCCCAGGCACCCGTCAGCTGCAGCAGATGCCAGTCGCGATCGGGCAGGTCCAGCGTGGCACTCATGGCCGTGGTCAGCTTGACGTCGCCGCTGCCGTCGTTGACGACGCGCATGCTGCGGGTGATCACCGGCCGGTCGGCGTACACGCTGGTCAACAGGCGTACGTGCAGGTTGGAGTTGCCGTCGGTGAGCAGGATCTCGACCGTCTCGGCCTCGTCGTCCGCGTCGGCGTACGTACTGGGCAGTCCATCCAGCGGCGGCTTGCCCGCGTGGATCTCGTGGTCGCGGTAGACCAGGTCGAGCACGGTGCTGCCGTCGGCGTGACGGACGGTCAGGCCGGGGATGCGGAAATCGCCGCTGCCCGCGGTGGGCAGCTCCATCGGCGTTGGGTCAAGGACCTGGTTGAAGCGGGTGATGAACGAGCGCCGTGACAGGTGCGCGTAGTCGCGGCCGGTGGCCAGCCGTGATCCGAAGTAGAGATGCGCCAGCGTGCCCGACTCGAGGACCCGCATGACATAGCTGATGCGATCGTTGTGAAGGTGCAGCTGGCGCCCGTCCTTGCGCCACTCGATGGGCATCTGCGGCTGACTCCTCCCTGTTCGAGCACAAGCCGACGAACGATCGACGGTCCCGCGCCGGCCGATGGTACGCCGCCTCGGCCGGCCCAGCGTGACGAGTACGTGGGAAGTGGCTACGATACGAGGCGTTCGGGAAACAAGCCGTAGACAAGAGGTCACCTGTCCGTGAAGAAAGCCATCATCGCCGCCGCGCTCGTGTTGAGCTTGGCCGTCGTCGCCTGTGACAGCGGGAACGACGCCACCACCGAGCCGACCACGCCGGCCGAGGCCGTCGAGTCCATCGCGGCCGAGGTCCAGGATGCTGCCGAGTCCATGGCCGCCGAGGCCGAAGGGGCTGCCGAGTCCATGGCCGCCGAGGTCGAAGGGGCTGCCGAGTCCATGGCCGCCGAGGTCGAGGACGCCGTCGAGTCTCCCGCCTCCTAGCCCAACGCACTGCACGACGTCGCCGCCCGGATCGATCCGGGCGGCGTTCGTGTGTCCGGGCGCTCCACGGGCCGGGCGGGCAGTCAGCTCCAGTCCGGCTCGTAGGGCAGGCGCGCGACCACCCAGTAGCCACGCTCATCGCCGGGACCGGCATCGAGCGTGCCACCCAGGCGGACGACCGCATCACGCGCCGCGAGCAGGCCCGTGGTCTCGGCAGTGTCGTCATCGCTGCTGATGCCGTCGTCGACGACCTCGATCTGCAGCTCGTCGGGTCCGTAGCGGACGACGACATCGGAGCGCGCATCGGTGGTGCCGTTGAGCGTCGCCATCAACGCCTCGTGGACGACGCGGTAGGCCACGGCATCCAGATCGGGCGTCAGCGGCAGCGGCCGTCCCTCGACGCGCGTCGCCACCGGGACGCCGGCCGCGGTCACCTGCTCGGCGAGGAAATCCAGGTCGGCCAGCCCCGGCTCTGGCTCCGGCAGCGGCGTGCCGTCGGGTGAGAGCAGCAGGCCGGTGATGCGCTGCGTCTCCTCGAGGGCGTCAGTGCCTGCGGTCTCCACCATCACCAGCGCACGATGGGCTGCCCGCGGATCATCCTCGAGCTCGCGACGGGCTTCACGCGTGTGCAGCACGACCGCGCTCATGGCGCGTTCGATGACATCGCGCAGCTCCCGCACCAGCTCGTCGCGACCGGCACTATCGGGTGCCGCGACCCCCGCCTCCCAGTCCAGCTCGCCGACGATGCGTTCGTCGCCGCGGCCGGCACGGATGCTGCGGACCGCGAGGCCCAGCAGCCAGGCGATGACGAGTGCCAGCGCCGGGGGCACGTGGACCTGGGCATCGAACGTGCCGTCGAACGAGCGCAGCGTCACCAGGCCCAGCAGCAGGCCGATGCCGAGGGCGCCGACCTGCCCCACGCGCCCGCCGCCCCACGCACCCACGGAGTACGAGGTCAGCAACAGGGCAGCGAGCGGGCTGTAGAGCGGCTCCGTTCCCGCCCGTCCTGCCAGGGCGAGCGCGACGATGCCCAGGCCGAGCGGCAGCAGCGGGAGGTGGCGCCGCAGGGCGGTGGAAAGCAGGAAGGCCAGCATGGCCGCGAGGGCCACGGTCTCGCTGACCTCCAGGTCGGAGACCAACGGCGCGCCGACTGCCGACCCCGCGCCGCGGTAGAGCTCCACCAGGTAGGCAGCCGAAAGCACGAGCGCCACGAGCGTGTCCACGTGTGCGCGCAGGAACCGAAGAAGCCCCGCGAGGATCCCACGCAGGGCAGGCTAGCGTGCCTGCCACCCCGCCGTCATGGACAGCAGCAGCTCAGTCCCGTGCGCTGCCCGTCCAGTAGCGCTGCGCGAGCGCCCAGGCGTCCTCGCCGCATCGTGCCCCCATCACGCGGCCGCGCAGGTCGTCAGCCTCCACGTGGATGCCGCCATACAGTCGGCTGATGCCGGCCTGGTCGGCAGCATCGTAGAACGTGGCCCACTGCAGCGGCACGTCCTGGCTGGGGCCCTGCTCGAACTCGAGCGATCCTGCCGGCACCGTCCAGCTGCCGAGCCCGCCCGGGAAGTAGGGCGTGCCGGTCATGGCCGCCAGCACTTCGGCGGCGGCGCGGCTGAAGGTGGAATGCCCGCTGACATAGCCGGCGAAGGAGGGCGTGACGAAGGTGGAAAGCTGGTAGGGCACCCACTCCACGGCGCGGATCCAGTCGACACCGCCCAGCTCGCTGCCGCGGTCGCGGGGATTGCCCGTCCAGGCACGGATGGCGACCTCCCCGACGTGCTCGGCGAGGTGCGCGTGGCGCTCCCCGGCCGCGCTCGAGGCCGCGGTGATGAGCTCGACCTCGCCATCGATGAGGGGCAGGCCGTCGGGATGGTACGAGGGCAGCGTGGGGTCACTCGACTGGCCCAGCCCGCCCATCCAGCGGATCATGCTGATGGGACGCACGTAGTCGTAGTAGCCCTTGGCGCCCCAGGCCGCCACGGCGGCATCGTGGACCGCGCCGTTGAGCGCAAGGTAGAGCTTCACGTCCCACTCGAGCGGGTCCACCTGCGGCCCTCGCCCCCCGATGCGGCGCTCGAAGCCGGGACTGTCGGTGACGGCGTTGGCGATGGTGTTCCAGTGGCCCGGCGGCGTCTCCGAATCGGGGCCGTCGGCCCAGAACTCGGCGAGCACACGGGCGAAGTCCGCGCGGGGCACCATGACCGGCTGGTACGGCAGGCTGGTGTAGGGGTTGACCTCGTAGCCCGCCATCTCGTTGGTGCCCAGCGGCGCATTGCCCCAGGATGCCGGCGAGATATCCACCATCACGCCGTCCCGCGGGTCAAGCAGGCTACTGAAACGCACGACCTCCACGGCGCTGGCCTTGAACTCGGCGTCGGTTGCCGGGTCGTGCAGCTGCGGCGGCGGACCGGGGTCGATGGGCAAGCCTGGGGCCGCGGGTTCCGGCAGGGCGAATGACGTCACGTCGCCCCAATGCGGACCGATGAACTTCTGCGGGCCGATGGGCAGCAGCTGTCCGTTCTGGGCGTACGAGACCTCCAGCGCCAGCGGCTGCCAGCGGTTGGGGTCGGCCATCTCCGTCCCCGGCAGCTCCACGACCATGGGCTCGTTGACCGCGTGGTAGTCATGCGAGGCGTAGCCCTGGGCCTCCAGCGAGCCGTCGTCGAGCGTCACCTCGAGGATCGTCGCCGCGATCCGGTTGCCCAGCGCCGCCGGGGCCTGGCCCTCGGTGCTGGTAGCCTCCCACGGGTAGCAGAGCGCGGCCATGAGCTCGTCGAACTGGTGGAGGCTTTCAGCGCCACCGGCGCTGTCGCGATAGCGCTGGCTGAGCACGCGATAGGCGGCATAGCTGATGGCCTCCTCGCGAGCGGCGGCGACGTCCGCAGCGGCCACCTTCTGGCTCACGAAGACGCCGTCCGCGACGGGATCGTAGGCGGCCCATGCATCCCACATCGCAGCTGACGCGTGATAGAGGTTGCGCGCGTGCACGGTCGGAGCCGGGAAATCGCGGCGGATGGCGTCCAGCAGGGCCTCGTCCCACAGCCGCGCCACCGACTTGTCGCGGTCGGCCGTGCGCACGCAGCTGGCGGCATCGACCGGCGGGACCGGCGCGAGCACGGGGCCGTGCGGGCTCTCCCGCACGATGCCCAACGCGCCGGTCATCGTCGTGGCCGATGGCAGCACCACCGGATCGCCGCTGTCACGCGTGATGCGGATGCGCTGGTCGGCTGCGACCGGCAGCCACTCTGTGAGCTCGCCATCGGGCCAGGTCACGCGCACGCTGGCGCGCTCTGGCTCTCCCAGCCCGAAGTGCACCGGACCGAGCTCACCCGAGACGTGGCCCCCGCCGATGGTGACCTCCCGCGTCTGGCT
Organism: uncultured Chloroflexia bacterium; assembly: GCA_963712735.1. Taxonomy (GTDB): domain Bacteria; phylum Chloroflexota; class Limnocylindria; order Limnocylindrales; family CSP1-4; genus JAFMJV01. The sequence continues at coordinate 271,662 of CAVQIZ010000007.1, read as the reverse complement.
GCCGCTCTCGGTGCTGACCTCGATCCAGGCACCGATGGCATCACGGTTGGCAGCGTCCTGCTCGAGCTCCACCGCCAGCCAGTGGCCCATCGGCGCAGGCTCGGCCGGCGTACCGCCGCCGGCGTTGCGCCAGATGCGTACCGGCTCGGTGCGCACGACCTCGACCAGGTCGAGCAGGCCATCGAGGTTGAGATCGACGAGCGAGGCCCCGCGCGTTCGGTCGTAGTGGACGATGCCCGCCTCGATGGCCCCTTCGACCCAGGTGCCGTCGGGCTGTCCGATCAGCAGGTTGCTGGGGTCGTCGGCGGCATGGTCCGGCATCAGCTCGACGTTGCCCTTGGAGACGTAGAGGTCCAGGCGGCCGTCGTTGTTGACGTCGTCGAACTCGGCGTGCCAGGCAGTCGATGGCATGTCGATATCCTCGCCCGCGAACGGCTGGGCGACATCGACACCGCGAGCGTAGGCCGTGTCGACGAAGGTCGGCCGATCGGGTCCGTCGGCGAGCTGGCGCAGGCGATTCCCGGCCATGGTGCTGATGAAGTACTCGGGATAGCCGTCGCCGCTGACATCGGCGCTGGCGATGCCCATGCCGAAGACGCTGAGCGACTCCCAGCCGTCCTCGCGCGTGTACGCCTCCGCGGGCGCCTCCGGTCCGACCTGCCACAGCTGCTCCTCGCCCTCGCCGGGCCGGTAGTACTGGCGGTCGTTGCTGACCCGCAGGTCACGTCGTCCGGAGCGGTCCCAGTCACTGAAGAGCATGGAGAGCGTGCAGTAGCCGGGGATGGACTCAGGCTCGCCGAAGCCATCGTCGTCGGGTCGGACGATGGTGTCGTCGTCGCACTCCGGCGTCTGGCCCTGATCGACGATGGTCAGGTAATCCCCGACCGCCAACGTGGGGAACGCGTCATCGCCCTGCCACTTCGCGCTGAGGGCCGTCGACCAGTCGTCATCGCCGTCGAACCCCCAAGCCTCGTTGGCACGCTCGAAGCGGCACTCGCCGAGACCGCGGAGCAGGACGTTCTCGCCGCGCCGCAGCACGGCCAGGTCGGTGCGCCCGTCGCCATCGATGTCGAGCGGATAGGCACCGGTCACGTCCGCCAGGTCGGTGACCTCGCTCGGCAGCTGCTCGAAGGCCAGCGGCCCGCCGAGTGCGCTGGCATTGCGGTACAGGCCGGCCGCCTCGGCGCCGCCGGCGAAGTAGAGGTCCGGCAGCTCGTCGTCATCGCAGTCGAAGACGGCCACGCCGCCGCCGGTGAAGTACTGCCACGAGCCGGTGTAGCTGTGGTCGACACCGGTCCCGGCCTCCTCGACGAAGCGCGGGACCGCGGGGCCCCTGGCCTGGACGGTGACCGCCGGGGAGCTGGCGGCGGGGGCTGAAGAGGCGACAGCCGGGCCGGGCGGCAGCTCGCCGGGAGCTCCTGACGGTGCTCCCACGGCCGCGGCTGCAGGGAGCAGCATGACCAGGGCGAGGAGCATCCCTGAGGCGGCCCGGACGGTATGCGGCATCGTCTCGACAGTCTACCGATGCGGCTCGCAGCCAGCCGGTGTCGGCTTCAGGTCCGCCTGCCGGCTACGCCATGTCGACCCGGACGTCGTCGGCCACGCCGCCCAGCATGGTGTAGTCGGTAGGCGCGGTCTGCAGCAGCGAACCGGGCACGAACTCGTTCACCGGGCCGTGCGCCACGAGGCGAGCGATGAAGCGCTGCCACGAGAAGCCGCCACCGAGGTCGCCGTCGAGCCAGAAGCTGCGACGCTTCGCTCCCAGGATCTCGGCCGGGCCGATGGTGGCAGCCTTGGGCGGCACGGCCGACCAGTCGCCACCGAACGAGTGCAGCGCGTTCTGCATGACCGTCATCGGGGTGAGCTCGACGATGCGCGGGCCGGCCTGCTTGTACGCCTCCAGGTCCCCGGCGAACTCGTGGCCCAGGTCCGACTCCCAGAAGGCGATGTGGCCGCACCAGCCGATGCCGCCGTAGCAGGTGTCGGCGCCGCCCAGCGCGGCGATCTCGTCGCCGTAGCCATCGATGTTCTCGTTGGTGGGGAAGTGGATCTGCTCTGCAGGCGGACGCAGCTCGGCGTCGATGCGGTCGAAGAACACCTCGAACATGGTGCGCCGGAACGAGCCCTCCCACGTGACAGGCGCGGTGACCCCGTTCTCGTCGGCGTACTCGTCCATGTTGAAGGTGTGCACGTGGTGCATCGTCAGGCGGCGCTGGTTGATCATCGCGACGGCCTTGGTGAACTGCGGCACCGGGCCCACGGGCAGGATGAGCACGCACTCGCGGCCCTCCTCGCGGGTGGCCTCGATGCGCGCGACGATGTCCTCGGCGAACGCCGTGTAGAAGGCGTCGCGGTCGTCCTCGACACGGATGTGGAAGTCCGGGTTGGGATGCTGCGTGATCTCGGCTCGCGGGATGGCCCGGACGCGCGCGAGCTCGGCGGTATCGCGGTAGTCGATGAACCTCGCAAGGTCATAGGTGAACGTGCTCATGGTGCCCCTCATTGAAACCTCTGGGAGTCCGCTACTCGGACAGCACCCACTGTAGCTGAGGAACCTGCTCGCAAACGTTGACATCCACCCTGCCGACGTGCGGTAATCGACGCTACGGGAGAGCGCAAGCCCCGACCCTGGTACGGACCCTTTCCCGACAGTGCGGACCGACCCCAGGTCCCAGAGGAGGAACACGCATGCAGAACCTCAAGCGAGGTGTGGCCGGGCTGGCTGCCCTGAGCATCGCCGCCGCCGGCGTCGTCGGCACGTTCGGCGCCGTCACCGCCCAGGACGATGAGCTCGTCGTGGGCGTTTCGTGGAACAACTTCCAGGAGGAGCGCTGGGGCCTGTGGGACGAGCCGGCCCTCAAGGCTGCGCTGGAGGCTGCCGGCGCACAGTACATCTCCACCGACGCCGCTTCGTCCATCGAGAAGCAGCTGACCGACATCGAGGCCCTCATCAACCAGGGGGCCGACGCGCTCATCATCCTGGCGCAGGACGATGTTGCCATCCTGCCGGCCGTGCGAGCCGCGCTCGACGAAGGCATCCCGGTCGTGGCCTATGACCGCCTCATCGAGGACCCGGGCGTCTTCTACGTCAGCTTCAACAACGTCGAGATCGGTCGCATGCAGGGCCGCGCCATGCTCGAGACGGTCCCGGCCGGCAACTACGTCTTCATCAAGGGCAACGCAGCCGACCCCAACTCCGACTTCCTCTTCAGCGGCACGATGGAGATCCTGCAGGACGCCATCGACGCGGGTGACATCGTCAACGTCGGCGAGCAGTACACCGACAACTGGGATCCTGCGATCGCCCAGCGCAACATGGAGCAGATCCTGACCGACAACGACAACATGGTCGACGCGGTCGTGGCCCAGAACGACGGCACGGCCGGCGGCGCCATCGCGGCGCTCGACGCGCAGGGTCTCGCCGGCGTGGTCCCGGTCTCCGGCCAGGATGCCGAGGGAGCTGCCCTCAACCGCATCGCCAAGGGCACCCAGACGCAGACGGTGTGGGTCGACGGCCGCACCGAGGCGACTGCAGCGGCCGGCATCGCGGTGGCGCTGGCGCAGGGAGCCGCCCTCGACGAGATCGAGGACGCGGTCGTCTTCAGCGACGGCCCCAGCGGCGTGCCGGTCAATGCCGTGCTGCTGGATCCGGTCTCGGTCACCCAGGACAACCTCGACGCCCTCGTCGAGGCCGGCTGGATCAGCCAGGAGGAGCTGTGCGCGGGCGTCGAGCCCGGCTCGGTGGCTGCCTGCCCGTAGTCGAGACCTAGGTCCGCTACCCGAACGCCCCGCCCCGGCGAACGCCGCGCGGGGCGTTCGCATTCCCCTCGAGAGGAGTGAGCCCATGACCCAGGCCAGGATGGAGAACGTGGAGCTGCCCGACTTCGGGCTGCCCGCGGCCATGCCGGTGATACCGCCGGCGCTCTACGCAGGTCGGCTGCAGCGAGTACGCGAGCGGGCGGCGGCGCGTGGCTACGATGCCCTGGTCATCTACGCCGACCGTGAGCACAGCGCCAACCTGGCCTGGCTCTCGGGCTTCGACCCGCGCTTCGAGGAGGCCATCTTCATCCTCCGGCCGGCGGGCGAGCCGCTGCTGCTGACGGGGATCGAATGCGTGGGCATGGGCCGGCAGGCGCCGCTTCCGATGCGCGTCGAGCTGGCGCCGGACCTGAGCCTGCCCGGCATGCCCCGTCCACCCGGACGCCCGCTGGCGGACATCCTGGTTGCCGAAGGTATCGGCCCGGGAGCCCGCATCGGGATCGCCGGCTGGAAGGCGCTGGCGGACCGGAGCTGGCTGGAGACGCCGGCCTTCCTCGTGGACACGCTGCGGTCCGCCGTGGGCGGCGACGGGCTCATCGAGAACGCCGGCGACCTCTTCAGCGACCCCGAGTCCGGCCTGCGCGCCGTCAATGAGCCGGAGCAGCTGGCGGCCATGGAGTACGCGGCGTGTCACACCTCCGAGGGCATCAAGCGGCTGCTCTTCGGCCTCCGCCCGGGGATGAGCGAGCAGGACGCGGTGCGGCTGCTGCAGTGGCCCGGCGCGCCGCTCTCGTGCCACCTCATGCTCGCGAGCGGGCCGCGGGCGACGCTCGGCCTGCTCAGCCCGACCGACCGCACCATCGAGCGCGGGGACCGCTTCACCGTGGCGTACGGCCTGTGGGGCGCGCTCGACTGTCGCGCGGGCTTCGTCGCGGCTGACGCCGGCGACCTGCCCAGCGGGATCGGCGACTACGTGGAGAAGCTCGTTGCACCGTACTTCGAGGCCGTGGCGACGTGGCTCGAGGCCCTTCACGTGGGCCAGACCGGCGGGGCGCTGCAGGCCATCATCGACGAGCGGCTGGCTGATCCGTTCTTCGGCATCTTCCTGACACCAGGCCATCTCATCAGCCTCGAGGAGTGGCTGCACTCCCCCATCGGACCCGGCTCGGCGGCTCGAGCTTCGGTCGGGCATGGTGCTGGAGTCGGATGTCATCCCGGCGACCGGGACGGAGTACTTCACCACCAACATGGAGAGCCCCTTCGCGCTCGCCGACGAGGCACTGCGCGCAGCCCTGGCCGCCGACTTCCCGGAGATGTGGGCTCGCATCGGGTCCCGGCGCTCGTTCATGCGCGACGAGCTCGGCATCGACTTGCATCCGGACGTGCTGCCGTTCTCCAACCTGCCGGGCTACCTGGCGCCCTTCCTGCTACGTCCTGACCGGGCGCTGACGCTGCGCCGGACCTAGGCAAACGGTTGCGCGCGGCGTCGGCTGTAAGCGCTTCCAAGAATCGGCCCCAAGAGTTGACATCCGCGGCATGTGCGTGCGGTAATCTTCGGGCGAAGGAACGCAAACGTTCCGATCTCGGAGCGAAGTCGTTCCCCAGATGGGGGAACGTTCCCCCGTTCCACACAGGAGGAGGACCGCGAATGCGGAACATGAAGAAGGGCGTCGTCGGGCTCATGGCCCTGACCGTCGCCGCCGCTGGCAGCATGGCCAGCATCGGCGCCGTTGCCGCGCAGGATGATGCGTGCGTCGTGGGCGTGTCCTGGAACAACTTCCAGGAGGAGCGCTGGGCGCTGCGTGACGAGCCGGCGATCAAGGCCGTGCTCGATGAGGCCGGAGGTCAGTACATCTCGACCGACGCCGCGTCGTCTGCAGAGAAGCAGCTGACCGACGTCGAGCAGCTCATCAACCAGGGCGCGGATGTCATGATCATCCTGGCCCAGGACACTGAAGCCGTCCTGCCGGCCGTCGAGGCTGCTCTCTCAGAGGGCATCCCGGTCATCGCCTATGACCGCCTCTTCGAGACCGAGACACCGGGTGCCTACTACGTCACCTTCGACAACGTCGAGGTCGGGCGCATGCAGGCTCGCGCCATCTACGAGGTCCAGCCGACCGGCAACTACGTCTTCATCAAGGGCAACGCGGCCGACCCCAACGCAGACTTCCTGCGCGGGGGCCAGCAGGAGGTCCTGCAGGCCGCCATCGATGCCGGTGACATCGTCAACGTCGGCGAGCAGTACACCGACAACTGGGATCCCGCCGTGGCCCAGCGCAACATGGAGCAGATCCTGACCGACAACGACAACATGGTCGACGCGGTCGTGGCCTCCAATGACGGCACTGCCGGCGGCGCCATCGCCGCCCTCGCGGCCCAGGGCCTCGACGGCGTGGTCCCGGTCTCCGGCCAGGACGCGGACACAGCGGCCCTCAACCGCGTCGCGCTCGGCACCCAGACCGTGACCGTGTGGAAGGACTCCCGCGAGCTGGGCAAGGCCGGCGGCGAGCTGGCCCTTGCGCTGTGCGCGGGCGAGACGCCCGAAGGCCTGTCCACGTTCTCGTCTGGCCCCAAGGGCATCGCCATGGAATCCATCCTGCTGGCACCAACGCCGATCACGCAGGACAACCTGCAGGTCATCGTCGACGCTGGCTGGATCAGCACTGACGAGCTCTGCGCCGGCGTGGAGGCCGGCACCGTCGAGGCCTGCGGCTAGGCTTCACGATCCGATAGCCGATACGCGCCCTGCGACGGCCACGAGCCGCGCGGGGCGCGTACTCTATGCGGCAATGCCCACACGAGACAGCACGTACTGCTGGGGAGGACACGCATGAGTGACACCCCGGCGACCCCTGCCGAGAAGACCCCGGCAGCGGGCTCGTCGCAACCTGGCGCGGGGCCAGGCGGCGGCACGTTCGGTGAGTTCAAACGCGCGGGCGGGGCGCTCTACCGCGCCACGGAGATCGACGGCCGCCTGCTGGGCCTGATGATCGCGCTGGCGGTGGCCTGGATCCTTTTCGACATCGCCTCACGCGTCTTCGGCCAGGGTGGCGATTCCATCTTTGGCGGCAGCTTCCTGACGCCGCGCAACCTCTTCAACCTGTCCGTCCAGACCGCGTCGGTCGCGGTCATGGCCACCGGCATGGTGCTCATCATCGTCTCGCGCAACATCGACCTCTCGGTCGGCTCGCTGCTCGGGTTCATCGCCATGGTGATGGCCATCGTGCAGAAGGAGGTCCTGCCCGACCTCATCGGCTTCGACAACTCCTTCACCTGGATCATCGCGCTGACCGTCGGCCTCGCGCTCGGCGCAGCCATCGGCGCCGGCCAGGGTTTCCTTATCGCATTCCTCGGCATCCCTGCCTTCATCGTCACGCTGGGCGGCATGCTGGTCTGGCGCGGCGGTGCGTTCCTGCTCGCCAGCGGCCGCACCATCGCGCCGCTGGATCCCAACTTCAGCGCCATCGGCGGTGGCACCGAAGGTTCGCTGGGGCGGTTGGGCATGGACCTCGGCGTCGGCTCCGCCACCTTGAGCTGGATCCTTGGCATCATCGTGGTGATCGGTCTGGTCCTGCTGGTGGTCATGGCTCGCCGGCGGCGCCAGGCCTTCGACTTCCCGACCAGGCCGATGTGGGCCGAGGTCATGATCATCGGTGTCGGCAGCGTACTCGTGCTGGGCGCGGTCTGGGTGGTCAACGCCTACGAGTGGCCCATCCGCGTGGCGGCGCGCTACGCGGAGGCCAACGGTATCGAGGTCCCCGAGGGCGGGCTCATCCTCTCCACCGGTATCGCCTACCCCGTGCTCATCATGATCGCGGTGGCCGCGGTCATGACCTGGATCGCGCGACGGCGCCAGTTCGGCCGCTACGTCTTCGCCATCGGCGGCAACCCTGAAGCCGCGGAGCTGTCCGGCATCAACGTGCGCCGCACGCTGATGCTGACCTTCGCGCTGATGGGCGTGCTGGTGGCCATCAGTGCCGCCATCACCTCGGGCCGCCTGGATGCGGCTACCAACGCGCTGGGCCAGTGGAACGAGCTCTTCGTCATCGCCGCAGCCGTCATCGGTGGCACCTCGTTCGCCGGCGGCATCGGCACCATCCCCGGTGCCATCCTGGGCGCCCTGTTCATGCAGACGCTGCAGTCGGGCATGGTGCTCATCGGCTTCGACACCGCCCAGCAGAACATCGTCGTCGGCATCGTTCTCGTCGTCGCCGTCGGCATCGATACCGCCTATCGCAGGAGGGCCTCCTCATGACCGCCGAAGACATCGCCACGGCGTCAGAGCCCGTCCCCGAGCCGGAGGCCGAGGTTCGCGCGCGCGTCGACACCAGCGGGACGCCGTTGGTGGAGATGCGCAACATCCGGGTCTCCTTCGGCGGCGTGCACGCCGTCGACGACGTCAGCATCGATCTGTACCCCGGTGAGGTCATGGGCCTGGTGGGTGGCAACGGTGCCGGCAAGTCGACGCTGATGCGGTGCCTGTCGGGCGCGCGTCCACCCGACAGCGGCCAGATCCTGGTCGATGGCAAGACGGCGGAGATCCAGAACCCGCGCCAAGCCAAGAGGTACAACATCGAGACCATCTACCAGACGTTGGCCCTGGCCGACAACCAGGATGCACCCGCCAACATGTTCCTGGGTCGCGAGCTCAAGACGCGCATGGGCAACCTCGATGACGCCTCCATGGAGGCAGCGACGCGCGAGGTCATCGCGCGCCTGAACCCGAACTTCCAGAACTTCAAGTCACCGGTGAAGTCGTTGTCCGGCGGCCAGCGTCAGGCCGTGGCCATCGCGCGCGCCGTGCACTTCAACGCCAGGATCCTGATCATGGACGAGCCCACCGCCGCTCTCGGCCCGGCCGAGACGGCGCAGGTGCGCGACCTCATCAAGCAGCTGGAGAAGGAGGGCATCGGCATCTTCCTCATCAGCCACGACATCCACGACGTCTTCGACCTCTCGCACCGCATCGCCGTCATGTACCACGGCAAGATCGTGGGCATCGTCAACCGCGACGACGTCACGCCCGACGACGTGTTGGGCATGATCATCATGGGCAAGCCGCTCGAAGAGGTCACGAGCGAGGAACGAGCCAAGCTGCACTGAGGATCGTCGGCCGCGGGGGTCGCTCGGACTACGACTCGCGGCGTGAGGCGAACCAGGCGCCGGCGATGACGAGCACGACACCGACGAGGGCGATCGGCGCCACCGTCTCGCCCAGGATGACGCACGCCCAGGGCGATGGCCACGACGGGCAGGAAGTAGATCGCGACCGAGGCCCGCGGGCCGCCCACGCGGCCGGTCAGCGTGGCCATCAGGACGAAGGCCACGCCGCGTGCCCAGCACGCCCAGCGGCAGCATCGCCAGCGCCGCCTCCCACGACCACGACGAGGCCGGGCAGCTGCGCCAGGCCGATGGGCGCCACGATCAGCCAGCGCCACCAGCTGCACCCGGAAGATGACCGGCAGCGAGCCGTACTTCTGCTGCAGCGGCACCGCCAGGTTGGTGGCCAGACCGTAGAACGAGATGGCGAACAGCGCCACGGCAGGCACCGACCACCTCGTCGGTCCCGCCTGCAGCTCCGGGCAGGAAGACCAGCACGATGCCGACGAAGCCGAGGCCGATGCCCAGCAGCTGGCGCCAGCCCGGCAGCGCGACGCAGCAGGTACGTCGCCCAGGCCGCGGTGAAGATGGGCATGGCCCCGTTGATCATGCCGGTCACGCTCGAGTTGATCGACTGCTGCGCGATGGGCAACAGCGTCAGCGGCAGGGCCATCCAGACGACGCCGAGGAGGGCGATGCGGCCCCAGTCCTCGCCGCTCGACCGGGGCCCGGGCCCGGGCGAACAGGGCCAGCGTGCCCGGCGCCGAGGCGCGATGCGGGCCAGCGTGATGACGCCCGGTGCGAAGGAACGCAGGCCGATCTCCACGAACAGGAACGATGAGCCCCAGATGAGCGCGATGGCGGCCAGCAGACCCCAGTCGCCCAGCGTGTAGGCATGCACGTTCGTCCCGCTGCGCGGTGGCAGGCAGAGACGAACGCATCCTCGTGGTCGGGGAGGTCACGCCGTCATCCTATCGGGGTCATCGACGGGCGCGGACGGCTCCTCAGGCCGTCGTCTGAGCAGCGACCGCCGGCGCTCGAGGCCTCGGGACGCGGGCGCTCGGAGGCCTGCAGCCGCCAGAGGTGCGCGTAGAGCCCGTCGGTCGCAAGCAGCTCGTCATGCGTGCCCAGCTCCAGCAGCCAGCCGTCGTCGAGCACGGCGATGCGGTCGGCGGCGCGGATGGTCGAGAGCCGGTGGGCCACCACCACCGTGGTGCGGCCCTGCATCAGCCGCGCCAGCGCCTCCTGCACCAGCCGCTCGGACTGGTTGTCGAGCGAGGACGTGGCCTCGTCGAGGATGAGGATGGGCGCGTCCTTCAGGATGGCGCGCGCGATGGCGACCCGCTGGCGCTGGCCACCGGAGAGTCGCGTGCCACGATCGCCCACCACGGTGGCGTAGCCGTCCGGCAGCGCCTCGATGAAGTCGTGCGCATTGGCCGCCTGCGCGGCGGCGACGAGCTCGTCGGCGCTGGCGTCCAGGCGGCCGTAGCGGATGTTCTCCTCGACCGTGCCGCCGAAGATGGTGGCGTCCTGCGGCACCAGCGAGATGGCCTGGCGCAGGCTGCGCAGGCGCAGCTCGCGCACGTCACGCCCATCGACGAGCATGCGTCCCTCGCTCACGTCCCAGAGTCGCGGGATGAGGTTGCAGAGGGTGGTCTTGCCGGCACCGGACGGACCCACCACCGCGAGCACCTCGCCGGGGGCGATGTCGAGGTCGATGTCACGCAGCACCGCGCGCTCGGGGCCGTAGCCGAAGCTGACGTGCTCGAAGGTGATGCGTCCGGCGAGCTCACCCACGGGCTGCGCCGAGGCATCGTCGCGGATGGTGGGTCGCTCGTCGATGATCTCGAAGACGCGCGCCACCGCGCCTGCGCCCTCCTGGAACTGGCCGTAGATGCCGGCGATGGATGACAGGCTCGTGCCGATGGTGATGCCGTACAGCAGGAAGGCCGTGAGCGCCCCGATGGTGAGCGTGCCCTCGATGACCTGGTGGCCGGTGAACCAGAGCAGCACGATGAGCGTGCCGAAGCCGAGCACCGTCATCATCGAGCCGAAGAGGCCACGCCAGGTCACCAGCCGCGTGGCCATGCCCACCACGTCCCGCAGGTCCTCGCCGTAGCGATGGCGTTCCCACTCCTCGCGCCCGAACGACTTGACCACGCGGATGCCGCTGAGCGCTTCCTCTGCCGTGGTCGTGGAGGCCGCGATGGCATCCTGCACGCGGGTCGAGAGGCGCCGCAGCGGCCGGGCGAAGATGACCGCGATGATGACGATGGTCGGCGCCAGCGCCAGGATCACCAGCAGCAGGTCCGGGCTGAGCACGAAGAGCACGGCGATGGCGCCGATCAGCCCCAGCAGTGACGACAGCAGCGAGGTCAGCGTCTGCGTCAGCATCGTGCGCACCTGGGTCACGTCGCTCGAGAGACGCGAGATGAGCTCGCCCACCCGACGGCGCACGTAGAAATCGAGCTCGAGCGTGACCAGCCGGTCGAAGACCTGGGCCCGCAGGCGCGCCACGATGCGCTCGCCGACCACGCCCAGCGACCACGTCTGGACGAAGCCCGACACGGCCAGCACGAGCGTGATGCCGGCAAGCATCAGCAAGAGCCGGTCGAGACCGGCCGTGTCGCCGGCACCGACGACCTCGCCCACCAGGCTGCCGACGACGAGCGGCAGCAGCAGGCCGAAGCCGGTCGAGATGAGCAGCGCCACGACCGCCACGCTGAAGAGTCGCAGGTGCGGTCGCAGGTAGCCCAGCAGCCGGCCCCAGGGCACACCGGTCAGGCGGGCGATGCCGCCCTCGCGTGGGGCCTCCTCGCCCTCAGGCGACGACGGTCGGTCGGCGGGCCTGCTTGCACGCGCCCTGCGGGCCGACCGGCCGAAGGGTGAGTGGCGACCCAGGCTCAGGGCTCCAGCTCCGGCGGCGGCACGAGACCGGGGTCGCAGAAGCCCTCGGAGCCGCCGAGGAAGCCACCGACGGGCACCTTGGCGGTCTCACCGGCCTCGTTGTAGGCACTCACGGCGAACTCCCAGTAGGCCATCCAGCCGGGCACGTCCTGCACCCGATCGGGAACCGGCAGCGACCGCTGCACTCGCTGGTGGTTGGGCCGGTAGCGCTCCACTCCGGGCGCGACGCTGGTCACCTTCTTCCAGGGGCCCTTGGTCACCGAGCAGTCGGCCTCGAACCAGTGCCGCCGCGCGTAGATGGTGAAGCCATCCTCGTTGTCCGAGCGGTCACGCCAGACGATGGCTCCCTTCAGCGGGTCGGGCTCGTAGACCGGCGGCCAGCCACGATCGCTGACGGTGCCGCGCGGCGCCGGTGCTCGCGGCGGCACGAGGGGATCGAGGTAGAGCAGGCGGGCACCCACGGCCGACTGCGCCCGACGATCGTCGCACTCGGTCGGCAGCGGCAAGCGCTCGACCTGCGAGTAGACGTGGCCGGCTCGATCGATGACCTCGACCGCGAGCGACACCGGCACGCAGGTGCTGCTGTCACGGGTGATGGCCCGCTCGGCCGGCGGGAGCCAGGGCGCGCTGGGCTGGGGGCGTGCCACCTGCGGGTCCCACACGTAGGTGACCCTCGCGTCCCGCGCATCGCCGTCCCATCGGCATAGGCTGCCGAACCCTCGCAGACGGCCGTCGAGCGGCGCGGCACACAGGGCCAGCTCGCGCCAGGAGGTCGTCGGGTCGAACGAGGTCAGCTCGCGGCTGGCATCGACCTGCGGCCAGCGTGGGTACCAGGCACGGAAACGGACCTGGGCGATGTCGGCCACGTCGCGCACGCGGGCGACGAGGCGCACGGTGTCACCGAAGGCGACGTGGGAACCGCTTGCCGGCGTCCGGTCGTTCCAGCGAGCCCGCGGTCGGCCGGGCTCCTGCGCCACCTCGACGCCCACCACGGGACCCTGCCACCAGGCGAAGCCCTCGTAGCCGTGCTCGCCGACGAGCGGTTCTGGTGAGACCGGCGTGCCGGCGATGATCTCACCCTCGGGGCTGATGGCCCCGTCACGCAAGATGGCTACGAAGAGGTCGCCCGTCGCTGGGTCGGCCAGGGGGCAATCGAGCGACTGGTCATCGGGCCGCGGCTGGCTGAGCCCGAAGTGGCCGATGGCATCGTTGGGGCCGACGATCAACGGGAGCGCCGGGTCTCGCTCCAGGAGCGTCGGGTCGATCGAGCTGAGACCGCCGTGGATCGCGAGGTAGGGCGTCCCATCGACCTCCGTGCTGACGGCCACCATGCGGCCCAGCGATGCCGACGCCCCCGCGGCACAGCCAGCGAAGGCGAGCTCGCCGCCGAAGAGCGGCCGGGCCTGCGGCCCCGGGATGACGTCGGGGTCGGTCGTGGCGCTGACGGCGTCGAGCGGCGGAGCGATGTGGAGACCGAAGCCCGTCGCGGTGTCGGCCTGGTAGGCAGCACTGATCTCGGCCGGCGGCGCCGGGCTCCAACGGCACGTTGGCGGGCAGCCCGGCCGGCCGCGCGCGGAAGCGGAAGGGCTCGAACCCCGGCCCGGGGTTGCCCGAGTCGAAGACGTCCTCGGACTGCGGGACACCGTCGGGCCGCAGGGCCAGGACCTCGGCATCCGAGAAGCCGACCGGGAGCGACTCGGTCAGGAACCAGCCACCCCGGCCACGCTCGTTCCATGGCGGCGTGCGCTGTACCTGGAACCGCAGGCTCGTGCGGTCGGTCCAGCCGCTGTTGCCGGCGATGCCGATGGGCTGGCCGGTGCTGACCACCTCGCCGATGCGCACGGGCGACTGGCCCGCGCGAAGGTGCGAGTACAGGCCGGACGTGCCGTCTCCGTGGTCGATGAGGACGTAGTTGACGTCTCGCCAGCAGGCCGGTCGGCCGGCATCGCCGGGCGCGTCGCAACGGCCACCGCGGACACCGCTGCGGGCGCCGATGACGGTACCGCCACGTGCCGCGGCGACGGTGAAGCGCGTGGGGCCTTCAGCCGCGACGAAGTCGAAGGCGTACTCCTCGCCGTCGCCCCGGAACTGGCCGCTGCCGTTGCCCTGCCAGACGTCCAGGGCCGTGCCGGCCGGCGCCGGCAGCTCGTAGGCTGGATCTTCCGTCGCCATCGCGGGCGCGGCTGCCCCGATGCCGACCAGGCAGATGACGAACGCGATCGACGGGATGATGACTGAGCGACCGAACCGCATGACCTGGGACTCCTCCTGCGCACGCCACACGGTAGCGCCAACATCGCGAGAGGGCAGTCGGAGGCGCTGATGCGACGGCCCGGGTGCCGGTCAGGCGACAGTCCGAATGCCGCTCAGGCGACGGACAGGGTGCCGATCAGCCGGCCTTGCGTCGTCGCAGCTTGGGCACTGCTGCCAGGGCTGCACTCGAGTCGCGCATCGGCAGCTCCGTGCGCCGGATCCCGTCGAAGGCGTAGAGCGCACCAGCGACAGCGGCCGCCGTCGGCACGAGCACGGCCTCGCCCATGCCCTTGGCGCCGTACGGCCCCTCGGGCTGGTACTCCTCGATGAGGATGGTTTCCACCGGCGGCATGCCGGACGCGGGGATGATGTTGAGCGACTTGACGGTGTCGGTCACAGGGAAGCCACCCTCGGTCTCGAAGGCTTCGCTCAACGAGTGACCCAGGCCCATGTGCACACCGCCCACGACCTGGCCCTCCAGCATCAGCGGGTCCAGGGCCTTGCCCACGTCGTGCGCAGCGATGAACTTCTCGATGCGACCCTCGTCATCGAGGATGCAGACCTGCGTGGCCCAGCCGTAGCCGAAGTGGGTGACGGGCTCCTCCACGTCGGCACCGAGCGGCGTGGTCCAGTCGACGAGGACCTCGGCCGGGAACTCCTCGCCGGCGAGGTCGTCGAGGCGGCAGCGTCGCCTGGTCATCTCCGCCCGCAGCGCCTGGCAGGCCTGCAGCACGGCACGACCGCCCAGCATCGTCGCGCGGGAGGCCGTGGTGATGCCGGTGTCGAGCTCATGGCTGGTGTCGACGACGACGCTGATCGCCTCTGGCCGGAGGTCGAGCTCGTCGCCGGCGATCTGGCGCATCACCGTGTGCGTGCCCTGTCCCATCTCCGTCCAGGAGTGGAAGACGGTGAGCTTGCCGTCGCCTTCGGGGCGCAAGACGGCGCGGCCGTACTCCTTCATGCCGTTGCCGATGCCGGTGTTCTTGGCGCCGCAGGCGATGCCCGCGTAGCGGGCGCTCTTGTACTGGTCCTTGACTGCCAGCAGCGTCTCCTTCAGGCCCACGCCTGGTCCGAGCTTCTGGCCCGTGCCGAACCGATCGCCCTCGGCCAGCGCGTTGCGCCAGCGGATCTCCCAGCCGTCGATGCCGACCGCCTCGGCCAGGCGGTCGAGCAGCGTCTCCATGGCGAAGTTGGCCTGGTTGGCACCGAAGCCGCGCATGGCACCGCAGGGCGGGTTGTTGGTCAGGATGGCATTGGCCCGGACGTCGACGTTGGGCACGATGTAGGCGCTGCAGGCGTGGCCGGCAGCGCGCTCGAGGACCTTGGCCCCGACGCTGGCATACCCGCCGTTGTCACCGATGAAGCGCGCCTTGACGGCGGTGAGGTGGCCCTCGGCATCGCAGGCCACCGTGTACTCCATCCAGAAGCGGTGCCGCTTGATGGAGAAGCGCAACGAATCGGCTCGCGAGAGGGCCAGCAGCACCGGGCGGTCGGCGGCCAGCGCCAGCAGTGCCGCGTGACCCTGGACGTTGAGGTCCTCCTTGCCGCCGAAGGCACCGCCGGTCGCCACCTGGGTCACCAGCACGTCCGCCGGCTCCCAGCCCAGCAGCGAGGCGATCTGGCGACGGTCCTCCCAGGCACCCTGGCCCTGTGACAGGACGAGCATGCGCGGCCCCTCGCCGGTCTGCGGCACGGCCAGGCTCGACTCCGGCTCCAGGTAGGCATGCTCGATGGAGGCGGTCTTGAAGCTGTCGGAGACGACGTGGGCGGAGGCGGCGATGGCAGCCTCGACATCACCGCGCTGGTAGGCCGATTCGGAGAGGATGTTGCCGGCCTTCGCGCCGACGAGCGGGGCGCCCTCGGCCATGGCCTCGAAGGGGTCGGTCACCGGCTCGAGGACCTCGTACTCGACCTCGATGAGCGCGGCCGCCGCCCGGGCCTGGGCTCGCGTCTCCGCGGCGACAGCGGCGAGGACGTCGCCCACGTAGTGCGTCGTCTCGCCCACCGCGATGAACTGGTTCCAGTCGTCGTAGATGAGTCCCTGGTTGCGCTTGCCCGGAACGTCGGCCGCGGTGACGACGGCGACCACGCCCGGCGCGGCTGCCGCCGCTGACGTATCGATGGCCTTCACGACCGCGCGCGGATGGTCGGAGAAGCGCAGGGCGCCGTGGAGCATCCCTGGCACGACGTGGTCGGCCACGTACTCCTGCATGCCCAGCACCTGCTCACGGGAGCGGTACTTGGGGGCAGGATCGCCGACAGCCTCACCGGCGTGCGGCTGCGGACGTGCGCCGCCGTGTCGCGCGACTACCACGGACTCGATGGCATCGATGATCGACAGGTAGCCGGTGCAGCGGCAGAGGTTGCCCGCCAGCGCCTTGGTGATGACATCCCGCTCGGGCTCGTCCTCGCGGCGCAGCAGGGCCTCGGCCTTCATCACGATGCCCGGCGTGCAATAGCCACACTGCGACGCACCGGTGGCGCTGAACGCGTCGGCCCACAGGTCGCGGGTATCCGCCGGCAGCCCCTCGAGCGTCTCCACGGCTCGACCTTCGAAGCGTTCCGCCGGCTGGGCGCAGGAGACGACTGCCCGGCCGTCGACGATGACAGTGCAGGCGCCGCAGGACCCTTCGGGCGCGCAGCCATCCTTCATGGAGCGGAGGCCGAGGCCTTCGCGGAGCATCTGCAGCAGGGTCATGCCCGGCTCGATGTCGACCGAGGTGGTCACGCCGTTGAGTTCGAAGTCCACGGTGTCCTGCCATTCGTGCTTCATGCGGGGCCATCTGGCCCTAGCGGAACCCTACCCTGAAGTCACAGCGTATGGCTAGACGAACCGACAGCGCTCATGCCGCGCGACTCGCAGGCAGGGTCCGTTCGTACCCGTCATCCTCACGGGGTACGGCCCTGCCCTGCAGCGGCAGGCGATGACAACGACCACGGAGGATGCGATGCGGCGACTGGGACTCGAGCGAGAGGTGGTGGACCAGCAGGTCTACGCGAGCTCCGTGCAGCGCTTCCGCGACGCCGGCATCGTCATGCCCACGTTCGCCCAGCTGGCCGACCCCGCCACCATCCCGGCCGAGACCCGCGCGGAGGTGGCGGCCGTGGACCCCGCCGGGCCACATCCGCGCAACCTCTTCCGCGCGCACTGGTACAACGAGTTCGGCGTGGCCGAGCCCGTGGCGCTGCCCGCGCACATCGTGCTGCCGCCCGAGCTGACGGGTGTGCCCTCCCCCATCGTGGTCCTGCTCGGCGACCGCTTCCCCATGATCGGCTCGCACAAGCTCATCGCCGCCTATGGCTGCCTGGCGCCGCGCATCGTGACCGGCCAGTTCGACCCTGCGAGCCAGCGTGCGGTGTGGCCATCGACCGGCAACTACTGCCGTGGCGGCGTGGCCGTCAGCCGCATCATGCGGGCCCACGGCGTGGCGGTGCTGCCTGAGGGCATGAGCCAGGAGCGCTTCGACTGGCTGGCCGCCTGGGTGACGTCTCCGGACGACATCATCCGCACGCCCGGCACGGAGTCCAACGTCAAGGAGATCTACGACAAGTGCGCCGAGCTTGACCGCGATCCCGACACCGTCATCTTCAACCAGTTCAGCGAGTTCGGGAACCACATCGGCCACTACCTGCTGACCGGCCGCGCCATCGAGCACGTCTTCGAGACGCTCGCGCAGACCGACCCGAATCTGCGCCTGTCGGTCTTCACCTCCGCCACCGGCTCCGCAGGCGCCATCGGCGCGGGCGACTACCTCAAGGAGCGCCACGGCACGCGCATCGCTGCGGTGGAGGCGCTGGAGTGTCCGACGCTGCTCTACAACGGCTTCGGCGAGCACAACATCCAGGGCATCGGCGACAAGCACGTGCCGCTGATCCACAACGCCATGAACACCGACTTCATCGTCGACGTCAGCGACAAGGCGACGGACAACCTGCTGGTGCTCTTCAACACGGAGGCCGGCTATCGACACCTGCGCGAGCGCATGGGTGTGCCGCAGGCGGTCGTCGACCAGCTCTGCTCCTTCGGCTTCTCCTCGATCTGCAACGTGCTGGCGGCCATCAAGGTTGCCAAGCAGCAGCAACTGGGGCCCCGGGATGTCATCGCCACGGTGGCCACCGACGGTGCCGGCATGTACGCCTCGGAGATCGACCGCATCGTGGCGCGCGATCATCGCGGCACCTTCGACGACGCCGCCGCGGGCGAGGTGCGCGCCGCCTTCCTCGACGCGGTCGACACCGCCGACATGCTCGAGTGCACGCACGAGGATCGGCTGCGCATGTTCAACCTGGGCTACTACACGTGGGTCGAGCAGCAGGGCGTCACGTTCGAGGAGTTCACCGCCCGTGCCAGCCAGGACTTCTGGGTCGAGACGCGCCAGATCGCACACCGCTGGGACGCCATGATCGACGAGTTCAACGCCGAGGTCGCCGGGTGATGGTGGCCGGCATCAGGAGTAGCGAGGCGACCGCCACCATGGCCAGCCGCCTCGTCTGCGCGGGCTGCGGCGCGGTGGTGTCGCCCGACGCGCCGTTCACCTGGGCCTGTCCGGCGGCGGCGCCGGGCGACGACATCGACCACGTGCTGCGGCGCGTGCTGGACCCCGCCGTCATGGCGATGGCCGACGAGGAGCAGAGCCCCAACCCCTTCGTGCGCTATCGCCGGCGCTTCCACGCCTACCACGTGGCTCGTGCCGCCGGCTGGAGTGACGGCCGCTTCGTCGATCTCGTCTGCGGTCTCGACGAAGCCATCGCCGAGGTGGACGGCCACGGCTTCCGGGCCACACCCATCGTGCGCTCGAGCAGCCTCGACGAGCAGCTCGGGTTCGCGCCCGCTGGTGGCGTGTGGGTCAAGGACGAGACCGGCAACGTGTCCGGCTCGCACAAGGCGCGACACCTGATGGGCGTGATGCTGGGGCTGCAGGTGGCGACCGCCCTGGGCCTGGCCGATCCGGATGCGCCGCTGGCGATCGCCTCCTGCGGCAATGCCGCGCTGGCTGCTGCGGTCGTCGCCCGCGCCGCGCGGCGACGCTTGCTGGTGTTCGTGCCACCCACCGCGGAGGAGGCGGTCATCGCCCGTCTGCGTTCCCTCAAGGCGCACATCGAAGTCTGCGACCGGCAGCCCGGGGAAACCGGCGACCCGACGGTGCATCGACTGCTGCAGGCGATCGCGGACGGTGCCGTGCCCTTCACCGTGCAGGGCAACCTGAACGGACTCGCCATCGAGGGCGGTGCCACGCTGGGCTGGGAGCTCATCGACCAGTTGCCCGACGATGCCTCGGCGCTCCATCGCCTCGTCATCCACGTCGGTGGCGGCGCCTTCGCGTCGGCCGCAGCGATGGCCCTGCAGGAGTCGGTCGCACTCGGGCAGCTCGCACGGCTGCCAATCATCGACACCGTCCAGACGCAGGGCGGCTACCCCCTCGCCCGGGCCTACGAGCGGACCCTCGAGCACCTCGAGGTCGCGGCCGGCACGGCCGTCGATCGCGGAAGCCGTCGAGGGTGCCATCTCGCAGGCGGCCCACCACCGCTCCGACTACATGTGGGCCTGGGAGAGCGAGCCGGTGTCGATCGCCCACGGCATCCTCGACGATGAGACCTACGACTGGCTCGCGGTCGTCCGGGCGATGCTGCTGACCGGTGGCCGCCCGGTCGTGGTCGACGAGGCCACGCTGCACGAGGCCAACGCCCTGGCCCTCCCCGATGTCGGCATCGATGCCGACCATACGGGCACCGCCGGCCTAGCCGGCCTCATCTCGCTCGCGCGCGACGGTATCGTTGGTCCAGACGAGACCGTGGCCGTGATCTTCAGCGGCGCCCGACGCTCGCCCGCCGCCCCACATCCACAGTAGAAGGAGAGAGACGCACTCCCATGAGAAGCTTCCGAGGACGCGACATCCTGTCGCTCAAGGACATGACCCGCGACGAGTACCTGCGCATCTTCCAGGTGGCCGACGACCTGGCCCCCATCGCGCGCGACCGCCGCAACACCGACCTGCTGGCCGACAAGACGCTGCTGACCGCGTTCTACCAGCCCTCGACGCGTACGCGCCTCTCCACCGAGGCAGCCATGCACCGCCTGGGCGGGCACGTGCTCGGCTTCAGCGACGCCAAGATGACCCGAGCCGGCGACTTCTACATGGAGTCGATCAAGGACACCTTCCACATGCTGGAGTACTACGGCGACGTCATCGCCATCCGCCACTTCCAGCAGGGGGCGCCGCACGAGGCCGCCAAGTGGTCGTCGGTCCCGGTCATCAACTGTGGCGACGGCTGGGGCGAGCACCCCACGCAGGTGCTGACCGACCTCTACACCATCTGGAAGGAGAAGGGCACGCTCGACGGGCTCAAGCTCATCCTGGTCGGTGACATGCGCATGCGCACGATGCACTCGATCCTCTATGCCATGTCCCGCTTCGACATGGAGGCCATCATCATCGGCCCCGAGGAGATGAGCCTGCTACCCGAGTTCAAGGCCGAGCTCGATGAGCGCTCGACCTACTACCGCGAGGTCGGCGACATCCGCGACGTCATCGGCGAGGCCGACGTCATCTACATGGAGCCGGTCGTGCAGGCCGACTACACCAAGGGTCGCGTCGACTCGGCGGACGTCGAGAAGGGCCTGACGCCGCCCGAGTACGTCGTCAACCTGGAGCTGCTGCACCAGAAGGCCAAGCGCGATGCCTTCGTGCTGCACAGCCTGCCGCGCATGGACGAGCTCACCACCGATGTCGACGAGACACGTTTCGGCCGCTACTGGGTAGAGGCCTTCAACGGCGTGGTCATGCGCATGGCGCTGCTGACCCTGGTCCTCGGCAAGGCCGAGTAGGAGGCAGTCAGATGCAGACCGGACTCCGCGGCCGCGACCTCATCGCGTTGTCGGATTGGACCAACGAGGAGATCGAGACCGCGCTGGACGTGGCCTTCGACCTCAAGCGCAAGCGCGCCCTGGGTGAGCGACACGCCTACCTGCTGGACAAGACACTGGCCATGCTGTTCTTCTTCTCCAGCACGCGCACGCGCGCCTCGTTCGAGGCGGGCATGGCCCAGCTCGGCGGCCATGGCATGTTCATGGAGAGCCGCACCACACAGATCGCACACGGCGACACGGCCACCGAGATCGGCGAGATCCTGGGCCGCTACAACGACGGCATCGCCATCCGGCACGTCACCTTCGGCGAGGGCAACCAGTACATCCGCGACGTCGCGGCGGCGTCCCGCGTGCCGGTGCTCAACATGCAGTGCGAGATCTATCACCCCTTCCAGATCCTGGCGGACCTGATGACCATCATCGAGAAGAAGGGCCGCCTCAAGGGACAGTCCATCACCATCAGCTGGGCCTACGCGTCCTCCTATCAGAAGCCGATCTCGGTGCCGCAGTCGCTGCTGCTGGCGGCCACCCGCTTCGGCATGGACGTCAAGCTGGTCCATCCGCCCGAGTTCGCGCTGATGCCGGACATCATGGCCGAGGCTGAGGCCAACGCCGCCCGGGCCGGCGGCAAGCTGGAGAAGCTCGACCAGTTCGACGCCGGCTTCGAGGAGGCCGACGTCGTCTACGCCAAGTCGTGGGGTGCCTTCACGCAGGGCGTCTCCGACGAGGAGGGCGCGAAGATCGCAGCCAAGTACACCGATTGGATCTCTGATGAGCGGCGCATGGCCCTGACCAGGGACGACGCCATCTGGATGCATCCGCTGCCGGCGGATCGCAACGTCGAGGTCGCCGACGCGGTCATCGACGGGCCCAAGTCGGCCGCCTTCGACGAAGCGGAGAACCGGCTCCACGCCCAGAAGGCGGTGATGGCCCTCACGATGGGCTGAGCTCCGATGCGTCGAAGGCTCCGCCCTCGATCGACCTGAGACACCATGGACGCGGTACCCACACGGGTGCCGCGTCCGGATTCGTGGCGCCATAGGTCGTTCGCCTCGCGCCGCCCTTCCCACCGCCACGCATACGATGTCTGGTCGTCGCCGCCATGGCTACCGACCGGCGTCGCCGTCCGGCCTTTGACCCGCAGGCAGCCGAGGCAGCTCGATGCGCCCAGTCGGTCGGAGACTCGAGCGCGACTCAGCCCACCCGCCTGCCCATTTCGGCAGCGAGCCCCGAGGGTCCCTGGACGAGTTGGTAGAAGCGCCAGAAGTCCGTCTCGATGGGCAGGACGTCGATGTCCTCGAACCCGGCCTCGCGCGCGTAGCGCCGGAGGGTATCGGGACGCATGACGGTGCCGGTTCCCGCAGAGTGCCCGTGCGACATCCCATCGGGCAGGCAGATGAAGTTCGAGAAGCCGTACATCAGATGCTCGACGTCGCCGGCATCGGGCGAGAATGACTCGGACACGCGCTCGTCCATGACCACCACGAGGCCGTCGTCACCTGCGAGGCGCTTCATCGTGCGCAGAGCGGACACGGGATCCGGCATGTCGTGGACACACTCGAATGCGGTGACCAGGTCGTAGGTGCCGTCGAGCGATCGGTCGCCGGCATCGACGGCGTGGAAGCGCACGCGATCCGCTACACCGTGTTCGGCCGCGTGCCGCTCGGCCGCCGCGATCGAGGGCGCGTCGAGATCGAAGCCGTCGACCTCCAGTCCGGGATAGCCCAGCGCGAGGGCGATGGCCGACCAGCCAAAGCCGCAGCCGATGTCGGCGACGCGGCCCCCCGCTCGCAGACGGCGGTCGATGTCCTCGATGCCAGCGAACCATTCCTTCGCCAGGAGGTTGAGGAAGAACGGTCGGTTCGCGTCGGCCTGCGCTTCGCGCATGTCCTGACCGAAGGCGTCCCAGGCGACACCGCCGCCGTCACGGTGCACTCGCACGATGTCGCCGAGCTTGGTGGCGGCTGCCGAGATCGCTCGCGACAGCGGCGCCACGTAGCTCAGGCTCAGGGGGTCAGTGAGCGCTTCGACATGCTCCTCGGGGAGGGAGAAGCGGCGGTGCTCGCCGTCGTGGACTTCGAGGTAGCCGGCGACCGCCTGCAGCTCCAGCCATTCGCGCGTGTAGCGCTCCACCGTGCCGGCCCGCTCGGCAAGCTCGGTCGAGGACAGGGGTCCATGCTCGGCCAGCTGGCGGTAGTAGCCCAGCCGGTCCCCGACGTAGATGGCGAACACGTCGAGCGTTCCCAGGATGGAGGCGAAGACGCGCTCGGCGATGGCATCCGGCTTGGCTGAGCCAGCAGGGGTGTCGGGGACGGTCATTGGTGTGCTCCTTCCGGCAGGCCCCCGCAGGGGCGACTATAGGTGTCGTCCGTGCCTCCGTCATCTGCTTCCGTGCCACGTCACCCAGCCGTGCTGCCCGCTACCGGCTGGAACGGAACGGGGAACCTCGTCGAACGTGTGGCCGATGCGCGTTGGGGACGATGCGAGCCGGGCGCCGACATCGCCATGAAT
The DNA here is from genome assembly GCA_963712735.1 of uncultured Chloroflexia bacterium. Lineage (GTDB taxonomy): Bacteria > Chloroflexota > Limnocylindria > Limnocylindrales > CSP1-4 > JAFMJV01. The sequence goes on along the minus strand of CAVQIZ010000007.1, from coordinate 248,264 downwards.
AGCGGGTTTGGTCTGATCGTCGCCGCCAATGCGCCACCGGGCCGTCCGGCCCTTGACCTGCTGACGGGGCCCGGAGGATGAGACGCATCAGTAGACCGGATCGAACGGGGAGGCTTCGGATGCGACGGCTCTTGTGCGCCTTGACCCTGTCGGTGCTGCTCCCCATCGGGACAGGATCGGCATTCGCCGCGGAACCCCAGACGAGCGAGCCCACGGCCGCTGCTGTCCCGGGCCCGCCCCTCTCGACGCCCGAGGACGCGATCCGAGAGTACCTGGCGGGAATCGCCGACGCGAACGTCGAGCGGATCCTCGGCGCCACAGCCGTCGACGAGGTCAGCCAGGGTTTCCGGTTCGACCTGATGACCGACCGGATCGATGCGTTCTCGCCGGAGACCCGCTATGCGCCGAGCGAGTACCCGTTCTTCGCAGACGTGACGCGGGCGATGCAGACATCACAGATCCTGGACCAGGTCCGCATGCTCGCCTACAGCCTGCTCTCCGAGACGCCCATCGGCTCGGAGACGATACGGGGCACTGCCTTGGACCCTGACCCCCTGCGCTGGGGACGGGAGTTCGTCAGGCAGGTCGATCCGTCTCGCCTAGCAGGGATCACGCTCGGCGACATCGTCCAGCCGGACCCCGAGCATGCCGAGAGCGAGCTCACACGGAGCCTGTACGCCACGATGGCGGCTACCCTCGGCGCAGACGACGTCACCGAGCGCCTCGCGATCATCTCGTTCGAAGGGGAGACGTACGCGGTCGGCTTCACGCTGCTGCGGTACGGGGACGAATGGTTGGTCGACAGCCAGTTCTCCCCACTTGGCGGCACCGACCCGACCGGCATCGCGATGCCCTACACCGTGAAGGAGTAGGACCGCCCGGCCGCGAGGGCTGCCACCGAAGGCCGATCCACGGATCGCCACGCGGCGCGGGTTTGGTGTGGACGTCGCCGTCGTGGCCGTCCGTGGCCGTCGCATTCGCTGGCTTGGCGAGGCTTGGCGGCACGTTTGACAACGCCACGCGACCCACTAAATTCACGCAGCCACGGAACTACCTGGTGCTGTAGCCGTTGGGCCGTGGCGCGTGTTCCAGAGGAGGACGTGCGTCATGGTTCGCATCCAGCTGGCCCGCCGGTCGGGCTTGGTCTTCGTATGTCTGGCCGCCATCCTGGGCATCGCTCTGGTGAGTCCGGCGCTCGCCATCGAGCCAGCCGCGGATGAGGCGGGCACGACGAGCGCCATCGCCCGCGCGTCGGAGCCATGGGTCGCGACAGAGCTTGATGGGACGCAGGCTATCGCCAGCGGCCAGGGACGCTATGTCGCTGTCGGCAGCACGGGCTTCCCGGCACAAGCTGCGGCGTGGACGTCGACCGACGGGCTCACCTGGGACGAGGCCACACTGGCCGTTCCCCTGGTCGGCTCCGCGATGACGGACGTCGTCGCGACCGCCGATGGCTTCGTGGCATTCGGCGTCGAGTCCGGTGTCTACGACGGCGTAGCTGAACGGGCCCATGCCTGGTACTCACCGGATGGTCTCGTCTGGCAGGAGGCGGTAGTGAAGAGGCCAGCCAAGGCCGGGCTCCAGTTCATCCCCAGAGACCTCGTCGATGGTCGGGCCGGTCAGCTGGCACTGGGAGCCTTCATCGGCCAGGATCTGGGTGGTCAGCGAATGTGGCGGACGGCCGACGGTCTGACCTGGGAGCAGGCGAAGCTGCCCAAGACCAGAGACCACGCCTGGAACGGCGTCGTGTCGGTCCCGCAAGGCTATCTGCTCCTGGGTCAGTCACTTTCCGGCGAGCCTTACAACTGGCACTCGACCGACGGCGTGACCTGGAAGCGGCTACGCGACACGCCGCAGCTCTACGACGTCGCTGCCTCCACCACCGGCGCCCTGACCGGCATCGGCTACAAGAGCATCTACCAGTCACCCAAGAGCCTGCGCGGCTGGGAGAAGGCGATGACGAGGCCGAAGCGCTGGAAGATCGAAGGTGCCAACGCGTTCAGCTGGGTGAAGTGGGACGGCTCGGAGTTCGTGGTGCCTGGCCGTGATGTCAGCACCTGCATGCCTAGCAGCGACGAGTGCGAGCGCAGCCCGCTGCTCGTCTCGGTCGACGGGACGAGCTGGTCTGAGGTCCCCGGCCCCGACGGACTTCCCGGCGCCGACGAGGGCGTGTTGGTGACGGACGTCGCATCGCTCGACGGCTCGACGGTGATCCTGGGTCAGGACCATGGCACGACGACGGTCTGGACGATCCACGGAGGCGCAACGGAGTAGCGGACCGCGACGATCCGGGCGGCAGCCGTTTCGCCGACGTCGCGGGGAGCAGGATCATCAGCCTCGATCCGTCCCCAAGGTGGAACCTGGCAGCGCGGGGAGGACTGTGTCCGTGCCATGGGCACCGACGGTTAGGATGCCCGAATTCGTTCCCGGTCCGCCGCACACGGATCGACGACCCCGACCCAAGGAGGAGACACATGGGCAGCAACGGCATCCGTCATGCGGTGGAGGCTGCCACCGAACACCTGCGCGCGAACCCATCTGACGCGAAGGCTGTCGATAGCATCGCCACCGCAACGCTCGTGGAAGGGCTCCTGGTGCGCGTCACGGGCCCTCGAAACGAAGAGCTGGTGACCGACATGGTGCCGTCGGTGGGCGGGACCGACTCGGCCCCGTCCCCAGGCTGGCTGCTGCGGGCGGCGGAGGCCAGCTGCGTGGCCACGGTCATCGCGATGCGCGCCGCGGTCCTCGGCATCTCACTCTCGAGCCTGAAGGTGGAATTCGATTCGGAGTCCGATGATCGCGGCATCCTCGGGATCGACGAAACCGTCCCCGCGGGCCCGCTCAGTGCCAGTGTCAGGGTGCACCTGGCTGCGGATGGGGTCGATGAAGCCACCCTCCGGGACCTGGCCCAGTGGGGGATCGCCCACTGTCCCATCCACGACGCACTCGAGCGACCGGTACCGATCTCCAGCGCGATCTTCACGGGCTGATAGCCCTCGGAACCAACGCAAGGAGATGGGACCGAAGCACGTGGTCGTACTCCTCTGCTCCTCCGGTCGACCGCCCCTGGGAACGATGACGCACGAGCCATCGCGACCGGACCCGTGCCGCCCGTGCCGCAGCCCTCCTCGCACGAGCTCGCCGCCGTGTGGGCAGCTGATCCCGTTGGCCTCGGGCTCGGAGCTGTACGACCCGCCCGGAGGACGGCCGGTCACGTTCAGACCCGGGCGGCCAGGCTGAGCTCTGCGATCTCGCGCTCCAGGTGCGAAGGGTAGGGCTGCAAGCCAGGCTTGGCCTCCTTCGCGCCGCCCTGGAGGATCCAGGCCAAGCCGAGGAGGATGACCGCCGCGAAGGGGTCGAAGAGTTCGTCGACCTCGATACCCGCGCCCTCGGCGATGTTGACGAGGTTGCCGCGGTTCAGGAGGTACAGGTCGCGGTCGTCAAGCGTGTAGCGGTCGATGTGCCGACGCACGGTCTCCTTGGGATGGCTGTCGAGCCAGTCGACGTCGATCTCGCGGTTGCCGTGTCCGACATTGGCGAGGATGGCGCCCGGACGCGCCTGCCGCAGCTGTTCGGGACCGACGACATCCGCACGACCCGTGGCCGTCACCACGATGGAGCAGGTCGCCACGCCCTCGTCCAGCGGCACGACGCGGAGGCCGTGCTGCAGTGCCTCGAGTGACTTCACCGGGTCGACCTCGGCGACTGAGACGATGGCACCGAGCGCCCGAGCCTGGATCGCGACACCCCGGCCGACCGGCCCGAAGCCCACAACGAGGACCGTACGACCGTAGGGCGCCAATCCGGTGATATCGCTGATCGCCGACCACGCCTGGATACCGACGTGGTGTCGATTGTGGATCCGGTCCTTGAGCGGGATGTCGTTCCAGTCGAAGACCGGGAAGCGCGGGTCGATGCCTTTGAGATGGTGGATGCCCGACGTGGTGGCTTCCAGCGCAGCCATGGGCTGGGGTCCGTCGCGGCGAACGACGGCTTCGATGAGCTCGCCGCCCATGTCTGAGATCGCGTCGGCCCGCTCGTCCGCCAGCATCGCCAGCCCGGCGGCGCGTTCATCGGACGTCATGCCGCTCCAGGCCCAGACATCGACGCCACGCTCGGCCAATACTGCGGCCGCGGCGTTGTCGGTGCTGTCCGCATTCACTGCTGCGATGCTGACTCGGACCCCAGCCTCGACGAGTGGCAAAAGGACAAGGGGCGTATCAGGGCGCACGTGCTGGAAGCAGGAGACCCCGTGGCCAGCAAGATCGAGCGCACGAACACGCTCGCCGATGTGATGCAGGACCGGCCGGCTGACCTGCGTCCACGGGCCCTGGGCTGCCTGCCATCGCTTCGCCAACGAGCGATCTCGAACGCGCGTATCCACGATAGGACCATCCATATCGTGCGCCCACCACGCAAGGGTCAGCGAACGGCGAGTGGGCGGTCGCCAGGGTTGCTGAGGATGGCGGCGCCGACGGAAGGCACGACTGGTGTCGGGGCTAGCGGGTTCGGCCTAGTCGTCGTCGCCATGGCGCCGCACGCTGCCGGGCCGTTCGGCCCTTGACCCGGTCGGTGCGGCGCGGAGGATGGAGACGCGAAGGAGGTGGCCATGCCAAGGCCGGCGATCGGGGTACTGACCGCAGTCCTATTCGTCTCGGCGTCGGTGACCATGGCTGGGCACAGTCGCCGGCGCCGGAGGAGCCGACAGCCCGCACCGTCCAGATCCTGGATCCGGTGCGAGCGTCACCCTCCCGCGGCAGTGGCGCACCTGGGTCGCCGAGTCCGATGGGCAACCCGTCTCGGTCTGGACGACCGATCTGGCTTCCGGCTGGATGTGCCACATCGCGTCGGACGAGACCGCATCGGAACAGGATCTCGCCTCAGCCGAAGCCGCGGCCGATGCGATCACCAAGGACGCCTCTGGATGGGACCCACCCTTCGAGATCGGCGCCGCTGAGCCCTTCGAGGTCCCGACCGGCAGTGCGGTCCTCGTCACGTACGGTTCGCCGGAGCGGGATCCGTGGTATCGCGTCGAACGCATCGTCTTGGTCGACGCCCCGCAGGGCGTCGTGCGTGTCTCCTGCGGTAGTGCTCCGGCCGATCACGCGAGCGACGTAGCGAGGACCATCGCGCCGCTCGCGTCTGACTACGTGCCAGAGCCGTTCGACTCCCGGGTCGAGCTCGCGGCCCACGGTTTCGCCGTGGACTTCGGGCCGGAGTGGGGGGTCAGCAGCCGCATGGCCCTCCTGGGCGCCCAGGGCACACTGCTCGGAGGCACGCCGGTGCTGAACGCGGGCAGGCGTTCCTCCCGACACGATGGTCCGACCTCGCGTTGCTCGATCGAGGACGACTCGGATGTGCCGGGGCTCACGGGGCTGACCTCGGTCGCTGACTGGAGAGCGGCGATCAAGGCTGCGGGCAAGGGGACGCTGCACGCGAAGAAGCCCGCGATGAAGGTCGTCGACCTGGCATCGGGGCCAGCCTTGCGCGCTGACTGGCCAACGCGGCCCGCGCAGACGACCGCATGGATCGTGTCTGACGCCGAGCACCTGCTGGTGCTCCGCTGCTCTTCCGAGCGACCTCCCAAGGACAGCTGGCGCTCCGTCGTCGAGACCATCGAGTTCCTGCCCGCCGAGGAGTAGGCGGGCCGTTCGACACTTGACCCAGTGACCCGGATGCCGACGATGAGGATGAAGGGCGCGGTGACTCAGCGCTCTAGACGCGCATCGGGGGTGTGATGAGCATGCGGACTCGGTTCTTCGCGGTCATCGTGGCCGTGGTCTTCGCAGCGCAGTTCACACTCGAATTCCTGAACATGGCGTTCTGGATGTTCCAGTCCAACACGCCGGGCCTGGAAGACACCGGTTCCCTGGTCCGCCTCGTGACCTTCGCCATCCTCGCCATCGTGTCCTGGGGTGTAGCGGTCTGGGCGTGGGATCGCGTGGAAGGTGACGTGGCCGCCGCTTGAGGCCCGCGCAGGCTGCGCACTGCCTGCTGAGACCATCGAGTTCGTGCGCGCCCAAGGAGTAGCCACCCGCCCAGGTCCTCACCTTTCGGGCGTGCTCTCGTTCACGATGCATGCGGGCCTTGGTGCCGAGACTCAGGCCCCTACGGCCGCCGTCATGTCCGCTCGGCCGACACCTCGCCGGGCACCTCGGGCGACTCGTTGACCGAAACGACCCAGATGGCGGGACGTTCGACGTCCTTGCCGTCGATCCGCGTGCCGACGGTCACTGCTCGGGAACCGTCGGACGCGAGAGCGGCGGCGACGACGAACCCGCTCACGTCTCGCTGGCGCCATGGGTAGCGGATGGGGCGGAAGCGTTCGAGGTCCGTCGTCCAGAGGGCATAGGGCCGCGCGCCACCTCGAGTCTGACGATAGCCTGCGAGCAGCGCGAGATCATCCGAGACCGCCGTGGCGACGAAGCCCGCGTTCCTGAAGCGTCCGCTTTCGGCGGCCTCCCACGTGGCACCGTCAAGGGAATGGACGACCGTCCCCGTGCTTGCACCCGTGCCGGGCTCGGCCACGCGGCCGACGACCAGGAGCTCATCGGCCCACCCATCGAGCGTTCCGAATCCCGCCTCGTCGGGCATCGTCTTGACGGTCCAGTCGGCCGCCTCCGCGCTGAGGCCGACTGCGACCGAGGCGACTGCCCCGTCCCCGGACAGGTCGCGCAGTCCACCGGTCGCGACTCCGTCGCGGAAGCCGATCACCGAACGCGGGATCACGCTGGGGTCGCTCGGTGCATCCCAGGCAGTCCCGTCAGCCGACGACCAGGTTCGACCCGCACCGGGCTCGCAGTACGGCACTGGCTCGAGAAGACAGCCTCCGACGATGACTCCGCCAGCCCACGCGGCGACGCTCAGTAGCTCCGCCGAGCCCAGTGTCGGATCGTAGGGCAGCCGTTCCCAGTCGAAGCCGTCGGGGGAGCGCCACACGGCCGCGCGTGGTCCATCAGGCCCGATCGGGACCTGACCCACGGCGATGTAGCCGTCTGCGCTCTCGGTGATGGCCCAGATCTCACCCACGGCAGCGTTCCCGGCGAGCGGGACCGACTGCCAGGCCGCCCCGTCCTCGGAGACCCAGATGAGCGCTTGCGAGGGTACGTCCGGGCTCTTCGAGAGCACCCGGCCGACCGCGATGAAGCCGGGCCCTCCAGCCGTCACGTCGTGGACCTCCGCGCGCCGGGACCGCATCGGCAGGGCTGCAGCCTGCCACTCCCCGGGGAGAGACAGTCTGCTGCCGGGCGTGGTGGTGGTCGTCTCGTCCTGGGCGCTCGCCGGCAGCGCGGGCACGAGCAGCAGCAGGGAGAGGACAAGCATGAGGCGGTGTGTGCGCTTCACCGATGCAGGTCTCCAGCGGATCATCAGCGGCGGATTATCGGACCGCGAACGATGCCGTGCAAGACCCAAAGATCGAGTCCAGGAACCGCCCTGGCGAGGCGCGGCGGCGGTCCGTCCGGCCCTTGACTCGGCTGGCTGCGAGCGGAAGATCGAGGCGATGCAGTCTTGAGGGCCCCACATGTCACGCAGCGTGATCACGTTCCTGCTGGTCTCCCTGGCGACCCTTGTCCTGATCGGACCACCCCAGGCGAGCGATCCCGCTGGGGCTGCCCAACCCGACGGGGCAGAAGCATCCTCCGGCCCCACCGCTGGAAGATCACCCATCGCTCACGCTGGGACCGCCGCAGGACCGGTCCATCGGCGGCTGGCGGGAGATCGCGCGCGTCACCGATGGGGATGTCCTCCTGAGCCACCTTTCGGTCGTGAGCGGACGACTCGTCGTCTATGCCACCGTCTGTGACATGGAGAGTTGCCGCGACGTCGGCTACCACTCGGTCGACGGCGTCACCTGGGTGGAGTCGGACATGCCGGGTCCTCGACAGGCCATCGACGACATGGCGGTCACGCCCGATGGGTCGATGGCGGTCGCGGTCGGCCTGACCCACCGGCGAGGGTCCGGCGATGCCGGTGCCATATGGTCCACTCGCGACGGTATCGAATGGACTCCGGTGCCAGCACCACCGGTGCGCGAGCTCGACCAGGTCGCGGTATCGGACGATGCCGTCGTCGTGTCGGCCCCAGACGCACTGTGGGTGAGCCGGGACCTCGAGTCCTGGCGCCAGGTGCGAGGCCCCGGCGCCCTCGCCGTGGCCTTCGGCCCCGGTGGCTTCATCGCCTTTGGCGGGGGCGGGCAAGACGTGATGTCAACGCCCGACGTGTGGCAGTCCAGTGATGGACTCACCTGGAGCAGGGTCCGATTGCCCAAGGCGTTGCGAGCGGGCCACCCCGCCTTCGGCGGCATCCAGGTCTTCGCCCTCGACGAGGGCTGGGTCCTCGTCCCGGACGACGCCAAGCTGCCGAAGACCATCTTCCTCAGCGCCGACGGGCGCCACTGGCGACGCGCCCCCCGCCCTCGATGGATGGACGTGGACTATGTGTGGTGGATCGATGACCTCGAGGAAGAGGTGCAAGCCTTCGGCTGGGCGCCCGACCGGCGACGGCAGCCGAGCGCGATGTGGACCTGGCGGCCGGGCGAGGCACCCGGCAGGCCGGTCTGGTGGGAACACGACCGCATCGGGCCGCCAGTGATGTGGAATGGCCAACGGATCGCGCTCGGCGAAGTCCTCGATCCCGCCGGCGGGATCGCCCTTTGGCGCTGGGAGCCAGCCGCGGTCGCGCCTCCCGCCTTCGCTCGCTAGGCTCCCTGTCGGGCTCGGGTGACCCGATGCGCATGGCCCCGAAGAAGGATGCTGCGCGGGTGCGGAACCGATGACCGTGCCGATTCGTCTCTGGCTTGGATGCGTGCCCGCCGACTCGGCGCGCCCTACGAAGGAGCCCACCCATGCGCGCCCTGCAGACCCCGATCACCGTCGCGCTGACGACCGGCCTCATCGTCGGTGCCTCGGCCGGAGCGACCGCCGCCCAAAGCGACGATTCGATCAGCTACACCAGCACCCCCGACCGCGTGGCCGTCTTCCTCAACAACGTGGCCTACGCCCGCGACGAGGTCGCCCTGCCCGGCGGCGTCGACGTGCGCATCGTGCTGCCGCAGACCGTCTACCCCGACACGCTCGTGCTCCGCGAGAACGGCGAGCGCGTCTCCGACTATCGCCTCAACTTCGGCACGGGCCTGCCGACGATCAAGTGGCAGTCGGCGACGGACTCCGAGCTGCGCGACATCTCCATGGAATACCTGCTGGGTGGTGTCAGCTGGCGGCCGACCTACGACATGTGGGTCGGCGCGGACAGCGACGAGACCGTCGTGTTCGACTACTTCGCGGAGATCAGCGACAGCGCGCTCGAGTTGTCGGATGTCGACACGCAGCTGGTGGCTGGCATGGTCGACCTAAACCGGCCCATCGCGCCCGCAGCCGAACTCTCGGCCAACCAACGGCTGGCCGGCTTCGCCGAGGCGGACATGCTCTCGATGAGCGCGCCGGTCGGCCAGGTGGATATCCAGCACACCTACGACATCGGCCGCCTGACCGCCGAAGCCGGCGACACGGTCTACGTCCAGCTGGTGGGCCAGGAACTGCCGGCGCGCCGGCTGCATCTCTGGAACGCGCCGACGGACCAGCAGGTCACGGTCATCTACAAGGTGCAGAACGAGAGCGACCAGCCCTTCAGCGAGGGCGTCGTGCGCAACTACCAGGACGGGCTCTTCATCGGCAGCGACTACATCGAGCTGACGCCGGTCGGCGGCGAGGGCAGCGTCACCATCGGCCACCTGCAGGACGTGCGCGTCAAGCGCGAGCAGACCCAGATGGCGGTCGACATGGGCCGCTTCGACTACCGCTACGAGGTCACGCTGACCATCGAGAACTTCACCCCCACGACCGTGCACATGGACGTGGTCGACTACCTGGCGCCGCAGGCTGAGGAGCTGCAGGCCTCCATCCAGCCGCAGCTCGAGGCCGGCAACATCATGCGCTGGCCGATCTCGGTCGAGCCGGGTGACGAGATGGTCATCACCTACGAATACCTCGTCGACTGACGGAACTACAGTCCCTGGACCGACACGCGCGCCCGGCCTCCGCCCGCAGCGACGAGCTGGGTGATGTCGCGCACGTCGCTGGTGAGGATCGCTGCTGGGGCCCCGTCGAGGGCCTCCGCGGCGACGATGGCGTCGATGGCGTCCGCCAGGCCCGTGCGTCGCCGTTGCTCAGTGCGATGAGCGCTCCGGCATCGAGGATCAGCCGCGCGGCGGCAGGACTGCCTCCAGTGCCGGATAGAGAGCCGGCGGCGCAGCCACGATGGGCGCACCCGTGAGCAGCGTGTCCAGGCTGAACCAGTCGTTCACGCGGCCGCCGGCGGCCTCCACGATGGCCACGCCGGCGGCGCCGTCCCAGGAGTTGAGGTGCGCCTCGATGTAGCCGATGAGCCGGCCGGCGGCGACGTAGGCCAGCGACAACGCGCCCGAGCCCTCGCGGTAGTAGACGACACCCTGGTGCAGCAGCTGCTCGAACATGGGCAGGATCTCGTCGGCACCGATGCGCGGCGACATGCCGATGCTCAGCAAGCCGTCATCGAGGCTGGTGCTGCCGCTCACGCCGATGGGCCGGCCGTTGAGCGTGGCCCCATGGCCGACGCGGCCGACGAAGATCTCGTCGCGCCCCGGGGCCGCCAGGAAGCCCATGTCCAGGACGCCGTCGCGAGCGTGGCCGATGGACACGCACCATGAGCTGAGATCGCACAGGAAGGGCTGCGTGCCGTCGATGGGGTCCACCACCCAGATGTCGCGCGCTCCTTCGACATCGCTGAGCCCGGACTCCTCGCCGAAGAAGGCATCGCCGGGGAAGCGCTCGGCGATGCGCTCGCGGATGAGCCGCTCCACCTCCACGTCGGCCTCGCTGACGACATCCTGCGTGCCCTTGGACTTGATGGTGAGCGATCCCAGCCGGCGGTTGAAGTCGAGCGCCAGCCCGGCCGCCTCCTCGATGAGGGCCCGGCCGAAGGCGTAACGCTCGGCGAGTCCGTCGCTCATGGCATCAGTCCTCCGCCCACAGCCAGGCGGCACCACGGACACCGCTCGAGTCCCCGTGCACGGCCTTGACGATGGGCGTCAGGAAGACGGTGGTGAAGGTGTAGGCGAGGATGGCCTCGGGAAGCCGCTCGTACAGCTCTTCCACGTTGGACATGCCGCCGCCGAGGACGATGACGTCGGGATCGAGCGTGTTGACCACGGTCGCGAGGCCGCGGGCGGTGCGGTCGAGGTAGCGGTCCAGATGCTCGGTGGCCAGCACATCCCCCGCACGCGCGAGCGCCACGATCTCCGAGGCGTGCCGCCACTCCCCGGCCGCAGCTTCGTAGTGAGCCTCGAAGGAGCGTCCGGAGACCCACGTCTCGATGCAGCCGCGCATGCCGCACCAGCAGGATGGGCCGGGCAGCTCATCCTCGGTGGGCCAGGGCAAGGGGTTGTGGCCCCAGTCGGCCGCGTTGTTGTTGGGCCCGTGGTGCGTCTTGCCGTCCACGACGATGCCGGCCCCGACACCGCTGGCGAAGTTGGCCGCGAAGACGACACGGTAGCCGGCCCCGGCGCCATCGCGAGCCTCCGATGCGGCGAGCAGGTCGGCATCGTTCACCGCGCGAACGTCGCGACCGAGGACCTCGCGCAGGTCACGCTCCACGGGCTGGCCGATCAGCCACGTCGAGCTGGCACCCTTGCCCAGGCCCGTCTGTGGATCGATCGACCCGGGGATGCCGACGCCGACGCGGTCGATGCGTCCGACCCGTTGCTCGGCGCGCTCGACGAGTGACGCGATGACCGTCAGGCAGCCAGCGTAGTCACCGCGAGGCGTGTCTTCACGGACGCGGAAGTGCTCGCTGCCGTCCGGCGCCAGTGCCACGACCTCGATCTTCGTCCCACCCCAGTCAACCCCGACGAGCATGGCTCAAGTATGGCGTCTCAACGTGCGCGATGGCGTGTCGCTGGGCGCCACTGGGCCCGGCCCGCCCAGCATCCGCAGCAGAGCGTCGCTGATGTGGTCGGCCAGTGCCGAGACGTCCGTGCCCGGACGATGCGCCAGGTCGTGGCTGGCGTGGACAGCCCGATAGACGATGCGCCCATCAAGCTCGGGATCGAGGTCGCCGCGGAACGAGCCGACGTCGCGCCCGCGGCGCAGCAGCTCGATGACGACGTCCTCGGCCTGCTCTTCGTGCTGGCGCATGGCTTCGCGCATGCCAGCCGGCAGGACGGCCAGCAGCGCCACCGGCGAGGGGTGCACCGCCGAGGCGGCCAGGATGGCGCCGACGAGGACACGCAGACCAGAGGCGGCATCAGGCTCAGCGGCGACGCGATCGGCCAGTTCGCGGACGCCGGCAGCGCCCATGGACGCGAGCCCGGCCAGCACCGCGTCGACGTCGGCGTAGTACTTGTACAGCGTCTGCCTGGAGATGCCGGCGTATTGCGCCAGGCCGGACATCGACAATCCCGCGATGCCGTCGGCGGCGATGATGTCGACGGCGGCGTGCAGGATGTGATCGGCCTGCCGCGCACGGTGCACGCTCAGCGATCCGACCCAGACATCGTCGATCGGCTCGCTATCCGTCGGCTGGTTCTTCCTCGGCTCGGTCGGCTGTCCCATCAGGGACGACGATAGGCTCTCGCGGCAAGGGCTGCGAAGCCGAACGTCAGCACGACCATCCAGGCCAGGGAGCCCAGGATGGAGCCATCCGCGGGCGTGCCGGCCGCGAGCGCGCGGGCTGCGTCGGAGACCACCGACACCGGCTGGTACTCCGCGAAGGTGCGCACGAGCTCGTGCATGCCGGCGGTGGGCACGAAGGCGCTCGAGGCCAGCATCAATGGAAAGAGCCAGAACATCGAGAGCATCGCCACGGTCTCGGCGTTGCGCACACGGGCGCCGATGGCGGCGCCGACCCAGGAGAAGCTGAAGCCGATGCCGACGATCAGGGCGACCATGCCGATGGCACCGGAGATGGACTCGAAGCGGAACCCCATCAGGTAGCCCACGAGGATGACCAGCACCACGCCGATGGTGTTGCGGACGGTGTCGGCCACGGTGCGTCCGGCGATGACGGCAAGCTGGTTCATCGGCAGCGATCGGAACCGGTCCACGACCCCGGTGGAGAGGTCCAGCGCGAGCCCGGTGCCGGTCTGCTGCGCACCGTTCACGGCGGTGATGACGAGCACACCCGGCAGCAGGAACTGCAGGTAGTCCACGCCGCTGCCGGCACTGATGATGCTGCCGAAGACGTAGTAGAAGAGCAGCAGGAAGAAGATGCCCATGATCACCGAGAAGGCGAGCTGCTCGGGCATGCGCGCGGTGCGGATGAGGTCGCGTCGCGCGATGGCCAGCACATCACCGGCTGTCTCGCGCAAGCGCGAGCCGAGCGTAGCCCGGGCCGATGGGCGCTGCTGCTGCAAGGTCGTGGCGGTCATGCCCGCTCCTCCGTGGTTCCGTGCGTCTCATCGTCTGGCCGCGTGGGCTGGCCCGTCAGCTCGATGAAGACGTCGTCCAGCGTGGGGCGACGCAGCTGGAAGTCGGCGACCTCCACGCCGGCGGCCTCGACTCGTCGCAGCGCGCTCAGGCTGCCGGGGGTGTCGGTCACCGGCAGGTGCAGGGTTCGCTCGTCCACGACCAGCACCCCCTCGGCATCGATGGCTGCTGCTGCTGCCGCGGCCTGGCCGCTATGGGCCAGGCGGATCTCCAGGACGTCGCGCTCCAGACGGGCTTTCAACTCCGCGGTGGTGCCGGAGGCGACGATCGATCCGCGGTCGATGACGACGATGGAATCGGCCAGCTGGTCGGCCTCCTCGAGGTACTGGGTCGTGAGCACGACCGCCGCTCCGCCATCCCGGATGGCGCGGATCTGCTCCCAGAGCGCCTGCCGCCCGCGGGGATCGAGCCCGGTCGTGGGCTCGTCGAGGAAGATGGCCGGCGGGTCGGCGATGAGTGCCGCGACCAGGTCAAGGCGGCGGCGCTCGCCACCCGACAGCGTCTCGGCGGGGCGGTCGGCGTACTCGGTCATGCCGAAGCGCTCGATGAGCCCCTCGACACGCTCGCGCCGGCGTGGGCCCGGCAGGTGGTAGAGGCGCCCGAAGAGGTCGAGGTTCTGGCGCGCCGTCAGCTTGTCATCGACCGCGGCGCTCTGGCCGGCCAGTCCGATCGAGCGGCGCACCTCATGGGGTTCCGCCGCCACGTCGCAGCCCGCGACACGGGCGCTGCCGCCGTCGATCGGCAGCAGTGTCGTCAACATCTTGATGGTGGTCGTCTTGCCGGCACCGTTGGGCCCGAGCAGACCCAGGATGGTCCCGGCCGGCACTGTGAAGCTGAGATCGTCGACCGCGACCTGCTGGCCGAACGCCTTGCGAAGCGCCCGAGCATCGATGACGGGAGGAGGTGTTTGCAGTATGTCAAGTGCTGTTGTCATAGTGTCACTATCGCAGCTGGAGTGACACGTTGTCAAGACCGTCTGGCCGCTGGGCGGTCGCCTCCGCACCGGCTCGGTCGAGCCGGGCTACAGTTGGCTCCGATGAACGTCTTCGTCCTGACGACCGGCCGCAGCGGCTCGCTGACCTTCGCCGAGGCCTGCGGGCACATCAGCAACTACAGCACCGGTCACGAGACGCGCGTGGGCCTGATCGGCGCCGAACGCCTGGCCTATCCGGTCGACCACATCGAGGTCGACAACCGGCTGGCCTGGTTCCCAGGACGTATGCAGGCAGCCTTCGGCGACGGCGCCTTCTACGTGCACCTGCGGCGCGACCCGGAGGCCACGGCCGCCAGCCTGATGCGCCGCTGGGGCAAGCCCGCCATGCGCTCGTACCGCAACGGCATCCTGTGGGACGTGGATCCCGAGACCGACCGCATGGCGCTGGCACTGGACCTGGTGGACACGCTTGAGAGCAACATCCGGTACTACCTACGAGACAAGTCGAAGACCCTGACCGTGGACATCGAGACCGCCAGGTCCACCTTCCCCGAGTTCTGGGAGCGCATCGGCGCCGAGGGCAGCCTCGAGGCAGCACTGGCGGAGTTCGATGCCAAGCACCACGAAGGCACCTCGCAGCGATCCACACCGCGACCCTCGGCCGGCGCGGGCAAGCGTCAGCCCTCGCGCGATCGCGGGTGGCGCAGCTGGAAGCTGCCGCGCCTGGGCAAGGACGGCTGAGCGAGACATGACTCCCGGAGACGCCCTGACGGGTCTCACCGCCCCCCTCGAGCGCGCCAGGCGGACGGTCGTGCGCCGGACCACCGGCCTCTTCGCCCACGGCGCCGATCCCATGGCCAACACCATGGACTACCCCGGCGACCCCGGGCTCTTCGGCCCGGACTCCATCACCTGGGAGGTCATGGGCGACGTCTCCGGCTTCGTGGCGGGCATCCGGGCCCTGCTCATCCAGGCCGCGCATCCCGAGGTCGTGGCCGGCGTGCACGAGCATTCGCGCTATCGCGAGGATCCCCTCGGCCGGCTCTCGCGGACGTCGGACTACGTGACCGCCACCTCGTATGGCGCCATGCCGGAGGTGGAGCAGGCGGTCCGCATCGTGCGCGCGGTCCACCGCCGCGTGGTCGGCGTCTCCCATCGTGGCATCCCCTATCGGGCCGACGATCCGCCCCTGGCAGCGTGGGTCCACAACTCGCTGACGGACTCGTTCCTGGCCTGCAACCAGGTCTATGGCGCACGACCCCTGACCCCCGCCGAGGCCGATGCGTTCGTGGCGGAGCAGGCACGCATCGGCCGACTCCTCGACGCCGACCCGGTACCGGAGACCGCCGCCGAGCTGTCACGCTGGGTCGCCGAGCATCCCGCCATCGGCCCCTCCCCGGGCATGCGCGAGGCGGTGGCCTTCCTGCGCCGTCCGCCGCTGGACCCGGCCGTGCTGGTGGCCTACCAGGTGCTCGGCAGCGCCGCCATCGTCACCATCCCGCCGCGCATCCGCGAAGCGCTGGGGCTCAGGCCGCGCCCAGGGGCCCGCAACGTGGGACTGGCCGCGACGGCAGGGATGCGCTGGGCGCTGGCATCGTCACCCCGCTGGCGGCAGGCGCTGCTGCGCGTGGGCGCGCCCGTCGACGAGCGCCGCTTCAAGCAGAAGGCCCCCTTCGAGACCCTGGAGGCAGTGTGATGGACCCGGAACAGCTGTACGAGGCCCTGGAGCGCATCAACGAGCGTCCCTCCGTCTACTCGCGCTACACGGCCGACGCACTGTGGACCTCGCCGGATATCTCGGAGATGATGCTGCGCTACCACCTCGACGGCGCCGTCGACCTGGCCTCGCGCCGGACCGAGTTCATCGAGGCCTCGTTCGCCTGGATCACGCGCCGGTTCGACCTCGGCCCGGAACGGCGCGTCATCGACCTGGGCTGCGGACCAGGGCTCTATGCCAACCGCCTCGCCCGCACCGGTGCGCAGGTCACCGGGGTCGACTTCTCGCCACGCTCGGTCGAGTACGCGCGCGCGCAGGCCGAGCGCGATGGCCTTGCCATCGACTACCGCCTGGGGGACTACCTGGCGCTCGAGATCGAGGGTGGCTACGACCTGGCCATGATGATCATGTGCGACTTCTGTGCGCTCAGCCCGGGGCAGCGTGCCCGGCTGCTGCGGTCGAGTCGGGGACCTGTTGGCGCCCGGCGGCGCATTCCTGTTCGACGTGTACTCCCTGGCCTACTTCGAGACCTGGGAGGAGATGACGGCGTACGGGCCGCAGATGATGGACGGCTTCTGGTCGGCCCAGCCGTACTACGGCTTCCAGGACACCTTCAAGTACGACGACGAGAAGGTGGTGCTGGAGAAGTACGTCATCGTCGAGCGCGAGCGCATCAGCGAGTACTTCAACTGGTTCCAGCACTTCGACGTGGCATCGCTGACCGCCGAGGTGGAGGCGGCCGGCCTGGTGGTCGACGCGGTCTTCGGGGACGTCGCAGGCGCGACCTTCGAACCTTCCCTGCCGGAGTTCGCCGTGGTGGTGCGGAAGCCCGCCGTCTGAGACCGCGGGCGGTGCCGCGGCCGAGTGACGGCGCGGATCTCTGAGTCGGTGCGATTCGCTGACCACGCAGCTGCCATTTAACGGATCCTTCATGCACCCAGGTCCAAGGTGGGACTCGATCGGACGCCCCGGGATCGCGACAAATGGTCGCCAGGGGCCAGCAGCAAGCTCCGGAGTCACCGGAGCCGAGAAGGAGCCATCAGATGTCAGTCATGGCAGTCACGTTCCCCATCCTGCCCGGCAAGACCCCGCAGTGGCGGAGCTGGATGAAGGAGTTGAACGGTCCACGCCACGAGGAGTTCGCGGCGTCACGCAGCCGGGCCGGGGTCCATGAGCGCACGTTCCTGCAGCAGACGCCGGCGGGTGACGTCGTCATCGTCACCCTCGAGGGCAAGGACCCGCAACGATCGTTCGAGATGATGACGAGCGGCCTGATGTCTTCACCAGCTGGTTCATCCAGCAGGCACGCGAGGTCCACGGTATCGACATCAGCGCCCCGCTCAACGGATCGTCCTCCCGCCTCGTAGTCGACTCGGACAGCGAGGTCGAGGTGACGTAGCAGCCTCAGGCTACGCCGCTCGCCTGCCCCCCGGAGGCCGCTCGTTCCGACGAGCGGCCGTTCCGTGTGCAGCGACCGGCAGGCGAAACCAGAAGACCGAGCCGCCGCCCGGGCGATCGCGATAGCCGATCTGGCCGCCCTGCGATCCGATGGCCGCGGCAGCCGTCGCCAGTCCCAGCCCGTGCGTGGTCGAGCCCTCGCGCCGTGCCACGAAGGGGATGAAGATGTCGTCACGCCCGGAGGCTGGGAGCCCGGGTCCCTGGTCGGCCACCTCGGCGGTGACCACGCGTCCGGCGCCGGGTCATCGCCGGTTCCACGCGGACCAGCAGCTCGACGGTCCCGCCCGCCGGCCCATGGCGCACCGCGTTCGACAGCAGGTTGGTGAGCGCCTGGTGGAAACGGACGGCGCTGATCCGGGCCGAGACCTCGTCGACCGTCTGCACGATGCGGACATCTCGCTCGCGCGCGACCCATTCCACCTCCTGCACGACACGAAGGACCAGCAGCGGTAGCAGGTGGTCGTCGACGTCGTCGTCCAGCCCGACAGCCTGCGCCTCCGCCAGCCCGAGCAGAGCATCGGCGAGCTCGCCCAGGTCGACGGCGTCCTGCCGGGCGTCCTCGAGCTGGGAGCGGGCCACGCCCTCGACGGTGCCACCTCGCAGCAGGCCGTCGAGTCGCATCCGCAGCGCGGCGATGGGGGTGCGCAGATCGATGCGCCGCCCCCGCGATCAGCATGCGCTCATGGCTGACGGCGTCTTCCACGCGACCAAGGAGCCGGTTGAGCGTGGCGGCCAGCCGGCCGACCTCGTCTTGATGCGGGGCAGTCGGCAGTCGACGTCCCAGGTCATGTGGGCTGATGGCATCGGCTTCGCTGGTCAGGCGCGCGATGGGAGCGAGTGCGCGCCCGGCCAGCCACCAACCGCCGATGATCGAGCCGATGGCACAGAGAGTGCTGACCGTGATCAGCAGCTCCGAGAGACGCGCCGCGGCCTGGTCGACTCCAGCCAGCGAGCTGCCGGTGATGAGTCGACGGCCGTCGGGCAGGAGCTCGACGTGGAACGCGTAGACCGGGCCCGTGGCCTTGAGCCGGCGAGTGGAATCGCCCAGCGGCAGCCGAGGCAGCTCGGCCGGCGTGCCACGCCCGGCGTCGATGGTCGTTGTGGCCGGATCCATCAACGCGGTGAAGATGCCGGGCATCGGAGGGTCCAGGGCATCGATGGTCGAGCCACTCTGGGCCAGGTCATCGGCGACGTCCGCCGCGTGCACCTGCAGTGCCTCCTCCGTCGAGGCGCGCAGGCTGGCCTCGACCTGCGACCAGACCACGAACCCGGCGATGCTGACGAGCAGCATGAGGGTCAGTCCATACCAGATCGTCAGGCGCAGCCGGATGGTCATCAGGACGTCCCGGCCTCGGCGTCCTCCGGGCTGCGCAGGAGAAACCCGGCACCGCGGACGGTCTCGATCACCGGGGCCCCCGGAGCTTCGCGCAGGGTCGCCCGCAGGGCAGAGACGTGGACATCGACGACGTTCGACGTGCCATCCCAGGCCCAATCCCAGACGTGCTCCATGATCTCGGCGCGAGTCACCAGCCGACCCTCGTGGCGCACGAGCAGCTCGAGGATGGCGAAGGCTCGTCCCGCGATCGGCAACGGCTGTCCGTTGACGCTGACCCGCCTCGCTGCCGGGTCCAGCTCCATGGCGCCGACGGCCAGGATGGCCGGCCGCTCGACCTGGCCACGACGCATCAGGGCACGCATGCGGGCGATCAGCTCGTCGAATGAGAATGGCTTGGCCAGGTAGTCGTCGGCTCCCGAGTCGAGCCCGCGGACACGTTCCCGGATCTCGGCATGGG
Source organism: uncultured Chloroflexia bacterium (assembly GCA_963712735.1). GTDB lineage: Bacteria > Chloroflexota > Limnocylindria > Limnocylindrales > CSP1-4 > JAFMJV01. The sequence goes on along the minus strand of CAVQIZ010000007.1, from coordinate 228,902 downwards.
CGGTGAGGACGAGGATCGGCGCCCAGACCCCATCAGCACGCAGGGCTGCGCAGAGCTCGATGCCGTCTCCGTCGGGAAGGCCCACGTCGACCACGATGGCGTCGTACGGGACCTCCGTCGCCATCCATCGGCCGTCCTCGGCGGTCGCCACGATGTCCACGGCATAGCCCTCGAGGCGCAGGGAGTCGCCCAACGACCTGGTCAGGCGCTCATCGTCCTCGACGAGCAGTACGCGCATGATCCGATCTCCTGACGCCCCCGGCCCGACTGTCGTCAGCCGTGGCCAAGGGTCAACCGGCCATGTTCGGCCCTGCTGAGGATTCCTGCCCGTGAGTCGCTCGCGTGCCACTGCAGCACGGCCCTGCGCCACCGCACGACAGTGCCCCGTTGCTGCTCGCATCTGTGATACTCCGTCGCATCGCAGCGACTTCGCACGCAGCCTGCCGCCAGTCGCTGCCTTCACGACACCGAGGTACCCGACTGCCGCCATGGATGGTGACCCCTTCGAGGCAGCGCTGGAGGCGGCCATCGAAGCCCTGCCCGAGCCCTACCGGCGCGAGCTGGCGAGCGTCGCCATCGTCATCCAGGACGAGCCGGACGCGGCCCAGCTCGAGAGCGTTCACGCGCGCGGTCTCTTCGGGTTGTACCAGGGTGTGCCGCGCACGTCGTACGGGGCGGACCGCGCGCCTGTGGCAAGCAAGATCACGCTCTTTCGTGGGCCACTGATGCGCGCCTATCGCAGCCATGATGCCCTCATGGAAGGCGTGCGCGAGACGCTCGACCATGAGGTCGCTCACCATCTTGGTATCAGCGATGCCCGCATCGACGAGCTACAGGGTCGCCACCGGCGGTGACCGCTCGCCGACAAGGCGGTGGCCCGGAAGATGGTCCATAGCGCCCTTCTCGCTGGTGCGTCGATGGGCCACCCTGCGGGCATGGAAAGTCAACAGCGTATTCACGGCCTTCTTGCGGGGACGGCCGTCGACCGACTACCGGCGCAGCCCCTGATCATGCAGTTCGCGGCTCGCCATGCCGGCCTGGACTACAACGACTACGTCACCGATGGGCGGCGCCTGGCCGAGGCCCAGTTGGCCATGGCCGACGAGTACGGCATCGACTGCCTCATGACCTGCTCCGACCCGGCCCGCGAGCTCATCGACATCGCCGGCGGTGACGACAGCAGCGTCGAGTGGGCCGAGACCGGGCCGGCGATCGTCGAGTCACGTGCGCTGGTGCTCGACAAGGCCCGCCTGGGCGCACTGCGCGTGCCCGACCCCCTCGCGCCGGGCCGCATGCGCGACCGCATCGAGTCGATCGAGATCATGCGCCAGGCTGCCGGAACGGGCGCTTCCATCGTGGGCTGGGTGGAGGGTCCGCTGGCGCTTGGCGCGGAGATGCGGGGCCTGTCGGCGCTGATGATGGACACGTACGAGGACCCCGGCTTCCTCGATGAGCTGCTGGATTTCACCTCGCAGGTCGCGCGTGCCTACTGGAAGCCGCAGGTGGAGGCGGGCGCGGACACCATCGGCATGAGCGACGCGGCCGCGTCGATGCTGAGTCCGCTGCACTACGAGCGCTTCATCTTCCCGGCGCAGCTGCGAGTGATCGAGGACATCCGGGCCCGGCGACCGGACGTCGTCATCCGCCTGCACATGTGCGGCCGCACCGACGACCTGCTGCCGACGATGCTGCGCCTGCCGGTCGACATCTACGAGCTGGACTTCCCGGTCGACCTGGTCCACGCACGCGTGGTGCTGGGACCCGACAAGGTCATCCTCGGCAACGTCAACACCGTGACGGAGATGTTGCACGGGACGCCCGAGGAGGTCTACGCGGCCGCGGGTCGCTGTCACCGCATCTGCGGCCCCAGGCACATCGTGGGCACCGGCTGCGAGCTGCCGCCCGAGACGCCGCCGGAGAACCTGCGGGCGCTGGTGGCCTACGCCCGCGATCACGCGCCGACCGACACGCCGGCCGCCTGAACCGGCGTCCTAGTCCTCGTCGCCGGCCGCGACGTGGCCCAGCTGCCTGAACGCGTCGCGCCGGATGGCGTCCACCTCGGCTGCATCGAACCCCAGCTCGGCTCCGATCTCGTTGAGCTCCGCGATCTCCGACGGCGTCACGCGGTCGTCGGCTGCGCTCACGGCGAAGCCGGTGCGCAACAGGGCCTCGCACTGCTCGCGCGTGGCGACGCGAGCGAACTCACGCGTGACGACGTAATCCTCCGTGGCGCCGTAGAGCGAGCCCATGCTCGAGCGCGCTCTGGACCACGAGTGCCGCCTGCGGAGCCAGACAGCTGACCCGCCTCCACGACGGCGCGCTCCATGAACTCGCGCTCCGCGTCACCCAGGCCGGGGTCGGTGCGAGCGACGCGGGCCAGCACGTAGGCGTACACCGTACGCGAAACGACGGGTCTCCAGCGGCAGGGCATCGAGCTCGCCCGAGATGCGCCGCAGGCCGTCGGTCTCGCTATCGCTCATCACCACGACCTTATCATCGGGAGTCGCAGCGGCCGTGCCGGCCGCCGCCGGGCAGGTTCGAAGGGAGCAGGAAGCGCGTGGACGCCAGCATGACCAACGCCCTGGTGTGGCTGGGCGTGCTCTTCTGCGTCAGCCAATCGGCCATGTTCTCCGGTCTCAATCTCGCCTTCTTCAGCCTCAGCCGCCTGGAGCTGCAGGTCGCGCTGCAGGCCGGTGACAAGCGGGCGGAACGCGTGCTGGCCATGCGCGATGACGCCAGCTGGCTGCTCACCACCATCCTCTGGGGCAACGTCGCCATCAACGTGCTGCTGACGTTGCTGGTGGGCTCGGTGCTGGTGGGCGTGCTGGCCTTCGCCTTCAGCACCATCATCATCACCTTCGGCGGCGAGATCCTGCCGCAGGCGTACTTCTCGCGCCATGCCCTGCGGACAGCTTCGCTGCTGGCGCCGGTGCTGCGCATCTGGCAGCTGCTGCTGGCGCCGGTGGCCCTGCCGTCGGCACGCATGCTCGACGCGCTGCTGGGCCGCGAGTCCATCACCTAGTTCCGCGAGATCGAGCTGAAGGAGCTCATCCGGCAGCACATGGATGCGCCCGACGCCCACGAGGTCGACCGCGTCGAGGCCCTGGGTGCGCTCAACTTCTTCGCGCTCGACGACGTGCTCGTGGCCGAGGAAGGTGAGCCGCTCGACGAAAGCAGCGTGGTGGCATTGCCGCTGCGCGACGAGGGCGGCGCGACGCTGCGGCTGCCAGATGTGAGCGGCGCCGTCGACGACCCCTTCGTGCAGCAGGTCAACGCGTCCGGCCACAAGTGGGTGATCCTCACCGATCCGGCCGGAGAGCCACGCATCGCGCTCGACGCCGACGGGTTCCTGCGTGACGTGCTCACCCGGGGCAGCGACGCTGTCGTCGCCCACCATTGCCACCGGCCGGTCATCGTGCTCGACCCCGAGTCTGCCGCTGGGGCGCATCATCGGCCGGCTGCAGGCCGGCGGGGTGCGCAGCGAAGACGATGTCATCGACAACGACGTGGTGCTGCTGTGGGGTGCTGAGCGGCGCATCATCACCGGGGCTGACATCCTGGGGCGCCTGCTGCGGGGCATCTCGCGGGGCAGTGAGTCCCCGGAGCGCTGAGTGGCGCGCGCGGGCATCGATGGGCGCATGACGGCGCCATCGACTCGACGGGAAGCCCCTGCACCGGCAGCGCCTGTGCCCGTGCCCGACGTGGCCGGCGGTCCCCTCTCGGCACCGAAGCGGGCACTGCTGCTCATCGTGGGCAGCGCCGCCCTCGTCATCGGTGTCGTCGGCATCGTCGTGCCGGTCCTGCCGACCACGCCGTTCCTGCTGGTGACCGCCGCCTGCTACGCGCGGAGCTCGACGCGGCTCTACCACTGGCTGCTGGGCCAGCCCTCGCTGGGGCCGATCGTCAGCGAGTGGCGCGCCACGCGCTCGCTGCCGCCGGGCGTCAAGGCGCGCGCGCTGGTCGCCGTGGCGCTGACGTTCACGGTCTCCATCATCCTCGTCGACGCGATCGTGCTGCGACTCGCCCTGGCGGCCGTGGCCATCGTGCTGGTCTTCTTCCTGGTCCGACTGCCCACCGCCGCGGTGACGCGACCGAGCGCAGGCCCGCGGGCTTCGGCCAACGAGGGTGAGGCCCCGTGAGCGGCACCCGCCGCAGCACCGACTTCTTCGACCCGCAGCGCGACCGACTCATCAGGAGCGCCGGCATCCGCGCCTGGTCCATCGTGGGCATCCTGCTGCTGGCGCTGATGATCTACACCGGGCTGTCGGCCATCTCGGGCTTCGTGCTGCCGCTGGTCGTGGCCATCGTGCTGGGCATGGTCTTCGAGCCGGTCGCGCGCCTGCTGGCTCGAGCTCATGCCCCGCCAGGTAGCCTCGCTGCTGGTGCTCATCGGCATCTGCGTGCTGGCGGTCGTGGCCATCGCCGTGGTCGTCTTCGGTGTCATCGACCAGGGCGGCGAGATCGTGGCGCAGACCCAGGCGGCCATCGACCTGGGTCGCGGCTGGCTGGCCGAGCGAGGCATGTCGATCGTCGTCGTCGACGACGTGCAGGCTCAGCTGAGCACGTTCGTGGACGACGTCCTGCCCGGCCTGCTGTCGTATGTGCCCAGCGCGTTCTCCGGCATCAGCAGCTTCCTCTTCAGCACCTTCATCGCCCTCTTCATCCTCTACTTCGTGCTTGCCGAGTGGGACACGCTGGCCGCGTGGGTCGGCTCCCACCTGGGCGTCCCGGCCGACCTGGGCGAGGGCATCGTGGGCGACGCCACGCGCTCGTTCCGTGACTATTTCTACGTGCTGACGCTCTCGAGCCTGCCGGTCGCGGTCATCGTCGGGCTCACGGCGGTCGTGCTGGGCGTGCCCCTGGCCTTCACCATCGCCCTCATCACCTTCGTGACGTCGTACGTGCCGTACCTGGGTGCGCTGGTCTCCTCGGTATTCGCGCTGCTCATCGCCTTCGGCTCCGGCGGCATCGTGCCGGCGCTCATCATGCTGGGCGTCATCCTGCTTGCCCAGAACGTGGTGCAGCCGATCCTGCAGCGTCAGCTGGAGCGCAACGCGCTCGACCTTCACCCCATCGTGTCCTTCGGCTCGACCATCATCGGCTCGGTGCTGGTGGGCGTGCTCGGTGCCACACTCTCGGCGCCGACCGTGGCGATGGTGATGCGCGTGCGGCAGCGCGTGCAGGCGTTCCAGGCCGGCGACCTTGGCGAGGACGAGATCCAGGCCATGCTGGAGGAGGACGGCGGAGCCGACGCCTGACAGGTCGTCAGTCACCCGTTAGTCGGTCAGCGGCCAGGCCGTAGCGGTGCTGTGCGTAGCGTGCCAGGCCGTCCACCAGCTCGGCGATGGCGCCGGCCGCGTAGTGGCCCCGGTCCCAGACGCCATAGAGCGGGACGCGCAACTCGTCCTGTCCGCTCGACCCGCGGATGCGCACCCCGTGGAGGCCATAGCGCGCGTCGTCCGAGACGACAGCCACACCACGCCCGGCCGCCGCGAGGGCCTGGGCCACCTGTGGCACGTTGGTCTCGGCCGCGACCGCGTAGGAGGCGCCCGCGTCGGAGATGGCGGCATCGAGCTGCCGTCGGGTGCCGTGCGCGGTTCCCAGCACCAGCAGCGGCTCCTGTGCCAGCTCGCTGATGGAGATGGTGGTCCGCTCGGTCCAGCGATGGCCGGGAGGGACGTAGGCCCAGATGGTGAAGTGCACCAGCAGCCGGCTGGCGAGGTCTCGCGGGGGCGGGACCGACGAGACGCCGACGTCGGCGGCGCCGGCGAGCACCTCGGCGTGGACACTCGCCGGGAGAGCCTCGCGGACATCCACCATGGGGGCCGCGGCGGGGAGCGAAGCCAGGAACGGCGCGATGACGTCCGCCACGGTGGTCTCGGGAGCGACCAGGCGCACGCTGATCCGGTGAGAGCCGGAGAGGTCTCGCATCAGCGCCAACGCGCCGTCCGCGCGGCCGATGAGGTCACGCGCCAACGGCAGGAACAGCTCGCCGGCGGGGGTCAGACGCGCGGCACGACCGGCTCGGTCGAGCAGCGGTTCACCGATCTCCTCCTCCAGCTGGCGCAGCTGCCGTGACAGCGACGGCTGGGCGATGCGGACCACCTGCGCCGCGCGCGTGATCGAGCCGTTCTCGGCCACGGCCACGAAGTAGCGGAGGTGGCGCAGCTCCATCGATACCTCCTGGGCATGACAAACGAACGCTCCAAGTATTAGACGGAATGGCCGAGTCCGGCAACACTGTGCCGATCGCAACGGCAGGCGCTCTCTCCAGGGAGGCCTGCCCAGGCAAGCTCGAGGAGAGACGCATGCACGGAACCACTCCCCAGCCGCGCGCCGTCGGCCGTCGCGTCGCCATCGCGGCGGCGCTCGCCGTCACACTGGCAGGCTCGGCCGTCACGGTGACTGCCCAGGATGACGATCTCGACGTTCTGAAGGTGGCGCATACGGCGAACATCACCACCTGGGACCCGGTCGCATCCTTCTCGACCGAGGCGCAGTACATGGGCAACATGTACGAGCCGCTCATCTGGGCCACGCCAGCCGGCGCTGACGAGGAGTACGTCCCCGGCCTGGCGACCAGCTGGTCGACCAGCGAGGACGGCCTGACCTGGACCTTCGAGCTCGAGCAGGGCGTGACCTTCCACGACGGCGAGCCGTTCGATGCCGCGGCCGCCAAGGCGTCGATCGACGCTGCTCGCGAGCGAGGCGGTGCCGGCTTCATCTGGGGTCCCGTCGAGTCCGTGGAGGTCGTCGACGACTACACCATCGACATCAACCTGAGCACTCCGGCCGCGCTCGACCTCATCGCCTCATCGACCTACGCGGCCTGGATGGTCAGCCCGGCCGCGCTGGAGGCCGCGGCTGCCGACCCGGAGTTCTTCGAGTCGGGCGAGGCGAGCTACGGCACCGGGCCGTACATGCTCGAGTCCTACGTGCCCGATACCGAGGTGCTCTTGACCCAGTTCCCGGACTACCGGCTGGGCTGGGATGACGCGGACCACTACGAGAAGGTGCTCGTCACCATCACCCCCGAGTCGATCGATCAGCAGCAGGCCCTCGAGGGCGGCCAGGTCGACATCGCCAACCGGGTCCCGCCCGAGAGTGTCGAGGGGCTCGACGCCAACCCCGACTTCACGGTCCATCGCGACCCGTCGCTGTTCACCTACGTCGGCCTGCTGAACACGCAGCGAGCGCCCCTTGACGACACCCGCGTACGCCAGGCGCTGGCGCTTGCCACGCCGTACACCGACATCATCGATGTCTCCGTCCTCGGGCAGGGCACGCAGAACCGCGCTTCGGTGCCGGTGGGCATCTTCCCGGACAGCTCCGACACCTCGATGTGGAGCCAGGACATGGAGGCCGCCAAGGCACTCATGGCCGAGGCCGGTGTCGAGGGCTTCGACATGGAGATCACCTACGCCGCTGAGAACCCGGTGGAAGCCGCCTTCGCGCCACTGCTCCAGGATGCCTACGGCGAGCTGGGCATCAACGTGACCCTCACACCGATGCCCTTCAACCAGCAGTGGGACCGCTCCAAGGGCGACCCGGACGGCCGCCAGGACATGTTCCTGCTGCTGTGGTGGCCCGCCAACAGCGATGCCGGCGCGGACAACCTGACCTCCCTGTTCAGGTCCAGCGAGGAGCCGTCGTTCAACCTGAGCTACTGGCAGAACGAGACCTACGACAGCCTCATCGACGAGGCGACCGCGCTGACCGGAAGTGACCGCGACGCGGCGCAGGCCAAGTACGCCGAGGCCATGGAGCTGCTCGTCGAGGAGTCGCCCGGCATCTTCTTCCTCGACACCTCCGCGGTGACCACGGTGGCCAACACCGTCGAGGGCTTCGAGTACAACATCAACTATCCGTTCACCCAGATCATGTTCTACCAGCTGTCCCCCGCCGCCTAGGCCCCAGCGCAACGGAGCGCGTGGACGTCCCGACGTCCACGCGCTCGTTCCTTCTCCGATGAGGGCACCCGCGACGTGATCAGGTTCCTGCTGCGCCGCCTCACGTCCTCGCTGTTCGTGCTGGCCGGGGTATCGGTCATCACGTTCTGGCTGGCGCGCCTCATCCCGGCGGATGTGGCCGCCATCTACATCGGGCCTCGGGCACGTCCCGAGCAGATCGAGCGCGTGCGTGAGCAGCTGGGCCTCAACGAGGGCCTCATCACCCAGTACCTCGTGTACATGCGCGACATGCTCGCCGGCGACTGGGGTTCCTCCATCGCCACCAAGCGGCCCGTGCTGGATGAGATCCTGCTGCGATTGCCGGCCACGCTGGAGCTGATCGTGGCGGCGATGCTCATCGCGCTGCCGGTCGGCCTGGTGCTGGGCATGCTCTCGGCGCGCTGGCAGGGCCGGCCCATCGACATGGGTGTACGCATCGTCTCGATCGTGGGCGTCTCGCTGCCCGCCTTCTTCCTCGGCTTGCTGCTGCAGATCCTGTTCTTCCGCTCGCTCGACGTGCTGCCCCTGTCCGGCCGCGTCGACTCGGACCTGCGCTTCGTGAGCCCCATCGACACGGTGACGGGCGTCTACATCGTCGACGCCGCGGTCACCGGCAACTGGTCCGCGCTGCGCGATGTGGCCTGGCATCTCATCCTGCCTGCGATCACGCTGGCGGCCTATCCCATCGGGCTGATCTCGCGCATGACGCGATCGGCCATGCTGGAGTCGCTGGGCAAGGACTACATCCGCATGGCGCGTGCCTACGGGCTGCGCGAGCGGTACATCGTGAGCCGGCTGGCGCTGCGCAACGCCATGGTCCCGGTCCTGACGGTCATCGGCCTGACGCTGGCCTACCTGCTGACGGGCACGTTCTTCGTCGAGATCGTCTTCAACTGGCCCGGGCTGGGCACGTTCGCGGTGCGGTCGATCCTGGCCACGGACTACCCGGCCATCATGGGCATCGCCCTGTTCGGTGCCGCTGCGTACGTCGTCATCAACCTCGTCGTCGATCTCGCCCAGGCGTGGGTCGACCCTCGCATCCGGCTGACCTGATGGCTGCCACGTACAACCAGCTGCCCAGCGTGATCTCGGAGCGTCCCGGGTTCGCACGACGCGCAACGCGCGCCATCGCGCATGACTGGCTGGCGCTGTTCGGGCTGGTCATCATCGCCGTGGTCGTCGTGGCGGCACTGATCGGACCGCTGCTGGCGCCGTCGCCGGGCGACGGCGCCGGTGTCATCAACGTCGACGAGCGCATGCTGCCGCCCAGCCTGGCCTATCCGTTCGGGACCGACTGGCTGGGCCGCGACATGCTCACGCGCGTGATCCTGGGGGCGCGCATCGCGCTGCAGGTCTCGCTCATCGTGGTCGGGCTGGCCATCCTCATCGGGGTCCCGTTGGGCGCCCTCGCCGGCTACCGCCGTGGCCTGCTCGATGGGCTCATCATGCGCATCACCGACCTCTTCCTCGCCTTCCCGCCGCTGCTCCTGGCGATGGCCATCGTGGCCGCCCTGGGACCCGGCCTGCAGAACGCCACCCTGGCGCTGGTGGTCTCGTGGTGGCCCTGGTACGCGCGCCTGGCGCGGGGGCTGGCGGTGTCGCTGCGTGAGTGGCCGTTCGTCGATGCCTCGCGCGCCATGGGCATCCGCGAGAGCTCCATCATCCTGCGCCACATCGTGCCCAACTCGCTCGGCCCGATCGTCGTGCAGGCCACCATCGACATCGGCACGGTCATCCTGGCCGCGGGCGGCCTGGCCTTCATCGGCCTGGGCGCGCGCCCGCCGGCGCCTGACTGGGGCCTGATGGTGGCCGAGGGCCGCCAGTACATCCTGGAGCAGTGGTGGCTCTCGACCTTCCCGGGCCTGGCCATCTTCTTCACCGTGCTCGCCTTCAACCTCGTGGGCGACCTGCTGCTGCGGCTGCTCGACCCGCGGCAGGAGGACTGATGGTCACGCCACCCGGACCAGCCAGCGAGCCGGTGCTGCGCATCCGCGACCTGCGTGTCCGCTTCCGCACGCCCGGGCGCCGGGTCACGGCGGTGTCAGGCATCGACCTCGATGTCGGCCAGGGCGAGATCGTCGGTGTCGTCGGCGAGACCGGCTGCGGCAAGACCGTGACCGGGCTGTCCGTGCTGGGGTTGCTGCCGGACACGGCCGAGGTGGAGGCCGCCGAGCTGCGCCTGCTCGGGCGTGACCTCACCAGCCTGACGGACGACCAGTGGCGCGGGCTGCGCGGCACCGATGTCGCCATGGTCTTCCAGAACCCCACCGGCAGCTTCAACCCGGTCTTCACCATCGGCGCGCAGATGCGCGATGTGCTCGCCGCCCACGACGGACTGAAGGGGCGCGCCGCGGCCGACCGCATCCACGAGGTGCTGACCGCGTGCGCCATGCCCGACCCGGACCGAGTCATCGGCAGCTACCCCCATCAGCTCAGCGGTGGCATGCTGCAGCGCGCGATGCTCGCCCTGGCGCTGCTGTCGCGCCCCAAGCTGCTCGTCGCGGACGAGCCCACGACCGCGCTCGACGTGACCATCGCGGCCCAGATCCTGGAGCTCATCCTCGGACTGCAGCGCGAGATGGGCTTCAGCGTCCTGTTCATCACCCACGACCTGGGCGTGGTGCGCCGTGTCTGCAGCCGGGTCGCTGTGCTGTACGCCGGCCGCGTCGTCGAGACCGCCGGCACCGCCGATCTCTTCCGTGCTCCGCAGCACCCTTACACGCGCGGGCTCATCGCGGCCGTGCCGCGGACCCACCGCGCTGCGGGCGCACTGGCCACCATCCCCGGCTCCGTGCCCCCTGATCCGGGCGCCATCGTGGGCTGCGCGTTCCGGGAGCGCTGCGAGCTGGCCATCGAGCGCTGCGCGACCGAGCGACCGGAGCTGCGCAGCGTCGTCGGCGGCCAGCAGGTCGCCTGTCACGTCGCCGCCGAGGCTGCGACCGCCGACGAGGCCGGAGCTGCGGTGGCTGGGCGATGAGCGCACCCGTGCGGCCACTGGTGGAGGTGCGCGGCCTGGTCAAGGAGTTCGAGGTGAAGGGTCACCGCGGCAGTGGCGTCGTCAAGGCCGTGACCGACGTCGACCTCGACATCATGCCCGGCGAGGCCGTCGGCCTGGTCGGCGAGTCAGGGTCGGGCAAGACGACGCTGGCTCGCAACGTGCTGCGACTCGTCGAGCCCTCGGCGGGGACCATCCGCCTCGATGGCACCGACATCACCCACCTGGGGGGCGGCGCCATGCGGCGGCTGCGGCCGCAGATGCAGGTCGTGTTCCAGGACCCGGTCGGTTCGCTCGACCCACGCATGAGCGTCTTCGATCTCATCGCGGAGCCGATGCGCGCCCATCGCAGCCTCTCACGCGGTGAGCTGCGCACGACCGTGGAGCGCCTGCTCGACGAGGTCGGGCTGGTGCGGTCGCTGCGCGACCGACGGCCCCACGAGCTCTCCGGGGGACAGTGCCAGCGCGTCGCCATCGCCCGGGCCATCTCGCTACAGCCACGACTGCTCATCCTCGACGAGCCCACGTCCGCGCTCGACGTCTCCGTGCAGGCGCAGGTACTGGAGCTGCTGGTCCGCCTGCGAGCGGAGCACGACCTGGCCTACCTGCTCATCTCGCACGACCTGGGCGTCGTCCGCTACCTCTGCGAACGCGTCGCGGTGATGTACCTCGGACGCATCGTCGAACAGGGCCCGACCGAACGCATCTTCGAGGACGCCAGGCATCCCTACACGCGGGCCCTCGTCCTGGCCCGGCCCGACGTCGACGCCGACGGCCCACCGCGGCTGCTGCTGTCGGGCGAGATCCCTCGGCCACGGCGCCACCACCCGGCTGCGCCTTCCATCCCCGCTGCTGGCTGCGCGAGCAGCTGGGGCGACCACAGGAGTGCGAGACGAGCGTGCCCACCATCGACGAGCGAGCCGAGCAGCCGGCCGCATGCCACTTCGCATCACAGACCAGCGAACGATTCGAACGGGAGGTGGAGGGATGAACCGCAACATCGGCATCGTCGCGGCACAGGTGGCACCGGTGCCGTACGACCGTGAAGCGACCTTCCGCTCCTTCGAGGGCCATGTGCGCACGCTTGCGGCCGTCTTCCCCAACCTCGATCTGTACGTATTCCCGGAGGTCTACCTGACCGCCCTCGGCAGCTGGAGCGACGGGTACCCGCCCGGGTACGTCGAATCGGTGGCCGAACCCATCGGCGGTTCGCTCACCCAGCGCATCGCGGAGCTGGCAAGGAGCGTCGGGAAGTGGATCGTCCCCGGGTCGATCTACGAGGAGTCGGGTGGAGACCTCTACAACACCGCGCTGGTGTTCTCGCCCGATGGCGAGCTGGTCGCGCGCTACCGCAAGATCATGCCCTGGATGCCCTACGAGACCACGCGGCCCGGCGACGAGCTCACGGTCTTCGACATCCCCGGTGTGGGACGCTTCGGCCTCATCATCTGCTTCGACGCGTGGGTGCCGGAGATCACCCGCAACCTGGCCTGGATGGGGGCCGAGGTGATCCTCCAGCCGACATACACCCGAACCAACGACCGCGAGCTGGAGCTGGTGCTGACGCGGGCCAACGCCATCACCAACCAGGTCTACGTGGTCAGCCCCAACTACGGTGGCCTGATGGGCACCGGACGTTCGCTGATGGTCGACCCTGAGGGGCACGTGCTCACCACCGGCGGCAGCGGCGAGGAGTACCTCAACCAGGTGCTCGACCTCGCGCGGGTGGACACCGTCCGGCAGCACGGCACCTACGGGATGATCCGCATGTGGCAGCAGCTGCGGGACGCGCCGCCGCCTCCCCTGCCGGCGTACCAGCAGGGCTTCGCGGCCGGGGCGGTCATGGAGGGCCTGGGGCCGCTGGTCGTCGGCGGCGCGGCCGGCGATGACGAGACCGCTGGCTGAGCCAGTGACCGGGGCCGCTGCTGCGCCGGTCAGGCCTCCGCGACGGTGAGAGATTCGTCGAGGATGCCGAGTGCCAGGTCGACCTCCTCGGCGGTCGTGACGAGCGGCGGGATGATGCGCACGACGTTGCCGTAGGAGCCCGCGGAGAGCAGCATCAGCCGGCGCTCGAGGGCCGCTGAGAGCACGCTCTTGACCGCCACTGGGTTGGGTTCGCGGCCGTCCCCTTCGCCGGGACGGACCAGCTCCATGGCCACCATCAGACCGAGCCCGCGTGCGTCCCCGATGATCGGGTGACGCGCCTGCAGCGCGCGAACGCCGTCGAGCAGCTGCGCCCCGCGCTCGTGGGCATTGGCGACCAGGCCCTCCTCCTCGATGACATCGATGGTGGCGAGGGCCGCAGCACAGGACACGACGTTGCCGCCGTACGTTCCCCCGTGCGTGCCGGCAGGCCAGCGCTCCATCAGCTCGCGGCGCGCGACCATCCCCGAGAGGGGCAGGCCTGAGGCGATGCCCTTGGCCACCAGCATGATGTCGGGCTCGACGGCGGTGTGCTGCAGCGCGAACATCCGGCCCGTTCGCCCGAAGCCGCTCTGCACCTCGTCGACCACCAGCAGGATGCCGTGATCTGCGCTGATCTCGCGCAGCCGCGGCAGGAAGGCCGGCGGCGGCACGATGTAGCCGCCCTCCCCCACCACCGGCTCGACGAAGATCGCCGCCACCCTGTCCGGATCGACGAGCTGGTGGAAGAGCAGCTCCAGGCTGGCCTCCCACTGGCAGCTGCAGTCGCCCGGGTCGTGTGGGCCGCCGGGGGCGCGGTAGCAGTACGGGAAGTCGGCGTGGTAGACCGAGCCGGCGATGGGTTCGTTGGCCGAGCGATAGGTGTGCTTGGCGCTGGTGAGCGCCATCGCCTGCGCGGTCCGTCCGTGGAAGCCGTAGCGGAAGGCGATGACCGGCGTGCGGCCGGTGCTGACGCGGGCCAGCTTGACCGCTGCCTCCACGGCCTCCGCGCCAGAGTTGGCGAGGAACGCCTGCCACGGACCGCCGGGGAGCATCGTGGCCAGTCGCTCATAGAGCCGCAGGCCCGGCTCGTGATAGACGATGTTCTGCTGCGCGTGGATGAGCTTGCCAGCCTGCTCGCAAATGGCCTCGACCACGCGCGGATGGGCATGGCCGGTGTTGGTCACGCCGATGCCGGAGGTGTAGTCGAGGTAACGCGTGCCGTCGCGGGCGATGAGCCATGAGCCCTCGCCACGATCGACATCGATGTCGGTGAAGCGTGCCCAGACGCCAGGCACGACCGAGTGGTCGGGTAGCGGCTGCAGGCTCATGCTGTCCTCGGTCATCCGCGCATCGTACGTCTGCTGCGAGCGGCCGGTGCCGCAGGGTCGCGGTGAAGGAGGGGTCGTTCGCCTCTTGCGAGGGGTGGGTCGTTCGCCTACCGTCTGGCTGCGGCGCGTTCGGACGATGAGGGAGCATGTCGTGGCCAACGTGACCCTGGCGGGTGTCTCGAAGCGATATCGCAGCATCGACGCCGTCGTTGACGTCGACCTCGATATCGCCGACGGCGAGCTCCTCGTGCTCGTGGGCTCCTCGGGTTGTGGCAAGACGACGCTGCTGCGGCTCATCGCCGGACTCGAGGCACCCGACCGCGGGGCGGTCCTGTTCGATGGCCAGGACATGACGGCTGTCGCGCCCGGCGAGCGGAACATCGCCATGGTCTTCGAGGGCTACGCCCTCTATCCGCACATGGCCGTGCGCGACAACCTCAGCTTCGCCCTTCGCTTGCGACACACCCCGCCCGCGGAGGTGGACCATCGGGTGGCGGAGGTCGCGGAGGCCATGGAGCTGGGTCGCCTCCTCGGCCGCCGGCCTGGCGGTCTGGCGACCGGCGAGGCGCAGCAGGTCGCCGTGGGACGTGCCGTCATCCGGCAGACGCCGTCGGTGCTGCTGCTCGATGACGCCCTCTCCCACCTCGACGCTCGCCAGCGACTCGACGCACGAGTCGAGCTCGAGCACCTGCACCGCGACCTGGGATGCACGGTCGTGTCGGTGACACATGACCAGGCGGAAGCGCTCGCCGTCGGCTCACGCGTGGCGGTCATGGACGCGGGCAGGCTGATGCAGGTGGGCACGCCACACGAGCTCTACGATCGTCCGGCTGACGTCTTCGTGGCCGGTTTCGTCGGCAGCCCGGCGATGAACCTCCTCGAGATGCGCCTGACACGCGAAGACGGACGAGCGATCCTGCGCCGGGGTCCCTTCACGATCACGCCTCCCGAGGAGGTACGCCTGGCGAGCGGACCAGCCATCACGCTCGGGTTCCGACCCCAGGACGTCCGCCTGGCGGCTGCAGCCTCCGCCGCTGAGGTCGGCCTCCGTGGTCGCTGCGAACTCGTGGAGTACCTCGGATCACGGCTGCTCGTCCACGTCCGCCTGGGCGAGGACGAGATCCTGATGATGGGCGATCCGTCGGCCGGCATCAGGCCCGGTGATCTCGTGGACTGCAGCCTGCCGTATGACCGGCTACATCTCTTCGACACGGAGACAGGCCTCGCGCTGCGCCCGGCAGGGGCCGTCGGATCGAGCCGGCAAGCGATGGGCGCCGGTCGCTAGAAGCCGATCTCGATCGCAGTGGCGGCGCGGCCCTCGATGCGGGAGACACCCGAGGCGGCCGGCACGATGGCCGTGTCCCCCCGCTCAAGCCGGAGGTCGCCAAGAACGACGGCGCCACGCACGACGCTCAGGATGGTGGGCCCGGGTGATCGGGCCAAGGCGCTGGACCCCGCGTCGAGGCGATGCTCGCGCATCCAGTAGTGATCGGTTCGGACCAGGTCTCGCACTCCCGCGCTCGGCGCCGGCACGAGAGAGAAGGCTTCCTCCGGGTGAAGGCGGATGCTGGCCATCGACTCGGCTGGGTGCAGCTGCCTGGCTGCACGTCCGTATTCCGACGCCCAGTCGTAGATGCGGAAGGTGGTGTCGCTGGGGGTCTGCACCTCGGCCACCAGGGCGCCCGCCCCGAGGGCGTGGATGAGGCCGGCGGGAACGTGATGGAACGCGCCGGGAACAGCCGGCTGTTCGTGCAGCAGCGGCACGATGCCAGGCGTACCCAGCACGGCTGCCACGTCCGCCAGCTCCGTCCCGGGCGTCACATCGAGGTACAGCATGGCCCCGGGTTCAGCATCGACGATGTACCAGGACTCGGTCTTGAGCCGGGCATCAGGATGGACAGCGACGTAGGCGGCAGGCGGATGCACCTGCACCGAGAGGTGCTCTCGCGCGTCGAGCAGCTTGAAGAGCAAGGGGAAGCGGCCATCGGCTGTCGGCGACAGTGGCCCCAGCAGGGCCTCGCGCGCATCGCGCACCACCGTACGCAACCGCTCGCCAGCGAACGGCCCATCGAGCACCGGGCTGCTCGGGTCGTCCACGCTCGGCACGACCTGTTGTGGCAGGTCCACCAGCTCCCAGCTCTCACCGATGACCACATCGGCCGGCAGCGTCTTGCCGTAGCCAGCCAGTCTCCGTCCGCCCCACGGACGCTCCACGAGGATGGGCGCGACTCGGAACGGTGCCAGCTCGGTCATGCCAGCATGGTCACACGTCGGCGCGCTTCCGGTCGGACGTTGTGACCAGTGGCCCTGTCGAACGTCGTCCTCTCGACTACGATGCCTGCTTCCCCGAACGTGCGAGGAGAGACCAGATGGCCGACCTGTCGACGGAGTTCACCGGCATCCGCTTCCCCAACCCGTTCCTGCTCGCGTCGGCACCCCCGACCGAATCGGAATCGAACATCCGACGCGCCTTCGACGCGGGCTGGGGCGGCGTGGTCACCAAGACCATCGGACTCCACGCGGTCACGAACGTGCGCGGTCCCAAGACCAAGTTCCTGCGCCTCGGCGACGGCATGCGCCAGTCGATGGCAAAGCGGGAAGGCTCGACCGTGATGGCTTCCTGGAACTGGGAGCTCATCAGTGACAAGCCACTCGACTGGTGGATCGGCAAGCTGTCAGCCATCAAGCGCGACTACCCCGACCACGTGCTGGTGGCCTCGGTCATGGCCGGCTCCGGCTCGGACGAGGAGATGCGCAACTGGCAGACGCTGGTGCAGGGAGTGCAGGACGAGGGCGTCGATGCCATCGAGCTGAACTACTCCTGTCCGCACATGGACCGCGACGACATGGGGTCGGGCCTGGGCAAGGACGCCGCCCTGGTCTCGACCACCACCCAGGCGGTCAAGGAGGTGGCTCGCGTGCCGGTCTGGGCCAAGCTCACGCCGGCGACCGCCGACATCGTGCAGGAGGCCGGAGCGACGTTCCGCGGCGGGGCGGACGCCATCACCTCCTCCAACACCTTCCCCTCGCTGCCGCTGATCGATCCCGAGACGCTCGAGTTCGAGGTCAACGTCGACGGACTGACCTCGTCGGGCGGCCTGGGCGGACCGGCCATCCTCATGCAGTCGCTGGCCAAGATGGCGCAGCTGACGCAGGCGTTCCCCGACCGCGCCTTCAGCGGCGTCGGCGGCATCAGTGGCTGGGTCCGACGCGCTGTCCTACTTCATGCTCGGCTGCGGCACGGTGCAGGTGGCCACGGCCGCGATGCTGGACAAGGCCATCGGGCCCAACGTCATCCGCGACCTGACCGGCGGCATGAGCGCGTTCCTCGAGTCGCACGCCGATCGTGGCTGGCGCACGCTCGAGGACTTCCGCGGACTCCGCCGCGATGCCGTCGTGGCGCAGTCGAAGATCGCGCGCCCGGAGCGCCCCGGCTCCGACCCCGATGATCCCGCCGAGGGCTATGCCCGCTGAGGCTCCGCCACCTCCGCTGGTACCGGCCCGCGACCCGGCACCAGGCCCAGCTGGAGCATCAGGCCGAGCTGGTCGGCGATGCCCCAGTGCTCGACCAGCCGACCGTTCTCGAAGCGGCCGATGTCGATGACATCGACCTCGACCGGGCGACCCGTCGGGGCGTGGCCCATGACCGCGCCCGTATTGGTGCCCCTGGCACGGTTGCGGGACCAGACCATGTCGCCCTCGGCGACGAGGTCTTCGATGGTGAGGCTGAAGTCGGACATCCAGCGGTGGAGCGTTGCGATGACCTCCTTGGCGCCCTCGGAGCCTGGATGGTTGCCGCGCTGGTGCTCGACGCAGTCGGGTGCCACGAGCTCGTCGATGACGGCCAGGTCTCCTGCGTTGAAGCCGTCCTCGATGATCCTCCGGAACGCGGTGATGTTGTCCTCGACCGACATGCAACGGCCTCCTTCTTGACCTTCCTGCCGGTTACACTGGACGATGACTCTATTCTAATAGAGCTCTACTCTATCCGACAGTAGCGCTACTCTAGCGACGTGGCAGAGAAGACGCAAGCGGGTGGCCTGACGCTGCGGGAGGAGCGGGCGCAGGTGACCCGCCGGCGTATCGCGGACGCGGCTGCGACCCTGTTCGCCGACGATGGCTACGGGGCCACCACGCTCCGGGCGGTGGCAGCCAGGGCTGGCGTCGCGGTGCAGACCGTCTATGCCGTCTTCGGCTCCAAGGCCGGGATCCTCGAGGACCTGCGCCTACGTGTCGTCCACGACCCGGAGGCAGAGACGCTGTTCGGCGCCGCCCTCGCAGAACCGCGCGCACACCGTCGCCTGGCACTCTTCGCCCGGTCCATCCGAACGCGCTGGGAGCACGGCGCCTCCATCGTGCTCATCAACCGCGATGCTGGACTGACCGACGCGACCGTTCGCGCCAGCGTCGAGCAGATCCTGCAGCGGCGCCGCCGCGGATTGACCAGCCTGGCAGAGGCCCTGGCGCCCGACCTGGTGCGCGGGATGACGACGCAGCGTGCCGCCGCCGTGCTGGACGCCCTGACCCTGGCCGAGGTGTGGATGGAGCTCGTCGAGACACAGGGCTGGACGGCCGATGAGTACGAAGCCTGGCTTCGAGGTGTCCTGGGCCAGCAGTTGCTGGGCGGGGTCGCAGACCCGGTCCGCGACCCCGGGGATGCTGGTTGACCGAGTCCTGGCCTCCTGACATATCGGCCGAATCGTGCCGGTGAGGATCAAGCCTGACGGACGAGTGCTGATCCCGGCATCCCCTCGGGATGGACACGGTCGCTACCATCGGCCGGTGACGCCGATGATTCGACGCGACGACGAGCTGCGCGTCGCTCTCGAAACGCTGGAGTTGGCTGCGCAGGGCGCGGCGGGGCTCGTGCTGACCGGCCCGGCCGGCATCGGCAAGACCACGATCTGGCGAGCGCTCATCGCAGAGGCCGGGGAGCGAGGCTTCAGGGTCCTGACCACCCGCGCGGTGGAGGCGGAGACGCAGCTGTCGTTCAGCGGTCTGACCGACCTGCTTGGTTCCGATATCGACGAGGTCATCGACGGATTGCCGCCGGCTCAGCGGACAGCCATGGAGGTCGCGCTCCAGCGGGCGCCCGTGGGCGAGGTGCCGCCGTCACCGCTGGCGGTCTCCATCGGCACCACCACCACCTTGCGCCTGCTCTCCGCCCGCTCACCGCTGGTCATCGCGGTCGACGACCTGCCCTGGCTCGATGCGGAGTCGGCCCGGGTCCTTGCCTACGCTGTTCGGCGTGCGAGCTCGATGCGCCTGGCACTGCTGGCCGCCGTGCGCGCGCCCGAGCCTGATGAGGTGCTGCCCACAGTGGCCCTGGCGTTCGATGGACCGGTGCGCCAGCTCGCCGTCGGCCCCCTCGGCCTGGACGCCATCGACGAGCTGGTCCGGCAGCACCTTGGCCTGGCCCTGCGACGGCCGGATCTGGCCCGCCTGGAGCGCGACTCCGGAGGTAATCCCTTCCACGCCCTCGAGATGGCCCGGCGCCTCGGCAGCGACGTCGGTGGTGGCCTCATCGGCCCGGGTCGGTCTGGGTCTACCTCCGAAGCGCTGGCGCGCGCCCGCATCGAGGCCCTGCCCTCGCCCACACGCCTCACGCTGGCGGCCGCCTCGGCACTGAGCCGACCGACGACACGACTGCTGCAGGAGGCGCTCCCCGGGTGCGAGAGCTCGATCGATGAAGCCATCGCTGCCGGTGTACTCGAGGATGATCGGGAGCTCCT
Organism: uncultured Chloroflexia bacterium; assembly: GCA_963712735.1. Taxonomy (GTDB): domain Bacteria; phylum Chloroflexota; class Limnocylindria; order Limnocylindrales; family CSP1-4; genus JAFMJV01. Next base: position 208,993 of record CAVQIZ010000007.1, on the reverse strand, counting down.
GCGCTTCAGCCACCCTCTGCTCGCAGAGGCCGCCTACGACCTGCTCGAAGACACGGAGCGGCGCCGACTGCACCAGGTCCTTGCAGATGCTCTCAGCGACCGCGAGGAGCACGCCCGCCATTTGGCCCTGGCCGTGGTCGGACCTGATGGAGCGGTAGCGGAGGTCCTCGAGCAGGCTGCCCAGCATGCGCTCGCCCAGGGCGCCACCGAATCGGCCGCGGAGCTCTCACTCGAGGCGGCCGCGCGCACCCCCGAGGAACGCCCGGATGACCGGCACCGCCGCACGCTCGCAGCCGCAGAGCTGCTCATCCGCGCTGGGGACCCGGACCGTGCCCGAAGCCTGCTCGAGGACCATCTCCCGTCGCTGCCGGCAGGACCGCAGCGCGCGGCGGTCCTGCGGCTCATCGCCGATGCCCGCTCGAGCGACGATGTCACGGCCAAGGCCGAGATCCTCGAGGAGGCCCTGGCCGAGGCCGGCAACGACCATGGTCTCCGCAGCCAGTTGCTGCACGACCTCGTCTACACCAGCTGGCTCCTCGTCCACCCGGCAGACGAGATGCTGGCTCGGGCGCGGGAGGCGGTCGTCGAAGCCGACGCCCAGGCTGACCCGGTCATCCGCTACACCGCGTACAGGGCCCAGGTGCAGGCCGCCTACGCTGCCGGGCTCGGCTTCGACGCCGACCGGCTGGCGGCCGCGATGGAGCTGGCCGAAGGGTCCCCGGGCGGCCGGCTCCTCTGGTGGCCGCACTACGCGGAAGCGCTGCTGATGGGGTGGACCGACCAGCTTGAGGCTGCCCGAGCGGCCGGCAGGCGTCTCCGCCGACGAGCAGAGGATCTGGGTGACTGGGATTCGCTGCCACATATCCTCGCCGACCTGGCTGAGACCCTGTTCCGCCTGGGCTCGTGGTCCGAGGCCGACGCCTGCGCCAGCGATTCGGAGCGCGCATTCCGACAGAACGGCCAGGCACTTGGGCTCCAGTTCCCGCTGCGCATACGCGCCGAGATCGCCATCGGCCGTGGTGACGAGACCTCGGCCCGCCGCCTCGTGGAGGAGGCCGAAGGCCTTGCTCGCTCGTGCAAGGCGACCAATCTGGTGCTCGCCTGCCGCCGGCTACGGGGCATGATCGAGCTGACACTGGGCGACGCGCAGCGCGCGGTGGCCGAGCTGGAGGCTGCCGACGGACCTATCCGCAAAGCCGGCTACCACGGCCTCAGGGCGATCGCGGAGCTGCCGGAGGCGCTCGTCCTGGCCGGTCGCGGAGCGGAGGCCGAGGAGCTGCTGGCGGGCCACGAAGCTGACGCTCGCCGGCTGGACAGACCCTCGGCCCTGGCGGCCTGCTCCCGGGTGCGCGGCCTGCTGGCGGCAGACGACGGCGATGAGGATAGGGCCGAGCTCGCCTTCGCCGACGCCCTTGCGCAGCACGCGCGGGTGTCCGAGCCCTTCGAGGAGGCTCGCACCCGGCTACTCCTGGGTCAGTCGCGCCGCCGGTTCCGCCGACGCGGCCAGGCGGCTGAGGCGCTGGTTGGGGCCGCCTCGCTCTTCGAGCAGCTCGGCGCCCGGATCTGGCTCGAGCGGACCCGCGCCGAGCTGGCGAGGACGGGGCACGGCTCGCCTGGCCGAGACCTCTCACCCACCCAGCACCAGATCGCCGTGCTCGTGGCCGCGGGCCGGACCAACCGGGAAGTGGCCGAGGCGCTGTTCATGAGCCCGCATACCGTCGAGGCCCATCTCACCCGCATCTATCGCAGCCTTGGCGTCAGGGGGCGGACCGGGCTGGCGCGCGCGCTGGCCACCAGCGGTGATGCGGGGCCCGCTCATCGGGACGAGGGGGTCGGATAGGGGATCGCGGGATTTCCGCCAGCGCTGCCCCAACGGACGATGGCTCCACCAGTCGGACGACCGACAAGAGACCGAAAGGAGCATCCTCCTGATGACCACCGATCCCGCCTCCAGCGCCACCTTCCGCCGCACGACCAGCGCCATCTTGGCGGCCATCGGTGCGGCTGCGCTCCTCGCCGGCAGCGTCCTTGCCCAGGGAGGCGTCGCGCCGCAGCTCGACGAGCAGCCGGCCGGGACCGAGCTCGCCGGTGTGCCCGAGAGTTCGACGGACCTCGCAGCAGACACCCTGACGTACGGGGAGGTCATGGGCGATCTGCACAGCGAATACCTGCGTGAGATCGCCGCCGAGTGGGGACTCCCAGGTACGCCAGGGAGCAGCTCGGTCGAGCCGGGCCAGCTGAACAGCGAATACCTGCGTGAGATCGCCGCCGACTGGTGAGCGCAGGTTTCCGGTACCCGAACGGGCCAGGCACCACCTGGCCCGTCCCTTCGTGCGCTGCTCGTGTCCCGGGCTAGTTCCCCAGCGCGCGCAGTGGCGGCGGCATGTGACCGGCACGTTGCACCACGCCGACGGTGGCGCGGTCTCGCACCTCCATCACCGGGGCGCGCCCCAGCAACCCGCCCCAATCGACCCAGTCACCCGGCACGGCTCCCGGCACCGGCACCAGCCGCGCGGCCGTGGTCTTGTGGTTGATGATGCCGATGGCCGCCTCGTCGGCGATGATGGCGGAGATGGTCTGGGCCGAGGTCTCGCCTGGCAGGGCGATCATGTCCAGGCCCACGGAGCAGACCGCCGTCATCGCCTCCAGCTTCTCCAGGACGAGATGACCGTCGGCGGCAGCGGAGGCGAAGTTGGCGTCCTCGCTCACCGGGATGAAGGCCCCCGACAGGCCGCCCGCACGCGAGGTGGCCATGGCCCCACCCTTCTTGACCGCGTCGTTGAGCATGGCGAGCGCCACCGTCGAGCCGGGTAGCCCCACCCGCTCGACACCGATGATCTCCAGGATCTCGGCCACCGAATCGCCCGGCGTCGACGTCGGCGCCAGCGAGATATCGACCACGCCGAAGGGCACACCCAGGCGTCGCGAGACCTCGCGGCCGACGTGCTCACCCACGCGGGTGATCTTGAAGACCGTGCGCTTGATCTCCTCGGCCAGGTCCTGCAGCGGCGCGCCCGGCGGCAGGTGGCGCAGGGCGTTGGCCACCACGCCGGGGCCGGAGATGCCCACCGAGATGGCCGCGTCACCCTCGCCGAAGCCATGGAACGCACCGGCCATGAAGGGGTTGTCAGGCACCGCATTGGCGAAGACGACGAGCTTGGCGCAGCCGATGGCTGACTGCGCCGCCGTGCGCTCGGCGGTCTCCTTGATCACCTGGCCCATGAAGGCGACGGCGTCCATGTTGATCCCTGCCCCGGTGCTGGCGAGGTTGACCGAGCCGCAGACGCGGGCGGTCTCGGCCAGCACCACCGGCAGTGCCGCCATCAGCTCCTCGTCGATGCGCGAGGCGTTCTTCTCCACCAGCGCGCTGAAGCCCCCGATGAAATCGACGCCGACCTCGATGGCCGCCGCATCCAGCGCTCGCGCCAGGTCCAGCAAGAGCTCGCGATCGGGACGCTCCGCCACCCAGGCGACGGGCGTGACCGAGATGCGGCGGTTGACGATGGGGATGCCGGTCTCGGCCGCGATGTCGTCGGTGATGCCGATGAGGTCGCCGGCGGTGCCGGAGACACGGCGCACGACATCATCGGGCGTGCGGCAGCCGCGCAGATCGACGCCAAGCGTGACCGTGCGGATATCGAGATGGTCGCGACCGACCATGTGGACGCTCTCGAGGATCTCGTCCATGCCCAGCAGGCCACGCGCCATCGTGATCGCCTCCGCCGCTAGATGCGGTGCATCGCCTCGTAGACCGAATACAGCCGCACCGAGATCTCCATGCCGATCTCCTGGCCCACCCGCTGCAGGCCCTCGACCAGCACGTCGTACCCCTGTGTGCCACTCATGTCCACCACCAGCACCATCACGAAGACGCCCGCGAGGATGGTCTGGGACAGGTCGGTGATGTTGCCGTGCTGGCGCGCGACCTCGCCGGCCACGGTGGCCACGATGCCGGGCTTGTCGATGCCCTGCACGGTGATGACCACGAGGTCCTGCGCGGCTGCCGCTGCCGCGGCACGCGATTCCTCGCCCGCGAAACGGACGTGATTGCGCCGCAGGTACTCGAGGGCCGAAGGCGCCAGCGTCCAGCCGTCCTGGACGTCGAGCACGCCGTCCCTGACGAAGCCGGCCACGTTCTCCGAGGTGATCAAGCGCATACGTGAAGGGTGCCACGCCCACGCCGCGAGCGGGAGCCGCGACTGGGGCATGATGGGACGATGAGCGAATTCGACGAGCGGGCGGCCGACTGGGACACGCCCGAGCGAGTGCAGCGAGCCCACATCCTGGCCGACGCCATCCGCCAGCATGTGCCGCTGAGCCCGGAGATGCGGGCCATCGACATCGGCGCCGGCACCGGCCTGCTTGGCTTGGACCTGCTGGCGGACCTCGCGTCGGTGGCGTTGACCGACCCCTCGGAGGGCATGATCGAGGCCGCCCGCGACCGCATCGAGGCCGACGGCATCGTGGACGCGACCGCGTACGTCTACGACGTGCCCTCGACCCGGCTGCCGCCGGGCGCACCGTTCGACCTGGCCGTCTCGCTAATGGCCCTGCACCACGTGGCGGACACCGCGGCCACGCTGCGCTCCATCCACGCCATGCTCGTGCCCGGGGGGCGCATCGCCCTCATCGACCTCGACGAGGAGGACGGCTCGTTCCACGATCCCGACCAGCCCGGCATCCACCACCATGGCTTCGTCCGCAGCAGCCTCATCGAGACCGCGGTGGCGGCGGGGTTCACAGGTGCCGCGACCCGCATCGTCCACGAGCTGGAGCGGGATGGACGCCGCTATCCGCTCTTCCTGCTGACCGCCCGACGAGGCTGAGCCGCGCCGCTCAGCGGGCCAGTGCCTAGCCGCGAGTGGACCGCTACCATGATGGCCCGCAGTTGCGGGGAACGACACCTGACTCTGTCGCCGCGATGAGGCAAGATGGAGCGGGACCCCCTAGGAGAGTCACATGACGCTTGGACCGCTTGAATACACGGTCATCGGCTTCGAAGGCAACAACTTCGACGGGACCATCGCGGACGAGATCCTCCGCGTCGTCGAATTGGGCACCATCGCCCTCGTCGACGTCCTCTTCATCACCAAGGACAGCGACGGCGACGTCACGGTGATCGAGCTCGACAACACCGAGGACCCCCGCTTCGCCGGCTTCGGCTCGCTCATCGGCGACCTGGGAGGCCTGCTGACGCCGGAGGATATCGACCAGCTGTCAGAAAGCATGCCCGTTGACACGTCGGGCCTGGTGCTCCTGTTCGAGCATCGGTGGGCGGTGCGCATCAAGGAGGCCATCGGTGCCGCCGGCGGCTTCCTCATCAGCCGCGAGACGATCGCGCCAGAGATCCTGGAGATCGTCAACGCAGAACTCGAGAGCGGCGAGCTCTCGGCCTAGCCACGCCAACACGAAAGGATCGACACGATGATGCGAAGACGACGAGGGCCTGGACTGCTCGCGACTGCGGTAGTCGTTGGTGGGGCTGCGCATGTCGGCGCCTCGAGCGCCAACAAGAAGGCTGCGGCACAGGCCGACGCGGCGGCCCAGCAGGCACAGGTGCAAGCCCAGAGCCAGCAGATCGCCGAGCTCCAGGCACAGCAGGCCGCGGCAGCCGCCCCACCTCCGGCACCGGTAGCGCCGGCCGCCCCGGCTGCGCCTGCCGCCCCGGCTCCGGCCGAGGCGGTTGACCCCCAGACGGCCGAGCTGCAGAAGCTGGCGACGCTGCACGCCCAGGGCATCCTCACCGATGAGGAGTTCGCCGCGGCCAAGGCCAAGGCACTCGGGATCTAGCCCGACTCCCCGGCCCGGCCGGGCCGATCGTCCCCGTCTCAGTCGGCGGGGACGATCAGGCGTCGATGGGCGTGCTCGATGACGTCGACGTCCACGCCGTATGCCTCCGCGACGTTGGCCGGGGTCAGGACCTCAGGGGGCGACCCGGCGGCGATCATGCTCGCGCGCCCGTCCTGCTGCGCCGTCGTGGCTGCCTCCGGGTCGCTGCCCTCCAGGGCCGCCAGCTTGCGCAGCAGCACGGCGCGATCGGCATAGGCGAAGGCCTGGTTGGGGTCGTGGATCGTCATCAGCACCGTGAGGTCCTGCGCACGGGCCTGCTGGTAGATGGTGTCGAGCACCTTGATCTGATTGCGCAGGTCGAGGTAGGTGGTGGGTTCGTCGAGGAGCAGCACGCGCGGCTCCTGTGCCAGCGCGCGCGCGATCATCACCAGCTGCCGCTCGCCGCCGCTGAGCTTGCTGATCGGCTTCTTCTCCAGGTGGCGGATACCGAACCAGTCGAGGACCTCCTGGCAGAAGCGGATGTCGTCGGCACCCGGCGACGAGAACACCGAGACGTACGGCATGCGCCCCGTCAACAGGATGTCGAGCGCCGTGAACGGGAAGGTCGTGCGGTGGACCTGCGAGACGCTGGCAACGATCTTCGACAGCTCCGATCCGCTGGTGCTGGCGATGTCGCGACCGGCTACCTGCACCGTGCCCGAAGCGGGCAGGATGAGCTTGCCGATGACGCGCAGCAGCGTCGTCTTGCCGCAGCCGTTGGGGCCCAGCAGCGCCACGATCTCTCCCCGGCGCACGTCGAAGGAGACCTCGCGCAGCACCTGCAGCTTCTCGTAGCCGGCGCTGACGTCGTCGATGTGCAGCATCGTCTCGGCTGTCTCGCGATCCGCCTGCGGGGCAGGCGTCCTCGCACGCGAGGGCATCACCGGCGATCCGCTCACTCCCATCCGCTTGCCTTGGTGGTACGCAGCAGCAGCCAGAAGAACGGCGCGCCGATGAGCGTGGTGATGATGCTCAGCGGCAGCTCCACGCCGAAGGCGGCGCGCGCGAGGTCGTCCACGAGCACCAGGTACGTCGCCCCCAGCGCCGCCGAGAGCGGCAGCAGGATGCGATGGTCCGGCCCGGCGATCATGCGCACCATGTGGGGCACGATGAGGCCGACGAGGGCGACGATGCCGGCCATGGCCACCGCCACGGCCGAGACCAGCGCCGCCGAGATGATGAAGATGGCCTTGTAGCGCTCGACGTTCATGCCGGCCGAACGGGCCTCGTCGTCGCCGAGCGCGAGCACGTTCAGGCGCCAGCGCAGCAGGATCATCACCACGGTGCCGACGACGATGAGGGCCCAGCCCTGCGACAGCACCGGCCAGGTCACCGCGTTGAAACTGCCCATGATCCAGCGCACGATCGTCTGCAGCGAGCGCTCGTGGGCGGTGATCTGGACGATCGACAGCAGCGCCGTGAAGATGGCAGAGGTGATGACGCCCGAGAGGATGAGCGAGACGATGGGCACGCGGCCACCGGTCCGCGCCATCGAATAGGCCAGCCCCATGGCCACGAGGCCGAAGACGAAGGCCGTGAGCTGGACCGGCAGCCACGTCGCCACCGCGATGGCGAGCGCGGCGCCGAAGGCCGCGCCCGCCGAGAGCCCCAGGATGTAGGGGTCGACGAGAGGATTACGCAGCACGCCCTGGAGCACGGCGCCGGAGACCGACACCCCCATGCCCACGAGCATGGCGGCGATGACACGCGGCAGCCGGATATCGAGCAGCACGGTGTAGGTCATGGACTCGTACGCCTCGGTGCCCACCAGCCGCGACCAGATGACCCCGAAGACGTCCCCGGCGGAGATGCCGAAGCTGCCCACCATCATCGAGAAGATGAACGCGGGGACCGGTGAGATCGCGACGAGGCCGATGGCGATGGTCCGCCAGGGACCCTGCAGGCCGAGTCCGGCCCTGATGGTGGCAGGGAGCTGGCGGACCGTCAGCCACCGCGCGGGGTTAGCCACGCAGCATCAGCCGGCCGGCTGGTAGTCCGGGTAGCCGACTCCGTACATGGCCTGGAAGAACTGGTCGTACTCGACGTTGAGGTCCACGTCCGCGAAGGCCTCGGGGTTGATGTCCTTGGCGATCTTGAGCGTGGCGATCGGCTGGCGGCCGGTCATGAAGTCGTACAGGAAGGGGTCGTCCAGCTCGAAGACGCGGCCGTTCTGCACGGCCGAGAGGCCACTCCAGGTGCTGAAGTCGTAGCCCGCGACCTGGGCGCCGTTGATGATGTCGTCGGGATCGATCTCCGGGTTGAACCACAGGTAGATGACCTCGGGATCGAGCGCCGCGATGGTCTCCATCGGCAGCACCACGCGCTCATCGGTCTTGGCGGGATCGTCCCACGTTTCGATGACGTTGATGCCGCCGGCCGCGGTGATGAGGTCGTTGGCGGTGGAGACGGTGCCGGCGGTGCCGAAGACGTCGCCCCACATCCAGTAGACGGTCGGCCGCTCGTCCTCGGGGATGGTCGATGAGATGGCGGAGATGTCGGCCATCTCGGACGCGATCTGGGCTACGACCTCCTCGCCGCGCGCGGGATCGCCCACGATGGCAGCCATGTCCTCGGTCAGCTTGGTGAGATCGTCGAACGCGGTCAGGAAGACGCCGTAGACGGGGATGCCCAGGCTGCTCTCGATGGCCGTGGTGTCCTTGTCGTCGATGTCGGCAGACCAGAGCACGACGAGATCGGGGTCGGTCGCCGCCAGCGCCTCCAGGTCGACCGCGCCGTCGGTCGTGGCGATGACGGGCGTGTCGGCGTAGTCGGGGTCGACGCCCGCGAAGAAGGCTTCCTTGTAGGCCGGCTGCCAGAGGGTGCCGATGCCGGAGATGTTGTCTGCGCCACCGACCGCGTAGAACGTGTTCATCGCGTTCTCGACGAGGAAGACGACGCTGTCAGCACCCACCGGAATGTCCATCGTCTTGCCGCGGAAGTCGGTCAGGGTGACGGTGTCTCCTGCGGCGTCCTGGGCGACGACGGCCGGTGCAGCTCCGGCCAGGAGGCCGAGAGCCAGGCCACTGACGACCAGGCGCCTCCACGTGGCAGCGGGGTGAGCATTGAGGTTGGTCATGGGTCGCAACTCCTGTCTGGTGGGGACGGCGCAGCGGCTGCCCGTCCCGAGATCCTGTCGGCCGCGGGTCGCCGTCATCGCAACATACGACAACTGCAGCCCGTTGCGATTATCCCCCGATCCGTCGATCGGTCGCCGGCGGCCTCGGAACACGGAAACCGCCCCGGCCGGAGCCAGGGCGGTCACGGATGGTCGCGCCGGGCGTCAGCCGTCGCTGCCCATGTCGTCGCTGCTCATGTCGTCGCCGCTCATGTCGTCGCCGCTCATGTCTTCCATGCCGTCCATGGCGGTGGCGCCGGAGGCGGTGATGGCGACACGGACCTCGGTGGAGCCGTCGCCCTGGTCGGTGAGCCAGGCGATACCGGAGTAGCCGGAGTCCCCGACGGGACCCAGGCCGATGACGAACGAGTCCGCGACCACGTGGCCGCCGATGTTGCCGCAGGCGATGTAGGTGCCCATGTCATCGGCACTCTGGTGCACGTTGATGGAGTGCTCGGCCGCCAGGATGGCATCGAGTGGCAGCTCCACGACGGTGACGCTGGTGTCGACATGGATCTGGTCCGCCACGCCCTGTGACTCGTTGCCCGCGACCGTGACATCGCTGAGCGGTGCCACCACGCCGCCCGGTTCGGGACACAGCCCCTCATGGATGTGGGCCGGGTGGGGCACCATGGCGCCCATCATGTCGTCCTGGGCGAAGACGCCGGCAGGCGCCAGGGCCAGGGCCAGGATGGCGGTCGCGCCGATCGCTCTCGTTCGCATCGGTGGTTCTCCTCACTGCATACGCGGCCGTCGGGGGTGCGGCCGTCGGGGCGCAGGATGGGAGGCCCCCATGACACGGCGGCATGACGACAGCTGGTGCCCGCGGCCGCGCCTGGCGAACGGCTAGGCTCGGACGGTGACGCCGACCAAGCCCGCCGACCCGACGCTGGCGCTGCTGGCGCTGCCCGAGTTCCGCGCTCTCCTGACCGCGCGCGGGCTGGCTGCGCTGGGCATGACGGCCATCGCCACCGTGGTCGCGTTCCAGACCTACGAGGTCACCGGCGAGCCGCTGGCGCTGGGCCTGCTGGGCCTCGTGGAGGCCATCCCCGCCCTGGCGCTGATGCTGCTCGGCGGCCATGTCGCCGACCTGCGCGACCGACGCTCCATCATCCTGCTGACCGGCTCGCTGCTGTCCATGGGCACGCTCGCCCTCAGCCTGATGTCGCTCGACCCGGCGGGCGCCAGCTTCGTCGGCATCCTGGCGGTCGTCTTCCTCATCGGCGTGGCGGCCGGCTTCGAGCGTCCCGCGCTGGTGGCGTTCGAGGCACAGGTCATCCCCATCGAGCATGCCTCGCGTGGCGCCTCGCTCACCAGCGCCACGTGGACCGCCTCGGCCATCGTCGGCCCGGCGGTCGGCGGCCTGGCCATCGCGCTGGTCGGCATCCCCGTGACCTACCTCGTGCTGACGGTGCTGATGGCCATCTCCGTGCTGGCCATCACGCGCATCGGGCGCAAGCCGATGCCACCGCCGGACCGCAGCGAGCGCGTCCTGCACAGCCTGGCCAGCGGGGTGCGCTACGTGGCAGGCCACAAGGTGCTGCTGGGCGTCGATGGCACTGGACCTGTTCGCCGTCTTCTTCGGCGGTGCCATCGCGCTGCTGCCGGTGTTCGCCGCCGACATCCTGGGCGTCGGCCCCATCGGCCTGGGGCTGCTGCGCACGGCACCCTCGGTCGGAGCGCTGCTCTCCATGCTGGCCACCACGCGGATGCCGCCGCGGCAGCACGCCGGCGGAGCCTGCTGCTTGGCTTCGTCGCGCTCTTCGGTGTGTCGATGGTCGTCTTCGGCCTGTCGACGAGCTTCGTGCTGTCGCTCGTCGCGCTGTTCGTCGCCGGCCTCGCCGACGGTGTCAGCGTGGTCATCCGACTGGTCGTACTGCGCGTCGAATCGCCCGAGGCGATGCGCGGGCGCATCGCCTCGGTCAACCATCTCTTCATCGGCGCCTCCAACGAGCTGGGGGCCTTCGAGAGCGGCGTGGCTGCCACCTTGCTGGGGGTGGTCCCCAGCGTGGTCGCCGGCGGCGTGCTGACCCTGCTGGTGGTGGGCGCGGTCACGCTGCTGGTCCCCGACCTGCGGCGCCTTGACCTGGGGCGACGCCTGGTCGAGGGCCCCGGCGCACAACCCATGGCGGCACCGTCGGTGGGCTCCAACATCGCCGCAGCAGAGGTCGACCCGGGCCTGGAGTCGGTGCTGGACACGATCGACCGGCGGACGGAGGCGCTGCCCGCCGTCGAGGTCACGCCCGGGACCGAGACCTGAGGAGCGGCACCGAGGTCCCGCCGCGCCGGGCGCAGGTGCGGCCGAGACCCCCTACGCCACGTCGCGTCGGCGCATGCCCCACGCTCCCAGCGCGATGCCGCCGGCCGCCAGGACCAGGCAGGCCACGATGCCTCCGATGTCCCACATGCCCAGCATGGGCTGCCCCAGGTGCGCGGTGAGGGCCAGGTCGTGGAACCACTCGGGCAGGCCCAGCGCCGGCGCCAGCAGGTTGACCAGGAACGTGGCGATGACGACCACGGTCACCAGCTCGGCCGCGAGCGAGGTGCGCAAGACGCCGCCGATGGCGATGCCCACGCCGACCATGGCCGCGGCGAACAGCGACATCACCAGCGCACCGACGGCGGGGGTGACCGCGTCGCTGCCGGCGAAGGCGGCACCGAGGCCGATGCCGGCCGCGTAGATGAGCATCGACGCGGCCACCGCGATGAGCGCCCCGACCCCACCGGCAAGCGCCCAGCGTGAGCGCTCCAGCGGGGTCGTGAGGAGCATCTCCAGCCGCCCGCTGCTCTCGTCGGAGGCCCACTTGCTCACGAACGTGGCGGCCGAGAGACCCACCACGATGAGCCCGACCTCGACGAAGATCAGCTGCAGGAACCCACCCGCGGAGAAGAAGTCCACGTTGGGGAAGACCGTGCGCAGGACCTCCGCGATGCTGGGCGACTGGGCCAGGAGCTCCTCGGTGAAGGACTGGCTGGAGGCGGCGATGACGAAGCCGAAGACCCCGATGGCGAGGCCCCAGCCCAGCGCCAGCGGGAGCTGGTCCCCGGCGGCACGGCCGACCGGGCCGCGCAGGCCGAGCGTAGCCCTCGGCAGCCCTGGGATGGGCAGACTGCTCGTGACCCCCAGGTCCCGGCGGGCGAAGAGCTCGACCCCGACGGCCAGCAAGACGACGGCGATGGCGCCGACCGCGGCCACGGACAGCCAGTCGAACTGGCCCGCGAGCGGGACGTGATCGTAGGTCCAGCCGAACCAGGAGAGGTTGGCGACGAGGTCGAGAGCGGGCACGTAGGGGGCGTAGTTGCCCACCACGAACCCACCCAGCAGGACGATGCCGGCGATGCCGGCGGCAGCCCCGCGGCCGACGAGCGGTGCCAGGGCGAAGGCGACGGAGCCGGAGGCGAGGGCGATGAGACCGACCCACAGGGCGAAGCCGACCGCGGCGAGGGGTGGGATCTCGTCGCCCAGCTCGGGCGTGCCGAAGGCAGCTCCCGCGACCCAGGCGGCGAGGGCCAGGAGGGCCATCGAGAGAGCCCAGCATCGTGACGTGTGCGAGGAGCTTCTCGAGCGCGATCCGTCGCTTGCCGAACGGTGCCACGGCGACGATGTCGAGGCTGCCCCGACGTGCCTCGCCCGCCAGCGTGCCGGACAGGGCCATGATCGACCACATGCCGGCGAGGAAGGCGAAGAACGGGCCGTACTTGTAGGTCAGGAAGCCACCCATCGTGTCCACGCTCACGGTGTTGCCGGCCATGCCCGCCAGGATGGGCGGCACGGACTCGACGAGGTTGACGAGCTCGACACGGCTCCCGGGGGTCGAGTAGGCGGTTCCGAAGGCCTGGCCGATGGCGAACATGAAGCCGACCACGAGTCCGCTCATGATGAGGAAGGCCAGGCGCGAGTCGCGGATGGTCTTGCCGTAGATGCTGCCGAAGCCGTAGAGGCGCCGGCGCAGGGGGATGGGCGGGAAGGACGGCGCCAGCTGCGACGCACCTGTGCCGGCCGTCATGGCTCGGTCACCTCGACGGCATCGCGGCCGTACTGGGCCAGGAACGTCTCCTCCAGGCTGGGTTCGCGGCTCACGAAGTCGAGCAGCTCGTGGCGAGCGGCGGCCTGCACGACCGGCGTGATGGCGCCGTTCACGCGCATGCGCAGGACCTGGCCGTCGGCGGCGATGTCGCTGACCCCGGGCAGCTGCCGGAAGGCGGCCAGCGGCACGTCGCCGGCGAAGCGCAGCTCGACCTCGTGGTGGGCCATGTCGCGCAGGGCCTCGACCGTGTCGGTCTTGACCAGTCGGCCGTCCCGGATGATGGCCACGCGATCGCAGCTCTTCTCCACCTCGGAGAGGATGTGGCTGGAGAGGAAGACCGTGGCTCCCTCGGCCACGGCCTCGCGCAGGACCTCGAAGAACGTCTGCTGCACGAGCGGGTCGAGCCCGGCCGTCGGCTCGTCGAGGACGAGCAGCTCGGGACGATGCTGCAGGGCGGTGACCACGCCCACCTTCTGCTTGTTGCCCTTGCTGTACTCCTTGAACCGTCGGCTCGCGTCCAGCTCGAAGCGTTCGACGAGCTGCGCCTGGTAGGCGCGGTCGACGCCGCCCCGCAGGTTGGCGAAGTATTCGAGGGTCTGCTGGCCGGTGAGCCGGTCGTAGAGGGCGAACTCGCCGGGGATGTAGCCGATGCGCCGGTGGATCGACACCGGGTCGACGGAGGACTCGATGCCGAAGACGAGCGCTCGCCCGCTGGTGGGGCGGATGAGGTCGAGCATCGTGCGGATGGTCGTCGTCTTGCCGGCCCCGTTGGGCCCGAGGAAGCCGAACGTCTCGCCCTGCTCGACGGCGAGGTCGACCTCGATGATGCCCCGATGCGAGCCATAGGACTTGGTCAGTCGCTCGAGGCGGATGACGGCGGTCATGGGTGCTCCCTTCGGTCCTGTCGCTCAGGCGAACCAGGCGTGCAGCAGTTGGTCGTCGATGTAGGTGAACGATTTGGGCGGCAGCCCGAGGATGCGTTCCACCGCCGATCTCGTACGCGTCGAACGTCTCTCGAACGGCGTCCGTATCGATGGCGCCGGCGCGATGCGCGACCAGGAGCTCGCCGGTCATCTCTCCGGCGCCCTGGAGCACATCCAGCAGCACGCGAGCAGTGTGCGGCGCCGAGTCGACGGCGAAGATCTCCTCCTCCACCCCCTGCCGCACGATGGTCACGAGCACCGGCAGGATGTGGACGATGGCCGTGCGCGAGAGCTTGACGCGCGCCACCGCGTTGACATCCGACATCCAGACGCTCAGCAGCTGCAGCACCAGGTCGCGGCGTTCGGTCTTCCACCGTCCGGCCACCAGGAAGACACGGCGCAGCTTCTCGTCTGCCGCAAGGTCGGCATCGTCGAGGATCGGCTCGCAGGGCCTGGCCGATGGCGTCCGCCATGCGCTCCACGACCGCCTCGAGCAGGTCCTCCTTGGACCCGAAATAGTGGTAGACGGCTCCGCGGGAGATGCCCAGCTCGTCCTGGATGGCCTGGATGCTGGTGCGCTCGTAGCCCACGGTGCGGATGAGGCGCTCGGCGACGTCGAGGATGGCCTCCCGTCGGTCGATCGGCACTGTGCTCGATGTCCCTGCCATGTGCTCTCTCCACCGACCGACCGACTGTCGGTCGGTCATGAGCACCATGATACACCTGGGTGTGCCGGTCATCGACCACGGGAGCACGATGGTGACGTCGTCCTCGCCAGCGGCGTACGCCGGCGGGCCGGTCAGTTTGCTACGGTGTGACCGACATGAGCACCACCAACGGTCAGACCGTACGCATCGGCGATGTCGTCGCTGGCAGATACGCGGCCGGCGACCGGGTGGCGGTCCGGGGCTGGGTGCGAACGCGGCGCGATTCGAAGGCCGGACTGTCGTTCGTGCACGTGCACGACGGCTCGTCGTTCGCCCCGCTGCAGGTCGTGGCCCAGAGCACGCTGCCCAACTACGAGGCCGAGATCCTGCACCTCACGGCCGGCTGTGCCGTGCGCGTCGACGGGCACCCTGGCCGAGTCACAGGGCCAGGGCCAGGCCGTGGAGCTGCAGGCAGACGCCGTCGAGGTGGTCGGCTGGGTCGACGACCCCGACAGCTACCCGGTCGCGGCCAAGCGCCACACCTTCGAGTACCTGCGCGAGGTGCCGCACCTGCGCGTGCGCACCAACACCATCGGCGCCGTCACCCGTGTCCGTCACTGCCCTGGCGCAGGCCATCCATCGCTACTTCCACGAGCACGGCTTCTACTGGATCCACACGCCCATCATCACCGCCAGCGATGCCGAGGGCGCCGGCGAGATGTTCCGCGTCTCCACGCTCGACCTCGCCAACCTGCCGCGCACGCCCGAGGGCGCCGTCGACTTCAGCCAGGACTTCTTCGGCCGGCCCACCTTCCTGACCGTCTCGGGCCAGCTCAACGTCGAGTCCTACTGCCTGGCGATGACGAAGGTCTACACCTTCGGACCCACCTTTCGCGCCGAGAACTCGAACACCAGCCGCCACCTCGTCGGAGTTCTGGATGGTGGAGCCGGAGATCGCCTTCGCCGACCTCTCGGACGACGCCGACCTCGCCGAGGACCTGCTCAAGTACGCCTTCCGTGCCGTCCTCGACGAGCGCGAGGACGACATGGCCTTCTTCGCCGAGCGCATCGACCCCGAGGCCGTCGACGCGACTGGAGGCCTTCGTCGAGTCCGACTTCGAGCGCATGACCTACACCGAGGCGGTCGGGCATCCTGGAGAAGTCCGGGCGCGACTGGGAGTTCCCGGTCGCTGGGGCGCCAACCTGCAGGCCGAGCACGAGCGCTACCTCTGCGAGGAGGTCGCCAGGCGGCCGGTGGTGGTGATCGACTACCCCAAGGACATCAAGGCCTTCTACATGCGCCTCAACGACGACGAGCGCACCGTGGCCGCGATGGACGTGCTGGCGCCGGGCATCGGCGAGATCGTCGGCGGCTCGCAGCGCGAGGAGCGCCTCGACGTGCTCGACCGGCGCATCGAGCGAGATGGGGCTCGAACGGGCGACGTACGGTGGTACCGCGACCTGCGTCGCTACGGCACCGTGCCGCACGCGGGCTTCGGGCTCGGCTTCGACCGCGCCGCTCGCCTACGCCACCGGCATGGCCAACATCCGCGACGTCATCCCCTTCCCGCGCACCCCGGGCAGCGCGGAGTTCTAGGACGATGACCCTGGCGCTCGACAGGCCCTCGATCCCCGCGAGCGAGTTCCCGGAGCGTTGGGCCCTTGTACAGGAGCTCCTGCGCGAGCGCGATCTCGACCTGCTGGTGGCATACGCGGACGACCGAGCGACGTTCGGGCCGGCCCATGCCCGCTGGCTGGCGGACTTCCCGGTGCACTTCGAGCCGGCCTGCATCCTGGCTCCGCGCGAAGGGCAGCCGGTCATGCTCGTCGGACCCGAGAGCGATGAGTACGCCCGGCTTCGAGGGCACATCGGCGACGTCCGCGTGCTGCGCGAGCTCACCCACCCTGACGAGGACTACCCGCACTCGGTCATCCAGGGTCTCACCGAGATCCTGGCCGATATGGGCCTGGAACCGGGCTCGGTCAGCCGTGTCGGACTCGCCGGCCGGGGCCTCATGAGCGCAGACACGCTCCGTGCCTTCGAGGAGTCTCTGCCAGCTGCCGAGTGGCTCGACATCGAGGGCGCGATGTGCGACCTGCGGGCGCAGAAGTCTGCCGCGGAAGTGGCGGTCATCGGTGAGGCCTATCGCATCGCGGACCTCGGCATCGCGGCGGCGATCGATGCCATCCGTCCCGGCGTGACGGAGCGCGCGGTCGCGGCCGCGATCGAGACGGCCATGCGCGGGGCGGGAGCGGAAGGGACCGGTATCGACACGATCGTGGCCTCGGGGCCCAACACCCGGCCGATCCTGGCGCGGAGCACATTCCGGGCCATCGAGACTGATGACATGGTGCTGCTGACCGTGGCGCCACGCTACGAGGGCTACCACGCGGCGATCGGGCGGCTGGTGCTGGTCGGTGAGCCCCGTCCTGAGATCCGCAGGGCGCTCGAGGTCGCGGTTCGCGCCCAGGTGGCCTGCGCCGCGCTGCTGCGGCCGGGTGTCGAGGGTCGCGCGGTGGAGGCGGAGGGGCGGCGCATCGTCGGCGAGGCGGGCCTGGGCGACGCGTTCCTCTACTCCGGCCTCCACAGCGTCGGCGTCATCGAGTTCGAGCCCCCGAACTTCGGGCCGAGCAGCCCCGCGGAGCTCAAGCCGAACATGGTCATCTCCGTCGACATCCCGATGTTCAACACCAGCTGGGGCGGCCTGCGCGTCGAGAACGGCTACCTCATCACCGAGGACGGATCGGAGCGACTCGTTCGGACGCCCGACAGGTCGAGCTCCCACCGCGCTGACGCAAGGGCGCTCGACGCGTCTTGATGGCGCGGCGGCCCCGTCCGTCGATGGCGGCGAGCCGCCACTCCCCGTCGGGGTCTCACCGAGGCGAGAGTCGCTGGTGATGCCGAACCTCGCGATGGGCCACTCGGCCCACTACGATCCCCCGCGAGACCGACGCGACACGCCAGCGAGGCCCGAGGCCGCCCGTAGTCGGCGTGGGCCATCAGCAGCGCCCGTCGCCGTGGATGAGGGCCCGGCCAGCAGGATGAGCATGCCCAGGGCGAAGAGCCAGTGGGCATCGCGCAGCGGCAGCGTCCCGGTCGATGCCGGCGGATCCGTGACCGCCGAGGCGATCGGCAGGACGGCCGCTGCCGGCCACCAGAGCAGCCGCTGCCGTGCGACGGCGAGGCCCCGATGAAGAGTCATGGCCGGTGCGCGCCGATCGGTCGATAAGCCGCCGTAACCGGGACCAGGGCAGACGCGCCCGGGAGCGCTGACCACGAGTGGCCCAGACCTGCCGGATCGACGGTCAGGATGAGGACATCGTAGCCGAATGTCACGAAGCCGAGACGCCGATGGTCGGCCTGAGCCAGCATGATCGCGGTTGGTCGAGCACGACCACCCTGCCAGCCAAGGAAGCGGCGTGAGGGCACGGCCTCGCCCACGGTGGGTGCCGATCGCACGCGGTCGGGATGCGGGGCGCTCGGGTGATCTCCATCGGGTCAGACCGGGTGTCGGTCGTCTGCACACCCCCCTCAATGCACGTCACAACCCTAGCACTCAGATCACGGCCGGGCGGCGCAACGGCGGCCGACCGTGAGCCGTCGGACCCTGCGTAGCGACCTCGCCTGCCCCGTCGGCTAGGCTGTCGCGAGATGCGGCAGCGGCCGCAGATACCGCCTGCCCGACCCGCAGAGGAGGAAGCGGTGGCAGCTCCGACCACGGCTTCGACACCCGACGGCGAAGAGCGCCTGCTGGGCGGCGTCTCCTCGACCTTCCGCATCAACCCCTACACCGGCACTCCACCTCGAGGTCGCGGATGCGCACGGTGCGCATCCTGCGGACGACCGACGGTCGGAGCTTCATCGACATGTTCATGGCTCACGGGTCCACCGTGCTCGGTCACGCGCATCCGGCCGTCATGTCGGCCGTACGTGAGGCGCTCGAGGCCGGCGTCGTCATCGGCTACGAGACCGGCGAGGGCGAGCGGGTCGCGCGCCGGATCTCCGTCGTTCGTGCCGTCGGCGGAGGCTGTACGGTTCGTCGCTTCCGGCAGTGAGGCGGTGACGACGGCGTTGCGTGTCGCGCGTGCCTTCACCGGCCGTGAGCTCGTCATCAAGATCGACGGCCACTACAACGGCGCCGAGCGACTACGCCCTCGTCAACTCGCTCGCTGCCAACACGGACCGGAGGAATGCCGGCGGCAGGGTCTCCCGTCGTATCCCTTCCTGCGCCGGCATCCCGCAAGCGACGCTCGACACCATCGTGCCGGTGCCCTGGAACGACATCGAGGCGCTGGACCAGGCCTTGACGTCCTACCGCGACCGCATCGCGGCGGTGCTCATGGTGCCCATCGACTTCAACAATGGCTGCATCACGCCGTCCGACGGCTACCTGCAGGCTGCCCTGGATCGAGCGCACGATGCCGGCGCGCTGATGGTCTTCGACGAGGTGCTTTCGGGCTTGAAGGTCTCCGGGGGAAGCGCCGCAGGCCCTCTACGGGGTGACGCCCCGATCTGACCACCGTCTCCAAGGCCATCAGCAGCGGCGTGCCTCTCGCCGCCGTCGTGGGCTTGCGCGAGCCGATGGAGACGATCATGCGACCACTGCCCGGTGGTGCCATCCAGGGCGGGACGTTCGCCGGCAGCGCACTGGGCCTCGCTGCGGCGACGGCCACGCTGGAGTTGCTGACCGAGGGACCGCTGCACCAAGACCTGCTCGCGCGAGCAGACCGCTTCTTCGCCGACCTGCAGGCGGTCTTCGACCGATCATCGCTGCCCGCTCGCGTCCAGAGCCTGGGTTCGATGTTCACCATCTACCTGGGCACGCGGGACGCGGTGCGAACGTACGCTGACATGAACGCGCTGGACCGGGAGCTGGCGCGACGCTTCTTCACCCGCTGCATCGACGACGGCCTCTACTTCCACACCGACTTCTGCATCTCGGCAGCCCACGACCAGGTCATCCTCGACGACGTCCTGGGGCGCATCGAGCACATCCTGAGCCAGCCCGACTGGTGACAGCGGGGCCCGCCTGACCCTGCTGGCGGCTCAGGCGCGCTGACCGTCGGAGACGAGGCGCAGGCCCAGGTCGGCGGCACCGGCGAGCACGCTCTCCTGACCGAGCCCGGCAGGCACCACGCGCAGCGTCGCGGCGTTCTCCCGCAGCACCCGCTTGCGCGCGAGTGCTGCGGCCCGGCGCATCAGCCACGGCTGGCCGAGGCCGATGGAGCCGCCCACCACGATGACCTGCGGGTCGATGACCGCCGACATGGCGGCCATCGCGACCGAGAGCGCCTCCGTGGCTGCGGCGACCAGCGCGCTCGCCTCCGGATCGCCGCGGCGCGCGGCACGGAAGATCGCCTCCGGCGTCCGCGGCGCAGGCCGGCCGTCCGGGGTCAGCGTGCGAGGCCAGACGCGTCGCGCGCGTCGCGCCAGCGCCGCGCCGCCGGCCAGGGATTCCACGTCCCCGCGCCGCCCACAGGCGCAGCGCGGCCCCGCGGGGTCGACGACGATGTGACCGACCTCGCCGGCGTTGCCGCGAGCGCCGCGGACGCTCACGCCCCCGGCGACGATGCCCCCACCGATGCCGCTGCTGACGGTCAGGTAGGCGAGCGGGTCGGCGCCGCTGCCGGCGCCGAAGTGCCACTCCACCGAGGGCAGCCGCGTTGGCGTCGTCCTCCAGGGCGACCGGCACGCCGAAGCGCGACGAGAGCATCGAGCCAGCGGCACGTCCTGCCAGCCGATGTTGGATGAGCGCGTGACGATGCCGCGCTCCGCATCCAGCGGTCCCGGTGCCGCCACCGCGATGGCCGCCACGTGTTCCTCCCCGGTGGCCGGTCAGGCGGGCGACCTCGGCTTCGATCCAGTCGACCAGGGCAGCGGGGTCGGCGTGGCTGTCGACACGCGCGACCGGCCCATCCGGGCGCCACCCGGAGGTGAGCTCCACGACGGACCGCGCCGTCAGCAACGTCTTGGTAGCGCCGACGTCGACGGCGACGACGAGTGGCTGTGTCACGTCATGAGCCGGGAGACCCGGACTCGATGTCGCTCACCAGACCGGCCGCCATGTCGAAGCCCGAGACCAGTCGGTTCGCCAGCATCGCGCGCATGCGGTCCAGGTGCGTGGCGGCAGGACCGGTGCGCGCCGACTGCCAGGTCCTCGAAGCGAGCGTGCTCGGCCAGCATGGCGGCCGGCAACGGTGGCAGCGGTGGTACGGCAGGCTCTCCACCTGCCCCGGCTGCGAGATGCGAACCGGTCCCTCGCTGATGACGTCGTTGGGAGCCCACGATGCGGCCGTCGTTGCGCAGGCCACGATCAGGACCTCGTCCGAGCCGTGGAACCAGGCATCGACCAGCGGCAGCACCCGCCGTGGCGTACCAGGACCGCCCCGCGCCGCGGCAGATCGCCGGCCTCGCGTGCGCATAGCCGACGAGGAGCTGCGCCTCCAGGCGCTGGAGCTCCTCGGCGCGAGTCTCATCGGCTGCCGAGCTCGTTCTCGAGGATGCGATCTCGGTGCACGTAGTAGCGAACATCGGGCGCCGATCGGCAGCCTGGGCCCTGACCGCGTCCGCTTCCTGCCCCAGCGCAAGGTCCAGCGTCGCCTCCAGCTCGGCCTCGTCGCGCGGCAGCCACCGCCCAGGTCGTTCATGCCCTGGTCGCGCAGGCGCACGTCGCTGCTCTCGCCGCCCAGGCGGTCGACGATCCTGTCGCAGAGAGACCAGCTCGTCAGTCGCAGACCGAGAAGTGCGCCGACCGACTGGCGCTCCAGGGCGACCACGACGATGCCGGACGGGTTGGTCAGGTTGATGTCGAGGGCGTCGGGCCAACGTCCGTCACCGTCGCCCACGTGGAGCGCGCCCCGGCACCGTGCGCGAGCGCGTTGGCGAGCCGCCCGGAGCCCATGGTCTCCTCGCCCGGGCAGGCCGTGCGCTGCGGATACGTCTCGTCGAAGGCCCGAGCATCGAGGCCGCCGATGCGCACCGCGTTGACGACCACGTCCGCGCCGTCGAGGGCTGAGGCGAGGTCGGTTCGAGTCGCGACCGTGACCGGCGCGCCCAGGAGGCCGGCGACCCGCCGGCGCATCTCGGAGGCCACCAGCTCCAGCGGTGGGCCGAGCGCGACCCGAGCACGACCTCCAGGGGGGCCGACGCTCGTTCCCGCCGGGCCAGTCGGCCAGGGCGTCGGCGAGCTCGCGGTGTGGCGGCACGCGGATCCGCCGAGGATCACGAAGCGCATCTCAGTCTCGGCGTAGAAGGCGTTGACCGCGCGCGCACGCGATCCACCTCACCGTCGGTGAGCTCCGCGAACATCGGCAGGCTGACAGACGCTCGGGAAGAGCGATCGTGCGACCGGCATCTCGTCGGCGGCTCGCCAGGGCAGGTGCCTTGTAGGCGACCCTGGTCGGGCACCAGCTCTGGGATACATCGATCTGGGTGCCGATGCCGCGGCTCTCGAGGTATGACATGCAGCTCTCTCGCGGCGCGGGGCCAGCACCGCGTACTGGTAGTAGGCATGACGCCCGGTCGCATCGCGCGGCGGCAGCCCAGCGGGTGTCGGCCAGCGAGCTCGTCCGTAGCGGCCGCGACCCGGCGGCGACCCGCGAGCTGGTCGTCCATCTCGCGCAGCTTGATGCGCAGGAATGCGGCCTGCATCTCGTCCAGCCGTTCCTGGAACCCCAGCACGAGGTGCTCGTGCTTGGTCCCGGCCTGGCCCATGTAGCGCAGCTGGCGCACGCGCGCAGCCAGGTCGTCGTCCGAGGTGGTGATGAAGCCGCCATCGCCAAGGGCGCCGAGCAGCTTGGCGGGGTAGAAGCTGAAGGCGGCGATGTCGCCGAGGCTGCCGGCCTTGCGGTCTCCCAGGGTGGCCCCGTGGGCGTGGGCGGCGTCCTCCAGGATGGGCACGCCCGGGGCAGCCGCACGCACAGCGTCGACGTCGACGCAGCCGCCGTACATGTGCACCGGCACGATGGCTCTGGTCCGTTCGCTGAGCGCCGCGGCGACCCGCGCCGGGTCCATGTTGGCCGTGTCGGGCAGCACGTCCACGAAGACCGGCGTGGCGCCCGTGTAGCTGATGGCGAAGACCGTCGCGATGTAGGTGTTGGGGACGGTGATGACCTCGTCGCCCGGACCCACGCCCAGTGCCCGCAGCGCCAGGTGCAGCGCCGCCGTCCCGCTGCTGATGCCGATGCCGTGGCTGCTGTCGCAGTAGGCGGCGAACTCCTCCTCGAAGGCGGAGAGCTGCGTGCCCAGGGTGTACTTGCCCACCGGCAGAACCGCCTCGAAGGCCTCGCGGAGATCGTCGGCGATGGCCGCATGCCAGCGCGTCAGGTTCTCGGGGGGGATGGCCGGCAGCCCTTCCTCCGGTGCCGGACCGTTGGCAGCTGTCGTGGTCATGGGTTCCTCCTGTCGGACTGTCAGGCGTTCGAGGTCGTCAGCGGTGCGGGGATGGTGTCGAGCAGTCGGGCCACGGCCTGCTGGTCGATGGCCGCCTCGTCGATGATCGAGTGCGGCAGGCCGGCGGCGCGCACGAAGCGGGGAAGGTCGAGCAGCACCGCCTCGAGCGTGGCGCGATCGAGCCCCAGCTGCTGTGGTCGCCACTCGACGCGGCAGCCATCGAGGAACGCAGCGGCCCGGGCCTGCTCATTGGCCTGCAGCCCGGACATCAGCACGGTGCCCAGGCCGATGAGCCCGCCGTGGACGAAGGACCGGCCCGTGTGCGCCTCCGCGGCATAGCCGAAGTAGTGCTCGGAGCCCTCCTCCGGACCGCTGTGCCCGACCGTGAGCAGGAGCGCGTTGACCTCGACGTAGGCGCGGATGATGTGCTCGAGGGCCCGGTCGCTGACCGCTGCCACCTCGTCAGCCTGGTCATACAGCTGCTCCAGGACGGCGGCGGCCTCGGCATCGACGCCGGCATCGAACGCGATGGTCCCTGCTTTGGCGCCCAGGGCCCAGTCGAAGCGCCCGGTCTGGATCGACAGCAGGTCTCCGACGCCCGCCCGGTTGAGCCGGGCAGGCGCGGTCGCGATGAGGGCAAGGTCGGCGATGATGGGCGTCGCCACCACGAAACCGTCGTACTCGACCGTTCCGTTGCGGCGGATGGCGACGGTGTTGGTCACTGAAGCGTCCACGCTGATGATGCTGGGTGCGAGGACCAGCGGTCTGCCGCTGCGCCAGGCGAGGTACTTGGCCGTGTCCATGACCACGCCGCCACCGATGCCCACGATGTGGTCGCTGACGCCCAGGCCCTCCGCCAGGTGAGCGAGCTCGGATTCCTCGAGCGAGGTCGCCATCAGGGTGGCGGCGGCGTGGGTTGCCACCGGTCCGACCCGGGCCAGCGGCTCGGGCTGGCTGACCAGCGTGTAGGAACCGCGGAGAGCCGCGATCTCGGCTGCGAGGATGCCCCGGCCGACCCGCAGGTCGGGCCGCTTGGCGTGTTCGAGCAGCATCGGGTCCATCCCGCGCAGGATACCAGTCCGATCCATGATGTCACGCGCACTGCACGTCCGAGGAGGCTTGGATGTTCGAAACGCGCATGTAGCGTTGACAGTTCAGACAGAGACGGCGACAATCCAGAGCATGCCACCAGCGACTGGGGACGAGGTCGTCATGGATGCGTTGCGGGCCTCGGGCTCAGCTTCGGTCGCCTCTCTCGCGGCGACTCTGGACGTGACCGAGGCCACGGTGCGCCGGCGGCTGCAGCGACTGGCCAGGGAGGGTCGCGTCATCCGCACCTACGGTGGTGCCACCGTGGCGGATGGCATCCGCGGCGTCGTCTCGACCGCCGATGATCCCGAGATCGCGGCCAAGCGACGTATCGGTGCGACAGCCAGCAGGCTCGTGGTCGACGGCTCGACCATCGCCCTCTCGAGCGGGACCACCGTGCTCGAGCTGGCGCGCCGGCTGCGCCATCGTCGTCTGACCGTGATCACCAACGCCCTTGATGTGGCCTATGCGCTCCTCGATGCGCCGCACATCGAGCTGGTGGTCCTCGGCGGCGTGGTGCTGCCGGAGATGCACAGCATGCGCGGGCACATGACCGAGGCATCGCTCGGCGACCTGCGTGCGGACACGGTCTTCATGGGCGCCTCGGCCATCGATCTCGACAACGGCTTCATGACCGAGCAGGTGCGAGAGATCGCCGTCGACCGGGCGCTGCGCCGCGTGGCGCGCGAGGCGGTCATCCTCGCCGACGCCAGCAAGTTCGACCGCATGGCGCCGGGCTTCATGTTCGGCTTCGACAAGGTGGGCACGCTGGTCACCGACGAGCGCGTGCGACCCGATTTCATCCGGGCCCTGGAAGCACGTGGTACCAGCGTCGTGGTGGGCCGGGAAGGAGGAGCAGGAGCCGACGACTGAGGACGGGACCCGCGACCAGGACACAGCGGGTCGACAGGGGAACGCAGAGTCAGGGAGGAACGCAGGAAACCATGTTCACACGCAGAGCAAGAACGTCGGCCGCACTCGCCGCGGTGCTGGCCCTGGTGGGGAGCGCCTTCTCGCTGGGAGCGGTCGTCGCCCAGGACACGCCGGAGCCGGTGACGGTTCGCTTCGGGCAATTGCCCTACCTGGACTACGCCCCGTGGGCGATCGCCGAGCAGAACGGCTATCTGGCAGATGAGGGCATCACCTTCGAGACCTCGACCTTCGAGGTCGAGCAGCCCATGTATGAAGCCATGCTGGGCGGCTCCATCGATGTGGGCGACTCCGGCGACACACCCTTCATCCTGGCCGCCGCCAGGGCTCCCGAGCTGCGCCTGATCACGCTGACGAACATCTTCGCCGGCTACTCCATCATGTCGCGGCCCGAAGACGGCTACCGGACGTACGACGACCTGGTCGCCGAGGGTGCCAGCCACGACGAGGCGCTGGCCCAGGCGGCCGCGCAGCTGGAGGGCAAGACCATCATCCTGCCCGGCGGTGCGAGCTTCACGCCCGTGCTGGATACGGCGCTTGGATATGCCGGGCTGACGCGCGACGACCTCACCATCCTCGACCTCGATCCGGTCGAGGGCGCCGCGGCCTTCATCCGCGGCGAGGCCGACTTCTATAGCGACGGACTTCCGCAGCGCTTCCGCCTGGAGCAGGAAGGCATGCTCAACATGCTGACGGGCCCGCAGCTGGCCGGTGGCGCCATGGACCTGGCGGGACTGGGCACGACGCAGGCGTTCATCGATGCCAACCCCGACGTGCCAGCCCGTCTGCTGCGGGCGTGGTACCGCTCCATGGACTTCCTCCAGGAGAACGAGGCCGAAGCGCTCCAGATCATGTCCGATTGGATCAACGCGCAATCGGGCGCCGGCTTCACGCCGGAGGACGCCAAGCGCTTCCTCACCGACCTGGTGATCATGCCGACGCAGGCTGAAGCAGCGGCGCTGTTCTGGGACGACCCGGACAGCCCGTTCTACTACCTTGACCGGCTGCGGTTCGTGGTCGACTTCTTCTCCGAGACCGAGGGCCTGGACGCCTCGTCCATCGACCTCGAGACCCTCGTCCCCGCTCCGGCGTTCTTCGCCGAGGCTGGCGGGCGGCGAGTGACCCTGGCGATCGGACTCGGGCCACGACGCGATGCGCGTCGTGGCCCAGTTCCTTGAAGGCGGTGCGGCGTCCGCGGCGGTCAGCCCGGACGCGCCGCCGCTTGCCTGCGACGCGCCTGCACGATCGTGCCCATCACCGACGTCTGCCTTGGCTGGCGACCTGCCCGCTGCCCTCGTCGAGGCCGTGGCCGCGGAGGCGCAGGGCAGGTGGCGCCCGGGTCTGGCTGTGGCAACCCTCTGCTGAGCGGCGACGGGCAGCTTCGTGCCGGGACGAGGACGCTGCACGCGCGGGCGCCTCGGCTCACCGCCGTGCCCAGTCCCGGCGACTGGTCGGAGTTCGCCTTCGACTGCGCTGTCCGGCCGCAGGGGTCGAGGCCTCGGCCGCCCTGGCCGGCTCGACGACGCCAGTCGGCGACGGACCGACTGGGACGGGGTCTTCCTGGACAAGATCCGCTGGCCCAGCCCTACCCGCGACCCTGCCGACGACCTGGCCTGCTTCTGCGACGCCTGCCATGAGGCTGCGGCGGCCGATGACGTCGACCTCGCTACGGTGGGCGAGTATCTCGCTCGCTCCGCTGCCACCGCCGAAGGACGCATCGAGCTCCTCGCCCAGATCCTGGGAGTGACACGTGGGGGACCGCTGGAACGCTTCATGGCCTGGCGCTGCGACATGCATCACGCATGCGCCGTACGCGAGGCCGCCCAGCATGTCGGCAGCGGCGGCGCCGGGCGGAAGGCCTGCACCGCGTCGCTCGGACGTCTTCACGCCGTCGCTGGCGCGCGCCGTCGGGCAGGACATCGCCGCGCTGGCCCCGCTCGGTGACTTCACCAAGTCCATGACGTACCTCGGGACGCACGGTCCTGCCGGCCTGCCCTACGAGCTCTGCCGGCTGGCGCAGTTGGCTGCGGCAGGGCGGGGTCAGCCACCCGGCCGTACGCCTGGGCGAGATGCTCGGGCTACCCTCGGTTCGCGAGGAGCAGGCTCTGCCGAGGCCGGCTGAGAGCCGCGGTCGTCGGCCCGAGAGCTGCGGGCGCTGATGGCACTGGCCGGCGAAGGGTCGGCCGCTCGGCATCGACGCCGTCGAGCTGCCCGACCTGGCCGTCCTGGATGACGAGACGCTGCGCGAGGCGGTGCGGCATCGTCGCAGCCGCCGGGGGCGGTCTCGTGCTCGGCCTGGGACCTGTGGTCGATCCCGCCCCGACGGCTGCGAGCGGTGGCAGCGGCGCTCTCGGCCGACCCACCCCACGTCGAGTCACGTCGCTGCCGCTGGCGGTGCCCTCGCATGAGCGGCGGCTGCACCGGCGCGGCCCAAGATCACCTGCCGCGGTGTGCGCAAGGTGTACCCCCGCGACGGTCGCGGCGAGCTCGTCGCGCTGGAGCGGACGGACCTGGTCGTGGAGGACCGCGAGCTGCTCTGCCTGGTCGGGCCGTCGGGCTGCGGCAAGTCCACGTTGCTCTTCGCCATCGCCGGGCTCATCGAGCTGACGGAGGGCTCGATCGAGGTCGAGGGCAGGGCCGTCCGACGGGCCGGACAAGAGCCGTGGCGTCGTCTTCCAGCCCGATGCCACCTTCCCCTGGCTCGACGTGCGCCGGAACATCGAGTTCGGGCCGTCGATGGCCGGGCTGGGACGCGACGAGGTGCGTCGCATCGGGCAGCGCTACATCGACCTGGTCGGCCTGACCGACTACGCTTCGCTGCTGCCGCGGGAGCTCTCCGGCGGCATGAAGAAACGCGTGGACATCGCACGCGCCATGGCCAATGAGCCCGAGCTCCTGCTGATGGACGAGCCCTTCGGCGCACTCGACGCGATGACACGCCAGCGGTTCCAGGATGAGCTGCTGCAGCTGTGGGAGACCGACCGGCGCACGATCATCTTCGTCACCCACGACCTCGAGGAGGCGGTCTACCTGGGCTCCCGCGTCGCCATCATGGGTCGCGAGCCCAACCTCATCCACTCCCTGCTCAGCGTACCGCTGCCCCGACCGCGCACGCCGACGATGCGGACGCGCCCGAGTTCCAGGCCATCCGGCGGGAGCTGTGGGAGCGCTTCGACGCCAGCGAGACCAGCGAGAGTGACGGTTCGTGAGCATCTCCGCCGCCAGACGACCGGCGGTGCGCGTGACGTGAAGGAGCCGGCCTCGCCATCCTGGTCGTCCCGCGTGCTCACGCGCCAGCGGCTCATCGGCCTGGCGGTCGTCGCCACGCTCTCTGGGCCTCTGGCTGATCCTGACGCTCGGCGGGTTCGTGCGGCCGCTGTTCGTCCCCGGCCCTCGCCGACCTGGTTCGCGCCTACGAGCAGCTCGCACCGTACCTGCCTGGCGACATCTGGGACTCGGTCATGACGCGGCTCATCCCGGGCTTCTTCATCGGGCTTGGCGGTGGGCATGCTGGTGGGCGTCTCGATGGCCGTGTCGATGACGTTCCGGCGCTGGCCGATC
The DNA here is from genome assembly GCA_963712735.1 of uncultured Chloroflexia bacterium. GTDB lineage: Bacteria > Chloroflexota > Limnocylindria > Limnocylindrales > CSP1-4 > JAFMJV01. The sequence goes on along the minus strand of CAVQIZ010000007.1, from coordinate 180,479 downwards.
CGATCGTCGAAGCCATCCGGCCGCTGCCCCCGCTGGCGCTCATCCCGCTATTCATCCTCTGGTTCGGCATCGGCAGCGGAACGCAGGTGGCGCTCATCGCCTTCGGCACGTTCATCGTCATGGTCATCACCTCCTACGAGGCGGTGCAGCAACGTGCCCCCCATCTACCTGCAGGCCGCCGCGACCCTGGGTGCCCGGAAACGCCAGGTGTTCCGGCGCGTCATCATCCCGGCCATCGTGCCCGACATCTTCGGCGGTGTGCGAGTCGCGGTCGCCGCCTCCTTCGGATACGTCGTCGTCGCGGAGATCGATCGGCGCCCAATCGGGCCTGGGCTATCGGCTGGTCCTGGCGCGCCGCTACCTGCTGACCGAGAACATCGTGGCCATCCTCATCGTGGTCGGCATCCTGGCCTTCCTCGCCGACCAGCTGGTGCGCTGGCTCAATCGCCGCCTGACCGGCTGGAAGGCCCGCGCATGAGGCCGCACTCACCGGGGCGAGCCCGGCAACGCCGTCGGACCCCCGGCCACCACCGACCATCCCCCAACCAGGGCGCCTGCGTCGGCTCCGCCGCCGCCCGCCGTCCTCACGACGATCGACGAGGGCTGAGACCGGAGAGAGCCGAACGATCGCCCCAAGCCACTCGAGTCTGGAGGTGAGCCACAGCCACGACCAGTAGACCGCAGGCATAGGAGCAGCCGGGAGCACTCGACCTTCCTCGGACGGTGGTGTCGGCCCGGCACCTGGGCGACAGTGTCGCCTAGGGTCATGCAGCAGGCAGCTCGGGCGAGCTGTCCCTGCCAGGACAACCGGTAAGGAGGATCCATCAGAGATGATCAAGCGTCCCATCAAACTGACCGCAGGCGCGGTCATCGCGGCCGTGGCCGTGTCAGCCGTGCCCGCGGCATCCGTCGTGGCCCAGGACTTCGACTGGCGGGCACACGACGGCGAATTCATCGTGTTCCTGGCCAACCAGCATCCCTGGACCGACGGGATCGACGCCAGCTCCTGGACCAGTTCACCGCCGACACCGGCATCAACGGTCGACGTCCAGGCGTTCCCCGAGGACCTCTACTTCGACAAGATGGAGCAGACCGTGCGCGCCGCCGACGGCGCCGCCGACGTCTACTTCCTGCCCATGGACTCGACGGCCTTCACGCAGTACAGCGCCGACGCGCATCGAGCCGCTGACGCCGTACCTCGACGACCCCAGCAAGACCTCGGCCGGACTACGACTTCGCCGACTTCCCGGCCGGCTTCATGGGCGGCGTGATCTACCCGCCCGGCGACGCCGGCCGCCGCAGGCTCTACGGCATCCCCATCGCCTTCGAGGCCTACACCCTGTTCTACAACAAGGACCTCGTCGACAAGTACCTTGCCGGCGTCGTCCCGACCACCATGGACGAGCTGATCGCCGCCGCCGAGAAGATCAACGCGGACGGCGCCTCCGATGGCGTCGTTGGTGCGGTCATGCGCGGCATCCGCTCCGACACCATCATGGACACCCTCACCGGTGTCGTCCTCAACGCCGTCGGCGACATCGATTCGCCCGACGCCGTACAACATCTGGTTCGACGGCGCCTGGGACGCGCCGCGCCTGACGACCCGGCCGTGTGCAAGGGCCTGGCCGACTACGCCGGCATGCTGGCCGCCGGCCCGGCGAACAAGTTCGCCATCGACTGGCCCGACGCGAACACGCTGTTCCAGCAGGGCAAGGCCGCCTTCTTCATCGACGCCAGCCTGTTCGGTCCCGGCTACGAGGACCCCGAGCAGTCCATCGTCGCCGGCAAGACCGGCTACACGGTGCTGCCGCCGCAGGAGGCCGGCGGCAACTCCCAGACCGGCCACTGGCTGTGGGGCCTGGGCATCCCCAAGAACGCCGCCAACAAGGACGCCGCCTGGTACTTCATCCAGTACATGACCAACAAGGCCAACACCGCCGAGATCGGCAAGTCCACCGGCGGCGCCCCGCGCCTGTCGGCGTATGACGACCCGGGCTACATCGGAATCCCTCGTGCCCGAGTACGCCGCCACCGTCAACGAGGCGATGGCCGACTCGCGCACGACCGTGGTCCTCAAGGAGGGCTGGAAGGACGGCGCGCTGGCCATCGTCGACACCGATGCTGGCGATCGCCAACGGCACGACGCCACGGCCGCCTGCGCGGCCGGCAACGAGGCACTCTGCGCGGCCGTCAACTAGCCTCGTAGCCACCATCGAAGTGGCAGCCTGCTCCCTCGAGCGGGCCAGCAGCTTCGACGCCCTGCCCGGGCTGAGCCCGGGCAGGGCGTCCTTTCGAATGAGGTGACGCGACTGACTCGAATGGCGTCGTGCGAGGCGCAAGGGCCGTGGTGGTGCGCGATCGCGGGACACGCTTCCTGATCCCGCTGGTGGTCATCATGGGCCTGACGTCGCTGTACCCGACGCTCTACTCGCTCTACATGAGCTTCTTCGACTGGAACTGGGGCACCCAGTTCAACTTCGTCGGGCTCGACAACTACCTGGAGCTGGCTGCCAGCGAGCGCTTCCAGACGGCGCTGTGGAACACCATCGTCTTCACCGTCGGCGCGGTGGCCGTGGAGCTGGTCCTGGGCATCGGCCTGGCGCTCGTCGTCAACCGGCTGGGACGAGGTGCGGCCGTCGTGCGCACCCTGCTGCTGGTACCGCTGATGGTCTCCGGCATCATCGTGGCGCTGATCTGGAAGATCATCCTCGACCCCACCATCGGCCCGGTGAACCTCGTGCTTCAGCGGATGGGCTTGCCGCCGCTGGGCTTCCTGGGCGACCCCGCGATGGGCATGGGCTCCATCATCCTCATCGATACGTGGTGGCAGACCGCCTTCGTGTTCATCGTCTTCTCGGCGGGCTTGCAGGCGCTGCCGCGAGAGCCGCTGGAGGCTGCCGAGGTGGACGGCGCCGGCGTCTTCGGACGCCTGCGCTACGTGACCCTGCCCATGCTCAAGCCGATCATCCTGGTCATCCTGCTCTTCCGCACCATCGACTGCATGAAGGTCTTCGCCATCATCTTCGGCACCACCGGCGGCGGGCCGTTGACCACGACCGAGTCGGTGCAGGTGCTGGCCTATCGCATCGCCTTCAAGCAGTACGGCATGAGCCTGTCGATGGCCGCCATGGTCGTGTTCGCGGCGGTGGTGCTGACCCTGGTCATCGTCATCCGTCGCGCCAGCCGCCAGGAGAGCCTGGCCGGATGAGCGCGACACCACGGCTGAACCGTCGCAACCGCCAGCGCCTCGAGCTGTCGGCGGCCTGGATCGTGGCCGTCATCGCCATCCTCATCACGCTGTTCCCGCTGTACTGGCTCTTCCTGATGTCCACCAAGACACCGGTAGAGGCATTCAAGAACCCACCCGACCTGTTCTACGTCCCGGACTTCAGCAAGTACCTCGAGATCTGGGGCGAAGGTGACTTCGCGGCGGCGTTCTTCAACAGCGTCGTGGTGGTGACCCTGGGCGTCGTGCTCGCCATCGTCATCGCCGCGCCCGCCGCCTATGCCATCGTGCGCTTCCGGGTCCGCGCCGGTCGCTGGCTGGGCCTCTGGCTGCTGCTCGCCTACGCCCTGCCCGAGTTCCTGTTCGTCATCCCGATGTACGTGCTCTACCAGCAGATCGGGCTCTTCGACACGCAGATCGGCCTGGCACTCATCTACCAGGTCTTCGCGGTGCCGTTCGCGGTCTGGCTCATCCAGTCGTTCTTCAGCGAAGTGCCACGCGACCTGGGCGATGCCGCTCGCGTCGACGGCTGCAGCGAGCTCCAGTCGCTGCTGCGGGTCTACCTGCCGCTCGCCGCGCCGGGGATCGCCGCCACCGGCATCCTGGTGGGCATCGTGATGTGGAACGAGGTGACGATCGCGCTCTCGCTGACCTTCGATGACTCGCGTACTGTGACCATCGCAGTCGCAGGCTACCGAGGCTATGCGGCCATGCGCTGGCAGGAGATGGCGGCCGCCTCGGTGACCGCCATCGTGCCCATGCTCATCTTCGCGCTGGTCGCCCAGCGCTATCTCGTCAAGGGCCTCACATTCGGAGCAGTGAAATGAGCGGACACCTTCCCCTGCAGGGCCGTCGAGCCCTCGTCACCGGAGCCGGACGTGGCATCGGCCGCGCCATCGCCCTGCGCCTCGCCGAGCGACGGTGCGGACGTCGTGGTCAACGACCGCGACGCTGCCGACGGCGGCGGCGACTGCCGAGACGGTACGCGGCATGGGGCGCCGGAGCGGCGTCGCTGTCGCCGACCTCTCACAGACCGCTGCCGTCCACGACGCTTGTGATGCTGCCGTCGAGCAGCTCGGTGGCGTGGACATCCTGGTCAACAACGCCGGCATCTCGCTCTATCGCGCCATCGTCGACTGCAGCGAGGACGACTGGGACGCGCCACCTCGACATCATGGCCAAGGCCACCTTCCTGACGATGCGCCGGCTGGCGCCGGCGATGATGGAGCGGGGCTGGGGCCGGATCGTCAACCTCGGCTCGTACGTGGCCCAGGTCAACTGCACGACCAAGTACTTCGGCCCCTACTGCGCGGCCAAGTTCGCCATCGTGGGCCTGACGCAGGTGGCCGCCCAGGAGTTCGCCCCGGCCGTCACGGTCAACGCCGTGGGCCCTGGCGACGTGGAGACGGAGATGATGGAAGCCGAGTGGGTGCTGGAGGGCGAGCGGCGGGACATCGAGCCGGCCGCGGTGAAGGAGGAATATCGGCAGCGGCTCATCCTCGAGCGGCTCGAGCGCCCGGAGGACATCGCCGGCGCCGTCGCCTTCCTGTGCTCGGCGGCCGCCGACCAGATCACGGCCAGTCACCTCATCGTCAGCGGCGGCCTGCCCTACCACCACTAGGACGGCAGGGGCTGCTCCAGGGTCGCCTTCAGCGCCGGGTAGAGGGCACGGTAGCGGGCGTAGCTTTCGGCATAGGCTTGGTGGTCTCGCGGCTCGATGACGTCGCCTGGCTCGACGAAACGGTCGATCTCGTGACCAGGCATCGAAGGCGCCCACGGCCATGCCTGCAGCGAACGCCACCCCCAGCGCCGAGCCAGGGTGTGAACGGAGCTTCTCCAACGGCCGCCCGATGACATCGGCCGTGACCTGCGTCCACATCCTGGAGCTGGCTCCCGCCGTTGGTGACCCGCACCCGCTGGGCGTCCAGGCCCAGCTCAGCGAAGACGTCGAGGTGATGTCGAAAGCCGAAGGCGATGGACTCGAGCAGGGCGCGGAACAGGTCGCCACGGGAGTTCGAGAGGCTCATGCCCACGAAGGCACCCCTGCGCCAGTGGATCGTTGAGCGGGGTCTTCTCACCGAGCATGTAGGGCAGGGCCACGACCCCTCTGGCGCCCGCTCCCGCCGCTTCGGCTTCCGCATCGAGGACTGCGAGCGATGTGCCGCCCGCCAGCTCGCGCTGGAACCAGCGGATGAAGCTGCCTGACGAGGCCATGCAGCCGTTCGGCAGGTAGAGGCCCGGTGCCAGGTGCACGTCAAGGTAGAGCCGCTCGTCGGTCACCGGCGTGGAGGTGACCAGGAGGATGTCCCCGGCACCGCCCAGCTTGATGAGAAGGTCGCCTGGCCGTACCAGACCGGCAGCGAACGCGGAGGCGACGTGGTCGGCGCTGCCGGCGATGACGGGCGTACCCACCCCGAGGCCGGTCGCCGCCGCTGCCGCCGGAGTGACCTCGCCAACGACGTCGGCGGGCAGGCGCACCGATGGCAGGAGCGCCCCATCGAGTCCGATCGCCTCGAGCACGTCAGGGGCCCACGTCCCGGACTCGAGGTCGTACAGCCCGCTCTCCACGGCCCAGTTGAGCTCGACCGAGCGCTGCCCGGTCAGCCGCGAGACCATGGCGTCGTAGGAGCCCATGATGGACGCGGCCGCTGCCAGCGCATCGGGCTCGTGTCGGGCCAGCCAGCGGATGGTGGGGGCCACCGACTGCTGCGAGATCGGCGAGCCCGTTCGGCGGAGGATGTCAGCGTCGGCCAGCTCCTTCTGCAGCTCCGCGATCTCCACCGTGGCGCGAGCATCGTTCTGCTGGATGGATCGGCGGACCGGCCGGCCTTGCTGCGTCCAGCAGCACCACGCACGGGACCATGCCGCTGATGCCGACCGCGGCAGGCTGCCCGTGGTCGTCGCGAGCTCCTGCGTGAGCGAGGCGAGGTTGGTCCACCACTCCTCGACTTCCTCCTCCGCCCAGCCGGGCCGGTCAGAGTGGAGCGCGACGGGGCGCTTGGCTTCAGCCAGCAGCCCCACCGTGGTGTCCAGCATCACGGCCTTGGTGGCCGTCGTGCCGATGTCGATCCCCAGCAGCAGGGTCATGGCCTCACTCCGACGTCAGGGCTCCGGTGTTGCCGCCAGGGAACCATAGCAACATCGGCCCGCGGTCCGTGTCGCCCTCGGGGAAGGTGCCGGCGAGCTCACTCTGAAGGTCTGGTCGCGAGCAGGGCGACTCGCCAGCCGAGGAACTCGCGCCAGGACAGCGCGGCGGCAGGCATCCACGTCATGACGGGTGCAGGCGGTATCGGATCGGGCTACTCCATCCCGCAGACCTGGCGTCGGTCGTCTGCGGAGCACCGATCAAGCACGTCTACCTGCCGACTCTAGCCCACGCTCAAGCATCGCGACGCTGGGGGCGCGGTCAGGCGACCTCGGGGAACTCGCTCTCGGCCGTCTTCTGGACAACGGCGATCTGTGCGAATGCGGCACGCAGCAGCTCCTGGGCCGTCCGCGTCAGCGACGCCTGGTCGATGCTGTTGCCGGCGTCCCGCCCGGCGAGGCGATCAGCCAGCTGCGTCTGCAGGCGCAAGCCCATCAGGAAGTCGTAGGCATCCGCGATCTCGCGGCCGCTCCCCTGCGGCAGCAGCTGCGCGCTCGGTCAGCGCGTTGATGCGGTCGAGCGTGTGGGTGCCGTCGATGCGGTGGCGTGCCGCGCCGACCCGCGCGAAGGCGACGATGGGCTGCAGTGCATCCTTGAGATCGATGCGGCCGGCCTGCTCGGCCGCGCCACCGAGGTAGATGTTGCCCGGCAGCCGCAGCGGAGGGCGGAAGGTCAGCGCATTGCGCACGAGCTGGTACTGCACCCCGCGTTGCAGTGGCAGGGTCTCGTGGACGTGACGCTGGAGCGCGGCGGTCAGGCCGGCCTCGCCGTGGACCAGGCGGAAGTCCAGGAAGATGCTGAGGTCGGTGATGTCCTGCGGCTCGGCACGCCGCAGCCAGCCGTCGTAGGCAGCCAGCCAGTCGGACAGTGACTGACACCACGCGGCATCGCTGGCCATGACGCGGCCACGACAGAAGGGGTAGCCGGCCGCCTGAAGCCCGTCGCTGACGAAGGTGCCCAGCCGTCGGAAGTAGCCGGCCACCTCCGCGGGATCGCCGTCGGACTCGGCGCTATCGGCGAAGACGATGCCGTGGTCCTGGTCCGAGAGCAGGTGGACCTCGCCACGACCCTGGCTGCCCATGGCGAAGAAGGCGAATGTCACCGGCGCCGGCCCCAGCTCCTCGAGCGCCAGGCGGATGAGCCTGACCGTGGCCGCGTCGAGGATGGAGGTCAGCGTGCTGTTGACGTGCCGGGGCCGGGCACTGCTCTCGATGAGCCCCGCGGCGACCGGCAGGGCACGCTCGCAGCGCCGCGCGACCGCCGCGACACTGTCGGCACGGGCGATGTCGCGCAGCAGCACCAGCGGCGCATAGCGCGGCGCCCGGATGAGCACGTCGTGGTCGACCACGCCGACGATGTCACCGGCAGCATCCTCAACGGCAAGGTGGCCCACGCCGGTCTCCTCCATGCGCCACAGGGCCTCGTAGACCGGGACCGTCTCAGCGATGCGGACCAGCGGCGCAGTCATGATCGTCTCGAGCGGCGCCACGAGCGACCCGCGCTGGGCCACCACACGGGCGCGGATGTCGTGGTCGGTCACGATGCCGATGACGCTGCCACTCGGACTGGACACCAGCGCCGCGGTGGCATCACGCTCGGTCATCTGCAGCGCCGCCCGCTCGACCGTGGTCTCCAGGTCCACCACGATGGCCTCCTGCCTCAGGCTGCCGACGCTCTCGTGCAGGAACAGCAGCGATGCTCGCAGCTGCTGCACCTCGCGGCCGGCCGCCTCGTCGCGGGCAGCGGTCACGTCCACCAGCAGCCCGTCGATGCGTGACGGTTGGCCCTCTTCGTCGCGCACGAGCGCCGCGGAGAGCAGGATGGAGCGCGAGCCGCGGGTGGACTCGATGGCCAGGACGTGGTCGCGCACCTCGCCGTCGTCGAGTAGTCGCCGGTAGAAGCGCCCGTACTCGGCGGCGTCAGCGAAGCAATCGGCCAGCGCCGGCTGCCCGTCGCCCTCAGCACGATCCACGAGCGCGAGCAGCTCGTGCCCGGCCGGGCTGAGGTCGACGAAGACGCCACGGCGGGCGGCGACAGCGCGGAAGACACCGACCGATGAGCCCAGCGCGGAGGTGTCGCTCGGCGCGTTCGAGGCGGCGGTGACGTCACGTGCCAGCAGGATGCTGCCCGACTGGCCGCCGAACTCGACGGGCTCCAGGGTCAGCACGCATTCGAGCGTGCTGCCGTCGCTGCGCGTGAGCACGCCATCACGCGCCACGCCGTGGGGCACTGCCTCCGAGGCGCCGGTCTCGAGCGCCGCCCACAGATCGTCATTGCCCGCGCCACGCGGAAGGACGTCCGCCAGCTCCAGGAAGTCCAGCTGCCGGGCGCTGTAGCCGAGCAGCTGCAGGAAGGTCGGATTGGCATAGCGCAGGCGACCGTCGATGATGAGCAGCGTGCCCTCGGTGGTGGCCTCCACGAGCGCGTGATAGCGGGCGTTGGAGTCGCGCAGGCGATCGACGCTCTCCTCGCGCCGGCGCTCGATCCGCAGGCTCTGCTGCAGCACGACGAGCAGGAGCAGCACGATGAGGCCGGAGATGCCCAGCCCGGCGAGGATGAGGTCGCGCTCGATGCGGTCGATCTCGGCGCGCACGTCGTCGGTGTAGAGACCGGTGCCGATGACCCAGTCCCACGGCTCGAAGCCCTTGACGTAGGACTCCTTGGGCTCCAGCCGGGCCGGGTCATCGAACCACTGCCAGACGTAGTCGACATAGCCTTCGTCCTCGGCCTCGACCAGGTCGGCGAACTCCACGAAGATGGGCACGCCGCGCGGATCGGTGAAACCGCTGAGGTCCTCCCCGTCGAGGTCAGTGCGGTAGGGATGCATGATCATCGTGGGTCCGGTGTCCTGGATCCAGAAGTAGTCCCGCCGGTCCTCGCCGTAGCGCAGCTCACCGACCACCGCGGCGGCCGCGGCCTGGGCCTCCTCGCGCGTGAGCAGACCGGCACGCTCGTCGGCCTCGTAGGCCGCCAGCACGCTCCAGGCCGCGTTGGTGAGCTCGCGGATCATCTCGCGCTTGCGCTCGACAAGCGTCTGCTCGAAGGACGGAAGGAGCAGGCCCCAGAGGGCCACCAGCACGAGCGCCATGGCGGCGACGGCCGGCAGCACGATACGCAGCACGAACTGCCGCCGCCGGAAGCGACCGGCGCTGGCGGCGGGATCGGTGGCGGTCGCAGGAAGTCGGTCGGGCGGCCTTGGGGTCGGCGCCTGCGCGATCAGACCGGGCCCGTCGAGCACGGCGGCGCGGAACCGCAGCCACTCCTCGTGTGGCATCTCGATGCCCAGCGCGCTGCCACCCGATCCCTTCACGCCGTGGTAGTCGGTGCCGGCGCTGACGAGCAGGTCGTGCCTGCGCGCCAGCTGCCGCAGGGCCTCGCGGTCATCGGCCGGGAACTCCTCGTAGATGGCCTCGATGCCGTCGAGGCCGGCCGATGCGAGCTCCGCCACGAGCTGCTCGAGCTCCCCGATGTCGCGCTCGTACACCAGCGGATGCGCCAGGAAGGCGCGGCCACCGGCGCGGTGCAGCAGGGCGATGGCGGCGCCGGTCTCCAGCTCCCCGTCGGGCGCCGAGCTGGCCGCGCGGTCGGCAGCCGTGACCTGCGGTGCACCGGCCGCGCGCAGTGAGCCCTCGATGGTATGGCTGTCGACGCGGCGGTGCTGGCGCATCGATGCCAGCGTGGCCCGCAGCTCGACGTGCTCGGGATCGAAGCCGTAGGCCACCAGGTGCAGGATGCGTCCACGGTGCTGCGTGGTCAGCTCGATGCCGGGCAACGACGGCACACCGCGGGCGTCGAGCGCCTCGCGGAAGGCAGGCCAGCCCGCGACGGTGTCGTGGTCGGCCAGGGCGGCATAGCGAACACCAGCGCCGGCCAGCTTCTCGGCCAGCGCCTCCGGCGTCAGCACGCCGTCGCTGTGGAGCGTGTGCGTATGCAGGTTGACGTAGATGGGTTCGGCCATGGTCCCTGAGGCCAAGGCTCATGCGGCAGTGAGGCCGGCGCCTAGGTCCAGACGGCCCCAACTCGGGGGACCAGCCTGTGATGAACGCCGACTCGTCGGCGGGCGCTCAGCCGGCGGCAGCCGCACCGAGCAGCGCCACCTCGCCCACCAGCCGTGCCTCGTCGAAGACCCTGGCTGCGGCCGCCACGTTGGCCGGCTTGTCATCGACATAGAGGATGCGCCGGTCTCCCGCCTGTGCCTGGGCGAACCGGAAGGCAGCAGCATCAGGCTTCACGAAGCCGATGCTGTCGGAGACGTAGATGCGCTCGAAGCGGCCCTCCAGCCCGAAGCGGCTGATGCGTGGCAGGAGCCACTCGCTGCGGTGATTGCTCAGCAGCCAGATGGGCTCCTCGATGGCGGCCAGCGCTGGGAACAGCGGGCCGGCCTCGTAGCGCGCCTCCAGGGCAGCGCTGAGCTCGCCAGGGTCGTCTGCCGGGAAGAGCCGTCCCCACATCTCGCGCTCGTCCATGCTTCCCAGCCAGAACGCCCGCCGCAGGTCGCGTTGCCAGCGGTCGATCACGCCCTCGGCCTCGAGCCCGTGGCGCCACGCGGTCTCGCGCAGGAACCCCAGCAGCGGGTTGGTGAAGACGACACCGTGCACGTCCAGCACGAGTAGCCGGCCCTCAGCCGGCATCGCCGTCGGTGCCGGTACGGGCCACGATCTCATCGACGATCGACTGCGTCAGCTCACCCAGACCAGCGGGATCGATGACCGGGACGCCGTGGGTTGCGGCCGCCTCCGTGAGGTGCTCCTGGATGGCGCGGATGGTGTCGAACTCCGTCAGCAGCCGGTCGCCCCGGCGCAACGGCTCGGCATGCGAGCGATGGGCCAGCCGTTCGCGGTGGATGGCCACGTCCGGCTCCACGATGAGCCGCTCGATGACGACCGGTCGCGTGGGGTGGCTCGCCAGCGCTTCGCTCAGGAACCCCGGTGCGACGTGCACGCCCTCCACCACGCTGGAGCGCTGCTCGACACAGAGGCGCGTCACGACCGCATGGATGGCCGCCGACACGGCCATGTTCTGGCGGTCGAAGCCGGCGAAGGGCAGCGCTGCGTCTAGGTCCACCAACTCGAAGGAGGAGGCGTGCAGCTCGGGCAGCACCGCCTGCGGGATGACCGTCCGCAGCACCTCGCGGATGGTGTCGGTGGTGACGATGCGGGTGATCTCCAGGCGCACGGCGAGCCGCGTGGAGATGGTCGATTTCCCGACCCCCGGCGCACCGCACATGGAGAGCACGACCGGCCGGCGCACGCGCTTGGCGTGGCGCCAGGCGAGCCAGCGCGCCGCGGCGGTGGCATCGGCATGCTCGAGCAACAGCCGGTGCGTGCGCTCCACCAGCTCGTCGGCCTCGATCTCGTGCCGCTCCTCCCCGCGCAGTTCGGCATAGAGCAGCGACGCCAGCCGGTGTGCGTCCGCGGTCGCCATGCCCGTGGCGAGCAGGCTGGTCGCCATGATGCCGCGCGAGAACGGCAGGCGCGCTCCAGCGCGGTCGTGGACCACCAGGTGGCGGTCAGGCACCAGGTCACGCGGCACGGGCGTCCGCCAGGGCGTCAGGCGAGGCGATGCGGCCGAGGATCGAGCAACGAGACATGCCTGCGACTCTAGGGACGGCTGTCGTCGTTTCGATGACGACGCGAGCGCCCTGTGCGCCGGCCGGGCTCGGCAGCGCATCAGTCGCGAATCGCGGAACATCACACCATGCGCGACACGTCCCTGACCCTTCCCCTGCCCCAGTGATCGCCGCCGTTGCCGTGGCCGTCGGCCTGCTGGTGCTGGTGGCCGGTGGCGAGCTGGTGGTGCGAGGCTCATCGCGGCTGGCGCTCTCCTTCGGCATCAGCCCCGTCGTCATCGGCCTGACCGTGCTGGCCTTCGGCACCAGCTCACCCGAGCTGGCGGTCTCGCTGGGGGCCTCGCTGTCCGGTAGCCCGGATGTGGCCGTGGGCAACGTCGTGGGCAGCAACATCTACAACATCCTGCTGGTGCTGGGCCTGGCCACGCTGGTGCGAACGCTCATCGTCCAGCAGCAGCTGGTCCGCTTCGACGTGCCCCTCGTCATCGGCGTGTCCGTCCTGCTGTGGGTGCTGTCGCTCGACGGCACGTTGAGCACGGTCGAGGGCATCCTGCTGCTGGCGCTGCTGCTGGCCTACACGGCCATCTCGGTCCGCAGCGGGCGACGCGAGGGTGCCGCCGTCAACGAGGAGTACCGCGAGGCGCTGGAGCCTGTCGCGGCCCCCAGCTCCCGGGCTCGCGACCTGCTGCTGTTCGGCGCCGGCCTCGGGGCCCTGGTCGTGGGAGCCCAGGCGCTCGTGGGTGGCGCCACGGAGATCGCCCGCTCACTGGGTATCCCCGAGCTCGTCGTGGGCCTGACCGTCGTGGCCATCGGGACCTCGCTGCCGGAGGTCGTGACCTCGGTGGTGGCGGCCTTCCGAGGACAGCGCGACCTGGCCGTGGGCAACGTCGTGGGCTCCAACCTCTTCAACATCCTGGGCGTCCTGGGCATCACCGCCATCGTGGCGCCGGGGGGCATCCCGGTCGCGGCCCAGGCCATCGAGTTCGACATGCCGGTGATGATCGTGGTGGCCGTGGCCTGCCTGCCGCTGCTGTTCACGGGCCACCTGCTGCGCCGCTGGGAGGGCGCCCTCTTCCTGGTCTACGCCGTCGCCTACACCGCGTTCGTCGTGCTGGAGGCGACCGCTCACCCCATGCGTGAGCCCTTCGCGCAGGCGATGATCTGGTTCGTCATCCCGCTGACGCTGGTGACGCTGGTGTCGGTCGTGGTCATCGAGGTCCGGGCCCGTCGGGGACGCCACCTCGTCTGACCCGTGCGCCGCCTGTCCCGCACGCAGGCCAGACGTGGGCCACGGCCACATGGCCCCACAGGACCCGGCCAGGTGGCCCGCAGTTGGCACGAACGCACGTGGACAGTCCGGTCCACATGGCCCTGTGGAGCAGAGCCGATAGACCGTACGTTGCAGGCACGCCGCGCGCCACCATGCCGCGTTCCTGTGTCGGCACACGACGCCCGGCGTGTCCATAGGGGGCTCGATGGCGACCGTAGGGGAGACGGCGTCCCGAGAGGCCGTGCTCGGGAGCGTGGAAGACCAGGACCGGATCGACCGCATCATCGCCGGTCGGATGGGGCGTGCGGGCGCCCTCCTGAGCATCCTGCAGCAGGTGCAGGAGGAGAGCCCCAGCAAGTACCTCTCCATGCCCACGCTCGAGTACGTGGCCGCACGCACCGGCATCGCGCAGGCGCAGGTCTTCGCCGTGGCCTCGTTCTATGCCCTCTTCAACCTGGAGCCCCAGGGCGCGCACACGGTCGCCATCTGCCGCGGCACGGCCTGCCACACGCGTGGCTCGCGCCCCCTGCTGGAACGCGTGAAGCTGCAGTTGGGCATGCGTGGGGCGGGCGATGACGCTGACAAGGTCTCGCTGACGACACCGGACCTGCAGTTCACCATCCGCACCGTGGCCTGCTTCGGCCAGTGCGCCCTGGCGCCGGTGATCGAGGTCGACCACGCCATCCGCGGGCACGTCACCGAGCAGGCGCTCATCCGCGAGGTCGAGCTGCTGCGACGGCAGGGCGCCCGATGAGGATCGCCGACCTGGCCGGCTTCAGCAGCGCCCGCGAATCGGGCCTGGCCAAGCTCACGCCCGATCGTCCGCGCATCGCGGTCGGCATGGGCACCTGCGGCAGCGGCAATGGCGCGGAGGGCGTCCTCGCGGCGTTCAAGGCGGCCATCGACGCGCGCGGCCTGGACGTGCGGCTGGCGCCGGTGGGCTGTTTCGGCTTCTGTGCCGAGGAGCCGCTGGTCAACGTCCGTCTGCCCGGCCGGCCGCTGCTGCTGCTGCGGCGAGTCCAACCGGACCATGTCGATGACATCCTCGAGGCCGTGAGCCACGATCGCCTGCCGCCGGCCGAGCTGGTGCTGTGCAAGATCGAGGAGTGGGATCACCTGACCGGCGTCGTGCGCTACGGGGGCGGCTACGCCGAAGTGCCCAGCTGGAACGAGGTCCCCTTCTTCGACGGCCAGGTCAAGATCGTGCTGCGCAACTGCGGCCTCATCAGCCCTGACGACATCGAGGAGTACATCGCGGTCGGCGGCTACCAGGCGCTGTACAAGGTGCTCATCGACCAGAACCCCGAGATGGTCATCGAGCAGGTCAAGGCCGCCAAGCTGCGTGGTCGCGGCGGTGCCGGCTTCCTCACCGGCATCAAGTGGGAGTTCCTGCGCGCCGCCGAGGGTCCGCAGAAGTATCTCGTGTGCAACGCCGACGAGGGTGATCCGGGCGCGTACATGAACCGCAACGAGATCGAGTCGGACCCGCACGCGCTGCTCGAGGGCATGCTCATCGCCGGCTATGCCACCGGCGCCTCCGAGGGCATCATCTACGTGCGCGCCGAGTACCCCATCGCGGTCATGCGCCTCGAGCGCGCCATCGAGCAGGCGCGCGAGTACGGGCTGCTGGGCCAGGACGTGCTGGGCCGCGGCTTCGACTTCGACATCCAGACCGTCGAGGGCGCGGGGGCCTTCGTCTGCGGCGAGGAGACCGCCCTCATCGCCTCCCTGGAGGGCGCCTCCGGCCGGCCCCGGCCCCGGCCGCCCTTCCCGGCCCAGCGCGGCCTTTTCGGGCGACCGACCAACATCAACAACGTCGAGACCTGGTACAACGTGGCGCCCATCGTGGCCCGCGGGCCGGCCTGGTTCAGCGACATCGGCAGCCCCAAGAGCGCTGGCACCAAGGTCTTCTCGCTGGTGGGCAAGGTCGCCCGCACCGGGCTCGTGGAGATGCCTCTTGGCACCCCGCTCTCCCGCTTCATCTACGACATCGGCGGTGGCGGCAGCGACGGCCGCGAGATCAAGGCGGTGCAAACGGGCGGGCCCTCGGGCGGCTGCATCCCCGCCGACATGCTCGATACGCCGGTGGACTACGAGACCCTGGCGCAGCTGGGCTCCATCATGGGCTCCGGCGGCATGGTCGTGATGGACGAAGACAACTGCATGGTCGATGTCGCCCGCTACTTCGTCGAGTTCACCCACTCCGAATCGTGCGGCAAGTGCGTGCCCTGCCGCATGGGCCTGGACAAGGCCCTCGAGATGCTCGACGGCGTCACCCACGGGACCGCCAGCCTCGATGACCTCGACAAGCTCGAGGAGCTCTGCCGCATGGTGCGTGACATGTCGCTCTGCGGCCTGGGCCAGAGCGCACCCAACCCCGTGCTCACCAGCCTGCGCCACTTCCGCCACGAGTTCGAGGATCACATCCGCGCGTCGCGCTGCCGCGCCGGGGTCTGCGAGGACCTCGCGCTCAGCCCCTGCGAGAACTCCTGCCCGCTGCACATGAACATCCCGCGCTTCCTGCAGCTGTACAAGGAGGACCGCCTGGAGGACGCCTTCCTCTCGGTCATCCTTGACAACCCGCTGCCGGCCTCGACCGGGCGCGTGTGCCAGCATCCCTGCGACGATCGCTGCCGCCGGGAAGCCATCGACGAAGCGGTCAACATGCGCGAGGTGCACCGCTCCATCGCCGACCAGGTGCTGCTGAGCGACCGCTTCGAGACGATGGTGGGCAAGGTTCTGGAGCGCAGGATGGAGCCCAGCGGTCACCGCGTGGCTGTCGTCGGCGCTGGACCGACCGGTCTCACCTGCGCCTACTACCTGGCGTTGCGTGGTCACGCCGTGACCTGCTACGAGTCTCGCCCGGCAGCCGGCGGCATGCTGCGCTATGCGCTGCCCGAGTACCGCCTGCCGCAGGCGGTGCTGGACAAGGAGATCGAGCTCATCGAGCGCGTCGGGGTGGACTTCCGCTTCGGCGTCGAGGTGGGCGAGGACGTCCGGCTCAACGACCTGGCCGAGGAGTACGACGCGGTCTTCCTGTCCATCGGCACGTGGAAGGAAGCCTGGGTGCACCTGCCCGGCACGGAGCTGACCGGCGTCATCCCGGCGCTGCCGTTCCTGGAGGCGATGGCTCGCGAGGAGGCCGTACCGGTCGGCCGCGATGTCGTCGTCATCGGCGGCGGCAACGCCGCGGTGGACTCGGCCCGCACGGCACGGCGCATGGGCGCCGAGGTGACCATCGTCTACCGCCGCGAGCGCAAGGACATGCCGGCCATCGCCGAGGAGGTGGAGGCCGCCGAGCGAGAGGGTGCCAGGATCGCCTATCTCGCGGCCCCGGAGCGCATCATCGGCGACGCCGAGGGCAACGTCCGCGCCATCGAGGTCGTGCGCACCCGCCCCGGCGAGTTCGACGAATCGGGCCGACGCCGACCGGTGCCCACCGGCGAGGTCATGCGCATCGAGTGCGACAGCGTGATCCTGGCCGTGGGCGAGCGCGTCGACCCCGACTTCTGCAACGCCTCCGGACTGCGGGTGCAGGATGACGGCACCCTGGAGGTGGATCGCTATTCGCTGGAGACGAGTCGCGAGCGCTTCTACGCCGGCGGCGACCTCATCACCGGCGCCTCCAACGTTTCCAATGCCATGGGCATCGGCAAGAAGGCCGCCCGCAACATCGACCGCCGGCTGATGGATCGCGTCACGCCCTCGGTGCTGCCCGAGTTCGTCTACCAGATGGTGCCGCCCGATCCACCCAGTGAGCTGCGGCGCCACACCCCGGCCGAGCTGCCCCCAGCCGAGCGCGTGGGCTCCTACGCGGAGGTCACGCTCGGCCTCACCCCCGGCGATGCCCTGGCCGAAGCCCACCGCTGCCTGCGCTGCGACATCCGCAGCCTCGAGAACTAGGAGGACCGCCGTGGCTGACAAGGTGATGGTCCGCATCGACGGCGAGGTCATCGCCGCCAAGGCTGGCCAGAGCGTCCTGGCGGTCGCTCGCGAGAACGACAAGTACATCCCGGCGCTGTGCTACATGGAGGGCCTCTCGCCGCAGGGTTCCTGCCGCCTGTGCATGGTCGAGGTCTCCGGCGTCAAGCGCCTGCTGCCGGCCTGCACCACGCCGGTGCAGGAGGGCCTGGCCGTCTCCACCAGCTCCACCCAATTGCACGCCTACCGGCGCATGGCGCTGGAGCTGCTGTTCGCGGAGCGCAACCACATCTGCTCGGTCTGCGTCTCGTCGGGCCACTGTGAGCTGCAGAGCCTGGCGCAGGAGCACGGCATGACCAACGTGCGCTACGCCTACAACTACCCGCGACTCACGCCCGATGCCTCGCATCCCCGCTTCGTCTTCGACCCCAACCGCTGCGTGCTGTGCGCGCGCTGCGTTCGCACCTGTGCCGAGGTCGAGGGCGCGCACGTGTGGGAGATCGCCGGCCGCGGCATCGGGTCGGGACCGGTGACCGAGCTGCAACGACCGTGGGGCGAGGCAGCCAGCTGCACCAGCTGCGGCAAGTGCGTCCAGGCCTGCCCCACCGGTGCCCTCGCGGAGAAGGGCTGGGCGGTGGAGGAGATGACCAAGAAGCGCAGCGTCGTGAGCACGCTCAACTCGATGCGGGAGGGCCAGTGATGGCAGCAGAAGCCCCGGACGCGCGCAAGGCCCGCATCGGCACCTGCTGGCTGGACGGCTGCTCGGGCTGCCACATGTCCCTGCTGGACATGGACGAGGCCATCGTCGATGTGCTGGCCCGGGCGGACATCGTCTTCGGTCCGCTGGTCGACGCGCAGGAATGGCCCGAGGGGGTGGACGTAGCGGTCATCGAAGGCGCCGTCAGCAGCACCGACGACCTGGAGCTGGTGACCGAGGCGCGCGAGCGCAGCACCATCGTCGTGGCGCTGGGCGACTGCGCGGTCACCGGCAACGTGCCCACGATGCGCAACGGCATCCCCACGCGCGCCCTGCTCGAGCGCGTCTACGTCGAGGGCGCCGACGAGCAGCCGCAGATCCCGACCGACGGCGTGCCGGCCCTGCTGAAGCAGGCGCAGCCGCTGCACGCACACGTCAAGGTGGACGTCCACGTCCCCGGCTGCCCGCCGCGGCCGGAGACGATCCTGTATGTCATCAGCGAGCTGCTCGAAGGCCGCGTGCCCGACGTCGGCTCTCGCCAGCGGTTCGGCTGAGGAGGCGCACGGTGCCGACGATCGAGATCCCCCACGTCAGCCGCATCGAGGGCCACGCCTCGATCAGCATCCAGCTCGACGACGACGGCAAGGTCGCGGACACGCAGTTCCACGTCACGCAGATCCGTGGCTTCGAGAAGTTCGTCGAGGGGCGGCCGTACTACGAGATGCCCTCGATCACCGCGCGCATCTGTGGCATCTGCCCGGTGAGCCACCTGCTGGCCTCGTCCAAGGCCTGCGATGCCATCATGGCCGTGCGCATCCCCTCCACTGCCGCCAAGCTGCGCGAGCTGCTGCACATGGCGCAGATCGTGCAGTCCCACGCGCTCTCGTTCTTCCATCTTTCGGCGCCGGACCTGCTGCTGGGCATGGACTACGACCCTGCCAGGCGCAACGTGGCCGGTCTGCTCGCCGAGCATCCGGCCGTGGTGCAGGACGGCGTGCGCCTGCGCAAGTTCGGCCAGCAGGTCATCGAGCGGCTGGGCCGCGAGCGCATCCATCCCTCGTGGACCGTGCCGGGCGGCGTGAACCAGCAGCTTGACCCGCAGGCTCGCGAGACGACACTGCAGGAGTGGCCGGAGGCGATGGCCATCCTGCGGCGCACGCTGGAGCTGTGGAAGGGCACCCTCGACAGCTTCCCCGACGAGGTCGCATCGTTCTCCAACTTCCCCACCATGTACTGCGGCCTGGTGCAGCCCGATGGCGCGCTGGAGCTGTACGACGGCACCCTGCGCTTCCGTGACGCCGTCGGTGAGATCGTGGCCGACGGGGTGGCCGCAGCCGACTACCAGGCCTGGATCGGCGAGGCCACCATGGCCGACTCCTACCTGAAGGCGCCCTACTTCAAGCCGCGAGGGCTGGCCGACGGGGTCTACCGCGTGGGCCCGCTGGCACGTCTCAACGTGTGCGATCGCATCGCGACCCCACTGGCCGATGCCGAGCTGCAGGAGATGCGCCAGCGCCTGGGTCGGGTGGTGCAGAGCAGCTTCCACAACCACTACGCCCGGCTCATCGAGGCCATGTACGGGTTGGAGCGCATGCGGGAGCTGCTGGAGGAGCCCGGCATCCTCGACACCAAGGTGCGTGCCCATGCCGGCGTCAACGAGACCGAGGGAGTGGGCATCATCGAGGCGCCGCGCGGCACGCTCATCCACCACTACCGCGTCGACGACGATGGCGCCATGACCTGGGCCAACCTCATCGTGGCCACGGGGCACAACAACCTCGCCATCCGCCGTGGCGTGCACGACGTGGCCATGCGGTTCATCGACGGCAACCATATCGAGGAAGGTGCCGTCAACCGCGTCTCGGCCCTGGTGCGCGCGTTCGATCCATGCCTGTCGTGCTCCACGCATCAACTGGGCATGGCCGCGGTGCGCATCGAGCTGCGCGGACCCGACGGCGAGCTGCTCGACGAGGCTGGCACGGTCTGAGCTCGCTCGGCCGCCCGCTGCTGACGAAGCGGCCGTGCGCGAGCGAGCCGCAGGCACGAGAATCGGGACCTGATGACCGACACGCCCAGCGCCGCCGACCGCGAGACCATCCGCGCGCTCGCCGGGCGCTGGGCGGAGATCGCGGCACTGCCGGTGATGGCCGAGCGCAAGCGTGGCTGGCGCGCGCTCCACGACCTGCGCCCCGAGCGGCCGATGATCCAGTTCGAGGTGGGGACCGTCGCGGACTACGTCGCACCCGACGAGCTGCGCTGCGAGCAACCCGTGCTGCGGGCGGTAGAGGCGGCGATGCGCGAGAGCATCCGCCACTTCGACGAGGTCGGCGACGACATCGTGCTGGAGCCCTGGTACCGGCTGGGCTGGGACCTCGTCGACTCCGGCTGGGGCGTGGACGTCGTGCAGATCCCCACCGACGGCATCGGCTACACCTTCAACTTCCCCATCAAGACGCCGGCTGACGTGGAGCGTCTGCGGCCGCGCACGTTCAGCGTCGATCGCGAGGGCACCGAGCGCAAGCGCCAGCTGCTCGAGGAGGCCTTCGGCGACCTGCTGCCGGTGCGCGTGGGCAACTACGACCACTTCATGACCGACCAGGGCGCGGAGAGCTGGGCCGGCAACTACTTCATCGGCCTGACCTGGCAGGTCTACCGCTTCATCGGCAACGACGGGCTGCTGGGCTGGCTCTATGAGTCACCCGCAGACCATCCACGCGCTGATGGAGTACATGGCCAGCGACCGCGAGCGCATGTTCGGCTTCGTCGAGCAGCAGGGCCTCATCGTGCCCAACACCGACAACCAGCTGGCGGGGCCACGGGCCTACGGCTACGTCTCCGAGCTCCCCGACGCCGAGACCGGCGTGCCGGGGCGGCTCGGCGACCTGTGGTGCTGGGCCGAGTCGCAGGAGTCGGCGCTCATCAGCCCGGCCATGTACGCCGAGTTCGTGCTGCCCTACATGAAGCGCCTGACCGACCGCTTCGGCCTCGTCTACTACGGCTGCTGCGAGCCGGTCCACGATCGCCTCGAGCTGATCATGGATGCCATGCCCAACCTGCGGTCGGTGTCGGTCACGCCCTGGGCCGACCTGACCAAGGTGGCCGAGATGCTCGGCGATCGCTACGTCTACTCGCGCAAACCGGACCCGGTGCCCATCAGCGGCCCCACGCCGCACTGGGAGCGTGCCGAGGCGGACCTGCGCAGGACGTACGAGGCGACCGTGCCGCACGGCTGTCCGGTGGAGGTGCTGTTCCGCGACGTCTACGACGTGGGCGGCGACCGCTCACGGCTGGCCACCTGGGTGTCGCTGGCGAGGTCGGTCTTGGAAGCCTGATCACGGGCGAGCCGTCACGGGCGAGCCGCACGAGCGAGCCGTCACGAGCGAGCCGCTGCGGGTCGTCCCGCGTACCACCCGCAGCGACCCGGGCGGGAACCGCTGCCGATCCGCTCCGGCGCCTACGTGGTGCGGAACGCCCCGGCGAGCACCTCCTCCGGGAAGAAACGGCCGGCATCCTTGCCCACGGCGTAGCGGTAGAGCGCGACGTTGAAGATGCCCGAGAGGGTAGAGCCGATGAGGGCGAGCAGGACCAGCGCCGCGACGAGGGCGACCAGCGCCAGCACGCCGAGCACGTCGACCAGGCTGAAGAGCGCGACGACGACGAGGCCGCCGACGACCGCGAGAGCGACGAAGGCCAGGCCGACGACCAGCCCGATGCTGAAGCTGCCGACGATCTGCTCGCCCCAGGTCTTGCGCAGCAGGCCGGCGGAGCGCTTGATGGCCTCGATGGGGCCGACACCCTCCACCACGAGGACGGGCACGACCAGGAAGGTGATGAGGGACCAGGCCATGTTGCCGATGAGCGAGACCACGGCACCCATCACCCCTCCCCGCTCGCGCAGGGCCTGCATCACGAGCCCGACCGTCGCCGCGATGGCGGCCCAGCCGAGGATCGCGGGCAGGTGCGAGATGGCGATGCGGAAGCCATCGGCCAGCGTGGGGTCACCCCCATCGAGGCGGATGTTGGCCGCCGCCACGAGTGCCGAGTTGAAGAAGATGACGACCGTGCTGACGACGAAGTAGAGCACGAAGACGAGCACGATGTCGACGATGCCGAGCGACTCGTCGCCCAGGCGACCGAACCCTCCTGTGCCGGCCCAGACGAGGAAGATGATGGCCATGGCGATGAACGTCACCAGGCCCGAGGCGACGGGATAGAGCAGCAGCTCCCGGTCTGCGCGCAGCACCTTCCAGCTCGACTTGACCAGATCCCAGCTTCGACCGATACGCTCCATCGTGCTCCCTCGCTCTCGAATGCCTGCACCACACGATAGCCAACGCCGGCTGCGACATCCAGCGCCGGCCGCGACCGCATATCCGGCGAGTGCGCAGCGGCGCGTACTTGACGGCGTCGTTTCCGGGGAGGAGGGTGGGCAGGCATCGCGGTGCATGGGTCGCACAGCGAGGTCCGCCATGAAGCCAGCCATCGTCACCATCGCGCTCGTCATGGGTCTTGCCCTGACGCTGCCGGCCACGGCGAACGCGGCCACGTACCGGGCCGGCAACCTTCATCAGTGCATCGCCACGATCGAGCTTGGCGCACCCGGCACTGTCATTCGCGGCGGCGCCGTCGATGCCGTAGACCACCGCCAGGCAGTCGTACTCCATCGAGGCGGCGCTCGCCCCAGTCCACCGGGTCGCGGCCGGGCCCTGCCGGCCGATCGCTGCTACCGTACCCTTCCTCGCGCGCACCCCCCCCGCGAGTCACCCAGAGGCACGATCGACCATGGCTTCCCTGTTCGCGACGCCAGCCAGATGAGCGACCACAGCGACCTCCACGCCGATGGTCTGCCCTCCCCCGACGAGCTCCAGCCGCCGGGGCGACGCGACCGGGTGGTCAAGCCGTACGATGCCCAGCAGCTGCTGATCGACCTCGAGCCTGAGGCCGGACGTCTGCTGGACCGCCACCTCACCATCGCGGAGCCCTGGTACCCGCACGACTTCATCCCCTACAGCCTGGGCCGCGACTTCGACAAGGAGCCGTGGACCCCAGACCAGCCCCGCCTCAGCGGCGTCGCGCGCACGGCCTTCGAGGTCAACCTCCTGACCGAGGACAACCTGCCCTCCTACCACCGGCTGATCTACGGCATGTTCGGCAGCGGCGATGGTGCCTGGATCAACTGGGTCGGCCGCTGGACGGCCGAGGAAGGTCGCCACTCCATCGTGCTGCGCGACTACCTCACCGTGACGCGCAACCTCGATCCGACCGCCCTCGAGGATTCGCGCATGCGCCAGCTGGAGCAGGGCTACGAGCGCCCCACGCTGGACCCGCTGCGCGGGCTGGCCTACGTCGCGCTGCAGGAGGTGGCGACGCGGGCCGCCCACCGCAATACCGGGCGCTACTCCGACGACCCGGTGGCCGACCGCATCATGGCGCGCATCTCAGCCGACGAGAACTTGCACGCCACGTTCTACCGCGACATCCTGGCGGCCGCCTCGCAGGCCTATCCGTCGGCGACGGTGGAGGCAGTGGTGGCGGAGATCATGGCCTTCGAGATGCCCGGCGCCGGCATCAGGGGCTTCCGGCGCAAGGCCGCGGAGATGGCACTGGCGGGGATCTACGACCTGCGCATCCACCACGACGAGGTGGTCATGCCGCTGGTGCGGAAGCTGCGAATCTTCGAGCTGCAGGGCCTGAGCCCGGAGGCGGAGGCGGCGCGGACGGAGCTGGAGGCATTCCTCGCCGAGATGGTCGAGTCGGCGACTCGGCTCGAGGAGCGCCGCGCCCGCGCGGCTGAACGGGCGCGGCGCCGGGGGTAGCCTCCCCTATCATCGGCACACCATGGCGGCTCAGCGGACCACTCGACAGCGACCTCGCCGACGGCCCCCGGAGGCGACCTGGGCCGAACTCGGTCCGGCAGCCCGCGCGTTTCGCATCGCCCATGCCGCCTTCTCCGTCGTCCAGCTCGCCAGCCTGGGCTACGTCTGGTACTGCGCCCTCAACCGCCGCCGCGACCGCGTGCTGACGGCCAGCGCGGCGGCGTTGCTGTTCGAGGCTGCGGCCCTGGGGGTGGGCCGGGGGGACTGCCCCTTCGGACCGCTGCAGTCAAGCCTGGGCGATCCCGTACCGCTGTTCGAGCTGGTGCTCCCGAAACGCGCGGCCAAGGCGGCGATCCCCGTCCTCTTCGCGATCGCCGTCGCCGGCCTGGTCGCCGTCGTCCTGCGTCCGCCGTCGCGCCCTCCGCGCATGAGCGGATGACGCAGCGGAGCGGCTAGAAGGCCAGTCCGCGCGGCTGCGGGCCGAGCGGCGGCTCGGATTTATCGGGCAGCCGGAAGCCGTTGGCCTTGTAGGCCTCGTAGTCGAAGTTCTCGGTCTCTTCGTAGCCGACGACGTGGTATTCGTCGAAGCCGTCCCAGTCCTCGTAACCTTCCCCGAAGGAGTGATCGAGGAACGCGTCGGCCATAGCCATCCCCAGCCTGGGCGCGACGAAGAAGGCACCCATGGCCATCACGTTGCAGTTGTTCCCCGTGGCGCAGCGCTTGGCCGCGGGCACGCTTTCGCAGACAGCGGCGTGCACGTGCGGGCACTTGCCGGCGGCGACATGGATGCCCATGCCGGTGCCGCAGAAGACCAGGGCCTTCTCGAACTCCCGTTCGGCGATCTTGGCGCCGACCATGAAGCCGGCCCGGTGGTACATGGGCGTCTCCTCGAGCACGGGCGTCAGGTCTTCGACCGACCAGCCGCGCTCGACGAGGTGCTCCTTCACCGCCTCCTTGAGCGGGAAGCCGGCAAAGTCGGCGCTGACGACGACGTGCTTATCCTTGGCTGTCTTCACGAGTGATGTCCTTCCTACCGCTGACGACGCGTACCCGGGAGCCAACTTCCTGGTGCTCGGCGGTTCTGCACCCCTGATGCTAGGCCATCATCGGGCCGATGATGGCCGCGATTTGGTCCACGAGGGCCGGCATGACCCTGAGCCTGACGGTTCGGAGCCAAGAGCGAGCTCGATGCAGGGCAGGGTCTCGGAGGCCGCGACGGTGAACGGGGCCGCGACGGTGAACGGCGTTCAGTTCGAGCGCCTTGGGCAGGCTGGTCGCCATCGCGAGCACACGACCCGACGGTGTTGGAAGACACGCGACGGGCGGACCACTCATCGTCGAGGCGGCGCAGAGATCAGTATTCGCCCTTGATGACGAAGAACGAGCCCCGGATGGTCCCGGCCAGCTTCGACCGTTGCCTGGCGAACTTGAACCGCGTGGCGAGCTCGACGGGAACGTCCATTCCGTCGGAGAGCTTGAACCCGACCGCTCGCTTCCCGGAGTCAGTGATCGTATAGAGCACGTTGATCGACAGGCCACTCTCGTAGAAGACGTACGCCCAGCGGATGTCGTCGACCCGGAACCGTGTCGCTTCGAGCGGACGAGACTCGATCACGATGCCACGCTCCTCTTGCAGGATGCGGTGCACCCAGTCGATGGTCTCCTTGGCCTGGCTCGCCGGATCGACCGTGAAGTCATAGTCGTACTTGTTCTTGAAGTAGCGGGCCTCGTTCGCCCGGAGCCCGGCGAGCGCGGTCGCCACCGGCGACGTCTCCAGACCATGTTCGGAGACGTTGGTGAAATCGACGACATAGGACATGACCCGCTCCTGTGATCCCCGGAGGAACGCGACGCCCGACGATGGCGTGTCCACCGCGCTGACGCGTAGTCCTCACACGGTGCACCACGACGGATCCGGGCGTCGCGGCGTGACTGTACCCGACGGCCACGAGCGGCGCTCCCGCTCGTGCCAGCCCCCGAGCGTGTGCCTGTCATGCAGGTCCGGTCCATCGTCGGGGCGGAACTCCGCGAACAGGGTAGGCCCCCGTGGGCCGATGGCCCCAAGGTGGTCGGCGAGGCGCACTCCGGCTTCCAGGGCTGGAGTGAGGGCCAGAGCGAGCGGACCACCGGCAAGACGGCACGAGCGGAGGAGAAGGGCGACCAGCCCTGTCGCCAGCCGCAGGCAACCGCGCCAGCCGCCGTTGGCGACCAGCTCTCGACGTCGCGGACGAGACGCACGGCATCTGCAGGAGAGCGCTCTTGACCGGGGAGTATCCACGCATCCGTGGTACGTGGCGTCGCACCAGGGTCGATCGTCTCGGCACCCAGTGGTACCGTGCATCCATGCGGGGGGGCCGGAGCGCCTGGGCATGAACCTGGCGTCGCTCCCCGGCCCGATCGCACCAGGAGGCACGAATGGCGTTCACGACCGCACAGCTGCGCGCATACCAGCGGATCTGCGATCCCGGCAGCGGCCGGGTACTCGTCATCGCCATGGACCAGCGCTCTTCCATGCTCGGCCTCATCCAGGTCCCGGGCACGGCGTCCGCCGACGATCTGGTCAACGCCAAGCTCGATCTCGTCGCCCATCTTGGCAACGAGGCACCGGCGGTGCTGCTGGACCCGACGACCGTCGTGCCGCAGGTGGTCACCGAGGGCGTCCTGGCGCGGGACACCGCGCTGATGGTCGGCATGGACGCGACCGGGTACGAGCCCGGCGCCGACGGGCTCCGCGTAAGCCGCGTGGTCGAGGGTGTCGATGCCAGCCGCGTCCGCGCGGTCGGCGGTGACGTCGCCAAGATGAACGTCTACATGCGCCCGGACAGGGAAGGCCTCGACTCGCATCCTGCACGCCTCATCGCATCGGTGGTGCAGGACTGCGCGCGTGAAGACATCCTCGTCGCCATCGAGATCCTGACCTACCCGCTCGAGGGCGAGTCCGCGGAGGACTACCAGGCCGCCGCGCCCGAGCTCATCGTGCAGGCGGCAGCGATCGCCCGCGAGTGCGGCGCGCCGATGCTGAAGCTGCAGTACCCGGGCTCCCTCGAAGGCTGCGCTGCGGTCACGGACGCGCTCGGCGACATCCCCTGGGCCGTGCTCTCGGCAGGCGTTGACCATGAGACGTTCGTCAAGAACCTGCGGACCGCGCTCGCCGGGTGGTGCCGCCGGTGCCATCGCCGGCCGATCGCTGTGGAAGGACTGCCTGCTGGGCGACCGCGAGGCGACCGCGCAGCGCCTGCGCGACGTGGCAGTGCCGCGACTCCACGAGGTCGAGGCCGTCCTCGCCGAAGGGCGCGCATAGCCGACTCCAGCCATGACGCACGCTCCAGCCCGCGGCGGCGTGGCCGTGGGCGTCGACATCGGCGGCACCAACATCCGTGCGGCACGTGTCGGGCGGGATGGCCGGGTGGGCGATCGCATCAAGGTGCGAACGGCCTCTGCGCCGAGCGTTCCGCAGCTCGTCGGCGACTTATGCAGGCAGCTGCT
Source organism: uncultured Chloroflexia bacterium (assembly GCA_963712735.1). GTDB lineage: Bacteria > Chloroflexota > Limnocylindria > Limnocylindrales > CSP1-4 > JAFMJV01. Next base: position 153,349 of record CAVQIZ010000007.1, on the reverse strand, counting down.
GGACGACGACGTCGAAGCGATCGGCATCGGCATCCCCGGGCGCCTCGACCGTGACGCGACGACGATCCTGTCCGCGGGCTTCGTGGACCTCGCCGGATCGGCGCCTGGGCGAGGTCGTCGAGAAGGCCATCGGCCGACCCGTCGTCCTGGAGAACGACGCCCACATGGCGCTCCTCGCAGAGCTGGAGGTAGGCGTCGCGACCTCCGCGGACCACGTCGTGCTGTTCACCGTCGGGACCGGCATCGGTGGGGCGGTGGCGATGGACCGGACGGTGCTGCGCGGGCGCGGCAACGCCGGTCAGCTGGGCCATCTCACGCTCGACCGGTCGGGGCCGGCCTGCAACTGCGGGCGGCGCGGCTGCTCCGAGGTGCTCACCTCCGGCACGGCCCTGAGCCGCCTCGTCCGCGAGGCCGGGCTCCCGGCGAGCACGACCGTGGAAACGCTCCTGGAGCAAGGCGCTGACGACCCCGCTGCCGAGGCGGTCCTGCGCCTCTGGGCGGGCGCCTGGCGCGACGCCATCGACACGGTCGTTGCAGTGCTCGACCCGGACCTGGTGGTGCTGGGGGTGGGCTCGGAGCCGCCGCCGTGGCCGTGGTGGACGCCTACGCCCCCACGACCTCCGCGTGGTTCGAGTGTCCCGTGGCGCCCGCTCAGCTGGCTGATGATGCGGGGGTCATCGGTGCGGGCCTGCGGGCGTTCGCGCGATGACGCGCGCGGTGCTGGTCAACGGGGTGCCCGCGTCCGGCAAGACCACCATCGCGCACGCACTCGGCGCTCGTCTGGCGGTCCCCGTCCTGGAGCTCGATGCGGTCAAGGAGGTCCTGTTCGACGAGCTGGGTCATCGCGACGCGGATCGCGAATGGGGCCGTGCGCTGGGCCGTGCCAGCCTGGGTTCGATCTGGGCGCTGCTGGCGGGCTTCCCGGCCGACTCGATGGTCGTGGTCGAGGCCTGGTTCCGGCTACCCCCGCACGACGCCGTCCTGCGGGGGCTGCAGCGCGCGGGCGTCGATCGCTGGGTAGAGGTCTGGTGCTGGGCGGACACCGAAGAGCTCGTGGCGCGGTATGCCTCGCGCATCCGCCACCCGGGGCATCCGGCCCCGGACGACTACGAACCCGAGCTCCGCGAGCTGGCGGCGGTGGCGCGCCCGATGGCGCTTGCACCGTGCCTGGAGGTGGACACGACCGCCAGCGCAGGCGCCGACAAAGAGGCCATCGCGCGCTGGGTGGAAGAACGACTGGCGCCCTGAATCACGTCGCGATCGCAAACGAATGCAGCATGATGTTGTGGCTAGAATGAAGCCCTAAGCTGAGTAGGCCGCGCTGCCTGACAACGCGGACCAGGACCCGTCGACTCCGTCGGGTCAAGAGGAGGAGTGCTCGTGAAGAAGCCTGGTTTCGCACTGACGACCGCCCTTGTGGCGGGTGCGATCGCAGTAACCGGCGCGCTGCCAGCGGTGGCGCAGGACGAGATGAGTGCCGAGGGCGCGACCGATCACGCTCATGGTCGGCGTGAAGGGCGACCCCTTCTACATCTCCATGGAATGCGGCGCCCGCGAGGCGGCCGATGCGGCCGGCGTGTCGCTTGACGTCCAGGGCCCGGACCGCTTCGACGTCATCCTGCAGAACCCGATGCTGGACGCGGTCGCCGCGGCCGCGCCGGATGCGCTGCTGGTGGCCCCCAATGACCGCACGGCGTCTGCAGGCCCACTGGCCAACATGCAGGAGGCCGGCACCGTGGTCGTCCTCGTCGACACCATCGTCGATGACCCCACGATCGGCGTGTCGCGCATCGCGACCGACAACTTCCTCGGCGGCGTGAAGGCCGCTGAGGCCCTTGACGTGCTCGGCCTCGAAGCGGGCGACAAGGTGCTCGTGCATCTCGACCAACCCTGGCGTCTCCTCGGTCGACGCGCGCGTCGACGGTTTCAACGAGAAGGCCGCCGAGCTCGGGTATGTGCTGGTCGCGGACACGCAGTACTCGAACAACGAGGCCTCCGTGGCCGCCCAGATCATCAGCGCGCAGCTGCAGGCTGACCCCGATCTGGCCGGCGTGTTCGCCACCAACCTGTTCACGGCACAGGGTGTTGCCACCGGCGTGCGCCAGGCTGGCGCCACCGAGGTCCAGGTCGTCGGCTTCGACGCCGGCCCGGACCAGGTCCTGCAGCTCCAGGCTGGTGACGTGCAGGCCCTCGTGGCCCAGCAGCCGTTCACCATCGGCAAGATGGGCATCGAGCAGGCCGTCGCGGCCCTGACGGGCGGCGAGGTCACGCCTGAGATCCAGACCGAGTCGACGGTCGTGACGATGGACAACATCGACGATCCCGAGGTCAACCAGTTCCTCTACAAGTCCGAGTGCTAGGACCCGGCTCGAACTGAGCTGCAGGGGCGGCGCGATTGCGAGGAGCAGTCCGCCGCCCCGCTCTGTATTGTCTGAGGACCTCATGACCAGCAGCAACCAGTCGTCGGATGGAGCCGCACTCGAGGCTCGCAACATCGTCAAGACCTTCGGTCACGTACGTGCGCTGCGCGGCGCGGCGTTCGAGGCCTTCCCCGGTGAGGTCACCGCCCTCATCGGCGACAACGGCGCGGGCAAGTCCACGCTGATCAAGGTCCTCTCGGGTGTCTACAGCCCGGACTCCGGCACGGTCCTCGTCGACGGCAGGGAAGTGCACATCTCCAACCCCAGGCACGCAGCCGCACTGGGTATCGAGACCGTCTACCAGGACCTGGCGCTGGCTCCCGACCTTGACGCTCCGGCCAACGTGTTCCTCGGTCGCGAGATGACGCGATTCCGGTGGCTCCACGACACGCGCAAGATGCGCAACGTGACCGAGCGGCGCTTCAAGGAGCTGGGCGTGGGGCTGGTCCAGGACATGCGTGTCCCGGTGGCCTCCTTCTCCGGCGGCCAGAAGCAGTCGGTGGCCATCGCCCGTGCCGCCATGTGGGCCGAGCACGTGATCATCATGGATGAGCCGACCGCGGCGCTCGGCGTCGTACAGACCGCCAACGTGCTACGGCTCATCGAGACCATCCGCGACCGTGGGCTCGCGGTCGTGCTCATCTCGCACAACCTGAGGGAGGTCCTCCAGGTAGCCGACCGCATCGAGGTCATGCGCCTGGGAGCCCGGGTCGCGAGGTTCCGCAAGGGCGAGGCCGACGCCGAGCGGCTGATCGCCGCCATGACAGGCGCCTACGCCACCGAGCTGTCGGCATGACCGAGCAGGACAAGCCCACGCTCTCGGCTGAGCTGGCAGAAGAACAGACCACTGACGTCACCGCCGCCGAACAGCGGCCGCGGTCGCGCTGGCGCACATTCGCCTCGAGCCAGGTATTCATCACGCTGGGGTTCCTGCTGCTGCTCATCGCGGCCTTCACGCTGCTGGCGCCGGACAAGTTCGGCACCGTCAACAACCTGACGCTGCTGGCCCAGAACGTGGCCATCCTCACCGTCGTCAGCGTGGGCACGACCTTCATCATCGCGACCGCCGGCATCGACCTGTCGATTCCGAGCGCCATCATCCTGGGCGAGGTCTTCACGGTGAAGGCGCTGCAGATGATCCCCGTGGGCGACCGCATGGCCGTGGCCATCCCCGCCACCGAGGCGAACGTCGCGGTCATCGTCCTGCCGCTCATCGCAGCACTGTTCGCCGGGTTCCTCATCGGCGCCATCAACGGGATGCTCGTCGCCTATCTGCGCATCGCGCCCTTCATCGCCACCCTGGCCACGCTCGGGGCCGGCCTGGGCGTGGCGCTGCTGCTGATGAACGGCGTGAACGCTGCCACCTACGCGATCGCACAGGTCGCGGACAGCGACCTGTTCTTCGGCGTCTCGAACCTGATCGTCATCGCGCTGGGCGTGGTCGTCCTGGGCTACATCGGCATGCACTTGTCCGTCTTCGGACGTCACACGCTGGCGATCGGATCGAACGAGGAGGCCGCCCGCCGCGTCGGCATCGATATCGAGCGGCACCTGCTCAAGGTCTACATCGTCGGCGGCGTGGCGGCCGGGTTCGCGGGCTACCTCTCGGTCGCCTACTTCACCACCACCTCCGTCGCCGGCCACGCGACGGACAACCTGCGGGCGATCACCGCGGTGGCGCTCGGCGGCACCAGCCTCTTCGGCGGCGTGGCCACCATCATCGGCACGGTCGTCGGCGTGTGGATCCCGGCCGTGCTGCAGAACGGCTTCATCATCATCCGTGTCCAGCCCTACTGGCAGATGATCGCCGTCGGCGCGGTCCTCGTCGCCGCCGTGGCCCTCGACCAGTGGCGCCGCCGCAGTCAGAACCGCAGCTAGTCGAGCTGAAGCGATACGGAAGCCGCGAGGTTCGGACGGCAGGAGATCGACCTCTGGTCGATCTCCATGATCGAGGCGTAGCGGGCAGCCGCTGACTGCCGCTCAGACGAGCCCCACGCCCTCGGCGATCAGGAGCAGGCCGAAGAGCACGAAGGCACCGGCCGCGAACAGCTTCACCGCGCGCTCTGGCAGCCGGGTCCCGAAGAACGCACCGATGGCGATGGCGATGGCGTCAGCGGCGACCATGCCGACGGTCGAGCCCAGCCATGTGCCCCACGGCTCCTCGGTCGTGGCCAGGGTGATCGTGGCGAGCATCGTCTTGTCGCCGAGCTCGGCGAGGAAGAACGCGGTCCCGATGGTGAGGAGGGCCCAGCCTCCTGAGCGAGCAGCACGTCGTTCCTCATCTTCCCCGAGCTCGTCGCCCCTGAGCGTCCAGACCGCGAAGCCGAGGAATGCCACGCCCGCGACGACCTGGATGGCGGCCGTCGGGAGGGCCATGGCGAAAGCCACGCCCACGATGACCGAGAAGGCGTGCACGAGGAGGGTCGCGACCGTGACTGCGAGCAGGACGATCCAGGCGCGGTAGCGCGAGGCGAAAGCGAGCGCCATGAGCTGGCTCTTGTCGCCGAGCTCGGCGAGGAAGATGACCCCGAACGAGAGGAGGAAGGCGTCCATCGTGTCTCCGGTGGGTGGGCTCGGGTCCCGATGGCAGCGCCTTCGACCCCGACACCCGCTGTGGTGATGTCGACAAGTCGAAGGTCTCGTCCATCCGCGTCAGCGCGGACCCGGCGACCGGGCGCGTCACCACGCCAGTGTGTCGATCGTCCGGAGAAGGCCTACTCCCCTTCCCCGCGAGTGTCGCGCGTGGGCTCGATGCCTGTCAAACGCCACGCGCCATCGGCGTGTTCCCGGCCGGAGCGGGTACGGCGGCGTGGGTCGCCGATCGCGACCCCAATCGCTCAGGGTGTGACAGTGACCGTCCCGGTCATCGAGGGATGGATGGCACAGAAGTACTCGAAGGTTCCGGACTCCTCGAACGTCTGTGCGAAGACCGCACCGCCCTCCATCGTCCCCGAGTCGAAGGCGCCGTCGCGTGCGGTGACGGTGTGGGCGAACGGGTCTTCGTTGATCCAATCCACCGTCGCACCGACGGAGACCTCGATGTCCGCCGGCGCGAAGGCCACGTTCACCACGGACACCTCGGTGACCCCAGCCACGACATCCGTGGTCGTTTCGCCCGACGCGTCTCCGACGTCACCCGGCGCCCCGGGCTCCCGGACTACCACTGTCCCGGTCATCGAGGGGTGGATGGCGCAGAAGTAGTCGTAGCTGCCCGGGGTCTCGAATGTCTGGCTGGACGAGTCGCCGCTCATCAGCACGCCGGAGTCGAACTCGTCGCCACTGGCGGTCACGGTGTGCGGAACGCTGTCCTCGTTGGTCCAGGTCACCGTCGCGCCGGTATCGACCTCGATGATGGCGGGCTCGAACGTGAGGTCGACGATCGAGACCGCGGCCGGTGCCGGGGACTCAGCCGGAGCTGGGGCCTCGACCACGGCACCCTCAGTGGGAGCCGGTGCGTCCCCCACGACGGTGACGGTGCCCTCCATCTCCGGATGGATGGCACAGAAGTAGGGATAGGTCCCGGGAGCGTCGAAGGAGTGCTCGAAGGCGGACCCGGCGGGAAGGACACCGCTGTTGAAGGTGCCGTCGGTCGCGGTCACCGTGTGGTCGTCGTCACCGTCGATGTTCTCCCAGGTCACCGTGGTTCCCACGGCGACCTCGAGCGCCGGCGGCTGGAAGGACTCGTCGATGAGCGTGACTGTGGCCTCCATCGGAGGCGGACCCCCGGTCGGCTCATCGTCGATGACGACCACGGTGCCGAAGTAGGAGGGGTCCTCGTCGTTGCGTTCGTCCAGGTAGGGATACTCGCCGGCGACCACGAAGGTGACACTGAAGCGCTCGCCCGGCTCGAGGTTGCCGGAGTCGAACTCCACGGGTCCCTGGCGGGAGCGCACACGGTGGCGTTCGTTGTCCTCGTTCCGCCAGGTGACGACCGCGCCGGTCGAGACCTCGAGCCGCTGTGGTTCGAGCGTGTCCGAGATGATGACATCCTCGCTGTCCTGACCAAGGGCGACGGTCGCGGCGGCGAGGCTGGCGAGCACGGCCAAGACCGCGGCGCCAAGGAGCTGTCGATAGTGCGCATGCATCGGCGGATTAGACCACGACCCGGATCGCAGCACGTCGACGAGCGGAGCGGGTGGGTCCCTAATGGAGCTGATATGTGCCCCGTACGACACCTCTGCTAGCATCGAGTCACCGAGGGGGAGTACCCCGATTCCCGGATGTCCGGCGTCATCACGGGCCACTCGTGTGGCCCCGCCGACATCGGCCGCGCGTGACAGCGAGGCTGGCGGAGACCTTCGGCATGACTCGCGTCAAGCCCGGAGGCCCAATCCGTGGACACCGACACGATCCTGTGGATCGTCCTCGTCGTCAGCATCGGGACGGTGCTCGCCCTGGACCTGCTCGTCTTCAACCGACGGGCCCACGCTCCGTCGTTCCGCGAAGCCGCGACCTTCAGCGCCTTCTACATCGCGCTGGGCCTGGCGTTCGGAGCGCTCGTCTTCCAGGCCCGCGGCGCGGAGGACGGCACGGCGTACCTCGCGGGCTACCTGCTCGAGCTCAGCCTGTCGGTCGACAATGTCTTCGTCTTCGCGCTGATCTTCGCGGCGTTCGTCGTCCCGCTCAAGTTCCAGCACCGGGTGCTCTTCTACGGGATCCTCGGCGCGATCGTGTTCCGGGCCATCTTCATCGGCCTGGGCGCAGCGATCATCGAGTCCTTCCACTGGGCCATCTATGTCTTCGGTGTCTTGCTCCTGTACACCGGCTACCGGATGTGGGCACAGCGCGACGAGCGCATGATCGACCCCACGAGCAATCCGCTGCTGCGGCTCTTTCGACGCTTCGTGCCCACGACGGACGGCTACCGGGAGCAGCGCTTCATCGTCGTCGAGCGTGGCCGTCGCCTGGCGACCCCGCTCCTCGCGGTGCTGCTGGTCGTCGAGTCGAGCGACATCCTGTTCGCCATCGACTCCGTGCCGGCCATCTTCTCCGTGACGACCGACACGTTCCTCGTCTTCAGCTCCAACGCCTTTGCCATCCTGGGCCTTCGCTCGCTCTACTTCCTGCTTGCTGGGGCGGTGGACAAGTTCCGCTTCCTCAAGCCGGGCCTGGCGGCGCTGCTCGTCTTCGCCGGGCTCAAGATCCTCCTTGCCGACCTCGTCCCCATCCCCATCCCAGCGTCACTCGCCGTCATCGTGACCATCCTCACGACGGCGATCGGAGCCTCGCTGGTCGCGGACCATCGCGACAGCCGGCAGCAGATCGCCTACGCGCTGGCACATCCCGATGACGAGACCCACTAGCGGACGTCGCCGCCCGGCGGTGTAAGGGCCTGAGCCAGCCGATGGACGGAAGATGGGGTGCGCCTCGCCTCCGATCGCGGCGACGGAGGTCAGCCCAGGGTCTCCCGCGGTCGCTTCACGCGGCCCGCCTGACGCCGTGGATGTCCAGGAGGGCTACTCCCCTTCGGTCGCGAGAGCATCTCACCCTGTGGCCCTGCGGCCGGCTGGTGTTCCTGACGCCGATCGGTCTGTCTTGGGACTACGATCGCGCCATGCCCCACATCGACGTGCGGAGGATCGGTCTGCTGCTGGGCATCGTCAGCGCGTCGCTGGCGGCAGCGACCATCGCCGCCTCGCTGCTCGAGACGCACGTCGGGGTCCCGAACGCGTCGGTGGTGTACATCGGGGCGGTCGTTGCCGCCGCTCTCACAGCCGGGATGGCCGGGGCCATCGTCGCTGCCTTTGCCTCGTTCCTCATCTACAGCTTCTTCTTCACGCAGCCGCTCCACACGTTCGCCATCGATGACCCGGGCGATTGGCTGGGCGTCATCCTCCTGCTCTTCGTGGGCATCGTCGTGGGCCAACTCGCCGCCCTGGAGCGCTCCCGCACAGAGATGGCGCTGGCCCGCGAGCGTGAGTCCCGCGCCCTGTTCGCGGTGAGCCGCGAGCTGGCGGTCCGCGAGTCGACGCCCGCGGCGCTACCGACGATCGCCCGCATCCTGCAGGATGAGACGGTCATGGCGCGTGTCTGGATCTCACTCGGCGCCGACGACGCAAGCGAGCGGGTAGCGGCAGCCAGCGACCAGGCGGGCTCTCAGCCCCGGATCCCAGCCCGGTATCAGGTCTTGCGACGAAGACCTGGGGAGGGATCCGTGCAGTGGCTTCACGTTCACCAGCCGATGGGCCGTGCGAAGACCCCGGATGGTCGGGACGCGTATCGGGTGCGGATCGTTGCACGGGACGCTGCGGTCGGCTCGATCTGGGCCCTGCGCCCTCGAGAACGCGGCGAGCCTGATCGGGCGGAATCGCGGCTCCTCGGAGTCGCGGCGGACCAGCTCGGCAGTGCCCTCGCACACGACCGGCTCGCCGCCGAGTCCCAGGCCGCGGAGATCGCCCGCCAAAGCGACGCGCTCAAGTCGGCGTTGCTGCAGTCGGTGTCCCACGATCTGCGCACCCCACTGGCCACGATCCGGGCAGCGGCCGGATCGCTTCGACCAGGGGCCGGGCTGAGCCCGGAGGATCAACGGGAGAGCGCAGACGCCATCGACCGTGAGGTGGAGTACCTGAACCGCCTCGTGACCAACCTTCTTGACCTGAGCCGGATCGAGGCGGGTGCGCTGCGGGCCGAACGCGACGTCTTCGAGCTCGATGACCTCGTCGGACGCACCCTGGAGCGTCTCGAACGCCGACTAGCGGAACGGCCGGTGGATGTCCAGCTGGACGAAGCCCTCATCGAGGTCGATCCCGTCCTCCTCGATGAGGCACTGACCAACGTCATCGAGAACGCGGTCAAACACACGCCGCCGGGCACCCCGTTGTGGCTGGTCGCGGGAGTGAGTCCCGGTGGACGGTCCATCCGGCTTAGCGTGGAGGATGCCGGTGGAGGCGTGCCGGCGGACGCCTTGCCTCGCCTGTTCGACAAGTTCTACCGGGTGCCCGGCCAACCGCGCAGCTCGCGTGCCGGCACGGGCATCGGCCTGGCCGTCGCCAAGGGACTCATCGAGGCCAGCGGCGGGCGCGTAGAGGCGCGCGCGAGCGAGCACGGCGGGCTGGCGATCGACTTCCATCTTCCCCTGGCCGTTCCGTCGGCGCCGGGTCTCCTGGTGGGGGTCGGGTGATGCGGGCGCGGAAGGCCCGAGTTGGGCCGACGGTGCTCATCGTCGAGGACGACGACGAGACGCGCGCCGCGATCACACGAGACCTCGCTGCCCGGGGGTACCGCATCGACAGCGCGCCCGACGGTCGGACCGCACTGCGACGCTGGGAGGCCAGGCGCCCCGACGTCGTGCTGCTCGACCTTGGGCTCCCGGACATGGACGGGCTACGCATCGTGACGCGCATCCGTCGGGAGGCGATGACGCCCATCGTCATCCTGTCCGGACGCTACGAGGAACGCGAGAAGGTCGAAGCGCTCGAACGCGGAGCGGACGACTACGTCACCAAGCCCTTCGGGGTCGATGAGCTCGATGCAAGGCTGCGGGTGGCGCTTCGCCACGCCGCGGGCCCTGCCGCCGATGCGGGCGGTCGGATGGTCGCCGGCAGCCTGGAGGTCGACCTGGAGCGGCATGAGGTTCGCGTGGCCGGTGACCGCCTGGAGGTCACCCCACGCGAGTTCGAGATCCTCCGCGTTCTGCTCACGTATGCCGGCCGCATGGTGACGAAGGGGCGTCTGCTGCGGGCGGTCTGGGGGCTGGAGTACCAGGACGAGGCCAGCTACGTCTACGTCCATGTCAGCCAGTTGCGGCGCAAGCTAGCGGCCGCTGACCCCTCGCTCCGTGACCTCATCGTCACCGAGCCAGGTGTCGGCTACCGCATCCGCGAACCGGGGACGTCAGCGACGACTTTAGACTCGCCTTAGACGCCGGGACGCCTGACCGACCGCTGCCTCTTGGGGACCGGCGGATGCTGATGGCATGGAGACGCTTCAGCGGCCGCCCGATGCTGTTCCGGCCGCCTCGGCCACTCGCTCTGCCTGCGAGCTGCGGGGGGCGATCCGGCTCGTCCAGTCCGGCATCGCCGTCCGCGTGCTTGTCTGCGGGCTCAGTGGCCGTGATGCGGTGGCTGCCGTGGCCGACGTCGCCGACCTGTCCGATGGCATGCCGATCCGGACCGAGCGCGACGCTGGGGACACGTTCACCGTGATCGTCGGGCCGGCTCACTCCTGATGCGCGGAACACGACGACGTTTCGGTGGGCGTGCCGGCACGCGCCGCTGCGGTGCAGCAGAGCAGGTCAGTGCGTGAGCCAGGACGGGTTCAGCTCTGCCGGGCCGATCCTCCCCGGCCGACGTCTGGGCGACCAAAGGGTACGCGTGGGCCGCGAGCCGCCACAACAGTTCGAGCTGCCAGCGCGCCGAGGCGTGCGCCGTCCGCCCACGCCGGCGGTCGTCCTCGTGCGCGGCTTCATGCTCATGATCGCCGTCGGTACCGCCCTGCTGGTGCTTCCGTTGTCATCGGCTTCGGGCCGTTGGACCTCCGTGGTCGATGCGCTCTTCACGGCGACGTCGGCCGTCTGCGTGACCGGACTGGTCGTCGTCGACACGGCGACCTTCTGGAGCCCGTTCGGCCAGGTCGTCATCCTCATCCTCATCCAGCTCGGTGGCCTGGGCTTCATGACCGCGTCCACGCTGCTGCTCTTCGTCCTCGTCGGCCGTCGGACCGCCCTGCGCGATCGCGTACTCGTGCAGGCATCTGACGGGGCGACCGACCTCGCGAGCGCGACGCTCGTCCTCCGCAGGGTCGCCTTGTTCACCGCGCTCGTGGAGATCGCCGGCGTCCTTGTGCTCCTCGTGGCCTTCCTTCGACGAGGCATCGACCCGTTGACGTCGGTCTGGTGGGGGGTCTTCCACAGCGTCTCCGCCTTCAACAACGCCGGCTTCGACGTCACCGGCGGGTTCCGCAGCCTCACCCCGTTCGCTGACGACGCGCTCGTGCTAGGGACTGTCGCCGCCTTGTTCATCCTCGGCGGGCTGGGGTTCGCCATCGTCGGTGACATCGCCCACAAGCGGAGCTGGAGTCGGCTCGCCCTCGAGACGAAGCTGGTCCTGCTGACCACCATCGCTCTGCTGGTGGGCGGAACACTGATCATCGGTCTGCTCGAGTGGTCGAACCCGGCCACGCTCGGCCAACTCCAGCCCATCGAGCGCGTGTGGAACGCAGCGTTCACCTCCGCCACGGCACGGACCGCCGGCTTCAACTCCATCCCGATCGAGCCACTCGTCGTGCCGAGTCTGGCGGTCATCGGCGCGCTCATGTTCATCGGCGGGGCGTCGGGCTCCACGGCTGGTGGCATCAAGGTGAATACCTTCAGCCTCCTGCTCATCTCCATCACCTCGACCATCCGCGGCGACCACGCCGCCACCGCCTTCGGGCGTCGGGTCCCGGACGAGGTCGTCTACCGGGCGCTCGCGGTGACCCTGCTCGCCATCGCGCTCGTGTTCCTCGTGTCTGTCGGGCTCGCCCTCACCTTCGAGACCAGCTTCGTGGACCTGGTCTTCGAGGCGGTCTCCGCCTTCGGCACGGTCGGACTGAGTGCCGGCGTTACCCCCGAGCTCCCCGATCCGGCGCGCTTGCTCCTGACGCTGGCGATGTTCGCCGGGCGCCTCGGCCCGCTGACGCTCGTTCTCGCTCTCGCCGCCCGGGTCCGCCCGAGACCCTATCGACCGGCCATCGAAAGCATCCGCATCGGATGAGTCAACAAGGAGACGTTCATGGGGTACTCGGTTCTGGTGGTCGGCCTGGGCAGGTTCGGGACGGCCGCGGCGCTCGAAGCGATGGCACTGGGACACGAGGTCCTGGCCATCGACAACGACCCGGCCAGGGTCAACCGCATCGCGCCCGATGTCACGCATGCGGTGGAGCTGGATGCCGGGGACGAGTCCGCTCTCCGTTCGATCGGTGCCGGCGAGTTCGACTACGCCATCATCGCTGTCGGCAGCTCGATCGAGACGAGCGTCTTCGCCACGATGGCGATCAGGACGCTCGGCGCCCACCACATCGTGGCGAAGGCCGCCTCCGAGCTGCACGGGGCCATCCTCGAGCGCGTGGGCGCGGAGCGCGTCGTCTATCCCGAACAGGAGGTCGGCGCCCGAGTGGCACACATCCTTGGTGTGCCCGACGTGCTCGACTACCTCGACGTGGGACCTGTGTTCGGCGTGGCCAAGATCCGCGTTCCAGCTGGCTATGTCGGTCGGACGCTTGCCGACATCGACCTGCGCGGGCGGTTCGGGTTGACCCCGGTGGCCATCCGCCGTGGCAAGAAGGTCACCATCATCCCGCACCGCGATGAACGCCTCGGATCGTCCGACGAGCTCATCGTCCTGGGCCGCGACGATGGCCTGGACAAGCTCGGTCGCTGATGGCGCGGATGAGTGCATCGCCCCAGCAGACCAGGTCGGAGGCTCCGACCACATACGCCCGGGGCTCGTTCGACACGGTGGGGCCGTGACGCGAGCCCATACACGAAGGAAGGATCGCTAGACCGTGTCTGACCCCATCTACTGGATCATCCCCATCTCGGGGTTGGCGGCCGTCATCTTCGCCATCTGGCTCGCTCGCGATGTGCTGTCGCGGGACAAGGGTCCCCAGGCGATGCAGGACGTCGGCAGCATCATCCTCGAAGGCGCCAACGCCTTCATCAAGCGCCAGTACTCGACCATCGCCATCCTCGCGGTAGTAGGGACGTTCGTGGTCGCCGCCATCATCGCCTTGGTCGAGACCGAGGAGGTCGCAGAGACACCGGTCTTCGGTGTGCAGCTCGGCGTCCTCACCGGCATCGCCTTCCTCGTAGGGGCAATCGCCTCGATGGCGGCGGGCATCATCGGCATGTCGGTCAGCGTGCGCGCCAACGTGCCCACGGCGGCTGCCGCACGTTCCAGCCTCGTGGGGGCTGTGCAGGTCGCCATGCGTGGTGGCGCGGTCTCCGGGTTCCTGGTCGTCGCCCTGTCGCTGCTCGGCGTGTGGGGCATCTTCGCCGTCTACGAAGCCCTCTTCGACCAGGTCGACTATGCGGTCGCGCCCTTCCTCATCGTCGGCTTTGGCTTCGGTGCCTCGTTCGTCGCGCTCTTCGCCCAGCTCGGCGGCGGCATCTACACCAAGGCTGCAGATGTCGGCGCCGATCTCGTGGGCAAGGTCGAGAAGGGCATCCCCGAGGATGACCCGCGCAATGCTGGCGTGGTCGCTGACCTGGTCGGGGACAACGTCGGCGATTGCGCCGGTCGTGGCGCCGACCTGTTCGAGTCGACAGCTGCGGAGAACATCGGGGCCATGATCCTGGGGACCGCGATCTACCTGATCGCGCTGTCGTCGGGCTGGCCGAACCCCGAGGCGTGGATCTTCTTTCCCCTCGTCGTCCGCGCCTTCGGCTTGCTGGCCACGATCGGGGCGATGTACTTCGTCCGTGGCAGCGAGGACGAGGATCCCATGAACATCCTCAACCGGGGCTACTGGGCCACCACGGCCCTATCGGTGGTGGGCATCCTCATCGTCAGCTTCCTGCTGCTCGACACCGGCACCTTCGAGGGCAGCCACAGCATCCCGACCTGGGTCTGGTTCTTCCTCTGCGGCGTGGTCGGCCTGGCCACCAGCGTCGCCTTCGTCTACATCACGCAGTACTACACGGCCGGATCATGGCGACCGGTCAAGGACATCGCCCAAGCCTCCAGGACAGGCCCGGCGACCAACATCATCGCCGGCACGGCGGTCGGTTTCGAGACGACGTTCGTGACGGCGCTGGTCATCGGCACGGCGCTCATCGCCAGCTTCTGGCTGGGGGACCAGGCCGGCATCGTGACCGCGGACGGCCGCAACGTGGGCGGCGTCTTCGGCACGGCCGTAGCGACCATGGGCATGCTCATGACCACGGCCTATGTGCTGGCGATGGACACCTTCGGCCCCATCACCGACAACGCCGGTGGCATCGCCGAGTTCTCCCAGGCCGAGGGCTCCGCTCGGGAGATCACCGACAAGCTCGACGCCGTCGGCAACACCACCAAGGCGTTGACCAAGGGCTTCGCCATCGCCTCTGCCAGCCTGGCGGCGTTCCTGCTCTTCCAGGCGTACATCGACAAGGTCAACGTCGCCCTGTTTGCCCGGGACCTGCCCCGGATGGAGACGGTCAACCTGGCCGACGTCGGCGTCTTCGTAGCCGCGTTCATCGCGGCGATGCTGGTCTACGTCTTCAGCGCCCTGGCCATCCGTGCGGTCGGCAATGCGGCCGGCGACATCATCGTCGAGGTGCGACGACAGTTCCGGGAGATGCCCGGGATCATGGACTACAGCCAGCGGCCGGACTACTCACGGGTGGTGGACATCACCACCAAGTCGGCGCTGCGCCAGATGATCCCGCCCGGGGTGGTCGCCATCGTCACCCCGCTCGCGGTCGGGCTGATCCTCGGCTATGAAGCCGTCGCGGGCCTGCTCATGGTCGGGACCATCTCAGGCGTGCTGATGGCGACGTATCTGAACAACAGCGGCGGAGCATGGGACAACGCCAAGAAGTACATCGAAGCGGGCAACCTCAGCGACGAGGACGGCAACGTTCTGGGCAAGGGCTCCGACGCCCACGCCGCGGCCGTCGTCGGTGACACCGTGGGCGACCCGTTCAAGGACACGGCTGGCCCCTCACTGCACGTCCTCGTCAAGCTGCTCGCGACGCTCACCCTCGTCTTCGCGCCGCTGTTCATCCGCTGATCGCGTCGATGCGATGGCGACCCGGCGGCCTCCCTGCTGGAAGCGCTCGACCGCGGCCGCCTTGTCGTTCATGAGCGCCTCGACCATCATCGTCGCCGCCAACGCCCAGCTACTGGGTCGCGTGAAGCTGCGTCCGGATGACCACGCAGAGCCCCCGGAGGCAAAGCACGATGCCGAGCTCGCGGCGGCCTGATGGCGGCAGCGACCAAACCGTCCGTGCGCGCCCTCAGCAGACCGGCGTGCCGAAGCAGTCGTCGGGCGAATTGTCCCTCACCGAGGAGGACGTATCGAGGGTCACGTTCGTCGAGCCGTCCGTGACGAAGATGCCCCCGCCGTGCCGGCCGGCCGTGTTGCCCTTCACGGTCGTGGCGACAAGAGCGAGCTGGCCCCAGCGCGTCTCGATGCCGCCACCGTCCTGCAGCGCCGTGTTGCCCGCAATCAGGCAGCCGTCGAGCGTGAGCGTGCCCCCTCCGGACTTCTCGATGCCGCCCCCTCGGCGGTTGTCCTCCACCCGGGAACCGGAGATGGTCACCTCGACCTTGCCCCCGACGAAGATGCCGCCCCAGGCGTTGTCGCGCACGACCGAGTCGGCGATGGTCATCGGGCCGCGACTCCAGATGCCCTCGGGGTGGTTGGCGGCCACATGGGAGCCGACGAGGGTGAGCGTCCCGAGATTGCCGATCCCGCCGCCCCAGTCGGCGCGGCTGCGGCGGATGACGGTGTCGCGGATGGTCATCAGGCCGTGGTTGGCGATGGCACCACCGGGGTCCTCGCCGGCCTTCGCCCGACGCACGATCGAGTCGGCCAAGGTGACGATGCCCTCGTTGTAGATGCCTCCACCGCCGCCCCGGGTGCCGTCGTAGACCCCGACGACACGCTCGATGATCAGGTTGCGCAGCGTGACGGTCGCACCCTTGCGGACGCGGAACGCCCGGTATCGGTCGAGCCCGGTGACGACGGCGTGATCACCCCGTCCCTTGATCACCAGGTCCCTGCCGATGATGACGTTGCCCACGCAGGTGCCTCGGACCCATAGGCGATCGCCCGCGTCTGCAGCGCGGACCATCGACCGCAGCACGTCGCCCCTCGTCTCCTGGGTGACGTTGCGGACTTGGCAGCTGGGCGTGGCCGCGTCGATATCGGGAGCGACGCTCATCCCCAGCAGGCACCCCGCGATGACGGCTCCCGCGACCCTTGACCTGCGCATGGCAGCCCCCCGTGTTCCGGTCGCGGGTCGGTTCCGCAAGTGTTCGAGCTCGATCCCGCCGGCAATCTCTGCCGCGCCTCAGCGTCTCCCGCTCCGACTCGACAGCATCTCGCGCCCCTAGCGCCGATCGCAAGAGGCAGTGGTCACGGTTCTGCCGGCGAGATGGACAGCGACTGGGAGAGCCCTTCAGGCCTGGCTGCCAGGCGCGCGACATGCTGCCGATGCGGACTCGCGCCTCAGCCCTCGTGGCTACCGTTTTCGCGAGTCAGCTGGGAGTGCGCATCGCGCGGGTAGATGAGGATGAGGCGGGCAGCTTCATCACCCACGGCTTCGACGTCGTGGGGCAGTGTGCCATCGAGCAGCACATAGTCCCCTGCGCCTGCCTCCACCGTGTGCTCGCCCTGCGTGAAACGCACGCGCCCGGAGAGGACGATGTGGTGCTCGTCGCCCTGGTGGGCGTGGAGCCCGGTGCGGGTTCCCGCGGGCACCTCGCCCTCGAAGATGGCAACGTCCCGCGCGATGCCGCCGTCGACCTGGCTGAAGGTCGTGCGACCGTCCAGCACCTCCCGCTGCGGCCGCTCTGAGCGGCGGACGAGCCGGGGCCGAACCGACGCGTCCAGCAGGAACCAGGCCACAGGCACGTCGAGCGCGTCGGCCAGGGCGGCAAGCGTTTCGAGCGAAGGCGAGGCCTTGTCGTTCTCGACCTGGCTGAGATAGCCCACGTTGAGGCCGCTCAGCTCGGCCACCTGGGCGAGAGTCAGAGCGCGCTGACGCCGGCGGCGGCGGATCTGGGCCCCCACGAGGGGACGACGACGTTCGGTCGCGTGCATGGCGGTCATTGTGCCACAGCAAATCAGTGTTGACAGTAGCCACATCTTGATTGATGATTGTCGATGAACAACAACATTGGCTGTAGACAAATACCGCCGAGCACGAAGGAGATGAACATGAGGTTCGCCATCATCGGATCGGGCAACGTGGGCCAGGCGCTGGCCAAGTCCATCGGTCGCACGGCGCACGAGGTCGTCATCTCGGCCGCCGATCCAGAACATGCACGCGCCATCGCGGAGGGCCTGGGGGTTGCCGCGGCCGAGTCCAACGCGGCCGCCGCTGCCGGTGCCGACGCCATCGTCATCGCCGTGCCGTTCGCCAGCGCCGCCCACTCGGTCGCCGAGGACATCGCGCCGCACGTGGAGGGCAAGCTCGTCATCGACGCGACCAATCCCCTCACGCCCGACTACTCCGGCCTCGTCACCGACGGCACGTCCGCCGCCGAGCAGCTCCAGGAATGGCTGCCGGGCGCGCGCGTGGCCAAGGCTTTCAACACGCTCTTCGCCTCTACGCAGGCCCATCCCAGCGTCACCATCCAGGCTCCCGTGGCGACTGACGACCCGGAGGCCAGGCGGCAGGTGACCTCGCTGGTGGAGGCGATGGGCTTCTCGCCGCTCGATGTCGGTGAGCTACGCATGGCCCGGTACCTCGAGGGCATGGCCTTCCTCAACATCGCGCTGAACGTCGCCAACGGCTGGTCCTTCAGCTCGAGCTGGAAGCTGGAGCGATAGCGACATGGGTATCACCCGTCTCAATCATGCCGTCCTCTTCGTGCGTGACGCCGAGGTGGCCGCCGCGTTCTACCGCGAGGCCTTCGGCTTCGTGGAGCTGGAGCGACCGGAGGGCATGCGCGCGGTCTTCATGCGCAGTCCCGGCGGCGGGAACCACCATGATCTGGGCCTCTTCGAGGTCGGACCGGATGCGGCACGCCCTGCCCACGGGACGACTGGCCTCTACCACCTCGCGTGGGAGGTCGACACCATCGAGACGCTCGTAGCCATGGCCACGTCGCTGCGCAAGCTCGGTGCCCTCACCGGGGCGTCCGACCACGGGGTGAGCAAGTCGCTCTATGGTCGCGATCCGGACGGCAACGAGTTCGAGGTCATGTGGGCCGTACCCGTCGATGCCTGGGGGGAGCTTGCCGACAGAGCGGTGGTGCTGCCGCTCGACCTGGGCGCAGAGCTCCGCCGCTGGGGTTCCGCCGCGCCGGCATAGGCGCGGAGCACCTCCTCCTCTGGCTGCGTAGCCGATGGCGCTGGCCGCGGCTATGCAGCCAGCCGCTCATGGCTCGAACATGGGAGTGGACCGCCGCGTCCACATCGCCTACGGTATCGCTGTCTTGGGGGCCGGCAGCGTCTCGGGTGGCACGCCGCCGGATCGTCGAACCAGAGTCGAGCCACTGGGCTGTTCACACAGATGCTTGGTCAGTTCCTCCCTCATCGGCCATCAGGCGTCGGACGCAGAGCGCGAGCAGGGATTCCTGAGCCGGCCGCGCATTGGTCACGCTACCTGGCGCCCCTCGTGATCGCCGTGCTCATCGGCTGCGCAGGTCCCGCCGCCCCGACCCCGGAGGCCACGGAGATCCGCGTGCTGGCGTCATGGGAGGGACCGGAGATCGACGCGTTCCGCTCGGCCGTCGCTCCCTTCGAGCAACGCACCGGTCACACCATCGTGGTCAGCACCACGCGCGACCTCAAGGGTGCCCTTGAGCGTGCCATCGCCTCAGGCGACCCACCCGACCTGGCCGGGCTGCCAGGTCCTGGGTACATGCTCGAGTTGGCGCGAAATCATGACCTCGTGGACCTCACCGACGTCATCGACGTCGGTACCTACAAGAACGAGACCGCCCCGGGGTTCGTCGAGCTCGGGACCGTGGAAGGACAGCTGGCGGGGGTCTTCATCAAGGGCACCGTGAAGGGGCTGCTCTGGTACGACCCAGACGTCTTCCAGCCCGGGCCGGTCACGACATGGGCGGAGCTCCAGCACCAGGCCATGACCTTCGGCGCGTCCAACGGGATCCGGCCCTGGTGCGTGGGCCTGGCCTCGGACGCTTCCTCGGGCTGGCCGGGGACTGACTGGATCGAGGACTTCGTCCTGCGCCAGAGCGGCCCCGAGTTCTACGACGCCTGGGTTGCGGGCGAGACTCCCTGGGATTCTCCCGAGATCCGTCTGGCCTTCCGCGCCTACTCCACGGTGGTCAACGAGACCGATGTGGCCGGCGGTGTCGCAGGCGCACTGCGCACACACTTCAGCGACGCGGGAGACGGGCTCTTCACCGAGCCGCCCGCCTGTCTGTTCGTCCACCAGGGCAGCTTCATGTCCACCTTCCTCGATGATGCGGTCGCACGGCACGGCGGCCGCTACGACTGGCTGCCGTTCCCTGACATCGATCCCCGCTTCTCGGGAGCTCTCATCGGGGCCGGCGACCTGTTCGCGTTGACGAACGACTCGCCCGCGGCACGCGAGCTGATGCGCTATCTCGTGGGGGTAGAAGCGCAGCGCCGACTGGTGAGCAGCGGTGGAGCCATCTCGGGAAATCTGCGCGTCAAGGAGTACCCGGACGAGTCCCAGCAGCGCCAGGCGCAGCTGCTGGCCGATGCGCGGATCTTCCGCTTCGACGCCTCCGACTCGATGCCGGACCTGATGAACGAGGCCTTCTGGCAGGCCGTCCTCGACCATACGGCCGACCCCGGCAAGCTCGATGACATCCTCGCCGGCCTCGATGCGGTGCGAGCAGTAGCGTACGGACCCTGACCATGCGCATGAGCGGCCGGATGGGCCTGGACCGCGGCGGGCGGCTGCGCTGGCTGGGCGTGGGTCTCTGGCTCGCTGCCACATCCGTCCTGCTTGCGTCCGTGCTCGTGTGGCTGTCACGTGGGGTCCCGTGGCAGACGATCGAGCTGCGCCTGGGCCTGCCGAGCCTGCTGGCCATCGTGGTCACGGGCATCGTCTTCGGCTCGGTCGGCGCGTCCGTCATCCGACGGGCCCCCACCAATCCCATCGGCTGGCTCTTCCTGGCCATCGCGCTCGGGATGGCGGCACTGCTGCCCATCAACCTCCTGCTCGAAAGCACCGTCCACGCCTTCAGGCCTGTCCCTGCACCCCAGCTGTGGCTGGCCTGGCTGCTGACCAGCGTCCAGCTGCCCTTCTCCGGGGCCGCCATCATCGTGGCCGTCCTGCTCTTTCCTACTGGACGGCCGGAGTGGCGGCTCACGCGGGCCACCGTCATCACGGCGCTCCTCGGCGCCGTCCTGCTTTCGGTGGCCGCCGGCCTGCGATCGGGAGGGCTGCTCTGGTACACCACGCTGCCCAATCCGGCAGCGGTCCCGAGCGATCTGAAGCCGCTGCTTGCGCTCCTCTCGTTCATCGGCCTGCTGGCCCTCGTCGCAGCACTTGCCGCGGCCGCAGCTTCCCTGCTCTGGCGCTATCGACATGGCGATGCCCGTCAGCGACGGCCGCTGGCCTGGGTCATGTCCGGATGCACGGCCATGGCCAGCGCTGTCGCGGTCCTCTTCGCTGCTCGATACGTCGGCGACCTGACGGGACGAACCGCGGACATGCTCCTCCTCATCGGCGCCGTCGGCGCCGCGATGCTGCCGCTGAGCATGGTCCGCTTCAACGCGATCACCGACTCGCACGGGCACGAGATCGGTGACCTCACGTTCCTGTTCACGGACCTGCAGGACTCGACCGGCATGTACGAGCGGGTGGGCGACGTCGAGGCGTTCGACCTTGTCCGGCTGCATTTCCACGTACTGGAAGTCGCCACCAGTCACCATCGTGGCGCCATCGTGAAGACCATCGGCGACGCGATCATGGCCCGGTTCGACGAGCCCCAGCAGGCCGTGCGCACGGCACTCGAGATGTTCGAGCGACTGGAGCAGCTCAACCGGCGTTCCGAACCGGACCTCGTCCTCAAGGTCGGCGTGCATCACGGACCGGCCATCGGCGTGTCATCGAGGGGCCGGGTCGACTACTTCGGGCAGGCCGTGAACATCGCTGCCCGGGTGGGCGGCATCGCCGGCGCCGGCGAGCTCGTCCTCACCGATGCGGTCTACCAGAGCCCGGGCGTTGCAGACCTCGTCGCCGGGCAGCCCCTGAGAGTCCGAACAGGCGATGCTGAAAGGCGTGGCGGATCCGGTCCTGGTCCACCGTCTCCCAGGTGCCCCCACGACCGACGAATTGCCCAGGGTGATGGCCTCGTTCCCGGCCCGCAGGACACCGACCCCTGAACGGGAGCGCCCGGCGTAGGCACGACGGGGCCAGCCCGAGCGGCGCTCGGATGGCAGGCTATCGCTCGCCGAGCGTGAGCGTGGCGCCCTGCCTTGCCGCGAAGACCTCCAGCCGGTCGGAGACGGCTCGTGCCTGGATGGCCATTCGATCGACCGTGCCGTCGTCGTGAGCAGGATCGTGGTGGAACAGGGCCAGGGCTCGTGCACCCGCGAGATCCGCGAACGCAGCGGCCTGGAGCACGCTGGAGTGTCCCCAGCCGAGATGCTCGGGGTACTCGTCGGGCGCGTACTGCGCGTCGTGGACAAGCAGGTCAGCACCCTCGGCGATGTCGACACCGGATGTCCATGCCGGCAGTGCCGGGAAGGCCGGGGAGAGGGCGGGTTCGTGGTCGGGTAGATAGGCCATGACTTGTCCGCGCGACTCGATGCGGTACCCGACCGCGTTGTCTGGGTGGATGATGGCGGCCGCGCTGATGATGAACTCCCCGTACGCGACCGGGTCTTCCTGCGCGTCCTGGAGGCGCAGGTCGCAGGCGACGTCTCGCAGGCGCACCGGGAACAGTGGCGGCGACAGATAGCGGCCCAGCCGGTCGAGCAGCGAGGTCGACGAGGCTGGCGCGGTGATGGTGACCACCAGGCCTTGTCGGAACAGTGGCGCGAAGAAACCGAGCCCGACGATGTGATCGAGGTGCAGGTGGGACAGGAACAGGTCGATCCGCCGGACCTGCTGGTTCATCGTGATGCCCAGGCGACGGATCCCGGTTCCAGCATCGAGGACAAGGAGATGCGTCGGATCGTCGCCGCTGATCGAGATGCAGGATGTATCGCCGCCGTACCGTTCCGTCTCGGGGCCTGGTGTCGCGATCGACCCACGGGTGCCGTGGAAGGTGATCCTCACGGGTCGGCCGATTCCCAGAACATGGCCACGGCACCACGGGACTGCGAGCCGGGCGCGATGATGGGGAAAGCCGTGACCTCGATGCTGCGGCGATATCCGTCAGCACTGACGATCTCCAGACGCCCGTGGGCGGGGACGGACTGACGCAGGGCGACGACCAGCGGCAGCTCCTCCGCGGGGAGGGGGCGCCCATCTGCCGACGGGGCGAACGCCGTCGTCCATTCGGCGAACGGCATGACCCACATCTCCTCGTAGCGTCGCCCCAGCAGGGCCTCCGCAGGTTCGTTGAAGTAGACCAGGTCGCCCGCCGGGTCGATGACGAAGACCGGCACGGCCAGCCGGCTGGCCAGGTGGCGGACGAGGATCAGCTCGACGGGCTGCTGCGACATCTGCGGAGGATGCCGCGGCAGGGCAGCGCTGGCAAGCCTCTCGCATGGACCTCGCCACCAGCCCGCTGCAGGCAGGCATCCCGCCACCGTCGCGACGACGATCCGAGGTCACCCCATCGAGCCCCAACTGGGGTACATTCCGCGTCGACAGCACGGTTCGCTTACCCGTCGTCGGGTGGCCCGGAGGGGTCGCCCCGACGAGACAGGACGACACACGGACTCATCGAGGTGCGGTCATGGATCACTACGATCTCATCGTCATCGGCTCAGGTCCTGCAGGCGAGAAGGGTGCGGCCCAGGCGGCCTACTTCGGCAAGCGAGTCGCGCTCGTGGAGCGAGCTGCTCGGCTCGGCGGGGCCCCGGTGAACAGCGGCGGCCTGCCGACCAAGACGCTGCGCGAGACGGCGCTGTATCTGACCGGGTTTCATCGTCGCGAGCTCTACGGCATCGGCCTGGACATCGGACCAGAGTTGATGCTCGAGCGCCTGCGCGCGCGCGCCGAGCGCGTCTCGGAGGTGGCCGGAGCGGCAGTCCGTCGCAACATCGAGCGCCACGGGATCGAGCTCATCGAGGGCAGCGCTCGACTGGGCCCGAGTGGACAGGTCATCATCGGGGACTCCGATGGCGGTGGAACGACGTTGCACGCGGATGTCATCCTCATCGCCACGGGCTCTCGGCCATTCCGGCCGACCACGGTGCCGTTCGATCACCCGGACGTGCACGACTCTGACACCATCCTTGAGCTCGACCGGCTGCCGGGCAGTCTCGTCGTCATCGGCGGAGGACCGGTCGGCTCTGAGTACGCCTCCATCTTCACGACCCTCGGCGTGGAGGTGACGCTGGTGGATCGTGGAACACACCTGTTGCCCTTCCTCGACCAGGAGATCTCGGAGCAGCTGGCGGTGTGCTTCGCGGACATGGGCATGCGGCTGGTGCTGGGCTCGTCACAGGCCGATGTCTCGGCCGATGAGTCCGGTCTTCACGTGGCGCTTTCGGATGGGGAGATCCTGCAGCCCGAGATGGTCCTGTTCGCCGCCGGCCGCAGTGGCAACACGGAGGGTCTGGGCCTCGATGAGCTCGGGGTGGACACGGACGCGCGAGGGCGCATCGTCGTCGACGATGAGTACCAGACGACGCGGCCCGGGGTGTACGCCGCGGGTGATGTCATCGGCCCGCCCGCGCTGGCGTCTGTCTCAGCCGAGCAGGGACGCGTGGCCATGTGCCACGCCTTCGCCATCCCCTTCAAGGAGACGGTCGACCCGCTGGCACCCTTCGGGATCTACACCCTGCCCGAGGTGGGCATGGTCGGCATGACCGAGGCCGGTGCCGCAGCTGCCGGCATCAAGGCGGAGGTCGGCCGAGCCTTCTTCGTCGACAATCCGCGTAGTGTCATCGCGGGCACGACGAGCGGGCTGATCAAGCTGGTCTTCTCGGTGGATGATCGACGGCTGCTGGGCGTGCATATCCTCGGCGAGGAGGCTGGCGAGCTCATCCACGCCGGCCAGGCGGTCATCCACGCGGACGGCACGATCGACCAGTTCATCCACACGACCTTCGCGCTGCCGACGCGTTCCGACGTCTACAAGTACGCCGCCTACGATGGGCTCCAACGCCTGCAGGGCGGCAGACCCGGCGCCACGCTGTAAGGCGCCCGGACGGAGACCCGCATCACGGCCGGCCCGTCGAGCCGTGGCGACGCCACTCCACCACCAGCGTCACCGCGCTGACCATGAAGACCCAGAGCGGGAAGAGCAGCACGACCCACTGCAGGAACGAGAGGCTCAGCAGCATCACCAGGCCGACGGCGTAGCCCACCAGCGCCAGCACCCGCGGGAGCACGCGCGAGCGCCAGATGATCGTCGAGGTCACCAGCGCGAAGACGGCCGCGGCACGAGCTGCCAGGACGAAGAGGAACGAGAAGGCCGATGAGCGGACCGCCTCGAGTGCTGCGGCCGCGAGCGGCGGTGCGGCGTCGAAGCGGTTGCCCGCGATGAGGCTCGCGAACTGGGCGGCGCCGGCCCAGTACATGGCCACGAAGAGCAGGCCGCTGCCCAGGAAGACCGTGGCGAAGAGCTGGTCCTCCCGCGTGCCGATGCGAGCCCGGATGACGCCGATGAACCACAGGAAGGCGATGCCCGCGAAGGGCGCTACGTAGAGCGACGCGAGGGTCACCGGCCCAAGGGCGTTGGCCGTGTACCAGTCCACGAAGTCGCGCTCGTCGAGACCATCGGGTGGCCGGGCGCTGACGAGCCACAGCGAAGCCACGAATAGCAGCGAGAAGACCATGCCTGCGATGCCGGCGGAGCGCAGGACCAGGTGCGGCGTGCTGGCGCCTCCATCGGGTGAAGGCTGCTCCGGTGGTGTGGTGCGGGTGTCGACTCGATCAGCGCTCGTCATCCGTGCCAGCTCCATCGTCGGTGGCCACTTGCGCCCGTGACTTGACCCAGGCCGCGGCATCGGCGTGCGCCCGACGGAGCGCCGCGCCGACGCGTTCGTCACCGGTATACACGTTCTCGGGCCCGATGAGTTCGGTGATCCCGGCCACGCGGAGCTGCTCCTCGACACGCTCGTTGGTCGACACGATGACCAGCTTGCTGCCGACGGCCGCGAGGCTGACGGCATACCGGCGCAGAAGAGCCAGGAACGTGACCCCCAGCTCCACGCGGCCGCGCACGCGGATGATCACGACGCTGCCCCGCGACGTCTCGTCCGGCGTCGGTAGGAGCGTCTCAAGCACGGGGGCTGCGGCGAAGAAAAGACTGCCGTAGGGCTGAAGGACGACGACCTCGCGGGCAGGCAGGCGCGCTGGCGGGTCGCTCTCCGTGGCGTGTCCCTGCTCATCGAGCTCCCAGCGCTTGACCGTCACCTGGTTGGACTGCCGGATGACGTGGAGGATCAGCGACAGCCCGACCCCGACGAGCACCGCGTACTGCATGGGGATCACCAAGGTCAGCACGAACGTCGCCGCCACGACGACCTTCTGGATGGGCCCGGTGCGCCAGACCGACCACAGATCCGCCGGCTTGACGGTGCGGAAGCCGACCACGATGAGGAGTCCCGCGAGCGAGGGCATGGCGAGGCTGCCGACGACGTCCCCGAACACGACGATGACGACGGCCATGACGAGGCTGGTCAGCAGCAGGGCCAGGCGTGACGCGGCGCCGGCGTGCTTGATGATGGCTGTGGCCGAGAGCGAGCCGCCGACCGGCATGCCCTGGAAGACGCCGACCGCCACGTTTGCCACGCCCTGGCCCGCGAAGTCGCGCGAGGTGTCAGGGTAGCGGCCGTCGGGGTTGGGGAAGCTGGCGGAGATGCTGGCGCCCTGCACCAACCCGACGAAGGCCAGCGAGATGGCCGGAAGCAACAGAGCCGGGACGAGCGAGAGGTCGGGCATGACCGGCAGCGGCAAGGAGCCGGTGGCCACGCCGAGGTCATCGATCGTGGCGACATCACTCCAGCCGAGTGCCACCGGGATCGCCGACGCGGCGACGACCGCGATGACCAGGCTCATGGCGCCCAGACGGGTGCGTCCGATGAGAACGATGAGCGCGATGGTGACGAGGCCGACGAGGAGCGATGGCAGGTGGATCTGCGCCGGGCTTAGGATCGTGCTGATGGCGCGTGCGATGCGGTTGGGCCCATCGGCCGAATATCCGGTCAGGTCGGCCAGCTGCCCGAGCACGATGTTGACGCCGACCGCGTTGATGAAGCCGACCATGACCGCGTTCGAGACGAAGCGCATGATGGAGCCAAGGCGCAGGAGGCCCGCCACGAGCATGATGACGCCGGTGACCACCGCAAGCGTGAAGAGGGCCAGGGCGGGATCGAGCGCCGTGTGGACCTCGGGGATATCCGCGATGACGACGGCCATCGCGCCGGTGCCCTGGACGGCCATGAACGCCGAACTCGTGAAGAGGGCGCCCGCAGTCGTCCCGACGAGGTAGGCGTACAGACCCGACAGCGGGTTCGCCCCGGCCAGGAGGCCGGTCGCGAGCCCGGCCGGTACGCTCTGGATCCCGAGCACGAGGGCGGCGATGGCGTCCCGCTTGAGAGCCGGGCGGATGGTGCCAAGACGACTCAAGTGGCGTCCTCCGGTCGCGACTGGATGCGGCGGGCAGCACCCGATCAGGCGGTGGCCCGAGTGCTCGGAAGTCTAGTATCCCTCCCATCACCGGACCGAGGGAGGTGGACGGGGGCCCCTCAACCGGCGGGGTCGGAGCCTTCTACGGTGACCAACTCCGGACGCGCTCATCGATCAGCACGTCGGTATCGGCCTGCAGCGCGTGTAGGCGGTCGTCGAGCGTGGCCTCCCGTGGACCTGACTGGGAATCGGACCGCAGCCGCTGGTCCCGCAGTTGGATGAACTGGAGCGGCGACTCTCGAGCCACACGCCTGGGTTCGTCAGCATGGATGAGGAGGGGTCAGACAGAGGCAGATCGATGGTCGGGGCGAGAGAGGTAGCGCCTGCACTTTGCCGATATCCATGACGGTCGTCGATGGGGATGGTGAGAGCATCGTCGGCCGGTCATCGGACCACGAGCGGACAGCCAAGACGCGGCGAGATCCCGCCGCTTCGTCTCCTCGTGAGACCGCCTGACCAAGTGGGGAGATCAGGCATGTCGCTCAGTTGGTGCGCGCGACGGGACCTCGCCGACTGGAGCTGTCGGGAGCGACAGCTCCAGCGTGGCCGATGGTCGACCTATCCCGCTCGGCCGCGGCCGAGCGCCTGGCCCCAGCCCGAGGGCAAGCGCTTGTGATGAGCGTGCCCTCCCGACAGCACGACGTCATGACGGTTCGTCATCTCCAGGAACCATCTAGGCCAGGACCGGCCCAGCGGTTCCGCTGATGGCGCCACTCCGGGGCGGCGGACATGCCACGGGCCCATCCGTCCTGGATCCCGAAGCCGGAATGTGGTGCCCGCGATCGCCCCGCGACTGGCAGTCGGGCGCGTGCGAAGGATCCTTCCGGCCTCCCAGCCCCGGTTCGAGAAGGTGCGGTGCATCGGAGACACAGATGATCCTAGCGAGGCGTCTCGCGGTCGCGGCGTGTCGCGGTGCAGGCCAGCGCACGATCGGCTCCCGAGCGGGACGCCGTCGCACGATTCTGCGATGCATGGTGCGGCGCAGGAACGAGCCCGTGGCGCCGGCCGGCACTTGGTGCGCACTCCGCAGGCACGGGATGGCGAGGGCCCCGAATCGCCATGATATGGTGGATCCGCAGCGTTTGCGGTACGCATTTCGATTCACACCTTGGATCTGAGCGTCGCCACGACGACGAGGTCACCCGCGATGCGTACCCGCCCCTCACTTCACCGCAGCGATTCGCTGCCGTCCTGGTTCCCCGGATCACGCGGCCCTGGCAATGGGCCATCGCTTTCGCCGGATAGCGATCGACATGCGACCCCGACCGTCGATGCGGCGCCCGCGGCCCAGGTGGACAGCACTCGCGTCAGCACCACCGACGCGACCGAGACTAAGGACCTTGCGCACCCGGGGGCGCATGGCACGCGCTGGCCCATGGGTCTGACCCCAAGCGCTGTCGGCTCTCTTCTGCTCCACCTGGCGGCATCGCCCTCGCGACGATGGAGAGAGAGGACGAGCGCACAGCAAGCACATCTGCAGATCGGTAGCGGCCTGGACGTCGTGGTGGCCGACATGCGCGGGCACGAGGAGTCTGCGGCCGTCGCGATGCTGAAGGTCCTTGGCCTGGCCCCGGGGCGGCGCGGCGAGGACTACGCCGATGGTGTCGCTGCCGGACACATCCTGCGCACGCGCCCTGCCACCGGCTCCTTCGTGCCGATGGGTACATCCGTCGACTACGTCGTGGCGTCATCGGTGAGCGGGTCCCGCCACGAGCCCCCGGGCTACTCCGACTTCGTCGACCACGATGCGACCGCACGGCTCACGCAAGAGGCGCCGTGATGCGCGTCTCGGAGCTTGCGGGTCTGACCTCGCTGCCGCTCGAGCAACTCGGCGCGCACGTGGGTGACGGAGACATCGTCAGCGTGCTTCCTGTCGACGTGGGTCGCTCGGACCAGGGGTCGGTCCTTGTGGCCACCAAGCGACGGCTCGGCATCGTAGGCCACCACGGAGACAGTGCCCGTGATGGCCTCGTAACACTCTGGGCGCCGTGGGACATGGTCACCCTCGAGACCGAAGGCCAGGATGGCACCACCGGAGCTGGCGAACCCTCGTCATCGCAGCTGGTCGTGCGTGTCGGCAATCGCAGGTTCCTGGCTGTGCTCGAAGGCGCCGCCGGCAAGGTTGCGGTGGACGACTTCGTCCTGGCCGTCGAGTCGCCACACGAGACGCGAGGCGCCTCAAGTTCCTGAGGGCACGCGCGCGTGGACCCCGAACCACACTCGCGCGTGATCGACGACCCGAGCCTTCGTGCGCATCCTGAAGACAGCAAGGAGGCCGCGCTTCGCCGGGTCCTTGAGACGTGGTTGACGCAGCAGGACTTCCTCGTGAGCCTCGACGAACAGCTCGTCCGTCAGAGGCGCGAGCCCGCCGGCAAGATGGGACGCTCTACCAGATGCGTACGCACCTCTCGCTCATCATCACACGAGTCGAGACCCGCATCGCCGAGCTGGGCGGCGACGGTGCGCTGGCGGCCGCGAAGGCCGATACCTCGGATCCCGACCTGGACCCTGCGGCCGTCACCGATGAAGCCACGGTCTTGGACGGGGAGACCGGGTGGAACTGGGGGTCGGGTCCGATCTCGGCGATCTTGCCGCGCCCCGGAGTCACTCAAGAGCGCGGGCGTCAGGCGCTGGCGTCCTCCTCGACCTCGACATGACCGCTTGCGGCGGCCACGTTCTCCTTGGAGACGTAGCCCTCCTCGGTGACGGCCAGCAGGTTGCCGTTGCTGGCGCGGAGGCGCCAGCGCCACTCGGCGCAGCGCGATCGGATGGCTATGCTCAGCTCTTGCCGAAGAGGCCCTTGATGCTGTCGATGATCCCACCGGCGGTGTCGGTCGCGGCATCCGCGGCGTCGCCGGCAGCGCCAGCGGCATCCCCGGCGGCGCCCGCGGCGGCTCCGGCAGCGCCTGCGGCGGCTTCAGCGGCATCCCCGGCGGCGCCGGTCAGCGAGGACAGTGCACCCTCGATGTCGACATCCGGTACGAGCTCCTGGACCTTGTTGAGCAGATCAGGGCTGCCCTTGAGAGCATCGAGGAGCTTGCCCGGATCCTGGAGCAGCTCGCCGATGTCGGTGCCCTCTGGCAGCAGCCCCTTGAGCTGCTCGACGGCTTGCGGGTCGTCGAGCAGGCCCTTCAGTTGTCCCATGATGTCCGTTGCCATTCGCTGCATCCTCCTCAAGACGAGACGAAGCGCCGGCCGGTCATTCGCCCCGAGACAGTCGATCTGGGCAGGCGTCGCACTCGAAGCCTCGCAGCCCTTGTTGCCGGGCTGCGACACTCTAGCAACATCTGCGTGGAAGTCACACTTCGTTTTTTCCGGCCCTCGACGAGCAAGAGCCAGTTGCTGCGACTCTGTGAGATCCGACAGCGTGCGGCGGACCGAGTACGCCACGGGCTTCACCAGCATCATCGATCCGGGCTTCGGCCCCGACGTCACGCTCTACGTGGCTGCGATCGCCCATCAGGGCCTCATGGGGTTCCATGCGGGCCGAGGCGAGGTGGCACCCGCGGGTGCGGTCTTGAGCGTCCCGCCCGGCGGTGACGAACCGGAGCTCCTGGTCTCGGGTGATGCGGTCACGGCGCTGGGCGGCCTGGCGGTCGACTCGGATGGCTCCATCCATGTCAGCGTCATCGCCCTTGACCCGGTGGGCGGCTCGGTCCTGAGGATCACAACCTAGCGAGGACATCCGAGCCCGAGTGCCACGGCGCTGGAGTGTCATCGGGGCGCTGAATGATCCCGGCATCAGGCCGATCGGCACTGGCGCCGGCCAAGCGGCAGGAAGGATGCTATTGGCATATGGATGCTGATAGCCACCCACATCATCATACCGACGACCATCGGGGTTGGGTCCGGCCAGGCGGTCGACGGGGTCGCTGGCTCGAGCCGTTCCTCCTCGTCCTCGTCGGCGAGGACGAGACCTACGGCAGGGCGCTGATCACCCGGCTCGATGGGCTCTGCCTGGCGCCCAACGGTGTCGATGTGGGGATGGCCTATCGCACCTTGCGAGAGCTCGAGGCAGAGGGCCTGCTCACCTCCAGCTGGTCGGCGGACGACGGTGCGCCACGGCGCACATATCAGCTGACCGGGGATGGTCGACGGGCGCTCGATGAGTGGACATCGGTGATGCGGGAGCGTGGACGGCTGGTGGAGGCGTTCCTCGACCAGGCGGACAGGCTGCCGTCCACGTGAAGGAGCTGGTAGTTCCAACGCTGGGCGATGGATGCTCGGCGTGACAGCAGCAGGAGGTGATGACGATGACTGAGTGGCTGTCCGACATGGAGGGCATCGCACAGGCTCTCGTGGCGCCCGGCAAGGGCATCCTCGCCGCCGACGAATCCACCGGCACGATCGAGAAGCGCTTCGCGGCGGTCGGCGTGGACTCGACCGCGGAGAACCGGCGTGCCTACCGCAACCTGTTGTTCACGACGCCCGCCGTCGAGGCGCACATCAGCGGGGTCATCCTCTTCGATGAGACCATCCGCCAGGCCGCCGATGACGGCACGCCGTTCGCCGAGCTGCTCGCCCGGCGCGGCATGATCCCGGGCATCAAGGTCGACCGCGGGGCCAAGCCGCTGTCCGGCGCCCCGGGCGAGAAGGTCACCGAAGGACTCGACGGCCTCCGGGAGCGGCTCAACGAGTACCGCGAGCTGGGCGCACGGTTCACCAAGTGGCGGGCGGTCATCGCGGTCGCCACGGACCTGCCATCCGACTACGCCATCGGCGTCAACGCGCATGCGTTGGCGCGGTTCGCGGCACTCTCGCAGGAGGCCGGGCTCGTACCCATCGTGGAGCCCGAGGTCCTGATGGACGGCGAGCATACGATGGAGCGCAGCCTCGAGGTGACGAGCCGGACGCTGCAGGCCGTGTTCGCTGAGCTCGTCGCCCAGCGGGTCCGGCTGGAGGCGACGCTGCTCAAGCCCAACATGGTCCTGCCGGGCTACGCCTGCGCGGAGCAGGCGAACCACGAGGAGGTCGCAGCCGCGACGATTCGTGCGCTGCGCCGCCAGGTGCCGGCTGCCGTGCCCGGTATCGTCTTCCTGTCGGGCGGGCAGAACGACGACGATGCGACCGCCAACCTCGGCGCGCTGAACCGCGTCGGCGGTCAGCCATGGCAGCTCTCGTTCTCCTACGGCCGCGCGCTGCAGGCAGCGGCGCTCAAGGCGTGGGCCGGTGATGAGGCGAACGTACCGGCCGCACAAGCGGTGTTCGCCGAGCGAGCGGCGGCGACCGGAGCCGCGCGGCGAGGTGAACCGGGGCGACGCGAAGCGAGTGCGTGATGTCGCCGCCCTCAGGATCCGAGTGTCTCCTCGTCCTCGTCCGCCACGGCGAGAGCGTGTGGAACCGCGAGAACCGCTTCACAGGCTGGACCGATGTCGACCTTACGGCGCGTGGGGTCGACGAGGCCCACGAAGCCGCCCGGCTCCTGCATGAGGCACCGCTCGATCTCGACGTCGCCTTCACTTCGGTCCTGAAACGAGCCGTCCGAACGCTCTGGATCATCCAGGACGACCTCGACCGGATGTGGCTACCCGTGCACCGGTCGTGGCGGCTCAACGAACGCCACTACGGGGCCCTCCAGGGCCTCGACAAGAGCGAGACAGCGGCGCGGTTCGGCGAGGAGCAGGTCCAGCGCTGGCGGCGCAGCTACGGCGTCCGGCCACCGCTGCTCGAGCCGACTGACCCTCGCTGGCCGCGTTCCGACCCGCGCTATGCCAGGCTCACCGACGGCGAGCTGCCGCGTGGCGAGTCCCTGGCGGACACGATCGCTCGAGCCCTGCCCTATTGGCGCGATGCCATCGCGCCAGCCCTCCGGGCCGGCCAGCGCGTGGCGGTCGTGGCGCACGGCAACAGCCTGCGTGGGCTCGTCATGCATCTGGACAAGCTCAGCGAGCGGGATGTCACCGCGCTCGACATCCCCACCGGCATCCCGCTCGTCTACCGACTGGACCGGCGCCTGGACCCCCTGGAACACCACTATCTCGCGGACCCGGATGCCGTGGCTGCCGCCGTGTCGCGGGTCGTC
Organism: uncultured Chloroflexia bacterium; assembly: GCA_963712735.1. Lineage (GTDB taxonomy): Bacteria > Chloroflexota > Limnocylindria > Limnocylindrales > CSP1-4 > JAFMJV01. The sequence continues at coordinate 120,519 of CAVQIZ010000007.1, read as the reverse complement.
AGCCAGGGACGGGCGCGGACCGACGCCGCAGACGGCACGCTGTGACACCACGCCCTGGGACTTGACCCGGCAGCGAGAAGCGCCAGCCGCGCCGATCGACGACACGGAAACCTCGATGGGCGCATCATCGACTCCGTTGCACAACGTACCGAGCCCGGGAGGCAGTCCGCGATGATGAGACGACGAGCCATGAGACGGATGATCCGGCGACGCAGGCGTCGACGTCTGATCATCGGCGGCATGCTGATCGTGGGTTCCACCTCGGCCATGCGCAAGATGTCCCAGCAGGATGCGCAGAAGATCCAGCAGACCACCGGGAAGGCGCCCGAGGACATGGAGCCGCAGGAGTTGGATGCGGCCATGGCGCAGGCGGGCATCCAGGCCCAGCCGGTAACGGCCGAGGATCAGCAGGCCATGGCGGCCGCTGAAGCCAGCGACCCGAACCCGGACGAAGAGGTGGAAGCGCCCTAGTCGGCACATCCACTGGTCGGGACCTATCAGCGGCGGCGCTGCCGGCGACGTCGCACCGCGCCACCGCGTCCGCGCCCAACCGATAGCGGGCCAGATCGAGCGCGCTGGAGAACTGCAGCGCGAGCACGAGCACCGGACCGAGGATCGCGATCACGACACGGGTCAGCTGCCGGGCATGCGCGAAGACCAGGCGGTTCGCGCCATAGGAGCGCAGCACCGCATGGAGTCCCAGCAACAGGAGCAGCGTCGAGAGCCCGAACATCCCGCCCAGCAGCAGCTGCTCGAGGGCGGCGATGGCGAGTTCGTCGCCGTCGCCGCTGCGACCCGCCAAGACGGCGAAGGAGAAGCCGAGGCACTCCTCGTTCAGGTCGACGGCGCTCACGTACTCCTCGTTGGGAGCGAGCGCGCTCTTCGTCGCCTTAACAGCCGAGACGCCAGCCCAGGTGGCGTACTCCCGCTCCAGCCAGCGACGTCAGTCGGCCCGGCCCGTCACGTGGACGAGCGGCATGGCCGGGCTGAGGACGGAACCAACGAGCGGCGTGCGCGGGGCCCGCGTGTCCAGGCGAAGATCGAGTCGCCGTGGTCGTGGACGTGCCGAGCGATCACGGGTTGCGGTGATCTCAGCAGACGACGATGCGCCGCTCCGCGAACGCATCCGGCCGCCAGGCCCGGTCGACGATCACCCGCAGCCGGTAGTCGACCCGGAGGCCGTCCGTCTCGCAGGTCGGTGGCGCGTCGGACGGGATCGTGAGCGACACGCGCACACCCGCACGGAGCGTCTCGATCGGCAGCTCGACCGACGAGCAGACGACCCTCATGTCCCGGGCTGCCTCGACGTCCGCGACGAGCTCCACCCGCGCGCTCCGTCCCGAGTCCGCTCCCGGCCAGGTGATCGCCACCTCCATCGTCGTGCCGGCGTCGATCGGCGGCAGCGGGCGAACGGCGAGGGTCGCGCCCTGGTCATCCCACGAGTCGTGCATCGCGCCCGCGCCGACATCGATGACCCCGGCCGCCAGCAGGTCCCGGTGCTGGCGGACGTCCACGAGCGCCGCGACCCGCTCATCGCGGCCCATCTCGATGTCCCACCGCGCCTCGACCGCCCAGGCGACCAGCGCGGTCCCGGCATGCGCCGACGGGGGCCCAAGCCTGGGCGCCGGGATCTGGAAGGGCAGGTCGAGCGCCTGGCCGACGCCGAGTGTCGCGGGCACGACGGGCTCGGTGAACTCGAGCGCGTCGACCACCCGCCCGTGGACCTCCACCCACTCATCGCGGCTGGTGACCTGCCCCTTGCTGTCCCGTTGCTCGTAGCTGCGCTCCTCCTCCGAGAGCCGGACGCCAACGAGCCGGATCCCGCCCGGCGTGCGTCGACGTTCTCGCGGGCAACGACCCGGACCCGCCCGCGGATCGCCTCCCCTACCCGGGTCGGCGATTTCGACCTCGATGACCCCCTCGAGACCGTCCGTCGTCGGGCGTATCAGCTCGGCCGGGTCGACGAGAGGCAGCGGATGGCTCCGCCCGGGCGCGGCGAGACGGGGACCGTCGAGCGCGTCGAACGGCGTGGGCGCGTCGCCACGGTGCGCCAAGAGGCCGAGGAAGCCGCCTTCGCCGTACGACCGGACATCGTCGATCGAGGCGAGGAAGCTGGCAGTTGTCTGGCGGTCGTCCACGGGCACGGCTCCAAGCTGCGTTCCCCGCATTGTGAACCGAGCCAGTGGTCCGAGACGTGATCAGGGCGAGAGGTTACCCAGCGAGCATCGGATCAGGGTCGCCCTCCTCGAATAGCAGCGTAACGCTGTCGTCAGACTCGACGCGGTAGTACCAGGCGTGTCGCCAGGCACAGGGATCGGGGAGCGGCGGGACCACCTTGCCGGTCGCCATCGGCACGCAGTCGCGGACGAGGACGACCTCGACGAGCCAGTTGCGAGGCTCGCGAAAGGCGAACAGGTCCATGCCGGTCGAGTCGCTCCACTGCGTCGTAGCCGTGGGCAGCACCCGGTAGTAACCCGATCCGATGATCGGGTCGAAGCTGAACGTGCTCGCCCGCTTGATCTCCTGGCGTCGGTAGTCGGGCAAGCCCGCGAAGCGGGTGTCCTGGGCGAGGACGAGCGCCACGACTTCGTCTCGTCGCGCGTTCGGGTCCTTCGCCTCGTCGTCCGAGGCCATTGCGGCTGCACTCGTGATGAGCAGACAGCCGAGGGCCATCATCACCGTCGCTCGCCAGCGTCGCATCGGGGTCCCCCTGCATCTTCGTGCGTAGTTGGATGGCGATTGCCACGGGCCATGCCCTCTCGCCCAGCCCTGGAGCCACCTCGCCACAGGATCGGAGCCGGCTCAAGAGGCGGAGGTCATGAACGCGGCGGTGTTCGAGCCACAAGGGAGCCGTCCTCTGCGCGAGCCGCAACGCGCGCAAGAGGTCGAGCCAGCGGCGGCACCGAGGCGGGCGTAGGGCCTGGCCGAGCTGCACCAGCCACGAAGACGAAGAACGGGCCTGGCACTTCGGCCAGACCCGTCCCGTATCTGTTGACGATCGGCGACTACTCGGACGCTGCTTCCTCGTCCTCGGGAGCCGACCCCTCTGCGGGTGCCATCTCGTCCGTCATCGGCTCCGGCAGCGGGCCGACCTCGGTCCCCGCCGGGGTGACGGTGAACTCCTGGATCATGCCCAGCGCCATGTGCGGCGGGTTGGCCATCAGCGCCTGCAGCTCTGGCGACATGTCTTCGGGGTTCGCGTCGGGACCGAGCTGCTCGAGGACCGACATGTCCGTGAGGCCCTGGGGGATGAAGCAGAGGACGACGTAGCGTCCTTCGCTCTCGAGCGTCCGTGTGCCCTCGGCGGTGGTCCCCGGTGCCGCGAAGAGCGGCATGTCCCCCACGAACTCGACCAGGCCCTCGGCCATCGGGTCACGACCCTCGGCCTCCATGGCCATGAGTTCCTCGAGGCTCTCGGTGACGCCGTCAGCGATGTGGGCGACGACCATCTCGTGGACCTCGGCGCCGTTGTTGGTGAAGGTCAGGGACGTGCCCGCAGGCACGCTCGTCGGCAGGCCGGTGAAAGCGTACTCGACGCCGCCGACATCGAGGGTCAGGCCCTCCATGTCCATGCTGGCGTCGGTGGTGGCCTCGTCCTGGGCCACGATGGGCGCGGCGGACACGAGCAGCAGAGCCGCTGCGCCGACGAGGGCCAGGGTGCGGGATCGGGACAACGTTTCCTCCTATCCCCCCATCCTGTGGCGCCACGGGCTGTGGCGCCATCGATCAGCGCGCCGACCCTGCCGGGTCGCAAACGCAGAGCGGGACACTACAACATCCAAGCCCCGGCTACGCGCTCCACATGCAGACCAGATCGGGCGTCGGACAGGTCATCGGACAGGGCGCTGACCCGGGGGGTACCCACAAGGCGCTGACACCGGGCCCCGGGGGCCTGCCGCGGCGGTGAGTGACCGTGGCCACCACCGGGACCCAGGCAGATCTCGTGGTCAACCCGGGCCTGTGGTTCTCCGACGTGTCGTTCGTCGACAACCTCGCCGCGCTGTTCGACCGAAACAGCGGCATCTTCATGTGGTGGCTCGTCAACAGTGGCATCTACCCGGGCGTCGGCGCTTTGGCCGGCACACTCGTCGCGGGCATGGCGGGGCACGTCTTCGCGCTGCCGTTGTTCCCCATGCTCAGCAACCTCCAGCTGACCAACCTCATGCTGCCGGACGAGATCGATCGAGGCAGGCTACTCCGTGGGCCGAAGACGCGGATGCCAGCCCAGCATGGGCCCGGAACTGGTCGCCGGCTGCAGGTCCGTACCATCGGGCGCGATGGTGGCCATGACCTGGTAGTTCACGCCGGTCGCTTCGCTGAGCATGAAGATGATGTGCTGGCCATCCGAGGTGAACGTGGGTTGGACGGCTGATCCGCCGGCCGCTGCGACATCGGTGACCTGGGTCAGCTCGCTGCCATCCGGACGCACCATCCACAGGTCGCTGAGCGCTCCACCGGGTTCACCGCCCTCGATCGGCGCGGAGAAGACGATGTGTGCTCCGTCGGGGCTCCAGTCCACGTTGTTGGCGAAGGTCGTGGCCGGCACGATGAAGTGCAGGGCGGGGACGTTCGCGGTGAGATCGACCGTGGCTACTGAGATCCCGGTCAGCTCGCCGCCGGCGAAGGCCGGGACCTCCATCGCGAGCGCATCGCCACCGGGCGACCAGCGTGGGGCGTAGACGACCTGGTCCGATCCCGTCGTCAGGACCGTCTCCAGGTCCCCACTCGCGACATCGAGCAACTCGAGACTCGAGATCTCGGCCTCGCCGTCCATGCTGTGGCGCTGGAAGGCGATCGTCGTGCCATCGGGCGACCAGGCCGGTTCGTTGGCCCAGAGGCACGGCGCCACGCAGTCGATGACCTTCTCGAACGACCAGTCGGCCGTGTCAGCGATCCAGATGTCATAGGTGCCCGCGTCGTTGGCGACGTCGAAGACGATGAACCGTCCATCGGGCGACCAGTCGGGATGGAGTTGCTCGCCGCCAGGCACATCTGCCAGGGGAAGCTGACATCCGAACCATCGGGCCTCACCAGATGGATGGCGTGGCCTCTTGGCTCGGGTTTCTGGAAGGCGATCCAGGCGTCTCCAGGTGCCAGCGGCGCCGGCGCCGCATCGGCCGCCTGTGCGGCTGTCGCGGCGCATGCCAGCGCGGCGGTGAGAGCGGCCGTGAGTGTCAGAGTGGTCAGGGGGGATCGAGACACGGGGCATCCTTCCTGTCGGACGTGGGACTCTGGGCGGTGGGTTTGCGGCAGACTGCGGGCGGGGTGCGCCCAGGACGCCTACGGGTAGTTCACGGGGCCACGGCCCTGCCATCGGGAGTGACCACGACGTCGGAACGCGCGAAACAGATGGGCGCCGTGCCAGGCTGCACGGGCAGGATCACGGGCTCCCCCTGCGGGATGAGATCGGTCCCATATCGCTGCACGACGATCAGGGGCGCCCCGTCAGCAGACATCTCAGCGCTGGCGACGTACAGGCCGGAGCCATCCGGAACCCACTGGTACGACGGACGGCTCAGTGACAGTTGGGCGCGCTGGGCGCCAGCAGCGTCGGTGATGGTGAGGGAGTCACCGCTCGTGAATGCGAGGTGGCTGCCGTCGGGAGACCAGCTCAGCGACTCGATGACGTTCTCGACCGTATCGATGCGTTCACGAGGGACCCCATCGACGTCGATGATCGTGAGTCCGTTGCGCTCCGTGACAGCCGAGGCGTGTGCCGTCGGGTGCCCACGCGACTCCGAAGTGCTCGCTCGGTCCGAGATCATCGAGAGCGACGACATCGCCCGTGGCCACATCGCCCAGGACAAGGCTCAGGCTGGGGTCGTACTGAGCCGATCAGGATCCGTGAGCCGTCGGGGGCCGGATACAGCCGCACTCCCCACTCCGGAGCCACGCCTTCGCGCGTGAAGGTGTGCACCTTGTCGACCGTTCCGGCCGATACCTCCATCAGGTCTACGGCCATCGATGCGCTGCCTTCGACCTGGCGTGCCACCGCGAGATGGCGGCCATCAGCGGCCCAGGCGACGTCGATGACGCCCGGCGTGTCGAAGGTCGTCTCCTGCCGCGACCCGGGATCGACCAGGGACACGACGGTGACGGTGCCGTCGAGTCGGAAGAGTGCGACGCGTCGGTGGTCCGGCGACCACCGCTCGCCTCCGGCGTAGTCGGTGCCGATGGGCAGAGGGTGGAGGTCGCCCACCAGGTCGGTCAGCTGGATCTCGCCGAAGCCGCCCTGCGCCACGACACCCGAACCACCGACCAGCACCGGACAGCCGAGGTTCCTGGGAGCCGGGGCGCGCGCGGTGGCGAGCTTGCCGTCTTCACCGATGAACGTGGCCACGCCGTTGGCCCAGACGAAGAGCCCACTCGCCGATGGCAGCTTGCCACCTGGCAACACCGCACCCGATGCGAGCATGGCCAGCAGCAATAGGGCCAGCATCAGGCTGACGGTGAGCACCAGCCGCAGCGATCGGGCCGTGGAACCTTGCCACGGCATCGGCCGGGGAAGACGTCCCCACCGCGGCCGGGTCGCGATGGTCGCCCGGGCCACGGCGTGCGGGTCGAATGGCCGCACACCTGACTCGGCGTACGTCGAGAGCTGCCTGGCCAAACGCTCCTCGAAAGTCTGCTCAGGCATCGTTCAACTCCGTTCGGAGGCGCGCCAGCAACCTCGAGAGACGGCTGCGCACGCCGGATGGCGACACGCCCATCGCACGTCCGATCTCGGTGGCGTCGAATCCGGCCACGAACCGCAGGGCCAGCAGCGTCCGCTCCTCTGGCGAGAGACGGCGAAGCGCGACCGAGAGATCGAGCGTGCGTGCGTCGAACCGGGGATCGTCATGACCGGTCGTCGTCTCGATCTGGAAGATCTCAACGACCAGGTACCGGCGTCGGCGCCGCATCAGCTGGCGGGCCTCGTTGGCAACCACGCTCATGAGCCAGGACCGCAGACGCTCAGGGTCGCGCACGGAGCCAAGCTTTCGCCAGGCCAATGGCCATGCCGACTGCACCGCGTCCTGGGCCAGTTCCACATCGCCGCAGATGACGAAGGCGATGCGGGACATGTCGTCCTGGTGGAGGGCCACGATCAGGGCGAGGGCGTCGGCGTCTCCGGCCGCGGCCTGGGCCACGGTCGTCGCCACTGTCGTTGACCCGATCGCCAACTCGCTCACCATGCCCTACTGATGCTTCGGGAGCGCGAAGTGTCCCACTTCGTGCGCGGCAGTGGCGATGGCGTGGCGCCGGGCCGCGATCCGTGCTCGACAGCAGTGACCTTGCGCGAGCCGGCGGTCTACCTCTGCCGCGATCCGGCCGTGGCGACGAGCGGCCCACCCGGACATGCCGGATGGCCCTGTGGCATCTCAGCGGACGGTGACACATTGGGCAGTGAGACATCGGGCACGGGGGGACTGACATGGACTGCCAGGGATGCGCGTGACCACCGGCCGTCTGCTCGAGAAACTCGAGGACTTCCGCCTGCTGCCCATCTTCGTCATCGTCAGCATGGCCATCGGCATCGCCATCGGCAACGCGCTGTCGATCTCCGACTTCGAGCTCACCCCGCCCATCGACGCCATCAAGTCGATCGCCGGCGGGACGTTCGAGGCCAGCGTGCCGGCGCTCATCTCGCTGGGCGTGCCCATCGGCCTATTCATGATGATGTACCCGGCGATGACCAACGTCCGCCTCGACCGGGTGGGCGCGGCGCTTCGCTCGCCCCGGCAGCTCACCGTGGTGTTGGTCCTTAACTTCCTCGTGGCGCCCTTCGTGATGTTCGCGCTGGCGACGCTCCTGGTCCCCGATCCGGAGCTGCGGACAGGGCTCATCCTCTATGGGCTCGCGCCGTGCATCGCGATGGTCATCATCTTCACGAACCTCGCCCGGGGCAACGTGCCCATGGCCCTGGTGTTCGTGGCTCTGAACTCGGTCGCCCAGATGCTGCTCATCCCGATCTACGCTCGCCTGCTCATCGGCGACGTGTCGTTCGACGTCCTCGTGGTCGGCGAGAGCGTGGTGCTGTACCTGGGCCTGCCGCTGGTCCTGGGCGTGCTGACCCGCATGCTGGTGGTCCGGCGTGGGGGCGAAGCAGGCCATGGACCGGTTGAAGCCAGGCCTCAACGCGCTGTCCATCCTGGGCCTGCTGTTCACGCTCATCGTGATGTTCGCGCTCAAGGGCGACCTCATCCTCGAACGGCCCGCCATCGTGGTGGAGATGGCCATCCCGATGACCATCTTCTTCGCCTTCATGTTCTTCCTGGCCCTGTTCATCGGCTCGCGCCTGCGCTTCCCCTACGCAGACGGGGTGGCGGTGGCCTTCAACGCCACCGGGCGCGACTTCGAGATCGCCATCGCCATCGCCATCACGGCGTTCAGCCCGACGGTCGCGCTGGCCACGGTCGTAGGACCGCTCATCGAGGTCCCCGTGATGCTCTTCCTGGTATGGGCCGCGATGCGGCTCCGCCCACGGCTGTTCCCGGACCACCCCGCCACCGGCGAGGATCCCATCCCAGAGGCCGCACATGCCCACTGAGACACGCCCTTGCCCTCGCTTCGACCTGCCCGCCCCGGATGTCGCGGACGTGACGGCGCTCGCCGCGCTGCTGTCTGACCGCACACGGGCGGGCATCCTGGCCCTGCTCCAGGACGGTCCACACTGCGTCTGCGAGTTCGCCGCCACCTTCGGCGAGCGCGAGAACAACGTCAGCAACCACCTGGCCAAGCTCCGCAACGCCGGCCTGGTCCGCGCCAGCCGTCACGACGGTGATGCCCGCTGGATCTACTACGAGCGCGATGAGGAGGCCATCGCCGCCGCGAGAGCCGCCGTCCTCCAAGTCCTCGGATGACGACTCTGGCGCTGCGGCGTGTCCACGCCCCGTTCTGGGCGATGGTGGCAGCAGCCGTCGCTGTTTGGTTCGTCGCCTGGATCCTGCTTGCGCCGGCCGTGGACTGGTTCACCGGCGACGTCCTCGGGTTGGACACCAGCGAGGGCTTGGGCGCCGCGTTCGCGTTCTTCCTGTTCGACCTGCCCAAGGTCATGCTGCTGCTCGTCGGCGTGGTCACGCTCGTCAGCTTCCTGCGCTCGTTCGTGTCGCCTGATCGGGTGCGCCATGCCCTCGCGGGACGCAACGTGGTCAAGGGAGCGGCCGCGGCGGCCGGCTTCGGCATCATCACGCCGTTCTGCTCCTGCTCCGCGGTGCCGCTGTTCATCGGCTTCGTGGAAGCCGGAGTGCCGCTCGGGGTCACCTTCGCCTTCCTCATCGCTTCACCGATGGTCAACGAAGTGGCACTGGTCCTGTTGTGGGGCCTCTTCGGCCCCGCCATCGCCATCGCCTACCTCGTGGCCGGCCTGACGGTCGCCATGGTGGCCGGGCTGCTCATCGGACGGCTCGGGCTCGAGCGCTACGTGGAGCCGTACGTCTACGAGGTGCACACAGGCGCTGCTATCGAGATGCGCCTGACCATGGAGCAGCGGGTCCGCGACGCCTGGATCTCGACGCGCCAGATCGTGCGACGGGTCGCACCCTGGGTGGTCATCGGCATCGCGCTCGGAGCGCTCATCCACGGCTTCGCACCGATGGACCTCGTGGCCCAGGTCGGCGGACGCTCCAACCCGCTGGCGGTGCCGCTGGTGATCATGCTGGGCGTGCCGCTCTACGCCAACGCCGCCGGCACCATCCCCATCGTCGAGGCTCTGCTGGGCAAGGGCCTGCCCATCGGCACGGTGCTCGCGTTCATGATGGCCGTGACCGCGCTGTCGATCCCCGAGCTGCTCATCCTGCGCCGGGTCATGAAGCGCCAGCTCATCGCTACCTTCGTCATCGTCGTAGCCAGCGGCATCGTCGTCGTCGGCTACCTGTTCAATCTCTTCAGCACCTGAGAGGAGCACGGTCATGGTCACCATCGAGGTCCTGGGGTCCGGCTGCGCCAACTGCAAGCGTCTCGAGCAGAACGCCCGTGAGGCGGCCGGCATGGCCGGTGTCGAGGCCGAGATCATCAAGGTCACCGACTACCCCGAGATCGTGGCTCGTGGCGTCATGAGCACACCCGGCCTGGTCATCGACGGCACGGTCGTCAGCGTCGGTCGGGTGCCCTCGCCGGGCGATATCGCGGAGTGGCTCGTCGCGTCCTGAACCGCGAGGAGACAGCCCGGCTCATCACGCAGAACCACGGCAGGACCTTCCCCAGCGCGCTCGCGGCAGGGGTGATGTCGGTGGCGCTGCCCTCCCCCGCGTCAGCTCCACGAACTGGTTGAAGGCGTCGATGGCCCGCCCCTCGCAGGACGGGCCTCCGATGCTTGGCTACGGGGCGAGCTGCTCGCTTCCCGGCTCTGAGAACGGTGCGTCCGAGTAACCGAGGGGCAGAGAGCCGGTCTGGATGAGGCCGATGGTGTCCGCGTTGGCCGTGTCAGTCGTCACCGTGATGGACTGGGTATAGGTCAAACCTTCATACGCTCCGCTGCCGCTCGCGATGTGGGCGACATGGGCCGTGCCGTCAGCCTCATAGAAGCCGTAGCCGTGACCGTTCCAGCTGCCGTCGGGACCCACGAGCACGTAGTCGGTCCGCAAGAGGGAGTTGGCTGGGTCTTCCTGCCTGAGGCCCTCACTCCAGCCCTCGATGTTGATGACCATGGTCATCGTGCCGGTCACACGCGGGTCACTGGCGACCTCGCTACACGTCAGGACCTGGTCGGTCAGGCTGTACGGCGCCGACGTCAGCTGGAAGATGCCCGAGGTCTTGAGCCAGCAGACCGAGGTCCCGGTCACGGGCGTCGACTCGCCCGGGGCATCGGTCGCCGCACCGGGAACGACTCCTCCCTGCTGGTCGAACGGCTGGGCGATGAGGAAGACGCCGCCGAGGGCGAAGACGAGCGCACCGGTGATGATGGCCTTGACTGGACTGAACATGGCGTAGGTCCTCCCGGTGATGGTGGCTGGGTAGCCGCTCGTGGCTGGAACGGATGCGGACTGATGCTCGCGGTCCGGGATGGCTGACGGCGCGGCTGGGGTTTGCCCCAAGCTGGGCAGCGGCCACCAGCGGCCTCGCTGGTGGGTCTGTGACACTCGGGTCATGACCTGCTCGAGGCTGCGCGACGGGTCGGGCGGTGTCAGGGCGGTGCTCTTGTAGAACGATCCCAGGGCGGTGGTCAGTCGGTCGTCGTTCATCGAACGGCCTCCCCTGAGGCAGCCCCTGACATCACGGGCACTGATCTCGGCCTCCATGGCAGCGTGCATCGACGCCACGCCACGCTTCAGTCGCGAGTAGACGGTCTTGCGTGGGATCGAGAGCGCCTCGGCGATCTCGTCGGGCGTCAGGTCCAGCAGGAAGCGCAGCGCGAGGACCGTGCGCTGATCGAACGACACGCGGCTCAGCGCACGCTCCAGCGCATCGTGATCGGCGACCGGGGTGATGTCGTCGTGAGCCACCGGCTCCGCGCTGCGCGGCAGGGTGGCGACAGAGGTCCACCTCGGCGCCCGGCGCACCTGGTCATGGCAGGCGTTGACGAGGAGCCGGCAGCACCAGCCCTCGAACCGCGAGGGCTCGCGCAGTCGTGGCAGGTTGCGCCAGATGCTGACGAGGGCCTGCTGGGTCGCGTCGTCAGCCTTCGCCCCATCCCGCAGGATGCCGTGCGCCAAGCGGTAGAGGCGGGGGTATGCGTCGGCGGCGAGCATCTCGAACGCTCGCTGCTCGCCCTGCTGCGCCCTGACCACGAGGTCTGCGTCCATCCCCCGGCATCCATTCGACCGGCGGCCAGTCAGACCGCCGAGGACCGAGCCGCTTCCGTTCCTCTATAGGATAAGACGCGCCGTCAGGGCCCCCAGTCGCCAACTTCCGGCCCAGCCCGGGTCGGACCAGAGCCCGGCGAGCGTCCACGGACCCCAACGCTCCTGGTAGAGGCCCGTGGACGCGCTGAGCGGACTCGTATGACTCAGTAGGTGATGGTCCCGTCGATGAGAATCAGCGCGGGCCAGTAGTTCGGCTCGAAGCCGGGCCACGCCATCATCGCTGCGAGTTGCCCTCCGCCGGAGGCTCCCTCGTACTGACCGGTGCCGCCGACGATCTCGAAGTCATAGGTCAGCTCCATCAGCATGGGATCCTCTCCGACCGCGGGAGCGTTGTGCAGCCTCGTAGGTTGCGAACACGCTGTCGCCGTTCTCGGCGGTGAAGGTCATCTCGATGCCCTCGATGTCAGCGCCTTCCGGGGTGCAGTTGTACCAGTCGAGCTCGATCAGGCCCATCTCGCTGACATGCCCGGTGGTCGTGACCACCGACCGCAGCTCCAGAGGTGGGCATTCCGAGTCGGGCTGGACCATTCCGTATCCGTGGACGGCACCGGTGAATGGAAGCTCGTCGCCTTGGGCTGCCACCGGCGTGGCGATGGCCAGCGCGACCATCAGTGCGACCGACAGGATCATGAGCCGCTTCATGTGCGGGTCCCCCGTGTCATGCGCGGGCCGGGTCCGCCATTGGCTCAGCTCGGCCCAGGCGGCCATGGTCATCGGGCCGTGCCTCGCAGCCTCCCGCTACTGTAGATTCTCCCGCGGGCGTCCAGCGAGACCGTCAACACGGGAGCGGCAGTGATCGGGCTCAGGAGGCGCCCGACTCGGAGTCGTCCTCCACCAGTCTCAGCGGCCCGTTGCTCGTGCGTACCTCGATGGTCACGGCCGCAGCCTCGGCGGGCGAGCCCACCGTACCGGAGATGGATCGGTCATCGATCGTGCCGTCGAGATCGAACTCGGAGGTCACCCGCGATGCCGAGGTCTGCGCGTCGATGGTGAATGCCGCTTCGGCCGGCAGCCGCAACTCGACCGATCCGTTGCTCGTCTCGAGTGTGGCCTCGCCGGGGAGGAGCGCGCCGTCGAACGTGATGCCTCCGTTGCTCGTGCGGAGGTCCACTGACACCGGCATGTCGGCCATGACCGTGATGGGCCCGTTGCTGGTCGCCGCCGATATGGTGCCAGCCACGCCATCGAGCTCGATCGGACCATTGGAGGTCTGGGCATCGAGGCCGCCGAACACGCCGTGGACCGTGATCGGCCCGTTCGAGGTCCGCAGCTCGAGGCCAGCGTCCGGTGGCACGAGCAGGGCCACAGCCGCACCGCTGCCGGTCGGGACGGACAGCGGGTCGGGCGTGTAGACCGCACGCAGGACAGCCACGCCATCGATCTCGTCGAGCGTGACCTCGATGGCATCACGGTCTGCTTCGGCCGCCGCCTGGTCGACTCCGCGGCCCGTTCGGATCACCTCAGCGGAGATCGCGGGACCGGTACCCGGTCGGACCTCGATCCCACCATTGAATGACTCCACCCGCACTGGCACCGTTCGTGGCCCATCGAGCGTGAGCCGGACGGTGTCACGCGCTTGCACACCGCCGATGGCTGTGACGCAGCCTCCCACGGTCGCTCCTGCGAGCACGACCACCAGGGCCGTTGCGACCAGCGACCAGCGACGAATGATCCAGTCGGTCCGTTCCATGCGACGTTCCTTCCTATCGAAGCTCTCCGGCGCCGCGCCTCTGGGCGAACGGCAAGGACACCGAGCGACTCGGGCCCAGGCTGACCGTTTGACAGCCGGTCACCGAGTCGGCGCCTCCATGGCGTACTCCTCGATGAGGCTCCACGTCGTGCCGTCGAGCGTGAACTCGTTGCGCCAGCGGCAGTGCGTCTCGTCGTCGAGGATCCACGTCAGGCGGATGCGAGGCAACCCTTCCTGGAGCGACTCGTAGACCAGCCGGTCACCCTCGAGGTGTCCGCGGTACAGCCCCAGGTTCGGGCCCTGGTTGTCGGCGCTGCTGGCGCGATACTCCCCGGCCCGCCCATCCCAGCCGGCGATCCACTTGAGTCGCCAGCGGAGCACGAACGTGCCGTCAAGGAGATGCTGCTCCTGTTCGAAGTCGCAGTCGTACCAGAGACCGTCCTGGACGAGCCGGCAGCGGGCGCTGCCGATCCCGGTCATGGTTGGCGAGCCCGGGCCCATGCCGCCGGCCTCGATGGTGCCGCTCCAGGTCCAGTCCCGGTAGAAGGGTGCGAGGGCAGCGACCTCGGGGCCGGCCTGGGCCGAACTTGGGAGCGGGGTCGTCGTCTCGGTCGTCATCGTGGTCTCCTTGTCACTCTGTCGCCATGCTCGGCTCGTGCCTCGAGCCTCCACGCCCATGTGCTGTCGGGCTTGCGCCACGCCATCCAGACGGGTTGTTCCAGCGCATGCAAACGGAGGGCGTTCGACTCATCGACCGGCTCGCCCATCGCGTTCAGGGACCTCGCCGCCCGACCACCATCGGGCAGGGCCTTCTCAGCCGTCGCCGGCTCCACATGGACCGCGCGGGCGGCGTTCCAGGGCCCGGTCGTGGTGCGAGCATCTCCGGCACAGCATCATGGCCAGAGTGCTGATGGGCACCTCGTGGAGAGCCGAATGGCGCCATGAACGTCCCTGTGTCGGTCGTGAACTTGCCCGTGCGAAGCGCGGCCCCATCGGTGGGTGCGTTGGGCCTTCACCGGCCCTCTTCGAGACCACCCGCCGGGACGACCGAGGGACCACGTTGACGCTGCGGGTAGCAGGTGCCGAACGGTCGAGTCGAGGCGTATCCTCCGTTCACTGATGCCACGCGACCGAGGGTCACCCGGTCGTGATCGGCTCTGCTACTGGTCCCGCTTGACCATGCCGACTGCAACGTTCTGTGACCCCGGAGATCTGACATCGCTGCGATGTCCAGCAGCCCACGGATCCGAACGCTTCGACCTGTGCGCATGGTCGCTGACCACAGCCTGCTCGCGCGGCGGCGGGACGGTCGCGCGCTCTGACAACCACGCTCAACGGAGGGTGAGATGACCGCCAGCGCTGGCGCCCGTGCCGCGAAGTCGAAGCGGCGGCTGCCGATCCTCGAGGGCATCCTGCCCTTCGACCGTTCGCGGCTGCCCACCGAGCTCATCGCCGGCGCCACGCTGGCCGCGCTCGCGATGCCCGAGGTCATGGGCTACTCGAAGATCGCGGAGATGCCGGTCATCACCGGGCTCTACACCCTGGTCCTGCCGATGCTGGCCTTCGCCATCTTCGGCTCGTCGCGCCACCTCGTCGTGGGCGCCGACTCGGCGACGGCTGCCGTCCTGGCGGTCGGCCTCGCCGGTATCGCTGCCGCCGGCGCACCTGCATCCCCGCAATGGGTCGCGATGGCTGGCCTCGCGGCTCTCATGTGCGGCGTGTTCATGATCGCCGCTCGCCTTCTGCGGCTCGGCTTCATCGCCAACTTCCTCTCGCACAGCGTCCTCATCGGCTTCCTCACCGGCGTCGGCATCCAGGTTGCCCTTGGCCAGTTCGGTGGGTTGTTCGGCGTCAGTGAGGGAAGCGGCACGACCCTCCAGAAGTTCGGCAACTCGCTCCAGGCGATCGTGGACGGTCAGACCAGTCTGCCCACGCTGGCCGTGTCGATCACCGTCCTGGCGGTCATCGTGGGCCTGGGGCGCGTCAACAAGGCGATCCCGGGCGCGCTCATCGCGGTCGTCGGGATGATCATCCTGAGCTACGTCTTCGACTTCGCCAGCCGCGGCATCACGACCGTCGGGGCGGTCCCCAGCGGTCTGCCTCCGATCGGCCTGCCGGATATCCAGCTCGACCAGCTCGCAAGCGACATGGCAGCGCTGCTGCCGACCGTCTTCGCGATGTTCATCCTCATCCTGGCCCAGAGTGCGGCCACATCGCGGGCCTACGCCATGAAGTACGGCGACAAGTTCGACGAGAACGTCGATCTCATCGGCCTGGGCGTGGGCAACCTGGCCGCGGGCCTGTCCGGGACGTTCGTGGTCAATGGCAGCCCGACCAAGACGGAGATGGTCGACAGCGCGGGCGGCCGGAGCCAGATCGCCCAGGTGACGACCGGCGTCATCGTCATCGTGACCCTGCTGTTCCTCACGGTCCCACTGTCCTACATGCCCAACGCCGTCTTGTCGGCGGTCGTCTTCCTCATCGGTATCAAGCTCATCGACTACCTGGGGATGACGTCCATCTCCCGGGTCCGCCCCGGCGAGTTCGTGGTCGCGCTCATCACTGCCGCGACCGTCGTCATCGTCGGCGTGGAACAAGGCATCATCCTGGCCGTCATCCTGTCCCTCATCCTCGTGCTGATGCACGTCTACAAGCCCAACGACCGAGTCGTCGCCATCGAACCCGACGGCTCGCGCACGCTCGGCCCCATCGACCAGCCGGTCCAGGCCGCGCCCGGCCTCGTCATCTATGTGTTCGGCGCGGAGCTCTTCTACGCGAACGCGACCCGCTTCACCGAGGAGGTCATGAGCATCGTGGAGGGCGCTGACCCGCCGCTCAAGTGGTTCGTGCTCGATGCCGCAGCCATGGGCGACATCGACTACTCAGGAGCAGACACCCTGCGACAGGTCGCCGGCGAGCTGGATGGCCGTGGCACACGGATGGTCCTGTGCTCGGTCACCCCGGCCGTCAGGAAGCTGCTCGACGCCTACGGGCTGACCGAGCAAATCGGGGCGGCGAACATCTTCGCGACGTTGCAGGAGGCCATCGACGCCTATCCGACGGCAACGGCGGCGCCGACGGTGGAGCCAGGATCCCAGCCGGCATAGAGCCGGCGCTGGTCACCCCGCATCGGCAGCCAGGTCGGCTCGGCAGAAAGGAGCCCGCCATGTCCACGTCGGTCACCGCACAAGAACGCCGGGCCGCAGGGGCAACCGCTCGGAAGCGGGTGCCACCATCTGCCCTGGCCGACTGGACGGCCGCAGCCGACCGACCAGACCCGGTCGCCCTGATCCTTGAGCAGGCCACGACGCGCATCCCGGAGCTGGTGCCGGTGCGCCACGGGAGGATGAGCGCCTCACCGTTCGCCTTCTTCCGGGGCGGGGCGCTCGTGATGGCTGCGGACATCGCTCGGCTGCCGCTCAGTGGCATCGCGGTCCAGGCCTGCGGGGACGCCCACCTCGTCAACTTCGGCCTCTTCGCCTCGCCGGAGCGGGACCTCCTGTTCGATGTCAACGACTTCGATGAGACGCTCACCGGCGCCTGGGAATGGGACCTGATGCGCCTCTCGGCCAGCCTGGTGCTGGCCGCGCGATCGCGATCCTTCACGGGCCACCAGGCTCGCCATGCCGTGCTGGAGGCAGTGCGCACGTACCGGGAGCGAACGGCCGAGTACGCGACGATGCGCGCCATCGACGTCTACTACGCGCGGGTCGACGGCAACGCCATCGTGGAGTTCGCGGACAAGCGCGCCCTGCCATATCTGCGGTCCACCATCCACGCGGCCGCGCATCACGACGCGCTCCACAAGTTGCCCAAGATCACGACCCTCGTCGGCGGGGAGCGCCGGATCTCCGACCATCCGCCGACCATCACGCACCCGGACGAGATGGGTCCTGAGGCCCTGGCAGCCACGCTCGCCAGCTATCGCGAGAGTCTCCAGGAGGATCGACGCGTCCTGCTTGACCGGTATCGGCTGGTGGACGCCGCGCTCAAGGTGGTGGGTGTCGGCAGCGTCGGTCTGGGGGCTTTCGTGGTGCTCCTGGAGGGCGGTTCTGACTCTGACCCGTTGTTCCTCCAGGCCAAGGTGGCAGAGGCATCGGTGTTCGAACGCTTCACGCATGCGAGTCGCTTCGCTACCCACGGCGAGCGAGTGGTCGCCGGCCAGCGCCGGCTCCAGGCCGCCAGCGATGTCTTGCTCGGCTGGGCGCTAGGAGCCCAGGGCCGCCACCTGTACTTCCGGCAATTGCAGGACCAGAAGGGGTCACCCATCGTCGAGGCGATGACCCACGCCGACCTGGTGACCTGGGGTCGCCTGTGTGGCTGGGCCCTGGCGCGCGGCCATGCCCGCTCGGGGGACCCGTCGATGCTCGCAGGCTATCTGGGCGATGACGATACCGTCGACGTTGCGATGGCCGACTTTGCGGGACGTTACGCGGACCAGGCCGAGCGTGACTACGCGACGTTCCTCGCGGCCATCAAGGATGGCCGGGTGAACGCGGAGACCGGCGTCTGAAGCTGCGTGGTCGCAGCGAGTCTCTTCGAGCGCGGCGATCGGGTTCCGCAGCACGGGCATGACGCTCCTCGCTGACCGTTGACAGGTTCTCTATAATGAATGGCGAATCAGTATTCGCTATAAGGGGTCCACCATGTCAGCCCTGCTCCTCGTCGACTCCCACTTCGGCAACATCACCCGCCTCGCCGAGGTCGTGGCCCAGGGAGCCGGCCCAGACGCCTCGGCCATCGGCGCGAGGCTCCGAGGTGCGGTCGATGCCAGGAAGGTGGCCTGAGGTGCCGCGGATCAGCAAGGAGCGGGAGGCCGCGGTCCGGTCGCGCATCTTCGAGGCGGCCATCAGCGTCTTCGAGCGTCGTGGCTTCGCGCGAGCGAGCATGTCGGCCATCGCCGACGAGGCCGGGCTCTCGTCGGGCGCCATCTACACCTACTTCGGGAGCAAGGAGGAGCTGTTCCTCGCCGCCTTCGGTTCGCTCGTCGAGGAGCAGGAGCGCGCGCTCACCGACGCGATCGCCGACAGCGACGACACCGCCGGCGCCATCGGGCTCGCGGTCGACTACATGTCTCAGGTGGCCGCCGGCGGGGGTGACTTCCGTGGAGCCGGCGCCAACTTCCTGCTCCATGCCTGGGCGACGGCGGACGAGAACGAGGCGCTGCGCGCGATGCTGCTCCGTCGCCGGGAGCAGGCGAGCGCGCTGGCCCGGACGGTCATCGACGGCGCGATCTCGCGCGGCGAACTGTCCGGCGAGGTCGACGCCGAGGGCCTTGCCCTCGCCATGACCTCGCTGCTCGACGGGTTGTTCCTCCAGCGCGCCGAGCAGGGCGATGCCTTCTCGGTCGACGACGCTCGCCGCCAGGCCCACGCCGCCATCGACGCGATCTTCCGCCCGACACCCCGGGACTCGAGGTCGGTCGGCCGCCGACACGAGAGGACATGACCGTGTATGGGTGGAGCCCGCATCGCGTGGCCCGACGCGGACGCCCACCGATGACCAGGCAGGCGCGTCGCTCTCATGGGGCCGTCGCCTTCTTCGGCCTCGTGCTCCTGCTGTCGGTCCCCTTCTGGATCCTGGGGGCCCTCTCCGACGCCACCGTCACCGAGGCGCTGTCAGTCGCCTCGCTCATGGTCGTGGCGCCGTTCCTCGCGGCGGTCCTCCTCACCTGGCGCACCGGCGGTGGCAGGTCGGTCCGGGCGCTCCTCGCCCGGGCCGTGGACCCGCGGCTCCCGCGTGGGGCTCGCTGGTACCTGCCGGTGCTCCTACTCATGCCCGCGGCCGTCGTCGTCGAGGTCGGCCTGCTCGGGCTGGTCGGACGCAGCGTGCCCGGGTTCGAGGTCGCACCGCTCGTGCTCGTCGCCGACCTCGCGCTCTTCTGGCTCGCCGCGACCCTCGAGGAGGTCGGCTGGACCGGCTACGCGACCGACCGCCTGCTGGCGGTCCGAGGCCGGCTCGTGACGGCCCTCGTCATCGGCATCGTGTGGGCGCTGTGGCACGTCCCCGCCATGATCGAGATGCCGGGGGAACCGTCGTGGGCGTGGGTGGTCCTTCAGTGTCTGAACCAGGTCATCGTACGGGTGCTCATCGTCTGGATCTATGTCGCATCGGGCGGCAGCCTCTTCGCGGCCGTCGGGCTCCACGCGCTCCTGAACGTCTCGACCATGACGCTCTTCCCCGTCTACGGCTCCCACTACGACCCGCTGGTGGCCAACGTCGTGCTCGGAGTCGTGGCGGTCCTGGTCGTCCGGCTCTGGAGCACCACGACGCCCGCGTCGCTCCCTGGAGCCTTCGGACGGTGGCACAGGCCGCCGTCACGGTCATCCGGTGATGGGCTCCCCGATGTCACCAACGCCGTGATGGAACAGACCTAGGCCGGAGCTGAGTCGGCGATCCTGGCCAGTTCGAGTGCCTGGTTGATGGTGAGCCGCCGACCGATCTCGGTGGCTCGGGCGACATCTACCTCGGACAGTGATGCGCGCGCCTGCTCCACGAGCTCGCGACCCGGGTTCTCGTCGGAGTAGATGACGACGATGCCCTCCTGACCGGCGTACACCTCGGCCGCGGCCGCGATCTGCACGGCGCGCCCGGGCCTGTGCTCGGCCGCTTCGGTGGCGGCAAGCCCGATCAGGGACAGCCCGACTCCGCGCACGCTTGCCACGTCGGTATGTGCCTGCACCGACTCGAAGAAGTATCGGCGTGCGAGCCCGGTCTCGCCGTTCCCAAGATGCGTCCAGGCGATCTCCGAGAGGATCCGGGCTTCCTCGCCGCGATCGCCGACCGTCTCGAACGCCTCGAGCGACTGTCCGTACAGGTCGATGGCGGCGACCGCATCGCCCCGACCGGAGGCCAACCCGGCCAGGCCGCCGAGTGACATGCCGGCGCCCTCCTTGTCGCCGAGTCGCTCCTGGATCACGAGCGCGTCGGAGTAGCTCGCCCGCGCCTCATCGAGATCGCCTGCCACCGCCTGGCAGATCCCGGTGACGGTCAGGGCGAACCCCAGGCCCCATGTGAATCCGCGCGCATCCGCCCGCTCCGCGCTTTCCTTCGCCAGCATGAGTCCCGAACTCACGTCGGACCCGAGCAGGGCGAGGGGGCGGGCGAACCCAGCCAGGCACCACTCGCGCCCGGCACCGAGCTCGGCGGCGATGCGATATGCCTCACCCCATTCCTCGGCCGATCGCTCGAGTTGCCCCGACATCCAGGACCCGAGGCCGACCGTCATCAGGGCGCCCGCGCGCCCGATACTGGGAGCCCCCTCGGGGTCGAGCTCAAGGAAGGCGGTCGCGTACTCCCTCGAGCTGAGGTTCTTGCCACGGATGTGCCAGTACATCCACAGGTCGCCGGTCATCTGCTGGCCCTGTTCGAGCGCGGTCGCGTCACCCCGCCTGGCAGACGCAAGCAGCAGATCCAGCGCGGCCTGGAGATTGCCCTCATCGATGATCCCGCGGTCGACGGCGCCGACCTGGTCGCTTCCCTCGATGCGGTCGCGGATGTCACGCGCGAGCGCGGCATACCGCTGGGCGTGCCGCAGCGCCATCGCACCGGCCTCACCGGAGTCCTGGAGGCGCTCCCGTGCATACTCGCCGATCGTCTGGAGCATGTGGAACCTGTCGACCTGGTCGGCTGCCTGCACGAGCGCCTTGTCCACGAGCGACTCGAGCTCGTCGAAGATCGGCTCGCCCGGCTCGGCGCAGACCGCCTCGATATCCTCGAGGGTGCACCCGCCGACGAACACGGCCATCCGTCGGAAGAGACGCTGCTCCGAGTCCGTCAGCAGCGCGTGGCTCCAGTCGATGGTGGCGCGCAGCGTCTGGTGCCGTTCGGCGATGTCGCGTGGACCGGAGGTGAGGACATTCAAGGCGTGGTCCAGCCGTTCCAGCAGTGCCTCGGGTGACAGGATCCGCAGCCGTGCGGCAGCGAGCTCCAGCGCGAGGGGAAGACCATCCAGGCGCCGGCACACCTCGGCGACCGCACCGGAGTTGTGCGGCGTCAACTCGAAGCTGCTCTTCGAGGTGCGGGCTCGCTCGACGAACAGCGCGACGGCCGGGTAGTCGATGAGCGACGCTGACTGGGCCCCGCCGGACGAGATCGGGACCGCGAGGGGCGCGAGCGCGTACTCCCGCTCCGCAGAGATCCGCAGCAGGGTCCTGCTGGTGACCACGATCCGCAGCCCTGGGCAGGCCGCCACCAGCCGGGCGATCTCTGGAGCAGCCGCCACGATCTGCTCGAGGTTGTCCAGGAGCAAGAGTGCCTTCTTGTCATCGATCAGCGAGATGACACCGTCGCCGAGCGTGCGCTCCTCGGCCTCCTTCACGTCCAGTGCAGCGGCGAGAGCCGCCATGAAGCCATCCGCCTCGAGGATATCGGCCAGGGGGATGAACGCGACACCATCCAGGAAGTCCGGTGCGAGCACGCGGCCAAGCTCGACCATCAGGCGCGTCTTCCCGACGCCACCGGGACCGGTGATCGTGACCACCCGATGCTCTCGGACCGCAGCGACGAGCGAGTCGAGGTCGGTCGACCGACCGAGCAGTGGTCCGACCAGCTCGGGGAGGTTGCCGGGCAGGCTCGCGAACCGCTCGCCCTTGCCCTCGACTGCCCGCGGATCCGGCACCACGATGCGGTCATCGGAGACGGCGAAGAGCTCCAGCGGACGACCGACGTTCTTGAGCCTGAACCGCCCCAGGCTGACGACGGCCACATCCGTCCGGTTCCTGAGATGGCCGTACGCGGTGTCCGACAGCAACACCGCGCCGGGCACCGCGAAGGATTCCACCCTGGAGGCGATGTTCACGGCCTCTCCAGTGAGCCGCTCTCGCTCGACCGTCACCTCGCCGACGTGGATACCGATGCGCACCGGGACGTCGTCGACGACGAGCTCACGCTGGATCTCGACGGCAGCCTGAACGGCCGCGAGCGCGCTCGGGAACATGCTCATGCTGCCATCGCCGAGCCGCTGGACGATCGTCCCGTCGAAAGCCAGGTGATGACGCTCGACCACCTGCCAGTACTGGTCGCGCCTGTCGACGGCTTGGCGCTCGTCGGCCTGGAGCAGGGTGGTGTAGCCGACCATGTCGGTGAAGACCACCGCGACAAGCCGGCGATCAAGGTTCTGCCTCACACGTTCTCCCTCGGCACATGGGGCGGGCTGGACCGGTGCGCACGAGGACCATAGCGCCCGAGACGAACGTTGGCATGCCAACGTCGGACCGCGGCAGGTGGCCGACAGCGCCTCCTGCGGGCGCAACGGAGCGCCACCGTGGTGCGATGGTCGTGGGATAGGCAGCTGCACGACGAGGCCCGCCCCTCGCGGGACGGGCCTCGATCTCTCTGCCTCAGGGGATGGTCGTCGTCTGCTTGGGCCGATGCTGCTACTCGGCGGGCGGCTCCGGGGCGTCGAGGGTGATCTCGCCGGTGTAGTCGAGCACGATGTCACCCGGAATCTCTGCGGTACCGACCATCGTGCCGGTCCCGGCAGCGTGCATGAACCGTCCGGTGCCGCCGACGGCTTCCCAGGTCCCATCCAGTCTGAAGCCAGTGGGTTCGCCGTCGTCACCAACGAAGACCTCGGTGGTCGGGATGGCATGGACGACCGCCAGCATGTCGCCATCAGCCGTCTCGAACGTGGTCATCGCGTCGTAGTAGGTCGGAGGCGCACCGCTCTCGGGGTCGTAGACCGTGCAGTGGGTCATGTATGCCTCGACGGCGCCGAGGCCCGAGAGCTCCCCCGAGGTTACGATCTTGAAGCGCCAGGCAGTGCCCGGAAGATCACAAGCCGGCGCCGTCACGTCGGGCCACTGCGCGCCGACCAGCGTCCCTTCTATCGATACCGCCCCCGGCGCCGACTCTGTCTCCTGCGCGGCTGCTGGCGCGGTCAGCGCCAGCAGCAGCGCGACGGCCATGCCACCAGCGCAGAACACTCGCAAGGTACGCATGAGAAACCCCCATCGCATGCGCGGGTCGGGTTCGCCAGTGGCTCGGCGTGGTCCAGGCGGCCAGGGCATGGGCCGCGCGTCATCGCCTCCCGCTCCCGTGGAGGGTGGGCCGTGACACCTCGCTCATGCAAGAGGCGAAGGTCACGTGATGCCCGCCCTCGACCGCGGCCATCAGGACAAGGGCGATCGGATGCGTGTGCGGTGGCGCGCTGTTCCGGGCTGCTGCGCCATACGACCGGCGGTCGTGAAACACAGTAGGTCGCTGCCGGCCCCCACGCGAGGCCAACCCGCTCCAAGTCCTACGGGGGTCCAGGCTCAGACTCACGCTGGTCCAGGCGGAATGCCTCAGCGTCAGACCAGCGGGTCTGGCAGGAGAGGCAGAAGATCGCGGGCGCGGGATGCAGATCGACCCATGCCGAGGAGCTCGCCGTACGCCTGGACGCCCATGACATCCAGGCGCGGAGGTGCCTGGACCGTGAGCCGGCGCTCGCCGCATGCCGGACATGGACTGTCGGACCGAGCAGGGTCATCGCTGCACATCGTCGCCTCACAGTCGAGCCGGTCCGCGACCCCGGGTTGGAGCCGGACAGGTCACGGCATCTGGATGTCAGGATGCGCCGGACGCGGTGCCCGTACAAGTGGCAGATGGACCATCGCCATGGGATAGCCCGTCTCGGTTCAGGCCCTAACCCGGCCGCAGGATGAAGCGGAACCTGGCCGGCCCTTGTGGGCGACCTCACTCACGCACTGTTCGTTCGGGTGGCTCGCGGCGCGAGCTACGGCAGTTCCGCCACGACTGCCTCCATCGCCGCCTGTGGGTCTGGGTCTTCGCCGCCAGCGAAGAACACGACCTCGCCCTTGGGATAAGCGAGCGCCCAGACACCAGGCGAGTCGGCGACGGCGATGACCAGGACGGCACGACCATCCATCTCGACCCAGCCCCACGGCTGGTCTCCCTCGGTCATCTCTTCGGTCCCGAACATGACCTCGGCAAGGGGCACCACCAGCTGGGATCCCTCGACACCGTCGATCCTGATCGCGAACAGACTCAAGTAGGGTTCGTCGCCAGTCCGTTCTGCGAGCGCGGTCGCCGCACGGATATCGCTGGGCTCGCGGTTCAACGGGATGAGCAGCTCACGGGCCGCTTCCTGCCCGAACTGATCCACGAACCACTCTCCGTCGCGGCTGATCGGGTCAAGCGTCCGGCCAGCGATCTGGTACGGAAGGGCGAAGGCCATGTCCTCCGGCGCATAGATCGGGGTCGCAACGGGCGACGGTGAGGCTTCTTGAGCAGCCACGCCCTGCGCAAGCAGCAGCGTTGCCGCGAGGGTGATCCCAACGATGGCCTTGACTCTGCGCATAGCCCCTCCCACGGTGACTGACGCGCACACCATACCTTCGTGGTCCGGACGAGGATCGGGCGGCGACGGGCGAAGCGAACGGTCGAAGCCCACGTCGCTGGTCGGCGGCGGTGTGAGCCTCACGAGAGCGCCGATGTCCACGCGACCACTGACGTGCTCAACGTCAACCGCTTGATGGCAGACCAGGCATGAGCGGGTCCCTCGGCCCGCAGACCGAGGGACCCCGTGATCGCCCTGACTGTGCGTGTCCTACTCAAGGACTGGCTGGGGCGACGGTGGTACCGCACCAGCGAACACCAGCCCTTCGACGGAGCCAGCGTCGAGGTCCACGTCGAGCACCGCTGCAAGCCCCGCATAGGCGTCTTGCCCCTCACACGTGATGGTCTCGGGGTCCGTGGAGACGTACAGCCCGGACCCTTGGGCCACGGTCGGACCGGAGGAGCACAGCCACCGACCAGTGTCGGTCTCGACCTCGTAGATACCGACGGACACAGAGACGTCCGAGCCGAGTCGATAGACGTCCGCATTCCACGACGGTGTCGCCCAGCCGTTCAGGCGGGGGTCATCGGTCTCCCATATCTGCGACTCGCAGCGGTAGCCTGCCTCGTGGACCACGTCGCCATCGATCGTGCGCTCGGGCGGGGTGCACGTGGGCGCATGCAAGAGGGTGCCGGTGACCCATGCGGCGTCCATCGACACCGCGTCGCCTTCCGCTGCAGGGACGGTGGTCGCCTGCTGGCCGATGGGTTGGGCGACGAGGTAGGTACCGCCGACGGCGAAGACGAGGGCGCTGGCGATGATGGCCCTGGTTGGGCTGAGCATGGATTGGGTCCTCCCGATGATGGTGGGGGTACGGCTGTTGGTGGCCTGGATGCGGTCGGGCTGGCTGGCAGGTCCCAGATGGGCGGCCGGGATCGTGGTCTCTCGGCGTGACGCCGGGAACGGGAGCCAGCGATGTCGGCGTGGGCTTGTCGGGCCGAGTCGGCTGACGACGTTGCCCACGACACGGCTGCGATCGGGCTGGCCGGTGGGCGCTTCGGACATCCATGCACGCAGAACGGCGTCCATCTCCCGGTCGTTCATGTGTGGGTCGTGTGGGTCATTCATTCGATCGCCTGTGTCGTGGGTGTCGTCTGCGGCGCACGCCCGTCCGCCTCGAGGGCACCACGGAGCGCCCGCTGGGCTCGATGTAGCCGGGAGTGGACCGTCCCGACCGGGACGTCGAGGACTTGGGCGACCTGCTCGGATGGCAGGTCCAGGTAGTAGGTAAGGACCAACACCGCGCGGTGGTCGAGCGACAGACGTCCGAAGCCTCGCTCCAGTCGTTCCCGTTCGATGATGCCGCCGATGAGGTCCGGGGCGGTCGGCTCTGCGATCGACCGGACGATCGTCGTCGGATGCCAACGCTTGCGCCTGCGTGCCTCCATATAGCAGGCACGGATGAGGAGCCGGTAGGACCAGCCCTCGAACTTGGCTGGATCCCGCAGGTCCGGCAGGTCTCGCCACGCGTTGAGCAGCGCCTGCTGCACCGCGTCCTCCGCGAGCGCGGCGTCCCGCAGGATCCGGTGGGCCACACCGAGGAAGCGGTCGGCCACGCTGTTCACGATCTCGGTGAAGGCCCGCTCGTCCCCCCGCATCGCACTGCGGACGAGGTCGGTGTCCACTCTGACTCCGCTGGTGGCGCCGCCTTGCTGGGCGCCTCAACAACTATGGTGCAGGGCGCCCAGCCGTTCCTTCCGATTTGGTCGACAGCCCGCCTGGCGTCGTTCGAGTGCGGCGTGTGCGCGTGACTCATTCAGCGGCGTTACGGCGGGCGCCGACCCGGGGGTACTCACATGGCGCCGATATGCGCCCGTGGGTCTGCGCTGTAGACTGGCGAGCCGACCGAATGGGCGCACACGGCGGCCCCGTGCGCATCATGCTTCTCCTCGATAACCGCAGGTCCAAGGGAGGGACAAGGATGTCCGCACAGCAATCAGCGCTCCGACCCCGTGGCGGGCGTCGCTGGCGTTTCCTGGCCATCGCTGTCATGGTCGCCTCGCTGCTGACGAGTGGAGCGAGCGCGCTGGGGCAGTCACCGGCGCCGGGGGATGGGGACCCTACAGACGCCTCCACCGCGATCCCCATCCCCCTCACGTCACTCGGCGACTTGACCTCGCTGGAGGCGACCGCCACCTTGAGCGCCTCGGGCTCACTGATGGGCGAGGAGATGTCCGGCGACCTGACGGTGCAGCTCGTCGGGGATGAGCAGCAGCAGTACCGCATCGACATCACTGGCGACCTGCTCGGACCGGTCGCAGCCCAGGTCGGCGGCAAGCTGGTGAATCTCTTCCGGCCGAAGCAAGTCAGCGTCTACGTCGTGGAGGACGGCAACTACGTCGTCGTCTCCGGGCTTACCGATCTCTGCATCCAGACGGAGGACACCGACGTCACGGAGGCCCTGAGCCAGCTCAGCCCAAGGACCCTCATGGCCATCCTGACCGATAGCGACGTGGCCAACGGCATCCTCATCGGGGCCGAGTCCATCGACGGCGTCGCGGTCGACCACTACGTCATCGATGGGCCGACCTTCCTGACGGCGGCACAGGAGAGTAGCGACCCCACCGTACAGACCTTCGGCCAGGCCCTGCGCGGCGCCGGCGACGCGGACATCTATATCGACACCGAGACGGGCTACCCCGTGCGCTACGAGGGCGCCTTCAGTGGCGCTTATGAGCCCGTCGGCCTCGACGGCGACTTCAGCGTGCGCCTCGACCTGACCAAGGTCGGTTCGGACAGCACCGTGACCCTGCCGAAGGCGTGTGCCAGGCCCATCTCGATGTAACCGACTGGGCAGGCTTGCTCGGCCAGGCTGCCGCAGTGAGGCCTCGGCCGGCGGCGACGGCAGGCACGGTGGCCACGGGCTCAGGCACGGCCGACCCCGTCGACCATGGCCGGCTCCCAGCTACAGCGTCCGATCGTCGCTGGCAAGGCCCGATGTCGCCCGGACGACGCGGCGGAAGAAGAGTGCGGCGAGGACGATCCCGAGGGCGGAGACGAGGAGATTGCCGGCTGGGATCTCGTAGAGCGGCAGGTCGACCGGGTACCCGAAGCTGGACCCGATCAGTAGCCACGCGAGGAGGCCCAGGCCGATAGTCACCATCGACGAGGGGGCCGTGCGGGCCAGCGCGACGCTCAGTGCCAACGCCACGACGCTGAAGACGCCGGGAGCGACCCTGATCGCCAGCCTCAGGGCGATCTCGTTCGGCGACCCCCACAGCAGATCCTGCCCGTCCAGGTTCGTGCCGAGGATGAAGCTCGAGACCGCGAAGAACCAGAACAGGCCCGTCACGGTGAGGAGGCTGAGGTGTCGGTGACCCACGTGCGTTCTCCCCACTTCTCCAACGTTGCACGCTCCGACGGAGCGCTATCCGGATGGTGCGGACGCGCCCCTTGAGACCGTCAAGGGCCTTTCGCACCATTCGTTCTCCGGTGCGCAACATCCGACGCCTCAGGCCCCCTGGGAAGGTCGGGCCGCGCCCCCTACTCGGCAGCGACGCCCCAGCTGAAGTGGTTCTCGTTGACCCCGGGATCGTCGACGAAGATCACGACGTTCGCACCGTCGTCGTCTGCCATGCACATGGCTTCGTCGCCGCCCGGTCCGAGACAGCCGAAGACGATGCGGGCCCCGTCGGGCGAGTACGCCGGCTTGAAGGCGGCCTGGGTCGCTGTGGCCTCGACGAGCACCTCGGGCTCACCGCTGCCGTCGGCCGCCACGCGCTCGAGCTGGTCCTTCGGGACGTCGTCCGTCAGGTACGACGCGACGTTGTACATGATCCACCGCCCATCCGGCGACCAGGCCGGGTGCTCGACCGCGTTGCCGACAGCAGGGATGGCGCGCTCGTCGCCCGACTCCAGGTCGCGGACCATGAGGGTCGTGTGCCAGCCGTCCGCATCCGAAGCCCAGCGCAGGAAGACGACGCTCGTGCCATCGGGTGAGATGCGTGGCTCGGTGTCGAAGGTGTCTGGCTCGCCGAGGAGGCCCGGGTTGGAGCCGTCAGCGTCGATCCGGCAGAGCGAGGTGTGCCAGCTGTCGTCGGTCCATGGGGTCGGAGCGCAGTCATAGGCGATCCAGCTGCCGTCCGGCGACCACGATGGAGCCTCGGACACGCCCGGCCCCGAGGTCAGCACCTGCAGGTCGCTGCCGTCCGCGGCGATGGTGGCGATCCGCCAAGAGCCGTCCGGCTCTAGCTTGTCGAACGCGATCCGTGTGCCGTCGCGTGACCAGGCTGGATGCGCGCTGTCGCCCTCGGTCAACTGCACCAGGTCGCTGCCGTCGGGGTCGATGGCGTACAGCGCCACGACCTGGACATCGTCCGGCGACTGCCCCACGTAGTGGCCGAAGGCGATGCGGCCGGCCGGATCGGGGACACCATCGCCCGGGTGGGCCGACGGGTCCGGGCTCTGGGCCTGGGCGAGACCCCCAGTCGTCAGCAGTAGCAGCGACAGCGCACCGATGGCCGTCATGGACTTGCGCACGTGATCCTCCTGCCCCCCCTTCATCGACATCACCCGGCTGTGGTCGACAAGACCGTGGGCCGGATCGTGTGGAAAGGTCGCTCGATTCACGTGGGCATGGGCGAGTCCTCGGCGTCGGCCTCCGGCGGCGGTGTCGCGGCCACTGCCAGCGGCACTGGCCGCCAGGCGGGACGGCCCAGATCGGCAGCGCCGAGGTTCCGCGTGGTCGAGCCATCGGCAGCGACAACCCACAAGAACCAGGGCGAGCTAGTGCCGTGGGCCCAGGTCGGGTCCGTGGCGACGACCGCCAACTCGCGGCCATCGGGCGACCAGGCCGGCCCGCCCCAACCGGTCATGCAGCAACCGGGCCAGTCGTGGATCTGCCGCTGTTCCCCCGTCGCGACGTCGATCAACCACAGCTGCAGGTCCAGCATGGGCTCCCGGAGGTAGGCGACCGTCCGGCCATCGGGAGACCAAGCTGGTCCGTACGGGCCGATGGCGAAATCGGGGTCGACCGGGCCGGTGTCCGCGGTCAGTTGCCCCGGCTGGCCACCACCAAGGCCGGTCACCCAGATCCCGGGTTCACCGTCGATGACGAAGGCCACCCGCTCGCCGCCTGGATCAAGGGCCGGCGACCGCGCATGGCGTCCCTCCCCGAGGTCAGTGACCTGGATCCGCGTGCCAGTGTCGACGTCCACGAGCCAGACGTCACCCTCGTCGGTGAAAGCCACGCTGCTGCCGTCCGCGGCCATCGAGATGTGGTCGTCGTCGCAACCCGTGCAGTCGGTGAGCTCTCGTTCACGTTCATCTGCCAGGTCGATCACCAGGATGCGCGACGACCGGCGGAAGGCCACGCGCCGACCATCGGCCGACCAGCTCGCGTCGGTCGTGCAGTTGCACGGATCCGGCCCGGTCTCGCCCGTGTACGGGTCGTACGCCGTACCGCCCACGATGATCGGCCCGTTACCCATGGCGGTCCTACCATCGTCGGTCAGCAGCCGGCTACCGGCCACGGCAGCCGCCGCGAGCATCAGGGCGAGAAGGATCGTCGCGAGCATGACGGTCGCGACGCGTGCCGTGGGTGAGCCGACGACGAGGCGGGATGAACGGCGCATGGGGGGCTCCTTGATGAGCGCGAGCCAGCGCGGCCGCTGCCGCCGGCCACCCGCACGGGAGATGGTCCGCTCGATGGCACCGGTGGACGGTGCCAGCGGTCCGATGCCGCTGACGCTGTCGGCGACGATGCGCTGGAAGCGCTGCTGCTCGTTCATGCCTGACGCTCCGGTTCGACACTGCCGTCGGGCTCGCTCACGCCGTGCATCGAGGCGCGCATGAGCTCGAGTCCGCGGTGGAGGCGGGACGCGGCGGTCCCATAGGGGAGATCGAGGATCTCGGCCACCTCGCCCATGGGCAGGTCGAGGTAGTAGTGCAGGACGATGACCGAGCGCTTCTCGACGTCGAGACGACCGAGCTCGGCGAGGATCCACTCGCGCTCGGCGACACTGGCGGCGGCGTCCGCAAAGCGGTCGTTCCCCGGGTCGGGTCGCACCCCCGACGCGACCTGGGCGTGACGCCGGTCCTTCTTCGCGAGCCGATAGCAGGTCCGGACCAGGAGGCGTCGCAGCCAGGCGTCCCAGGCGTCGGGATCGCGCAGGGCGCGCAGGTCCTGCCAGGCCGCCACGAGGGCCTCCTGGACGGCGTCCTCGGCCCGATCGGCGTCGCGCAGGATGAGATAGGCGACGCCCTTCAGGCGCGGGAAGGCCATCTCCACCAGCTGTGTGAAGGCCTCCAGGTCCCCGCTCCTGGCCCGTTCGACGAGCGCTCGCTGCACTGACGCGACCTCTGCGGTGCGGAGCATCTCTCCGCGTGTCAGACCATAGGGGCAGGCAGCATCGGGTTCCTATCCATCCGGTGACATCGATTCGCCGAGCAGGTGGCGGCCGCAAGCAGGCCACGCTCGCCCCGCAGCTTGCACGGCACTCTGAACCGGCGGAAGCGTTCGGAGTGCCGACGCCCGGGCGCCGCGGTCTTTCGATTCGTCTTTCCGCACGGGCGTGCGGTGTCGTGATCGACCCTCGGGGTCGCGCGGTGCGACAACCTGGACGTGTCGAGGCTGCTCGACACGTGGTCGCTCCTGGCACCGAGTGCGGCTCGACGCACATCCCGACGCAGTTCACACAGCGCGGTCCGGTTGGCACTTGTGTCTCATGGACAGCTGGCGCAGCGTGCCGCTCGAGGTCTTGCGATGACGGTCTTCACTTCACGCCCTCGAGCGCTTCGGCTTGCTGTCTCCGTCGTGACCATGGTCGCGCTGGTCGCAGCGACGTTCGCGCCGCTCCTTGCTGCTGGGCCTGCGGCAGACGACCTGGAGCCCG
This sequence comes from uncultured Chloroflexia bacterium, assembly GCA_963712735.1. Lineage (GTDB taxonomy): Bacteria > Chloroflexota > Limnocylindria > Limnocylindrales > CSP1-4 > JAFMJV01. The sequence continues at coordinate 88,872 of CAVQIZ010000007.1, read as the reverse complement.
GCGCCGGAAGCGCCATCATCGAGGCCGTCGAAGACGGCGTCTGGAAGGTCGTCAGCGACGGCGCAGGCCACGCCCTATTCGGGAGCGACAACAGCATCACGTTCGATCCCGATGGACGTGCCGTCATGTGCTGTGACGCGGGACGTGCGGCGGGTGAGGAAGTCGAGCAGGTCTTCCGCTTCGGCCAGCCCGATCCCATCGCGGCTATCGGTCCCGGGGTCTACGCCCCGTACCCCCGGCAGCTGCACGTGGACGCGGAAGGCGCGCTGTGGCTCGGCGACCTCGTCTTCGACGGCAGGGGCTGGTCGCCGACCACCAAGTCACTGGACGACGCCGATAGCTACTACTACCTCCCCGATGGCACCGTCTGGGCCGGTCTTCGCCGATTCGACGGGGGACCGACAGTGGCCCGCCTGGCCGACGGCGCGTGGACCAGATTCACCGACGAGACTGGCTTCCCGCGCCTGGCCGGCGACTGGGGCGAGATCGCCGATGTCGAGCAGACCCCGGACGGCTCGGTCTGGGTGGCCGTGCGCGGCATGGCGCCGAAGAAGCCGGGCGGCCTGGCTCGCTTCGACGGCGAGTCGTGGTGGGTCCAGCACCCGCTCGGGAGGGACCGTGAGGCCCGCGCCGAGGCCATCGCTGTCGCACCCGACGGCTCGCTGTGGGTCTACCTCGTGAGCCGTCCCGGCGGAGCCCAGCTGGCTCGCTTCGACGGCGAGTCGTGGACCGTCCTGGGAAAGGCCGACGGTGTGCCACCGACTACCTCCGCCGACGACCATGCGCCGCTCTTCATGGAGTTCAGCGGCGACGGCACGCTGTGGCTCACGCCGCGTGTCGGCTGGGAGTGCTCGGAGCTCGATGCGTTCGATGGCTCGGCCTGGACGACCCACCTCCGCGGTGCCTGCGTCAACAGCCTGGCCATCTCCCCGGATGGCGCGGCCTGGGCCTCCGCCGCGTGGCACCGGGACGACGGCGGCGGCGCTTCCGGCCTCTACGTCATCCCACCAGGGGATGCGACCGACTACTTCGCCGGCGCCACGCAGGTCGAGCGGCCGGCTTCGGAGGAAGAGGCGCTCCTCGCCGATGTCCGCATCGCCTGTGTCTCCGAGGCACCCAACGACGACGCCCGGGCCCTGTGCGACCTCGTCGCGCCGCTCACGGCCGAGGCCCTCCGCGTGGCCGTGGATGCGTGCGGAGGCAGCGATCCCGAGACCGACGGCGAGGCCATGTGCCTGGGCTTCTTCGCACCCATGCTCGCCTCGTCGATGAAGCCGCCGCCATGGCGTGAAGGGATGGACGTCGAGGTCGCGGCGGCCTATCTCGAGGCCTCCACCCCGTACGAGCCGCCGCCCGACGAAGCCATGGCCATCGCGGAACTGCCGCGGGAGGAGCAAGAGAGCGCCTGGTCCGCGGCAGCGGAGCGCGACGCCGGCTTCGCCACGGCCCTCCAGGACCTCGACTTGCCCGGGGGCCTCGACATCCTCGTCACCGACGCCGCCGACCGTTGGCGTGACCTGGCCGAGACCGAACGCACCCTCGCCGCCGATCCGGCTGCACGGTCTGCCCTTGAGGACTACGTATCTGCCCTGGCTTCGGCCCAGGTCGCCGAGAGCGAGTTGCGCTGGCTCATGGGCCTGCCGCCACGCGCCTCCTCGGCCATGGCCACGATGAGCGAACTGACCCCCGAGATGCCCCAGGGCCCGCCGGTGTCGGGCAAGCCGGTCCGAGTGCTGGTCGAAGGCAGATCCGGTCACGCCGCCGCCCGGCTCGACGACGGGCGCATCCTGCTGAGCGGCGGATACAAGGCCGACTTGCGCTCGCAGGACCACCTGGCGTCGGCCGAGGTCTACGACCCGGCTGACGGTCGCTTCACCGATGACGGCCGCCTCAGATCGCGTCGTGCTGGCCACTGGGCGCTTCCGCTGAGCGACGGGACCGTACTCATCATCGGCGGCGGTGGGCTCGAACAGCCGTCCACCTCGGTCGAGTCGTTCGACCCCGCGACCGGCACCTCGAAGCGGCTCAAGGGACCCCGGGGCCTCTACCAGGTCGACCTGGTATGCGTGCTCGAGGACGGCCGCGTGCTGGTGGTCGGACCGACCCAGGGGACTGCGGTCTCGGCCTGGCTGCTCGACCCGGCTTCGGGCGAATTCGCCGCCACCGGTCGTCCGCTCGAGCCGCGGGACGGCGGCACGGCCACGCTGCTGGCCGACGGTACTGTGCTGCTGGTCGGGGGCGTGGGTGACTATTTCACGAACCAGGCCGAGAACGCCGAGCTCTTCGACCCGACCACGGGCGAGTTCGCCTCGCTCGGGCGGCCCCTTCGCGACCGTGCGGAGCATTCCGCTACGCGGCTGGCCGATGGGCGTGTGCTCATCGCCGGCGGCGCGTCCGGGGTCAACGGGCTCGCCTCGGCCGAGCTCTACGACCCGGCCACGGGGAGCTTCCTGCCGGCGGGCACGCTCCGCCAGGTCCGCTACGGGCACCAGGCCACGGCGCTCGACGACGGGCGAGTGCTCATCACCGGCGGCTCAGGCCTGGCCTTCATCGAAGGCAACCGATCCGTGGAGGTCTACGACCCGGCGACCGGTCTGTTCGAGCACATCGGCTGGTTCACCGAACCCCGCGAAGGCGAGACAGCCGCGCTGCTCGATGACGGCCGCGTGCTCATCACCGGCGGTGGCGGAGCCGGCGGCGCGACCGCGGAGATCTTCGACCCGGCGACGGGGGAGTCGACGGCATTGACCCAGCCACGCTAGGACCGACCACGGCCGAGATCGTCCTGCGCATCGACGGCCTGGTTCGCATCGGCGCTGCGGCGAGGCCTGGGCAGACATCTGGCCTTCCGCTTGCTGGGAGGCTGAGGCGACGAGGCGACGGCGATGCGACTGTGCCTCGCACGAGCGTGCGTTGCCGCCGAGGAGGCCCAGCGAGACGACGGTCCGCCAGCACCTCTCGGAGCTGTACCGGCGGACCGGTCGTCTGAACGCGGCGCAGGCGGCGAACTGGCTGGGGTGGCGGCATCGACCGAGATCGTGGGACGGTGCGACAGCGACCGACGACCGTGTGGCGGGTATCAGTGCCGCTATGCCTTGACACGGCCTGAACGGTGGCGTATATATCGTCGCACGATATATCGTGTGACGATGCACGACGCAAGCGGAGGGGTCATGAGAAGCAGGTCGAAGGTCGGGGCGCTGGCGCTCATCGTGTTCGCGGTCGCGGGCATCACCTGGTTCACCCTGGAGCTCGCCCCGCCGAACATGGGCTTCGAGGACACGGACAGCCCCACGGTGAGCCTCTGGTTCCTGCGTGAGAACGGTCAGATCTACGCGCAGGGAGGCTTCGCCCTGCTCCTCATGGCGATCAACCTGACCATCGCGGTCCTCGCGGTGTCGGATTCCCTGGCCGCACGCGCGGACACGCTGGCCTTGCGACTCACGACCGCGTTCGGGTTGTTCGCGAGCGCATTCTTCTTCATGCACGGCGTCCTTCGCCTCGGCGTGGAACCGCTCCTGTACATCGATGGTCTGGACCGCGACTGGGGCGAGGCAGCCTACCTGGCCATCCAGATGATCGGCATGCACGGGTTCGCGCAGGCAGCCGTCACCGCGTCCTGCCTGTGGGTGGTCGGCGTGGCGCTGATGGGCATGCGCACCCGCTCCTTCCCCATCGCCGTGTGCGCCCTCGCGCTCGTCCCGGCTTTCCGCCTGTTGGGGGTCCTGGGTCCGCTCGGGATCCTCGACGGCCTGCCCGAAGAGACCTGGTTCCTGTTCATGATCTCGATCCCCGGGCTATTGCTGTGGTGCCTGCTCCTCGGCATCGTGCTGCTTCGGCGAGCCCTCACTTCTGCCACGACGGACCGAGCGGTGGCCGCGACCGCGGCCACCTAGACTGGGTTCGATGGAGACCAAGCTACCGGACCTTGGCCGGTTCGCCGAGCCCGCGCTGCTCATCCTCGTGAGCCTGGGCGAGGGGCCCAAGCACGGCTATGCCATCATGCTCGACGTGGAAGAGGCGACCGGCAGGCCGATGGGCCCGGGCACCCTCTATGCCGCGCTCGCCCGGCTCGAGGAGCGGGGTCTCATCGAGGCGCTCCCGAAGGTCGACCGGCGCCGACCCTATCGCTTGACCGGTCTCGGCGCGAGCGTCCTGGAGACCCAGCTCCAGGAGCTCTCGGCGTTCGCGACGCTCGGCCTCCGTCGCCTGGCCGGGGACACCCGATGAGCATCCTCATCCGGCTCTACCCCAAAGCTTGGCGAGAGCGCTACGGCGAGGAGCTGACGCTGTTGCTCGAGGACCGGCCGCCGGGACCGTTCAATTCGCTCGACCTCCTCCTGGGGGCCTTGGACGCACACCTCCATGCCGTCGGTGCCCGCGGCGCGGAGCAGACGAGCACGCCGCGCTCAGCGAGGCTCGGTGCGGGTGCGGCGATGGCCGGTGGCGCGCTGTGGATGCTCGCCCTCGCGACAGCGGTCAGGGACGACCCGGCGATGACGGGCCTGGTGATGCTGCTCGTCAGCCTGACGCTGTCGATGTTCGTGGTCGCGCTCGCGGCGTTGAGCGCGGTGCAGTCGAGGTCGCACCCAAGGTTCGTGTGGGCGAGCTTCCTGCTGCCGGCGGTCGGCGTCGCGCTGCTGATGGGCGGGTCCCTCGCCGAAGTCTCGGTGGGCGACCGTCCCCTCGTCGGGGACCTGACGCCCTACGCGTTCTGGATGGCCGGGGTCGTCTTCGCGCTCTTGGGATCGCTGCTCTTCGGGATCATCTCCACCGTGGCCGGCGGGCTGACGCGCTCGACCGCCGTGCTTCTCAGCGCGGGCGCCCTCGTGCAACTGGTCACCATCGTCGCGACCGACCACGCGAGTGACGGATGGCTGATGCTCGCGGGCGCGGTCGCCTTCGGTCTGAGCTGGATCCTGGTCGGAGTCGGCGCGTCGCGCCAGGAGCGAATCCGGGGCGTCGATCAGCCCGCCTGACCCCGATGGTTCCGAGGCGGCGCGATGGACCGACTCATCCGCCTGCGTAGAACAGCCCGGGCCCGTGGCATCCGGAGCCTCGCATGCGGCGGCGGTGAGGCGTGGCTTCCACACAGGCGGTGCTCAGGCGAGAGCATCGAGCAGGCAGCGAACGCGCGCAGTGGCTGGGCGTGCGCGGCCAGCCCGGCTGATCACACGGGCAGGGACTCGATGGTCTATCCAGCGCCGCTCGCGGCAGCCTCGATCGCTGCGGAGAGCACATCCCACGTCGGCACGCCGCCGGGGATGGGCTGCCCGTTCACCAGGACGGAGGGAACGCTACTGAGGCCCAGCGCCGCGGCTTCGGCCGTCTCGGCGACGACGACTTCCTGATAGATGGTCGGGTCCCACATCTCCGCGAGGAAGGCAGCTCGATCGAGGCCCACCAGCTCGGCCATGTCGGCCAGGCGCGCCAGGCTGAACGCGCCCTGTTCCACGCCGTGCTGGTTGTGGAAGACGAGCGCGTGATAGTCCCAGAACTTGCCGCCCATCGCCTCCGCGACGCGCATGGCGACGGCTGCGTCGAGCGACTCCGGGCTGATGAATGGGAAGTCCTTGTAGGTCAGGAAGACCTCCCCGTCAGCGACCGGGCCCCCGATGAGAAGCGGCTCGATGTACTCCGCATAGGCGGCACAGGGCGGGCACTGCGGATCCGCGAAGACGTCGATCCTGATCGGCGCATCCGGGTTGCCCAGGCTGCGCCCCACGCGCAGGTCCTCGGCCGGGGCGGCAACGTCCGCCTGAGACACGGCCGGCGTCGGGCCGTCGGCGAACCCGCCGCGCCTCGCGTCGACCACCGGGAGGCTCACACCCTCGGTCAACGTACCGTCGGTGGTGACGGGGATGGCAGCCTCGCTGATGAAGCGCATCACGCCGTCGGCGTCATCGACCCGGGCGCGGAGGGTGTGGGTAGCGGCCGGGTCGAGGCCGTCCATATCGTACGGGATCTCGAACCGAATCTCAGTCATGGCCGGGCCGGTCACACCGTCGGCCTCGGCGACCAGGACGGCTGGCGCAACGGCACGCGGCGTGTCCTCCAGCCTGACCCTCCAGGTCGCACCCTCCGGCAGGACGGCCTCCTCCGGCAGGACGATCGTGCCGGTCACCTTGGCCCCGGTGGCCGGGACCAGCACCCCGCCGCAGGCCCCTTCGCCGACCTTCCGGACCGGCAGGGGTAGTGGGCCGGTTCTGAGGACGGTCACCAGTCTGTTGGCCTCGTTCACCGAGAAGCCCCCCGGGCCTCCGGAGATCTGGGCCTGGCCCCCGAAACGAGTGGCCCGGATGGCGGGCGCCGACATGACCCGGTCGTCGAGGACGATGGCGAACTGGTCGCCGTAGTGCTCCGCGGCGTAATCGTCGAAGAGCCGCGCGCCGGTCTCCTTGAGCTGCAGGTCCACGACGATCTCGCCGGTCGTCTGGTCCTGGGCGAGGGCGGCGCTGTCGATCTCGACGCCGGTGAAGAGCGGCTCCAGCTCCTTCATGCCCTCGGGCAGCCGACCCTCGCCGACGGTGCCCTGGAGCGCGTCCGGCACGGGCATGAACTCGAGTTCGCCGGTGGTGCCGACAAGGCTGCGCACCTCCGTGATGTCCTCGGCCGCAAGGCCAGGCAGTTCGACCGAGATGTGGTTCGCGTCGCGGCTCAGCACGACGGGCTCCGCTACGCCCAGCGCGTTGACGCGCTCCTCGATGATCGTGCGTGTCTGCTCGACGAGCTCGGGGGTGACCTCCTGTCCGCCCAGCGGGAGCACTTCGTACTCGACGCAGAAGGCTTCCTCGGGGACCGATCGGCCGTCACGGAGATCGTCCGGCAACAAACCACCGATGACCTCGCAACCCGTCAGCGTCATGGCCAGAAGCCAGATGATGACGGTCCGGAGGAGGATGCCAGCCGGAGTCCGCACGCTACGCCTCCGGCTTGGCCAGCACCAAGCACGTCCACCAGCAGAGAACCACATCCACCCATCCCCCTACTGCTGTCCGTATCGTCAGATCCCCGCCCAGCGGGTCAAGAGCCGGATAGCCCGCCTGGGTGAGCGAGGACCGTCGACGGGGGCCGTGGGCCCTGCTCAGGGCCGGCCTTCGCCACCGTTCACGGCCGGATGAGCGCGTCCGCAGCCATCGCCGACGGGCCGAATCGCTATCCCTCCGACGGCGCCTCCGGCATCGGGCCGGGGAAGATCGCGCCCTGGAGAGTCGACTCCATCCGATCGAGGACGACATACGCCGTCAGACCGCTGTACGCACCCTCGCCGGCAAGCACGGCCGTGAAGGGGGCTGCGTGCTCGCCGTCCATCTGCAGACCCGTGCCAGTGCCCACCCAGCGTCCACCATCGTTGGTGACCACGATGGTCGCGGCATCCAGCGTCAGGTAGGCACGTGGGAACATGTGCCAAGTCCCGGCATACGTCACGTCGCCCGTGATGCGTGGGTCGCTCGCATCCCAGGTCATACGCAACGTGACGTCTTCCTGGCGCTGCATCGGGTCCCCGTAGGTCACCGTGGGGGCGCCGTACCAGTCGGTATCGTCGAGGGTGCCCGTGAAGGGAGCGGGGTCCATCGCGCCGAGCGGAGCCGGTGACGGCGCGTTCGCACAATCGGGCGGCCAGGTCGCCTGTGGTGCGGCACCCAGGGACGGGTCGTTCACGAACACGACGATCTCGCCGTAGCCGCCCAGCGCGGTCGACTCGATCGTCCCCTCAGGCGGATCGAGCAGCACCTCGGCCGGCTTGGTCGGGTGCATCAGCCGATACGAGACGCGGTACCCGGCGTCGAGGATCCGCTGGTGCGCGGCCGCAGGGTCGAGCTGGAGGACGCCACTGCAGTGGAGCGGCTGCCCGGGCTCGAATGGGTCGGTCTCCGCCGCCATCCCGCCATCGGGCGGCGCAGCGTACATCCCGTCCAGCGACCGAGGGCTGACCGCGAGCGTCATGCCGCTGATGGTCAATACGCCCGGCACCTTGAGGTCCGACTCGGGTCGGCCGGTGCCGATGCCTTCGAGGCGTACATCACCGACGATGGTCTCGCCAAGGGGGGCGCGCAGCATCGGCGCCTGGTAGTAGATCCACTCGCCCTGCGGATAGCCGTCGTACGTCCGGACCTCGTCCACCCACCAGTCGGTGCCATCGGAGCCGAAGTAGATGTTCAGGCGCTGGTCGACGCCGTGCTCGGTCCACTCGACCTCGAGCGTCCAGTAGTCAGGGCCGCCCGGGTCGGACCCGTAGCCGAGCGGCGCCCCGAGCGTGGTGAACACCAGGTCGTTCGCCTCGAGCGCCATGGAGTCGGCACTCAGCTGGACGACCTCGGTCCGCCAGTCGATGGCGGGCGCCGGGGTGGCGTCCACCTGCGCCCATGCGGACGGGCTCCACAGCGCGGATGCAGCCACCAACGCGAGGACCGCGGTCGCGGTCCTGCCCTCGCCGCGACGCGGCAGCAACGATGCCTTCATGGAGTCACCTCCTGGCGCGGGTACGCCCCCGGGCAGTAGGTCCGCCGGCGACTGCCGGCTCTCGCCTGCTGCTCGGTTCTGACGAGACTCCCGGGGGGAGCGGGGGTCAAGAGCCGTCGGTCACACCCGGATCCGCGCCTCGCATAGGCCCTTCACGTAGCTGCGCCAGTGCTCGGTGCACTTCGTGCTCAGGCCGTCCTTGCGACTGGGCTGCGTCGGGAAGTCGGCAGTCGCTGCTTCGTGCGGCTTTGAAGCAGGGTCGAGCTCGAGCCGAAGCCCGGCCCTGTCGGCGCGATGCACTGACCTGACTTTCCGGGTCGAAACGGTTGGGACCCATCGGTCGTTTCTATTGACAAGCATCGATGGGCCTTTCACAATCTTGGCACTCGTGGAGGTTTCACAATCGCAAGCACATAGGAGGACGGGGCGAGACATGCATCGGAATCGCAAGAGTCGCTTGGCAGCCGGTACGCTAGCGCTGGTCGGAGCCGTCGCACTGGTCGGAACGGCGCTCCCGGGCGCTGTGTTGGCGCAGGACAAGACCGAGATCGTCTGGTCGACTTGGGGCAACCCGGACGAGCTCGGTCGATTCGACGAGTTCGACGCGGCATTCATGGAGCGTCATCCCGAGATCGACGTGAGCCTACAGCCCGTGCCGTCGTACTCGGACTACCACTCCAAGCTGCTGGCACAGCTGATCTCCGGAACCGCGCCAGACCTCTTCTACATCGGTGACGACAACATCGGCAAGTTCGTCGACTCGGGGGTGCTGCTCCCGCTCAACGACTTCCTCGCGGCTGAGGACAGCCAGATCTCGGCGGACGACTTCATCGACACGCTGTACGGCGCGGCGGCCAAGGACGGCCAGATCTTCGGCATCCCCGTCGACAGTAATCCGGACATGCTGTGGTACGACAAGCAGGCCCTTGAGGCCGCGGGCATCACGGAAGATCCGGCGGAGCTGGCAGCCAACGACGAGTGGACCACCGACAAGTTTCTCGAGATGATCGACGCTCTGGACGCGGCCGACAAGCTGGGGGCCATCTTCTGGAACTACTGGGCTACCCACTGGAGCTGGGTGACAGCGAACGACGGCCAGGTCTACGACGAGGACGGCAACTTCGTGCTGCCCGACGACCCGAACTCGATCGCCGCTCTGGAGGAGCTGGCCAAGCGCTTCCAGGCCGGTCAGTTCGCGTTGGCTGACACTATGCCCGAGCCCGGGGCCGATCCCACGTTCGTCAACCACGACGCCGGTTTCTTCTCGCAGGGTCGATACACCATCGGCCTAGTGGAATCGCTGGGTGAGGGTGACAGCTACGACATCGTGCGCTGGCCCACGCCAGACGGTGCCGCCCGCCCCACCGGTGTCGCGGCGGCGTACCTGGGCATCAACAAGGGCACCGACAACGCCGATGCCGCCTGGGACTTCTACGAGGAGTTCCTCTCCGCCGACGGTCAGCGCTTCCGATTGAGTGGGGGTGGCAACGCCGTCCCCTCCATCAAGGGTGCAGACGACATCGTGCTCGAGGGCTACCCTGCGAGCGCCCAGGAGTTCATCTCCGTCCGGGACCTGGGCTATGCCAACTTCCCGGCTGAGGCCCGGGTGCCTGGCCTATCGGGTGACATCTCCACTGCGATGCAAGAGATGTACGAGGGTCGCGCCAGCGTCGACGAGACGGTCGCCGCGATCTCCGACCTGATCGCCCAGTCCGAGTAGACCGCACCAACGAGGAGAGCCTCGTACGACGGCCGGCATCGTCGAGGTGCCCGGCCGTCGGCCCTTGTCATGACGATGCGCCCACTGTCGCGGATGCGCTGGCGCAAGGCCCTGCGCACACCGCCCCCCAAGGTCCCGCAGCCAAAGACTGAGGCCCCTTGGCGCGCCAGCGATCGACGCTGGGGCCTCGTCTTGCTGGCGCCACAGGTCTTCGGGACGTTCCTCTTCGTGGCTTTACCGCTGGTTGCCGGGCTCGCCCTCGCCTTCCTCGAATGGGACGGCCTGACAGCCGCCGAGTGGGTAGGCCTCGACAACTTCATCGACCAGCTCGAAGACCCGCGCTTCATCCACTCGGTCGTCAACACCATCGCCATCGGCCTTATCACCATCCCCATCGGACTTGGCCTGGCGCTGGGCCTGGCCCTGGCTCTCAACGAGGTCAAGGGGCGACCGGTGTTCCTGATCCTCGTCGTGGCCCCGGTCGTTACCAGCTCGGTGGCCGTGGCCATGATCTGGCAGCAGCTCTTTCGCGTCGACGGGGCCTTGAGCCAACTCTTCGCGCTCATCCCCGGGGTCGAGCCGATCGATTGGTTAGGTGACCCCACGTTCACACTGGTCGCCGTCTGCGTGGTGATCATCTGGTCGTCGCTGGGGTTGAACGTGCTCATCTTCCTGGCCGGCATCCAGACGATCCCGCCGCAGGTACTCGAGGCGGCGAAAGTCGATGGCGCCAGTCCCTTGACCACGCTCTTCCGCATCAAGATCCCGTTGCTCACGCCGACGATCTTCTTCGCCACGGTGGTCGCGGCGATCAGCTCTCTGCAGACGTTCGACTCGGTCTTCATCCTGACCGACAATGGCGGCCCCCAGGACGCCGCTCGCACGATCGTGCTGCACGTCTTCGACCTTGGCTTCCAGCGTTTCGAGCTCGGCGTGTCTAGCGCCGCCGCGATGATGCTGCTGGTCATGACCCTCATCGTGACCCTAGCCCAGTTCGGCGGCCAGAAGCGCTTCGTCCACTACGAGGCCTGACGGTGCAACAGGCTCCCGCCCGACGCCGTATCGAGCCTAGGCGCGTAGCGACCTATGTGGTCCTCGCCGTCTTCTCGTTCCTGATGGCGTGGCCGCTGGTCTTCATGATCCTGTCCTCGTTCAAATCGCTCGAGCAGATCCTGCGGCGGCCACTGTCGATCTGGCCCGATCCGTGGGTCCTCGACAACTTCGCCGAGGCCTGGCAGTCGGTCGACTTCCCGCAGGCCTACTGGAACAGCCTCTACATCACGGCATTGATCGTGCTGGGCACGCTGCTCACCGCATCGATGGCGGGCTACGCCTTCGCCCGACTGGAGTTCCCGGGAAGACGCGTACTCTTCATCGCCTTCCTGGCGACGCAGATGGTGCCCAAGCAGGTCATCGTCGTTCCCCTCTTCGTGATGCTCAGCCGCATCGGCTGGATCGACTCCCACCTCGCGCTCATCGTTCCGGCCGCGTTGAGCAGCCCCTTCGCCGTCTTCCTGGTGCGCCAGTTCGTACGAGCCATCCCCATCGAGCTGGAGGAGGCCGCCACCATCGATGGGGCCAGTCGGGGCCGGGTGTTCTTCTCCGTCGTGCTCCCCAATCTACGGCCCGCGCTCGGCGCCCTCGGCATCATCGTGGCGCTCGACACCTGGAACAGCTTCTTCTACCCGCTGATCTTCCTCAACACCACCGAGACCTTCACCATCCCGCTCCTGCTGTCGCAGTTCGAGGGCCAATACGGCGGCTTCAACTACGCGCTCGTGATGGCGGCGTCGGCGATCTCCGTGGTGCCCATGCTCATCGTCTTCGTGCTGGGCCAGCGCTGGATCGTCAACAGCATGGCTCAGTCCGGCCTGGGTGGCCGTTAGTCCGTCGGCGCGTCGTCACTCGACCAAGCCAAGCAAGAGATCGACATACAGAGCAGCCGTCCCTGAGAACGTGGCGCTGGCCATCTCCGGGCGCGCTCCCGTGAGCGGGTGATAGAACTCCGGCATGCCCGTCCCCTGCTCCACCATCCGCATCGCGCGCTCAGCGAGCGTGCGTGACGCCTCGGAGAAGCCGGACCGACGCAGGCCGTCGACGATCAAGTAGTCCACGAACAGCCACGTCGGCCCGCGCCACATCCGCGTCGGGTCGAAGTCGGGGTCACGCAGCGCGACCGAGGGCACCGGGTAGGTCGTCCAGAACCGCTCCCGGTCGAGGAGGGTCTCTACCAAGCGTGTGCTGATGTCGTGGGGCAGGCGACCCGTGACCAGGGGTAGCAGCCCGATCGCGGTATCGCTACGCAGTGGTACACCGTCGTGGAGCGAAAGGAATGAACCGCTCGCCGGGTCCCAGTGGCGGGCGACGAGGGCGTCCGTTGTCCGTGCCGCCTCCGAGCGCCAGCTCGACGCCGCGACGTCGTCGCCGAGCGCGGCCGCCATCAGGGCCAGGTGGTCGGCCTGCAGCGCGAGATATGCAGGGAGGTCGGGCGTCTCCACGGGCATGCCCAAGTCCCACAGTGGGCTGTCATCGATGCCTGATGAATATGGGTGCAGGTAGATCGGCAGGTCGAAGCCCGGCGGGCGACTTCGCTCGAACCACCAGCGGTGTGAGCGGACGATGGGCGGGTACACCTCCGCCAGGAAGGAGCTGTCCTGATCGATCTCGAATAGCTTCCAGGCGGCCCACGCCGTCAGTGGCGGCTTGGTCAGTGGCGCAGATAGGAATCTCTGCTGCTCCGAAGTCGACTTGCGTCCGATGTGGAGGAGGCTGCGCTGCCGGTCGGCGGCCTCCATGTCGTCACTCATCGCGACCACGCCTTCATCGTGGACGAGGTCAGGGAGCATGCCGTCGGTCGTCTGCCAGCGAAGCGCCAGACGCAGCTGTTCGCGCGCCATGCCCAGGTCGAGGTGACGAAGCCCGATGGCGTGGAAGTAGGCATCCCATTGCCACAGAGCTACGTAGCCCATCTTCGATGGCACCACCGCCGGAGTGGCGAGCTCATCCAGCGCTAGCAGGACCGTGTTGGTGGCCAGTGTCCAGGCTGCACGAAGCAACGGCTCGGACTCGCCTGCTCCGACCGAGGGCACGCGATCGAGCAGACGTGCCCAACGGGTTGCTGCGGCGTCAAGCACCTCATCGGGTCGGCAAGGCTGCCGAGTTCGCTCGGCTGCGTCCCCGCGGCCCACGAACAGTGCGGCTTCTGAGTCGGCATCGAGCTCCACGCTAACGATCGGGTCGTGGGCTGGATGATCGTCGATCGAGTGGTCAGCGATCCGGGCGTTCGTCGCCCACGCGTATCCGGGGGATCCGTCGGCCTCATCAACACGCACGTTCATCCCGCCCTCCCCGACCTCCACGCTGGCGATGTGCTGGCCACGATCAAGCGCCAGCGTCAGCTCAAGGCGCCAGCGACCGCGGGAAAGTCGCAGCATGAGCAGGTCCGGCTCGATGAACGCGACCGCAGCGGTTCGACCGGTCATGTCGAGGTCGACTCGGTGGGGCCAGGATCGGAAGCGGATGGGCAGCGCTTCGCCGGAAGCATCGAGGAAGCGGATGTTCCGGATGGGTCCACAGGCATCGGCGGATCGCTCGTAGAGGGCCGAGGAAACCTGGAGACCAAGACCATCGGCGTCAAGTCGAAGCAGCAACCTCCCACCCGGCTCCGAGAGCGGGATGCCACGCAGGTCTATGAGATCAGCGAGGGCGTCGATCCGGGGGGGCGTCATCAGCCCGGATGGATCAGTCGACGATTTGGACATCCACTCCGCGCTCACGCAGTGCCGCCACGGCCGCGGGATCGGCCGAGCTGTCGGTGATCACGATGTCGACGTCGTCGGTCGGGCTGACATGGACCAAGCTCACCTGCCCGACCTTGGAACCATCGGCCACGACGACCCGCTGCCTGCCAGCCTTGAGCATGAGTCGTTTCACCTCGGCCTCGCCGACGTTGGTGTTCGTGACACCCGCGCGTGCGTCGATGCCGTTGCAGCTGACGATGGCCGTGTGCGCGTGCAACTGTTCGAGCAGGACCGTGCCGAAGGGGTTCACCAGGGAGTGCTGCAGGCTTCGCAAGGTGCCGCCCGTGACGAGCACCGAGACACCCCCTTCTGCCGCTTCGAGTTCGAGCGCCACACGGATGCCGTTGGTGATGACCGTGACATCGGCCAGATCGGTGCGACGGGCGATGGCACGGGCGACCGCCGCCACGGTCGAGCCGATGTCGAGCATGACGGTCTCCCCGCTGGCGACCAGGCTGGCGGCTCGCTCGCCGATAGCCGCCTTCTCCCTGGCCATCGTGTCGGCGTCCTGCTCGAAGCTGACCTCGAGGGTGCCGGCCACCTGGTGGACGGCCCCGCCACGCACTCGACGCACCTGGCCAGCCTCTTCGAGCCGGTCAAGGTCGTTGCGGATGGTGACCTCTGACACGTCGAACTCCGCGGCAAGGTCGGTGACCGAGGTGTATTTGGAACGCCGGATCGCCTCCGCCACGCGCTCACGTCGAGCCCGGGTGGAGAGGCTGCCTCCGCTGCCGTACTCGTTGCGTTCGGTCATGGCCCTAGGCTAGCCCGCCACCGTCGACGACGAGCGTCGAGCCGGTCACCCAGGTGGAATCGTCGGAGGCGAAGAAGCGGACCGCACGAGCGATATCCATTCCCGTGCCCAGTCGCTTGATGGGCCGGTCCGCCGAGTCCTCCAGGAAGGCCTCCTCGTCAAGCCCGAGCTGGCGAGCCTCCGATCGCAGCATCGGGGTGTCGGTGTCGCCGGGGCAGATGCAGTTGACGCGGATGTTCTGCGGACCATGGTCGATGGCCATGGCGCGTGTAAGGTTGACGACCGCTCCCTTGGACGCACAGTAGCTGGAAGCATCGGGGCCACCCTTGAGGCCCCAGCCCGAGCTGATGTTGATGATGGAGCCGCCGCCGCCCGCCGCCATCACTGGGACTGCATGCTTGCCCAGCAGGAAGACCGAGCCGACGTTCACTGCCATCACCCGGTCCCACTCCTCCTCGGTGGTCTCGACCACGTTGGCGCGACGGATGATGCCGGCGCAATTGACCACGACATCGAGGCCCCCGAACTCGTGCACAGCCTTTTCCACGGCCTGCCTTACCTCCGGACTGGAGGACACGTCACAGGCCACGGCCACGCCGCGGCCTCCCGCAGCGACGATGGCATCGGCGACCGCGGAAGCTGCCTCGAAGTCGATGTCCGCGAGCACGACGCTCGCCCCTTCCGAGGCCAGCAACTCCGACGTCGCGCGACCCATGCCCGAGGCGGCTCCGGTCACCAGCGCTCGTTTGCCTGCCATCGCTGTCATCTCGTCCTCCTGTCCGTAGTGGGCAATGTCGATCGATCGTGGTCGAGCAGGTTCATGCGGCCGCGACTTCGACGATGGCGCTGTCATAGCGGCCACTGAACACCCTCGCGTGGCCGCTGAGCTGCGCATCAAGCTCTTCGTCACCCGTGTCCACGAGAAGCGGTCGGCCGGCGAGAGCGGCCAACTTGGAGGGCGTGGCCACGATCGTGATCGCGTCGAGGCCTGCAGTTCGGATGACCGCAGGGCTGATCTGCTGATTGCCACGACCGAGCAGGAAGCCCTGCCCCCCGATGGGCGTGAGTACGATGGTGACCGGCACCTCCCTGGCGATGCGCAACAGATCGGTCTCGGTCGCATCAGCGACCAGGAGCTCTCCCCGGTCACCGGTCCGAGCGACCACGTCGACCCCGACCAGCGTCTTCGGCAGGCCCAGCAGGTCAGCCACCGCGCGTGTGGTGGTCCCTGGACCGAGGACGAGTCGATGGCCATCACGGTACGACTCGAGGAGAGCGCCAGCGATGCCGTTCATGGCCTCGCCCTCCGAGGCGGGTGTCGGCGACTTGCGCGCCTGGACCGCGGGCCCCCGAGGCACCTGCAAGTAGCCGTGGAGTCGGGGTCGGATGAGGCCCTCGCGATAGGCAGCCTCGTCCAGATCGACGACCTCCCGGTCCTCGGTCTGCCGCTCGCGACCAGCCAGGAAGGCGGCAGCAAGCGCGCCTCCCGCGCGAGGGCTCGCCGCGAAGGCAGCGGATTGGATCTTGACGCCGGCCGGGATGCCGAGGGCCGGCAACTCACGGTCGATCGCACTGCTGACGTCGCGAGCTGTGCCGTCCCCTCCGGCGAAGAGCAGCAAGTCCGCCCCCGCTTCGCGCAGCGCCGCTGCGACCCGGCGAGTGTCATCGGCGCTCGTCGGTGTGGCCACGGCCACGATGGTCTCGGCGGGGAGCCCGACGGCATCGGCGACAGTCTGGCCCATCGGACCCTCGGCGGTGACCAGGCGCGGTCGTGGACGGTGTGTCGGCCAAGCCCGCAAGAACTCCTGCAGCGCGGACCTCGCGCGCTCGCCGGCCAGGGGCTTGGCCCCGAGTGCGCGCGCCTGGGCCAGCACGGCCGCTCCGTCAGTGCCCTTCAGGCCGACTCGGCCGCCCATGCCGGCGATGGGGTTCACGAGGAGCCCAAGCGTGGCCTCAGCTGCGGGGTTGGCAGCATCAGCCATCGCGGCCCGCTGCACCGACGGACGCCGGCATCGCTCTCAGGTGCTTGCGCTTGTAGGCTCGCCACGTCACAGCCCATCGCGCAGGGTCGTCAAACCAGCTCGGATCGACCTGATGGACGGTACTGCGATGCGGCGCGGAATGGATGACCTCCGGCGTCTCGTATGCCTCCCGCGCGACGGCGCCCAACATCGAAGCGTACTCATCGAGATCGGCTCGCGAGTATGCCTCGGTGGGCTCCAGCGTCATCGGCTCGGGCACGACGAAGGGGTGGTGGCTGGTCCAGTAGTGGGTGCCGAAGTCGGCCATCCGGGCGCCCATCTCCTCGGAATGGACATCGGTCTCCTCGGCGAGCTCCTGCCAGCTGTAGCGGACCTGCTCGATACGACGCTTGCCCTGCGAGTAGGGGGCTGTGACGCCCTTGATGGCGAGGACCCGCTGCAGGAGATAGTTGTTGTTGAGGACTGCGATCTCGGCGACCTCTCGAAGGCCGTCCGCACCAAGGTTCATGATCCAGGCATAGGCACGCACGATGTTCGGCGTGACCCCGTACCACGGACGGACGGAGCCGATGCTGTGGGGCCGATCGCGATCGAGGTAGAAGCGGTCGCCCGCGCGCTCCACGGTCGGCGAGGGCAGGAAGGGCGCCAGGTCCCTGGTCACTCCGCAAGCACCCGCGGCCGGACCGCCGCACGCGTGCGGCGTCGAGAACGTCTTGTGCAGGTTGAAGTGGCAGAGGTCGAAGCCCGCATCGCGCGCACGCGTGATGCCCAGGATGCCGTTGGCGTTGGCCTGGTCGTAGGCACACAAGCCACCGGCCGCATGGACGACCTCGACGAAGCGGTCGATGTCGGGGTTGAAGATGCCTGTGTCCTCGGGGTTGGTGATCAGCAAGGCCGCCGTCCGTTCCGAGACCGCGGCCTGCAGCGCTTCGAGCGTCGGTCGCCCGGTGACCGGGTCCGGCTGGAGAGTGATGACCTTGTACCCCGCCGTCTTGGCACAGGCGGCATTGGAGGGGTGGCTGAAGGCGGTGGTGATGATCTCGTCCCGGCGGGCCCCGTCCCCGCGAGCCTCGTGGTAGGCGCGGATCATGGCCACGTTGGTCCAGATGGCGGCACTGCCCGCGCCCGGATGCAAGGTGACCCGGTCCATGCCAGAGATCTCGCACAGGAACTGCTCGGTGTGCCACATGATCTCCAGGGCCCCCTGCACCGTGGACTCGTCCTGAAGCGGATGCACGTCGGCGATGCGATGGCTCCTGACGAGCTGGTCGTTGACCTTGGGCGAGTACTTCATCGTGCACGTGCCCTGTCCGACGTCGATATTGAGGTCGACGCCCAGTGTCTCCTGGGACAACCTTGCGTAGTGGCGGACGACGTGGACCTGCGCCAGCTCGGGCAGCGCCGGCGGCCGCTCGCGGCGAACACCTGCCGGCAGGGCCGCAGCGGGGTCACCCACGCGCTCGACGATACCTGCCTCCAACTCTGGTAGGAGGACGCCACGCGCACCGGGCGTCGAGAGCTCGAAGATGATGGGTTCATCCCAGCTGGCCTGATGGAAGCGACGAGGCATGGGCTTGGCGGCGATGGCCGAGGAGGTTTGCCCGGCGGTCATCGGATGGCCTCCCCGACCGCTGTGACGAGTCTGTCGATGTCGGACTGGCTGCGTACCTCGGTCACGGCGTAGAGAGCACGCTGTCCGGTCTGGCCTGCTTCGTTCGACAGATCCTTGCCGCCGAAGATGCCGTGGCGCAGCAGGCTGGCGTTGATGTCGGCCACGGTGTGACCAGTACCCTCGAAGTCGACCACGAACTCCTTGATGTGGTGGCTGGCTGCGAACGGGAGAGACACTCCTGGCAGCTCCGCCAGACGCTCCATGGCATAGCGGGTCCGCGCCATCATGCGTTCACCCAGCTCGGTCATGCCTTGCGGGCCCATGAGCGCCAGATAGACCCCAGCGGTGATGCCCCAGAGCGCGGCGGCAGTGCCGACCCACTCGTTACCCTCCTCCCGTACCGCGAAGGAGGTGCGCTCGTAGGCCACGTCGCCGAAGCCATATTCGCCCTCGACGGACGTCGGTGCCACGCCGAATAGCCGTGAGGGGTAGTGCTCGACGATACGAGGGTCGTCCGCCGAAGCGATGAAGCCGGCTTGACCTCCGCCGAAGTGCTGGTGCAAGCCCAGCGGCTGGATGTCACCGCACGCGATGTCGATGCCCACCGATGACGGTGGCGCCAGCACACCGAGCGTGGACGGGTCGACGGAGGCCACGGCCATGGCTCCGCGTCCATGAGCCAGTTCCACGATCTCCGGTCCGTGTGTCTCCACGATCCCGAGGTACGAAGGCTGCTTGACGAGCACGGCTGCGGTGCGATCGGTGACGGCTCGGCCGAGAGCCGCAAGGTCGACCTCTCCGGTCGCAGCGTCCACCGCAAGGGTGTGCAGCTCGAGATGAGGACGAACGTAGTCCCTGATCTTCGAGAGCTCATCGGGGCTTATGGAGCTGGCGATGATCAGTTGGTCCCGGCCAGTCGCGCGCGCAGCCATGCGCAGCGCGGTGGCGGCCGCCTGGAAGCCGTCGTACACAGGTACGTTGACGACGTCCATCTCCAGTAGCTCGCCCATCATGGACGCATACTCGAACAGCGCCTGGAAGCGGCCGTGGTCCTCGTACGGCTCACCGGCATAGGCCGTGAGGAACTCGGCCCGGCCAGCGACTTCGTCACAGACCGCGGGAACGTGATGGTCGTAGCAGCCAGCACCAAGGAAGCTGATGGCCTCGCGCGTGGAGCGGTTCCGGTCGATCAGTCCACCGACGTGCCGGACGAGCTCCGCCTCACTCGTGAACGGAGTGGGCAGGTCCAGCGGCCGGTCCAGCCGTAGGCGCGCGGGGATCTCCGCGTACAGCTCATCGATCGAGCCTGCGCCCACGGCCTCGAGCATGGAAGCCTTCTGCCGAGGCTCAGAATTGGGGATGTAGGGGTGGGGCCCGGGCGGCGGAAGATCGCTTGGTCCATCGATGTCCTCGCTCCTACGGTCTGGCTCGGTCGCGGCGACGGCGTTGTGGCTCGTTTCTTGCGCTAGTGTTGGGACTTGGAAACCCATCATAAGGGCAAGTCGCCTGTCGTGGCTACGATATCGGAAGGTTCTGGCTCTCAACATGCGAAGTCGAAAGGTTCGTGACGGATGAGCGGACGACGCCCAGGCATCCTCTACGGTGGTGACTACAACCCGGAGCAGTGGCCCGAGCACGTGTGGCATGAGGACGTCCGCCTGATGCGCGAGGCCCGTGTGTCGATGGTCAACGTGGGGGTCTTCGCCTGGTCACGTCTTCAGCCCAGGCCTGGCGCGTGGGACTTCGGCTGGCTCGACCGCGTGCTCGACCTGCTTCATGCGAGCGAGATCGCTGTCGACCTGGCGACTGCGACTGCGACACCGCCGCCCTGGTTCTCGCTGCGCTACCCGGACTCGCTGCCTGTCGACGAGCGCGGGACTCGCCTGTCCATCGGCAGCCGACAGCACGTGTGCCCTAGCTCGCGAGACTTCGCTGAGGCCGCAACGGAGCTCGTTGCGCGACTGGCAGAGCGCTACGGTTCACACCCGGCTCTGGCCATGTGGCACGTCGGCAATGAGTACGGGGACCACGTCGAGCAGTGCTTCTGTGACCGCTCGGCGGAACACTTCCGTTCGTGGCTGGAGGTCCAGTATGGCTCCGTCGAGGCACTGAACGGGGCCTGGAACACCGACGTCTGGAGTGGTCGCTACAGCGAGTGGGACGAGGTCATGCCGCCACGAGCCACACCTGGGCCACTGCGACCATCCCTGAAGCTGGACTACCGCCGCTTCTCGTCCGATGCATTGCTCGAGTGCTTCGAGCGCGAGCGGGACATCCTCCACCGACTCTCGCCAGGGGTCCCCGTGACCACGAACTTCATGCGGCCGAACGCGGGGCTCGACCACTGGCGGTTGGCACGCGCACAGGATGTCATCTCCTGCGACATCTACCCCGACCCGCTCGATCCGGATGCGGATATGGAAGCTGCCTTCACCCACGACCTGATGCGGTCCCTGGGAGACGGGCAACCCTGGCTGGTCATGGAGCAGGCACCCAGCGCGGTGGACTGGCGCCCTCTGAACCTGCCGGTGGATCCGGCTGTGGTCAGACGGCGCAGCCTGCAGGCCGTCGGCGCGGGTGCCGACGGCATCATGTTCTTCCAGTGGCGAGGGTCGCGAAGTGGTCCCGAGATGCTTCACAGCTCCATGCTCCCGCCCGGAGGCGAGGTGGCGCCGGGCTGGACGAACACGGTGCGACTTGGGACCGACCTGGAGCATCTCGCTGAGCTCGCCGGAACGCGCTGCGCGCCGGCGGACATCGCGCTGCTGGTCGACTGGGAAAGCTGGTGGGCATTGGAGTTCGAGGGTCATCCCAGCGACAGGATGCGGTTCCGGGACTTGGCCCTGGCCATGTACCGCCCGCTTCGGTCCGCGAGCCTCGGTGTCGACATGCGCCATCCCGAGGACGACCTGTCTTCGTATCGCGCCGCCATCGTGCCGAACCTGTTTCTATCGAGCGATGCGTCCGTGCTGAACCTCACGCAGTACGTGGAGCGTGGCGGGGTCGTCGTGGTCGGTCCATTCAGCGGCATCGTCCGGCCAAACTACGAGCGGGGCCACGGCGGCCATCCGACGCAGCTCCGGGAACTCCTCGGGATCAACGTGCAGGAGTGGTGGCCGGTTTCGCACGGCGATGTTGGGATCGCCTTCGCGGACGGCACGCGGCATCGCGCGACGCTCTGGCGCGAGGCGATCGAGATCGACAGCGCTGAGGTCGTTGCGAGTTTCGAGGATTTGCCGCTCGGCGGCGTTCCCGCAGTCACGCGCTGCGCCAAGGGCGAAGGACACGCCTGGTACCTCGGCACACTTCCGGATGGGCTGGCCATGAAGCATGTGCTCGGTTTGGCGCTGGCTCAGGCCGGCGTCAGCGGGCCTCCGGGCATCCCACCCGGAGTGGAGCTGCTCAAGAGGAAGAGCGATGACGTGACATATGTCTTCGTCGTCAACTGCGGGGAGGAAGCTGTGACAGTGGACCTCGAAGGGGCGGCCTATGTCGATCTTCTTACCAGCAAGCAGGTGGTCGGTGTGCTACCGATGGAGCGTCAAGGCGTGGCCGTCCTGCGGGCCACCAACACGAATGGCGCCTGACGAGACGAGCGGCCTGTCCTGAGTTGCGTCCGCGCAGCGGACCGCCGACGACATCGACTTCAAGACGCCGTCGCGCTGCTCCAGGACCACCACCTCGCCATCCTCGCCGGCAACCCCAGCCATATCGACGGACCCTCGCCCCGCCGCTGCGCGACCGTCAGCGCGGTTGTATGGCGCGCGCCTGGCGCTGTAGCCTTCCGGCCTTCGCGTTCGAGAAGCGAGCCGCACCACCCGCCCTGGTCGACGACTACGTCAGGCTTGGCCGTATCCGGTCGTGTGACGATGATCGGCTGTCGTCGACCAGTCGCGGCATCATCCCTGCGTCGCCGACTCCAGCGCATCGAGGCGCTCGGTCAGCGCATCGAGGCGTCCCACGATCTCCTCGATGGCCGACTCGTCATCGCTCACGCGGGTTCGCAGGTTCTCCGGATCGACCCCACCGAGCCGCGAGCTCAGCTCCTCGACCTCGGCGCGGATGGCGGCGACCGAGTCACTCAACCCGATCAGGTCCTGCGGACCGAAGCGAGGCGCGAGCACCACCGTCGGCGCTGATGTGCTCGTCTCGGCGCCGCAGCGCTGGACGACGGGGAACTCGATCGAGAGATCGGGCTCGTCGGGGAACGCGGCGCGCAAGCCGAACTCGTAGAACGCGCCATCCTGGAGCGGTCCACCCGACCAACGCACGAGGCTGACCCGCGACGTCCCATCCGAGGCCGGCACCGTCTCGGACTCCACCGTCCAGCCAGGCACGCCTTCCGGCAGGGGGTTGGCCACGGCCTCGGGGATGGTCACCTCGAGCGCATCCATGGGCAGCCCATCGCAGCCCCCCTGGACCTGGAAGTTGATGAGGAAGTTGCTGCCGGGCGTGACGGCACCACCCTCGGGGATGTTGACGTTCTCACCGAACGCCGGTGCCGCGAATGCGATGAGCATCGCTGCGCTGAGACCGGCCACCATCGGCTGGCGAAGCCTGGTCGAGCGTGTCATGTGTTTCTCCTTGATCTGCTTTGACGGCCCTGAGGCGGGATGGCCGACTCCTCGACCGTGAGGCCACTGTGTCGCCGCGACCGCGCCATGTCATGACGGTCCGTCATGGCCGCCTTTCGCCCGCCCGCTTGACCCACGTCTCCGACCGACCACGATGCGTGATCGAGAACGTCGACGATGGACAGCGGCCAGGGCCACCAGCGACCGCGCTGGCGGGTATGTGCCGTGCGAACCATGACCCTGTCGGCACTTCGTCGGGCATCCTCTGGCGTGGCTTCGGAGTCCTTCAGCCATGATCGGAGCGCGGGTGCCAACTGCTCCTCGGTCATCGCACAGCCTCCGGTCGGATCTGCGGAGCGACCGGGTGCGCATCGGCCCTCAGGGCGGTGCGCATGACCCGCATGGCACGGCTCAGGCGTGAGTCGACCGTGCTCTTGCGGATGCCCAGTGTCTCGGCGACCTGTTGCAGCGTCATGTCCAGGTGGAAGTGCAGGACCACGACGGCACGCTGGTCGATGGAGAGCCTCGTGAAGACACGCTCCAGTTCGTCGCGGTCGAGGACGGCAGTGAAGTCATCGGTCGCCGTCGGTTCGCAGGCTGTCGGCAGCTCGCTGTCGGGCAGCCACCTCGGTGTGCGCCTGGCTTCGGCATAGCAGGCATGGACGAGGATGCGGTAGGACCAGCCCTCGAACGTCTCCGGACTGTTCAGTCGGCGGATGTTGCGCCAGATGTCGAAGTAGGCCTGCTGGGTGGCATCCTCGGCCCGGGAGCGGTCACGCAGGATGCTGTGAGCCACCCGGAAGAGGCGGGGATAGTCGGTGACCGTGAGCGTCTCGAAGGCTCGCTGGTCGCCCTGCTGTGCCCTGAGCACGAGGTCTTGGTCCATGCCCCCACATCCCTCATCCGCCAGTCCGGTGACCGGCGAGGGGACCGTGCCTGTTCCGGTCCTCTATCGGGTACGAGTCCATCCCGACCCGATACGCATCCCTGTATCGACGCTGATGCCAGACCCTCCTCGGTATCGGGACCTAGAACGGAGTGCCGACTGCGGTCCTGGCGTCACCTCCGCCATCGCCCATCCCGAGCGGCCCGCATGACGCCCCCTTCACATGCGCGGGTCGGGTCCGCCAGTGGCTCGGACACGGCTCCGGCGGCCAGGTTGTGGGCCGTGCCTCATCGCCTCCCGCTACGCGAGGTATCAGGCCACGGGCCTTGTGCCGGGTTCAAGAGGCGGAGGTCACGAAGGTTCGCGCCGTCGGGAAGTGCTGCTCTGGGTGGGCGCCGTTCTCGGGGCACAGCCGCGGGGTCGATGACGAGGAAGCCACTCCTGACCCAGAGCCAGATCGTGCCGTCCGGTGCCACCTGGAGCGGGCGCTCCAACAGATCGAGGTCCTCCGTGTCGGTGAACACGTCCGTCCACGTCGTACCGTCGTAGACGCCGCGCGCGTCGGCGGCCGCGCCGTGGCGACTCCGATAGGGATCGATGGAGCCGGCTGCCACGTCGGGTGCGTGTGGATGCCCCCCTCGGCCACGACGTATGGCTCGCCACCGTCCGCGGGCATCACCCACAGCTCACGGCCCGCTGGCACCACCGCCGTGAAGACGATGGACTCACCGTCGGGGGTGTAGCGGGGCTGCGTAGCCTTCTGAGTCGTGTCCTCGTTGAAGGTCAGCTGCTCGACCTCGCTCCCGTCGGGATGGATGCGGTAGAGGTTCGAGACGACGTTCATGCCGCTGAACTCGCTGAGCGGATACGTGTTGTAGACGATCCACTCGCCTTCGGGAGACCAGTCTGGGCCACCAGCGTAGTCCTCCCAGTCGGTCAGCTGTCGCTCGTTCGTGCCATCGGCGTCGATGACGAAGACGGCCGTCATGACGTTGCCACCCTCGTCCTCATGCAGGCGCCAGTAGGTCAGCCGCGATCCATCGGGTGACCAGCGCGGGCTGTACTCACGGTCGCAGCCCGGATTGCCGGTCAGCTGCGTCACTGTGCCGGTCGCCACGTCGCCCAGCCAGATACCACAGTCGGAGGGCACATCGTCGACGAACGGAGAGAGGGCGCGGATGAAGGCGACCGTCGCCCCGTCAGGCGAGTAGACCGGCTCATCGTCGCCCAAGCAAGGCTCCTCGCAGGCGAAGAGCTGCGCGTAGACCCCGCTCTCAAGGTCGTACTCGTAGAGCGGCTCGGTCTCACCGCCTCGACTCGCCATCACCAGACGCTGCCCGTCGGGCGACCAGTCCGGGAGGATGAGGACGCCGGGGAACTCGGCGGCGATCTGGTGGTCCTCCGTCCCGTCGGGATGGATGAGCCACGTGCCTTCGCCGGTCCGGTTCGTCTGGTAGGCGATCCATGGCTGGGAAGTGCTCGCCGTGGTGTCCTCGACGGTGGCCACCTCAGCAGGGACGCCCAGCAGCTCGGCGACCGCAGGCCAGAGTAGCTCGGCGACATGAGCATGACCCTCGATGTTCAGGTGACCCCAGTCGCCTGACACGAACCGCGCGTCACGTGGGTCCGTGGCAAGGACGCCACCGTCGTCATGACACTGGGTCACCGCGGCACACACTCGCGCCTGCTCCGCCTCGTAGCCCTCGATGATCGCCGTCAGCGCAGCGACACGATCGGGCATGTACACGCCTTCGGGATCGAAGAAGTCACAGATGCCCGTCCCGCGCAGCTGCGACGTGACCGCAGGATCGTCCGAGAGCGCCATCGCGTCGGTCGCTGGTCGACCGAGCTGGCTGACGACGAGGATGCTGGTCTTCGGTGAAGCGGCGCTGATGACATCAAGCGCCGCTTTGACCGCCCGTCCGAACTCGCTGACGTGAGCCTCGTCGGTCCCATCGCAGCGGATGTCGCCGTCGATCGTCTGGATGATGGCGAGGGCAGGGCTGGGCACCTCTTGGAGGGCGGCCTCTGCCTGTGACGCCAAGGCTTCCGATGGGGCACCTCCCTGGGCCTGGTCCGAGACGTGGCCCTCGGTCTCCGGCCTGACGGCGAGGAGCCGCTGATAGATGCTGTCGACCTCCGGGTTCGTACCGGTGGCCCAGGAGTTCTCGTAGGCTGCCGCCCCCGGATACGCCGGGTCGGAGTTCTCCCCCGTCAGCCCTGAGTGCCCGATGGCGATGATGCCAAGGAGATCGGGTTCTGCCCCATCGTCCTGCGCTGCTACCACGACCATCGTTCCCACGACCATGCTGAGGGCGATCGCCACTGGGACGACCGATCTGAGACCCGACACGGACTGCCTCCTTCACCCCCCAAGAGGTCGACCCTGCGACGATCGACGCCGCTTCGGGTGACCCTAGTTACCAGCACGATCCCGTGGGCGACGGCGGAGAGCGACCACCGCCCCCTGCGCCGCCGTGGGTGATCCACCGAGAGTCATCCTTCACCGGAGTTGCCATCGCGGCGCGTCCAGGGCGAGCTTCTCGGCGTCCCCTGTCCGTGTCTACGACCCCGCCGACTCGAGGACACCGCGGAGGGCCTCGACGATCTGATCGGGGATCGCGGCCTCCATGAAGTGCGGCGAGTCGACCTCGATCAGGGTCCCCGGGGCGAATCGTTCGACGTAGGCCTCGAGGAGGCCGACGATCTGCTCGTCGTACTCGGGGATGCCGATGTCGCTGGCGCCGTAGCCGTCGGATAGCGAATTCAGGTACGTGAGCGGGATGGCGGGCTCCTGCCCGACATACGACTGCGCGGCGCTGAGCACCTTGAAGTGGCTGATGCGTTCGGCGGTCTCGCTCTCGTCCTCAGCGTCGAAGGCCTCGAACCGCTCCTCGGGCGGGAAGAAGACATCGAGCGACAGTTCGTCGGGGATCATCGAGTCGAGGAGCACCATGCCGACGACGTCCTCGGGATACGTGTTCGCGTAGAGGTAGGAGAGGAGTCCTCCGAATGAGGCGCCCAGCAGGACATACGGCGGTTCGACACCGGCGACATCGAGCAGTTCGTGCAGGTCCGCGATGGCGTCCTCGGGGAGCTGAGGCGCGTCGACGGTCTCGCTCATGCCCACGTTGCGTCGGTCGTACACGCAGACGCGGTGGTCACCCGACAGTGCGCGCTGGGCGAACTCGCCGTTCGCGTGTGGGATCGGCACCTCGTCCCTCGATCCGACAGCCCCGTGCAGGTACACGATCGTCGGCGAGCCCGTGCCCTGGCAGCCGAGGTACAGGCCATGGCCGCCGACATCGAACAACCCATCGATGTCCGAGGTAGTCGACGCCTGGGCGATGGCAGTCAACGCGTGACCAGTCGCGGTAAGGGAGAGCACGGTCGCCAGGGCGAGTCGAGTTGCCCGTCCACTCATGAAGGGACCTCCTTCCCCCCATGGCGCTCGTCCTCCGGCGGCCATCAGCGCCGCCCAGGTGCGGCCGAGTTGGATTGCGATGATGAGGCTCGCGGGGCGCGGGGTCTAGATGGAAGATCTCTGGGCCTGGCGGCCATTCGACTGGCCCACGAGGAGGAGCGGGACCCGGCTGAGCATCGGACCTACATCTGGGGTCGCTTCATGAACCCGCCCGACTATCCGCCCGCCTTGAAGGTCCTGCCCCGAGAACTCGACGATCCCGGGATAAGAACCCGGCATGCGGGGGTCATACCCTGTAGAGGGGCCTGACGATCTGGCGCCCGCAACGGACAGGACATGGACCCAGGACTCGTGATGCGAGCGCAGCAGGGGGATGAGGCGGCCTTCGCCGCCATCACCGAGACGGTGTACGGGCACTTCCTGCAGGTCGCCTACCGCATCCTGCACGACCGCCACGTCGCGACGTCCTCCTGTCCGACACCGTGCTGCGCTTCCGCGCCGGGCTCCGCGACGAGGGGTTCGCGCTCGAAGCCCCGTCCGACGATGCCGACTACCGGTTCATCGATGGGACGGGCACGAGGAAGGATGGGCGACTCTATGTCTATGACGAAGACAGCAAGCGCATCCTCGTCTTCGCCAAGCGTGACGGCCACCTGATCGATGAGTGGGCCTCTGGACCGGGGCAACCAGAAGTGGCTGACTTGCGCGACATGGTCATGCAGGCGGGCACCGGCGGCGGACCGCCGCGCCTGACGTGGATGACGTCCGGCGGCATCCACGAAAGCGTCCTGAGTACGGATCCCGCGGACGCACCCGGTCCCGATGTCGTCGCCAGCGGATCCCCGACGACCGCCGCCGAGGCACCTGACGGCAAGTCGGACATCCTCGGGCTGGAGCAGGAGATGCACGTGCTCACCCGTCGCCTCGACAACCTCAAGAGAGGCGACACGACGGCACCGGACCAGGCTGAGATGGAGTCGCTCCTTGGCCGAGTCACCGCGCTCCAGCAGGAGATCGAGCAGCTCGCACCCGACCCGGAAGCCGGCGGGGCGGAGCCCACGGCCATCGAGTGGCGGACGCCATCAGTCGCCCTCGAGGCGGACCGGCTGCAGATCACGGCCAGTGGCCTCACCTTCGAGGGAACGGACGAGCCGTTCCTGAGCGTCGGTTCCGACAACCTCGGCGCTGACTACTACAGCCGAACCTACCAGGCGGAATGGCGCGAGCACGATCGCTGGATGCGCCTGTGGTTCTTCCTCGGGGCTGACGACACCCAGTGGTGGGTGGACGAGATCTACACCTACGACGGCAAGAAGGATGGCGATTATCTCTACTACGGGCAGCTCGCCCCGCTCACACGCACGCCACGGGGCGAGAGCCTGGAGATGGACCTCGGCGTGACGCCTGTCGATGCAGACAGGACGGATCGCCCGGGGTTGATCGAGAACGCGCGCCTGCGGATCGACGGGCTGCGCCTGACCGCGTTCGCACCGGGAACGACCACCGCCCCGCTGGAGGTCACGGGATGTCGGCCGCTGCCCGCGGATGCCGCGGTCGTCGGCGAGGTCGATGGCCACGAGGCTCGCGACTACTTCGCCGAGGGAACCCTCCTCGAAGGATTTCGACCAGCTATCGCCGGCCGAAGCCGGTGCGCGTCTGACCGAGATGGGCATCTGCCACGAGTTCGCCTACTCCTACGACATCGAGTGCGCGAAGGACTGGACCACCGGGGCCGTGGAACGCTGGTGCACGATGCCGGATGTCCTCCGGCTGCACGAGTACGATCAGACGCGAGAGCCGACGAGGGCTACGTCAAGATCTCTGTCCGAGACGGGGAGTTGCGCTAGCGGCGGATGCAGCCACCGGCAGGCTGGGATTGCCCGACATTCTGAGCGGTCCGACATCCAGTCACGGCACAGTTGACCCAGGCGCTGACCCGGGTAGACCACAGGGCGCTGACATATGCGCTCGGGGACGTCAGCCTGGCGACGGCCCGCGACCAAACGCTCTTCTCGCCCGCATCGGAGCCACGCCCATGGGGAAGCTGATCTACACCTTGAACGTCTCGCTCGACGGCTTCATGGAGACCGTCGACCACGGCCTGGACTGGTCGATCGTCGACGAGGAGCTGCACACCTGGTTCAACGACCGGTCCCGGTCGCTCGATGCGGAGCTGTACGGGCGGCGGATCTATGAGCTGATGGCAGCCTACTGGCCGGGGGCCGAGTCCGATCCGTCGATGACCGAGCCCGAGCGCGAGTTCGCCCGCATCTGGAACGCGATGCCGCGGATCGTCTTCTCCACGACTCTCGAGTCGGTGGGGCCTGGCTGCCGGCTGGTGGCGGGTGACGTGGCCGATCGCCTGGCTGAGATCCGTTCCGAGTTCGAGGGCGACCTCGGTGTGGCCGGTGCGACGCTGGCGTCGGCGTTCATCGAACGCGGGCTCGTGGATGAGTACGGACTCGTCGTGCATCCGGTCATCCTCGGCGCCGGCCGGCCCTTCTTCCCAGCCCTCCGGGACCGCATCGGCCTGCGGCTGCTGGAGACGCGGACGTTCGGGTCCGGCGTCGTGTATCTCGGCTACGAGACCGTGAGGTGAGCCGCTCCGACCGGTGACCGTGGACCACCGGTCACCACATGTGTGCGACGCAGGCGGCCGCTGCTGCTATCGTCGCAGCCATGGCACTCGGCTACGGACTCCTCAGCGCCCAGCTAGGACCGGGCGAGACCGATTGGACCCGCGCGTACGACGAGACCGTCCGGCTGGCGGTGGAAGCGGAGCGGCTCGGCTACTCGTCGGTGTGGACGACCGAGCACCACTTCGTGGACGACGGATACATGCCCTCGCTGCTGGTCGTGAGCGCGGCCCTGGCGCAGGCGACGTCTCGGATCGAGCTCGGCACCGGTGTCATCCTCGCGCCGCTGCACCACCCGCTGCGACTTGCCGAGGACGCGGCGACGGTCCAGCTCCTGAGCCATGGCCGCCTGGTGTTGGGGCTCGGGCTGGGGTGGTCCAGCGTCGAGTTCGCTGGCTTCGGGGCTGACCTCAGCCAGCGTGGCAGAGCCATGGACGAGATCCTGCACATCCTTCCCCAAGCCTGGAGCGGTGAGCCGTTCACGCACGCCGGTGCGATCTACGACCTGCCCACGCTCGCCGTCCGACCGGCGCCGTCCGCGCCGATCCCGGTGCTCATCGGCGGCAGCGCCGAGCCGGCCATCCGTCGTGCCGCACGCCTTGCTGCTGGCCTGTTCTCGAACGCGTCGGCCGAGGGGTTCGTCGAGCAGGTGGGCTGGGTGCTCGAGGAGTGCGCTCGGGTCGGGCGTGACCCGGCGAGCTTCCGCTTCATCCATTACTCCGTGCTCCTGCCGGGCGCCTCGCGCGAGGCGGCGCTGGCCAGGTACCGCGAGGCCTTGTGGGCGATGCAGTGGAAGTACTCGGACATGGAAGCGTCGGCTTCCCGACCGCTCCCGCCACCCGCACCCCCGGCGTTCCGTCGACCGGACGAGGCGCTCCTCAGGCGCGGGGCGGTGTACGCCGGGACGCCGGACCAGCTCGTCGAGGCCCTGCACGATATCCGGCGACGGGTCGAGGTGCCCGTCGAGTTCGTGGCCCGCAGCTGCTTGCCCCTCATCGGATACGACGAGCAGGTCCAGCTCATGCAGGAGCTGGCGGAGGGCGTCGCCCCCCACGTCTGAGACGCGGGCTCCACGCGGAGCGGGGTCAGCACGAGCCTCGCCTGGGGCCGCCGAGCGACAGGGCGCCCACGGGCCGCGTGGACGACTCGGAGCCGGGACCTACCCGAACGCGGCGGCGAGACCTGCCAATGCCGCGACGGGGTCGGCGGCACGGACGGCGCGCTCCTCGCCGCCCGGTCCGACAGCCACAGCGATCCAGTCGTCAGAGCGATCCTCCTCGCCAAGGCCCGTCGAGGCGCAGCGGAGGCCATCGAGCTGCCAGCCCTCCGGCAAGCGTCCCTGGGCCTCCTGCCACGCTCGTGTCACCACATCCTTGTCCTTGTCCACGGAGCCATCGTAGGCGCCACGAGGCCACGATGCCTCAGCCCGAAGACCGAGGGACCCTCGACATGTCCTCAAACTGGAGGGACGTCCCCGAGGATGATGACTCCGTTGACCCAGGCTGGCGGGCGGTAACCCACCCACGGTCGCTGTTCCACGAAGAGGATGGCCGATAGGCCCTCGTACCCGCCGCCGCCGACCAGTTCGACGTAGGAGATATCCGGCCCCTCACCGGCGTTGCCACAACTGGAACAGCCGCTGTGTGTCCCCTCCCAGGTCCCCCCATCGTTGTCGACGTGGAACGTCCCGTACCAGACCTCGGCGGCACCTTCGCCGGCCACGGGCTGATAGCGGTTCATCGTCCCTTCCTCCCTGAAGTCGCCGGTCAAGCGGTCATCGCTCATCTTCAGCCGACCTGTGTCCACCCAGTGGTCCTGCTGGAGTCCATCGATGACTTCTCCATCGACTTCATCCATCAACTGGACGGACTCCATTTCGCCGGACACGGTGGCCGCCGGTAGGTTAGGTAGGGCTGCTCCGGGCACGGCTGCCCTGCCGGTCGAAGGGCTGGGCGATGAGGAACGCACCGCCGAGGGCGAAGATGATGGCAGCGGCGGTGATGGACTTGACTGGGCTGAGCATGGATGTGGTCCTCCCTGTGACGGTGGGGGTATGGCCGTTCGTGGCCGGGATGTGACTGGGCTGGTACTCGGTCGTGTCGGTGGCCCATGTTGGGGTCGGGGTGCGCCGCACGAGCGGCAGCGGCCACCAGCGACTCTGCTGCCTGACCAGCGGCAGGCGAGTGGCCACCTGGCGGGCGCTCTGGAGGGAGTCGGGGGGCGCGGGATCCTCCTCGCGGAGCCACGAACCCACCGTGCGCTGGAAGCGTTCGTCGTTCATGTCAGGACCTTCGGCTGGACCGCTGCCGATGTGGGCGGGCGGGAGTCGGCCTCGATGGCCGCACGCAGGGACGCGAGCGCACGGTTCAGGCGGGAGCCGACCGTGCCCGGAGCGACGCCGAGAGCCTCGGCTACCTGGTCCATGGGCATGTCGAGGAGGCAGCGAAGGACGATGACCGTGCGATGCTCGACCGAAAGGCGGCGGAAGCCCCGGTCGAGCTGGTCCCGGTCGATGATCGACGCGTAGTCGTCGCGGGTGATGCGTCCCTCGGACGACATCCCCAGTTCGTCGAACACCGCCGGGGAGCGCCGCTTCGCCTCCACGTAGCATCTGCGCACCAACAGGCGGTAGGACCAGGCCTCGAACTTGGAGGGATCGCGCAGCCGCCGGATGGTCCGCCAGATGTCGATGAATGCTTCCTGGGTCACGTCCTCGGCCAAGTGCCGGTCGCGCAGGATGCCGTAGGCCACCCGGAACAGGCGAGGATGGTGGACAGCGGTCAGTCGTTCGAACGCCCGCTGGTCGCCGCGCTGAGCCCCCGCCACGAGGTCCTGCTGCATGCCCACGCTCTTGTGCGGGCCGAGCTGGTGTCGGCCTCTACCAGAGTATGTGGGAGCCAGCGGCTGCTACTTTCCCTTTTCGGCGATGCGAATACGCTCAGCCGTCCAGCCGCCGTCTTGGCGGCAGGGGTGACACCTCCATCCGGAATGGCTCTCCCCTCCCCCGTGTCGCCTCTCTGAACTCCGCAGGCTCTCGACCGACATCTCCGAGGTGCGTGGCATCCGACAGGAGCGAGCTGCTGCGCGGTCGATTTATGAATCCTTCACATCGGTGGCTCGAAGCTTCCGGGCACCGGTCGTCCCGGCCCGTGGCATCTAGCCATAACGGCCCGTAGCGCGACCTCAAGGAGCCACCGATCATGTCATCGACCCTGCAACGCCTCAGCATCGTCGCCGCCCTCGCACTGGTGGTCTCCGGCACCGTCCACCTCGTGGATGCCCCGGACACCTTCGGTGACGCGACGTACCTGGGGCTTTCCTTCTTGTTGAACTT
Source organism: uncultured Chloroflexia bacterium (assembly GCA_963712735.1). Taxonomy (GTDB): domain Bacteria; phylum Chloroflexota; class Limnocylindria; order Limnocylindrales; family CSP1-4; genus JAFMJV01. Next base: position 55,687 of record CAVQIZ010000007.1, on the reverse strand, counting down.
CGGCGTCGCGATCGTCGCGGCGGTCGGGATCCTCCTGGGCTCGCGACTCGCGTGGGGCCTGGGTGCCCTGTTCTCGCTGGGCTCCATCGGGATGTATGTCATCAGCCGGACCATCGGCCTGCCGGGCCAGTCCGGCGAGGAGTGGCTGGAGTGGTCCGGTGTCGTCGCCGTCACATCCGAGGCGATCGCCCTCGTCGCGACGGTGCTCGGCCTGCGCCTCCTCCGCGCCGCCCAGACTGCCCGCGCCGCCGTGGCGCCGACAGCTGGCTGACCGAGCTTGCACCGGTCCCTGTCGTCCGCCTCGAGCATGGGGCGGACGGCGAGCCCACGATGGGTTGGCGCCCCGAACTGGCTCCGAGCGTCACCTGCCGAACGCTGCTGGTGGCCTGCACATGCCGGTACGGCCTCCACTGGTCCTCAGGGGCAGGCTGGTATCACGACAGATCCGGAGAGGAGCCCCATCATCAGCATCGGATCGACGGTCCCACCCTGGCGCAGGGCGGTGACGATCGCCTCCTGAGCCGTGAAGGTCCCATCGGCCGGAACGTATGCGGCGAGCCCAGCGGCGATGTGCTCGCGCTCAGAGGGAGGCCGCTCGAACAGTCCCCTGCCGCTGAGGGCCGCCACGGTGTCGGCAGACACACAATCGCTGGGCAGCACCACGCCGTCGGTCGGCGCAGTGCCGGTGTAGAGCGTGTAGCCGCCCTCCGTACCCTGCGGCGGGAGGCCACCCGCGATGATCCGGCCGTCCGGCAGGCTGACGACGGAACGTGTCTGCGCCCCGGCGAGGACCTCCTCCTCGGATGACTGCCAGGTAGTGCCATCAGGGCTGACCATGATGGCAGCGTCACCGAGCTCGAGGACGCCGTCGTCCATCGAGCCCACAGCTCCGGTCAGACCCCTGAGCTCAGGTACGAGTGTCCACACGGCGCCGTCCGGCGATGCGAAGTGACCGTCGGGCGTCGGCCACGACCCGGAGCCGTCCTGCTTGGCCTGTGGGTCGCGGTGGATGATGAACCGGTACTGCCCGGCTGCATGGATGAGGTCCCAGCTATACGCCTGCGAGGCATCCACGGGGGTGGCACCGGTCGGTGTCCAGGTGGTGCCATCGGGTGAGCTGAAGAAGGAGATGCTCGGCGGCAGCGTCTGGAAGGTCCCCTTCTTCACCGGCCCTGCCCGCTCCCCCTGGTACACAGCGGCAAGCACGTCACCGTCCGGCGACGCCGCGACACTGACGCCGATGCCCGGCACATCGGCCATGGGCGCGGGCGTCCAGGTGGTCCCATCGGCCGATGTCCAGGCGGTTGGGATCTGGCGCTGCTTCTTGCCCTTGCCAGTGGTCATCTCGCCGACGGCCACGTAACCGGCCGGTCCTGCGGCCACGGCGTAGATCGTGCTGTTCGACGCAGCCCCGTTGCTGACTTCCGTCCAGGCCTCACCGGTCGGTGAGTGCCAGATGCGACCACCATCCTTGTCCATTCCGACAGCCGCGTAGCCGGCTGGCCCTGCGGTGACGGCCCGAACAGCGCTGCCGTCACCTCCGGCCAGCTCGGCCTCGTTCCATGTCGTCCCGTCGGGCGAGAACCATGCACTGGTGGTCACATCGAAGGGCTGCCTTCCCTTGGTCGGCGCTGTGCTTCCGCGGTATCCGACGAGCACGACCGTATCCGGCCCCGTCAGTGGCGAGCCAGCCGGCGTCCAAGGACCAGGGCCGTCCGAGATGGCCATCCAGTCGGACGCCTCTGACTGCGCCATTGCCGGGGCCACCGTGAGGGCGACCGCAAGGCTGGTGATCAGGAACCATGCTCGTGAACCGCAAGGTCGAACGCGTCCGCATCAACGGGTGCTCCTTCAAGATAACGAGGACATCCGCGACGCCGGTCGCGGGAAGATACACCCTCATGGGTACGCATTCCGCGGCCGAAACCGCTTGCGGACGGCCAAGGCCGTCATGGACCAGCGCGCGACGTGTCAGGACCGGCGATTCGGCCGGTCGAAACGTCGTGCCCGACCGGAACCGCGGGCTCCGCTGCCGCGATGACCGCGGGGCCGAAGCTCGGTGCGATCGCCGTCACCGCGGCCAGTGCCATCACCGTCAGGACCCGTCGCATCGGGTCGACCTCCACATCTTGTGCGGCTGTGGCGCGCTCCGGGGGCGCGGAAGGATGCCCGATGTAGCCGGGCATCTCCCCCGCCTCGACACCACCGCGACGGTCACGGCGCGAGTGTGCCCACCCACATCGCGACCGCTCCGCTGCCCTGGTCGAGGGACCCGGCGAGGAGCTGCTCTTCTGGCGTCTGGGCCAGGAGGGTCACCATGGACCCATCGAGCTCTGCCGGCAACGGTGCCTGCGTCCAGGTCACGCCATCATCAGCAGCGGTCAGCAGGTCCGTCCGTGTGGCCATGACCACACCCAGCGGTCCGAAGCTGGAGGCGGTCACCGGTGAGTCCGCGCGGAACACCTGCTCCCAGGAGAGCCCGTCTACCGAGGACCAGATGGTCGAGCTGACCGGGACCTGGTTCTCATCGACCTGGACGACCACCAGCAGCAGGCCGCCAGCGATCGCGGTCAGCGCCTGATTCCTGGAGCTCTCATCCATGAAGGGCAACGACACCGACTGCCACGTCGCGCCGTCGGGCGCGAGCCACAGCTCCGGAATCGACCAGGACGCGGCGGCCAGGAGGCCAGAGGGTGTCGCCGCCATCGTCGAGACGGCAAGGCGCCTTCTGGCAAGGGAGGCATGGCTCCACGCCTTGCCGTCGGTGGTGCTCCACACGGCCTGTCCGGTGGCATCCGCACCGGCCACCGCGACGCCGGTCGGTGTCGAGATCACGACTCCTGGTCGGGCGTCCTTGATGCCTTGCTTGGTCATCTTCCACTTGGCGCCCGTATCAGAGAGGAAGGTGGTGCCGCCGATGCCGACCGCGATGAACTGGTCGCCAGCCGCGCCGACACCGGTCCATGCCCACACCTGTTGCTTCTGCCGCGCATTGGCCGGCTTGACCGATTGCCACGTGACACCGTCTACGGAGCGCCAGGCGTTCAGCGATGGATCGGTAGGCCTCTGTGGCCGGGCCACCATGGTCATGGCACCGTCAGCATCCAGCGCCAGCGAACCAAGGTAGATGGGAGCAGACCAGGCGGCATCTGGCAGCGTCGCCTGCTGCCAGGAGAACGAGGCGGTGTTCGCCGCGGGGTCCGTGCTTGTATCCGGTGACTCTTCCTGTGCGGTGACCGGCACGGCGACCGCGAGCAAGGCGACCGCGCCGAGCAGCGACAACCACGGCCGAGGGTTGCGGGAATGATCCACGAGTGTCTCCTCCTGTCGCGGCAGGCCGACCGATGTGGCGGTCCTTGGTGCCTGGCACGATGGAGGAGGCTGGGGGCCTGCGCGCTCGCCACCACTGGGCGGCGTGAGGTCCGGCTTCCGATCGTGTCGCGGAAGTCTACGCGTGTTGTCAAGGGCCAAGATCCCTGTTGTCGTAGGTCAGTGACGTTGTCCGCGCCAACTGGCGGTCAGTCACGTTCGAAGAAGGTTGGATCGCATCAGGGTTCTCGATTCCTGCTAGGGGCGGTCGGGAGGTGACGACTCGCGATGCCTGATCGTGATGGCGGCTGGGCGGGGCACGGAAACGGCGTGAACAGACAACGGGTCCGACCACCGCGCCAGCGCCATCGCGCCGGGGCGGGACGACACCCCGGGGCGAGTCTCGCTACTGGGCCACGGTCGGAAGGCCGAGTGCGAGCCGGATCGCACGACCCGCCGCCGCCTTCGCGGCGCCGGTCGGTCCCAACTCACCCTGCCGCTTGTCGATGTCACGGACGTCCCGGACCGTCGCCAGCCCTGCCCAGACCTGGCTCTCGTCCGCGAGAGCGGCGCGCAGGGCCTCGCCGAGGGGGCGCGTCTCCGCCGTCCACGGCAGGGCGGCCACGAGCTCCGAGGTATCGGCCTGGACCGTGGCGAGTACGGCCGATTGCTTTCGCCACATAGGGACCGTGGCGCCTTCCTGGAGAACGCTGAAGTGCGCGAGGTATTCGGCGTACTGGTCGGTCATCAGCTCGAGATACCGCGCGCCCAACTCGACGACTTCGGGTGTCAGCACCAACTCCGTGACCGCGTCGACCGTGCAGGGGTTGACGGACGCTGCGAGCTCATCCCAGGCATCCAGTGATCCGTCAGGCGTCGGTTCCGGTGGCGCTCCCGTGATCGTCAGCGTCCGGGTCCCGTCCTCGCACGTGGGGTAGAGGAACAGTGACGTCTGCGTGCCGGCCGATTCCTTCTTACGTCGAGGCTGGTCCAGCCGGGCCACAAGTCCGCTCGAGGTGGTGCGGAACACGGTCGGGATAGACTGCTTCCGGGACTTCTCCAGGGACTTCTCCAGGCGCGCCACATACGCTTCGAAGTCGGCGTCCCTTGAGGTACTCCCGGCCGCCAGCTCCAGGGTCTCCCCCGCGGGTCCTGACGCAGTGAAGATGGCCTCGCCGACGACCTCCTGCCACTCCGCTGGCAGCTGGATCGAGACCGCGGGTTCCGTCCGTACGAACAGGGTCCAGCCGGGCCGGATGGAGTTGGCCGGCTCAGCCGAGGGCGATGACCTCTCGGGCGAGTCTTCCTGTGCGGTGACCGGCACGGCGACCGCGAGCAAGGCGGCCGCGCCGAGAATGGTCAACCACGGCCGGGGCGTGCGGGACTGATCCATGACGTGCTCCTCATGTCGCGGCAGGGCAACCGATCTGCCGGTTCGTTGTGCCTGTCACGACGGGGGAACTCCTGGGAACTGGCGCATCGATCCTCTCGGGGCGAGGACAGTCGCTGCTTCCGTCGCGTCGCGGAAGTGTATGTATGTTGTCAAGGGTCGTGAGCCATCTTGTCGTTGCCCAGTGGATCCCATGACTGGCCGTCGCGGTTTGGGAGTGATCGTTGCGGTCGGGGCCCGCATTCCTGCTCGTGAGTCCGGTCGCCGCGCAGTCCGCGGATGAGAGCGTGGCGCCCGTCGAGTCGGTCGCCCCTGGGACCGAGTCGATCGCACCGAGCGGATCGGCCGCCATCGAAGCTGGGTTCGCGGCGCAGACCTGTGACTCGTTCATCTCCTCTGGAGAGCCTGCTTCGACCGCTGGCGTCACGGTCAGCGGCGACAGTGGTGCCTCGTAGTAGTGCGTCATCGGCGTGGTTCCCCTCCAGCGGCCGCCGAGGCGGCCGCCCCGGAGCAGGTCCCCGACGAGGACGTCGCCGCCGGGGACCTCGACGATCGCCGGGCCGCGAGTGTGGCCGCCGAGCGGGCGGACCAGCCCCGACACACCGAACGGGCTCAGGTCGCGCGGTGCATCGAGCACCTCGTCCGGCACGAACGCCGGGAACGCCTGCGGGACGAACGGCTTGACCAGGCGTGCCTCGTGGCCCTTCGGCACGAGCGGGACGTTGCGCCCCGCACCGGCCATCGCGACGTCGCCGGCGGCAAGCAGGATCGGCGCTCCCGTCGCCGCCCGGACCGCCGCGGCCGCCCCGGCATGGTCGGCATGTCCGTGCGTGAGGACGATCGCGGCGAGCGCGCCGGCCCCGCGCCCGAGGCTCGCGGCGGCGGCGAGGATCGCAGCCTCGTCGCCGGGCGACCCGGCGTCGACGAGCACGACCCGATCGCCGACAAGGAAGTAGGCGTTCGACCAGCGAAGCCGCAGCAGGCGCACCTTCACGAACCCGTCCGATGGGGAGGCGAGGGCGCCGGCAACGCCTCCGCGCGGCGGGGCCTCGGTCACGATGTCGCCCCGTTCGTCCGGCCGTGGTCGCGCCACCATGCGACCGTCACGGCGAGAGCCTCCTCGAGCGGCGTGGGGCGGAGCCCGAATTCCTGCTCGAACCGTGAGCTGTCGACGAGGAACGGCTCCTCGAACTCGTACGTCATCTCGATCATCTCCCGGGCCATCGGCATGAACAGCCCGGCAAGGTGGAGCATCGGCTTCGAGAGGCGGCTGAGCTTCGGGGCCGGGACGCCGGCCGCGCGCGCTGCCAGATCAGCGAACGCGCGCTGCGAGAGGGCCGGCGCCGTTGGGACGTGCCAGGCGTGCCCCAACGCCTCGTCGTGACGGCCGAGCTCGACGAGCGCGCGGGCGAAGTCTGTCACGTATGTCGCCGCGTGCGGTGCCTCCAGGTCGCCGAAGACCTGCACGGCCTTGCCGGCGAGCAGAGGCGGGAAATAGCGGTCGCCGTAGGTGGTGCTCACGCCGCGCGGCCCGAAGTAGTCGGAAGCCCGCCCGATCGCGACCGGCACGTCCCCGGCCCGATGGGCAGCCAGGAACCGCTCCGCCAGGGCGGCGCGGGCACGACCCTTGCGGGTGGCGGCCGCATACGGGAGGTCCTCGGTCAGCGGCCGGCCGCCCGTCGGGCCATACATGTAGAGGTTGTCGACCACGACGAGGCGGGTCCCGCTGCCGGCCAGGCCGCCAAGGACGCCGTCGGCGAGCGGCGGGAAGCCCTTCGGCCAGTTGGTGTACGCGGGCTGGCAGGCGAAGTACGCGACGCGGGCGCCGGCCGCGGCGGTGCGCACAGCAGAAGGATCGGTGAGGTCGGCGGCAGCGACCGCTGCGCCGGCCACGCCGGGGTTGCGGCCGGACCGGCTGACGATGCGGACACTCTGGCCGGCAGCGACGAGCTGCTCGGCGATCGTCGTGCCGATCGTGCCGGCGCCGAGGACGACATGCTGGACGGTGGACATCGCGGTCTCCTTTCGCGGGGTTGGGTTCGCGTGCTCGGGCGGTAGCTGATGGCGCGGAGTACGTGGGTGGACGGCGTGTCAGTGAGCCGCAGTCGCAGCTGCCACGGCGGCCAGCAGGTCGCCGATCGTCCGCTCGGCGGCGACCCTCGCGTCGGTCGGCTGACCGCTCGTGCCGCTGCTGAGGCCCATGTGGCCGTACAGCGAGGCCAGGCCGTGGACCGTGCTCCAGACGAGCAGCCCGAGACGGAAGGGGTCGTCGCCTGGCACTTCGCCCGCGGCCTGGCCGGCGGCGCAGAGCTCGATGAGTCGCCCGTAGGCAGCCTCGCCGGGCGGGTCGTCGCAGGGCGCGAACATCACCTGGAAGAGGCCCGGGTGATCGACCGCCTGCATGACGTAGACGAGACCGTACGTCCGCAGCGATTCCAGCGGGCCGGCGCCGGGCCGGATCTCCCGGTCCAGGCGCTCGAGGAGAAGCTCGAAGCCACGCTCGGCGATCTCGTGGAGGAGCTCGGCCCGGTCCCGGAAGTGGTGGAGCGGGGCGGTGTGCGACACGCCGGCGAGGCGGGCCACTCCGCGGATCGTGACCGCGTCCGGGCCGTCGGACTCGACCAAGGCCAGTCCGGCCTCGATGCAGGCGACCCGGAGGTTGCCGTGGTGGTAGCCGGACAGCGTCCCGTACGGCGAGGCTGTTTCGTAGCGGGCGGGCCCCTGGGTGGTCGCCATCGGCGGGCTCCTCCGGTCCTTGGTCGATCGAATGGTGGTGTTGCCAGTGTAAACTTGACACTGGCAACTTACCATCGGCAACTTTACGTTGTCAAGACACAGCCTGGCGGCCACTGCCCGAGCTGTAACGCGCGGAAGGGCCTGAGTCGGCGGCGGAGGTGAAGGGCTGCCTCGGAAGCGACGAACCGAGCGGCTGGTTCGGAGGGCGCAAGAGCACGCTGGTGACCCCGCACGTGGCCGGGCCAGCCTGGCTCGGTATGGGGCCTCAGGACCGCCGTTCGTCCACCATGACGCTGCTCGCGTATACGCAGAAGGGCACCACGAATGCCGCCGCAAGGAACCACCAGAGCAGGTCCCCAGCGAGGACGGGCAAGCTGCTGCTACCGGCCAGTGACGCCCACATCAGGCCGATCCAGACGAACACCGCCGACACGATCCACGCGCGGTAGCCCGCGCGGGTCCGGATCTGCACGGTGCGCTCGTCGCGTTCCTCGACGACCATCCGTCGTGCAGCCGCATCATCACCGAGGGCGGACCGATAGCGGATGACCAGGCCGAGACCGAGCCCAAGCATGAGGATGCCCAGACCACCCACCACGCGGAAATCCCAGCCGGGCACCAGGTCCACCACCCCCAGGACGGTCGCGACGACCACCACGGCCGCACCGACCGCGAGCAGCAGCCAGCCCAGGCGCACCCGCCCCGAGATCCACGCCCGCTCGTCACGCATCCCGATCCTCCTTGTCCGAGTAGAGGAACACGTCCTCGATCCGCACCTGGAACAGGCGAGCGAGCCGGAAGGCGAGGAGGATCGAGGGGTTGTAGCGCCCCCGCTCCAGCGAGATGATCGTCTGGCGCGACACGTCGACCTTGTCCGCCAGTTCCTGCTGGGTCCAGGCGCGCCCTGTTCGGAGTTCCTCGAGCCGGTTCCTCATCGCTGCCCGAATGTACAGTTCACTTGACATATCGTATGTCAAGCTAGCTGTACATGTCAAGCGGGATCCGGCGTGCCCGAGATCGGCCACACCGATCGCATCCCGCCTGGCAAGACCTTCACCGACGGGAGTCGCTGGGACGGCTACGCGGGGGACATCGACCGTGACCGCCAGGCGGTGCGACAGCGACCGACAACCGTGTGACGGCCGCTGTCATGACAGGTCCCGGCGCTACGGGAGCACGGCAGCCGGAGGCGGGCCGGAGGGGAAGATGGCACCCGCGATGTCCCATCCCGAGCCGTCGATGGTCTGCTCCCAGACGGCGATGAGCCCATCGTAGGCACCCTGACCGACCAGCACGGCGGTGTTCTTGTCGGAGAGACCCTCGGCCTCGAGACGGACGTACGATCCCTCCCAGGCACCATCGGCGGTCTCGATGCGCCAGGTGCCGCTACCGAGCGCCTGCGCCGTGCCGTCGGGTGCGACGTACTCGTCGGTCTGCCAGCTGATGAGGACGTCGCCATCGAGGCGCGGGTCGCTCACCGAAACCATCGTCGGCGCGTGGGCCGTGCCGCGCATCTCGATGTGCCCGTCGACCGCCTCCGTGGTCCCCGAGCGCACCTGGTCGCCGAAGGCGATGCGGCCGGTGAATGGCGCGGGCTGAGCCGGGTCGAGCGATGGCTCGGCGGACTGGGCGGTGACGGGGAGTACCGAGATGACCATCAGGATGAGGGTCGCGACGCCGGTCGCGAGGTAACGGATCGTGGGCATGGGGGAGTTCTCCTTCGGTGGTTGGGTATCGGCAGGTGCCCCCCGTGGTGGACCTGTCAGGCAGGTTCCTCACTTCGTCCGGGTGGCATCACCTCCTTCCGTAGAGCTGACCACAACCCGGGTCCCTACTCCGCGCTCGCCATGGCCTCGGGGGTGATGACGTAGGTGTGGACGGTCCGGTCGGGGCCCTGAGTGACGCCGGCCTGGAGCCAGACGCTGCCGTCGGGCGCGATATCCATGGCGACGATGCAGGTGCCCCGCAGGTAGTGCGTGAGTGACTCACCGTCGAAGTTGACGACGCCAATGCAGTCGACCGCCCCGAACCAGACGCTGCCGTCGGGTGCCACCTCGAACCCAGGGTCGTAGACGGCGAAGCCGGGCAGACCTGCTGTGAATGTCTCCCACGCGCTGCCGTCGTAGCGGGCCAGCACGGTGCTGTTGTCGAGCGTGTTGAGCCTGATCCACAGGGTGCCGTCGGGTCCGACGTCGGCGCGGTCGATCTGCTCGTATGACGTGAGCTGGCGCTGCCAGTCAACCCCGTCGAACGGTGTGGGCTGGCGCTGCCACCTTTCCCCGTCGTGGTGGAGGAGGTCGCTGCCACTGACGAGCCAGAGGTCACCGCCGGCCTCTTCGGCCACGGCGAACGGCCACCCCATCGACTTGAACCGGATCAGCGGGACCGAGCCGGGCAGCGCCTCCCAGCCGTCCTCGGTCAGCCGGCTGACCCAGAACCCGGTGGCGGGGTCCAGCCAAGCGATCCACACGGTCCCGTCACCCTGCACCTCGATGCCATTCACCTTGTGGTCGGCGCTGTGCTCGGTCCAGGACTCCCCGTCGAACGAAGCCGCGTTCACGGTGTCGCCGGCGCGCCAGAGTGTGCCGTCGGGCGCGACAGCGAGGTCCTGGCTCAGGGGGCTATCCGCATCGATGGGCTCCGGCCAGGTATATGTGAGCTCGTCGCCGAGGCGATAGAACTCGTCCGTCCCGAAGACCCAGATGCTGCCGTCCAGCCCGGCCGCGAGGCGCGAATGCCACATGGAACTGCCGTAGCCCTCCCCGATCACCGCTCGGGAGAGATCGCGCACGCCGTCGCTGACGACACGGAACACGCCCGGTTCGACCTCCTCGGCGACGAGGTCCACGCCTGGCAGGAGGTCGGGGCGCGTGGTCGCCGTCGTCGCGTGGGCAGTGGCGACAGGGGATGGCGATGCGCTTGCCGTGTTCGCTGCGGGTGCCATGTCGTCGCTCGGCTGCGTCAGCAACCCCGTGAGCAGGAAGCCGCCGAACAGCGCCACGGTGACACCGGCGACGACGAACTTGATCGCACCGAACATGGACGGGAGCTTCCACTTGGGGGATTGGGTGGATACGGTGCGGGCCATCGCCGTCGCATCGATGCGACGGCCGGTTCCGGCCATCTGGCCGAGTTCGTCGGCGAGTCGGCGTTCGAACATGGTCATGTCATCCATCACTCGAGTTCCCCCCGGAGTCGGTCCACGAGGCGCTTGAGACGTTGCCTGACAGCAGCTGGGCTCGCTCCCAAGGCGGTCGCGAGTTCGGAGGCGTTGAAGCCCGCGACATAGCGCATCGCGAGCAGCGCGCGCTCGTCCGGGTCGAGTCGTTCGAGCCTGGTCCGGAGATCGAGGGACGCGATGCCTGCCTCTGGGTCCCGGCCTCCGGGAGTGTCACTCGCGTTCGACGCGACCTCGATGCGTGATCGCTTGGACCGCTTCTTGAGCAGCGTCTTGGCTTCGTTCGCGGCGATGGCGACCAGCCATGGCCGCAGCCGCGCGGGCTCCCGGACTGTGTCGAGCTTCCGCCAGGCGATGGCCCAGGCGGCCTGCACGGCGTCGGCAGCGACAGCCTGGTCACGGCAGATGGCCACGCAGACCCGATACATCTCGTCGTCGTAGGCCGCGACGATGCGGGCGAACGCGCGCTCGTCGCCGCCAACCGCAGACGCGAACATCTCGGCGGCTTGGTCAACGGTCCCTGTCATGGCCTCCATACCCGTTAGACCCTAGGACGGGGCGCAAGTGTGACAACCAGGCCAAGCAGGGACCCACTGCCGCAGCGCCGTGGGCCACGGAGCAGGCACAGCTCCTCGCTTCGTCTCCGGACTTGCGGAAGCGGTGGCGCCCGTTCGGCCGCCATCATGGACGCAGGTGCGGGCTGGAGCGTCCGGGTGTTCGTTGTCGGTACCGGAGCTGCCGAGATCATCGTGAGCGCCCTCGGCGACCTCCTTGCCTGGCTCCAGGGCGGTCTGCACGGGCTCGGCGAGGTCGTCTCGTGCGGCGGCGGGCCGTCGAGCCCGCCGCCGTTGGACGACCAGGCTACTCGCCTACGTACGCCAGGACGTGGATGCGATCGCCGAAGGGGTTGTTGAGATAGAGCCGGCCATCGCCGGCATAGGTGATGGCAGTTGACCATGAGACGTCGTCCGGTGGGATCACGAACGTGCCCAGGGGGTCCCAGGTCGGACTGAGCGCCTGCACTCGGTTGTTCTCCTGGTCGGAGACGAACAGATGGCCCAGCTCATCCACGGCCACATCCACCGGGCCCTTGTACTCACCCAGGTCGGTTCCTCGCTCGCCACGAGCCCACGGGAACTGTGCATCGGCGTCCCATGCCTGGACGCGCTGGTTGTCGAAGTCCGCGGCGAGCAGCGTCCCATCATCGGCGACGACGATCGAGCCGGTGTAGGCCAGCTCACCGTCACCGGTGCCGTGACGGTCGATCGTCTGCAGGTACTTCCCGTCCGCGGTGAAGCGCTGGATGTCGTCACGGAGGTCGTCGACCACGTAGACCGTGCCGTCCGGCCCGACGTCGAGGTCGAACGGCTCGAGGAACTGGCCGTCGCCACTGCCGTAGCTGCCGAACTGACGGAGGAACCCGCCGTTGGGTGTGAACACCTGGACACGCCGATTGACGTCGCCGTCCACGATCGCGTCGGGCGCATCGTGGTGACCGCCGGCCTCGCCGCGGACTCGCAGGCGTTCGCGCCACGGCACCGCTGACACAGTCTCCCTGTTCCGCTTTCCGTACAGGCGTGCGGTGTGGCGATGGACCGAGAGGCATCCGCTATGCCGCTTCGACGTCCCGTGAGGTGGGCGCAAGGACGGGCTCGGTGTCGTCCCGAGCCCTTGGCTACGGCCGGTCGGTTTCCGTGGCGGTGCGGACATCGGCCGGGAGGACGGCGAGGCCGCGGGAGACGAGGTCGCGGACGTCGCAACTGACCAGGCGCGCCGACGACGCCTCCGCTGCCGCGACGTATGACGCGTCGTAGACCGCGATGCCGTGGGTGGCCGCGATCCGCTCAGCACGCTCCAGCAGCGATGGCTCCGCACGGATCACGCCTCCGTCATCGGCGATGGCCGCGACCATGCTGCGAAGTCGACCCGCGGCCTCCTGGTCGTGCCACGCGCGGACTGCCACGTTGCTCACCTCGTAGAAGGCGAGATCGAGCGTCAGCAACGGATGGGCCGCTTCCAGGAGCTCCACGGCGACGTCGTGGTTGTCGTCGTCGGCGTCCTCGGCAGCGAGCAGGACACTGGCATCGACGAGCCAGGGAGTCACCTCTGGGGCCGATGCGTCTTCACCAGGTCGGCGACGCCTCCCCCATGAGACCTGCGGTCGCCCTGTGCCAGCCTGATCTCGCGCATGCGCTGGGCGCGCTGAGCGGTACGTCGCCGCAGCGTGTCCTCCGCCAGCTCGCGCAACAGCCCGCTGCGAGTCGTGCCACGTCGGCTCGCCTCAGCGTCGACCGCTCGAAGCAGATCGTCGGGCATAGACACCATCACCTTCGCCATGGCCTGAGTATACCCGGTATTGCCTACGTCGGACCGTGCGGGACCGCACCCAGGCATGGACCCGTGGGTACGTCTCCATCAACAAGAGGTCGATTGGTACCCGCCCGCCGGCGGGGACCCCGAGATGATCGACCTGCTCGACAAGCTCCTGTAGGTGTAGGCCTCAACGATGTCGAGGAGTGGTTGAAGTTCAAGGCGGAGATGGTCCCCGCGATGTCGGCGGTCGCATCGGATGGGTCCAGCTACGTCGCGGCGGATGGCAGCAACCAGGTCGCCAGCACCTGGGATGTCCCTGACCTGGAGGCCTTCCAGGCCGCCCAATGTTCCTTCGCCCCGGAACTGGCGGAGATGGCGAAGCGAGCCGGGATGACCCCATCGACGGTCGTGGTCTACGTGAAGAAGTCGTCCATTCGCGTCGGTGTGCGTTGTATGGCCCGTCCCGCGAGGGGCGGGCCTCTTGCCTTGTCGTCTGGCGTGGGTAGCGTCCTGGGCCTGACGTCCACTTGGTCGTATCGGTCCGGTCCAGCGCCGCTGCCAGTGGCGCCCGTCTCGACGATTGTGCACCAGCCACCGCGCGGCTAGGCTCAAGGGACCGCGGCCCGAGCGCTTCCTATCGGACGCCCCGCGGGTGGAGGATCTCATGGCCAAGTACATGTTCCTTGCCAGCTTCACGTCGGAGGGCGCGAAGGGACTCCTCGCTGAGGGCGGCACCAGCCGTCACGAGACACTCAAGACCACGTTCGCCTCGCTGGGCGGGACGCTCGAGTCGTTCTACTTCGCCTTCGGGAGCGACGACGTCATCCTCATCGGTGAGCTGCCGGGCAACGCTGCCGCGGCCGCTGCGGCCCTCACGACATCCGCCACCGGCGCGGTCCGGACTCGGACCGTCGTGCTCCTCACCCCCGAGGACGTCGACGCCGCTGCCAAGCTCTCCCCGGACTATCGAGCGCCCGGCGCCTGAGACCAAGGCGACCTCCCGACTCGGCGTCGGGAGGTCGCCCTCACGAGGCTGTTCCTCGAGCCCCACCCAGCACCGCCTGCCATGCAGGCGGAAGGACCAAGTCGTACCCGGGATTGACGTTCACGTGGGCGTATCGGCCAGCCCATGCGCCACGTCTGGTCGTCACTTGCTCCATAGCGACGTGGCCATCCCCTTTCGAAGGAGAGTCCGACACGTCAACGGAGCAGAACAAGGCCGTCGTCCGCCGGTTCATCGCGGAGGTCTTGGAGGGAGGCGACCTCGACACCATCGACGAAGTGCTTGCCCCGAACGACGTCAATACGGCGATGGGGGTCACTGGTCTCGCAGGCTTCAAGGCCGTGTGGCCCGCGATGGGCGCCGTCATTCCCAGCATGCGCCTCGACATCGTGGACCCGGTGGCCGAAGGGGATGCGGTGGTCTCTCGCGTCACGACCGAGATCACCCTCGTCAACGGGAAGAGGATCGATGGCCGGGGCTTGACCTACTACCGTCTCGCCGATGGCAAGATCGTGGAGACTGACCCGTTCGAGAGGCCGGATCTGACGCAGGAGCTTGCCGCCCTGATGCCGTCACCCGCCTCCTGACACGAGGGGCATGACCAAGCGCTCACGTGGGTTCGCGTTCAGTTGGTCGTACTCCGCCGTCAGGTGGGGCCGCGCGCAGATCACCCATGCCGCCAACTCGACGACGCACATCCCCGCGCTGTACATACCGCGCCAGGCCGTCGCGTCGAGCGGTCGAAGCCGCAGCCGGTGGATGACGACGATGACCGTCGATGGCCCTGGTCCTTGGGGGCTTGCCGGGGAGAGTGGTCGCAGGCCAGATTGCCCTATCGACAGCGTGGGCGACGGACCGGGGGGAGCGTCAGATCAAGCGCGATCGAATGTCAACCCGCTCGCGATGCCACTCAAGCCAGAGATGGTGAGTGTGTCGCCATCGACAGTCCAACTTGCACCATCGGCCGAACTGATCGGGTCAGACACCCCTAGCAACATCGATTCGTCTGGGGAGCTCGGGCGGCAGCCCCCGATCGGCGCTTCACCGTCAGAAGCCGTCATGATCTGGGCACCGTCGACGAAGTACAGGCTCTCGTCCTTCCGTGGCTTCTCGCCCTTCCGCTGGCAATCGAACGTGCTCGTGACCGTTCCCGCATCGTCGAATGTGAATGTCAGCGTGGCGGCAGTCGGGAGCTCCCAGGGCGCGCCGTCCCAGCCTGACAGCCTCCATGAGCCGATCAGCGAGGCGGCAGTATCGCCAGGTGCCACGGCGAGGGGGGCGTCGCCGGGGGTCGCATCCGAGCGGACGGTGGCGGCAAGGTTCTCCAGCGTCGCGATGTCAAGGACGTCGCTCGCGAGACCGACCCAGCGATCCGCATACGCCTTGCCGTGCTTGAGCCATATCGACCACGTGACGTTGGGGCGACCAGGGTAATAGCCACGTTCGGAACCTGGGTCGGAGAACGCGACCTCACCCGGGCCTTCTAGTGCGGTTGCGTCCGGAGAATAGCCGCGGTCGTTGGCGTCCCAGAGGTCCTTGGTCTTTGGCTTCCCCTTGCCATCCCAAGCACGCTCCTTCACTCGCAGCGAGACTGAACCACCGTCGACCGACCAATCGCACTCGAGCCCGATGAAGCCTGGACGGTCGCTGTCTGGAGCGACCAGTCCACCGGTGACACCGCTGACCGTGACGCCAGCCGTCGCGGACAACTCGCCGGCGGAGAGGAAGGAATCGCAGACCTGTGCGGCGAACCCTGCTTCGATGGCGGCCAATCCGCTCGGCGTGCCGACCTCGGTTCCAGAGCCGACTGAATCCACCGGTGACGCACTCGGGCTCTCCGACTGCGCGACGACGGGACTCACGAGCATGAACGCGGCTCCGACCGCGACGATCGCTCCCAGACTGCGGCGGGCCGATACCCGTTCGACGACTCCGACTGACTTGGCCATCTGTGCTGCCTCACCCTGTCGATGATGTACGGGCACGCTACGCTTGGGACACGCCCAGGAGCCATGCACGCCTTGTTGGCCCTGGCCGCTCTGCCCCCGACCAAGAACGGGGATGATGACGGGCGCGTGGTCGGCATGCAAGCAGGAAAGATCGAGCGTGCCTGATCCGAGACTCGAGAGCTGGGCCGTCGACGGGTCGCGTTTCGTCGTGGACGCGGGCATCGGGATCTGGTACACGGACCTCGCCGTTCCCGACCCCGCGGCGACCACGACGAGCGTCGTGCCGAGCGCCAAGCAGGCGCTCGAGTGCGACTTCAAGGGCCTGGGCGCTGACAGCGGCCGGGGCAACTGGGAGGGTGACGCTGGCGGGACTCGGTGAAGCGGTCTCGCTGCGGGTCCGCGAGGAGCCGGTCCTGACGGTCGGGCTCTGCCGGGCCGCGGTCCCGGTGCTGGTCGGCTTCGGGCTGGGCTGGAGTGGTGAGCAGGTGGCCAGACAGCCACGGCAACACCAGCGCATGGCGCCTGACGAGGTGATGACGTACCAAGTGGAGGGATACACGAAGATGCGATCCCGAGCTCACACCCGACGCCGTGGAGCTCGGCGCCGGCGCAGCACTACCGGCGCAGCTGGAGACCGGTGATCACACAGGTGGGTGTGGTCGGGGCGAGAGGGCGCGAGCCGACACACCGTCCCCATCTCTGATCATCCCCGTCACGAACGTCCCGAGCTACGTCCACCGCGACTGGCGGACCGCCTAGCAGTGGCGGTGCCGATGCCGCGAAGACGGGATCCCTGAGCCCGAAGACCGAGGGACCCGATGTGTCTCTGCAAGACTCCTGCTGAGCAGGCTCAGTCAGCCGCAGGCGGTTCAGGCACCGGTGGGAAGTCACCGGCGAAGATGAGTCCGACGAACTCCTCGTCGAAGCCCCCGGTGGGACTGCTAACGAGGATGGCCGAGAGGCCTGCATAGCCGCCGTTCCCGGTGCAGGTGAAGGTCGTGTCGGTCACCGCTTCCGAGGACATTCCGGAGCCTCTGAGAAGGCTGGTGTCCAAGCAGGCCCAGTCGCCACCGTCGTTTCGCAGATAGGGAGCATCCACGCTGACCGAGATGGTGCCTTCGTCCGTCGGGTAGTTGTCCTCGCTCCACCGCCTCACCACTTCGCCTGTTAGGCGTGGGTCACTGGAGGTCCATGTCTGCGGACTGCACTCGACGTCGGTGTTGCGACGGACCCCACCGTCGAATTCGACGTGTCCGGTCGAGCAGGACGGGGCGGCGGTGATGGTGCCGGTGACCCACGTCGCCGCGACGGCATCGGCCTCCGCCCCCGGCACGCCGCTCTGCTGCTGGAAGGGCTGGGCGATGAGGAAGGCACCTCCGACGGCAGCAGACGATGACACCGGCGGTGATGGCCTTGACTGGGCTGAGCATGGATGTGGTCCTCCCTGTGACGGTGGGGGTATGGCCGTTGCTGGCCGGGATGGGGCTGGGCTGGTACTCGATGGTCTCGGTGGCAGTAGGTGTCTGTGGCCCGCGATAGAAGACGGGGAACGGCCACCAGCGGCTGCGCTGGCGGACCCGTGGCATCTGGTCCATCGCGTGTCGGACGCTCTCGCGAGCATCGGGCAGCTCCGGGTCGCCGTCCTGCAGCCAGGAGCCGACCTCTCGTAGCAGTCGCTCGTCGTTCACCGGATGACCTCCCCCCGGACGGGCACCGGGACTGCGCTCCGAGCATCAGCCTCCAGGGCTGCGCGAAGGGCGCGGATAGCACGGCTCAGGCGCGATCCGACGGTACCCGGCGCGATGCCGAGTGCCTCCGCGACCTGGTCCATGGGTAGATCGAGCATGCAGCGCAGCACGAGGACGGCACGATGCTCGACCGATAGATGCCGGAAGCCCCGTTCGAGCTGGTCACGGTCGATGACCGGGGTCAGGTCGTCGGGGGCATGGAGTTCGTCCAACACCTGGGGGCTTCGGTCTGGCAGCCAGTCGCGCTGGCGCTTGGCCTCGGCGTAGCAGATGCGAACGAGCAGGCGGTATGACCAGCCTTCGTACCTCGCGGGATCTCGCAGGCGGCGGATATCCCGCCAGATATCGAGGAACGCCTGCTGGACGGCATCCTCCGCGAGATGGCGGTCCCGCAGGATGCCGAAGGCCACGCGATACAGACGCGGATGACTTGCGACCAGCACGGACTCCAACGCCCGCTGGTCACCGCCCCTGGCCCGTACGACGAGGTCGTGGTCCATACCTTCTTGCTCGTGCGGACCGGCCTGGTGGCCGGCCTCTCGAAAGGTACGGGGGGACCGCAAGCCGTTGCTTTCCATCTTCGTCCGAGCGGGATACGCAGTCGTCCAGCCCCCGTCTTCGGGGCAACGGGGCTACATGCATCGGGGATGGCCTGCCCTCCCCGGTATCGCCTCGATGTACTCGCTCAGGGCGTCGACCGCAGCGCAGCTCGCCGGTGGTCTTCTTCATGGTCATCGGTCGTGCCCTATTCGTTGCTGTGAGGGCTGTGGTACGTGGAGCGGGAACGTGCAGCGATCG
Source organism: uncultured Chloroflexia bacterium (assembly GCA_963712735.1). GTDB lineage: Bacteria > Chloroflexota > Limnocylindria > Limnocylindrales > CSP1-4 > JAFMJV01. Next base: position 37,263 of record CAVQIZ010000007.1, on the reverse strand, counting down.
CCCGTCCGGCCCGACTCGCATCGCGGCCCTTCCGCGTACTCGCGTGGCCGCGGCCAGGGCCGTCATCAGTCGCTTCTTCACCACGCTCACCAGCACGTCGGATAGTGGTGGATGATCTGAGGTCGGATACTCTGGTGCACAGCTGGCGTACGCGAGGTTGCGCAGGCCCTCGATCTGCTGGGCGCGCCGCCGCACAGAGGAAAGGACGTGGGGGACATGGACCCGCAGGGATTCATCTGGCACGAGCTGATGTCGCGGGATCCCGAGGCCTCGGAAGGCTTCTACGAGAAAGTCATCGGAGTCGTGGTCCAGCGTGTCGCCGACGCTCCTGGCGACTATCGCCTGCTGCTGGTCGACGGACGACCTTTCGCGGGCATGACGGGTCCACGCACCGGCTCGACGACCTGGCCGTCGGGCGGACCAGAGGGGCACTGGGTCCCCTACTTCGGCACCGACGACGTGGACGCTGCCGTCGAGCGCGCGAAGTCCGTCGGCGGGATCGTCCTGGTCGAGCCGGTCGACATCCCCGGCTGGGGCCGGGCAGCGGTGCTCCGGGATCCGGACGGGGCCACCTTCGGCGTCTACCGACCAGCGTGACCGAGGCGTCGTGGGGCCGATCCGGGAGGCGTGACGCGTAGCTGCCGTCGGTCACCAAGCGCGGTGACCGGGTCCGAAGACGCCCGACTCCTAGTCTGCCGACACAGCCTGGCGCACTCGGCGCGACCTGCTCGACTACGACGAGGCGTCGGGAGCAGGACCCGAGTCCGCACTGAAGACATCGAGGGCCACGGCGGCGAAATCCCGCACCGTCGGCCTGCTGTCGCCGGTTCTCCATGCCACCGCGTGCTCGAGCACGCCGAGCTCAGCGATGGGGCGCCACACCAGACCTGGCCCGCCCATCTCGGCGAGAGCGCGCGAACCGGTGTGGATGCCCAGCTTCGCGCGCAGCGCCTCGACCAGCCCGTCGAGCGCGTGGAACTGTGCCACGATCCGGGGCGGCCTCCCCGAGCGAAGGGCCGTGGCCATCCAGAAGTCTCGCCAGGCGCTGTCAGCAGTGGCGAAGTCGAAGGTAGGTTCGGCCAGGATCTGCTCGAGGCTGGGCTCATCGACCATCGCCAGTGGATGGTCAGCGGCCATCACGACACCCATCGGTTCGGCGAACAAGGGACGGGTCTCGAGCCCGAGGACGATCGAAGGGTCCGTAGACGAAGGCCACATCCGCCTGTCCTGACCGAAGGCCGCCCGATGGATCGGTCGCATCACCGAACCGGATCATCACCCTGGTCTCGGGGAAGCGCTGGCTGTACTCGGTGAGGACATGGGCGAAGGAGCCATGCTCGATCGCGACGACGAAGCCGACGGTCAATGAACGCGTGGCGACCAGGCCGGCAGTGCGGGCCGCGTCGACCGCAGCCTCCGCGTCCGCGAGCAGGGCACGAGCCTGCTGATACAGCGCGGACCCGGCCTCGGTGAGTGTGACCCGCCTGGTATCGCGATCGAACAGGCGTGTGCCGATGCGCTCCTCCAGCTGGCGGATCTGCGCACTCAGGCCCTGCTGGGCGATCGAGAGCCGCGCTGCCGCGCGGGTGAAGTTGAATTCCTCGGCGACCGCCACGAACGCCCGCAGGTGGCGAAGCTCGATGTCCATGCAGCGACAGGATAGCTAGCCACCAGTGCCGCTTGTCAGTCCTACATCGAACCGGTGTTTCACATGCCGGGTCAGGGCCTGCACGCTTCGGCCATGAAGACCCTCATCCGACCCGACTCGATCCGCTCGACCCTCGATCGCTGGCATCTCACCGGACCGTCAGTCGTTCCCGGAGAACCGGCCTGGGATACGGCTCGCCAAGCCTGGAACCTGGCCGTCGATCAGCAGCCCATGGCCGTCGTCTTCCCCCGGACCGTGGCCGATGTCACGGCGGTCGTCGAGATCGCCCGAACGACCGGGGCCAAGGTCGTGACGCAAGGCACCGGTCACGGAGCCTCGGCCTATGGCTCGATGAGCGACACCATCCTCATCCGCACCACCCAGCTCCAGGAGCTAGCCATCGGGGATGGAAGCGCTCGCGTCGGTGCCGGCGTCCTGTGGGGTGATCTCGCCGTCGCGGCCGGTGCTGCCGGCCTCGGCGGTCTCGGCGGCTCGTCTCCCGATGTCGGGGTCGTCGGCTACACCCTCGGCGGTGGCATCGGTTGGCTGGCGCGCCGCTTCGGCCTGGCCTCGAACGCCGTGCGCTCGATCGACCTGGTCACCGCGGACGGACGCCTGCAGCACACCAGCCCCGAGCATCTCCCGGAGTTGTTCTGGGCCCTTCGCGGAGGCGGAGGTGGTCTGGGCGTCGTAGTGGGCGTGGAGATGGACCTGTTCCCCGTGACGACGGTGATCGGCGGGACGCTGGCCTGGGATGCGCAGCTGGCTCCACGCATCCTGCCCGCCTGGGCGGAATGGACGGCTGGTCTCGACGACTCGATCACCTCCATCATCCGGTTCCTCGACGCGCCCGATGTACCCGGCGTGCCGGAGCCATTCCGGGGCCGCCAGGTGATGACACTCGGGTTGGTCGGCGTGGGCGACCCGGACACGATCGCAAGCTCCATCAAGGGCATGCGCACGATAGCCACGCCCACGCTCGACAGCATCGGCCCCATGCCCGCGGCCGAGCTGTGCCGGCTCCACGGAGACCCGGAGGGTCCCACGGCCGGGATGTCCCACCACACGCTGCTGGGCAGCATGGAGCAAGGTGCCATCGACGCCCTCATCGATGTCGCCGGTGCCGACTCGAAGCAGCGGCTCATCTCGGTCGAGGTCAGGCATCTCGGTGGAGCCTTGGCCAGGAAACCCAAGGGGGCTGGCGCCCTGTCCCACATCGGTGCTCCGTACCTGCTCAATGCGGTGGGTTCAGCGCACGACAGCGAGCTGGCCGCGTGGTCGTACGACCAGCTCGGTCTCACCATCGATGCGATGCGACCCTGGGCTGCGGGTGAGTACCTGAACTTCGTCGAGCGGTCGACGCGCTCGGTATTCGACGATGCCACGACCAGACGCCTGGCTGCGATCAAGAACGAAGTCGACCCGACGAACGTCTTCCGCCTTCGCGCCGGCGTGTCGAAGTGAGCCCCAGCCGACTGCGAAGCACGCCGAGGGAACCGCCTTGATGGCCGACCTCACCGCAATTCCCATCCCATGCGCGCGCGGTCCCCACCTGGCGCACATGTCACCGACGTGACGCGCGACGTCGCGCGTCCACAGGAAGGAAACCAGACCCCATGGAACCGACCAGTTCTTCGCAAACGCCATCCTCCCGCCTCTCGCACATCCACGAAAGGAGACCCCACAGCATGTCCCGCTTCCCCCGCGTGGCAGCGGTCGCGTTGACCGCCTTCCTCCTCATCCCTGCGAGCGGCGCCGTCGCCCAGGACCCCTCGCCGGCACCGCTCGTGCTCGAGCCGGCACCTGGCTCCATCGTCCATGGCGTCCCCGGAAGCGCGACCGTCTCCGCGTCCCTGGGGCCCACCGTGCTGGGCGTGACGTGGGACGAGGTATTCGTCGGCACGCCCAAGGCCGACGACTACTCGGGTGGCCCCGGCAGGGACCGGATCAGCGGCCGGGGCGGGGACGACACCCTGACCGGCTGGGGTGGCCGTGACCAGATCAGTGGCGGCGGCGGCGCGGACGTCATCCACGGCGGCAAGATGGGCGATGTGCTCATCGGCGGCTGGGGTGACGATGTCATCCGGGGCGCGGACGGCCGCGACGAGCTGGTCGGCGGACCGGGACGTGATCGTCTCTTCGGCGGGAACCACGACGATGTCATCAAGGCCCAGGGGGGCGATGCGGACTTCATCGACTGCGGTGATGGAGATGACACGGCCTACGTCGATCCCGTGGACACGGTCACCGGGTGCGAGAGGGTCTTCGTCGAGGACTGAACCAGCGAGCAGGGGCTTGGCGATGAGACCCCGGCAGTCGTCGGGGTCTCATCCTGCTCGATACCGAAGCGAGCGCTGCCCATGCGCGGCGGAGCTCGATGGTGGTCTTCATGGTGATCTACTACCGAGCGATCGTTGGGCTACCGACGATGTCGGGCACCTTCCAACACCTCGGCGATCCGGCCGAGATCGCTGTAGCCCGTGACGATTTCGTGCCCGCCCTCGATCACGGATCTCTCGTGTCGATGCTCGCCGAAGAGTCCAGCGGAATCGCGCGGTGACGTGCCCACCGGAGCACGCGTCAGCGTATCGCGTGGTCCCTGGGTCCGTCGGCCGGCCCGCGCGCACCCCGAGGCGAGGAGCGGGTTCGGCGAGACGGTCAGGCGGTCAGGACGACGAGGCCGATCGCGCGAGCTGCCTGCGCCTGGCGAAGGTCGAACGTCAGGAAGCCGACCCCTGGCGCGGAGATCCGTTGTGCGGCCGCGAGGTGGAGAGCATCCAGCGTTCGCACGCCAGTAGCCTCGGCGATCAGCGCGGCTGAGTCGCACGTCGCTTCGTCGAGTTCGATGATCGAGATCGAGCGCAGATCCTCCGCGAAGGTTGCCCGCGCGGCGGCGAGATCACGTCCAGAGAGAAGCCGAGCCAGGTTCCTGCGTACTTCCACGATCGTGTGTCGGCCTGTCAGCAGCTCAGTGTCGGCCTCCAGCAGGGCATCAGCGTCAGCCGAGTCAGCCTCGTCCACGTAACGCTTGAGCAAGGCACTCGAATCGACGTAGGTACTCATCCATCACGGTCCCCGGACAGCACGTCGAGCACGCGCCTGGACGCCTTCGCTCGTTGCGCTGGCTTGAGCGGCGAGCCGGTCCCCGGAGTGATCCACCCCGTGCGGATCCCCTCCTCGACGCGTGCGCGGCCAGGCACCGGCCCGAGTATCGCCTTCGGACGGCCACGGTGGGTTACCTGAACGACCTCACCTCGCTCGGCTCGGTCGAGGTACTCGGACAGGCGCTGCTTCAGTTCGCGGATACCGACCTCAGCCATGTGCACACAATATCACACATAGTGTCTACATCGAGGAGTAGCCGATGACTCGAGTACCGCTTTCGCACGACAGCGATGCCCGAGGGGACCGGGCCTGCCGCTCCTCAGGAATCAGGAGAGACGGCCCGATTCGGCCTACTCGCCGGGTGGCGGCATGCGACACTGCGTCGCGGACACGTGAGAGCGACAGGGCCAGCAGGCGTGGTCGACCTGGCCGTACCCGTCGGCGGAGCCGGCGTCGCAGACGGCCACGGGTCGAGCATGGTCAGCAGGTCATGCAGGCGATGCCGGACATCAGCCTGGGCTGGACTTGAGCGCGAACGGGGCACGACTACTACTTCCGCCAACTGTTGGACATGAAGAGTTCGGTGGATATCGCGAAGCTATCGCCCCTGGGCCTCGGGTTCTATGGCGCCCTCTGCGGCTGGGCGCTCTCGCGCACCCATGCCCGGACTGGTGACGCGGTCGCCGTTTCCTCGGACTTGGGGAGGAGCGACACCCTCGATGGTGCCATCGCCGACTTCGCCGAGGCATACGCCGATGTGAATGACCGGGACGACGAGGCGTTCAAGGCAGCCGTCGCCAGCGGCGGGGTGCCGGCATCTGACTCAGGCCCGGTCTAGACTTGGCCCGGCGCGCGGACCCCACGCTGCGGAGGTGGTGATGCTTCCAGCTGGGACGAACCCATGATCAGCCCTGAGTCGGGCCCGAGAGGCGTCGCCCTGTCGAGCAGGTCGGCCCGCCTCGAGCACTGGGTGCCCGGCCTGGCCGCGATGCGCCGCTACGAGCGAGCCTGGCTCCCGCGCGACCTCGTCGCGGGCGTCGTGCTCGTCACGCTGCTCGTCCCGCAGGGCATGGCCTATGCCGAACTCGCCGGCTTGCCGGCCATCACTGGGCTGTACACGACGGTCATCTGCCTGGTCGCCTACGCCCTCATGGGCCCATCCCCGATCCTGGTGCTGGGCCCGGATTCCGCGCTGGGCCCGATGATCGCGGCCACGATCCTGCCGTTGGCGGCTGGCGATGCTGGGACCGCGGTCGCTCTTGCCGGTGCGCTGGCGCTGATGGTCGGGCTCATCTCGCTGTCGGCAGGACTGGCCAGGCTCGGCTTCATCGGCGACCTGCTCTCGAGCCCTGTCCGGACCGGCTACCTGACCGGACTGGCGGTGGTGATCCTCATCGGACAGCTTCCCAAGCTCTTCGGCTTCTCGGTCGATGCAGACGGACTGGTGGAAGAGCTGACGGCCTTCGTCGAGGGCGTGGCGGACGGGCGGACGAATCCCTGGGCCCTGGGGGTCGGCCTGCTCAGCCTGGCCATCATCCTCGGCCTTCGACGCTTCTCCCCGCGAACGCCAGGCATCCTCATCGCCGTGGTGGCAGCCATCGTCGTCTCGATGGTCCTCGACCTGGCCGGCCGCGGCGTCGCGGTCATCGGTGTCCTGCCGCAGGGGTTCCCGCTGCCCTCCATCCCCGCCGTGGACCCGGCTGATCTGCCCCTACTGCTGGCGGCCGCGATCGGCATCTCCCTGGTGGCGATCGGCGACACCATCTCCACTTCCGGGGGCTTCGCCATGAAGGCCGGCTATCGGCTGGATGGTGACCAGGAGCTGGCAGGCATCGGCTCGGCCAATCTGGCCGCGGGGCTATTCAGCGGCTTCCCCGTGACGACGAGCAGCTCACGCACGGCGGTGGCTTTTCAGTCAGGAGCCAAGACACAGCTCACGGGCCTGGTGGCCGCGGTCCTCGTCCTGGCCATGCTCGTCCTCGTACCCGGCCTCGTGCAGGCCATGCCCCAGCCGGTCCTTGCCGCGGTCGTCATCGCCGCCTCCATCAGCCTCTTCGATGCGGCCGGCCTGGGCTGGCTCTACCGCATGCGCCGCAGTGAGTTCCTGCTCGCGCTCGTGTGCATCCTCGGGGTGGCCTTCCTGGGCGTCCTGCAGGGCATCGTGCTGGCCGTGCTGCTCTCGGTGGCCTGGGTGTTCCAGCGCGCGTGGACGCCCTACTCCGCGGTGTTGGGCAAGCCGGCCGGTGTCCCTGGCTGGCACGACGTTGAGCGATACGCGGCCACGCGACAGGTCCCTGGCCTCCTCATCGTGCGGTGGTCAGCACCACTCTTCTTCGCCAATGCCACCCGCTTCCGCGATCGCATCACGGGGCTGGTGGCAGGCTCGTCGCCTCCGCCTCGCTGGGTCCTGGTCGCCGCTGAACCGATCACCGACATCGATACCACGGCCGCGCGGATGCTCATGGACCTGGACGTGGAACTCAACGAGCAAGGCATCAACCTGGCGTTCGCCGAGCTTCAGTCGGACGTGCGCGAGCGAATCGTCCGTTTCGGCGTCCTGGAGTCGATCGACCAGAATCACTTCTACCCATCGGTCACAGAGGCCGTGGCCGCGTTTCGATCGGAGACGGCGATGGACCGCGGAGGCGCAGCGGGAGTCGAGCGGGGCGAGGCGCCCGACGGCAGCGGCCCACCCTGAATCGCAGCCGACGAGGTCCCGCGTAGCCTGCTGCTGTGTGCCGGGAGTGGAGCGCTGACGATCTCGGTGACGTGGCGGCATCAGCGATCACGTGAAGGGCCTGATTGGCAGCGAAGTTGGCGGCCCTGGCACCGGCGGAGCCGAAGGACGGCCTCGTCGACCCTGACGAGGTGCCCGAGCCAGCCGACGAGGCGGTCACCACGCCCGGTGACCTGTGCGCCCTCGGGTCGGAAGGCCCTCGACGCACAAGGGCTCCACCACAGCGGCTTCGACGTGGCGCGGGGCAAGTCCGCGGCGGACCGCAGCCCTGTTCGGCCCACGTCCAGTCGACCGCCTGCGGCCTGAGCCCGTCCTGCTGAGGGCACGTCCCGGGTTCCTGAGGGTCTCAACCACAACGCTGGGCGATCCAGTCGCGAAACGCCGCCTGGCTGACCTCGGCCCCGGCGATGCTCCGGATCACACGGTCGGTCTCATCCGGATCGCCGGGCGCGGGGATCCGGGTCCGGCCGTTGCGCTCGACGAACTCGACCGTGGCCAGGAACGCGCAGCGTTTGTTGCCGTCGGGCAGTGGATGGTTCTTGACGAGATGCCAGCAGACCACCGCCGCCTTGGTCGCGAAGTCCGGCCTAGGCCTCGATACCGCCGAAGCTGGCCTGCGGAGCAGCCAGAGCTGAGTCCGCCAGCCCGATCCGATCGTAGTCGGCGACGAGCTCAGCCGGCACCCCAAGGACGGCCTCTGCGATCAGCAGGGAGTCGGCGAGATCGAGGTAGACCGTCACCGAGCGAGGCGCTACGAGGATCTCGCGGTTGCGCTCCATGCTGGCCTTGAGGCGCTGTCGGACCTCCGGATCCGACCGCCACGCCTCGATATGGGCGGAGATCGCCCGCTGGATCTTCCTCGTTGACTGAGACCCCGTCGACCCCGGCGATCGCCTCGAGGGCTTCCGCCTGGTCGGTGGGCAGTCGTAGAAGCCGACGCGTCGAGTTCGCCAATGCCGCCCTCCCTGAGGCGTCCGCCGATGGGAACTTCGGACCGGTGATGTGCTCCAGCAGCCGCTCATACACCCGCTCGCTGGCCTAGGAAGGGCCGCAACGATGGTCGACACGGTGTCGGGGGCTGCCTCTGCCCGATGGCGACGTAGGGCGAGGCGACGACCTGATTCGTCGGCTGTGGGCGACGACACCGGCATCCGAAGTCGGCTGGACGATCGGACCGGAGGAGGTGTGGCCCGACCGTGCAGCCAAGGATCTTGCCGCGTTGTCGCTACACTGTATCATCTCATGAGCAACGGTGTTTCCACGTATGAGATGAACGGGGCCCATCCAATCCTTACTGAACTACGCCATGCTCTGCCCGACACCCGGCTTGTCACCGATGCGGCGGCGGTCGAACCGTTCCGTCGCGACGAGACCGAGTTCCTTCCGGCCGGTCGACCGATGGGAGTGGTCTTCCCGCGATCGGCTGCCGAGGTGAGTGTGGTCGCACGGCTTGCGACCGCGCATCGAGTGCCCCTGGTGACTCGCGGTGGCGGCAGTGGCTTGTCCGGCGGAGCCAATGCGGTCGATGGCGGCCTGGTGGTCGTGACGACGGCGATGGACCGCATCCTGGACATCGACGCCGGCGATCTGCTGGTGGTGACACAGCCGGGGGTAGTCACGGCCGACCTCGAGCGGGCGGTGGAGGCACGAGGCCTGCTGTACCCGCCCGACCCGGCATCGCATGAAACGAGCACCATCGGCGGGAACCTGGCCGAGAATGCCGGCGGCCTGCGATGCGTGAAGTACGGGGTGACTCGCGACTATGTCCTGGGCCTCGAGGTCGTCCTCGCCGATGGCTCGCTGATCCGGACGGGCGGCCGCAACGTCAAGGACGTCATGGGCTACGACCTCACGCGCCTCTTCGTCGGCTGCGAAGGCACGCTGGGCATCATCACCGAGGCGACACTCCGGCTGCGACCCATGCCGTCGCAGAAAGTCACGCTCCTTGCTTTCTTCGAAGACGTCGAGGCTGCTGGAGAGGCGGTCAGCAACATGACCGCGGGCGGGCTCGTGCCGGTCACGCTCGAGCTACTCGACCGATACGTCATAGGGGCCGTCGAGGCCGCGCTGCACCTCGGGCTCGATGCGGACGCGGGGGCCATGCTGATGATCGAATCGGACGCGGGCGGACAGGTGGCCGAGGCAGAGCTATGCACCGCTCAAGCGGCCTGCGTGGCCGCCGGAGCGACGAGCCAGCGGCGGGCCAGCGTTGCGGGGGAAGCCGACGCCCTACGCGAGGCCCGACGTCAAGCCCATTGGTCGATGGCGCAACTCGGTGCAGCCCGAACCGAGGACATCAGCGTGCCCCGCAGCCGTGCCGCCGACCTGATGTCCGCCATCGAAAGAGTCAGCGTCCGCCATGGCATGGCGATCGGCGTCTTCGGTCACGCGGGCGACGGCAACTTCCACCCGACGTACGTGACCCCGCCGGGCACCTCCGAGGAGCACGCTCTCATCGATGCGACGCGAGCCGATCTCTACGCCGAGGTGCTCGCCCTCGGTGGCACGATCAGCGGCGAGCACGGCACCGGCCTGTCGAAGCGAGACTACCTCGAGAGCCAAGTCGGGACGCGCAGTCTCGAGGTGATGCGGGCCATCAAGCAGGCCCTCGACCCAGACGGCATCCTCAACCCCGGCAAGGTGCTCCCCGACTGACACGGATACGGCTCAACCGGCCAGCACGACCTCGTACGGGCCGAGACTCATCTCGCGCGGCCTCGAGGCGAGTCCTTCGAACACGACACGCTGCTGTTCCGTGGTGAGGTTGGCAGCGATGGCGATGGTCCGATCGAAGTGATCGACCGCGAACCCGATGGCGACCCGACGTGACGTCGAGACCGCCGGTCGCAGGCTTCCACCGCGCATCCGCGCCAGCTGTTCGAAGACGCTGTAGACCGGGTACGGCTCGCCGGTGGTGGCCAGCAAGCCCCTGGGTCCGACGGTCTCGAAGTACGTGATGGAGTCCGGGGCGGCCGCGCACAGGTCGGTCAGGCTGGCCACGGCCCAAGCGGCCGCCAGTGTCGTCCGCTGCCTCGGGTCGCCTGGCCGCGGCGGACGCGACAACTCGACGGGGCCGATACACGAAGCGCGGCCTTCGGCGAAGGCGCGAGCGGTCTCGACCGTGATGCCCTGGGCGGTCGCATTGTCCATGATCGAGCGATCGTCGGACGCGTGACGCGAAGGCTGGATGGCCCAAGCGAGCGCGTCCACTCCCTTGTATGTGGTGCGACCGCGGTTGAGCCAGACGAAGTCCGAGGCCGTACCCGCGGCGAGCACAGCGCCTGGACAAGACTCGTCCAGTACCTCCCTGACGAGGGCAGCGGTAGCCGCCCTGGTCGAGCGTCGGTACGTGTCCGGGGCGTCATAGGCCAGCCAGCGGGCCACCGGAACCGTGGCCGCGGCGAGGCGGGACACGACGTCGCGGACGGCGCCGACGTCGTTCGCGTCGATGAAGAGCGCCACCTCCAGGGCGCACCCCACGGTCGCCGCCTGCTCGATGGCCTGGTCGACGGCGTCGGCGACGCCCGGACGTCCGACCCACGCTGAAAGGCGGAGATGGTCCGGTCGCAGCGCCGCGACTCGGGTCAGCACGACGCGGTCGGGCCGGCCGGGCGGGTCCGGCAGGCCGAGACCGATGGCGGGCAGGGTCAGCCCTCTCGCCACCGGGAACTCGAGACGCGTCGGCTCATCGCGTGCTGAAACCCTGGCCCGCGGCGGCCCGTCCACGCGGATGGTGACGCACTGTCCGAACCGCTGGCCCTGCCGCGCCGGATAGGGGTAGCCGGGCCTGATCGGCGGGATGTAGGACTTGAACGACGCATCGGTCCAATTGCGCTGGTCCTCGATTTCGAACGGCGCGTCCGCAGACTCGATGAGGGCGATCTCACCCGTATCGGAGGTGACCTCCAGCCGGTGGAAGGCCGGGATCGGCGGCACGACGGCGCCATCGCGCAGTACCTGGGGTGCGATGAGCCGGGGCAACTCCCCTGCGATGTCGCCGTCCCCCGTGCGTGCCCGGAAGGCCGCGCCTGCCAAGCGGTCCGGATGGAGCACGCAGACCCCGATCCGGCAGTACTCGAAGTCGGTGCGGGCCTCTCCGGCAAGGCTGTACCGGATACGCCCATCCGTGGTGCCCTCGATATGGCCGAGCCACTCGAAGTCCAGGTCTCCGGCGCGGTGCCATGCAATGAACCGGACGTCGAACGACCGCTCCTTGGTGCGGACGACGACGTCACGGACCACGGCAGGCACGGTCGACCAGTCGTGCGCGCGGACGGCAACATAGACGCCGTCGATCAGTGGCTCGGCACCGATGCGCAGGCAGCGCAGGTCGATGCCATCCAGGATCGCCTGGACCGGTCCTGCGCGGACGGGCGTCGGCGCGGCTGCGGGTCCGGGCTGCTCAGCGGGCACACATCCCACCGTCGACGAAGAAGTGCGAGCCGGTGCAGAAGCGCGACTCGTCGGAGGCCAGGTAGATCGCGATGCCGTCCAGGTCACTCGGCTTGCCGAGGAAGCCCAAGGGGGTGCGGCCGCGCAGGCGCTCGTTGACGACCGGGTCGCTGAAGCGCTTCTCGGTCAGCTCGGTCTGGATGGCGCCGGGGATGATGGCGTTGACACGGATCCCGTACGGCGCCAGGTCGCCGGCCATGCAGCGGGTGAGGCCGCTCACCGCTGCCTTCGACGAACTGTACGCCGTGAAGCCGGCGCCCCCCATGGTCAGACCGGTCGGAGAGCCGGTAAGGATGATCGATCCGCCGTCGCCACTCTCGAGCATCAACCGGGCACCATGCTTGCAGGCGAGGAACGTGCCGCGGACATTGCTCCGATGTGTGCGGTCGAAGACCTCCGTCTCGAGCTCGTGGATGGGCGCGTCCTCGCCATACAGCTGCACTCCGGCCACGTTGTAGAGGACGTCGAGGCGGCCGTGCCGACGGCGCACTTCGTCGAAGGCAGCCCGGACCTGTCCTTCCTCGCCGAGGTCGCAGACCAGCGGGTAGGCGGCCGGGCCGATGTCGGCAGCCACGGCCTCCACCTTCGATGCGGTGCGGCCCAGCACCCCGACGCTCGCGCCCTCGCGCGCGTACGCGACCGCACCGGCCCTGCCGATACCGCTGCCGGCACCGGTGACGACGGCGACCTTGCCCTCCAGTCTGCCCATGCTCATTCCCGACCCTTGAATGCCGCCACGTATTCACGACCGCCGCTGATCAGCAAGGTCTTGGCCTGGACTGCCAGGCACGTGAACCCGATCGAGCGTAGCGACTCGATCTTGTCGACGGAGCCCACAGCCACGCCTGCGCCTCGGCCGGCATGGCGAGCCGCCTCGACCACCCGGGTGATGGCAGCTTGCAGGTCCGGATGTCCATACTGGCCGGTCAGGCCCATCGATTGCGAGAGGTCGGCCGGGCCGAGCCAGATGACGTCGAGCTCCTCCACCTCGAGGATCTCGTCGATGGCGTCGACGGCGGCGATATCCTCGATGAGCGGGATGATCACGGTCTCCTCGTTGGCCCGCGCCGTCGATTCCGCGGGCGGCTCCTCACCCCAGCGGTTGGCACGCACGATGCCCAGGCCACGGTGTCCGATGGGCGGATACTTCACCGCATCGACGAGGGCTCGAGCGTCTTCCCTCGAGGCGATCCCGGGTGCCATGATCCCGGCGGCCCCGACGTCGAGGATGCGCAGGATCGTGTCCGGCTCGTTGTTGGGTGGCCGGACGATGGGCGGCACGCCTACCGAGTCGGCAGCGCGCACCATCTCGTCGATGACTCCGATATCCATCGGTCCATGCTCGGTATCGATGTTGTAGAAGTCGAAGCCTGCGATGGCTCCCATCTCCACGACGGTCGGCGAAGCGAAGTTGACCGAGAAGCAGAGCAGCTCCTCTCCGGAACGAAGTCGCTGGCGCAGGTTCATGGCGTTCCTCTCTCTGCTTCGGGATTGAGCACGTCGTGCATGGGTCGGCCCGCCAAGGCTGCCTGGGCGTTGAACACGACCTGCGCACTGATGCGGGCAAGCAATTCGTGGGTGCGAGCAAGCGAATGAGCTGTGCCAACCACGTTCGGCAGCGCCAGCAGCGGATCGGCCGGATCCGGTGGCTCGTGCTCCCAGACGTCGAGACCGGCACCGCCCAAGCGTCCCGCCTGGAGCGCTTCGAGCAGCGCGGTCTCATCGACCAGGCCACCACGCCCGACGTTGATGAGATAGGCCGATGATTTCATCAGGGCCAACTGCTGCTTCCCCACGACGTAGTGCGTCTGGTCGGTCAAGCGGCAGGACCAGCACGACCACATCGGCGACCGGCAAGGCCTCCTCGAGCGAAGTGCTTCGCGCGTACCGAGGAAGGGCCGGTCCCCTGACCGCGGGGTCGACCGCCAGGACATCCATGCCCAGGGCCGACGAATACTCGCCGAGCTGCCGGCCGATACGCCCATAGCCCACGATGGCGATGGTCTTGCCAGCGATCTCCGTATTGCGATCTACGCCGGCGCCGCGAGCGACGTCAGCCACTCCCGCCTTGGCCACCGCGACCAGCTCCGGGAGCCGCTTGGCCAACGCCAGCAGAAGCGTCAACGCGGCTTCGGCGACGGATGTGGTGAACACTGGGTTGTAGGCCACCGGGATGCCGTAGGTGGTAGCCGCAGCCAGATCGATGTGGTCATGCCCGACACCCCAGGCAGTGACACCGCGCAAGGCACCCATCAGCCCGAAGTCGGCCGCACCGAGCGGGTGCCCTCGTGAGATGACGAACGACGCCTCGTGCAGGTCATCGGCCGAGTCATCCCGCGTCAGAGGCGACGACAATCGGACTTCATCGTCCAAGCCCGGCCAAGCCGCCCGCAGGGCCTCATCTACGCCGACATCGAGCCAGACCAGCGGTCTTTCGTCCATCGCCCTTACTCCCCTAGCCAATCGTCATCGGAGCGCCAGTGGGGGAATTCCAGCGCCTCCTTGCGGTAGTCCTCGTCAGGCTCGAGATCGTGGATGTGCCGGAGGGCGGGCAGCACGTCGGCGATGAGCGTCGGCGGCTCACGGCCCTCGAGCAGCGCTTTTCCCCAGGACTGCAGTTCAGGAACGTAGCCCCCCACGAAGAAGCTGTTGTTCTCGTTCTGGGCGATCGAGAACCCGGGCTCCCAGGTCGTCTCTGCCCCTTCGCCGTCGGTCACCGACACGCGTACGAGGTTGTCGGCGCGCGCGACCCTGCCGGACCCCGTGACCTCCACCAATTCGACCGGCCCCAGCCAGGAACCACGGTCGGAAAGATGGATGCTTCCGAGCGCTCCCGAGCCGTATCGCACCAGCAGCGCGTAACTCACACCTTCGATACCCCCTCGTCGCTCGGCCGCCACGATCTCGTAGTCGCCGGCGAGGTGGTGCAACAGGTCCAGATGATGGATGCCAGCGTCGAGCAGGAACGCGTATCCGGTCGAGGCTTTCGGGCCGACCCGGAACGTGGACGCGATGTGCGTCACGGCGCCGAAATCCGGCTTCCTGATGATCGACCTGAGTCGGTCGTACGCGAGCGCATGCCGCTTCATCATGCCCACGCTGATGGGCAGACCCAGCCTGGCGCTGGCCTCCGCCAGCGCCTCTGCCCCAGCCAAGTCCCGTGCCGGTGGCTTCTCGACGAAGACGGGCAGGCCAGCCTCCAGGGCTGCGGCCGAGAGCCACCCATGAGATGCCGGCCCGGTCACGATGATGACCGCGTCGAGCCCACACTCCGCGAGCATCACGGAATGGTCGGTATAGGCATGCTCCGCCCCGAACCAGCGGGCGTTCCGCTGGGCCCGGCCCTCGTCGAGGTCGCAGACGGCCACCAGGTCGATGGGCGCGTAGCGGAGACTCGGATACAGGGCCTTCGTGGCGTGTCGCCCGCACCCGATGAACCCGACTCGCAATCGTTTCATGGCTACCCCTTGATGGCCCCGGCCGTCATGCCCCTCACGAAGCGGTCGCTGAACAGCCAATAGACGATCAGGATCGGCACCGCCGACATCACCAGCGCGGCGGCGAGAGCGCCGAAGTTGACGCCGTACTCGGAGTTGAGCAGTGTGAGCCCGACAGGTAGCGTGCGCTGGTCCGTGGTCTGGAGGAGCACCAGCGAGAGGATGTATTCGTTGAAGAGCCACACGAACCACAGGATCATCACCGTCACCACCGGTGGCCGCGCGATGGGCAGGATGACGTTGTAGAACACCCGCCACTCGTTCGCGCCATCGACTCGCGCGGCATCACTCAGGTCCTCGGGGATACGCATGAAGAAGGCGCGCAGGATGAAGACGCTGAGCGGCAGGGCGAAGGCGATGTAGACGAGGATCAAGCCGAGGTGGCTGTCCAGCAGCCCGTAGGCCTGGATCTGCCGGAAGAGCGGGATCACCACCAGCGCGGGCGGCAGCATGATGGCGGCGAAGAGGATGGCGACGGTCACCTCGCGACCCCGGAACTGGAACCGTGAGAGGCCGTAGGCCATCGTGGTGGAGATGACCGCGATGCCCACGAGGCTGCCGAAGGTCACGATCAGCGAGTTGAAGTAGAAGCGCCAGAACGCGGACCCGGTGACGGCCTCGTAGTTGCCGAGGTAGAGCCCTTCGGGCAAGGCGAAGGGATCGTTGAGGATCTGGCCGGTCGACTTGAATGACGACATCAGCAACCACAACAACGGACCCAGGATGAAGATCGAGAAGGCGATGACTAGCGTGTAGGTGATGACGCGCCACATCTCAGTATTGCTCCACGTCCCGGCCGCCACGCATGATGCGGCGGATCACGTAGATGCCGATCGCCATCACGACGAGCCAGATCGTGGACATGGCGGCGGGGTAACCGAGGTCGAAAGCACCCTGCCAGTAGAAGGCACGCCGGACGATCCACGTCACCACCGTCTCAGTCGAACCGTACGGGCCGCCCTGGGTCGTGACCCAGACAAGATCGAAGATGCGCATCTTGAAGACGAAGGTCAGGATGGTGAGACTGACGATGACCGGGCGCAGCAATGGCAGGATGACGTGCCGGATCTGCTGCCGTCGGTTAGCGCCATCGACCTCCGCGGCGTCGATCAACTCCGGCGGCATGTCCTCGAGCGCTGCCAGGATCAACACCATGTAGAAGCCCACGGTCGCCCACGTCGTGATGATGAAGAGCCACACGATGGCCGATGGCTCTCCGAGCCAGTTGTGGATGAGCCCGTCAAGGCCGACCGATGAGAGGATCCCGTTGACCACACCGCCGTCGTAGCGCAGCATCGCTCGCCACACCAGTCCGATCAGCACCGGCGACAGCAGGATGGGGACGAACCAGGCGGTACGGAAGAATTTCCAGCCACGGATCCGGGTATGGATGACGTAGGCCAGGAGAAAACCGAGCCCGATGTCGACGAAGACCGACCACGTGGCCCACATGAGCGTGTTCTTGACCGCGTTCTGGAAGGTCTTGTCCTTGAAGAGCGCGAACTCGAACCAGTCGAAGCCGACGAAGATCTGTTCGGTCGCCGCACCCATCGGACGGATGCTGAAGAAGGACGACCAGACTGTCGAGGCGACGGGGTAGATCACGAAGAGACCGAAGAGGATCAGCCCCGGCGCGATGAAGATGAAGGCCCAGCGCCGCTTCTGCTTGTCGAGTTGGGAGCGACCCCCTTGGACGGCGTTGCCCCGGGCGCGACGTCGTGTCGTGACCGGGGCATCCGCACTTGCGGTCGGGTCAGCCAACGTGTGCTCCCCCTCCGCAAGTCAATCGACTAGCCCTCTCGAACGCTCTGCATCATGTCCAGGAACTCCTGCGCGGTGTAGTTCGGATCGGCGAAGAACCGCACCATGCCCTCGTTCCAGGCCACTTCCTCGTCCGCTGCCGGGACCTGGTAGATCGCCGGGCTGATCGCCGGGCCATCCTTGTGCCACGCCAGCTGCGTTCGTACCAGGTCGGAGGCAGTGTCGGGGATGTCGGTGACCATGCCCGTGGGCACGTCGGTCATCTCGATCCACTTGAACGCGCGCTCCGGCGTGGACATGTAGTTGAAGAAGTCGATCACGGTCTCGGGATACTCGGTGAAGGCACTGGCACCCCAACCCGAGCCTGCGCCCCACTGCACGACGCCGTCATCGACAGCACCATCGAGGATGGGGAACCGCATGATCCGCAGGTCGACGTCCTCGGGGGCCGCGCCATCAGCAGCCTGGCCCTTGTACCAGCCGGGGAGCCATGAGCCTTCCACGGTCATGGCCGCCTTGCGGTTGAAGAAGAGGCCCGCGCCTTCGTTCAGGGTCAACGTCGGGACATCCTTGTTGAAGAAGCCATCGGTATGGATCTGGTCGACCGCGACTTGTAGTGCCTCGACGAAGGCAGGGTCGTTGTACGGCTTCTCGCCGGTGATGACCGCCGCAGCGACCTCGTCCTTGCCAGCCATGTTCAGGGCGATTCCGATGGGATAGTGGGCCGCGAAGTTGTTGAGGTTCTGCACACCCTGTCCGAAGACGAGCATGTCATTCTCCTGGGCCTTGGCGACGATCTCATCGAAGAGCGCCTGGTCAACGCGTCCGTCCTCGGGGATCTGGATGCCCCAGTCATCGAAGACGGTCTTGTCGTACCAAGTCCAGATGCCGAAAGCCTCGATGGGCAGGCCCCAGATGCCATCGTCGTAGGTACCGGCGCCCAGCAGGCCCTCGTCCCAATGGCTCGTGTCGAGGCCCTGGTCGAGGTTCAGCAGCCAGCCATTGAGTTGCTGCGGGATATGACCCAGCGGTCGGAAGTCGAGCGTGTGGATGTCGGGAGCGTTCTGCCCTCCGGCCTGGTTGGCCGCGTTCAACTGCGTGTAGAGGTCGGCCTTGTCGCCGTACCACTCGATGTTGATGGTGACGTTGGGGTTCTCCGCGGTGTAGTCCGCGATGACTTCCTCGATCCACGCCTTCTTGTCGGGCTCGACCCAGTGGCTCCAGATCGTCAGCTCGACGGTCTCGTCCTGGGCAAAGACCGAGATCGGTGCTGCCCCGGCCATGACCGCGACAGCGGTTCCGATGGCCGCGGCGCGGATCCATCCTGGCTTCTTCATGGAACGTTCTCCTCCATGCTCGGTTGACGTCAGTGCTTCTCATTGCCATTGGTCGTCCTGCGGGGGCTCACCTCCTATCCCGCTGCGATCTGCAGGCGCCGCACTCTTGTGGCCGTGCTTGCGCTCGTTGACCCGCCGCGCAGCCGCAGCGATGTACGTGGCCGTCAGGCCATGCTTCTCGGCCAAGTCAGTGTTGGGCGCGGATTCGCTGTACTCATCGCGGATGCCGATCCGCTCCATCGGTACCGGCGACGTCTCGACGACCACTTCGGCCACCGCGGAGCCAAAGCCGCCAAGGATGCTGTGGTTCTCGACCGTGACGATGGCCCCGATGTCACGAGCGAGCATCTCGATGAGCGAGGCATCGAGGGGCTTGATGGTGGGGATGTTGACCACGGCCGCGCTGATGCCCTCGGCGGCCAGGAGTCCGGCTGCCTCCAGGGCGTAGTGGAGCAGCAGGCCGGAGTTGACGATGGCTACGTCACTGCCCTCGCGCAGGATCTGGCCCTTGCCGTACTCGAAGCGGTAGGAGTCTCGATCGAAGGTGACCGGCCACTCATCGCGGCCGACGCGCAGATACACGGGTCCGTCGTGCTGGGCTGCATAGAGCACGATGGCACGCGTCTCGACCGCGTCCGCTGCATCGATGACGGTCATGTTGGGCATCGCGCGCAGGGTGGCGGTGTCCTCGATGGTCTGCTGACTGACGCCCTGCATCCCAGTGAAGATGCCGGCGTAGGCGCCGACGATCTTGACGTTGGTCCGCGCATAGTCGATGCACATCGAGATCTGGTCGGCGGCACGCTTGGAGGCGAAGCGCGCGAACGTCAGCGTGTAGGGGATGAAGCCCATCTGGGCAAGGCCGGCGGCGATCCCCATCATGTTCTGCTCGGCGATGCCGACCTCGATCGCGCGGTCGGGAAACGCCTTGCGGAAGTACTGTGACTTGACCGAGTTCATGAGGTCGGCATTGACGGTGACGACACGATCGTCCGCCTCCCCCGCCTCGACCATGGCGTGGCCAAGGGCCTCTCGGAGCGACTCGATCTGGCCGGGTGGTGCGAGCTTCATGCCTGTGCCTCCGCGAGCGCGGCGTCGATCTCCGGCTTGGCCCGCTCGTAGTCGTCCGTACTGACCTTGCCCGAGTGCCAGGACACGTTGCTCTCCATGAACGAGATGCCCTTGCCCTTCACGGTGTGGGCGATGATCACGCTCGGCTGGTCCTTGTGGGCCCGGGCAGCCGAGAGGGCTGGCACGATCTCGCCGAAGTCATGGCCGTCGACCTCGATGACATGCCAGCCGAACGCGCGCCACTTGTCGCCGAGGGGCTCGAGACTGGGCATGACCTCCGCGGTGATCCCGCCCTGCAGGCCGTTCTGGTCGATGATGGCGACGAGGTTGTCGAGCTTGAACTTGGACGCTGCCATGGCCGCCTCCCAGACGTTGCCCTCCTGGATCTCGCCGTCCCCGAGCAGGCAGTACGCGCGGATGTCCAGCCCCTGCTTGCGGGCTCCGAGGGCGTGGCCGATGGATACCGAGAGGCCCTGGCCGAGAGAACCGGTGGACATCTCCACACCGGGAGTGGTTCGGCAATCGGGATGTCCCTGCAGATGTGAGCCCAGTGATTCGAATGTCTCGAGATCGGACATCGGGAAGAAGCCGGCCCGCCCCATCACGCAGTAGAGGCCCAGCGCACCGTGCCCCTTCGAGAGCACGAACCGGTCACGCTCGGGCCAATCCGGCTCCTCGGCGCGATAGCGCATCTCGCTGAAGTACAGCGCTACCAGCAGCTCGACGATCGACAGCGACGGCCCGCTGTGCCCGGAGCCAACGTTGTAGAGCGTCTCCAGGATGTCCGAGCGGATGGTGGCCGCGACGAATCGGAGTCGCTGCAGCTCCCTCTCACTCGGGCTGTCGATCCTGGTCCCGATGGCAGCTACCATAGCCTCTCCTCCAGATTGGAAACAGTGTATCTAGCCATGTGCAACGGCGTCAACAACAAGATGGTCATGGCATGATCACGGTCTTGACGGAGGCACCCTGGTCGGCCGCCAGCCGCTCGAAGGCGGCCGCCGCGTCTGCCAGCGAGACACGCTCGTTGACCATCCCAGCGACATCAGACCGGGCCAGGAACGCCACCGCGTCCTCGAACTCGGAGCGGGAAAAGTTGAAGGTTCCACGGGTCTCGATCTCCCGCGTCACGAGCGCCCCAAGTGTGAGAGTGACGGTCTGCCATCCGGCCGCGAGGACGAGGCAGCCACGACGTCGGACGGCAGCGAGCGCGCTCTCGAACGTGGGCTGGATGCCCACGGCTTCGAAGACGACGTCGAACCCGTCGTCGGGCGACTCGCGCAGCTCGTCGAGCCAGTCATCAGCAGAAGGATCGACCACCTCGAGACCGAGTTCGGTAGCGACCGCGCGACGGGCCGGCGAGATCTTCCGTGTTGACCACGCGGGCGGCTGAGCCCGCGGCCGTGGCCACGCGTGCGATGAGCAGGCCGATCGGGCCAGCGCCGGTGACGAGGATCGAAGCACCACGCAGATCGGGGGCACGATCGACCGCGTGCATGGCCACCGCGGTGGGCTCAGCGAGGCTGGCGATGGCGGGGTCGAGACCGGTCGGGATGGAGACGAGACTCGCGGCAGGCACCCGTACCATCTCGGCGAAGCCGCCGTCCTGCCCGATGCCGACATAGCTGCGCTTCGCGCACAGCTGTTCCATGCCGGCTTGGCAGTAGGGGCACATACCGCACGTCAGCAGCGGACAGATCACGAAGCTGCGACCCAGCAGCGCCCGGTCGACGTTCGCACCCGCCGCGACCACATCCCCGGCGATCTCATGGCCCATGACGATGCCGGGTGTGCGGCGCCCACTGGCGCCGGTGTAGCCATGGATGTCCGAGCCACAGATGCCCGCGGAGGCAACCGACAGGATCACATCCCCTGGCCCCGGTGTGGGTGCCACGCGCTCCTCGAGCACCATCGTGCCGGGACCCGCATACACCAACGCTTGCATCAGACCGTCTCAGCTGCCCTGGATCAGCTCGCCGATCCAGACGACCGGGACCGAGCGGTCAGCCGAACGACTCAGGATGGCCGCCGCCATCGGGGAGTCGGTGACCAGGCGTGTGGCTCCGGCCTCTGTCGCCGACTCCAGCAACGCGATCGAGAGATCTTCAGCGATCTCCGGATAGGTGGCCCAGAGGCCATCGTCCGCGCCCGAGCTGCGAGATAGCGATCGCTCCCAGCGGTGGCGCTGTTCGCGGCCACCGAGGCGCTGCAACAGCGCTCGGAGGTCGTCGTAGATGGCCCCCTGACCGGAATCCTCGGGTGAACCGAGATAGCCAGGCTGGATGGCTACCGGCAGAGCCAGTCCGTCCGCCAGCTGGGATGCAGACCGTGAGTCGACGAGGTAACAGGCGCCGAGCTCCTCGTTCGATCCGATGTGGCCAAGCTCGCGGATGGCGAAGGCGGGCAGGCTGAGGATCTCACTCTCGACCGTCACACCGAGCGCCGGCCAGGCCTTCTGGAGCAGCCATTGCGTCTGAGGGCCATCGGCGACCAGTAGCCTGGCAGCTACCGAGTCGCTCGGCCACGGCCCGCGCCTGGGCGCCAGCTACCTCGTTGGCGCCGAGGGCATAGGCGGTGGCTCCCACCGGCATGAGTAGAAGATCGAGTCCCAGGACCTCGGCAAGGGCGTGAGCCTGTTCGTTCCATCCCGCCTCGGCACACTCGGCGGCGATCAGCACGCGTTCGCCGGTATCAGTCGTCGCGCCGAGAGCGGACGAGCGTGCGACGGCTTCCTTGACCGCGGCCGGTGCGAGCCCGGCTTCCCATACGTCCTGGCGAGCAGCCAGCACGTACTGGCTTACGGGACGATCGCTCACGCAGAAGGCCTCAGAGATGCCGTCGAGCGTCGACTGGTAGAGCAGCTCGGCGCTTCGCGGGGTCCACCCGCGCCGACCGGAGGCGATACGCCATAGCATCATCGCTCGCGATCGAGTGGAGTAGCTCTCGATCTTCCTGCGGTTCGCCACCTCCGCGGCTGGTTTGCACATGGGGCAGAAACGACAGTCGGCCAGGATCTCCGGATAAGCCTGCAGTGCGGTCATCTCACCCTCCTCAGTTGACCGGCCCAAGGCCCATCTTCCCGGGGTTCAGTACCCCCGCGGGATCGACCTCCCGTTTGACCCCCTCGATGATCCGGAAGCCCTCGCCGTACTGCTCCCGGACCCAGCGAGAGAGCTTGGTTCCCACGCCGTGGTGTTCATTGATGACACCGCCGTGATCGAGTGCCGTGCGAACCGCGGTATCCCAAACGTCGTTGTGGAGTCGAAGCGCCGCGGTGGCGTCTTGTGGCGGTGAGTTGATGAAGAAGCGGTCGTAGATCATCGCGCCCCAGGGGAACCAGTGGGAGAAGTGGGCGAAGTAGTCGATATCCCACTCGGCGAATCGCGTGGTCATCGCTTCCCTGCGGGCCAGGTAGAGCCCTTCGATGTCGCGGAAGCGCGCGACGGTGTCGGTCGTCCCGAACAGGATGGGCAGGTCATACCAGTGCGGCGGGAAGTAGAAGTCGTAGCGGTGGTCCCACCAGTGCTGACCGGGTTCGGGACCGAGGTCGCGTGCGCCGTAGGAGGCCGTGATGGCCAGTGCCTTGCGCTCCTGCAACTCGGCCATGTCAGCGTCACCGTCGAAGGCGAGGACCATCCAGGCTCCTTCGTCGATGCTGGTGCCCAGCGTGCGGGCGGCGACCTTCTGCGTGCTCGGCTCGTCGTACAAGCGGATCGTGGTGGGCTGCAGACGGCCGATCATGATGTCGCGGCCCGCCTTGAGACCGGTCGAAACGTCCGCGAAGTGCACCGCGCGGAAGAGGCGGACCTGAGGCAACCGTTCGAGGCGCATCGTCGCCTTGGTGATGATGCCGAGCGATTCCTCCGCTCCGACGAACAGCTGCATGATGCCGGGGCCCGTCGCATGGCTGGGTACCGGCTGGGTCTTCATGACCGCGCCGTCGGGCAACACGACCTCGATCGACAAGACCATGTCCTCAGCCTTGCCGTACTTGGTCGACAGCACCCCAGAACCGCGCGCCGCAAGGTAGCCACCGAAGGTCGCCGCGTGGACTGACGCTGGATACTGCGGCAGCATCCAGCCGCGCGCGTTGAGCCACGACTCCAGCTCGTAGCCGTTCACCCCGGCTTCGGCCGTGATCGTGCCCGACTGCTCATCGAGTTCGAGGATGCGGTCCATCCTCTTCAGGTCGACCGTGATGCCGCCGTAGACCGGCATGATGCCGCCCTGCGAGCCCGAACCACCACCCCAGGGTGTGACCGGGATGCGGTACTGCTGCGCGAGTCTGAGTACGGCTGCCAGCTCCTCGACCCCAGCGGGCAGCACCACGACGTCCGGGACCGGAAGCTCGGCGTCACGATCGACCAACATCCGGGGAAGCCAGAAATGATCCACGCCGTAGACCTGCCGATCCTCCTCGTCGGTGACGACCCATTCAGGGCCGACGATGCCGGTGAGTTCGTACTCCAGCATCGTCCGCTGGAAGGTCGTCATCCCGTGCATATCACTGCTCCTGTGCCTCTCGTTCGATATCCATGAGTCGCGATCCATAGCGCTCGAGGTCGGCGACCATCGAGCAATACATGTCGAACAGGCCGTCATAGATCGCGCTGCGTCGGGTATCAGGGACGTATTCGGTAGCGCCCGAGTCGACCACCTGCTCGACCGCATCAGCGGTCTGCTCCAGCAAGCCCACCGCCATCGCACCCGCGAGAGCGCCGCCGTATGCCGCGTCGACATTGCTAGGCACGGCGAGCGGTCGCTTGAGGACGTCGGCCATGATCTGCGCCCAGAGCGCGCTGACCGATCCCTGCCCGATGAGCTTGAAGCTGTCGATACGGCAGCCGCTGGCTTCGAGCTCGGCAAGGGCATCACGGATCGAGAAGGCCACGCCTTCAAGCACGGCGCGAGTCAGATGGCTTCGACCGTGCCGAGCCGTGAGGCCGAGGAAGCCCCCTCGAAGGTCATCGTTCCAACGAGGCGCCCATTGGCCGTTGAGGTGGGCGTGGAAGATGAGCCCGGCCGAGCCAGGTGGCGCCAATGCCGCAGCCTCGTCCATGGCACGGTATACGCTGCCGCTGTCATGGTCGGTCCAGACCGACTCGCGCAGCCAGCGATAGGCCGACGCGGCGTACTTGCTGGCGGTGCCTGGATACCACAGCCCGTCGATCAGGTGGCGGTAATTCAGCGCCCGCGGATGTGGGATCGGGCCATCGCTGACGACCATGATGCGCCCGACGCTGGCGAGCTTGACAACGCCCTGGTGTTCGCGAACCGCGCCGCTGCCGACCATCTCGGAGACGGTATCGGTGGTGCCCACTATGACCGAGGTCCCCGCCGGAAGGCCCATGGCGCTCGCGGTGGTGCTGCCGACTTGGCCGACCACGTGCAGCGAGTCGACCACTTCAGGCAGCGTCCCTGGGCTGAGGCCGAGGTCATCGCAGAACTCGGAGACCCACACCGACTCGACAGGATCGAAGAGGAGGCTCCCGGCGGCGTCGATACGATCGGTCAAGTGCCCAGGGACAAGGCGGCCGCGGACATAGTCCTTCTGGAAGGTGATCCTCTGGACGCGCTCCCAAACCTGCGGCTGATGCTCACGGACCCACGCCAGCTGAGGCCACGTCCAGGTCGTCGTCGGAGAGTTCAACGTCCGACGGTGGATGATGCCGTCCCACTTGTTGGCCAGTCGCTCTGCCTGTTCGACACTGCGACTGTCGAACATCAGGATGCTCGGTGCGATGGGTCTTCCGGCACCGTCGAGCAGGACCGCCGTGTGGGTCACCCCGATTGGCATGTAGGCAGCGACCCGCACCGCTTCCATCGCGGGGCTGTCCATGACCTCGGCCACCGAGCGGACGACCGCACCGTACCAGTCCTCAGGATCCTGTTCGGCCCAGCCGGGGTGGGCATAGCTAGTCCGGTAGTCGCTTCTCGCCGCCGCCAACACGCGACCTGATGGGAAAGCCACAGCGACCGTCTTGCAGCCGCTGGACCCCAGGTCGCTCGCGATGACGGCCTCGGTCAACGCCGGGCCAGCTTGATGAACACGCCGCGGAAGATGCCGTCGGTCAGATTGACCATCTGATGCGGGATGTCGGCGGACTTGAAGAAAGCCTCTCCGGGACCGAACTCCTGCTCATGTTCGCCTGACTCATCGCGCCACTTGGCGAGCGCCCGACCTTCGAGGATGAAGAACATCTCGGGCTCCGGATGCTCGTGCCAGCCCGCCACTTCGCCGGCCGCCAGCTGACCCATGCCCACGATGAGGCCCTCTGAATCCTCGCTCTCATCGAGGAACCGCTTCCACGTGCCCTGCAACCCGGGCACGGGCCGCAGCTCAGCGGGATCGAACGATCTGACCCAGACCTCGCTCAAACCAGTACCTCCTCACGGGCATGTGTGCCAGCCCCAAGCGCCGCTGAGATCGCGGCGGCGGCTTTGGCGACTTCGTCGATCATGTGCTGCTCGCCAGCGCGGACCCGGTCGGCGGGCCCGGATACCGCGACCGCGGCCACGACCCCGCCTTCGAAGTCACGGATCGGTGCGGCGACACACCGTGCGCCCGCGAGGTACTCCTCGGCGTCGATCGCGACCCCGTCTCGACGCACGCGCTCTAGCTCCTCGCGCATCGCTTCCAGGTCAGTGATGGAGTTGGCCGTGGCCTCGCGGAAGGCTCCCCCAGCGTGCAGGCGAGCGACCTCAGCATCCGGGATGAATGCCATGAGCGCCTTGCCCACGGCCGTGCAGTTGAACGGCCGCGAGACGCCGACGACGATGTTCATGCGTACCTCGTGAGGACTGGGCACCTGGTCGATGTAGACCGCGTGATCGCCGCTACGCACACCCAGCATGCAGGTCTCGCCGGTCGACGCCACGAGTCGCTCCAGCACCGGCCTGGCCGCGGTGCGCAGGTCCATCCGCCCGAGGGCCACCAGGCCCAGAGTCACTGCCTCTGGTCCGAGTCGATACAACTGGGTCGTTTCGTCCTGCTCCACGAAACCCTGCGCCTCGAGCGCCTGGATGGACTTCTGTACCACGCCCGGGCTGTATCCGAGCTGGCGAGCGACCGCGCGCACCCCCAGCCCGTCGGGGCTCTGTGACACGATCCTCAGGATGACCAACGCCCTCTCCACAGCCACGATACTCATCTCAGTCTCCCTGCTTCCGTCAGCGTCATTCGCCATCCGGAACACTGTCTCCGGTTACTGGATACAGTCTAGGCGACCGGGCAGTCACCATGAGATGAGTTACAGTGTATCAGATGGATGGAAACGATGTTTCCGATATTGACAAGCGGCCCACAGGGCGCTGACATGGGCGCCCGAGGACCACGTCGCACGTTGCACGCGCGGCCGAGTTCCGCCGAATTACGCCGAGCGGTGAGCGTGGGCCGAGCGTGAATGGCCGCCATCGCCGACGTGCGATGAGTTGTCCCTACCGAGTCCAACAAGTCGGGCGCACGACGGACCACACCGATGCCCCGGCGTGGCGGTCTCCCGGGAGACCCAGCAGGTGGATCGGCCAGGACTCCCGAGCGCCCTACGGTGCGAGCATCGTGGGGCGCGTGCCACCGTCCGAACCGCGTCACCTCATCGGCGATGTAGGATCGGCGGAAGAGTTCCGGACCGGCTGGCCCACCTAGCGGTGGCGTATCACTCGACGGCGTCCGTGAGACGCAGGACGTAGATGCGGTCGCTCCAGGGCGAGCTGACGTAGACCAGGCCGTCGGCGCTAATCGCCGTGCCGTAGATCTCGTCATCGAGCGAGGTCCCGGGTGCCGTCCAGCCGCCGATGAGGGTCCCGTCGGGACCCCAGGCCTGGACGCGGTGATTGTCCCAGTCGGCATCGAGCAGGTCACCTGCAGCGTCGAGGAAGATGCCGCCGCTGAAGTTCAGCTGGCCGTCCCCCGTGCCAGGCTCCCCGATGGTCTCGATCTACGTCCCGTCAGCTTCGAAGCGCTGGATGTCGTCCCGCTGGTCGTCGACGACGTAGATGGTGCCGTCGGGCGCGTCTGCCACGTCGATGGGGTCGACGAACTTGCCCGCTTCATGGCCGAGGTCGTAGGCGCCCCAAGCGCGCACGAAGCCGCCGTCAGCGTCAAACTGCTGGACTCGGCGATTGGCCGCGTCGGCCACGTAGACCGAGGCGTCGTCGGTCACGGCCACGCCGCCGGCGATGCTGCCCGGGTCGTTGGCATCACGCAGGAAGTTCAACTGCCCATCGCCGGAGCCCGACTCGCCCCAGCGTCGCAGCACGCCGCCCTGAGGGTCGAGTACGAGATCTCGTTCGGAGCGGCGTTGGCGACGTAGAGCTCGCCATCGGGCCCGACGTCCATGCCCACCGGGCCATCGAGGCCCTCGACGGAGGACGGATCCCACGTCGCGACCAGCTGAAGACCGGCATCGGCCTGGGCGACCGGTGCTGCCGACTCCATCGCGCTCGGCGCGCAAGCCGTGGCGCCGGGGGCAGGCTCGGTCACGGACTTGAGCGCCTCGATGGCGGCGATCAGCTCGGCCGTGAGCGCGTTCTCCGAGATGGACTCGATGGTGGGGGTCGCCGCCTCCTGGAAGGCGGCCACACCCTCAGGACCGGCCAGCACGATCGTCCCGCCCGCCTCGCACCAGGCGGTGGCCGCGTCAGCCTCGCTGGTGCGGGCCTCGATGGAACGTCGCCGGGTCTCTGCCGCAGCGTCGCGTAGGACGCCCTGCTGCTCGGAGGTCAGCGCCGAGAATGACTCCGAGTTGGCGCTAAGAACCTGGAACTTCGGGTAGAAGGTCACGTCACCAGTGGCGGTCGGATGACCGGGCAGGGTGTGACCCTGCAGGAGGCCCGACTCCGCGCCGTCGAGGAGCCCTGCGGCGGCATCGGCCCCGCGGTCGCCGTCCACATAGAGCTCAGCGCCCAGGTCCGTGACCATCGCCCGGCTGAGAGCGGATGGCTGCACGAGGACGGTGGCGCCTTCGAAGTCGGCCGGCGCGAGGAAGGGCGCATGGTCGCCCAATGCGAAGGGGTGGCGCAGATCCTCTGGCCAGAGAGCCAGACCGGTGACTCCCACGTCGGCCAGCCCGGCGAGCGCCCGCTCGGCGATGTCACCTTCGGCCACTGTGGCGGCGAGGGCGCCATCGGTGATGAGGAAGGGTGCCTGGAGAGCCTGGAGGCTCGAGGCGCCCGCCAGGTACCCATGCCCGCGACGCATTCAGGCCGAGATCAGCGTCGCCCCGCTCGACGAGGACCGCGACCCCGTGCTCGAAGCCCTCTTCGGTCACGTCGCCGGCGTTGTAGAGCGGGTCGATGGCCATGCTGCCGCTCGAGAGCGTAGATACCGCTTCGACGAAGGTGTCGATGGACGGCTGCGTGGGCTCGCCCTGGCTGTTGGCGACGGCGAGCGTGAGTGTCAAGGGGCCATCTTCCTGTGCCAGGCCGGGCATCGGGAGCACCAGGGTCGCGAGGATGACGGCCAGTGCCGCGGCCGCACCTGGCACCGCCGGTCCGTTCGGCCGGGGGCGTCTACGCGGGAGCGATCGAAAGTCCGAGGTTCGGATCGACCGGAACAACCTCCGCCCCCCGGGTGGTCGCGACCCCGAAGCTGCGGCAAGGACCGCACGGGTGCGACCGTTGATGGCGAGATGATGAGGCTTCCCTACCCGAATGCAATACGGATTCCCTCTACGTTTCGTGGCGGTCGCCAGTCGCCGGACCTGCGGGTTCATGAGCACGGTTGGTCACGCAGACCAGCTCCAGCCCGCTCAAGATCACGAGCGGCAGTCTGGAGCGAGCTTGTGCCTTTCGGGTGTCCCGGCGGAGCCGGTTGGGACTGTCCGAGCTCGGCCATCCCTGGTTCGGTAGCCAGAGGAGGGCTGAGTCAGATGTCGGATCGACGAACCGTGCTCGTCGCAGGGGCGACCGGGAGCATCGGAGGCGGAGCAGCCGTCGCGCTGGCGAAGCGCGGCGCCCAGGTCGTGGTGCTCGGTCCCAAGCCGGACAGGTCCGAGACCCGGGCGACCGCGATACGAGAGGCACTTGTCGAAGAGGGGAACCAGGACGGGGCCGTCGAGACCCTGGTCATCGACCTCTGCGATATGGACTCCGTTCACACCCCACTTCCGTTCGCTTTCCCGTAGCTGGAGCAAGGACCCGGCTGTCGCTCCGGGATGTCCCGGCGGTTGACCCACGGAAGGCGGCTCGATCGAGGGCCGGGCTTCGCCGAAACGCGGCACGTGGCCAGCGTGAGCCAAGCCCGCTCTGACCCGCTCGTCAGCCGGGCTCGGAGACGACCCGCCGAAGGAGGTCCCTCAACGTCGCCGCCTCGGCGTCGGAGAGGTTGGCACCGAAGTGCTGCTCGATGCCGCGCCGGTGGACGGGCCAGGCCCTCCGAAGCACATCGCGGCCGTGCTCGGTGATGGCAGCGCGCACGGTCCTGCGATCCCCGGGCGCGGCGATCCGTTCCACCGTGCCGGCCGCCTCCATGCGGTCGACGAGCCGGGTCACCCCGCTCCTGGTCAGCTGGACTTCCCCGCAGAGCTTACCGACCGGCAGGCTCCCGTCGGGTGCATAGCGAAGCGCGAGCAGCACGACGTACTCGCTCAACGACAGGCCCCGCTCCTCCCTGAGCTCCCGATCGAGCAGCCGACGGAGCGCATCCTCTGCGCGCATGACTTCCCTGAACGCTTCCATCTGCGGGGTGTCGACACCCGCCATCGATCTTCCGCGCCATGTCCGAATGCTACCTCAGACACTGTTGACTGAGCAAGCATCACCTGTTATCGTTTGACGGGGCAACAGTTGCGACAGCAACAGATGTGTGAGCGAAGGAGAGGAGTGATGGCGAACGAGAAGGTGATCGCAGTCGTCGGATCGACCGGGCAACAGGGTGGCGGCCTGGCGCGGGCGATCCTCGACGACCCGGCGGGCGCATTCAAGCTCCGAGCTCTGACGCGCAACCCGGGCTCGGAGGCCGCGAGGGCCCTGGCCGACCAGGGGGCCGAGGTCGTCACCGCCGACCTCGATGATCAGGCCAGCCTGGAGCGGGCCTTCGATGGCGCATACGGCGTCTATGGGGTGACCAACTTCTGGGAGCTCTTCTCGGTGGAACGCGAGCAGGCACAGGCGGCCAACATCGCCCGAGCCAGCGTCGCGGCGAAGGTCCACCACGTGATCTGGTCCACGCTCGAGGACACCCGCGTCCATATCCCCCTCGACGACGACCGGATGCCGACGCTGATGGGCAGCTACAAGGTCCCGCACTTCGACGGCAAGGGCGAGGCGGACCGTTTCTTCGCCGAGGCTGGCGCCCCCGTCACCTACCTCGCGCCCTCCTTCTACTGGGAGACGCTCTTCGACATGCTCCAGCGAGGCGAGGATGGCGTGCTCGCGATCACCCTCCCGATGGGCGATGCGCGCCTGCCGGGCATCGCGGCCAAGGACATCGGGCTGACGGCCTACCGCATCTTCGGTCGGGGCGACGAGTTCATCGGCGCACGCGTCGGGATCGCGGGCCAGCATCTGCGCGTGGCAGAGATGGCGGCGACCCTGTCGGGTGTCCTCGGCGAGGAGGTCCGCTACGTGGATGTGCCGCCGGCCGTCTACCGCTCGTTGGGACTCATGGTCCCGCCACCGACGACGTGGGCAACATGTTCCAGTTCAAGCACGACTTCGAGGCTGCCTACGTCGGTGCCCGCGACATCACCCTGGTCCGGTCCATCAACCCGGAGCTGTCCACGTTCGAAGAGTGGGCGATGGCGAACAAGGACCGCTTCAAGACCGGAGCGGGAGCGGAGCTAGCGACGGCATGACGTGTAGCCGCACGTGACGGCCATGCGAGCCATCGTTCTCGATGCGCCAGGAGCGGCGACGGCCCTGCAGATCCGCGAGGCGCCCAAGCCCGAGCTACGCACGCACTCACCGAACACCGGCGGGGCCACGCGGTCCAGCCATCAGACGAATCACGACGAGGTGCACTCATGAACGACGGGATCCAGAACCTGCTGGATACATACCGGCGCGGCCTGAACGAAGGCGATCCGGTGCTGATCAGGAGCGTCTACGCGGATGACGCGATCTTCATCGGCCAGCCGTTCCCCACCGCAACCGGGATCGACGAGATCATCGCGCTCTACTCGGACTTCCTCTCGACGCTCGACTTCGACGTCCGGTTCGAGGTCCAGGAGGTCGAACTGAGCGGAGATCTCGGATTCGTTCGCACGCGGTCCCACGGGACCATCACACCGAAGGGCCAGACGCCCGGAGGCGGCGAGGGAAACCGTGAGGTCTTCGTGCTCAAGAAGCGCGATGGCGCGTGGAAGGTCTACCGCTACATCTTCAACGCCGAGGTCTGACCGAGGGGTCAACGGCCGGCGGAGCCATGGCGCGGGCCGGATGCCCAGGCCGGAGCTACGGAGAGCGCCCGGCCGAGAGAGTCCCTCCAGACGTAGGAGGCCCTGCCCGATGACCGACGTCTCTAACGAGTGCCCTGCTCACGAGCTGCGGCGTCGCCTGCTCGCCGACGGGCTCGACCTCCGCGCGAGGGGGAGGTGAAGCGGATCAACGACGTCGCGCCATCGTCGCGATGGCGGCTCGGACCGCCGTACACCGCACCGGAGGCCCAGGGGGTCTGGCTCCTCGTCGGGCGTGAGCGGTCCCTCGGCCCAGAGGCTGAGGGACCCGGTATCTCAGATGCCGACCGGTGCTGCCAGCCCTACCCGGCGGCCGGTGGCTCCGGCACCGGCGGGAGGTCACCGGCGAAGATGAATCCGACGAACTCGTCGGAGAACCCCTCCGCCGGCGTGCTGACGAGGACGGCCGAGAGGCCTTCGTAGCCACCGCTCCCGACGCACGTGTGGGTGCGGCTTTCGCTAAGGTCCTCTTGGTCCGGGCTGGAGCCCGGCACGAGGTAGCCGTACGAGCAGGCCCAGTCGCCGCCCTCGTTGCGCAGGAAGGAAGCATCCATGCCGACCGCGACGGTGCCGTCCTCCGTCTGGTAGGCATCCTCGGTCCACAGTCTCGACACGTCTCCGGTCAGGCGTGGGTCGCTCGAAGTCCATGCGAACGTGCACCCGTAGCTGCTGCGCGTGACATCGCCGTCGATCGAGGAGCCGAGTTGTGAGCAGCTGTCCTCCACGTGCTCCATGCTGCCGGTGACCCACGTCGGGGCGATGGCCGCCTCGTCCTGGGCCGCGACCGCGGTCGTCGAGGCGAGGAGCATCGAGAGCACGGCGAACACGGCGGTGCTCCGGGGTAGTGTGCGCATGCGACGCACATCTCCTTCTCCCCCCAACGGGTCGCTGCCGATCGTGCGGCACGGACCGCCAGGCGCGACCGATGATGGCGCGGGATGCTGAGGCTGGAGACCCCGGCTGTCAATACGGATTCTTCTCCGTACCGCGGCGGCCCCGGAGCAGCGATCCAGCCGGATCATGGAGCTCGTCGTCTGCTCCAGGTCCGACCCCGCGAGCTGGCAGCCGACCACCCGGTGCCGCTCGTCCTCGGTGGCGAGACACTGCGGGCACGGCCCGGCGTGCTTTTCGCGAGCAGCAACGCGCGCAAGGGGTTGAGCCAGCGGCGGCGCTGATCTCCGGAAACCAGCATCTGAAGGGCGTCGTCTGCCGTGATCCCCGACCGTCCCGAGCGCCAGTCGGGGTAAGATCGCGGCGCCAAGTAAACGATTTGCCCCTGTCGTGTCTGTTTGAGGATGTACAGTGGCCGCCGTCGCGGCTCGGTCGCCCGGGAGTCAACCAGGTCCGCATGCCAGCGCACGTCCAGATCCACGGGGAGCAGGTGGTGACACAGCCGGTGCCACCGGCGCGGACGCGCCGTCTTCTGAGGGATCCTGACCGAGCGTCCGAGGCTGATGAGGAGGCGGCGTACTCGGCGTTCTTCCGCGCCCACTTCGCCCGCGTGACCCGGACCATCTACCTCATCGTCCACGACGACGGTCGGGCGGAGGACCTCACGCAGGAGGCCTTCCTCCAGCTCCTCAGGAACTGGTCGCGCGTGTCCGGGTACGAGCGGCCTGATGCATGGGTCCGTCGGATCGCCATCCGGCTTGCGGTACGTAGCCTCAGGCGGGACGAGCTATGGCGGTCGGTACGCGAGTTGTTCGTACCCCAGGAACGCCCATCGGGCCGAGACCTCGACGTAGCCCAGGCTATCGGTCAGCTACCGCGTGGGCAGCGAGCAGCCATCGTCCTCTACTACTACGAGGACCAACCCGTAGCCGAGATCGCCAGCGTATTGGGCTGCAGCGAGTCGACCGTCCGTGTCCATCTGTATCGCGGGCGCCAGCGACTGGCGCACCTGCTGGGAGAGGAGGATGCCGATGCCTCTCGACCATAGGCTGCGGGAGTCCTTGCGCGGCGCTGCCGACGATGTCCGACCGGATGTCGAGCACCACTTGGCGCGGGTCAGGCAGCGCTCCCGGCGCCGATCCAGTCCCAGCAAGTCAACTTCTGGCGTCCGTCGCGGTGATCGCGGTCCTCGTGGTCCTGCTGCGCAGCCAATCGCTGGACCCCCTCGCCATGGTGGCCTCCATCGTGGCGCCGGGCGACCAGGCAACGGTCGCTAGCTCACCCGAGCCGGTGGATACGAGCGGTGAGTTGGTGGGAACCTACGAAGTCCACCTCGATGACACCGTGCCCGATGGAGGAGCAGCCTCGCTCACCGGGGATTGGGAGCTCACCCTGGGTGCCGATTCGAGCATCGTGCTGACGCCACCCGACACATTCGAAGCGCCCACCCCCCTGCCGCTCGAGGGATACGTCTACGCCCTTCGTGGCGATCGCCTCTTCACGAACCTCTTCGCGCGCCACTTCCCGCAGGGATGCACCGGGTCCGGCACGTATCGGTGGCAGCTGGTCGATGCCCACCTCGTGATCGAGGCGGTCGATGACATGTGCCTCCAGCGCATGGCCCTGTTGACGTCCGCGAGCTGGACACTCGTCAGCGGCTGATCGTGCAGTGCGGATGTAAATGAATTGTGCGGCCGGTGCCTGTTATCAGGTAGCCGACGAACGATCGGCGCCATCGAGGGAGACCAGACCCATGTTCGAACCGACGACCAAGGACCGGCGAGCACCGCGGGACACTCGCCGACCAGCACGCGTGGCAGTGGCCATGGCGGTAGCACTCGTGAGTATCGCAGCAGTATCGATGACGACCGCAGCCGCCTCGGACAGCGCCTCGCCTGATGCCAGTCAGGCGTCGGGCATGACACATTTCGATTCGGACTGGGTCTACAGCCTCGAGCTTCCCGAAGGGTGGGCTGTCCTTCGACGCGACTGCCGACGCGACCGGCGGAGAGGACCTCTTCGAGGGGCCTGATGGCGTCAGCGCCAGGGTCGGTGGCGGAGCCGCGAGCCTGGCGACAGCGTCGAGGGCCGGGTCGCTACCAATCGCGAGGACTTGACCGCGGACGGCACCTGCGAGAGTGATGAGCTCGCGGACCAGCCGACGACACTCGGCGGCGCAGCCTGCCATCGCCTGGTCGTGGCGCTGCCCGGACTCCTTCCATGCCGCGATCAATACGCTCGGGCAGGGGATGCGACTGCGCCTCGAAGTCTACGTGCCACTCGATGCCGAGCCACAGGCGGGGGCCATGCTCGAAGCCCTGCGCAGCGGTTTCGCGTTCCTCGGGGACGGCAGCGCCACGGAGGAAGCAACGGTGGACCTCGTGGAGCTCGACGAGCGTTTGCAGGGCACCTACGAGAATGACTGGCACCCGGTCGAGCTGCAATTCGCGACGATCGAGGCCGCTGGCCTTTCGCTCGAGGGTGCGGAGCCCGGCTACGAGTCCACCTTCGAAGGGTCCACGACGACGCGGTCTGCAGTCCAGTTCGACGGCGACAAGATGATCCAGTACGGGGCCCTGGACGGTGGGCCACTGGAGATCTGGGGGCCGCTCGCTATGCGCTCGTCGACGACCACACCATCGAGGCCACGGAGGTGGGCGACTTCGGCACCTTCGTCTACGAGTTCACGCTCGAGGATGGCATCCTTGCCTTGGACGAGATCAGCGGTGACGTGCCCCAGACCGGCTTGATGGAGACGCTGCCTTTCACGCGCGTGCCCTGACACGCTGATCCGGAATGTGGAATGGCCGACGCCAACGCGGTGTCGGCCAGTTCGAACGTCCAGGCCAGCTGATCGCCGTCACGGGCCGCCAATCAGCCGCAGCGTCCGACCGGAAGTACCTATATCTGTAGGACATCGGCGCCCGGGGACCCCGTAGGCACTCACGCGCGCGGCCGAGTTTCGCCAGTTGCGCCGAGCGCTGAGCGTGTGCCGAGCGTGGCGGGCCGGCACACGCTTCGCCCCCGAGCGCGACGGAGCGCACCCACACGTGGCGCGCTGACGGTCCGAGGTGGCATCGGTGCTCGGCCAGCTCAAGAGAGGCAAAGGGCCCCGGACGTGGTCGCGAGGTCCGGGTAGGCCCGATAGCACGCCGGTTGGCGCGCGGGTAGCCGCGGCCGAGTCCGCCAGCCCGATCCGGTCCGAAGTCGGCGACGAGCTCGGCCGGCACTCCAAGGACGGCCTCTGCGATGAGCAGGCAGTCGGCTAGATCGAGGTAGACCGTCACCTAGCGAGGCGCTCGAGGATCTCGCGGTTGCGCTCGATGCTGGCCTTCAGGCGCTGTCGGAGCTCCGGATCGGACCGCCGCGCCTCGATGTGGGCGGCGATCGCCCGCTGGATCTCCTCGTCGACCGAGACCCCGTCGACGCCGGCGATCGCATCGAGGGCTTCAGCCTGGTCGGCAGGCAGTCGCAGGGTGCGGGGCTCGACGTCATGGTTGGGCCTCCGTTCATGGCGTGGCACACCACGATACCACGATACCAAGGTGCAAGCCACCGCCACGAAAGCCGACGTTCGAGTCCGCCAGTGCCACCTTCCCACGAGGCGTCCGTCGATGCGGTCTTCGAGCGACGTTGACCGCGCGGATCGACTTGCGTACGCTATGAGCGTACGTACTAGGCACGCGAAGGGAACCCGATGTCAACCGTCAGCACGACCGAGGCGAGGAAGGACCTCTACCGCCTCGTCGACCAGGTCCAGGACACACACCGAGCCGATCCAGATCACCGGCAAGCGCGGCAACGCGGTGCTCGTGAGTGAAGCTGACTGGCAGGCCCTGCAGGAGACGCTCTTCTTGGTCTCGATCCCCGGCATGCGCGAGTCCATCCTCGAGGGCATGGCCACCCCGCCGCACGAGCTCGAGGATGAGCCCGGCTGGTGAGCTGGCGCCTCGTCTACACACGCGCGGCGCAGAAGGATGCGAGGCGACTCGCCGCTGCAGGGCTCCGGGACCGGGCGCAGGCCCTGCTCGAGCTACTGGCCGATGACCCCGTTCGGAGTCCTCCGCCCTTCGAGAAGCTCGTGGGCGACCTCGCCGGCGCCTACTCACGACGAATCAACATCCAGCACCGGCTGGTCTACCAGGTCCTACCGCAGGAACGGATGGTCAAGGTCCTACGGATGTGGTCGCACTACGAGTAGGAGTGAGCTAGAAGGGTGGTCGGGGCGAGAGGGGTCGCGCCAGCTTGGCCCACCTGCGGTTCCGGCCTCGATTCGTGCTCGAGAACGTGACGCCGGCGGCGAGGATCGTGGCCAGCTCGTCGAGCCGGAAGGCCGGCTGATGGCGCGACAGAAGCCGACGCGACGGCA
>CAVQIZ010000006.1:0-68210 GCA_963712735.1 uncultured Chloroflexia bacterium | reverse complement strand
CCTGCCCGTCCTCGCCGAGCATCGCCAGCTGGTGGGCGACACGCACGCCGTCGGGTGTGAGGCGCATGGCCTGCTGGCCCTCCTCGTCGACGTACTGCTCGACGAGGCCGGCGGCCTCGACCTGCTTGAGGATGGCGTCGAGTTCAGCGTCGTGGTCGGTCATCGGGCGCCCCTTCGGGGCCGGACGGCGAGCAGCGTCAGCACACCGCTGCCCATCAGCATCCAAATCGCGCACCCTGACGGAAGGCGGTCGCTGAGCCGCTTTGCCCAGTTGGGCGGCAGCGGAGGCGTCGGCTCATCGTCGAACAGCTCGTCGAGGTCAGGCTCCTGGTCCGCCTGCCGCTCCTCGAGGTCAGGCTCGGTCATGGCGCGCAGAGTAGCGCCAGTTTCGACCTGCTCGTGGATGTCGTCGAGCTCGGCGTCGTGGTCCATGGTGGGGAGGTTAGCGGGAGTGGCTTGTCCCGGGCTGAAGCGAGTGTGGAGGGACACCAGAGAGGCGGTGGCCCTGTCATCGGCTCCGGCTAGTAGGTCAGCTTGTTGTCCGGGGCGGGCCTGACCGCCGCCACACACCCCCACAGGATGACACTGTCCGAGGTGACCCGATAGATGATGTCCAGGGCCGGCAACTGCGGGCTCCCGGAAGTGCTCAAGACGTGCACGTCGGCAGACCAGTCGTAGCGGCCAATCTTCATCGGGCGAGTCGCAAGGTTCTCCATCAGGTACGAATAGAACGCATCCCAGCCGGGTGCCTGGTCCACCTCGGCAGCCCCCTGCGCGAACCCCTCTGTCTCGATGACCTCGAATGGGCCGTCATGAACCCCAGTCATGCTGCCTCGCGACTTCGCGGGCGCGATCGACGGCAGTCTGGTCCGGAGGCACCAAGAATGCAGTCTCGTATGGGATGTCCTCGCCATCCTCGGCTGCTATCCAGCCAATCAGCTCGTGCGACTCCCTGCTGAGGACGTCACCGGACTTGTGCTTCATGCCCGCTAGCACCCTGCGGACGAGGGCGACCTCCTCTGCTGTGAACACCGACACATCCGACTCTCGGTCAGCGACGATGACCTCCATCGGGTTCGGCATGCCTACGCCCTTCTGCTCGACGTGGGCGGCGCCCTGGGCGATGAGTTGGTCCCGGAACTTCAGCAGGTAGCGCGGTACTGGGCCTTGGCTCAGCCGGCGGTACGGCTGCCCGGTGATCGAGTGCCCGAAGTCGCGGTACGCCGCGAAATCGATGTGGTACAGCGCCTTGTTGAGCTTGGTGGCGCCCATACGGGGGTCATCAACTGACTCCTGGGCGACGAACAGAATCAGCTCGCGCATCTTGCGGTCATCTGGCGGCATGCCGCTCATGGTGGTGCCTCCTTACCGGTGCGTCGCGGGCGAGACTGGACGACGTGCAAGCTGCCACCCACGATGCGGCCGGCCCTCTCGAATGCTAGCAGTCTAGCCAAGCACTTCCCACAACCCCCACCACGCCCCCATCCTCGGCCACCTTCACCCGGTACCGCTCCCCCACCGTCGATGCCAGCACCAGCCGCAGCCCCTCGACGTCCGTGGCCAGCTCCACCGCGGCGCGGATGCGCTGGCCGACCGGGCTGTAGGGCCCGATGCGCGGGTCGTCGTGGCGGACGCGCAGCTGGCGGCCGCGCCAGGCGATGACGAGGGGGTCGGGGGTCACGCGGCTGTACGTGACGACCGCTCAGACCAAGTCGGGGAACTCGACCCGCAGCTCGGAAGCGAGCTGACCCTCGACGACGACGGTCGCTGGGTCGCCCGCGAGGTTGTCGAGCTCCCATGGGTCAGCGTGTGAATCGTAGAGTTCGACCTCGCCGGTCACGTACTCGATGTAGTGCCAGCGGCCGAGGGGATGTTGGCTCGCGGTACGGATGGCCCAGAACTCCGGTGACCAGGGATAGCCCGGGCCACTCTGCTCGCGCACGACGGTGCGCTCCAGGTGCTCGACCTCCCCGTCGAGGAGCGGGAGCAGGTTCATCCCGTCCGCCAGCTCCTGCCCGTCGGAGAACGGGCCCATCTCACAGCCCGCGATGGCACAGAGCGTCGGCGCCAGGTCGATGTTGCTGACGAGCTCATCGACGGTCCGAGGCTCCTCGCCCCAGCGAGCCGGCCAGGTGAGCACCAGCGGGATGGGCGTCGCATAGGGGTTG
This sequence comes from uncultured Chloroflexia bacterium, assembly GCA_963712735.1. Lineage (GTDB taxonomy): Bacteria > Chloroflexota > Limnocylindria > Limnocylindrales > CSP1-4 > JAFMJV01. Next base: position 66,042 of record CAVQIZ010000006.1, on the reverse strand, counting down.
CCCTTGCGCTGTGGAAGGCGGTGTGTGCCCCAGGTGACGCCGTTGTCGGCGGTGAGCACGAAGAGCGTGTCGTCGAGACGGCCACGTTGCTTCTGCTCCCGCACGACGGCTTCCGCCAACTCGTCCACTGCGAGCATCTGCTCGCAGTACGTCTCCATCGACCAGCCGTCGGACTTGATGGCTGGACGCGCCTGGACATAGGCGGGCTTGTCGGAGACGTCCTCGTCGAACGATGGCGGATCCCACGGCTCGATGGATCGACAGCGACGGGCGCCACGGTACTCGTCGGCCGGGCGGTTGGGCTCGTGGAGGTCGAAGAGGCTGACGAAGGCGAACGCCGGCGCGTCGACCGGCGCATCGCGCAGGTGCTTCGTCACGCGCCGCTTCGCCACCAGCGTCGAGTGGTCGGCGGGATCCTTGCCGTAGGAGACCATGCCGTCGCGGGTCCACAGGTCGTAGTCGAGGTACTTCCCGTTGTCCTCGTAGATGACGTCGAAGTCGTCCCAGCCCACCGCGTAGTCGCGGACCTCGCGGCGTGGCACCTCGGAGCGGAAGGCATTGAGGTACTTGCCAACGAACATCGTCGTGTAGCCGACGGCCCCGAGCTCGGTCCCCAGCGTCGTACTCGGGTCGAAGGGCACGGTCACGTTGCGGTCGACGCCGGTGTGCAGGGTGTGCTGCCCGGTCAACGTGTTGGCTCGCCCCGGACTGCATAGGGGGGTCTCGGAGATGGCCTGGCTGAACGCTACGCCTTGGTCGTGGAAGAGTCGCGCTAGCGTCGGTGTCCGCCGAGCATCGCTCCAGAGCCGCCCGTCGTGAGGATCGACATCATCGAGGTAGAGCACGACGATGTCGGGCTTCGTCGCAGGGCTCTCCGCGCGTGCCTGCAATGGCAACACGAGCAGCGACACGAGGGCGGACGTCACGAGGACTCGACGCAGCATGAAGTGGGATTGTGCCGCATCTCAGACTCGAACGTCCAGCGATCAACGAATGGTACGCCAGTACTAGTGCCCATTAGTACCTATTGACCCCAAGTTCGGCGAGGAATGCAATCAAGCCTAGGACGCGCGTCCCCAACGAAGACTCAGGTAGCGACGAAAGGGATGGCTCCATGAGAAGGTTCCTGCAATCCATTCTGGGGGCCGCGCTCGCGGTCGCGGTTCTCGCGGGCCCTGCGACCGCCACAGATGCGAGCGGCTACTCGATCACCGCGTGCTCGACCGGCAACGTCTATGGCGGCGGTCTCCAAGTATTCAATGGCGATAGCCAGTCAGGCGGCGATCGCGTTATGTGCGTCCTTGAAGGCTATGCTGCCGAGGACTGGGACCTCGACGAATTCCTCGGGTCCTGGGAAGGGGACAAGATCGACATCGGCTCGTTCGACGACAAGACGAACTCGATCACGATACGCGCGAACCCGAACTGTAAACTCGAGGTCTGGTTCTACGACGGGTACAACCCGAGCGGAGGTGGCAACTTCGCCAAGAGGACCGTGGACAACATCGGTGGCGGGTCTCCGATGACCGTTGACCAAGACTTGGCCGACGACAAGCTGTCGTCGCTCAGGTTCTTGTCTACTTGTCCGTGAAGAAGACAGCCTCAGGCTCTTGAGCGTTGAGGCCTTAGCGCTTGCCGCAGGTGGAGCCTTTGGGCCGCCTGCGGCCCGCGCTGGCGATGATGACCGGTGGACAGACTTCGGCTCTTCCCTGGGAGCCGTCACTGGGTCGATGGCTGTTACAGGGACGCTGGGACACGCGAGGTGACCCAGCGCGTACGGCGGCGGGCAGCGTTCTCGCACGAACCCTGGCATCTGGCTGATGAGGATCCGCAGCCTGTGGGCCCAATCGATGATGGTCCACGCATCTGCGATAGGCCCCGGATGCTCCCTTCGTGCCGGGTCCATCAGCGACCCCGTGAAGCGCAGATACGTGGTCAGGAGGACATCCACGGCGAGGACCAGGACGGGCAGCGTGAGCCGCTGTCCGAGATCCAGCAACGGATAGCTTCGCCAAAGTGGGGAGTTCGCTGCTATCAGGCATAGCTTGACAGCACTCCTCATCTCACCGCTCGTTCCGCCGCGCCCTGGAGGCTTTACAGCCGCAGCCGCAGCCGCAGCCGCAGCCGCAGCCGCAGCCGCACCCCCACACTCATCCGTCCGCAGACACCAGCGTCACTACCGTGAGCCTCCAACCTCCAGTCGGCTCTTCCACGACGTGGCGGATGCCATATGGCCCAGGGAGATAGTCGCCGACCTGAGGATACGAGCCGAACTCACAGGTCGCCATGGCGACCTCCACCTGAGGCCCGTCCTCCACCAGATCGCCAGCCATCGCCCTCCGTTCATTCTCGGCTACTTCGTACATGCGCATGATGACTCCTAGCGAGGTTGTCGTCCGTGCCCTACGACAGCCAACATCCGTGCCGTCCGAGGCGCAGCCAGGGCCGTCGGGATGCCAGCCCGATGTTGGCCGAGCCTGGGGGCGATGCCAACTCACCTTCCACAAGGCCGGCCGCCGTCCTACCCGAACTTCGTGGACAACTTCGTGGACACGCCCCTAGCGAACACCCGTTCTAATCTGCGATGCTGGACCGCTCGGCGGGGACGCCCCGACGGGAGGCCCGCGGTCCCCGAGGGCCCGAGGAAGACGGGGACGTCGTCATCTCTTGGGGAGTGCACCATGCCGAGCCATCCTGTCCCTCTGTCCGCGCAGGCCGAGATCGCCGACGGCGTACCGCCGCCCAGGTCCCCGGGGCTGGAGGTGACGTGGACGCCGTCGACGTCGGGGAGTAGACGGTGATCAAGTTCGACAAGGTCCGCAGGGCCTTCGACGTCGCGACCGTCGCCGCGGAGTATCCCCACCTGGAGGAGATCCTCATCGACGCGCTCTACGGGAACTTCATGGAGTACCACGAGCGTCAACCGGAGCTCGACGAGTTCCGCGAGTACGTGCGCCGCGCCACGTCGAGCCTGCCCGAGTGGCGCCTCTGGGAGATGCTCTTCCGACCCGTGACCGTGAGCGAGGAGCCGCCACCGGTCCCGGCTCCGAGCCCGAGGCGCGGACGGCCGAAGGGCAGCCGCTCGTCGAGCCGGCGGACGATCATCGCCACCTACCGGTCCCTGCGCAGCAGCTACGGACGGCCACCGACCCAGGGCGAGCTCGCCTCGAACCTGGACCCGCCCATCGCCAAGCGGACCCTGCAGCAGCACCTCCGGGAGTTCGGCCTGCCCTGGCCGCCTGAATAACCTGCGCCTTCGCGCATTCTTCGCACTTCGTCGCGGTTTCTTCGCGCCTCTGCGCCTCTATTTCCCGACGCACCGCGCATCGATGCTGGGGTCATGCGTGAGTGGAACCGCCCCCTGAGCCTCGTGATCCCGGAGACGGTCGGCGATGAGCTCGACCGTCTGGCCCGCGACAACCACCGCCGGCCGAAGGACCACGCCGCGCTCCTGCTCGTCGACGCCATCCGACGCGCGAGCACCGACGGTGACGCGTCCCTGACCGCCCTCGTCGAGGCCTTCGAGGCCGAGGGCCACGACGCCTTCAGCGAGGCCGAGTCGCCCTCCGCCGGGCTCGTCCGGCGGCTCCTCCTCCAGGCGCGCGGCGAGGCCTGGCTCCAGGCAGCGACGCGACTGCGTGACGCCATCCCCTCCACCGAAGCGCGGACGGCGCTGCCGGTCGACGACCGGCCGACGGCCGCATAGGACCACCCCACCACCAGCCACAGGAGCACGCCCATGTCCGCAGGCACCATCACCATCACCGCCGGCCGACCCAACCGCCAGGGGGACGAGAAGGACTTCTCCGGACCCGACGGCACGTACACGGCCACCCTGGTCGCGGTCAGCGAGCCGGTCACCGAGAAGTCCAGCATGGCCGATGCCAAGGGCGACGGCACCTGGACCTACCGCACCTGGACCTTCGCCATCGAGCCCGACGGCGAGGTCCTCGACACGCGCGCCAACACCCGCAGCGCCGGCCCCAAGTCCCGCCAGTACGGCATCATCGCGGCCCTCGTCGGGCGCACCCCGACCGTCGGCGCCGAGGTCGACATCCAGCGCCATCTCGTGGGCCGCCAGTGCCTCGTCTCGATCGAGACGAACGACAACGACTACCCCTACATCAAGACGTTCATGGCGCTGCCGCCGGCGCGGCCAGGCAATGGGCCTGCGGCACCCGCTCCGGCGCCGGCACCTGCACCGCCGGCCGCGGCTCCTGCACCCGCCCCGGAGCCGGTGGCCTCGCTGTCCGGCGATCTCCCGTTCTGACCGGCGACGAGTGATGCCTGCCCCGAGCCCGCGCCCGAGCAACGAGGACCGCATCCGCGCGGCCCTCTGGTTCGCCGAGCGCGGGTTCGGCATCTTCCCGGTGTGGTCGACGCGGACGTGACGGCACCTGCCGCTGCCCGGCCGGGCGCTGCTGCGACAGCCCGGGCAAGCACCCCATCAGCGCGCACGGCTTCAAGGACGCCACCACCGACCCTGCGCGCATCCGCACCTTCCTCTCGGCCGCGAGCGAGCCCAACTACGGCCTGGTCCCGCCCGAGGGCGTCTTCGTGTGGGACGTGGACACCGACGAGGAGCGCGAGCGCCTGGCGCGCCTGGAGAAGCGCCACGGCCCGCTGCCGGACACGCTACGCGACACGACCGCCCACGGCGAGCACCTCTTCTGGTGCTGGCCCGACGGGCTGCCGCGGCCGCTCCGCCGCATGTTCGGCCTCGTGACCCGCTGGGGCTCCGGCCGGCAGGCCGGCTACGTCATCGGACCGCGCTAGGTCCACGCCATCGGGCGCCGAGTACACGCCCGGCCGAGGGGACCGCCTTCGAGATCGCCACGCTGCCCGAGGCCTGGGCGCGGGCGGCCCTCGGTGGCGACGACGCGACACCATCCGCATCGGCGGGCAGCGGGACCCGGCCGACGTGCAGGTCGGCCAGCGCCACGACTACCTGCGCGACACCGCCCGCCTGTACGCGGGCACGGTGCGCGACCCCGACGCCCTCTTCGCGGCCGTGTGGGCGGCCAACGAGAAGCTCGCCGCAGCCCAAGACCGAGGACGAGGTCCGCCGCGCCATCGGCGACGTGCTCGAGCGGTTCGGACCGGACCCCGTCGAGGAGGACCCCGAGACCGGCGAGCGTCCGGCGTGCCGGTGCCGACGAGGTCGGGCCTGCTCCCGCCGACGACCGCCGGGGCCTTCCCGGCGGCGCCCGACGCGGTGGCCTACCGCGGCCTCCTGGGCGAGTGCGTCGAGGCCCTCGCCGACGGGCACCGACGCCTCGCTCGGTGGGCATGCTCGGCTCGCTCGTCGCCTTCTGCGGCGCGCTCGTGCCGGGCCACGCCTACTTCCACCGCACCCAGACCTCGAGCCCGTTCATCGCGCTCGTGGGCGAGTCCTCGATCGGGCGCAAGGGCACGGCCATGATGCGGGCCTTCGATGCGGTGAGCCGGGCCTTCGAGACGAGTCTACGTCAACCGCGCGGTGCTCGATGGGCTCAACAGCGGCGAGGGCGCTCGTGTCCACGCTCCACTACAAGCAGACGGCCTTCCCCTACGAGCCCACGGTGGGCCTCGTGTTCGAGGAGGAGTACGCCAACCTCCTCGCCTCGCGCGGGCGCGAGGGCTCGACGCTCGATGCCAAGATGCGCGCCGCCTTCGACGGCGGGCCGCTGTCCAACCGCAAGGCCAAGGACACCCAGGTCGTGACCCCGCCCTACTGGCTGCCGGCGCTCATCGCCATCACGCCGCGTGGAGCTGCGCCAGCGCCTCGAGCCCGGGGCCCTGCGCTCGGGCTCGGCCAACCGCTGGCTGTACCTGCCGGTCGTGCGCCGTGACGCGGTGCCCACGAACACCGAGCCGGTCCTGCCCGCGAGCGCAGCGCGAGGCCCTGCGCAGCGCGCGCCAGCACGCGCTCGATGGCCAGGACCGCGAGCTCGCGGTCGAGACGCGTCGTCGTCACGCGCCTCGCCGAGTACGCCGACTTCCTGCCACAGGTCTCGTCGGGCCTCGCGCAGGACCTCTGCCGGCGCCTGTCGGTCATCGCCTTCCGCGTCGCCCTCATCCACGCCCTCGTCGAGCGCTCGGGCACGGTCACGACCGAGCATCTGGAGCGCGCCCTGGGCCTGACCGAGTACGCGCGTCGGGGCATCGGCTGGGTCTTCGGCCAGACGGTCGGCAACCGTGACGCCGAGCTCCTCCTGCGCCACCTCCAGCAGTCGGGCGCCCTGCGCATCCGAGCCATCGCCCGCGAGATCATCCGCGACCCCATCCGGCGGCATGGACGCCATCGACGAGCTGGCCCGCCTCGGCCACGCCGAGGTCGTGACCGTGGAGCCGGGGGCGACGAGGTGGTCGGCCAGGGACCGAGCTGCGCCTGCGGCCGGGTTGGGCGACTTCGTCGGCTTCGTCGGGTTTGGCACGGTTCTGTCACAGGTTCTGGCCAGCGTGGCTGAGCGAGAACGTCCCACTAACCAGGCGAATGCGCCTCGCGATGCGACGGCGGCCGGAAGTGTGACAAAACCCCCGGATCACGCTCAAAACGCTGTGACAAAACCTGTGACAAACCGTGACGAACCTGCTCGGGCCGGTGTGACAAAACCTGTGACGAACCGTGACAAAACCCCCTCCGAGGAGCCGGTCCGGGAGGTCCCCGACGCGACCGGGGAGTGGGCCCGGCCCTGTCGCGACTACACCGCGCACTGGTCCAGCCACCGCAACACCGCCGCGGGCTGGACCTGCGATGCCTGCTACCCCGAGGACGCGGCATGAGCGGCGCGGCTCGACGCGAGCTCGAGGCCGCCGTGGAGGCGGACGCACGGGTGCGACTCGAAGTGCCCGTGGACCAGGTCCGCATCCTGTGGGCCGAGATCGGCCCCGAACGCCTGACGCTCGAGATGTTCGGGCAGCTGCGGGACGTGCCCTACGAGCGCATCCGTCCCATGGCGCGGGTCACACCGCCGATCGCCGGCGAGTACGTCATCGGCGAGGGTCCCGACGGCCTGCTCGCCCGCGCCTCGTTCTCGGCCGCCTGGGAGGGCGTACCCCGCTCCGACCGTGAGGAGCGCCATCTCGTCGCCGATCTCATCCGGCTCCGGGAGCGGGTGGCGGAGATGGAGGCGGCGCTCGACGGCCCGGGCGGGCTTCGAGGCGGCACGCGAGGGGTTCCGGGCCCTGCCGCTCGTCCTGCTCGTCCCGATGAGGAACCAGACCAAGGAGGACCGATGACCGTCGCCACGGCCACCCAGCCAAGCCCGCCATCACCCGCGACCGCTACCACCGCTACACCTACGAGGGCCAGACCTACCCGGGCGTCACGAGCGTCCTGCGGGTCCTCGACAAGTCCGACGCCCTCATGGCCTGGGCCAGCCGCAACACCGCCGAGGCCGCCCTCGCGCAGCTCGACCATCTCGCCGGTCTCCGGGACACCGTCGGACCGGAGGGCGTCATCAAGGCGCTGACGGCGCGGTCAGGCTGGAAGCGCGACGAGGCGGCTGCGGCAGGCTCCGACATCCACGGCATGGCCGAGCGCATCGCCCGGGGCGAGCCGCTGCCCGACGTGTCCCGATCCCATCCGCGAACGGGTCGAGGCGTACGCGGACCTGGTGGGCGTCAGACGGGCTGGCGTATCCGCCTCGCCGAGGCCTTCGTCGTCGAGCCCGACCTTGGGCTACGGCGGCACGCTCGACCTGCTCGCCTACGACGAGACCGGCCGGACCGTCCTGGCCGATGTCAAGATCGGGCAAGAACATCTACCCAGAGGTGGTGCTCCAACTGCTGGCCTACGGCGAGGCCGCCCTCATCGCGCCGCAGGGCAGCCCGGTGGCGTACCCGATGCCGGCCATCGACCGCTACGCCGTCCTCCACGTCACCGACGGCGGTGTCCGGGTCATCGACGTCGAGGTCGACGACGACGACCGGGCGGCCTTCCGGGCCTGCCTGCCGCTCTCGCGCTGGCACAGCGCGCGGAAGGGACAGCGGCTGTGAGCGCGCGGGAGCGAGGCCGCATGACGAAGCGCTGCCTCCGGACCGACCCGCACGACTGCTTCCTCGGCCGCCATCTCGACCCGCCCAAGGCCGTGCGCATCGCCGAGAAGGACTTCCAGCGGCAGGTCCTGCGAGCTCGCGACGCTCTACCGCTGGCACGCCTACCACCCGGCGCTCGTCGAAGTGGTCGGAGCGCGGCTGGCCGGACCTGGCGCTCGTCCGCCCACCCCGGCTCGTCTTCGCCGAGCTGAAGTCGGAGTCGGGCAAGGTCACCGAGCACCAGGAGCGCTGGCTCGGCGCTGCTGCGGGCGTGTCCCGGGATCGAGGTCTTCCTGTGGCGACCATCGGACCTCGAGCGGGTGGCGGAGGTGCTGCGGTGAAGCGGCCACGGCGTCTGCGCCTCATCGCGACCCGCCGCCGACCGTTGCGACCCCGCGCCACCACCGCCATGAACCCCGTCGTCCTCGCGCTGGTGGCCGCACTCCGGGACGTCGAACGACGGCGGGGTCGAGGTACAGTCCCCTGCCCCTCGGACACGGAGGACCGCCGCATGAAGCGAACGCTGCCCCGCGAGCTCGATGACCTCTCCGGTATGCGGGCGGCCACGCTGGTTCCGCGAGTCCACCGCCGGCCAGTGGGACAACTTCGGTCCCGACGCCCAGCGCGAGCAGCAGGACCGCGCCATCGAGCGCTACGGCCTCGTCGATGCCGGCCTCGAGTGGTCGGTGGCCTCGTCGGGCTGGACCTCGGCCTGGCGCACCGCCACCTGGGAGACGATGATCGGCTCGGCCCAGGGTGGTGCCTTCGACGTCCTCGTCGTGGGCTACGTCTCCCGCTTCCTGCGCAACCTCAAGCAGACGCTCATCGCGGTCGAGGACCATCTCCATACCGCGGGGGTCGTCGTCCTCTTCGCCGACGAACGGCTGCTGTCCTCGGACCCCTCCTCCTGGGACCAGTTCATCCGCGAGGCCCACGAGGCCGAGGCCTACAGCCGGAAGCTCTCGCAAGCGCGTCTGCGAGGGCTACGCCGCCAAGCGGCGACGCCTCGGCGTCCCCGGCGGCAACAAGATGCCCTACGGCCTCATCCGCGAGGGCAAGCCCTCGGTCCTGCGCGTCGACGAGGAGCAGGCCGCGGTCGTCATCCGCGCGTACCAGCTCGCCGCCTCCGGCTCGACCGACTGGGAGGTGGCGGCGCAGACCGGGCTCGCCAAGACCCACGTGTCGCGAGGTCCTCACCAACCCCATCTACGCCGGGCGGCTGCGGACCGGGGAGCCCGCCGCCATCGCGCCGATCGTCGACCCCTCGCTGTGGTCGACCGTGCAGACGCGGCGGGAACGACGGCGGACCCGGACACCGGGTCGCATCGTGAAGGGCCGGTACGCCCTGCGCCTCTGCTGCGCCGGCTGCGGCAAGTACCTCTTCGGCGACGTCGGGCGCTACCGGCATCCGCCGCCGACGTGCGAGGGCTTCCTGGCGGCGAAGCCGGTCGTCCGCTGTCGGCGTGCCCGCAACCGCGAGGGCATCGACACCCGCATCAAGGGCCACTGCTACCCGCAGGAGTGGTACGAGGACGCCGTCGGGGAGCTGCTCGGCAAGGTCGGCGAGCCTCGACGACGCGGCCATGACCGAGATCGTCCGGCTGTACGGCGAGGGTCTCGCGAAGCCCGACGAGCTGACCCTGGCGCGCATCGAGCGGGAGCGGGAGGAGGCCTCACAGCGCCTGGCCAAGACCCGTGATGTCGCCGCCTGGCAGGCGACGATGGCGAGGCTCGATGCCGAGCAGCAGGTGGCCAGGCAGCCACGCCAGCAGCAGCGCATGGCACCCGACGAGGTCGTCGCCTACCTGCGCTCGCTCCCGCAGCTGTGGACCGACGCAGGACCCGAAGGACGCCAGGCCCTGGCCTCGGCGCTGTTCACCAAGCTCGAAGTGGAGGGCTATACGAAGATGCGATACGCAACTCACACCCGATGCCGTTACCCTCGGTCTCGGCGCAGCCCTACCGGCGCAGACGGAGACCGGTGGTCACACAGGTGGGTTTGGTCGGGGCGAGAGGATTTGAACCTCCGACCTCAGCGTCCCGAACGCTGCGCGCTGCCAAACTGCGCCACGCCCCGACTGAAGGGACCGCCGCGACACCGTAGGTCGCGCGGAATCGGGATTATAGGCCACCGGGGCAGAGGCTTCGCGTGTCGTCCGACCGACCACGAACTGGAACGGAGAGGCCAGCACCTTCCACGGCTTGACCGGCAGTACCGTAGCGACCGGGCGAGGCGGCCCAGGCGTGCCGAGCCCGCGGCGGCCCCTACCCCGTCCGGCGGAACCGCGGGTTGGTCTCGGCCGCCGGGAACCGCGAGACCATCAGTGCCACCACGAGCGAGGCGCCGACGAGCAGCCACAGCGCCGCGCCGATGTCGGTCTCATCGGCGACCCCGCCGATGATGGTGGGCCCGATCATGAAGGTCAGGGTCAGCGAGGTGAACACCGCCGACAGCGACGGCCCGTGCGGTGGGATGCGACCGGCGGCACCGAAGATCTGTGGCACCACGTTGGCGATGCCGACCCCGGCCACGAACAGCCCCACCAGTGCGACCAGCGGGCTGCCCACCACCAGGAACGCCGCGATCGAGATAGCTGTCAGCAGCATGCCCAGCTGGATGAGACGCACCGAGCCGATGCGGTCCTTGGCCCAGTCACCGCCGATCCGCGCCACGAACAGGCCGCAGAAAAGGCCGCAAAGGCGAAGGCGGCGACACTCGCCTCGGCTCCGACGCCCTCGCTGAGATAGACGCCACCCCAGTCCGCCAGGCCGCCCTCGACGAAGGCGATGAGGATGATCAGCACCGCCAGCGGCAGCACTGCGCGCGTCGGCCAGTGGAGCCCGCCCACGACCCTCGGCGCGCACCGAGCCGTGGCCCAGGAACCGGCTGACCGCGACGGCCACCAGCCACATGATGGCTGCCGCGATGATGACCTCGATGAGCGGCTCCAGGCCGATGGCCAGCGCCAGCGCCACGCCCAGAGACCCGAGGATCCCGCCGAACGACCAGCCCGCATGCAGGCCGGACAGGATGGACCGACCGCCCTTGGTCTCGAGGGCCACGCCGTGTGCGTTCATCACCACGTCCACGGTGGTGTTCAGGAAGCCGAAGGCCGCCATCACCAGGGCCAGTGCCAGCGCACTCGGTGCCAGCAGCGGCAAGGATCACCAGCCAGGGATAGACCAGCAACACGAGCGTCAGCAGTCGCTCGCTGGCGACACGCATGAGCAGCTGCCCCGTCGACCTGCTGGGCCACGAGCGCACCGGCGTTCATGACCAGGAGGACGATGCCGATCTCCGTCGCCGACGCGGCCAGCGACTCCTTGATGCTGGGGATGAGCGCCGCCCAGGTGCCGACAGCGGCCCCGTTGATGACGAAGACGATGAACGTGGCGAGGCGCGGGGTCATCATCGGCCGGCCGGGGTGTGGTCAGGCCGTGCGAGCGCCGACGGGGCGCAGGGTCACTTGCCCGCCTTGAAGGGGTAGACGACCCAATCGTCGGTCTCGACGATGAAGTGGTCCGGCACCAGCTCGACGCGCGACCTGCCCGGCTTGTAGTGGAGCACCGCGGTCACCGGCTCGCCGCCGGCAGCGCGGATGCGCTCGGACACCGCGGCGATGGTGGTGCCGCTGTCCCAGACCTCGTCGATGACGAGCACGCGCTTGCCCCGCAGCTGCTCGTCGGCGGGGAACTGCAGGAACTCGGCCGCGCCCCGGAAGCCCTGCTCGTCGTCGTACACGACGACCGCGGCCAGCAGCATGTCGCGCCAGCCCATGCGATAGCCGAGCATGCCCGCGGGCACCAGGCCGCCGCGGGAGATGGCCAGCACGACGTCGGGCGGCGGGCGCAGCCTCAAGGCGCTCGGCGAGCTCGGCGACGAGGCGGTCCAGGTCGTCCCAGGTGACGTTGATCTTGACGGGTTCGGTCACAGCATCGGGCATGTCCGCAGCCTACACGCGACTGGCGCTCCGCGAGCAGTGACCGCCGCCTCGGCCATCGTGCATCCTCCGCTGGTCTCAGCCAGCACCTCGCAACGGTCGCGGACCCCGCTCGTCGGTCGCGCCCCCGCTCGTCGGTCTCGCTCCCCTGACGCTGCCTGATCTACCATGGATGCCGACGCCGAACGAACAGGGTCGGCTGAGGCTGCGGCACGCCGCGGCGCTGTGAACCCGCATCCACATCCTCAGGAGGACCCACCATGGCATTCGGACCCATCCAGATCTTCACCTTCGGCTTCCCGTCCACGGAGGGCTTCGAGGGTCGCATCGCCGAGGAGCTGGTCAAGCTCAGCGACGCCGGCATCATCCGCATCATCGACGCCCTCGCAGTCGTGGCAGACGGCGACGAGGTCGACATCCTGCGCGTCTCCGACCTTGACGACGAGCAGCGCGAAGAGCTTGGCATGCACGTGGGCTCGCTCATGGGCCTGGGCGCGGCCGGCCTGGAGGGCTACATCGAAGGTGCCGAGGTCGGCGCCGAGATCATGGAGGAAGGCGGCTTCGGCCTGGTCGAGGCCATCGGCGAAGACTTCATCGAGGAGCTGCCCGATGGCGCCGCGGCGCTGCTGCTCATCATCGAGCACGCCTGGGCGCTTCCGCTGCGCGACGCGGTCGTCGATGCCGGCGGCATCCTCATGGGCAACCAGTGGCTGGGCGCCCAGGAACTCATCGGGATCGGCGCAGCGCTCGGTATCGTGGCCGAGATGGAGGCCGAAGTCGGGCCAGTAGTCGCTGCCGATGAACGGCGTGCGCCCCGCGGCCGAACCGGGCGTGCGCCGTCACAGGAGGGTGCGTCGATAGACTGCCGGCGGGAGGCGATATGACGTTGAAGTGGGACGGACGTGAGTGCTGGGCGCTCGTGCTGGGCGCCAGCAGCGGCTTCGGTGCGGCCACAGCCAAGGCCTGGGCACGCGCCGGCTTCGGCATCATCGGCGTGCATCTCGACCTGCGCGGCACCATCGCCGCCGCCGACGCCGTACGCGAGGAGATCGAGTCCATCGGCGTGCCGGTCGTGTTCCACAACGTCAACGCCGCCGACGACGCCAAGCGCGAGCGTGTCATCGGCTCCATCGGTGAGCTCTTCGCCGAGCGCCGGGCGGCCGGTGCAGAGCCGATGATCGGCGCCATGCTGCACTCGCTCGCCTTCGGCGCCACGCTCCACTACATCACCGACGAGGCAGGCCGCAAGGAGCTCTCGCGCAAGCAGATGGAGATGACCGCCGACGTGATGGCGCACTCGCTGCTGTACTGGACCCGCGACCTCTATCACGCCGGGTTCCTGCAGCGCGGCAGCCGCGTCTACGCCATGTCCAGCGAGGGCGCCATCCTGGCCGTCCCCACCTACGGTGCCGTCAGCGCCGCCAAGGCCGCGCTGGAGGCGCACGTGCGGCAGTTGGCCCTGGAGCTGGCGCATGCCGGCATCACCGTCAACACCATCCGTGCCGGCGTCACCGACACGCCGGCCCTGCGGCGCATCCCCGGCTGGCCGCAGCTGGTGGAGGCGGCCGAGACGCGGAACCCCCACGGGCGCCTGACCACCCCCGAAGACGTAGCCGACGCCCTGACCGTGCTGGCCACCCCGGAGACCCGCTGGATCACCGGCAACGTCATCGGCGTCGATGGCGGCGAGGTCATGGGCTCGAGGGAATCGGCCGAGATCGGCTAGCCGTGCCCCAGCAGAAGCCGCCACCGCCTGCCCAACGGGTCGAACGGGCCAACCCGGCCGTCGAGGCAGAACCAGGTGGCATCGGCTCATCCAACGCGCCCGACGCGCTCTCGCGCGAGATCAAGCTGCTGGGCTCGCTGCTGGGCCAGGTCATCGCGGAGCAGGCCGGCGAGGAGATCCTGGCGCTGGTCGAGCGCGTGCGCAAGCTCACCATCGACATCCGCAAGAACCCCAGCGCCACGCGTCAACGCGGTCTGCGGGCCATCCTCGAGGAGCTCTCCACCGAGCAGATCGAGGCGCTCATCAAGGCCTTCAGCCTGTACTTCCACCTGACCAACCTGGCGGAGGAGAAACATCGGGTCCGGCGTGTGCGCAAGCGTGCCCGCACCACGCCCGGCGGGCAGGAGGGATCGCTGGAGGCGGCGGTGCGCAAGCTGCTGGCCGAGGACGAGCCCGAACAGGTGCGCGAATCGATCGATCGCCTGTCCATCGGCCTGGTGCTCACTGCTCACCCCACCGAAGCGCGACGACGCACGGTGCTGGTAGCGCTGCGCCGCACCTTCGCGCTCATCGACCGCCTCGACGACCCTCGCCTCACCCCCAACGAGGACGCCGAGATCCGGCGCCGGCTGCGCGAGGAGATCTCGCTGCTGTGGCGCACCTCGGCGCTGCGCACCGAGCGGCCCTCCCCGCTCGACGAGGTGCGCACGGCGCTGCTGTTCTTCGACGAGACGCTGTTCCAGGTCACGCCCTACCTCTACCGCACCCTTGACCGCGTGCTGGACCTGGCCCCCTGGGTCAGCGACGACTCGCCCGACGGTGGGCACGCGGCCGGACCGGCGACCGACAGCGGCCACACCGGGACACGCCCGCCTGCGGTGCATGCCTATCTGCGCTGGGGCTCATGGGTGGGCTCGGACCGCGACGGTCACCCGCGGGTGACGGCAGAGACGACGCGCGAGGCGGCATCGATCGGTGCCGATCACGTCCTGCGCGGCCTGGAGCACGTGGCCACGCGCCTGATGCACACGATCACACCCACCCACATGGGAGCCGACATCTCGGAGCGGCTGCGCACGCGCCTGGAGCTCGATCGCGAGGAGCTGGGCAACGCCTTCGATGAGCTGCTGCGGCACTTCCCCGACGAGCCCTACCGCCAGCGCTTCGGCTGCATCGCCGAGCGGCTGCGCCAGACGCGCCACCGGCTGGTGGGCGGGCGGGGTGTCGGCAGCGGCTACCTCCAGCCGGCGGACCTGCTCGAGGAGCTCGACGAGCTGCAGGCCTCCCTTGTCGAGGACGGCATGACTCGCGTCGCCTACGGCGAGGTGCAGTCGATGCGCTGGCAGGTGGAGACGTTCGGCTTCCACGCGCTGTCGCTGGAGGTCCGACAGCACAGCGAGGTGCATGCGGCCACCCTGGAGGCCATCAGCGACGGCGTGGTCCTCGGCGAGCGCCCGGTCAGCAGCGGCGTCACCGCGGCCGAGGTGCTCGAGACGTATCGCGCCATCGCCGACATCCAGCGCCGCTTCGGCCCGCAGGCCTGCCAGCGCTACGTCATCAGCTTCACCCGCCAGGCCCAGGACGTCTACAACGTGCTGGAGCTGGCCGACTACGCCGGGCTGCCCCGCGACGCCATCGACGTGGTGCCGCTGCTGGAGACGGCCGATGCGCTGGAGCACGCCGACCGCCTCTTCGACGAGATCATGGCCGACCCGCGCTACCGCGAGCACGTACGCGCGCGCGGCGATCACCAGGAGGTGATGCTGGGCTACTCGGACTCGACCAAGGAGTCCGGCGCGATGGCGGCGGCGTGGCTGCTGCACGGCGCGGAGACCAAGCTGGCGGCAGCGGCCATGCGGCACGGCGTCAGGCTGACGCTCTTCCACGGCCGTGGCGGCGCCATCGGACGCGGCGGTGGGCCCATGAGCCGGGCCATCCTCTCGAGCGCACCGCACTCGCTCGACGGGACGCTGAAGATCACCGAGCAGGGTGAGGTGGTGGCCGACCGTTACGCCAACTTCGACATCGCCATGCGTCACCTCGCCCAGCTCACCAACGCGGTGCTGGTGGCTTCGTCGCCGGCGCACGAGCAGCAGGCGCAGGACGCGCAGGTACGCGGCCGGGCCATCCTCGAGGAGCTCGCTGAACGTTCGGCTCACGTCTACCAGTCGCTGGTCTGGGAGGATCCGGCATTCGAAGCCTTCTACGTGGCCGCCACTCCCATCGGGGAGCTGTCCGGGCTGGCCCTTGGCTCACGGCCGGCCGCGCGCGGGGGCGGTGCGGTCTCACTGGCCTCGCTGCGGGCCATCCCGTGGGTCTTCTCGTGGTCCCAGGCGCGCCTGTTCCTGCCGGCCTGGTACGGCCTGGGCACGGCCATCGAGGAGTACGAGCAGGAGCACGGCGCTCGTGCCACCGAGTCGCTGCAGGAGCTCTACCGCGAGTCGCCCTTCCTGACCGGTGTCATCGATGTCATGGAGATGGCGCTCGCCAAGGTCGACCTGGCCGTGGCCCAACGCTATGCGGGCCTGGCGTCGGGCGCTGACTCCGAGCGCATCTGGGAGCTCATCCGTGCCGAGTACGAGCGAACGGTGGCGGCGGTGCTGCGCATCAGCGGCCGCGAGCACCTGCTCGATGCGGCGCCGTCGCTGCAGCGCTCCATCGCGCTGCGCAACCCCTACGTCGACTCCCTCTCGGAGATCCAGGTGATGCTGCTCGGTCGCATCCGGGCGCTGCCGGAGGGCGACCCGGAGCGAGCGCACCTGCGCCGGCTGGTCCAGCTGGCGGTGAGTGGCGTGGCCGCGGGGCTGCAGAACACGGGCTAGCAGGCCGGTCCCGGCGCTGGCGTAACGGGGCGTCGGGGCGCGACGCGGATGAGCGCGAGTCGTCACGGGTGGTACCCTACATGGCATGAAGAAGACGACGGTCTACCTGGAGCCTGAGCTGGACCGTGCCATCGACCGACTGGCCAGTAGTCGCGGCCTGTCGAAGGCTGCGACGATCCGGGACGCTCTGCGTGCCGCGACGGCTGGCGTGGACCGGCCCCGGATCAGTGCCATCGGGGTCGCCCGGGGTCCCGGCGACGTGGCGAGCGATGTCGATCGACACCTCTCCGAGACGGGCTTCGGATCGGAGTGATCGTCCTCGACACCTCGGTCATCTACGCCTTGCTGGATGCCGCCGACGCACGGCATCACCAGGCGGTCGCGTGGTACTCGGATCTCACACGGGAGCTGGTCACCACGCCGCTCGTGCTCGCCGAGGTCGATCACCTCGCAGCCACCAGGGGCGGCCCCGTGGCGCTGCAAGCCCTGCACGCGGACATCCGCCAAGGCGCATACCTCGTCGAATGGTGGCCCTCCGCGGGCGGCGAGTCGGCCCAGGTCGCCGACCGATACGCGGACCTGGGCATCGGCCTCACCGACGCATCTCTGGTCGTGCTTGCCGCACGGGTGGGCACCACTGACATCGCGACCTTCGACGAGCGGCACTTCCGGGCGATCGTCCCGCTCGTGGGCGCGCCCGCGTTTCGGCTGCTCCCAGTCGATGCCGCCGGCTGATCGGTCTCGAGGCTACTCCGCCGGGACGAGCTCGCCCGGCGGAAGGGAGGCGACGCCACCGTCCACGACCGGGCGGACGCTGATGCCGGCAGCGTCGAGGAGGCTGGCCGCGACAGCCGCCCGCACCCCGGTTCGGCAGGTGACCAGCCATTCGCGGCCACGGTCGAGCGCGTCCAGCTCAGCGGGCAGGTCGGCCACGAAGATCCGACGGCTCCCGGGGATGGCGCCATCAGCCCACTCGTAGGGCTGGCGCACGTCGAGCACGCGCTCGACCGCGCGCGCGCCCGCAGCAGCCGCGGATGCCAGCTCTCGCCACGAGGCGGTGGGGTAGCTGCGCGTCTCGCCCCCGGCCGCGACCCAGGCATCCAGGCCCCCATCGAGGTGCCCGGCCACGTGGTCGAAGCCGATGAGCCGCAGCTCGTCGACCGCCTCGGTCTCCTGGGCGGGATCGTCGACGACCAGGCAGATGGGTGCATCGAACGGCAGCAGCCAGCCCACGTAGGCGGAGAGCGAGTCGCCCAGCTCCACGTTCAGCGCGCCCGCGATGTGGCGCTCGGCGAAGGCCCGGCGATCGCGCACGTCCACGATGTGCGAGCCCGACGCACGCGCGGCCATGATGTCGGCGGCGCTGAGCGGTCGCGGTGCGCGAGAGCCACCGAGCAGGCGTGGCCCGCGCCGGTTGAGCGGCGCCATGCGTGCGTAGTAGGACGGATAGCGCGTGCGGCCCGCGGCCAGCTCGGCCGCGAACGAGTCCTGGTCTGTGGCGGCGAAGGCGGCGTTCCACGTGCGCAGCGCACCGATGGTCGAGGAGGGTGGGCCGTCTCCGTCGCCGGCGACACAGAAGGAGCCGGCCCCGTGGGTGGGATAGACCGTGACGTCGTCGGGTAGCTCGGCGAGGCGGCGCAGGCTGCGGAACTGGGCTTGTGTGAGCTCGTCGGTGTGCCGCGGACCGAGCAGGTCGGTGCGGCCCACGCCTCCCAGCAGCAGCGACCCGCCGGAGAAGAGCGCCAGCGGCCGGCCGGCGCCATCCTGCAGCTCCCAGCTGAGGTGCTCGGGCGTGTGGCCGGGTGTCGCCCGGGCCACCAGCCCGCCGCCCGCGATATCCAGGCGGTAGCCCTCGTCGGCGCCACGATGGGAGAAGCGGTAGCGACCACCGGCCGGCGCCACGATGGCGCTGCCGTGGTTGCGGCGCAGCTCGCGAGCCCCAGAGAGGTAGTCGTTGTGGACGTGCGTCTCGATCGCGTGCGTGATGCGCCAGCCGTGCTGCTCTGCGGCGGCCGCCACCCGCCAGGCATCCCGTGGCACGTCCACCGCGACCGCCTCGCTGCCGCTGCCGACGAGGTAGGTGCTGTTGCCGAGACTCACCGTCGACACCGCCACGACGCGTGGCCCAGCAGCAGGATGCGTGCTCACGACGCGCAGCCTATTCCTACGGACACTCGCACTGAACGACCGGACCTAGCCTGCTGGAAGGTGGACATCGTCGGCCACGCGCAGGATGACCTTGCCCTCGTTGCGATGGTCGATGAGCCGCTGGTAGGCAGCGGCAGCCTTGCTGAGCGGCTGGATGGAGTCGATGTTGGCGGCGATGCGGCCCTCGCCAGCCATCGCCAGGACGTCCCGGAAGGCTGCGAGCGTGGAGCCCCAGCAGCCGTGGATGGTCACGCGCCGGCGGTACAGCCACTGGTTGTCCAGCTCCACTCGCGGCCCCGCATGGGCGCCAACGACGGCGATGCGCGCCCCCGTGCCCAGCGTCCGCAGCGCCTCCCGCCAGGTGGCCGGGTCGGACGTCGTCTCCACGTAGACGCCGACACCCTCGGGGACGCGCTCACGCACGCCGGCCGCGAACTCGGGCGTGGCGGAGACGTCGATGGCCAGCTCCGGCGCCACGCCGCGCGGCAGCGCCTGCAGCCACTGGACGCCGTGCTCGCTGCCCACGAGGGCGATGACGCGGGCGCGACGCATGCGCGCCAGCTGCACCGCGGCACTGCCGACCGCACCGGCAGCTCCGTTCACCATGACCGTCTCGCCGGCGTCCGCCGCCACCGTCCGCAGCAGGGTCAGGGCGATGGCGTTGGAGAGTGCGATGGCACTCGCCTCGGCGAAGCCGATGCCCTCGGGGATGGGCGCGACGTTGCGTGCCGGCACGGCCACGTACTCCGCCATGCCACCGGGGCGATCGATGCCCACCGTGCTGATGCGATTGCAGGCGTCATCGCGGCCGGCGCGACAGGCGGCACAGGAGCCACAGCTGATCGAGGGCTTCACCACGACCCGGTCGCCGACGGCGAGACCGGTCACCTCACCGCCGACCTCCGCCACCACGCCGGCCGGATCGAGGCCCAGGATGAGCGGGGTACCCTGGGGCTGCGGACGCAGGTCGCCTTCGATGAGGTCCAGGTCGCGGCGGTTGACGCCCACGGTGGCGACGCGCACGAGGACCTCGTCGGGGCCGGCGGACGGCGTCTCGAGAGAGACGGCCTCGAGCCGATCCAGACCGCCCGGTGGGCTGAGCACGGTGGCAAGCATCTGCTGGGGGATGGTCGGACGCATGTGCTGCCTACTCTAGCCAACCAGCGGCATCGGGCCCGCCGGCCCGCGATCGTGGGCTGTGTGGGCTCGGGCGCTTGCTATCATGCACATATCACAAGCAATCGAAAGCACTCGCAACTTCCCTCACCTGTGCCCTGAACCGACCCCGAGGAGACCGCATGCGCGACCCGGCAGCACGGCCACGACTGGCCTTCAACACCCACCTCCACGTGCCGCCGAACTTCTCGGCCTTCACCACCGTGGAGGACGCGGTGGAGACCTCGGCACGCGAGGGCGTCAAGGTCATCGGCACGTCCAACTTCCACGATTTCGGCGTGTACGACCGCTTCGACGCCGCGGCGAGGGAGCACGGCCTGGCCGCGCTCTTCGGCCTGGAGTTCATCTCCCTGCTCGCCGACGAGCAGCGGGACGGTGTCAAGATCAACGACCCCGCCAACCCCGGCCGCGCCTACATCTGCGGCAAGGGCATCCCCACCCCTACCGATCCGGGTCCCAGGGCCGCCGCCTTCATGGCGGCAGCCAAGGCCTCCAATGAGTCGCGCACGAGCGAGATGGTCGACCGCATCCGCGAGCTCTTCAGCGCGGCCGGACTCCAGGTCGATGTGACCTACGACTCCATCGTCGGCGTCGTCGCCGAGCGCGCACAGGTGCCACCCGAATGGGTCGTGCTGCAGGAGCGCCACGTGGCCCTGGGCTTCCAGGTCGCCCTCTTCGACGCGTTGCCCCTCGAACAGCGGGCCGCCCTGCTCCAACAGGTCTACGGCGCCACGCCCAAGGCGGCGCCCGACGATGCCGTCGCCACGCAGGGGGAGCTGCGTTCGCGCCTGATGAAGGCCGGCTGTCCCGCCTTCGTGGAGGAGACGCCGGTGCCCTTCACCGACGCGCTCGCCTTCATCCGCGGGCTCGGCGCCATCGCCGTGTACCCCACCCTCGCCGACGGCGTCATCCCCATGTGCGGCTACGAGGACCCGGTGGAGGATCTCATCGAGCGCATGACCAGCCACGACATCTTCGGCGCGGAGCTCATCCCGGTGCGCAACACGCCGGAGGTGGTGGAGAAGTACGTCAAGACCTGGCGCGACGCCGGCATCTTCGTCATGGTCGGCACCGAGCACAACACGCAGGAGCGCATCCCCGTGGCACCCACCTGCCTGCACGGCGTGCCGCTGTCCGACGAGGTCAAGGACATCACCTGGGAGGGCACCTGCATCGTGGCCGCCCACCAGCACCGCAAGCAGCGCGGAGAGCGCGGCTACGTGGATGAGACGGGCGCGCTCGATCCCACCTTCCCCGACGCCGGATCGCGACTCCGCTACTACGCCCAGCTGGGTGAAGAGCTCCTCTACGAAGCCACAGGGACCGCCCGATGACCGACACCAGCCAGCCCACGCCCGACCTCAGCCAGCTCCGTCTGCTGGCCCCCGACGACCCCCTGATCCGGGACGCCGTGGAGATGTCCCAGCGCTTCGGCCGCGACCCCGAGTACACCCGCGGCGGCGGGGGCAACTCGTCGGTCAAGGCCGGCGGCATCGTCTACATCAAGCCCAGCGGTGTCTCGCTCGCCGAGATCGAGGCCGATGACCTGGTGCCGCTCGCGACCGCACCCCTGCTGGACCTGCTCCTCAACGGCGGCAGCGAGCAGGACGAGGCACGCCTCCCCGGCGCGCCCGACCCGGTCATGCGCGCGGCGGCCAAGGTGCGCATGGCTGAGGCCAAGGGCCGCCGTCCGTCGGTGGAGCTGATGTTCCACTCCCTGCTGCCCGAGCGCTTCGTGCTGCACACCCACGCCATCGTGCCCAACGCGGTCACCTGCAACCAGGACGGCGAGGCGCTCATGCGCGACCTCTTCGATGACGACGCCCTGTGGGTGCCGTACACCGATCCGGGCCTGCCGCTGGCTCGGACGATCCACCAGCTGCGGGTGGCCCACGAGCAGCGCACGGGCAAGCCCGCGCCGCGCATCACCTTCATGGGCGACCACGGCATCATCGTGTCGGCTGACACGACCGCGGAGATCGCCGCGCTCAACGAACACGTCATGAGCACCGTCCGCGGCGCCCTGGAGCGGCGCGGCCTCACCATCGGTGGCTCCGGACGCGCCGCGGCCCGCATCGCCGCCGACGAGGCGCGCGCCGGCGAGCTGGTGCGGGTCATCGCACCGACGCTGCGAGCGCTGCTCTCGATCGAGGGCGGTCCGCTGAAGCTCGTGACCTACGACCCCGCCCCGCTCGCGGCCGACTACCTCGAATCAGAGGACGGCGCGAACGCTGTCAAGGGCGGCCCCATGACACCGGACCAGATCGTCTACTCCGGCTCCTTCCCGCTGCTGTTCGATCCACCGCGGGATGCCGCCATCGCGGACATCCCGGCCCTGCTGAAGGCGGCGCTGGAGGCGAACATCGAGGCTCACGGCGTGGCGCCCATCGTCACGGTCGTGCCGGGCCTGGGCATCTTCGCCGCCGGCGACACGTGGAAGGAGGTCGATACCGCCCGCCACATCTACCTCGACTGCCTGCGGGTCTACGAGAGTGCCGACGCCATCGGCCGCGTGCGTGCTCTGTCCGAGGAGGAGCGCAGCTTCATCGAACACTGGGAGGTGGAGGCCTACCGCAAGAACGCCGCCGCCTTCGGCCGCTCGCCCGGCCGCTTCGCCGGCAAGGTCGCGCTCATCACGGGTGCCGCCCAGGGCTTCGGCCTCGGCATCGCCCAGGGCCTCGCACGGGAAGGCGGCAGCGTCATCCTTGCCGACGTGCAGGCCGAGCAGGCTGCCACGGAAGCGGCCGCCATCGAGGCCGAGCACGGCTCGGGCCGCGCCTGGTCGGTGGCCATGGACGTCACCGACGAGGCCGCGGTCAAGCGCGCCGTCGCGGCGGTCGTCGAGCGCTTCGGCGGCATCGACCTGTTCGTCAGCAACGCCGGCGTGCTGCGCGCCGGCGCGGTGACGGAGCAGCCGCTGGCCGACTTCGACCTGGTGACCCAGGTCAACTACCGCGGCTACTTCCTGGGCGTGCGAGCCATGGCACCAATCCTTGCCGCCCAGCACGCGGCTCGACCCGACTACCTCGCCGACATCGTGGAGATCAACTCCAAGTCGGGTCTTGTCGGCTCCAAGCGCAACTTCGCCTATGCCGGCTCCAAGTTCGGCGGCGTCGGCCTGACGCAGTCGTTCGCGCTGGAGCTCATCGATGAGGGCATCAAGGTCAACGCCGTCTGCCCGGGCAACTACTACGAGGGGCCCCTGTGGTCCGATCCCGAGCGGGGCCTCTTCGTGCAGTACCTGCGCGAGGGCAAGGTCCCCGGCGCCGCCTCCGTCGAGGAGGTCCGCGCCGCCTACGAGGCCAAGGTCCCCATGGGCCGTGGCTGCACCCCCGCTGACGTGGTGGAGGCCATCCTCTACCTCGTCGCCCAGCAGTACGAGACCGGCCAGGCCGTGCCGGTGACCGGAGGCCAGGTGATGCTGTCATGAACGAGATCCCCGCGACCCAGTACGCCGTCCAGATCGTGGCCGCCGACAAGACGGTCCTCAACACCGCCAAGCCAGTGCCTGCGCTGGGGCCGACGCAGATCCTCTGCCGCATCGAGGCGACCGGCATCTGCTTCTCCGACACCAAGCTGCTGCACGCCTTTACGGCGCACCCGCGCAAGGGCGAGGTGCTGACCTTCCTCACGCCACAGGAGCTGTCCGAGATCCCCAGCTACGTGCCCGGTGACGCCCCGACCGTGCCGGGCCACGAGGCCTGCGCCCGCGTGGTGGCCGTGGGCTCGGAGGTGAAGCACCACCAGGTGGGCGACCGCGCGCTGGTACAGACCGACTACCGGCACATGCTCACCGCCAGCTCCAACGCCTCCTTCGGCTACAACTTCGAGGGCGCCCTGCAGCAGTACGTGCTGATGGACGAGCGCGTCATCATCGACCCCGAGACCGCAGAACGCTTCCTCATCCCCGTGAGCGAGGAGCCCAGCGCCTCGGCCGTGGGCCTGCTGGAACCGTGGGCCTGCGTCGAGCGCGCCTATGCCACGGCCGAGCGAGGCACCCTGAAGGCGGGCGGCCGGCTGCTCGTGGTGACCGATCCGGGCCATCCCGTCGATGGCGTCGATGCGCTCATGAGCGCTGTCGCCCCGGGCTCGCTGACGGCGGTCACCGACGACGAGATGCAGCACGTCACGCTGGACATGCTGGCCGCGGCAGCGGACGTCGAGGTCGCCCACGTCGATGACCTCGCCTCGCTGGAGGCGGGCACGTTCGACGACATCATCTACTTCGGCTCCGAGGCCGACCGCGTCGAGCAGCTGCAGGCCCTCCTTGGCCTCGGAGGCGTCATCGACGTCGTCCTCGGCGGGGAGCTGCTGGGCCGGCCCGTCGAGATCGACGTGGGACGCGTCCACTATGACCTCACTCGCTGGGTGGGCACCACCGGCACCTCCGCCGCCGAGGGCTACGGCTGGGTCCCTGCCAGCGGCGAGCTGCGAGCCGGCGAGCGGGTGGGCATCATCGGCGCGGCCGGCCCCATGGGCTTCATGCACGTCGTGCGCGCGCTGACCGCCGGCGTCGAGGGCGTCTCGGTGACGGCCATCGATATCGACGAGGCGCGCCTGGCGCACCTCGCGAGCGTGGCGGCGCCGATCGCGGAGGCGAACGGCCTTGCCTTCGAGTCACTCGACAGCCGGGTCGCCGAGCCCGCCGGTGGCTTCACCCACGTGGGCTGCATGGTACCGGTACCGGCGATCGCGGCGGGCACCGTCCAGCTGGCCGGTGACGGCGCCATCATCGACTTCTTCGCCGGCTTCGCCATCGGCACCACGGCCCCCCTGGACCTCGACGAGATGCTGCGCAAGCACGTCTACATCCTGGGCACCAGCGGCTCCATGATCAGCGACATGAAGGCCGTGCTGGGCCGCCTGGAGGCGGGGACGCTGGACACCAACATCAGCGTCTACGCGGTCAGCGGCATGCAGGGCGTGGCCGACGCGCTGGAGGCGGTGACGGCCCGCACATCCGGTGGCAAGATCGTCATCTACCCACAGCTGACCCAGCTGGGCCTGGTCACGCTGGCACAGCTGCCCAAGCAGATGCCGCGGGTCGCCGCGGCGCTCGATGACGGACGCTGGACCAAGGCGGCGGAAGAGGCGCTGCTCGAAGCGAACACATGACAGCACATACGCTCCGACGCGCGCGGTAGCCCAGCGTAGGGGGTCGGGGCACGCCGTCCCGCGCGTCATCCCGTCCTGGCGACAGTTCGCATCTCCTGGCGCCAACTCGCATCCTCGCGGGCGCGAGCTCAGCGGCTCGAGACGCGCTGGTCGACCGTGTGGCGCTCGAGATAGTCGCTGTCGAAGACGATGCCCAGGCCCGGCCGCTGGGGAAGATGCAGCCAGCCGTCGCGCAGGAAGGTCGACAGATCCGTCAACTGCCAGAAGAAGGGGTCCCGTTCTTCGTCGAAGCACTCGACGAAGGTATGGCGTGGCACCGAGGCAAGCAGGTGTGACGAGAGCTGGGGCTCCTCGTGATGTCCCATCTCCACGCCGAAGGCGGCACACAGGCCGGCCGCGCGACGCCAGACGGTCGGCCCACCCGACCACGAGGCGTCGAAGTTGCTGACATCGATGGCCCCGTCCACCACCAGGTCGCGGAAGCCGGCAAGCGTCACCTCGCTCTGGCCGGCGGCCACCGGCAGACCGGTCTGGTAGCGCACGTCGCGCATCCAGCGTCGGTCGTTGGTCCAGCGGCAGGGCTCCTCGAACCAGCGGATGTCGAGGTCCTCGACCAGCCGTCCGAAGGCCACCGCCTCTGCTCGGTCGTAGCCCTGGTTGGCATCGACCATCAGCGCGAAGTCGGGCCCGGCCGCCTCCCGTGCCAGACGCACGCGCGCGGCATCCTCGGCGGGCGAGCGGCCACCGACCTTGAACTTCATGCCCGCGAACCGCGATGCATAGTCGGCCACCACCTCTCGCGTCTGCGCGGCATCGAGGTGGTAGTAGCCGCCGATGACGCTCATGGGCAGCGCATCGGCGACCGATCCCCAGAGTCGATGCAGCGGCACGCCCAGGGCACGCCCGAGCGCATCCCAGATGGCGCTGTCCAGGCAGGCGATGGCCTGCAGGGCAAGGCCGCGGTCACGCAGGATGTCGTTGGTCGAGGGCTCCATGGCAGCCCACGCCCCCTCGGGGTCGCTGGCGCTGCGACCCAGCACGCGCGGGGCCAGCTCCTGGTGGATGATGTCGATGATGATGGGCTGCTCGACGTCGGTGTCGCCGTTGTAGACCTCGGCCACGACCCCGTCCGCAGTGCTCAGACGGGTGACGATGGTGGCCCGATTGACCATCGAGTAGGCGCTGCCCTCGAAGCGTCGAGCCAGCGGGGCCCGGACCGCCAGAGTCTCGATGCGCTCGATGATGAGGGAGGAGCGATCGAGGCGCACCTCGGCCTCGCCCTCGTGGTCGGTGTCATCGATCATGGCTGATGGTCTCCAGCTGTCCGCTATCGGCGGAGCGATAGGCGGCATCGAGGATCTCCACCGTGCGGGCGCCGAGCTCCGCCGGCGAGTTGTTCGCGGGTGCGCGACCGAGGGCGGCGTCGACCACCGCGTCCACGGGGCCGATGCAGTCATACACTCCGGCATCCTCGGCCAGGGGGACGTTGATCTCGTCATCGCGGCCGCGGTAGCGCCAGAGGACGTTGGCACGGAGATCGATCCGCAGCATGCCCCGGCTGCCGACCGCTCGCATCTCCACGCCATGGCGGTCGCCCGCGGCTCCGGCGTGGGCCGAGGCCCCACCCATGGTCCCGATGGCGCCGTTGTCGAACCTGAGCGCGACCGCATCGTGCAGCTCCACCCGCGCTCCCAGAGCGCGGTTCATGAGCGCGAAGGCCGCCGAACCCCGCAGACCGGTGAGCCACAGGGTCAATGCCAGTACGTGCGTCAGCTGGGCCTGGCCATAGCCTCCGCCGGAGGTCCCGGGGTCGGCCCAGGTATCGGGCTGGGGCAGCAGCTCAGGGTCCGCATCGGCATAGGTGCCGGTCTCTGAGAGGATCTCGCGCAGGGCCGACTCCATGTGCATCGTGACCTGCTCGATCTCGCCGATGCCGCCATCGTCCTGCATCAGGTGCGCCGCCTCGAGCACCATCGGCCGGTAGTTCCAGCCATAGGCGATGAAGATCTCGCGACCGGCTCGTTCGGCGGTCGAGACCAGGTCCCAGGCATCCGCAGGGTCGATGGTGAAGGGCTTCTCGCAGAGCACGTGAGCGCCGGCCTCGAGGGCAGCCTTGGCCTGCACGTGGTGGAGACCGGGTGGGCTGGAGACGACGACGATGTCCGGCTCGGCCGCGATGACCTGGTGCCAGTCGGTCGTCGCCGCCGGGAAGCCGAACTCCTCCTGGATGCGGGACAGGACCGCGGCGTTACGACGGTTGACGATGGCGAACTCGATCTCACCCGCGTCTCGGCGCCGCACGAGATTGGGCAGGTGCGAGCTGACCGCCCATGAACCCGCCCCGATGACGCCCACCCGCGGTTTGGCCATTCGCCTCCTCCTCGCCCGTCAGCGGATGATAGCGTGGCACCCGGCTGCGACAGGCAGTGACAGGCAGCGAGGACCGATGCGCATGGACACGATCGCCAGGGTGGAGGCCATCCCCGTCTCGTACCCGGAGCCGAACGACTTCGATGCGCTGCGCCACCTTTGCCTGGTGCGTATCACCACGGCCGACGGCATCGTCGGCTGGGGAGAGTCGATCACCATGTGGCCGGAGGCCACCTTCGCCGTCAAGGCCCTGGTGGAGGGCATGGCCGAGCTGGTGCTGGGACGGGACCCGCTCGACAACATCGCCATCTGGCATGCGCTGCACGACCGCGCCTGGTGGTACGGCTACGGCGGCGGCATCGCCTCGTTCGCCATCGCCGCCATCGACATCGCGCTGTGGGACGTCAAGGGCAAGTCGCTCGGTCTGCCGGTGGTGCAGCTGCTCGGCGGTGCCGTGCACGAGCGGCTGCCGGCCGTCGCCTCCTGCCACGCCCACCACGCCGACATCGGCCGCATGGTGGAGGAGGCGCAGGAGTGGGTGGCGCCGGGGCTCCACGGCGTCAAGGTCGGCTTCGGCAAGCGCGGAGACGCGCACCTGGGCTACGAGCATGATCGCGACGTTGAGTACATGCGTCGGATGCGGCAGGGCCTGGGGCCGGACCAGCTCATCATGATCGACTGCGGCTGGAAGACGGTCTGGGACGTGATGACCGCGACCCGCCGGATCCAGGCCTTCGAGGAGTGGGACCTGCACTGGATCGAGGAGCCGCTGGGTGCCTGGGATCCCGCTGGCTACGCCGACCTGCGGACACGCACCACGACGCTCATCGCCTACGGGGAGAAGGAGTGGGACGTCGCGGGCTACGAGCGCGTGCTCGCCACCGGGACCGTGGACGTCGTCGGTGTCGATCCCGGCCGGGCGGAAGGCATCACCGGCTTCCGCAAGGTCACCGAACGAGTGGAACAGCGCCGCCGACAGTCGAACGCGCATGCCTGGTCGTCGGCCATCGTGACCGCGGCCAGCCTGGCCATCAGCTTCGCCACCACCAGCGCCAGGCTCATCGAGGTCAAGCCGCTGCGCAACCCCATGCAGCACGACCTGGTCGCCGAGCCACTGGAGCACCGCGACGGCTGGTTCGTACCGCCCACGCGCCCGGGGCTGGGCATCGAGGTCATCGACGAGGTGGTGGAGCGCTACCGTTCGGAACGGGTGCTGGCCGACCCGGCGGCGGTGGGAGCGAGGACGTAGCGGAGCATGGGAGGAAGGCGATGACCTGGAGTGTCGGAGCCGGCCTGGAGGGTCGAGGCGTGATGGTCACCGGGGCCGCCGGCGGCATCGGCCGGGCCGTGGCCGAAGCGTTCGCCACCACCGGCGCCCACGTCCTCGCCGTCGACCTCGACCAGTCCGCGGTGGACGACGTGGTGGCTGGCCTGGAGGGCACGGGCCACGCGGGCGCCGCGGCCGACCTGCGCGACCTGGGTAGCCACGCCACGCTGGTGGAGCGGGCACGAGTCGACCTCGGCGGGTTGTACGTCCTGGCCAACCTCGCCGCGGTGCTGCGCCGCCGAGACAGCGTCGACGCGGTGACCGAGGAGGACTGGGACCTGCAGCACGATGTCAACCTCAAGGCCGCCTTCTTCCTCTCGCGCCTGGCCGCCGATGCCATGGTGGCGGGAGGCGCCGGCGGCCGCATCATCCTCTTCACCTCGCAGGGCTGGTGGACCGGTGGCTTCGGCGGTTCGGTCGTCTACGCCTCCACGAAGGGCGGCGTCACCTCGATGTGCCGTGGTCTGGCGCGCACCTACGGACCCCACGGCATCACCGTCAACGCGGTCTCGCCAGGCCAGGTCGAGACCCCCATGCTGCTGACCGACCTGGATCCGGCGGTCTACCAGGCGATGAAGGCTGCCACGCCGCTGGGCTACGTGGCGGAGCCCCGCGAGCTGGCCGGACCGGTGGTGTTCCTCGCCTCGGACCACGCGAGCTACATCACCGGTGCCACGCTCAACGTCTCCGGCGGCTTCCTGATGTACTAGCAGGAGAGGCCATGGACCCGACCGTCAAACGACCACTCGGCCGCAGCGGAGTGGAGGTCACCCAGCTGGGCCTGGGCGGCGCCAGCTACGGCTCCATCTATCGCCAGGTCAGCGAGCTCGACGCGCTCGCAGCCATCGAGGCCGCCTGGGAGGCCGGAGTCCGCTACTTCGACACCTCGCCCTGGTACGGCCGGGGCCTCTCGGAGCTGCGCACCGGCGCCGGTCTGCGATACCGGCCACGCGACGAATACGTGCTCTCGTCCAAGGTGGGTCGCTGTTTCGACGCCGCGGCCCCCGGCTCGGAACCGGATCTGTCGCCGTGGGTGGCTCCGGCTCCGTTCCTCCACTACCACGACTACACCTACCAGGGGATCATGCGCAGCTACGAGCAGAGCCAGCTGCGCCTGGGCATGACGCACTACGACGTGGGCGTCATCCACGACCTCGACTTCTGGACGCACAAGACCGAGGGACAGGTGCAGCACTATCTCGGCCAGCTCGAGGCGAGCGGTTGGCGCGCGCTCGAGGAGCTGCGCCGTGACGGGTACCTCAAGGCCGTCGGAGCCGGCATCAACGAGCTGGGCATGATGGAGCGGTTCCTCTCCTTCTGCGAACCCGATTTCTGGCTGGTGGCCATGCCCTACACGCTGCTGCGCCAGGAGATGCTCGACGGCGAGTTCGAACTCTCTGCGCGCCACGACATCAGCGTGGTCATCGGGGCGCCCTATCAGTCGGGCATCCTGGCCACCGGAGCCGTGCCGGGCGCGCGTTGCGACTACCGCGCCGCCAACGAGTCCGAGCTCTCGCGGGTGCGTCGCATCGAGGAGGTCTGTGCGCGGCACGGGGTCCCCATCGCCGCCGCCGCTCTGCAGTTCGTGATGGGCCATCCAGTGGTCTCGGCAGTCATCCCTGGCGCTGCCTCGGCCGCGCAGGTGGAGCGCAACGTGGCCACGTTCCGCCACCCCATCCCGGCCGACCTGTGGGCGGAGCTGAAGGCCGAGGGCCTGCTACGCGAAGAGGCGCCGGTCCCGGCAGGAGAGGGCGCGACTCAGTCGACGTGATAGATCTCCTGGGCGGTGAAGTTGCGGCCCTCGGCGTCGGTGAAGGTGGTGATGGCGTCGCCCAGAGCCTCTCCCCAGCGGGCTGCCACATCGGTCGCGTTGATGCGGTCGATGACCGTCTGGAAGTCGGGGTGGTAGCGCCCGTAGTAGACGACGCTGGCGCCGCGGCGGAAGCCGCTGTAGTCGCGATAGCCGGCCTCGGCGATGGCGTCGAGCATCTCAGGCCAGGGGTCGGCGTGCAACCGCTCATACAGCTCGGCGTGCTCGGTGTCGATGACCATGCTGAAGAGGCCGCGCTCGCACGGTCCGCCCGGGTCGGGTGCGTCGGTGTGGAAGACCTCGTCGTACCAGATGAGGCCGCCGTCGGGCGCTTCGAGCTCGGCGAGGACGCCGCGGAGCTGGTGGCGGCGAGCCCTCGCAGCGGGCCGCTCGAGGTAGCGCCGGTAGGCCGTCTCCCGGTCCGGCTCCGCCAGCGCATAGCGCCAGGCGTCGGTGCCGCGGCGGAAGACGGTGACGTCGTGCAGCCCGGCATCGTGCATGTCCTCCGCCACCTGCGGCAGCACCTCCGCGTGCAGGCGGTCGAACAGCTCCTCGGTGCCCGGGAACAGGCGGAAGTAGTGCAGGCTGCGCTCCATGATCCCCTCCCCTAGATGCGGAAGTAGCGCTCGGCGTTGCCACTGAACATGGCCGTCTGCTCCGCAGGTGAGAAGTCTTCCACGATATGAGCGTAGGCGTCGATGACGTCGGGGTACGACGAGAACAGCCGGTCGACCGGCCAGTTGCTGCCGAAGATGGTGCGCTCCACGCCGAACGATTCGATGCAGTGGAGCACCAGCGGGCGCATCGAGTCCACGGTCCAGCGCGGGTCGCCCATGCCCAGCGCAGAGACCTTGACGATGACATTGGGCGCCTCGGCCAGGTTGGCGATCTCGCGTCGCCAGAGCGCCATGTACTCCTCGTCGCGGCGCAGGGGCAGGCCGGCATGGTCGAGCGAGATGATGGTGTCCGGGAAGGCCGCGGCAAGGTCCTTGACGCTGGCGTAGCGCTCCGGGCGAGAGTCGATGCAGGCCACCAGGCCGTGCCGAGCGAGAAGCGCGAAGCCGCGGCGCCAGGCTGGATCGTGCTCGTAGTCGCCCTCACCGAAGTCACGAACGCCCCGCACGTTGGCGAAGGCGAGGTGCTGCTCGATGACCGACGCTGCGTCCGGCCGGGCGAGGTGCACCTCCGCCACGATGCCGTGCGGGTGGCCCAGCCGGTCGGCGAACGCCTGCAGCCAGCGTGTCTCCTCCACCGGGTCCGGCGTCCCCACCGCGCACTCGACGTGGATCGACTTCACCACGTTGGCGAATTGCGATTCGGCGATCCAGTCGTCGGCCCAGTAGCGCTGCGCCTGGATCGGTTCCACGGCCTCGAGGATGTGGTGCTTCACGCCCGGCTGCAGCCAGCCGTACTCGAGGCGCGGGTGCTGCAGGTCGTAGAAGTGGACATGTGCGTCGATGAAGGGGATCGCGGCCACGGGCAACACCTCGGACATGCGTGTGCCTACATCGTAGCCTTGCAGCGGCTGCCAGGAGGTCCCCTGGAAGGGGCCGAGTTGCCCGCTTGCGAGTGCTTTCGCACGTTTACACTTCCCGCCATGTCTGAACCTGCTGAGGGAGTGCCGGCAAGCCGACCGGGGGACCGGCCGGTGATGGAGATGCGCGGCATCTCCAAGCGGTTCGGGGAGATCCAGGCCCTCGACGATGTCTCGCTCGACCTGGCTGCCGGAGAGATCCACGCGCTGCTGGGCGAGAACGGGGCGGGCAAGTCCACGCTCATCAAGGTCATGACCGGCGTCGTCCAGCCGGATATCGGCGACATCTTCATGGATGGCCAGCAGGTCCACATCGGCAATGCCTTCGACGCCCAGACCTACGCCGTGGCGGCCATCTACCAGGAGCCCATGGTCTTCCCCGATCTGTCCGTGGCGGAGAACATCTTCATCGGCCACCGTGACCGCGGCCGTATCGTCAACAAGGGCCGCATGCGTGACGAAGCCCGCAAGGTGCTGGGCCGGCTGGACGTCGATCTCGACGTGCAGGCTCCCGCCTCGACCCTGACGCTGGCGCAGCAGCAGACCGTGGAGATCGCCAAGGCACTCTCGCTCAACACCCGCGTCCTCATCATGGACGAACCCACGGCCTCGCTGTCGGCGCACGAGGTCGCCCGCCTCTTCGACATCGTCTCGCGGCTGAAGTCGGAGGGGGTGGCCATCCTCTTCATCTCGCATCGGCTGGAGGAGGTCTTCGAGCAGGCCGACCGCATCACCGTGATGCGTGACGGCGCCTGGATCTCGACCACGCCACGGGCGCAGATGACCATCGACGAGGCCATCCGACAGATGGTCGGCCGCGAGGTGGTGGAGTTCTACACGCGTACCGCGTCCCATCCGGGCGAGGTCATCCTGAAGGTCGAGGACCTGGGCCTCGAAGGCATCTTCCAGGGCGTGGATTTCGAGCTGCGGACGGGCGAGGTGCTGGGGTTCGCCGGTCTCGTCGGGGCCCGTCGCACGGATGTGGGCCTGGCCCTCTTCGGCATCAGCCCCGCGGACCAGGGACGCATCCTGCTCGACGGCAAGGAGGTGCGGATCGGCAACCCGCACGATGCGATGAGCCTGGGGATCGCCTATGCCACCGAGGATCGCCGCGGCCGCGGGCTCATCTTCAACCAGTCGATCGCCGCCAATATCACGCTGCCCTCGCTGGACCGCTACCTCGGGCGCTTCGGCATCATCCGCACCGCACTCGAGCGAGCCACCGCGGCCGAGTTCCGTGAGCGACTCTCGATCCGGGCACCCAGCGTGGACACGCCTGCCTCGTCACTGTCGGGCGGCAACCAGCAGAAGGTGGTGCTGTCGAAGTGGCTTGACACCAAGCCGCGCGTGCTGATCCTCGACGAGCCCACCAGGGGCATCGACGTGGGTGCCAAGGTAGAGGTCCACCACCTCATCGACGAGCTGGTCAGGGAAGGCATCGCCATCATCCTCATCAGCTCCGACCTGCCAGAGCTGCTCCCCATGAGCGACCGCATCCTGGTCATGCGCGAGGGCCGCCAGATCGACCTCATCGACGGCGCGGGTGCGACACAGGAGGCAGTGCTGACGCTGGCCATGGGCCAGGTCGATCAGGCCACGGCCGGCAAGGGGGCCACTGCATGACCGACGCGCTGCTGCGCCGTCTGCGACCGAGCCAGGTGCGTGAGCTCATCACGGTGCTGATCATCATCGGCATCATCGCCTTCTTCTCGACGCAGATCGACAACTACCTGACGGGCCGCACCTTCAA
This sequence comes from uncultured Chloroflexia bacterium, assembly GCA_963712735.1. Taxonomy (GTDB): domain Bacteria; phylum Chloroflexota; class Limnocylindria; order Limnocylindrales; family CSP1-4; genus JAFMJV01. The sequence continues at coordinate 32,304 of CAVQIZ010000006.1, read as the reverse complement.
CCGCATCACCACCGAGTTCCCCATCATCGCCGTGGTCGCCGTCGGCCAGCTGCTGGTGGTGCTGACACGCAACCTCGATCTCTCCGTGGGATCACAGGTGGCCCTGGTCGCCTGGGCCACCGGCTACATCGCGACCCAGGCGCCGGACATCAACCCCGTGCTGCTGCTGGCGATGGCCATGGGCATGGGCGTGATCATGGGCGCGATCAACGGCGTCATCGTCTCCTATGGGCGCGTCCCGGCCATCATCACCACCCTTGCCACGCTGGCCATCTATCGCTCGTTCCTGATCACCGTGGCCAACGCCCAGACGATCGAGACGCGCGGCCTGCCCGACTGGATCGTGAGCTTTCCCGGGACGACCCTGCTGGAGGTCGGCGGGCTTGACATCAGGCTCATCTTCGCCATGGCGCTGGTGGTGGTCCTGCTGGTGCAGCTGCTGCTGGCATACCTGCCCTACGGCCGGCGGCTCTACGCCATCGGCTCCAACCCAGATGCCGCCAGCATGGTGGGCCTGCCGAAGCAGCGCGACGTGTTCCTGGCCTACCTCGGCTGTGGTGCGCTGGCCGGCCTGGGTGGCCTGATGCAGATGGCCAAGTTCGGCACCATCACCGTGGATTCGGCACGCGGACTGGAGATGGCCGTCATCGCTGCCGTCGTGGTCGGCGGGGCGAACATCTTCGGTGGCTCAGGCTCCGCTATCGGCGTGATGCTGGGCGCGGTGCTCATCTCGCTGCTGGACCTGTCCCTGGCGCGCTGGATCGGCATCAGCGACTTCGCCCGTGACTTCCTGCTGGGCGCGCTCATCCTCCTGGCCGTGGCTGGCGACGTGGTCGTCAACAAGCGGCTGCAGAAGGTCTGGCTGCGGGCGCGGCGTCGCGATGAAGCGAGAGAGGGCCCAGCGGCCGATCCGGCAGGAGGTTCGCATGGATAGCGCCCCGGGCATGGTCGAGCGCATCACCCGGCGGCTGCGCTCGTGGGAAGGGCTGCTGCTGGTCATCCTCATCGCGGTCATCGCCCTCAACGCGGTGGCGGCGCCCGGCTACGCCGGCAGCCAGAACCAGGTCAACCTCTGGTGGATCAGCATCGAGCGCGCGATCGTCGTGCTGGCCATGGCCTTCGTCATCATCAACGGCGAGATCGACCTCTCGGTCGCTTCCGTCATGGGGCTGTCCTCGGTCATCGTGGCCGTGGTCTGGGAGGCCGGTCTGCCCATCGAATTGGGCATCGTGCTGGCCCTGCTCGCCGGCCTGGCCATCGGTCTGTTCAACGGCTTCTGGGTAGCCGTCGTCGGCCTGCCCTCGCTGGTCGTCACCCTGGCCGGCCTGATCGGCATCCGGGGCCTGGCGTTCATGCTCATCGAGGGTCGTTCGGTGGGCAACGGGGCGACGGCCTTTCCCACCTGGTTCGAAGACATCGGCCAGCAGCCGCTGAGCCAGTTCATCCCCCTCCTTGACGCCATCCCCATCATCGACCGCGTGCCCTTCGCCGTGTTCGTCTACCTTGGGTTGCTCATCTTCGCCGCGGCCGTGCTGGGCAAATCGGGCTTCGGCCGGCGCACCTACGTCATCGGCAGCAACCAGCAGGTGGCACGCTACTCCGGCGTGGCGGTGAGACGCCACAAGATGGCGATCATGATCATCAGCTCCATGACCGCGGCCATCGCGGGTGTGCTGGTGGCTTCGCACCTCGGTGCGGTCCGCGGCAGCACCGCCTTCGGCTGGGAGCTGGACATCATCACCATCGTGCTGCTCGGCGGCGTGAGCATCTTCGGTGGCTCGGGCACCATGCTTGGTGTCTTCCTCTCCACCATGCTCGTGCTCAACATCCGCAATGGGCTGGGACTGAACAACGTCCCCGGGCACACGCAGACCGGCGTCATCGGGCTGTTGCTGATCCTGTCGGTCCTGCTGCCCAACCTCATCGAGTCGTACCAGGGCTGGGCCCGCCGACGCTCTCTGGCGCGTGCCGCCAAGGCGGCGCGTGCCGCCGGATCGGCCGGTGGCGCCGCTCCCCCGTGATCATTCGCTCTCCGCGGCTGGCGCGGGCCTCTGCAGCGCCGTAGGATTGCCCCTGATACTCGGGTATCCACCCGAGGGGAACCACCTCTAGGAGGAGGAGAAGTCCATGCGCAGAACGACGTTCGCCGTCGGCACCGCTTTGGCCCTGACCGTCACAGCCGTGGCAGGTCCGGCCACGGCACAGGATGAAGCCGTCACGGCGGAGCCAGGCCAGGCCGTCAACATGCTGCTGCTGCCCAAGTTCCTGGGCATCATCGTGTTCGACCAGGCCAACCAAGGGGCCCTGGAGGCAGCGGCCGAGCTGGCCAACCCCACCGAGCTCACCTTCACCGGACCCACCGCCGACAACAGCGTCGCCGGCCAGATCGAGACCCTGACCAACGCCCCCACCCAGGGCTTCAACGTGGTCATGCTCTCCAACAACGCCGGCGACCAGATCGCACCTGTGGCCGCCGCGGCGCAGGATGCCGGCACCAAGGTCGTGACCTGGGACTCGCCCATCCCCTCGGCTGAAGGCGAATCCGTCTTCGTGGCGCAGGTCGACTTCAACGACATGGGCAAGACGATGGCGGACATGGCCCTCTCGCTGACCGGTGGTGACGGCGGCGAAGTCGGCATCCTCTCGGCTTCCCCCGATGCGGCCAACCAGAACGCCTGGATCGCGGCCTACGAGGAGGCGCTCGCCAGCGATCCCAAGTACGACGGCATCGTCAACGTCGAGACCGTCTACGGCAATGACAAGTCAGAGGACAGCTACGCCGCGGCCATCGCGCTCGCGGACAAGTATCCCGACCTCGAGGTCATCATGGCCCCCACCACGGTCGGGATCGCCGCGGCCGCCAAGGCCATGCAGGACGAGGGGCTCTGCGAGGACATCGCGGTCTCCGGCCTGGGCCTGCCCAGCGAGATGGTCGACTTCACCATGAACGGCTGCGCGCCTGAGTTCGCGCTGTGGTCATTCGTGGATCTCGGCTACCTGACCTACTACGTCTCCTACCTCCTGGCCACCGGCGCGCTCGAGGGCGTCGCAGGTGAGTCCTTCGAGGTCGGCCGCGAGGTCAGCGGACAGACCGTCTTCCAGATCACCGAGGATCCGACCCGGCCCGACGTGGACGGCGCCCTCCGTGTGCTGATGGGCCCGTTCACCGTCTACACCCCCGAGAACGTCGAGGCCGCCGCAGGCTGACGCCACCGGGAGAACCAGGACCCCCGGCTGCCCAGAGCAGCCGGGGGTCCTTTTCGTTGTCCGGCCAAAGCGGGCTCGACGCCAGCGGTGCACCGGCCGCCGGCCGCCCGATCTAGCCGTAGAGGCCGTACCGCTGGACCGCGTCGATCATGGCCTCGACGTTCTCCAGCGGCGTGTCGCCCTGCAGGATGTGCGCCGGCGCCACCATGTAGCCACCACCCGGGCCGAGCGCCTCGATCTTGGCCTTGATGTCAGCCTCGATCTCCTCGGGCGTGCCGTTGGGCAGCAGCTGCTGCTGGTCGATGGCGCCCCAGAAGGAGAGCTCGGAGCCGAACCTGGCCTTGAGCTCGGCGGGCTCGTGGCCCGGCACGTTGGGTTGCACCGGGTTGAACACGTCCAGCCCGATCTCGATCAGGTCGGGCAGGATCGGCGCGATGGCGCCGTCGCAGTGATACATGACCATGACGTCGGGGTTGACGGCACGGAACTCGGAGAAGACCTCCGCCATGCGCGGCTTGAAGATGCGGCGCCACATGTCGGGCGAGACCATCATGCCGTTCTGCGCGCCGAAGTCGTCGCCTGTCCAGATGCCGTCGACCCCGAGCTCCACCAGCTGCCTGCCGATGTCGACGGACCAGCGCATGGTGCGATCGATGAGGGCCTCGATATAGTCCTCGCCCATGGCCATATCGGTCATGAACTTCTGCAGCCCGGTCATGTGCCAGGCCATCTCGAACATCGTCAGCTCGACGTCGCCGATGATGAAGTACTCGTCCCTGTAGCGCTCGATGTAGCGCCTGGCGTCCTCGAAGCGGGCACCGTCGAACGGATCGGGGAAGGGCAGGTCCCGCACCTCCTGCACGCTGCTGCAGGACTCCAGCGGGCCCTTCACCACGTCGTACCAGGCGATGCCCATCTTCATCTTCATGCCGAACTCATTGACGATGCAGCCATCATCGGTCTGCTCGGGCTCGTAGCCAGCCGGGACACCACCGCCCACCAGCACGCAGTCGCTGCCCATGGCGACCCGGATCTCGTTGCCCGAGGTGCGGTACTTGAGGTCCTCGTAGTAGTTGGGCTGCCAACCGATGGGGATGTCCAGCTTCTGGCTGAATGCCTCGAGCAGGGGCCGCGACAGGTCGAACTGCAGTGGCACCCGGTCGGGCAGGCCATCGCGCCGCAGGGCGCGCAGGACACGTTCACGCGATCGCATGAGTCCGCTCCTTTCAGCCCTTGCCGGCAGCAGCGGCCGCCCTGGCCATCTCCTCGCCCATGTAGCGGCGCGCCTGCACCGCCAGGTCCATGCTGTTGTCCCACATGTCGCGCCAGATGCGCAGGATGGTCGTGAGGTTGTCGTCGACCACCTTGGAGCTGAACGACTCGAAGGTGATGACGCCGTCGTAATCGGCATCGACCAGCGCCCGGAACAGCTCGGGGAAGTTGACGTGGCCCTGGCCCAGGTAGCCGCGATGGTTCTCGCCGATGTGGACGTAGCCCAGCAGGTCGCCGGCGTCGAAGACCGGGTCGCGGAAGTTGTTCTCCTCGATGTTCATGTGGTACGAGTCGAGGTGGACGACGAGGTTGTCCGAGCCCATCTCGCGGATGTACGCCGCGGTCTGGGCCGACGTATTCAGCAGGTTCGTTTCGTAGCGGTTGACGAACTCCAGGCCGACGGTGATGCCCGATGCCTTGGCCTTCTCCGCCAGCCGGCCGATGACCGCCTGCGAGTTCTCGCGGCACTTCGGTGTCGAGACCGAGGTGTACGGGCCGAGGGCGCTGAAGATGACGCCACCGAGGTAGTTCCCGCCGATGTCTCGGACCATCGCGAGGGCATCGTTGAGCGTCTGCTCGCCGCGTGCGACCGACTCGGGATCCTCGCTGTTGATGTCGTTGTCGAAGCCGAGGCCCAGCGAGCAGGTCGCCTCCACCTCGTGTGCCTCGAGCGCCTTCTGGATGGCGGGGATGTCCATCTCCGCCGGCGAGAAGGCCGGCAGCTCGATGATGTCGTAGCCGGCCTCCCTGGTGCTGGAGATGGCGTACTCGCACTCCTTGGCGCCCCAGCTGCCCGACCACACGAGCGCATGCACTCCGAACTTGTTCATCGATCCGTCCTTCCCCTCAGGGCCCCGCGTATCGGGGCGTGTCATGTGTTCCGAGTCTACGGCCTACCCGTGTGCCGAGAGCAGCTCGGCGAACCGTCCGCGGGCCTCGGACCAGTCGCCCGACGGCTCGTACGTCTTCATCGGGAACGAGCGCGCGATGAGCTCACGTGCCTGTGCCAGGTCGCGCAGCTCGCCGGCAGTGATGGCCTGGATGGCGATGTTGCCGATGGCCGTGGCCTCCACCGGCCCGGCCACCACCTGGCGGCCGCTGACGTCGGCGGTGATCTGGCACAGCAGCTCGTTCTGCGAGCCGCCACCGACGATGTGGATCTGGTCGATGTCACGGCCCGTGACGGCGCCCAGCCGGTTCACCACCCAGTCGTACTTGAGCGCCAGCGAATCGAAGATGACGCGCCACAGCGTCGTCGTCTCCTGCGGGACCGACTGCCCGGTCTCGGCGCAGAACTCGCGGATGCGCGTGGGCATGTCGCCGGGCCACAGGAAGCGCGAGTCATCGGGATCGACGAACGCCGTCCCGGGCGTGCCCTGCTCGGCCAGCTCGCAGATCTCGGCGTACGAGGGGGCGTCGTCGCCCGGCCACAGCGCCTTGCGGCTCTGCTGCACCAGCCACAGGCCCATGACGTTGCGCAGCAGCGTGATGGTGCCGGCGTAGCCGCCCTCGTTGGTGAGGTTGGCCGCCAGCGAGGCCTCGTTGACCACCGGGTCGTGCACTTCCAGGCCCACCAGCGACCAGGTACCCGACGAGATATACGCGGTCGACGGTCCTGCCAGCGGGATGGCTGCCACGGCCGATGGGGTGTCGTGCGAGGCGCCGGCCACCACCCGCGCGTCGCCACAGCCGGTGGCCTCGGCGACCTCCTCCAGCAGCGGACCCAGCACGGTGCCCGGCTCCACGATCTGCGGCAGGAAATGGGTGGGGATGCCGAGACGGTCGAAGAGCGGCCGTGCCCAGTCGTGGGTCCAGGGGTCCAGCGTCTGGCCCGTGGTGGCCTCGGTGTACTCGGCCACGTCGGAGCCACACAGAAAGTGGTTGAAGAGGTCGGGCATCATCAGCAGCTTGTCCGCCCCCTCGAGGATGGGGTCGTGCGCCTGCACCTCGCTGAGCAGTTGGAAGAGCGTGTTGATGGACATGAACTGGATGCCCGTGGCCATGTAGATCTCGTCACGCGGCACCATGGAGAAGGCCACCTCGGGCATCTTCTCGTGGCGCGTGTCGCGGTAGTGGACGGGGTTGGCCATGAGCCGTCCGCGCGCATCGATGAAGCCGTAGTCCACGCCCCAGGTATCGACCGACACCGAGTGCACCGGGCCGCCCTCGGCAGCCTTGCCCATGCCGCTGAGGATGTCGTGGAACTGCCGTGCGAAGTCCCAGTACAGCGTGCCGCCCAGTCGCACCGGCGTGTTGGCATAGCGATGCACCGGCTCGATGCTGAGCTGGTCGCCGTCGAAGCGGCCCACGATGGTGCGTCCGCTCTCCGCGCCGAAGTCCAGCGCCACGTAACGAAGTCCCCGATCAGCCATGCTGCGTCACCTCGATGCCCATCCCCTGGAGCGATGCGACCATCTCGGCCGGTGCCGCGGCGTCGGTCATCACGCCGGTCAGAGCTTCGGGCTGACAGAACGTGGCAGAGGCGACACGGCCCCACTTGCTGCTGTCGACGATGGCATAGACCTCGCGCACCGCATCCACCATGGCGCGCTTGATCTGGGCCTCCTCCTCGGTGGTCTCGGTGAGCCCCTCCTCGAGGGTCAGCCCAGCAGCACCGAGGAAGGCTTTCTGGATGTTGACGCGCTGCAGCACCGCGTCACCCAGCGAGCCCACCAGCGAGAGCGACCGGCCGCGTACCCGGCCGCCGATGAGCAGCACCGTGATGTCCGGGCTGATGGCCAGCTCGGAAGCGATGCGGATGCTGTTGGTGACCAGGGTCAGGCTCCGCCCGGTGCCCCGATGGAGCAGCTCCCGGGCAAGGTAGAGACCGGTGGTGCTGGCATCGACGATGATGGACTCCCCGTCGGCGACGTACGCCGCAGCGAGCGCACCGATGGCTGACTTCTCCTCGCGCTGCATCTGGTCGCGCACCTCGTAGGTGAGGTCCTGGCGACCGACCCGCGGCGCGATGGCGCCGCCGTGGGTGCGGATGATGCGGCCGTCGTCAGCGAGCACGTCGAGGTCCTTGCGGATGGTGACCAACGAGACGCCGAGGCGGTGGGCCAGCTCGGTCACGCGAGCCCGGCCCTGCTCCTCCACGTAGCGGGCGATCTCAAGTTGTCGCTCGTCGGCGAACGCTCCCCCGGGGCTCTCACCGATGGCGGGTCTCATCTCTGCGCCTCCGTCGGCGGCTGGTAACGGTGACGCGGCCCTCAGCTCCCGACGGCTGGCGCCGGTGCCATGCGCCACTCGGCGCGGCGGATCGCGACGGTCATCGCCAACCCGATGAGGGCCAGCACGAACGCTCCTGTCAGCATAGCCGCTCGTACTCCCAGCAGGTCGGCCAGCCAGCCGGAAAGCAACGATCCGAAGAGGTTCGAACCCTGGAAGGTCATGACCCAGACGCCCATCACACGACCGCGACACTCGTCGGACGTGGCCGCGTGGACCGAGACGAGGGCGTTCTGGGCGAGCGTGGGCCAGCCGAGTGGCAGAGCCCGCGGGTGGCTTCACCCACGTGGGCTGCATGGTGGGCTGATCCCGCGCGGGCGCACATCCGGCACAGCGGCCCGAGCCGCCGCGCCCAGGACGCAGACACACGAAGACGCCGGGGCGCCTCGATGGCACCCCGGCGTCGTTGGTCGCTGGACTCGCGGGGATCCATCCCCGCCAACAGGATTGACTAGAAGTCGAAGTCGCCGATGTTCTCGGCGGTGAAGACGAACGGGGCGCCCAGCAGCACTTCGCTGCCGTTGACGACCTGCAGCTCACCGAGCTTGCCGGCCATGACGCTGGTGTCGCCGGGGGCAAACTCGCCGTCCACGATGGCCCGGGTCACGTACACCGCGGCGTAGCCGAGGTCGACCGGGTTCCACAGCACCACGGACTGCACGCAGCCGTCCTCGACATAGGGACGCATCGCGTTCGGGGTGGCAAGACCGACGACGGCGACTTCGCCACACAGGCCTGCCTGGGTCACGGCGTCGGCGGCGGCCGGGGTCGCCACGGAGGTCATGCCGAAGATGCCGTCGATGTCCTCACCGTACTTGTTGAGGAGCGTCTGGGCCTGGCTGAAGGACAGCGGGGTGTCCTCCTGGGCCTCGAGGGTCTCGAGCCAGGTCAGATTCGGATAGCACTGCGCCGCGTAGGCGGCCATCTCGGCGATCCAGCGCGCCTGGTTCGGCGTGGTGAAGGTCGAGGTGACGATGCCGAAGGAGGCATCCTCGCCCTGCTCGGCGACGAGGCTGTCGATCATGGTCTTGCCGATGCCGTTGAACTCGGCCTGGTTGATGAACCACTCACGTGCCTCCGGCACGGAGTTGGCGTCGTACCCGACGACGTGGATGCCGGCCTCGAGGGCCTTGGTCAGCACGGGGCCGATGGCAACGGGGTCATTGGCGGCGAAGAGTACGCCGTCCACGCCCTGCGTGATGTAGTTGTCGATGAACGTGATCTGCTCATCGATGTTGGCGGCCGTGGGGCCGTCGTTGATGACCTCGACGTTGCCGAGCTCAGCCGCTGCTTCCTGCATGCCCGCGGCGGTGGCATCGAAGTAGCCGATGCCGATGAGCTTGGGGATGTCGACGAGCGTGATGTCCTGACCCGCGAGGTCCGGCGGGTTCACGGCGGTACCGCCGTCGTACTCGCCGGCGTCGGCAGGAGGCGGCGCCTCTCCGCCCGGGCAGGCCAGCGGGTTGGTGGGCAGCTCGTCAGCGCCGTCCCAGACGTCCTGGGCGGCGACTGCGCTGACCGACCCGATGGTCAGTGCGAGCGTGGTCAGAAGAACGATTGGCTTTCGCATCTTGCGGTTGGTCTCCTCCAGAGTGATCGACTTGGATACCGGTCCGCGACCCCTCGGGGCCGTCGCACGTTGGTCGCTGTCCGCGTCACCTCCTCTCCTCTGAGCATCGTAGCTCTAACGTTGTCCGGGCAGAAGCCGCTTGAGCCGCTCGGGCGGGTTGGCGATGAAGGTGTTGAGCAACACGGCCCCGATGAGGACGAGGCCCACGACGATGGTGGTCGAGTCGCCCTTGGCCCCGGAAAGCGCCAGACCGTTCTTCATCAGCTGGATGAGCAGAAGACCCAGGACGGTGCCGATGATGGTGCCGCTGCCACCGAAGATGCTGGTGCCGCCGACGACGACGGCGGTGATGGCGGTCAACTCGAACCCGTTGCCCATGTCGGAGCGCGTGGTGCTCACGCGTGACACGAAGACCCAGCCGGCAAGGCCGGACATGAAGCCCGAGAGCGTGTAGATGATGAACTTGTTGCGTGCCACGTTCAGGCCGCTGAACCGGGCGCCGGTCTCGTTGTTGCCGATGGCATAGAGCGACCTGCCGAAGGGCGTCCAGGCGAGGGCGGCGCCGATGCCGATGATGCCGACCACGACCAGGAAGAGCTGGTTCGGGAACACCGTGGCGTTGCCGAGCAAGTTGAAGTCCTTCTGGCCCAGGATGTAGAACCACTCGGGATAGCCGCGCACGGAGCGAGCCTGGGCGATGCCCTCCGCGAGGCCGCGGAACAGAGCCAGCGTCGCGAGCGTGGTGATGAGCGGTGGCAGGCCGACGCGGATGATGAAGAAGGCATTGAAGGCGCCACAGGCGGTCGCGATGACCAGCGCGACGGCGATGGCCACTTCCAGCGGCAGGCCCCAGTTGTGCCAAGCGACACCGAGCATGATGGCGGTGAGGCCGACGATGGAGCCGACGGACAGGTCGATGCCGCCGGTGATGATGATCAGCGTCATGGGCAGGGCGATGAGCGCGATCTCGGTCGCCAGCCGTCCCTGGTTGAGCAGGTTCTCCGGCGTCAGGAACACGTCCGACTGGAACGACATCAGGATGACGCCAGCGATGAGGATGAAGAAGAGGATGGTCTCCTGGCGCAGCAGGATGGCCTGCAGGCGCGACTCGGAGCGGTCGGCCACGGACGGTGCGCTCGTCATGTCAGCCTCCCCTACATCCGTTCTTGACGACGGCGGCGGACGACATCGGCCAGCACGGTGACGAGGATGAGCACACCCAGGATGGCCTTGAGCCAGAAGGGTGAGATGTCCACGAAGACGAGCGCAGCCCCGATGGTGCGGATGAGGATGGCGGCAAGCGTGGAGCCGATCACGGTGCCGATGCCACCCAGGATGGACACACCGCCGACCACGGCGGCAGTGATGACCTGCAGCTCCAGGCCCGGCGTGACCACGGTCTGCAGCGTGTTGTACTGCGTCGCGAACATCACGGCCGCGATGCCGTAGAACATGCCGGCGATGGTGAAGGTCACCATCAACTGGCGGCGCGTGTCGATGCCGGAGAGCCGAGCGGCCTCGGCGTTGCCGCCGATGGCGTACTGGGAGCGACCTGTACGACTCCAGCGCATCCAAACGAACGCCACGACCGTCAGCACCACCATGATCCAGACCGGCACCGGGATGCCGAGGATGTCCTGCTGGGCGAGGCTATAGCCGTCCGGCAGCGCGCTGATGGTGCTGCCACCGGCGACGAGGATGAGCCCGCCCTTGAGGATGCTGAACGTCCCCAGCGTGACCACGATGGCGGGGATCTTCAGGTAGGCCACGAAGAACCCGTTGATGGCGCTGATGAGCATCCCGCCGAAGAGGGGCGCGATCCAGGCTGCGGCGAGCACGATGGGAGCTGGAACCGACGCTGCGCTCAGCTGCTCCGCCAGCGTGCCCGACAGCGCCACGAGCACGCCGATGGCCGCACCCACGCTGATGTCGATGTTGCCGGTGATGATGATCATCGAGATGCCGATCGCCGCCACGGCGATGTAGGCGTTGGCGTTGAAGACGTCGGTGAGGTTCCGCTCGGTGACGAAGCGCGGGTTGTATAGACCGACACCGATGATGAGCAGCATCAGCAGGAGGAGCAGGATGCCCTCCTGCGTCCCGAACAGCCGCCGCGCATTGGCCAGGATGCGGCTGCCCTGCACGCCACTCGCCGCGGTCATGCCGCCGTGCCCGTCGCCGGCCCGTCTCCGGCGGCGCCGCTATTCAGGTCGCTCATCATGGCCGCGCCAACGGCCTGCTGGGTGGCCTCAGCGCGGCTGAACTCGGCCACCAGGCGGCTATTGCGCATGACCAGCACGCGATCGCTCATGCCCAGCACTTCAGGCAGCTCGCTGGAGATCATGAGGATGCCCAGCCCCTGCTGCGCCAGCTCGCTGAGGAGACGATGGATCTCCGCCTTGGCACCCACATCAACGCCGCGGGTGGGCTCGTCCACGATCAGCATCTTGGGCTTGCTGGCCAGCCACTTGCCGACGACGACCTTCTGCTGGTTGCCGCCGGAGAGCTTGTTGACCACCTGCTCGCCGCTGGTGGCGATGATGTTGAGCTGCTCGATGAGCTCGTCGCCTGACTTGCGCTCGTTGCGCTTGATGACGAAGCCGAAGCGGGTGAATGAATCCAGGATGGCCATCGAGAGGTTCTCGCGGATGCGCATCTCACGCACCAGGCCCTGTGTCCCGCGATCCTCAGGCACGTAGGCGATGCCCAGCTGCATGGCCTGCCTCGGCGACTTGACGTTGACCTTCTGGCCCTCGACCAGGATCTCTCCGGAGTCGGGCCTGAGGATGCCGAAGACGCACTGGGCCGTCTCGCTGCGGCCAGAGCCGACCAGTCCGGCCATGCCCACGATCTCGCCGCTGCGGACCGTGAAGCTGACGTCCTCCGTCTGCGGGTGTCGGTTGAGGCCCCTCACCTCGAGCACGGGGTCGCCGACCTCGCTGGGCAGCTTGGGGAAGAGGTCGGTGATGGTGCGGCCGACCATCATGCGGATGAGGTCGTCCTCGTCGGTCTCGCTGACCGGTTTGGAGTCCACGAACCTGCCATCGCGCAGCACCGTGACCCTGTCGGCCAGCTGAAAGACCTCGATGAGCCGGTGGCTGATGTAGATGACCGCGACCCCACGCTCCTTGAGCAGTCGCACGATCTCGAAGAGCTTGGCTACGTCTGACTCGGTCAGGGCGGCGGTCGGCTCGTCCATGATGAGCACCTTGGCGTCCAACGAGAGCGCCTTGGCGATCTCCACGCGCTGACGATTGCCGACGTTGAGCGCGCCGACCTTGCGCCGCACGTCCATGTCATGGATGTTGAGCGACTCGAGGATCTCCTCCGCCCGGCGGTTCATCTCGCCCCAGTCGATGACCTGCGCGGGGCCGGCCTTCCGCATCGGCGCATGGCCCATGAAGATGTTCTCGGCCACGCTCAGTTCCGGATAGAGGCTCAACTCCTGGTACATGGTTGCGATGCCGTGGGCCTGCGCCTCATGTGGGCTGCGGAAGCGCACCAGCTGGCCGTCCATGTGGATGGTGCCGCTGTCAGCCGGATGAACCCCGGAGATGACCTTGATGAGGGTCGACTTGCCGGCGCCGTTCTCCCCCACCAGGGCGTGCACCTGCCCGGCATCGATGCTGAAGTGGACATCTTCCAGCGCCTTCACGCCCGGGAACGACTTGGAGATGTTGGCGAGTTCGAGCAGCGCGGTCATGCGTCCTCGGTCCTACTCCCTGTCAGCGGCGTGTCGGGCCCGGCCGGCATGTCCGAGGACGGCTGGCTCATCCGGGCTGTCTCTCCTAACCATACCCAATCTCGGTGGCGCCGCGCATTCGTTTGCACACCAGCAGAAGGCGCCGGTGGTGAGATCCGTCCTGATCACGCGTTTGCGGCGCCGGCCGGGGTCAAGCGCCAGTCAGCCCGACGGATGGCGACGATCGCGATGGAGCCGATGATGGCCAGCGCCAGCGCTCCGATCAGCATGGCCGAGCGCACACCGAATACGTCGGCCAACCAGCCCGAAAGCAGCGAGCCGAACAGACTTGACCCCTGGAAGGTCATGACCCAGATACCCATGACCCGGCCGCGCAGCGCATCGGGTGTCGCCGAGTGCACCGACACCAGCGCGTTCTGGGCCAGCGTGATCTGCGCGGCCCCCAACAGGAAGGCCAGCACGAAGACGACCTCGGTCGACTGCGCCAGCCCGACGCCACCCACCAGCAGGGCCATGCTGAGGACACCGACCGTGAGCCACCCGCGCCGGTCGCCATGGGCGAAGGTCGTGACCAGCAGCGCGGCCGTCAGAGCGCCCGCACCCGACGCACCCAGGAACGCACCGTAGCCGTCGGCACCAAGGCCCAGCTCCGTCTGGACGTAGAGCGGCGCGAGGGTGGTGAACGTGGCCATGCCCAGCATGGCGGCGGCCCAGATGAGCACCAGCGAGAGGCGCACCACCGGTTCGTGGACGACGAAGTCGAGACCGGCACGCAGGTCGAACAGGATCGAGTGCGAGCGGTCGGCTCGCTGGCGCCCCTGCTCGCGGTAGCGATCCATCCACAGGAAGGACGCCGACACCACCAGCGAGGCCACCGCGGCGAAGGCGAAGGGGCTGGCCGACCCGATGGTCGCGATCATCACGCCGGCCACCACCGGGCCCAGGAAGCGCGTGCTGTTCCAGGCGGTGGCGTGCAGTGAGGCCGCGCTGGAGATGTCGCGCATGGGCACCATCTCGGTCATGAAGGCCTGGCGTACCGGGACCTCCACGGCGATGAGCAGGCCGAAACCGAAGGACGCCGCCGCAAGGATGGGCAGGGTCTGGCTGTCGGTGACGACCAGCAGCCAGATGAGGCCCGACAGCGCCGCCGCGAGCAGCTGTGCGGTCACCAGGACGGTGCGCCGCTCGACGCGATCGGCGAGCACGCCGCCCATGGGCCCGACGAAGAACGTGGGCAGGAAGAAGAAGCCGGTCACGAGGCCGACCTGGGCCGGCGTCGCGCCCAGCTCGACGACCAGCCAGGGGATGGCGACGAGCGGCATCCACATGGAGAGGCCGCGGAAGAGCATGCCGACGAAGTAGATGCGGAAGCCGGGGTATCGCAGCGCGCGGAAGCCACGCAGGCGCCCGCGGCCAGCACGACCGGTCGGCCGAGGCTCGCCCTGCGGCGGCTCCGCTGACCCGGTCGCGTCCGTCGGCACCGGTTCGGCAGGAGTGGCGGGCGTGGTCGTCATCGAATGGCTCTACTCTACGACGCCGGCGCCACGGCGGCGTTGCAGCGGGCCCCCGCCTCGCGCTAGGCGGTCGTTCCCTGCGCAGCGACCTCCACCGTGGCCTTGATGGCGCCGTCCACGCCGTCCAGGTGGTGGCGGATGGCGGTGGGGTCCAGGCCCGCGATGCGGTGGGTGATGAGCTGCCCCAGCCAGCCGCGGGTGCCCGCGTCGGACTCTGCCTGGCCGATCGTCTCGACGGCCTGCGCGTAATCACCCCAGGAGGCGGCGGCACTGCCTACGATGACGCGGTTGTAGAGCACCACCGCCTGGTTGAGGCGCGCCATGTCCACCTCGAGGGTGACGCTGCCGGGCGTCACGCTGAACAGGGCCAGGACGCCGTTGGGCGCCAGCGCGGCCACGGCCGGTTCGATGAGCACCGGCGCACCCGAGCCCTCGAAGACGATGTCGAAGGGCCCGTCGCGCTCGACGAGCGCGGGCAGGTCTGCCTCGGCAGCGCTGACGTAGCGGGCCCCGATGCGCTCGACCAGGCTGCTGTTGAGGTACGGCGGTCGCCGCCGGGCGAAGGTCGTCACGTCCAGGCCACGAAGCCGCAGCGCCAGGGTCGCCAGCAGCCCGATGGTGCCGGCGCCGGTGACGAGCGCGCGTCGTGGCTGCCACAGCTCCAGCCGGGCCTGCACGGCGTCTGACTGGCGTAGCGACTTGGTGATGCAGCTGAGCGGCTCGGTGAGGATCGGCGACATCCTCCAGCGAATGGGGGACGGGCACCAGGTACTCGGCTGGCACCACCGCCTCCTGTGTCATGAATCCGTGTGCGCGGCTGATGCCGGTCTCGATGAAGACGTCGTCGGTAGACAGATCGGGACGCCCGATGCGGTCGTAGACGCTCGTTCCGGGGCGGCGGATGGCGATGACCACCAGCTGGCCCGGCGTCACCTCCGTGACGGCAGCGGCGACCTCGCTGACGCGAGCCAGCGACTCGTGGCCCAGGACAAGGTAGTCGTCACCCTCGGGCGCGCGGCCGTACTCGCCCGCTGCCAGGTCGACGTCCGTGCCGCAGAGCCCCGTGCGGATGATGCGCACCCGGACCCCACGACCGTCGGCGACGTCATCGAGGGAGGGTCGTGGGACCTCGCGCAGATGGAGCGAATCGGCGGATCCCGGGTTGATGGCGATGGCCCTCACGCCCTCCAGCGTAGCCCGTCCGACGGGCCTCAGTCAGGCCTGCGCAGCGCGCGCCAACAGGCCTCGGCCAGCTCGGTCAGCTGGTCCTCGGTCAGGGTCGTCGAGGCGTCGGCAGCCGAACGGATCGCGGGGCCCAGGGCCAGGTCCCAGAGCACGGTGAGCGGCAGGTCGATGGCGCCGGCCTTGGCCCGCTATTCGCGCGGCGGATGAACGTGACTGCTTTGCGCTCCGATCTGCCGCTTCGATGCACGAGCTGCATGGGCGTGTCAGCCGCATGCGCAGGAAGCATGGAACCTGCGAGTCGGCGCCCGATCCGGTCGCGTTCATCCGCCACGCGGATAGCGTCGCTCCGGCGCCGCTTCAGGCGCCGCTACCGCCGTCGCGAGCCGCCCCGCGCGACCCAACCGCGGCCGCGAGATCCAACCGCCGCCGCGCGACCCAATCGCCGCCGCGAGACCCAACCGCCGCCGCGAGATCCATCGCGCCGCCGCCGTCGCGAGCGCCGCCACCACCGCGATCGCCGCGACGCAACGCCTGGCATCCGGCAGCGCGGAGGAAATCGAAAGCGGGCGGTGGACCGTCCACCGCCCGCTCCGTTGACTCCCAGGGCGCCTCACAGCCCCAGGAGGACGACTCCCAAAGGAAGGTCGCGCGATCGCGCGATCGCGTGTTCGCTAGTAGGCCTCGAGGTAGCGGTCGAGTTCCCAGTTCGTGATCTGGCTGGAGTACTCGGCCCACTCTTCCTTCTTGGCCTCGAGATAGTGGCTGTAGACGTGATCGCCGAGCGCCTCGGCGATGACCTCGTCCTGCTCCATCGCCTCGATGGCCTCGCCGAGGGTGCCGGGCAGCTCCTGGATGCCCTTCTCGGCCACGCGCTCGGCCGTCATCTCGAAGAGGCTCTCCTCGACCGGATCGGTCAGCTTCATGCCCTTCTCGATGCCGTCCAGGCCAGCCGCCAGCATGGCGGCGAAGGCGAGGTAGGTGTTGGCCGTCGGGTCGGGGCAGCGCACCTCGCAACGGGTGGCCTCCACCGAGCGCCCGGGTGAGACCTTGGGCACGCGGATGAGGGCGGAGCGGTTGGTGCGGCCCCAGGTGAGGTACGTCGGCGCCTCGTAGCCGGGCACCAGCCGCTTGTACGAGTTGACGATCGGCGCCAGCACTGCGCTCATGCCGCGGGCATGGGCGAGGATGCCGGCCATGTACGACTGTGCCAGCTTGGAGAGGCCGTACTTGCTGCGCGGCTCGGCGAAGGCGTTCTTCTGCTCTTCGATGGACCACAGGCTCTGGTGCGTGTGCATGCCGGAGCCGTTGATGCCCTCGATGGGCTTGGGCATGAACGTGGCGTAGAGCCCGTGCAGCTGGGCGATGGCCTTCAGTGTGAACTTGAACGTCACCGCGTTGTCCGCGGTGGTCAGGCCATCGCTGTACTGGAAGTCGATCTCGTGCTGGCCGTAGGCGACCTCGTGATGCGCCGCCTCGACCCGGATGCCGAAGGCCTCCAGGGCGTTGACCATGTCACGGCGCACCGACTGCGCCAGGTCGGTTGAGAAGTCGAAGTAGCCACCCTGGTCGTGCGGCAGCGGCGCGATGTTGCCCTCTGCGTCCTTGCGGAACAGAAAGAACTCCAGCTCCGGGCCGGCGTTCCAGATGTAGCCCATGTCCTCGGCGCGCTTGAGCTGCTTCTTGAGCACACCACGTGGGTCGCCCACGAAGGGATTGCCGTCCGGCGTCATGACGTCGCAGATGACGCGTGCGCTGCCGCGGCTGCCGAGCGGTCCTGCGGACAGGTCGCCACCCTGCCAGGGAATCTCGGCGAAGGTGCTCATGTCCGGGGCCAGCCACTGATCGGACTCGGCGATGCGGGTGAAACCCTCGATCGAGGAGCCGTCGAACCAGGTCCCATGCTCGAGCGACTCTTCCAGCCGGTACAGCGGGATGGTGATGCCCTTGACGATGCCGAGCAGGTCGGTGAACTGCAGCTCGACGAAGCGGATGTCTCGCTCCTTGGCTGCCTGGATCTTGTCGAGCGGATCGTTCGACGCTACTTCGATGACCAACGGTCTCTCCTCTTCCTGCCGAGCGCTGGCCCTGGGTCTGGAAGTGCGGGCACACAGTGAGGCGGCACGGCCGACTTCGAGCATAGGAGCCGACGCGCCGCTATAGGTTGCTCCACGGTTACGGCTCAGGGGCAGTCCCCGGACGAATCGTGTGTTGCGAGCGCTGCCGGGAGGGCAGGGTTACCCGGCAGCGCCCGCAGAGGGTGGGAAGTGCTCTGTCTGGCTGGTAGCGGGCGCCTCGTCCGGGCAGACGTCGTTGGCTCCGACAGCCGGCGCCGCATCTGATCGGACTTCGATGTTCAGGGCGCTGCCACAGATGGTGTTGCCCTCGATGGTGGGGCTGGTGCCGCCGCCGACAAGGATGCCTCTGGCGGTGGCGTTCTCGATGGTGTTGCCGGTGATGACCGGCGCCCCGGCGGAGACGATCGACACACCGTAGTCGCCGCCCCTGACGCTGTTGCCAGCCACCTCACCCGCGGCGCCGGACAGCGTCATGGCGTTGGTGTTGCTGACGAACATGTTGTCGCGGATGGTGGCAGTGGCGCGCGAAACGTTGATCGCCTGCGTGTTTCCCGTGAACCGGTTGCCGCTGAGGATGGCGGTGGCGTCGTCGGCGATCGAGACGGCGATCAGGCTGGAGAAGGAGAACCGGTTGTCCTCGATGGTCGCGTGGGTCTGGTCGGTCGCCGCTCCGGTCGTGCCCCGCACGTCGAGCTCCGCTGCGGTGAAGACGTTGCCCTGGAAGACCGGGCTGGCGCCGCCGAGCACGGCGACGGTCTGATCGCCGCAGTCGCCGTTGATGGAGCCATCGGCGATCTTCGGCGCGGAGCCGTCCTGGACGGTGAGCTGGGCGCGCTCGAACGTGGTGCCGGTAAACGTCGGGTCCGACCCGCCGCTGACGCGGCTGCGGTACCAGATGGAACTGTCGCGCACGGTTGCGCTGGAGCCACCCTCCACGAAGAGCCCGCCCGCCAGTGACGCGTTGGGCTCGATCGATTCCCTGGTGGTTGAGGACCAGGTCCTCCAGCGTCGGTGCGCCACCGAACACGAGCAGGTCGATGGCATCACGGTGCCCGGTCACCTGCAGGTTGCGCAGCGTGGCCGCGGACTCGATGACCTGGATGCCCACCGCCGGCCGCGTGGGCATCTCGAAGCTGCCGTGGCGACTGAGGTAGGGCGCCAGCGGCACGACCGCCGGCGGCGCGTCGGTCGGCAGCATGATGACCACGTCGCGCGGGGTCGCGCCGTTGCCAGCGAGCGTGATGTCCCTCTCGATGACGAAGGCATCGTTGTAGATGCCGGGCTGGATGAGGATGGTGGCGCCGTCCGGCGCCACGGCCACCGCTTCGCTGACGGTGCGGAACTGGCCGCTGCCGTCGGCGGCCACGGAGTAAGTGGTGCCGGCGACAGCGGGCGGCCGCTCAGCCTCGACGCCCGCGCGAGGCACCACGAGCATGGCCACCAGCGCCAGGACGGCGACACCGCTGGCCGCGACGGTGGTGCCCAGCCCGATCCGCTTCGGCCGGTCCGGCAGCGACCGCGACGGTTCGACATCGGCCGCAGCGCGACCCATGCCGGCGCCAAGACCGAGCCAGGCCGGCAGCCACCGGTGGCGCTGCTGAGGCGCGTCGCTGACCAGAGCCAGCGCACGCTCCAGGCTGCCCGAGGGCGGGTCGACCACGCGGCCTTCCAGCCACGTGCTGACGATGCGATCGATCTCGCTGTTGGTGTTCATCGCACCCGCTCCGCGGTACTCGAGTGGGGCACCCTGGCGTCGGCCTCCAGCGCGGCACGCAGGGCGATCATGGCGCGGTTCAGGCGGGAATGAGCCGTGCCCTCCGGGATGCCAAGCACGTCGGCCACCTCGTGGAGCGCCAGGCCGGAGTAGTGGTGCAACACCACCACCGCGCGTTGCTCGAGCGGCAGCCGCTGGAAGCCTCGCTCGAGCTGGTCGCGGTAGACGACCCCGGTGAACTCGGTGGCGGCGTGCGTGTCTTCGTCATGATCACATTCGAGGCCCAGGACCCAGTGTCGGCACTTGCGTGCCTCGGCATAGCAGGCGTTGACCACGATGCGGTAGGACCAGGCGTCGAAGCGAGCGGCCTCGCGCAGCTGCGGCAGCTTGCGCCAGATGTCCATGACCGCCTGCTGGGCGGCGTCCTCGGCACGGTCCACGTCACCCAGGATGTTCTGGGCCACGCGGTGCAGACGACCATAGCTATTCGTCGCGAGAACGGCGAATGCCTCCCGGTCGCCACCTTGCGCACGGACCACGAGCTCGGTATCCATCTCCCCGGTCTCCGACTGGCTCTGCCAGTGGGTGCCGCCCAGACGACACCCCATGACCAGATGAGTCGGCTCAGGTGCGCTGCTTGTCCATCTTCGTTCCTATTGTCCCCCCGGTGGCTAGTGCCACCGCCGTAGTGAGCCGGTCGAACTCGCCGTCGGAATCGACGTAGCGGTCGGCCACGAAGGCCAGCTCCACACGGTCCCCGACGATGCGCGCCCAGGCACGGCGTCGGGGGAAGTAGAAGGTGAGCACCAGGCCGGCGATGAGGAGGCCGAAGGCCACCCAGATGACGCGCTGGCCGGGGTCCTGCTTGATGACCATGCCCGTCCAGCTGCCCACGCCGTCCCAGGTGATGGCGTGGCCGGCGGTGACCTCGGGATCGGTGGTCACGCCGAGGGGGATGGTGGCGAGGAACAGCGTCTCGTTGACACCGGTCCCCGGGTCGGCCGGCCCGACTCCCTGCATCACCAGCTGCGGCGCGCCATCGCCGCCCTCGCTGAGGACCGCCACCAGGCCAGCGTCGGCGCCGGGGATGGTCATGAAGCCCTGCGGTCGGCCCAGCAACTCGTCGTCGAGCAGCAGCGGCCCGTCCCACACGAGCGCACCCGCGGCATCGCGGATGACGAGGTCGGCCGCCGGACCGAAGGTGTTCTGGTGGAAGACGAAGCCCTCGAAGGCGAGTGGGTCGTTGACCCGGATCGTCTTGCGCGCCACCTGCTGGCCGTCCCGGTAGACCGACAGGTCCGTGCTGAAGTCGGCGAAGGAGCCGTCGGCTCGGCGCGGCGCGAAGAAGGCGTTGTTCTTCACCAGCAGGTTGCCCGGGGTGCCCACGGCCTGCACGGGGGCGCTGCCACCTTCGCCCACGAAGACGACCGTCTCGAAGCCGGCGGCAACGGTGATCGCGCCCCCGGCGAGGAACAGCACCAGCCCCGCGTGCGTCAGCAGCGTCGCCAGCTTCTGAAACTGGTTGCGGTCGCCGTAGACGTAGGTGACGCCGTCGGCCTCCGCCACTCGCCGCCGACGGAAGTGACGTTTGCCGAAGGCTGCCTGCACGGCCTCCGCCGCGCCATCGCCGGCTCCCTCGAGCACCACGCGGTGGTCCCGCCGCGGATCGAAGAAGGCTTCCGGCTGCTCCACGCGGGTGCCGCCGACGCTGCGCCACAACCGTGGCGTCCGGTCCAGTGTGCAGCAGATGATGCTGAGTACGAGCACCGTCATGAGCAGCAGGAACCAGGGCGTGGAGAAGACGCTGAAGAATCCCAGCGCGTCGAAGACATCCACCAGCAGCGAGCCGGCGGGGAGATCGGACCAGGCTGCACGAACCGTGGCCAGCTCGACGGCGTAGCGTGCAGGGTCGTCGGCAGCGGTGACCGGGAACTGCCGCACCAGCATGCCGATGAGCCCGGCCATCGCGAGCAACGCGATGAGCACGACCGCGAAGCGGACGTCGGTCAAGACGCGCCACGCGGCCGCCCCCGTCCGAGCCAACACCATCGGCGTCAGGCGCTCCGGCCGGTCCCCGTGGCAGCGGCAAGCGCGGCATCCACGTCGGCGAGAAGATCGGCCGCGTCCTCCAGGCCCGCCGAGATGCGCACCAGGCCGGGCGGGATGCCGGCCTCGCGCAGCTGCGTTTCGTCGAGCTGGCGGTGCGTGGCCGTGGGCGGGTGGACGGCGTAGGTGACGACGCTGCCCAGCGTGGCCGTCACCGGCGGGATGGAGAGTGCGTCGATGAAGGCCGCTGCCGCGTGACGGGAGCCGAGATCCAGGGCCAACATGCCGCCGCCGTTGCGAAACTGGCGAGCGATCACGTCCGCCTGCGGATGGCGGGCCAGTCCGGGGTAGGCGACGCGGCGGACGCAGGCCGCCTCAGCGAGATGCGTTGCGAGCAGCAGAGCCGTCTCGGCGTGGCGATCCATGCGCACGTGCAGCGTCTGCATGCCGCGCAGCACGAGGAAGGCGGAGAAGGGCGCCACGATGCCGCCGGTGTCGATGGCCACGTCGCGGATGGCGCGGATGCGTTCGGCGGAGCCGGCCACCACCCCGGCGATGACGTCCGAGTGCCCGCCGAGCCACTTGGTGGCCGACTCGACCACCAGGTCCACACCAAGCTCGAGCGGCCGGCAGACATAGGGCGAGGCGAAGGTGTTGTCGACCACCACGATCGCGCCGTGCCGCTGTGCCAGCGCGGCCAGGCGCGCCAGGTCAGCGACCACGATGGTGGGATTGGAGATCGTCTCCGCGTAGAGAACCCGCGTCGGCGCGGCCGCCAGCTCCCGCTCGACGGCATCGTGGTCGATGGGATCCACGAACACGACGTCGACGCCGAGCCGTCCGAGCACGCGCTCGAGGAGGGCGCGGGTGCTGCCGTACACCGCGCGTGTGCAGACGATGCGGTCGCCGGCGGCGAGCAGTGAGACGAGCGTCGCATGGATCGCACCCATACCGGAGCCGAAGGCGAAGCCGGCCTCCGCGCCGTGCAGCTCGGCGAAGGCAGCGGCCATGGCGTCGGCGGTGGGGTTCTCGATGCGGGCGTACGTGTAGCCCGGCTTCTCGAAACCGATGAGCGCAGCGTAGTCCTCGACGTCCTCAGCGTGGAACGTGGCCGACTGGTAGATGGGTACGGACGCCGGCCCCTGCTTCACGCGTGGCGCACGGGTGGCGGCCCTGATGGCGCGGGTGCCGAAGCCAAGCGGACGCTGGTCGGGGGACATGGCCAGACTGTACACGGCGCCGGGGTGGGGCCCCGTCGAGACGGCCGGGTGAGGCCTCGTCGAGCCGCTGCGGCTACCGGCCGGAGCGCGGCGGCTGGTCGTCCGGCTCGATGGGCAGGGCGATCCAGGGCCGCTCCCCGCCACGGCGGATCTCGTCACTGCGGCTGCCGGACCCTGAGCCACCGCGCAGGTCGGAGCCCGAGCCACCGCGCGAATCCGCCGCTGGTCGCTGTGGCGGCACCTCGTCGATGGGGCCGACCTCCGGCCGCGGTTGCGGCTGCGGCGGCGGGGGCTGCGAGCGCGTCAGCCAGGGCTGGCCGGCAGCATCGTCGCTGCCGGCCGCGAGTACGTCGGGTGCATCGACGGCGGTGCGCATGCGCGTCGGCGGCTCGGGCGGCCGATCTGACGGGCGCGGATCAGCCGGCCGCGTGTCCGGTCGCGAGCCGGGCTGCGTCGGCGGCGAAACCTCGGGCGACCAGGGAGCAGAGGGCGACTCGTCGGGCTCGACCGGGATGGTGGTGCGGTCCGACCGGCGCCGGCCCGGCGGCTGCAGGGGCTCCTCGCTGAGGGGGTGACTGCCGGGGTCGCCGTACGAGACACGCGCGCCGCCGGGTCCAGCAGCGCGATCGGGTGGACCCTCGCCCCATGGCACGGGGTCGCCGCCGGTGCGCACGTCCTCCGCGGGGTCCAGCTGGACCAGCTCGTGCGTGTCGGCATCGATGTCGGTCGCCACCCGCTCGGTACGGGTCTGATAGCCCACGATGCGGTTCTTGCCTCGGCGCTTGGCCTCGTACATCGCCACGTCCGCGGCCGACACCAGCTGCTCGATGGTGCTGCCGTCGTCGGGATATGCCACCAGCCCCACCGAGATCGACGATCGCACGTTGCGGTCCGCGGCCCGCAGGGTGAGGGCGGCGATGTCGCGTCGCAGCTTCTCGGCCACGACGTAGCCACCGCCAGCGTCGGTCTCTGGCAGCAGCACCACGAACTCATCGCCGCCGTAGCGGGCGGCAGCGTCGGTGAAGCGGACGGTGCGGCGAACGACGTCGGCGATGGCCTTGAGCAGTCGGTCCCCCCACTGGTGGCCGAAGGTGTCGTTGACCGGCTTGAGGTCATCGAGGTCCAGCATCAGCAGGGTGAACCCGCGGCCCATGCGGTCGGAGCGACGGATCTCCTGCTCCATGGTGGTGAAGAAGAAGGAGCGGTTGTAGAGCCCGGTGAGGGCGTCGAAGCGTGACGCGCGCAGGGCCTCGTCGCGAGCGTGGCGCTGGGAGCGAGCGGCGGCGGTGGCGATGTCCGCCAGCAGGATGAGCGCCACGGCGTTGATGCCCACCCAGGCCAGTGCCTGCGGTTCGAGCGGGCCGACGACGATGGCGTCGAGCAGTCCGACCATAGCGATGGTGAAGGTGCCGACGAGCGCCACCGCGATGGGCGCGCGACCCTCGGCCGAGAGCGCGGTGCCGGCCACCACGAGGTAGAAACCGACGAGGAAGGGACTGCCGGCGGCGCCGGTCAGCGCCATCAGCAGGCCCAGGAAGACGATGGCGCCGATGCCTTCGAGTGGACGGCGCCAGCGGCCGAAGGCGCCCGGCGGGACCATGTCCATGAAGAGCACCACCAGCAGCGTGCCGGCTGCCAGGAGCGTGAAGATGGCGGGTTCGTTGTCCGGCCAGGCGCGCGTGAGCGCCACGACCACGCCCACCGAGGCGAGGAACAGGAAGGCCACGACGCGCGCCACCTGGCGGGTGCTGGCGGGCGTGATGAGCGCGGAATGGCCGCGCGCGAAGATCCCGGCCGTCTCGCGCTCGGCGTCGCCGCCGCCGTTGTCACGCCAGCCTGCATGCGCCGGGTCCGCCGATCGCTTGCGCGGCGTCGCCTGGGTCGCGAACGCCGTCGCATAGGCCACGGTCACCGCCACCGCGGCGATGACGATGAGCCCGATGGAGAGCAGGATGATCTGGTCGGCGGACACGCGCTACCCCAATACCCGCGATCGCGGGTGCGTCCGTGGTGAGGCAGGCAGGCTCACCACAAGTACTCCCTTCACGCTGGGCGAATGGTACTGCCGCCGTATACTCCACCGCCTCCTGCGGCGGCTGCTAGTGTGGACCGCAGGCAACGTCACGCGATGAGGGACCGATGAGCGAGCACGCCCGATCCGAGCTGGCCTGTCCGATCTGTGGACGCCATACCCTTGCCCTCGACCGGCCGCCGGAGATCGACGTCATGGGCGTCCAGGCCTATAGCGACATCGTGGGCATGGGCGACGTCCCCAACCAGGGGGCCGTGGGCATCGTCTGTCTCAGCTGTGACACGCACTGGCGCGACAAGGACGCGTTCGATCGCGGCGAGGCCGATCCGGACGAGGGCTTCGAGGAGCCCGATGCGGTCGACTTCGACGACGAGTCCGACGGGGGCGAGTGAGCCAGGCGCGCTTCCTGACCGACGAAGGGGAGCCGCGCGCGTTCGTCATCGTGTCGAGCGCTCGCTCGGGCTCCAACCTGCTCGTGACCTACCTGCGCCAGATCTCGCGGGCGGCGTGCTTCGGCGAGATCCTCCTGGAGCGCTTTCCTGAACGAGCCGGCTGGGACAAGCTCGTCAGGCGACTGGACCTGCCCGCGGATGCCCGCCGCCTGGCAGCCGAGGACGCCACGGCCTACTGGGAGCTCTTCCTGACGCAGGGCCTGCGACAGCGACGCTGGGTCGGCGCCAAGGCGTTCTACTACCACCGTCGCGGGGACCCGGTGTGGCAGCGGTTCGCGGCCGAGGATCACCGGGTCATCCACCTCTGGCGCGATTCCACCTTCGACCAGTACGTCTCGCGAGCCCTGGCGCGCGAGAGCGGCGAGTGGAAGGCCGGCGATGGCGCTCGGGACGAGGAGCCCCGCGTCGCGTTCGACCGCGCGGACTACCTGGGCTACCGCGAGACGCTGCGACGCGACATCGAGGCCACGCGCGAACGCTACGGCGGGACCGATCGCTACGTGGAGCTGGAGTACCGGCAGCTCACGGACCTCGCCTTCGTTGCCGATCTGCTCGAGCGGCTCTTCGGCGAGCAGCTCGACGTGCGGGAGGGATTGAGGCGCCAGCGCGGTCGGCCCAAGATCGAGTACCTCACCAATCCCGCGGACGCTGGGCCCTTCGTGGGTGACTCGATCAGGGACGGCTTCGCCGGCGGCTGAGGCGGCTCGAGGGGACCCAGCGCTGTCGGCGCGGCGCGGTGCTGTCAGTTGCCGCGCGGTGCTGTCAGCTGCCGCGCTGGTCCCAGATGAACATCAGCACAAGGCTGATGACCACGGCCGCGCCGAACATGATGCCCACGATGGGGCTGACCACGACGGTGAGGGCCAGCGCGCCGAGCGCCCAGATGACGAGCTCGACCACGAGGCGAGCGGGGTCCGGAAGACGACGCGTCGCCTTGGGCGCTACGAAGAGGCCCCAGACCCCCATCACCAGGACGGGAGCACCCAGGCCGGCGATGAGCTGCAGCGGCAGCGAGTCCGAGAGCTGCAGGCCCCACAGGAACAGGGCCACCAGCACCAGCAGCTCGAGGATGAAGCGGAAGGCCAGGTTGAGGCTCTGCATCGTGCGCTCGCTCACCGGCCCTCCCCTTCCCCGGCGGAACCATGCCGAGCGGCTTCCTCGTGTGCCTCGGTGACGCGAGCCTCTGCCTCGAGCTTGAGAAGCTGGACCAGGGCGTCCAGCTCGCCCTGGAGGCGCTGGCGAAGCCGAGTGTGAAACAGCCGGGCGCTGAGACCGGACATCGTGGCGTCCGTGACGACGTGGACGCCGCCGGGGACAGGATCGATCTGCCATGCGTGACGCTGCCGCATCATCAGCAGCCGGCCACTGAAGGCGAACGCCGTCGGGGCGTCCACCCGGGTGAGCCGGCACGACATCGAGCCGAACGGCGTGGAGTAGCGAAAGCGTGCACCAACGTCCAGCTGGCCATCGAACACGGCCTGGCGCACGGCGGGGTTCCAGGTCGGCCACGAGGCGATGTCGGCGAGCACCGTCCAGACCTGGCGCGCGGATGCCGCGATGTCGACCTCGGCGTGCGCGCTGACCGGGGCTGCGGGAAGGCTGGACTCCACACTCGCGATGCTACCGCGGTGCGACCAGCCCGCGAGGGTGCGTGACCGGATCGCAGGGACGGCGGCTAGCGCAGGTCGCGGTAGATGGACTGGCCGTACTGCACACCGGCCTGGCGGTTCTGGATGACGCCGCTCCACTTCCACAGGTCGAGGAAGATGCCCAGGATGATCCACAGCCAGGCGAAGCCTTCGATGGTGTAGCCGGTCGCCGTGACCTGGCCCGCGAGCATGAACATGATCGTCGTGAAGGGCGCCACGATGATGCCGAGTAGGGGCGCCAGGAACGCATCGCCCCAGACGAGCGCCCAGCGCTCGCTGAAGATCCACGCCAGGACGAGGATGACGCGAGGTGCCACGGTCGCAGCAGCGACGAGGACACAGCCGAGCAGGATCACGAGACCACCTCTTCTAGTTGTCGTCGCATCCTACGCTCCCGGGTCACTGCGAGGGCGGTCGGTCGGCGAGAGGTGGTGGTCGGGGTGGCGGGGATCGAACCCGCGACCTCATGCTCCCAAAGCATGTGCGCTACCGCTGCGCTACACCCCGACGAGGTTCGTGCGTGGATAGGGTACACAGCTGGCGTTGATGGCGACACCAACGGGGCCTGCAGCGCTCGAATCGCACCATAACGGCCCTACGCCCGGGCACGAGCCGTTGGCCTCTACCGGCATGCGACGGGCCTGCCTACGCTGATCGCTGAATCGCTGGAGGCTCGAGCGGCATCTCTGGGGTATGACGAGCATGGTCTCCTCAGCCACGTCGACGCCCACGACCGCGTGGCTCACCGCCGCGGTGCGGTCGGCGGTCGGAGGCGACGAGCTGGCGTTCGCCCGCATCATCGACGCCTACCACGGCGACCTCCTGCGCGTGGCCTACGTCATCGCCGGGGACGGACAGACCGCGGAGGATGCCGTGCAGGCGACCTGGTCGATCGCCTGGCGCAAGCTGGGCACCCTGCGCGACCCCGAGCGGCTGCGCCCCTGGCTCGTCTCGGTGGCCGCCAACGAGGCCCGCCAGCTGCTGCGCGGCCGGCACCGCCGGCAGGTGGCCGAGATCCGTTCCCGACCGGCCGACGATCCCTCGGCTGATCCATCCGTGCTGGTCGAACGTCTCGACCTCGTCGCCGCCTTCGGTCACCTGAAACCGGAGGATCGCAGCCTGCTCGCGATGCGCTACGTGGCTGGCCTCGACGCGGCCGAGGTCGGGGCCCTCCTGGGCATGTCGGCGTCGGGCGTGCGGGGTCGCCTCTCGCGCCTCCTGGCACGTCTCCGGAAGGAGCTCGGCGATGACTGAGATGGACGCCTTCGAGCGGCACGTAGCGGAGACCCTGCGCTGGTACGCCGACGAGGTCACGCCGATCGCGGACGCGGCCGGGGTCGCCCACCGGGTCGCAGCGGCGCATCCGCGTCGGCGCCGAGGTGCCCTCCCCTGGCCCCGGGTCGCAGCCCCGCGCCTGGGCGCACCGCTGCGCCTGGCCTGGCTCGTGCTCCTCCTGGCGGGCCTGCTCATCGCGCTGATCGGGGGGATGCTCATCAGCGGCGCGCAGCCGGTGCGGGACTCCCGGGTCCTGGTACTGCCCGTCGGGGAACTGTTCGAATGCCCGCCCGGCTCGACTCCGGACGTGCCGGGGCCGGTCGACCAGGCTCGGCCGGGGGGGCTGTCAACGATGGCGTTCGACCGCCGGGCAGGCCAGATCGTCGCCGTCGCGGACAAGGAAACCTGGACGTTCGACGTGTGCACGAACACCTGGACGCAGCAACATCCCGACCAGTCGCCCGTCCTCCCCGAACTGCCCGGGCTCGTCTACGACGAGGACTCCGACCGGACGATCGGGGCCTGGGCCTACGACGTGTGGGTTTACGACCGTCGGCTCGACACATGGACGAAGAAGAGCAGGGCTCCTGGCTACGTGGGGTCCTGGACCTACGACCCTGCCTCCCAACAGGTCATCGCGTGGGACGGTGAGGAGCTGCGGAAGTACGACGTCGGCACGGACGCGTGGGCCCCGATCCAGGCCGAGTGGCCCGGCGCTGGACCCGAGAAGGCATTACTGATCGCCTATGACCGCTCGGTGGACCGAGTCGTCGCGTACGACAACGGAAGCGCCACCTTGCGCCTCGACCTGGACACTGGCACCTGGGAGCGGTCCGGCGCCGAGACGCCGGAGGTCGGGGCCGGCTGGGGCATGTCACCGCCCGCGATCGTCTACGACGAGACCGCCAAGCGGACGGTGATCACGGGCTGGGACCTCGCCCTCTACGACGCCACCGAGGATCGCTGGGAGGTCACAGGCAACGACGTCGACATGAGCACGACCGTGTACGACCCCGTGAATGGGCGGCTCGTCGTCCCCGGGTCCTCTGGCGAGATGACCGCGCTTGACACGCAGACACGCACATGGACCGTGCTGCTCGAGCCAGCCGATGGACAGTCCTCGCCGAGCAACCAGTGAACACACTGGCCAATCTATGAGGGCACCTCGAAGGAGGAGCGAGATGAACAGGCGAACGACGGCTCACCGACTACCGATCAACCTGAAGTGGCTCGGAGGCCTCAGCATCGCGTTAGCCGGCGTGACCGCCTGGCCGGCGATGGCAGCAGACTCTGCGACCCCCACGCCGACGCCACCGAGCGTCGTCGTCACCAGCGATGTTCCTTACGAGTCGTCCAACCCGGTCCTGCTGCCCGGTATGCTCGACGTCTACGCGCCAACGGAGGCCGGTCCGTGGCCGGTGGTCGTGATGTTCCACGGCGGTCCTCCGCTCACCAAGGCGAACCTGATCCAGAAGGCCCAGGAGGTGGCGCGCCGCGGTTTCGTCGTCCTCGCGGCGACCTGGGGTGCCGGCGGCGACTTCCCGCCCTCGTACGATGAGCTCTTGGCGGCCCAGTCCCAAGCCGCCTGTGCGGTCGCGTTCGCGCGGACGCATGCAGCGGAGTACGGTGGCGATCCCGTGACGATGATCGTCTTCGGTCACTCGGCGGGGGCCAACATGGCGGCGCTGGCTGCATTCGCCCGGCCCGAACCGACGGCGGGCTGTCTCGGAGGCTCCGAGCTCGGCCCGATCGATGCCGTGGTGACCTACGAGGGCGACTGGGTGGCCATGGGTCCCGACGTCCCCTGGGACAGCCAGATCGCGGCCGACCCCAGGATCCTGGACGGCTACACGCCGTGGACGTTCCTGCCCGAGCACCCGGACCTAAGGGTCGTGATGCTCGTCTCGGAGCATCCGGGGGTCGAGCATCGGGTCCCGGACGCTGCTGCCGTGGAATCGTTCATCGCCGTACGCGATCCGTCGGGTGACCTTCGCGGGTACCTGGAAGCGGACGACACCTTCGCCGATGGCGTGTTCGATCTCGCCGAGACGCAGCAGGTGCTCTTCTCGGCCCTTCAGGCGCAGGGGAACCCCGTCTCACTTGATGTCATGCCGGGCTCGACCCACCTCAGCCTGAGCGACGCCGGCTGGGATATCTTCCTGGCGGCCTTCGCGAAGGCGCTGGCGCAGGCCTGACCCATCCGGTCTTCGAATCCACCACGGCGTCGGCATCGGCGGCCTCAGGCCCACCCGCCGAATCCGCTACCAGCCCCCGACACTTGCCGGTCCGCCTCCACCGATGAAGGCGAGCACGTCCGGGCAGAGGCGATCGTCGGAGACGGCTTGCGTGGATATCCGCGTCTCCGCCACCGTCCGCTGCTAGGTATGCTCGTTCCGTACCCGCCCACCACGATGCGGCCGCGTCGTCGGGGGGCGCGTACCTGAATGCCAGGACAGGCTCGTCGCGGAGGAAGGGCATGAGAACGGTCTCGGCCGCAAGCTGCTCGCTTCACTCGTGCTGGGCGTCATCGTGGCCCTGCTGTTGGGCATGGTGGCGGTCCTGCTTCTTGGTTGTCCGCCCACGACCTTCAAGCTCGCCGCCGGTCAGCCGGGCGGGATGTACGCCGCGTTCGCCAGCTCGCTGAAGGATGCCCTGCGACCGAGGGCATCACGGTCGAGGTCATCGAGACCGCCGGCTCCATCGAGAACGCCGAGCTCCTGCGCACGGGCGACGCCGACGTCGGGCTCATCCAGAGCGGAACCGAGCTCCTCACCGACATCGGCGGGTCGACCGCGCTGTCGGAGGTGTTCTACGAACCCTTCGACCTTCGCGCGACAGGGTGCCATCGACGTCGTCGACGGCATCCCCATCCTGGCCGGCAAGCGCCTGGCCATCGGCCCCAGCGGAAGCGGCACGAACGCGACCGCCCGGGCGCTCATCGACCAGACCGGCTCGACCGCCGTCGCCCTCGAGTGGACGACCGACGAGGCCATCGAGGGCCTGTCGGCCGGGACCATCGACGCCGCCTTCTTCGTGGTGGCTGCCAATGTCTCCCTCTATCGCGGAGCTGGCGGCGATCCCTGCACTGAAGCCCTGCCTGCCCGAAGTGGAGGGCCTCGCACCCTGGCTGCCGTTCCTGTCGCCCGTGGTACGCTTCGTGGCACGTTGGACCCTGACACCTCCCCGGTGCCACCCCGAGGACACGGCCATGTGGCCGCCGCGTCACGCTCATGGGCGCGAGGGCTCGAACCGCGACCTGGCCCGGCCCGTCGTGCGCGAGGCTGCCAGCAGTCCTGCTGGTCCCCGACGTCGGCGACCTCGACGCCTTCCCCTCGCTGCAACGACACGCGGCTCCGGGTCAACGAGGACGCCAAGAAGTACCTTGATGAGGGACCGACCCCGCTGGAGTCGTTCCTGCCCTTCGACGGTACCGCCTCACCCTGTCGGCGGATCCACCTCATCCTGCTGCCGTTGCTGGTGCTCGTGTTCCCGGTCTAGACCCTGACCAAGGCCGGTGGGGATGGTTCAAGCAGCAGCCGCGTGGTGTCGTGGAACCGCGCATCAACGAGAAATCGAGCGCAACGTGGAGACAGTCGGACCTCGATGCGCTGCTGGCGCAGCGGCGGATTCCTTGTCGGCCTCGACGGTCAGCTGGCCCGGCAACCGCGCGTGCGGCGGAAGATGGGCACGCTCGACCAGCGGCGTACGCACCTCTCATCGTCGACCGGAAGGTCGAAGAGGCACGCATCGCCGAGCTAGGGGGCGCGGTGCGCGTGCGACCGTGCACGCCGATGACCCGGGCCCAACCTCGACCCCGAAGCCATCACCGACGAAGCCATGGGCGACGACGAGCGCGGCACCGACGAGCCGGGTCGAAAGCCGTGCCGGGTGCGTGCGCCGAACCGATGAACTCACCCTCGTGGGGCTGGGACGGACAGGGGTCGGTCCGACGACCCAGGGTCTCAGACTTCTGGTTCCACGTTCGTCAACCGAACGGGAACCGAGGCCTCCACCGCTTCAGCCAGCGTGGGCTCTCGCCACATGGTCCGGGCCACCGGCGCGCCGACCCCGATCCCCCATCGGTCCCGCACCTCGAAGCCAAAGCGACGGTACAGCGCCTCGGTCCCGTCGCCGTACGTCTCAAGGTAGCAGCCCACGC
>CAVQIZ010000005.1:0-647249 GCA_963712735.1 uncultured Chloroflexia bacterium | reverse complement strand
CTCCTCCGGCGTCGCCTGTCGACCGCGGAAGCCGAGCCGGCCTGTCGGGGTCACATTCCGGGAAGCCGCGCCGGACCGTGGCGACGAGTCGCTTGACATCGGCCGAGATTCCTCCTCATCGTCTGACGGCCCACCTGGCGTGTGCGATCGTTGGAACGAAGGCCGTCGAGTGGCGCAAGCCTAGCCTCTCGGAAGCGCGTCGCTGGCAGCGTCGTGGCGCGGTCCCGGTCCCCACCCTGGCGCCCGCCGGTGCCGTCTGGACTCCAACGTGGCCGTCCCAAGCTGGTCGAGCCCTCACGATATGCTGTGCGTGCTCGTCCGGAGCGTTCGAGCACAGGTGGCACAGACCGCCTCACATGAGGGGCGCCGCGCGATGGCATCAGACGCTACTGGGGGCGATATGACACCAACAGGCGGCGATACGGAGGACGATGCGCCTGCTGCCGCGACCTATCGTGATGAGGCCGCGGCGCCTCCGATGGACGCTGCGGTGCCGCCGGGCTCCGTAGCGCGCTTCCGCAGCGCCAGGGGCCCCAGCGCCCCCTTCTGGATCGCCCTCCTGCTGGGCATCCTGGCGGTCATCGTCTTCGTGCTCTCTGCCAGCGCCCTCTTCGTCTTCGCCATCGGCGTGGCATTGGCGTTCTTCCTCGTGCCCGTCGTCAACTGGCTGGAGCGGCGTGGCTGGAAGCGATGGGTCGCAGCCATCGTGGCTGTGGCGACCACGCTGCTGGGAGCGCTGCTGGGCCTGACCCTGGTCATCATCGTCGTCATCACGCAAGGCGTCAGGCTCGTCGAGGAACTGCCCACGATCCTCGACCAGATGGGCGCCGACTACCGGGCCGCGGTATTGCCCGACTGGCTACGGGCGGGCCTCGACACCATCATCGCATCGGTCCAGGACAACCTTGCCGGGTTGGACCAGGGTGCCGTCGTGGCCGGGTTCATCGGGAGCACGCTCTCGCTGGTGGGCGGGTTCTTCGCCTGGATGCTGCTGCCGTTCTTCCTGTTCTACCTGCTCACCGATCAGCCCACCATGTCGCAGAACTTCTACGCCCGGGTCCCGGCGCCCTGGAAGGACAACGTCAGCACCGTGTTGACCATCCTGGTCGGCAACGTGGCGCAGTACTTCCGGGCCGAGTTCATCGTCGGCTCGATCGTGTTCCTGATGGTCACGCTGGGCATGCTCGTGATCGGGTACGTCACCGGTGCGACGCTGCTCATGGAGTTCGCCATCCTGCTGGGCGTGATCGCCTTCGTCATGGAGCTGGTGCCCCAGATCGGCCCGATCCTGAGCTACATCCCGGCCCTGCTGGTGGCCATCCCGGGAGGCATCCCGGCCATCATCCTGGTGAGCGTCTACTACTTCGTCGTCTTCAACATCGAAGGCTCGATCCTGGTGCCCAAGCTCGAGGGCCGCATGATCAGCTTCTCGGGCGCCTCGGTGCTCGTGCTCATCGCCCTGGGCTTCGCCCTCGGCGGGATCATCGGGGCCATCCTCGCGCTGCCGCTCGCCTCCATCGTCAGAGACATCTTCCGGCACTTCTTCGACCAGGCCGTCCAGGCGAGTCTGGTGTACGAGCCGGCGGCTGCCACGGCGGGGTCGGATCAGCGCACGTCGACATGATCATCGACTCGTGAAGCGGACGGCACCCCTGATGGCTGCACCACCGCCGCAAGCGAGTGCACCGCACCACCCTGACCCTGTCGCTGCCGTGAATTTCGTGGCTGATGCGGGCAAGCAGATGCTGGCGTCGAGCACGTCCGTGAGTGAGGTCGTGGTACGGCTGCGACAACTGCTGGCGGCGCTGGGCCTGGGCGAGTGCTCGGTCGACGCCACGTTGAGCTCGATCACGCTCAGCTATTGGACGCCAGCGCTGCCCTGGCCCATCACGACGATGCGCGACGTGACCGTGGGCCAACCTCGACTCGAGCGCCTCGCGGGCACGGGAGCGCTCATCGACAGCCTGGAGCGAGGCGAGATCGATCTCGACGAGGCCTACAGCCGCCTCCGAGCGCTCGAGGCACGCCCCGGCTTGCGCCGCCGATACGCAAACCTCGCGGTCATGTTGTCCGTGGCCGGCTGGGTCGTGTTTCTCGATGGCTGGGACGCCATCACCATCGTGGTCGCGCTATTGGCGACCATCGCCGCTCTCCCCATCGGGAGCGTCGTGGTGCGCCTGCGACTGCCCATCGTGGCAAGCACATTCCTGGTCGCGCTCGTCATCGCCGCCATCCCGAACCTCCTCGGCGCAGCCGGCGTGCCTGTCCGGGTCGGCCCAGCCGTCGTGGCTGCTCTCTTCATCTACCTGCCGGGCCGCGCCCTCGTCTCGTCCGTGATCGACAGTCTGGCGAACGCACCAATGTCGGCCATGTCCAGAGGCCTGGAGGCCGTCGTGACCGCTGGAGCCCTGGCGCTCGGGATGCTTGCAGGCAGCACGATCGGCGAGGGCTTCGGACTTGCCTACAAACCCAATGCCGATGCGCAGCCGCTCCTCATGAGCGTTCTCGCCGCCGGCGTGGCGGTCCTGGGGCTGGCGGCTGCCTGGGGGATGCCGCGCGGGCAACTCCTCCCCGCGTCAGCCACGGCCGCGTTGGGTTGGTTCATCGTGGCCGTGTCGGCCGGCGGTGGGAACGGCCCCGATTGGGCCGCGTACGGCGTCGCGGCCCTGGTCGTTGGCCTCGTGGGAGTCGGCCTGTCAGTCGTCCAGGGTGCCGCGGCCAGCGTCTACACCGGTGTGGCTATCCTTCCGCTCGTGCCCGGCTACGCGCTGTACCAGGGCATGCTGGCCATCTCCCAGGGCCGGACCGAGGCAGCTGTCCGGCAGCTCAGCGAGGCCGCCCTCATCTCCATCTCGATCGCCATCGGCGTGGCCGTCGGACTCGCTCTCGGCCAGATCCTCGTCAGGATCAGCCAACGCTCGATCGCGCCGCGACATGGCTAGGGATCTGACCCTGAGCTGACCATCCGTGCGAGCCTGGCGCCCCTGCTGGGGAAGGTGATGGCGTTCGGCAGCTCGCTGACGAAGATGCGCTCGTTGACGCCGTGCCAGCGTCCGACGTCGGCCGCCGATTCGACCGCGAGTGCCGTCATGCGGTCGTCGCGCGTCTGCGCGTGACTTCAGCCGATAACGTTCAGCCCATAACAAGGCCCTCACCGCATCGGAGAGGGCTCGTGTCGCGGCGGCAGCTACGCCGCATTCGGCCAGACGCATGTCAAGCAAGTGCTCTAACCAGCTGAGCTAGCCGCCCGAGTCCCCACACGATACCAGAGGCTGTCTCTCTCGTAGGCAGGCGGTGTGTCGTTCCTGCGCCGGGGCGCCATCACGGCGGTCGCGCCTTCGTGACCTCCGCCGCGACGATCATTGCGCCAGGCGCGGCAGATGCCGCTGACACGACCGTGAACATGGGCGATGTCACGGCTGAAGGGTGGGCATGGCTCCCGACTGGTTGGTTTCGGCGATCTCGCCGGTCACCGGGTCGACCCAGGACACCTTGACGTCCACGACCCGGCCGCCTTGTACGACGCCGACCGAAGCGATGATGCGCTGGCCGTCAGGCGTCCAGGTTGCCTCGCCGGGGCGCCGCGACGTGGTCGTGTAGTCGACGTTCGTGATCTGCGTCAGTCCCGATCCGTCGGGT
Source organism: uncultured Chloroflexia bacterium (assembly GCA_963712735.1). Taxonomy (GTDB): domain Bacteria; phylum Chloroflexota; class Limnocylindria; order Limnocylindrales; family CSP1-4; genus JAFMJV01. The sequence goes on along the minus strand of CAVQIZ010000005.1, from coordinate 643,610 downwards.
CCGACGGTATACAGCTGTGACGGCTCGTCACCCTGGTTGGCATCGAGGTCCCACGAGGCGAACAGGATGCGATCGTCGGTCGGGTGCCATCGCGGATAGCCGGCGGACAGACCGGGGTCGGTCACAGGCGCCGGTGCCTGGGTGGTTGCTGGGTCCGTGTCGACGACCACGATCGTGGCTTCGGTGCGGTCAGACTCGGTCGCATCGGTGTAGGTCTCCAGCGCCGCTGCGACCCGACGGCCGTCAGGCGACCACGTCCCAGAGTAGAACGCCGTCGTCCCGTCGGCGGTCGAGGCGATCGATCGTCTGCTCCCCGGTCGCGAGGTCCACGACCACGAGGTGCGACGGTCCCCAGTCGCCGTCGTCGGCAAGGTCGAAGCGGGTCACGAGCAGCTGGGAGCCGTCGGGTGAGAAGGCGGGGTAGGACATCTCCGCGCACGGCGTGCCCTCACAGACCACACGCTCGATCGGACCGGAGCCGTCGGCGTTCGCGGTCCACACGCTGGCGGAGTCGTCGTCGCGTAGCACTTCCCAGGTGAACTGCGAGCCGTCCCGTGACCAGCTCGAGTGGACGGCAGCGCCCTCCGTGTCGGGTACCACCTGGACCGGGGGTGCCGAGAGTTCGGCGTCGGACACGATGATGGTCTTCGTGCTTGACCCGGCCGGGAACCACTCGTACAGGACCCTTGGTTCGGGGGGCAGCGCCACATCCGCCGTCGTCTGTGCTGCTACGGGCACAGCCAGTGCGAACACCGCCAGCATGGCCGTCGCGCAGACGGCCGGGGATAGGTAACGCATCTCACGCTCCTCACCCCCAAATACCGTCGGTCATCGGCGGCTATCACGCCGCCAGGCGCCACAGGAATAGCAAGGCATGATGAGGCTGCGACAGGGCAGTGTCCAGATAGAACCTGATCGGGTCGTTGCGGTGACGAGCCTGGTATCCCGGGCTGCCTTGACCACCGTGAACCGACCATGGGTCGGCGCATCCACCGAGAGCCGGGTGAGCACGGCAGAGGACCTATCGCAGCCGATGACGTTCAGCCCATCACAAAGCCTTCCCCGCATCGGTGAGGGCTCTCCATGGCGCGGCAACTGCGCCGCGTCCGCCGGAACGCATGTCAGGCAAGAGCCCGGCGCTTCTCCTCACTCGCGGTCGTGCCCACTTGCCGGCGTCCGCAGCCCAGCCATCACCAGCGCGCTCACGGACGGCGCGATCTTGTTGGCGAACGTCGCGGTGAGGTGGTGCCGGTCACGCCAGATGAGGATGTTGCCCTGGACCACCGGGCACGGATCGTACGTGCAGATCTTCCCGACCAGCGTCCGGAACTGGGCCCCCTTCGCGGCGGCGGCCTCACGCAGGGCGATCTCGATGGTGCGCTTGGAGCGTGGCTCCCGGCGAGTCAGGCATGCCGACATGTTCGAGGTGTGTGACTTGACGCACGAGATGGGATTGCCCGAGTTGTGGGGCACATCGCCGAGCAGCATCACCCTTGATGGCTCGGGCAGTGAATCGAGCGTCTTGAGCATGCCCGTCTTCCATGCACCGGCCTTCTTCCCGGGATTCAGGGCGCGGCCGTTCGAGTCGACCAGCCCATAGGTATCGGCGCTGGTCAGCAGCAACAGGTCGACGGGGTTCTCACGCAGCCAGCGGTAGGCGTCCTGGCGCCAGGCGCGACAGGACTCGCCCCGGTCGAGCGCGTATTGGCCACTGTTCATGGTGAACAGCACGGGGACGCAGCCACCCTTGAACAGCGTCACCAGGCGCAGGCCTTGTTCGGTGGCCGTGGAGATGAGCGGCGGCAGGAGCATCAGGGCATGTGAGTCACCCATGATGGCCACGGTGGTCGACGCGTCGACAGGGCCGAACCAGCAGCGCTTGGGCGTCGTCTCATATTCCTTGGTGAGGCATTCGGGCCGATCCAGTGGGGCGTCTTGCTTGGCCCTGTCCAAGGTCGGCTTGAGGGTGGCCGGCAGCTTGCGCCGGTCCTGCTCCCGTGCGTTGGACAGGCCATCACCGTCCTTGTCCTCCGCGCCATCGGGCCCGCCGTCACGGTCGGTGTCCCTGCGTCCGGGGTGCGTGCCGAAGCGCTGTTCCCCGAGGTTGCCGAGGCGGTCGTGATCATCGTCCTCCGCGGCGTCGATGACGCCGTCGCCATCGGTGTCGCGCTTGTCCGGCGAGGTCACGCCGTACTTCGCCTCGAAGCCGTCCCGGAGCCCGTCCTTGTCGCGATCGCGGCCGAGGGCGGGGCTGACCGAGAGCAGCACCAGCGCGATCGCCAGGAGGGATGCGACGGTGCGGTCTCTCATCGGTCCTCCTCGGATGGGGCGGCGGGCGAGGTAGTTCGCTGGCGGGTCCGCATCACGACATGGGGCCACGCAACGGTCGGCTCTGTGGTTGGCGACCAGCTGCATCAGCATGGCGGGGCAAGGTGGTTTCCACCGCTGCACTGATGGATTCTGCCAGAGCATCAGCGAGCGGGCTGGTCACCGAATCGCGGGTCCGGCGTGCGTCTCGCACGCTCGTCACTCCACCGTACCCGTCGTCGGCCGACAACGTTCAGCGCATGACAAGGCCCTCACCACATCGGTGAGGGCCTTGACGGTCGACCGGGTTTCCGGTGAGGACCGGTCAGGAGACCGGTCAGGAGACCGGTCGGGTGTCGGGCTAGGCGGAGGCTTGCGCGGCGGCGTCCTTGATGGACTTGGCGGTGGCGTCGTCGACACCGGCGCTGCGGACGCTGCTGGCCTCCGGCATCTTGGCCGTGACGTCCGGCACATCGGTGGCCTTGACCAGCGCGAGGATGCCCGACTGGTTGGGCCCGAGGGCGCCGGTCAGGGCATCGCCGGCCTCGGACTTGTGCCACTCCTGGCGGAGCTTGCCGAGCACGCCACCGACGACACCCGCGCCGACCGCGCCGGCGATGAGCGTGGGCGGGAAGAAGATGGCCAGCACGACGCCGCCGACGGCGCCCCACTTGACGCCGGTCTTGGTGGAGTGGTCGGTCATCTTCTGGATCTTGACCTTGCCCTCGTCGTCGGTCTTGATGACGAGCACGCCCTCGATGCCCAGGCCGCCGGCCACCTCGGCATCGAGCAGCTTGCCGTAGGCCGCCAGCGCCGATTCCTCGTCGTTGAAGGCGGCCACGATGGCGGCGTAGTCGTAGTCGGTCACGACCGCGGCGACGGCCTGCACGCCGGTCTCGTCGCCCACGGCGGCCACGACGGTGGCGCCGGTGTCGTCCGCTTCGGCGGCCACGACGGCGTCGACCTCCTGGGGGGTCTGCTGATCGTCTGTCATCTCGTTCTCCTTGTCGCTCGTGGGCTTCCTGGGCCGTGCGCGTGGTCGCGCACGGCCATGGCTGGATGGATCGTCTAGGCCTCGGCTTCAACCTCCTCGGCGGCGAGGACGGTGGCGAGCGCCTCTTCGGCGGCCTCCTCCTCGATGAGCTCGGCGGTGACCAGCGCAGCGACGGCTTCCTGTGCCGCCTCCTCCTCGATGACCTCCGCAGTGATGAGGGCGCGGATGGCCCGCAGCGCGGCAGTAGCCTCGATCTCGTCCGCAACCGCGACGGCGTCCTCGGCCTCCTCGATGGCGGACTCCTCGACGTCGAGCGCCATGCGCACCACGTCGGCGGCCTCTTCCTTCGCCGCTTCCTCGATGAGGTCGGCGGCGAAGAGCGTGTCGATGACGTCCTCGGCCGCGGCATCCTCGATGGCGATGGCGGTGGCTACCACCTCGGCCGCCTCGAGCATGGCGGCCTCCTCGATGAGCTCAGCCTCCTCGAGCGTCTGGACGATGTCGATGGCCGCGGCCAACTTGACCGCCTCTGCCTCCTCGATGGCCTCCTCGGCCTCGAGCTTGACACGCAGCTCCTCGCCCACCATGGCGAGGGCGTCGGGCGTGATCATGGCCTGCATCAGGTTGCGACCGCCGGCCGCGGCGATGGCGTCACGCAGGTCCGTGGCCCAGTGGTGCTCGATGACGAGGATCGCCGCGGCACCACCGGCGGGGATGGCCTCACCGAGCTCGGCGAGACGGTCGACACTCAAGCCCGCATCCCGCTCGGCCACGGCCAAGGCTCCGGCCTCGGCGCCCTCGAGGCCACCCGCGAGACCACCCTCGGCGAGGCCGATGAGGCCGCCGGCGATGGCGCCCAGGCGCATGCGCTCGTCCTCCGAGAGGTCGGTCATGTGCATCGTGTTCTCGATATCGCCGTGGGCGTCCTTCTGGACGAAGAGGATGTCGACGACGCGGATGACACCGCGCTTTCGGACTCGGCGCAGCTCGGCCAGGATGCGGCCGGTGGCCTCGAACTTGTCGAAACCGATGACGAAGACCTGGATGGGTCCGGTCACGTGCTTGTCAGCCATGGTTGACACCTCCTGTTGCTGCTCGTTGATCACCCCGTCGGGCCCGCGTCGACCCTTCAGGCAGCTGGCGCTTCATCATCGGCACGGTCTGCTGATCTTCGGTGAGTCCCGAACCGCGCCGGCGCAAGAGGGGTCGGAACCTTGTCGAGAAAGGGTAGCCGACATGATGGACCATCTCTTCACCCGAATCGGGTGAGCCGCTGGAGTGCAGGAGGCTGGCGCCGAGCAGCTAGAGCTCGAACATGACGAGCGCAGCGTCCTGCTGGGAGCGGACCAGTTCGCCCTCTCGCCGAGGACCATCTGAACGGCCCCGAGGGTACGCAGCCGGCACAGGGCCGTTTCTGTTTCCTTCGGCCCTGTCATCGAGTGCCATGGGGGCGCAAGCTCCGAACGGCATCCCTCCGCCGTTGTCGCGCATGCTCCCGCCCGGGCACGAACGGGCCGCAACTGACGAGGTCACGATGACGACATTGCCCCAGACCGGTCACGAGCATCATGAGCGCATCCGCCAGCATGTCGACCGTCTCCCGGCGCTTGCGGACTTGCTGGAGCTTCGGCCTGTGCCGCCGGAGTTCGCACCCGGCTTCGCCAAGGAATACGACTTCATGACGGGCACGTTGTGGCCCCACGTCGAGGTCGTCGAGCTGAACGTCTATCCGGAGCTCGAACGACTGCAGCAGAACCGCCACTCGATGGCCCATCTGCGCCGCGAGCACGCCGAGCTGAGCCGGCTCATCGAGTCGATGGGCGGCTACATCGATCGTGTCGAGACCGGCCGGCTCAATCCGACGGACGCCCTCGCGTTGCGGCGCCTGATCATCCAGTTCTACGCCCTGGTCAAGACGCACGTGGGCGAGGAAGAGGAGTATCTGCGCGTGCTGCAGGGCAACCTCTCGGAGGACGAGCAGGCCCTCGTCGAGCACGGGTTGGAGCACCGCTCCACCGAATAGCCTGCCGCGCGAACGCGGTCGCGCGCGGCTCGCCATGGGGAGCCCGAATCGCCGGCGCGTCGGCCCAAGGCCCGATACGATGGGCGCAGGATGGATGACATGGACGTCGGGTCGGTCCCGATCGGCAGCATCAACCCGCGCGACTACCGCTTCGTCATGTCGCTCGCCCGGCGCTACAACGCCATCGTCTTCTGGCACCGCGACCGCAACGGCATCGACTGGCAGCCGGTCCTGATGCCGCTCGATCCGCACACCCGCCTGCCCCGGCCCAAGGGCTAGCGCGCTCCCCTACTCCGCCTCCAGCGCGGACTCGACGGCGGTGCGCATCGAGGGCGCCAGCTGCGTCGCGAAGGTCGCGGTGATGTGGTCCCGGTTGCGCCAGGCGAGGATATCGCCGACCACCACGGGGCACGGGCTGTAGGGGCAGACCAGCGTGCCCAGGTCGGCATAGCTCGCCCCCGCTGACTCCACCGTCGCGCGCTCAGCCTGGTCGAAGGTGCTGTCGATCGCTGCCGATCGCGGCGTTGCACAGCGGGACAGGTCGGCCGTGGATTCCTCCAGGCAGGTCGCTGGGTTGGTTTGCAGGAAGGGCGTGTCGGCCAGCACCAGCACGTCCGATGTCTCCGGCAGCGCGGCCAGCGTCTGCGACAGGCCCGAGAGCCAGGTGCTGGTGCGCCGGTCCTCCGGGATGCGTTCGCCTGCGCTGTCGACGAGCTTGTAGATGCGCCCGCCACCAGCCAGCACGACGAGGTCGGGCGCTTCCTTGGCCAGCCAGCGCAGGGCCGCGTCCCGCCATCGCTCGCATGAGGCGGCCGCCACATCCTCCTTGCGTGCCGAGAGGATGCGCGCCGGCGGGCAGGCCGCCTTGGTGAGCGTGGTGATACGCCAGCCGGCGGATGCGGCGTCGGCGGTCAGCGCAGGCAGCCATTGCAGGGCGTGCGAATCGCCGAACAGCACGATCTCGGTATCACCGTCGGGCGCCCCCACGACGCAGGTGTGCAACGCCGAGTCGAACTGGTCGGCGTGGCACTCGTCGTCGTAGTTGTCCGGTCGATCCCACCACGCTGCCTTGGGTTCCGGACGGAGGTTGCGAGGTGCCGGTCGCTGGTCCTGTTCGGCGGAGTCGAGGGCCCCATCGCCATCGGAGTCCTCGTCACCATCGTTGACGCCGTCGCCGTCACTGTCGGCGCTGCCGGGATCGGTGCCGAACCGCTGTTCGCCGAGGGCCGACAGGCGGTCGCCGTCATCATCCTCGGCCGCGTCGATCAGTCCGTCGCCGTCACTGTCGGCGAGGCCCGGGTCGGTCAGCCCCCAGCTCGTCTCGAAGACGTCGCTGAGCCCGTCGCCATCAGCGTCACCGTCGTCTGCGCCGACGGTCGTGTGTGGAACGCTGCCTGCCAGCGCGACCACCAGACCGATGAGCAGGGCCAGGAGTGTGCTTGAGCGAGTCATCGACGTGCTGCCGCTGCGCCAACGAGCTCTTCCAGCAGGAGGGCGTCGAGCGACGGCTCCAGGCGCCGTGTGAACGTCTCCGACAGATGGTCCTCGTCACGCCACATGAGGACCTTGCCCTGGACCAGCGGGCACGGGTCGTAGGTGCAGATCTTGCTGTACAGGGTCCGGAATGCCGCTCCCCCGTCGGCTGCCGCACGCCGCAGCGCGGTCTCGATGGTGCGAGCACTGCGCGGCTCACGGCGCGAGGCGCAGGCGGAGATGTCGGTGCGGTTCGGGCGCAGGCAGCGCACGGGATTGCCTTGATTGTCGGGAACGTCCCCGATGACGAGAACGCGCGAGGACGCGGGCAGCGCAGCCAAGGTCCGCTTCAGCCCCTGCTTCCAGGTCTGCGCTCGCTTCGTACGCGGGATGGAGCCGCCATCAGCGGTGAGCAGGGCATAAGCATCGGAGTGGGCGATGAGGATGTGGTCCGGTGGATCCTCTTGGAGGCGCGAGATGATCTTGCGTCGCCACTCACGACACGATCTGCCCGCATCGATCTCGATGTTGTTCCGCGAGTGCACACCGAGGAGTGGCGGGCAGCCGCTCTTGAGCATGGTGGTCAGATGCCAGCTCTGCTGGCGGAGGGTGGGAAGCATGGCGCTGATGTACATGGTGGCATGCGAATCGCCCAGCAGCACGATGGTGCGATCGGCGGCCGCGGGTCCGAAGGTGCAGGTGGTCACCCGGGACAGGCCCTGCCAGGTCTGGCAATCCTGGCGGTAGGGCGAGAAATCCTCGGCCGCCGTCGCCAGCGACGGTCGCAGCCCGGCGGGCACGGGCCGCTGGTCCTGCTCGCGGGCGTTGGAGCGGCCGTCACCATCGTGGTCCTCGCGGCCGTCGGCGCGACCGTCACCATCGCTGTCACGCTTGCCCGGATGCGTGCCGAAGCGCTGCTCGCCGAGGTTGCCCAGCTTGTCGCCGTCGTTGTCCTCGGCCGCATCGATGACGCCGTCACCGTCGCTGTCGCGACGGTCGGGGTCGGTGACGCCGTAGCGGCGCTCGAAGCCATCGCGTAACCCGTCACCATCGCGGTCGGCCGCTGCCGCCGGCAGCGAGCTGAGCAGCAACAGCGCCAGGGCCAGCGTGCCGGCACGGGAGCGGGTCACGGCAGCACGTCGCGCAGCAGTCGTCGCATCGACGGCGCGAGCCGCTGGCTGAAGGTCGCGGTGAGATGGGTCTTGTCCCGCCACATCATCGTGCGACCCTGGACCACGGGGCAGGGATCGTAGCTGCAGATCTTGGCATGGAGCGTTCGGAAGTCGGCCCCACCCGCGGCTGCCCCCTGGCGCAGCGCCCGCTCCACCGTGCGCTTGGCAGGTTGCTCGCGGCGCGTGACACAGGCGGACATGTCGTTCCGGTGCTTGCGCAGGCAGCGCACTGGATCGACGCTGTTCCTGGGCACGTCGCCGAGCACGAGCACGCGCGAGGCGACAGGCATGGCCGAGAGCGTGCGTTCCAGGCCGGCGCGCCAGGCATCAGGCCGGACGCGCTCGGACAGGCGACGACCCTTGCGGTCGACGATGGCGTAGCGATAGCTATGGGCGATGACGACGAGGTCCGGCGGGTCAGTCTGTGCGCGCAACCAGGCGAGTGCGTCGCGGCGCCACGTGCGGCAGGTCCGACCACCGTCGATGTCGTGCTGGGTCTGGTTGTCGATCCCCAGGAGAGGGACGCAGGCCCCCTTGAGCAGGGTGATGAGACGCCAGCCTTCCTGCTCCGCGCTGCGCTTGACCGGCAGCAGGAAGGCCATGGCATGCGAATCGCCCAGCAGCACGATGGTGCGGTCGGCATCCGAGGGTCCGAAGGTGCAGCGTCGCAGGTTGGCGCTACGTTGGCGTACCCCGCACCAGACGTCGAGCTTGTTGTTGTCCTCGGCCGCCGTCGCCAGCGACGGTCGCAGCCCGGCGGGCACGGGCCGCTGGTCCTGCTCGCGGGCGTTGGAGCGGCCGTCACCATCGTGGTCCTCGCGGCCGTCGGCGCGACCGTCACCATCGCTGTCACGCTTGCCCGGATGCGTGCCGAAGCGCTGCTCGCCGAGGTTGCCCAGCTTGTCGCCGTCGTTGTCCTCGGCCGCATCGATGACGCCGTCACCGTCGCTGTCGCGACGGTCGGGGTCGGTGACGCCGTAGCGGCGCTCGAAGCCATCGCGTAACCCGTCACCATCGCGGTCGGCCGCTGCCGCCGGCAGCGAGCTGAGCAGCAACAGCGCCAGGGCCAGCGTGCCGGCACGGGAGCGGGTCACGGCAGCACGTCGCTAGTCGGACGCGCGGCGGGCGCCGAGCACGCTGGCCAGCATCGTTCGCACCGAAGGCGCCAGGAGGCGGGTGAACGTGACCGTCAGGTGGCCCTGGTCGCGGTAGACCAGGACCTCGCCCTGGACGAGCGGACATGGCCTGTAGGAGCAGACCTTGCCACGCAGGCCGCGATAGCGCGCGCCGCTCGCCCGTGCCGCCTCAGCCACGGCCCGGTCGATGCGGCGTGCGGACAGCGGTGCCACAGGTGTGACGCAGGCCGACATGTCGCGCGGATGCTTCCGCAGGCACTTGACCGGGTTGCTGATGTTGCGGGGCGCGTCGGCCAGCACCAGGACCGCCGAGGACCGCGCCAGTGCCTTCACCGTTTGGCGGACGCCGCGGCTCCAGGCGGTCGCCCGATCGGCGGCGGGGATCTTTCGTCCGCCGTACCCGACGAGGGTGTAGTCGTCGGAGAAGGACAGGACGACGAGGTCCGGCGGATCGGCCGCGAGTGATCGACGAGCGTCGCTGCGCCACTCGCGACAGGATGCACCGCCGTCCAGCTGGTGCTGGTGCTTGCCCATCGTGCCGATGATGGGTGAGCAGCGTCCCTTGAGCAGCGTGACCAGGCGCCAGCCCTCGGCACGCGCGGCGTTGATGAACGGCGGCAGGTACATCGTCGCCTTGGAGTCCCCCATCAACGCGATGGTGAAGGACCCGTTGGGATCGCCGAATTCGCAGCGGTTGACGGTGGCCTGGCCCGACCGGACTCCGCAGGTCTCCGCGTGGCGGGTGATGTCCTTGGCCGCCGTCGCCAGCGACGGTCGCAGCCCGGCGGGCACGGGCCGCTGGTCCTGCTCGCGGGCGTTGGAGCGGCCGTCACCATCGTGGTCCTCGCGGCCGTCGGCGCGACCGTCACCATCGCTGTCACGCTTGCCCGGATGCGTGCCGAAGCGCTGCTCGCCGAGGTTGCCCAGCTTGTCGCCGTCGTTGTCCTCGGCCGCATCGATGACGCCGTCACCGTCGCTGTCGCGACGGTCGGGGTCGGTGACGCCGTAGCGGCGCTCGAAGCCATCGCGTAACCCGTCACCATCGCGGTCGGCCGCTGCCGCCGGCAGCGAGCTGAGCAGCAACAGCGCCAGGGCCAGCGTGCCGGCACGGGAGCGGGTCACGGCAGCACGTCGCGCAGGATCTTGCGCAGCGCGGGCGTCAGCTGGCGCGCGTACATCCCGGTCAGGTGCGACCGGTCCCGCCACATCATCGTGCGACCCTGGACCACGGGGCAGGGATCGTAGCTGCAGATCTTGTGGTAGAGGGTGGCGAACGACTCGTCGTGCTCGGCGACCGCGGCGCGCAACGCCTGCTCCACCTTGCGCTCCGATAGCGGCTCGCGGCGTGTGACACAGCGGGACATGTCCCTGGGGTTCGAGCGCAGGCAGCGGACGGGATGCTCGCTGTTGTTGGGCACGTCGCCCAGCACCAGCACCCGCGTGCCTGACGGCATCCGCGCGATCATGCGCTTCAGCCCTTCCCGCCAGAGGGCTGGACGCTTGGACTTGGGGATCACGCGACCCCTGTCATCGAGGAGCTTGTAACTCTCGCTGGCGGTGATGATGAAGAGGTCGGGCGGCCGAGCCTCCACGGCCTTGACGGCGCGGCTGCGCCAGGTCCGGCACGAGTGGCCACCATCCGTCGCCACCTGACCCTGATTCATGCTGCCGAGGATGGGCATGCAGCCGCCCTTCAGCATCGTCTCCAGGCGCCAGCCGTCGCTCTCGGCGACACGAGCGATGGGGGCCACCATCATCATCGCGTGGGAGTCGCCCATGAGCACGACGCGCCGGCCGGAGCCGGGCTTGCCGAACCAGCAGCGTCGCAGCTCGGCTGAACCCTTGGGTGAATCGCAGCCGCGCGTGACGCCGCTGAAGTCCGTGGTCGCCTCCGCCAGCGAGGGTCGCAGGCGGGCCGGGACCGGGCGTTGGTCCTGCTGCCTGGCATTGCTGCGGCCGTCACCATCGCTGTCTTCCGCCCCATCGGAGATGCCGTCGCCATCGCTGTCAGGCTGACCAGGAAGGGTCCCGAACCGCTGCTCACCGAGGTTGCTCAGGCGGTCGCCGTCGTTGTCCTCGGCAGCGTCGATCACCCCGTCCCAGTCGGAGTCCTTGCGGTCCGGAGATGTCACGCCGTACTTGCGCTCGAACCAGTCGGAGAGGCCATCCTTGTCGCGGTCGGCAGCGAGCACCCCGGGTGTCGCGAGCGTCGTCAGCAGCAGCGCGGCGAGGGTTGCCACAGCGAGGCCGCGGCGGGGCGTCGAAGTGCGCATCAGGGGTTCCCCGTGACAGCGTCGATGGCAGCCCCGAGACGCTCCGACAGGCGAGCAGCGAACGTGGCTGTCAGGTGATGACGGTCACGATACACGAGCATCGCGCCGCGTACGAGCGGGCAGTCCGCCTCGTCACACAGCCAGTCGGTGGCGGAGATGAGGCCGGCTCCCGCCGCGGCTGCCGCGCTCGCCTCGCGCGTGGCGTAGGCCGCGTCCACCATGTGGCTGCGGTCGGTGTCGCAATCCTCGATGCGGTCGCTGCTGGCGAGGCACTCGGCCGGGTCGTAGCCGAGGCGCGGCGTGTCGGCCAACACGACGAGTGGCGCGCGCTGTGCCAGCTCGCTCAGGTACTCCTCCAGCGCCTGGTCCCACGTCGCGGTCATGTCGGCCGCGGAGCGTTCACCCTCCCCGTCCACCAGCTCGTACATGTCGGCCGAGGACACGAGCACCAGTGACGGTCGCTCCTCCTCGACGAGCTCGAGCACGCGCGCCCGCCACTCGTCACATTCACGATAGCCGCGTTTCAATGGCCCGTTCCATACCGTAGCGTCGATCAGGGGGCAGGCCGCCTTCGTGATGGCCCGCAGGCGCCAGTCCCGCTGCTCGGCGATGCGCTCCAGTGCCGGCAGCCACTGCTGCGCATGCGAGTCGCCCAGTAGCAGCACGGTGGTCTCGGCGTCGGGACGGCCGTAGATACACGGCGGCGGTTCGGTCTCGCCGAAGTCGAGGTGGCAGTCATCGGCGTAGCCCGCGGGCAGGTCCCAGTAGGCGCCGCTCAGCGGCGGCACCAGGTCGGCCGGCGGGGGGCCTGACCGGATCGGCTCCGGCAGATCGAGCGAGGCGACGATGGTGCTGCTCCCGTCGCGTGGCACGCTGATGGGGCCCTGCGTCGCGGCGCCCATGGCGAGCGCGCCGGCGGCCACCACGACCGATGCGGTGACGGCACTCACGACGCTTCGCGAAGGCCGCATCGGCAGCAGACGGCCGTGGCGGATGGGTGCCTCGAAGAGGTCGGTGCTCAGCCAGGCGATGGCTGCCGCGACCACCACCAGGCCCAGGTTCAAGGCCAGGCTGTCGACGCCCAGCGCCATGGGCACCAGCACGAGGATGGGCCAGTGCCACAGGTAGAGCGAATAGGAGATGCGCCCGACCCACCGCGGGAACACGGTCGACAGCCAGCGAGATGGCAGGGTCACGGCAGCGCTACCGCCCATGATCACCAGCGCCGTGCCCACCACCGGGATGATGGCGGCTGTGCCCGGGTAGGGCGTGTCGGTCCCGATCACGAGGACGCCGGCAACGATGATGCCCAGTCCCAGCCAGACCAGGCCGCCGGCGACGGGGGCCGGTGTCCGTCGGGGCAGGCGCAGCACGCCGACGGCGATGAGGCCGCCCACGCCAAGCTGCCAGGCGCGCGTCGGCAACGAGAAGAACGCCCACGGCGCGGCGATGTCGGTCCACACCACGGCCAGCGCCAGCGAGCCAGCGACGATGATGGCCACCACCAGCCACAGTCGGGTGGTGCCCAGCAGCCGCATCGAGACCAGCACCAGCAGCGGCCAGAACAGGTAGAACTGCTCTTCCACGCTCAGCGACCAGAAGTGCAGCAGCGGCGATGGCGCGACCTCCGACCCGAGGTAGTCGATGGCCTCGTTGGCGAAGCGGATGTTCGAGACGTACAGCGCGGCCGCCGCCGAATCGGCCGCGACGCTCGGGAAGCGCAGCTCCGAGAGCACCAGCCACGAAGCCAGCGTCGTGACGACGATGGTCAGCAGCGCCGCCGGCAGCAGGCGCCGGAAACGCCTGGCGTAGAACACCGCCAGGTCGATGCGCCCGCTGCCGCTCCACTCCCGCACGAGCAGGCCGGTGATGAGGAACCCGGAGATGACGAAGAAGACGTCGACGCCGATGAAGCCACCGTCGGCGAACGGGACGCCGGCATGGAACAGCAGCACCGCGCCGATGGCGACGGCGCGCAGGCCCTCGATATCGGGCCGGAAGTAGGAGCGCCCCTCTCGGTCGCTCACACCGGCAGGCGTGGCGGCTCGCCCGTCATCACGGGCAGGAGGCGCGAAGGATGTGTGACGTCATGTGCTCACCACGGCCAGGCAGCGACCGCGGTGGCGCGGACCGAACGGTCGGCGAGGAGCCGCTGGCTGCCGGGCACCTCGCCGCTGTGAGTTGGTCGCCGAGCTACCGATCAGCCCTAGCGGTTCTGCTCTCGCACCTGGCGCTCGACCTCGCTCTGGATCTGGCTGTCCCGCCGGGCCCTGGCACGGCGACCGAGGTAGAAGACGATGACGACCGGCCATGCCCAGGCCGCGACGGCTCCGATGGCCAGGGGCGCGATGGCCTGGTCCCAGGTCACGGAGGTCATGAGCACCAGAAGGATGAGGCTCACGATGGCGCCGATGGTGACGCCGATGGCACGCTGGATCATGTCGTTCCCTCCACGGTTGTGGTTGTGGCGCCTCGCGGTTCGTGAGCGCGGCAGCTCGCCCACATCGTAGCGCTCGCGGCCTCGTGGCGGGACGCGCGAACAGCGTCAGCTCAGCGGCCTCCGCCGCGGTTCTCGGCCCGCCACTTTCGCTCGTCGCGTTCGAACAGGTCCGCCTGTCGGTCGAACCAGCCATCGCCGGTGATCTTGGCCAGCGTTCGCAGCTGGTCGATGTGGGTCTCGTGGTAATGCAGGGAGCCCTCGGTCTCACTCAGGCTGTAGCGCGAGAGGTCGCCCTTGCGGCGGAAGCGGTAGAGCTTGTCGCGCACGGTCTGGGCGCCGCCGAGCACGTACTGCTCAGCTACCGGCGAGCCCGTCACGCGCCAGTAGTCGTAGATACCGAACAGCGCGTTGAGGTGCGCGTTGAGGGTGTGGTCGTGGCGACCGTCCGGCCAGTGCTCGAACCAGATGTAGCCGGCGTCGGTCACCAGCGAGATCCAGCGCCGATTCTCGCGGCGCTGTTCGAGGGCGGCCATCAACCGTCCTGCCGATTCGAGGCGCTCGGGAGCCTCGGTCAGCTCGTGGTAGCGACTGAGGAACGAGAGCACGAGGCCGTGTGAGTTGGCGTTGACCCAGCCCGCTTCGTGCACGCCGAGGTCGTAGTCGTGCGGCTGCCAGCGACGTAGCTGGTTGCCGGTCGCCAGCCGGTCCAGGACGTCGGCGAACTTGCGCGCGGAGCGCAGGTGCTCACGCTTGCCCGTCTGCACGTAGCTGTCGAGCCGCTTCATGCCTTGCTGGGCGATGACGGTGGGGTTGTATACCAGCCGTCCGCCGACGCCCAGCGGCCGCATCGGTACACCGCGGGCATCCTGCGGGCCGACCGTTCGCAGCGGCTGGACGGACCCGCCGTTGAACCGCATCTGCTCCCAGGGGATGCGCTGTAGCTCCCAGTCACCGACGGCGAAATCGGGTTCGGGCAGCGGCATGACCGCCGCGACGGGTTCAGCAGGCGCAGACGATGCAGCTGCCGATGGCTCTGGCGCAGGCGATGCGACCCCCGATGGCTGTGGCGCAGGCGACTCCAGCGCGACCGGCCGTGGGCTGGCAGACGCGCTCTCGACAGCTCCGGCGCTGCCGGGCACGAGGACGAAGGCGAGTGCGAGAACGATGCAGAGACGACGACTCACGGCTTCTCGACCGTACCACGAGAGGCCAGCGGAACGCCGGAGAGCGCCCTACCATCGGGCGCATGACCTCCGCAGGCGAACTCACGGGCAGCGCGCTCATCGACCAGCTCGTCACGGTCTACCCGGCGGCGGCCGGGCGCCGCTCGGAGGTCGTCATCGCCCGGGCGCCCGGGCGAGTCAACCTCATCGGTGAGCACACCGACTACAACGGCGGCTTCGTCCTGCCGTTCGCCATCGACATGGACGTCCGCATCGCGCTGCTGCCGACGGTCGACTCACGCGTGCGCATCACGCGCCTCGACAACGCCGAGTCGGCCACCATCGGCCTCGCTCCCTTCCCGCCCCGGGGCGATGCCTGGCACGACTACATCGCCGGCACGGCCTGGGCGCTGGACCACTTCGGTGAGCCCATCAATGGCTTCGACGGTGTGCTGCACAGCACGTTGCCCATCGGCTCGGGGCTCTCGTCGTCCGCGGCCCTGGAGGTGGTCACCGCCTGGGCGCTGTCGGCACCATCGGGACCGAGCGCCGACCCGCTGCGGGTGGCCCAGATCGCGCAGTACGCGGAGAATAACCACGTCGGGGTCCGCTGCGGCCTGATGGACCAGTTCGCCTCGGCCTGCGGCGTGGCCGGCCATGCGCTGCTCTTCGACTGCCGCTCGACCGAATGGCGGGCCGTGCCGCTGCCTGCAGACCTGTCGCTGGTCGTCATCCACAGCGGCGTTTCGCACGGCCACGCTGACAACGAGTACAACGCGCGGCGAGCTGCCTGTGAGCGCGTGGTCGCAGCGGTGGCGGCCGACGATCCGGCGGTGACGCTGCTGCGCGACATCGATATGGCGCGCCTTGAGGACTATCGCGACCGCATCGACGCCGTCGACTATCGGCGGGCCTACCACGTCATCACCGAGAACGAGCGCGTCCTCGATGCGGTCGCCGCGCTGGAGACCGGCGACCACGAGGCACTGGGGTCGTTGATGGCCGCCAGCCAGGCCTCCATGCGCGACGACTACGCCATCAGCTGTCCCGAGATCGATGCGCTGGTGGCACTCACCATCGAGGTCCCCGGGGTCATCGGCTCCCGCATGACCGGTGGCGGCTTCGGCGGCTGCACCATCAGCCTGGTGCGCCCGGACGCCGTGGCGGCGCTGCGCGAGCGGGTCGAGCGCGACTACGCGGCGCAGACAGGCTGCACGCCGCGCATCTGGACGGTCTCGGCGGTCGAGGGGGCTGGCTTCGTCGAGCAGTAACGAGCCCGGTCGACCCCGGATCCCATCAGCCCTTGGTGGAGCCGAGCGTCAGGCCACTGATGAACTGTTTCTGTAGCGCGAAGAAGACGATGAGCGTGGGGATCGCCACCAGCACGGCACCCGCGGCGAGCAGGTTGTAGTCGGTGAAGTACTGCCCCTTGAGGTTGTTGAGCGCGGACGTGATGGGCATCTTCGAGCCGTCCTTGAAGAGGATGAGGGCCCAGAAGAAATCGTTGTATACCCACGTCACCTGGAGTGTGGCCAGGGCGGCCAGCGCCGGGCGCGTGAGCGGCATGATGACCGCGCGATAGGTCTTCCAGATGGAGGCGCCGTCCACCACGGCGGCCTCGTTCAGCTCTCGCGGGATGGTCTTCATGTAGTTCGACAGCACGAAGGTGCAGAAGCCAAGCTGGAAGGCGACGTGGATGAGGACGATGCCCAGGTACTGGTTGTAGAACAGCCCGTTGTCCGACGGGAATCCCGCGATGCCGATGTCCTCCGGCAGCCACAATCGCAGGAACATCCGATACAGCGGCGTGATGATGACCTGCGGAGGGAGCAGGTTGGCGGCGGTGAACAGCAGCAGGAACACCAGGTTGAAGCGCCAGCTGTAGCGCGAAACCGCGAAGGCCATCATCGAGGCCAGGAAGAGGACCAGCAGCACGGCCGGCACGACGATGACCAGCGTGTTGAGGAAGTAGCGCACCAGCTCAGCCTGGTTCCAGGCGTCGAAGTAGTTGTCGAGGTTGATGGTCGAGGGGAGCGACAGATACCCCGCCGCATCCGTCTCCTCACGTGGCCGCAGGCTGGTGTAGACGGCGAAGGCGAGGGGCAGTAGCCACACGACAGCCATCGCCAGCAGGAACGCATGGAGCGCCGCGCGGCGCAGGTCCTTCTTCGTATTGCGCCCGACGGGCTGATTGGTGGCAGCTGCGGTCATGTGTTGTCCTCCCGCAGTGCTCGGCTGAGGTAGATGACGATGGGCACGGTCGAGAGCGTGAGCAGCACGACGGCGATGGCCGAGCCGAATCCGATGCGGCTGGTCTCGCCGATGATGTTGTTGGTGACCAGCGTCGAGAGCAGCTCGAGCCCGTTCAGCCCCTTGTTGATGATGAAGGGCAAGTCGAAGGCCCTCAGCGACTCGATGACCGTGATGACGATCACCACGATGTTGATGGGCTTGAGCACGGGAAAGACGACGCGGAAGAAGGTCTGCCGTTCATTCGCGCCGTCGATGGCAGCAGCCTCGCGAAGCGTCGGGTCGACTGCTTTGAGGCCGGCCAGGTAGAGCACCATGACGTAACCGACATGGCGCCAGCTGGCCGCCACCAGGACGGCCCACAGGTTGATGCTGGGATCGCCCAGCCAACTGATGAGGTTGCCCTGCCGGTTGGTGCCGAGGATGTTGTTCAGGAGCCCCTGCTCGGGCGCGTACACCAGCATCCAGATGAAGCCCACGATGGCCAGCGAGAGCACCACCGGCATGTACAGGGCGCTCTGGTAGAAGCGTGTGCCCCGGATGTTCTTGTCGAGAAGGACCGCGAAGAAGATACCCAGGGGGGTGGCGACGAACAGGAAGAAGAGCAGCCAGGTGAGATTGTGGCGCAGCGCCGGGTAGAAGGGCGGGTAGACCTCGTGAAGGTCGGTGTAGTTCTTCAACCCGATGAACTTGATGGAGTCGAGGCCGCCGATCCCGTTCCAGCTCGTCAGTGAGAGCGTCAACGACGTCACCAGCGGGACGAGGATGAAGATGGTGAGGATGGCGGTGGGGATGCCCACCATCAGACCCAGCGTGATCTTGTCGTTCCGTGATAGGGCAGCCGAACGGTTGGAACGGACCACGATCCAGGTCATGCCGAGCACGATGAGCGCGGTGAACACGAGTGCCGAGATCGTGACGACTTCCTTCGGGGGCACGATCAGGAAGGCCAGGAGCAGGTAGCCGAGTGCGGCGAGCAGAACCACGCCGACCACGATGGCGACGAGCACGAGGACGATCCGGACGATGGGGTTGCTGCGTGCAGCAGCAGCGGTCATCGGCTT
The DNA here is from genome assembly GCA_963712735.1 of uncultured Chloroflexia bacterium. Taxonomy (GTDB): domain Bacteria; phylum Chloroflexota; class Limnocylindria; order Limnocylindrales; family CSP1-4; genus JAFMJV01. The sequence continues at coordinate 625,315 of CAVQIZ010000005.1, read as the reverse complement.
CCTCCCGGTTGTCCGCAGCCCCCGTCAAGCGCGGTGCGAGACGGGGGCTGCGATCCTTCTGCCCGGGTCCGGTGGGGACCAGGGTGTCAGCGCTGGGTCATGCCTCCGGCGGAAGCGAGTCGTAGTAGGACTGGATGCTGCCGAGGAAGGCGTCCAGATCCTGGCTCGGATCGGTCAGGAAGCTGAGCAGGAAGCCCTGCATGCCGGACGGACCGGCGAAGTCGGCGCGCGCATCCCGGTCGAGGAACTGCGCGATGTTGCCGGCACTCTGCAGGACCTCTGCCGAGGCCGCCTGCAGCGTGTTGTAGCCGCTTGGATCAGCCATTGGGGAGACTGCCACGCTGCCGATGCCCGGGGTCAGGACGTAGGCGAGCTGTGCTTCGGGCGTGCCCACGCACCGCAGGAACGCTTTCGCCGCCTCGGGGTTCTTGGGGTTGGCGCTCAGCATGAACCCGTCGATCGGCGCGTCGATGGCGTTCTCCGCGTCGAACTCGGTGCCCAGGGCTGGCCATGGGAAGAAGCCGATGTCGGGGATGTCCTCGACCGCCGCCTGCTCGGCGGCGAAGGTGCCAAGGAAGTACATGCCCGCGGTCTTGTCCACGAGCGCTGCTTTGGCAGCATCCTGCCACGAGCGTCCGGCCGCGCCTTCCTGGGTGTAGGGCAGGACGTCGTCACGCCACATCTCGAAGACCGTCTTCACGCGCGGATCGGACCACTTCTCGCGGCCTTCCATCAGGCCGATATGGAAGTCATAGCCGTTCTGACGCATGTTCAGGATGTCGAAGGTGCCCATGGCGGGCCAGCCGTCCAGGTCACCGAGGGCCAGCGGGATCAGGCCGTCGGCGATCATCTGGTCGCCCAGGGCCTTGAACTCGTCCATGGTCGTGGGCTCGGTGTAGCCCATCTCGTCCCAGACGCTCTTGCGATACATCATCACCCACGGGTAGTTGTAGACGGGGACGAAGTACTGGTTCCCGTCATTGCCCGTCGATGCCGTCTTCAGACCCTCGGTCTGGTACTGCAGGATGTCCTCCCAGACATCGTTGATGGGCGAGACGAGGCCCTGGGCAGCGAAGAAGCGCACACGGTTTCCGGCGAACCACTTGACGATGTCGTCCGGCGTGCCCTGCAGGTACGCGCTGATCTGGTTCTGGAAGGTGTTGTGATCGTTGACGTTGACGGCAACCTCGATGCCGGCCTGCTCCTGACAGTAGTTGACGATGTTCTCGACGGCCAGCTTCGGGACCTCGTCACTCTCGTTGGAGCCCAGGGTCGTGGCATTGTCCTGTGCCGCCACCCCGATGCTCGAGAAGACCAGCGCCGCGGTGGCCAGGGCGGTCGCAGCGACCGTCATGCGCCGCGTAGCGCGTGTATCAGAGAACGCCATTTGCTCCTCCTCACTTGTGGGACTGTGGACGTCCCAACTGTCCAACAGAAACCGACACGGTTCATCGCGATTGTCCGGCGAGTGCGTCGTGGTGTCAACCTCTACGGAACATGAACGACACATTCATGTGCTGGTGCGTTGACTAGTGTGGATATCCGGGGCAGAATCACCGGAAGCCGCTATTCGACGCTCATAGGAGATCATGTCCTTGTTGGCACCGCAGCGCCACGCCTACATCCTCGAGCGGCTGCACGCGGACGGTGCTGTGCGGGTCGCGGAGATGATGCGTCAGCTGGGCGTCTCGGACATGACGGTGCGCCGCGACCTGGAGGTTCTCCAGTCGGAGGGCCACCTGGTGAAGGTCCATGGTGGCGCCACCCTGCTTCGCGACACCGCCGTGCACGAGCCCGGCTTCGCCACGAAGCGCACGCTCGAGCACGAGGCCAAGCTGGCCATCGCGCGCGCGGCGGCCGCGCTGGTCGAGCCCGGCATGGCCGTGGCCATCTCGGCCGGCAGCACGACCTACGAGGTCAGCCGACGCCTAGCCGACATCCCGCGGCTGACCGTCGTCACCAACTCGGTGCCTGCTGCCGAGGTGATGTACCACGCTGGGCGCAGTGATCAGACCATCATCCTGAGCGGTGGCGTGCGCACGCCGTCGGACGCGCTGGTGGGCCCGTTCGCGGTGAGCGCGTTGAAGGCGGTGAACGTCGACCTCGTCTTCCTCGGCGTGCACGGCATGCATGAGCGCGCAGGCTTCACCACGCCCAACCTGCTCGAGGCCGAGACCAACCAGGCCCTCATCGAGACCGGCCGCCGGCTGGTCGTCACCGCCGACCACACCAAGTGGGGGGTGACCGGGGTCAGCACCATCGCGCGACTCGAGCGGGCCGACATCGTCATCAGCGATAGCGACCTCGCCGACGAGGCCCGGCAGGTGCTGCGCGAAGCCGCCGTTGAGCTCATCCTGGCTGGTCCGACCGACGCGCCGCTCGAGGCGTCCCCCGAGCCGGCTGCTCTCGCTGGTTCGGGAGCGCGTTGACGATGGTGTTGCCGCTCGGCCCGCATCGCCGCTACGACCCGCTGAGCGACCAGTGGGTGCTCGTGTCAGCCGGACGCACGCGGCGGCCGTGGCAGGGACACAAGGAGCGCGTCGCTTCCGTGGAGACGCGCCCGTCGTACGATCCAGCCTGCTACCTCTGCCCGGGCAACACGCGCGTCAGCGGCGGTCGCAATCCCGACTACGCCTCGACCTGGGTCTTCACCAATGATTTCGCCGCGCTCCGTCCTGACGCAGGTGACGACCGGCTGCACGACGGTCTGCTCGTGGCGGAGGCCCAGCCGGGCACCTGTCGCGTGCTGTGCTTCTCGCCGCGCCATGACCTGACGCTGTCGAGGATGGCGCCCGAGAGCGTGCTCGAGGTCATCGCCATGTGGGCCCAGCAGACCGTGGAGCTGGGCGCCGACTGGCAGTGGGTGCAGATCTTCGAGAACCGCGGCGAGGCGATGGGCGCCTCCAATCCCCACCCACACGGCCAGATCTGGGCCGGTTCAGCCCTGCCCGACCGCGCTGCCCGCGAAGACGCCTCCCAGCGTCGCCATCACGCTGACCATGGCCGCCGCCTGCTGCTGGACGTGGTCGAGCAGGAATTGCGCGGCGTCCGCGTCGTCGAAGAGGATGGTGAGTGGCTGGCGCTCGTGCCCTTCTGGGCCGTCTGGCCCTTCGAGACGCTGCTGGTGCCCAAGCGCCCGGTGGCGCGCCTGCCCGACCTCGACGATGTCCAGCAAGAGAGCCTGGCCACCACGATGCAGCACCTGATGCAGCGGTACGACGGCCTGTTCGGTCAGCCCATGCCGTTCTCGATGGGCTGGCACCAGGCGCCCTTCAACACGCACCCCGTGGAGCCCTGGCAGCTGCATGCGCACTTCATGCCGCCGCTGCTTGAGGCGACGAAGCGCAAGTTCATGGTCGGCTACGAGCTCCTCTCCGAGCCACAGCGCGACATCAGCGCGGAGGATGCGGCCGAGCGCCTGCGTGGCGTGACGCTCGAGGCGCCGACCGATGCGGTCACCAGCGGCGTAGCATCCGAACGTGCCTGATCCAGCCAAGTCGCCCGACCAGCCCCTGGCGCGGCGACGAGCGGCCCTCGCCCGCCTCGCCGACGAATCCTGGGACCTGCTCGTGGTGGGCGGCGGCATCGTCGGTTCGGGCGTCCTGCTCGACGCCACGACCCGTGGCCTGAAGGCAGCGCTCGTCGAGCAGGACGACCTGGCCGTCGGCACGTCCTCGCGCTCATCACGACTCATCCACGGGGGCCTGCGTTATCTCGAGGACTTCCGTATCGGCCTGGTGCGCGAAGCCCTCGCCGAGCGCTCACGGCTGCTGCGGCTGGCGCCACACCTGGTGCATCTCGAGCGCTTCCTGTTCCCGGTGTACGGCTATCCGCTGGTCAGCCGCGCCTTCATGGGTGCGGGCCTGACGCTCTATGACCTGCTTGGCGCGGCGCGCGATGGCGGCCGGGCCCACCACCTGGGCGCGGATGCCGTGGCCGAGCTCGTACCGCCGATCCGACGCGCCGGGCTCCGCGGTGGCGTCACCTACAGCGATGGCGTGGAGGACGACGCCCGCTACAGCATCGCCGTTGCGCGCACCGCCGAGTCCGCTGGTGCCACCGTGGTCACCCGCGCCCAGGTCAGTGGCCTGCTGCTGGACGCTGCTGGACGGGTCAACGGTGTGCAGGTTCACGACCGCCTCGACGACACCGACCTCGAGGTCCGTGCTCGCAGTGTCGTGGACGCTACCGGGGTCTGGTTGGGGCACCCCGCTGCGCGCCTCGGTGGCTCGAGCATGAAGCTGGTGCCCAGCCGCGGGACGCACCTCGTCTTCGAGCGCTCACGGCTGCCGCTGCAGACCGGCATGACGCTGAAGATCCCCGGCCGTGTGCTCTTCATCATCCCCTACCCCGGTGCCTGGATCGTGGGCACCACGGACGTGGCCGACGAGGGTGCGCCAGGGCGACCGGCTCCCACCGCCGACGAGGTGGACGAGATCCTGGAGAACGTCAACCATGTGCTGGATGCCGACCTCGGCCGCGAAGACGCGGTCGGCGCCTTCGCCGGCTTGCGACCGCTGGTGGGCGCGCCCGGTGGCGATACCGCTCGGGTCAGCCGCGAGCACACCATCCACCGCGAAGAGTCGGGCCTAGTGCGTGTCTCGGGCGGCAAGTACACGACCTACCGGCTGATGGCGCGCGACGCCGTCGACGTGGCCCTGGAAGTGGCTGGAGTGCAGGCACGACCGAGCGGTACGGCCGACCATCCGTTGAGCGGGGCAGCACCACGAGATGAGCTCGACGCCCTCTCGGCCGAGCTGGCGAGGTCCGACGACCTGGACCGCGAGGCAGCTCGCGCGCTCGTGGCGCGACATGGGACCGAAGCGCGCGACGTCGTTGGCCTTGGGATCGAGCTTGACCTGCTGCGACCGTTGGCCCCCGACGGCCCGGAGCTGGAGGCCGAGGTCACCTGGGCGGTGCGCCAGGAGCTGGCGCTCGGCCTCGACGATGTGCTGTCACGCCGCATGCGCCTTTCGATGGCGCGTCGTGATCGGGCTGCCGGCATCGCCCCGCGCGTGGCTGAGATCATGGCTGCACAGCTCGGCTGGGACGCTGCGCGACAGGCGCAGGAGGTCGAGGCGTTCCTCGCTGCGGCCCACCGGGAGTACGACGTCCCCGGCCCAGAGCAGGCGAACACCGGAGGCTGAGCATGGGTGGCGACCACATCCTGGCCCTTGACCAGGGCACGACCTCGTCGCGGGCCATCGTCTTCGATCGCGCTGGCGCAGCTGTGGCGGTGGCCCAGCGCGAGTACCCCCAGGGCTACCCCGTTCCCGGCCACGTCACGCACGATGCCGAGGACATCTGGGAGAGCCAGCTGGGCGTGGTGCGCGAGGTCCTCGAGGCGGTCCCTGGTGGCGCCGCGGCCATCGCGGCCGTGGGTATCGCCAACCAGCGTGAGACGACCATCGTGTGGGACCAGGCGACCGGGCGCCCAGTGGCGCCGGCCATCGTGTGGCAGAGCCGTATCACCGCCGACCGCTGTAGCGAGCTGCGCGAGGCCGGGCACGAGCGGCGCGTCCGCGAGCTGACCGGCCTGCCTCTCGACGCCTACTTCAGCGGCCCCAAGATCGCCCACATCCTCGACGCCGAACCCGGACTACGCCAGCGAGCTGAGGCTGGCGAGCTGTGCTTCGGGACCGTCGACAGCTTTCTCGTCTGGCGCCTCAGCGGTGGTCGCAGCCACATCACCGACGTCTCCAATGCCAGCCGGACGCTGCTGTTCGACATCCGGGAACGCCGTTGGGACCCCTGGCTGTGCGAGCTCATCGGCGTGCCCATGGCCATGCTGCCCAGTGTGCGCCCATCGTCCGCACTCCTGGCCGAGACCGACCCGGATGTGCTTGGTGCGCGCCTGGCCATCGCCGGCATCGCCGGCGACCAGATGGCGGCCACCTTCGGCCAGGCCTGCCTGCGGCCGGGCATGGCCAAGAACACCTACGGTACCGGCGCCTTCGCCCTGCTCAACACGGGGACCGAACCGGCCACCTCCGAGCACGGGCTGCTCTCCACCATCCTGTGGCAGCTGGGCGAGCAGGGCTCCGTCGCGTATGCCCTGGAGGGAGCCGTCTTCGTCGCGGGTGCGGCCGTGCAGTGGCTGCGCGACGGGTTGCATGTCATCGAGCGCAGCACTGACGTGGAGACGCTCGCCGCCACCGCTGACCGAGGGTCGGGCGTCATGGTGGTCCCGGCGTTCACCGGGCTCGGCGCACCCCACTGGGACCCCGCGGCGCGTGGGGCCATCCTTGGCTTGACGTTGGGCTCGAGCGTGGCTGACATCGCCCGGGCCACCGTCGACGCCATGGCCTACCAGGTGGCCGACGTGCTCGCCGCCATGGCGCTCGACGCCGGCGGTGAGTTGGATGCCCTGCGGGTGGACGGTGGAGCCGCGGTCAACGACTCGCTGCTCCAGTTCCAGGCAGACATCCTGCGCGTCCCGGTGGAGCGGCCTCGCGTCACGGAGACGACCGCGCTGGGGGCGGCGTTCCTCGCGGGCCTGGGCACGGGCTTCTGGTCCTCGAGCGATGAGGTGGCCGCCACCTGGCAGCTGGACCGGCGCTTCGAGCCGCAGATGGCGCAACCAGAGCGCGAGCGCCTGCTGGACCGCTGGCGCCAGGCCGTCGATCGCGCCAAGGGCTGGACGCCGGGCTAGCTCCCCGGCGGCCGTGAGCCGGCTCCGCTACGGGTCGAAGCTCTCCACCCGGAAGACGACGTCGCCGTCGAGCAGCGTCGCCAGCGGCCGAGTGCTGGCGATGAGGTCGGGGTCGCCGGGCTCGGCCAGGATGGCCGTCGGCAGTACCAGCATGTCGGCACGGGCTCCCACGCCCAGGTGGCCTTGGTCGTCGATGCGCGCCGAGCGGGGGCCGTCGAGACACGCGCCGCGCAAGGCTCGTTCGAGGCTGACGGACTGCTCGGGATGGAATGCCTCCTGCTCGTCCCAGCCGGGGCCACGACGGGTCACGGCGGCGGCGATGCCGGGCCACGGATCGGCCGACTCGACGGGGGCGTCGGTGCCGAAGGGCAGCAGCGATCCCGCGCGGTCGAGATCGGCTAGCGGGAACGCGGACGCGGAGCGCGTTCCCCAGGATCCGCGCATGGCGCTCGCGTCGCTGAGCAGGTGGCAGGGCTGGACGGAGGCGGCGATGCCCAGCGCGCCGAAGCGCTCGATGTCCGCCGGGTCCACCAGTTGCGCGTGCTCGACCCGGTGCATCGACCCGGATACGCTCGGGAGCCGCTCGATGACGTCGAGCACGGTGCGCACCGCGGCATCACCGATGGCGTGGATCTCACTGGCGATGCCGGCCGCGGCGGCGCGTCCGGCTGCATCGAGCAGCTGCTCGTAGCTCCGCAGCGGCAGGCCGGCCGCACCGGCCGGCGGTGGACCGGCCGGATCGTCCGGCTCATAGGGGGCCAGCAGCGCCGCGGTGCGGCTCCCGAGCGCACCGTCGCCGAACAGCTTCAGCCATCCGTCACGGTAGCGGCCACGCTCATCCTCTTCGACCTCTCGGCCGGACCGGAAGCCGATCGCCAGGGCCCGGTCCAACTGCTCCTCGCGCACGCTGGCCACCACCCGCAGCGGCAGACGACCCGCTGTTGCCATGGCGCGGTAGGCCACGGGTCCGGCGCGCAGCTCGGGGTCGGGGGCCACCGCCCCGGGGTCGTGCGCCGAGGTGACGCCCAGCGCTGCCAGCGTTCGCGCGTAGGACCCGACGGCCCAGTCGACATCCGCCGCGGTAGCCGGCGGGATGACCGCGTCCACCAGCCCGGCTGCGGCCTCGTACATGATCCCGCTGGGCCGGCCGTCCTCGTCGCGCTCGATGCGACCTGCCGGCGGGTCGGCCGTGGCGGCGAGACCGGCCAGCTGGATGGCGCGGGCGCTGAGCCAGCGGGAGTGGTGGTCGTGCGCCCACAGTGCGACCGGTCGACCCGGTGCGACCTCGTCGAGCCAGGCGGCGACCGGATGCGCTCCCAGCGCCGGGAAGGTCCAGCCGTGGCCCAGCAGCCAGCTGTCGGCATCGCCCGCCGCGAGGCGCTCCTCGTGGACGGCGGCGATGGCGCGGCACACTCCGGCCTGGTCCAGGCCGCCCAGGTCGGGCTGCTCCGCGGCCAGGGCGGCAGAGGCGAGGTGGATGTGGGCATCGGTGAACGCGGGGGTGACCATCAGGTCTGCCGGCAGCCGCCAGGTCTCCGTCCCTGCGTCTGCCAGCGGGCTCACCTCGGTTATGCTGCCGGCAGCCAGCACACGCCCGCCACGGACGGCCAGGGCCTCCACCCAGCCGAAACCGGAGGTGCCGCCGAGCGTGGCGATGCGTCCGACGATCAGCCGGTCCGCGCTCACGTCAGCCGCCCGTCGGCTCGCCGATCAGGCGGCCGAGGTCATCGGGGTCCAGGCCGGCCCCCAGGCCCAGTGCCAGCGCGATGCGTGCCTTGGGCCCGCTCAGCGTCCCGGCGAGGATGGCGCCGGCATCTCGCCACGAGCGTCCCCCGCCGGGGAAGCCGTAGAAGGGGCCGACCGGGCCCGCGGCACAGCGCGTGGTGAGCACGACCGGGACGCCGGCGGCCATGGCCTCCACCGCTGCGGCCAGCAGGTCCGGATCGGTGTTGCCGGAGCCCGTCGCTTCGACCACGACGCCGCGGGCCCCGCGCGCCACCGCGGCGCGCAGCAGCTCGCCGTCGGTGGCGACGACGGCGGTCAGCAGCACCACCGGTTCGGCCGCCTGCGCCGGCAGCGGCTGCAGCGGGCGGCGGCTCGTGCGCCGCCGGTCGATGACCAGCTCGTCCCCCTCGATGTGCGCCAGCGGCCCGTGGTTGAGCGCCCGGAAGGTGTCCAGTGCGGTGCTGTGGGTCTTGGTCACGTCGTCGGCCGGCAGGACGGCGCCATCCATCACCACCAGCAGTCCTTCGCCGGCCAGCCGCGGATCGACCACCGTGCGCACCGCGTCAGTGAGGTTGCGTGGCCCGTCGTAGCCCTCCTCGCCGGCATTGCGCATGGCGCCCACGACCGCCACGGGTGTCATGCCTGCGTAGAGCAGGTCCCAGGCGAAGGCGGTCTCCTCGAGCACGTCCGTGCCCTGCACGACCACGACACCCTGGACATCCTCTCGCTCGCTCGCCTGCCGGATCAAGCCGCCGATCTCGAGCAGCTGGCTGAAGCGCAGGTGTGAGGCCGGGACGAGCCCCCAGTCGAGGGCCTCCAGCTGGGCGATGGTTTGGAGCTCGGGGACCCTGGCGAGGATGGCGCGACCGTCGAGCGTGGGGATGGCGGCCCCCGTGTGCGGGTCCGGCAGCATGGCGATGGTGCCCCCGGTGAAGATGACGCAGACGCGCGGGCGCTCAGTCATGCGGTGGGCCGGTGGGCCGCGGCGGCGCCGGGCCAGCCTTGCCCGGGACGACCTGGCTGGCGATGATCCGGATCGGCTGTGTGTCCTCCATGTCCTCGGCGATGTAGCGCAGCCGGAAGGGCCGGTTCAGCGTGGACGAGGCGGTGGTGATGGTCATCGGATCCATCGGCTCGACGTTGAGCGGTCGCGCCGAGCCGGTGACGCGTGGGTGGGCGAAGATGATCGAGAGCACGCCCACGGCGCCGACGATCAGCGCGGAGATGACGATGACGGTGGCAGCGCCGATCAGGTCGGCCAGGGGGCCGACGATGATGATGGGGATGAACGAGGCCATGCTCACGAGCATGTTCAGGACGCCGAACACGCGTCCCCTGACGTCGGCCGGGAGCTCCTCCTGAAGCGACGTCTGCGCAGGCACGGCCACGAACGCGTAGCAGATGCCGGCAGCGAAGGCGACGACGACCACCACCGCCAGCAGCGCCGTGTGGTCCCCTTCAGCAGATGAGCCCATGAACTCCTGGGCTAGCCCCAGGATGACGAGCGAGAGCCCCAGGGCGATCATGCCGCCCTCGATCAGTCGCCGCCGGGGCAGGTACTTGCCGATGACGTTGAGGACCACGATGCCGCCGATGAGGCCGGCACCGAGGGGCAGCAGGATGACGATGAGGTCGCCTTCCTCCAGGCCCAGCACATCCCGCGTGAAGGCCGGGGCGATCACGCCCAGGACGCCGATGAGGGAGGCCACCATGGCCAGGTATGTCAGCGACCAGAAGATGTTGCGGTGCTCGCGGATGTAGCGGATGCCTTCCTTGAGCTGCTCGATGGTGGCCGCGACGGCGCTGCGTGCCGACTGCAGCGAAGCTCCCCCGATCTGACCGGCGGGCGCCGGCGGGAGGATGAGGCAGAACAGGCCGGCGAGGCCATAGGCCGCGGCCACGATGAAGATCAGCGTCTCTGTTCCCACGACTGTCTCGGCGAGCGGCCCGAGGACAGCGAAGCCCAGCACGAACGCGCCCTGCAGGGCCAGGATGAACAGGCTGTTGGCCGTCATCAGCTGCTCGCGCTTGACCACCAGCGGGATCATGGCGGCCTCTGCCGGCGCGAAGAACGTGGTCAGCGTGGCGACCAGCGCCGTCACGATGTAGATGATCGCGAGCTGGTCGGTGAAGAAGACCAGCAGCAGGAACAGCGCACCACGCGCGAAGTTCGTCCAGACCAGGATCTTGCGCCGGTCGAACATGTCCACGAAGACGCCGGCGATGGCGCCGAAGATGACCGCCGGTACGAGGAACGTCAGCAGCAGCAGGCTGACCGAGGTGTTCGAGTCAGTGAGCCCGAAGACCGTGATGGTCAGGCCGAACAGCACCATGTTGCCGCCGACCTGGGTGAAGATCTGCGACCCGAACAGCGCCATGAAGCGCGGGTTCCGCAGTACCTGTTTGGCCTGCGCGACGTCGGCACCGCCCTCGATGGTGATGGCGTCGTCGACCTGCTCCCTGATCTCGCTCACCGGCCGCTCACCCTAGTGCTCGGTCACGCCCGTGAAGCGGAACGACCCGATGCGCAGCGAGGGCACCACGATGGTGCCCAGGTAGCCGTCTCCGTCGAGCGCGCGCCGTTCCAGGCTGACCGCCTCCACCGCGGCCAGGGCGTCGAGATAGCTCTGGGTGAACCGGAGGTTGCGCACCGGCGCCTTCACCCGGCCATCCTCCACCAGGAAGAGCCCGTCGCGGGTCATGCCCGTCACCTTCACCTGGCGCGGATGGACGACGTTGGTGTAGTGGAAGCGGGTGACGAGCAGGCCGCGTTCCAAGCCGCCGATGACCTCGTCGCGCGGCGTCTCGCCGGCTGCCAGCGAGAGGTTGAGCGGGTACGGCCCCCACGGATTCGGCGCCGGCAGGGCGTGGCCCGTCGAGCGCCGGCCGTCATGCGCGGCAGTGCGCGTGTCGTAGACGATCTCGCGGCAGACGCCGCGCTCCAGCAGAGGCACCCGCTGCTTGGCCACACCCTCGTAGTCGAACGACGCAGGCGTGCCGGACGGGTCACTGCCATCGTCCGCGAGGTTGACCAGCGGCGAGGCCACGACCTTGCCAGGCTCATAGAACGAACGTTGTTCCTGAACATCCTGTGCCCCGAAGCCGACCAGGCCCAGCCACAGCGCCACGTCCATGCTGGCGTAGCTGTCGAGGACCACCGGATAGTCGCCGGCGGGCAGCTCGATGGGGTCGGCCATCGCAGCCGTGCGCTCGGCCGCCTCGCGCCCGATGGCGGCGGCATCGATGGCTGTCAGGTCCACGGCCACCTCCTCGGCATAGCCGCTGCCACCCCCGGGACCCATCATCACCGTCAGCACCTGGCTGCGTGAGCGAGGTTCGCTCACCGCCAGCCCCAGTGAGTTGGCTACGCTGATGGTCTCGGCGCCGGTCTCGACCAGACCGAAGGCTTGGGCGCCGACAGCCTCGGCTGCGGCGATGATGGCCGCCGCCGCGTCCGCGCGGACGTCCGGGTCGGCCGCTGCCGTGGCGGCCGCCCAGGTGCCCTCGGCGAACGTCACCGGCCCCGGTGATGGGAGCGACTCGAACCACTCCTGCTCCGGCTGGAGGCGTGCCGTCTCGGCGGCGGTCTGTGCCAGGCGACGCAGTGAGGCATCGTCGTGCTGGTTGGTGGAGGCCACCCCGATCCGTCGGCCATCCACGAAACGGAGGTTCACCGTGGCGTCGTCCTCGGCCACGTTCTGATGGATCTCGTTGTTGGCGAAGCGCGTCAGGGCCGAGCTGCCCTCGATGACCAGCGCCTCGACCTGGCTGGCCCCGGCATCGAGGGCCATGCTGATCACGCGCTGCGCGATGCGAGGACCGTCGGCCCGGCTGTCTGCGTTCACGTGTTGCCCACTCCCACCTCGACATCGCGGAAGCGAGCACCGCTGCTGCCGTGGCCCACGTGCATGGCCTGGTCCGGCTGACCCTTGCCGCAGTTGGTGACGCCGACGAGCTGCCAGCTGCCGGCATCGGCGATAGCGTCGCAGGAGCCCCAGAAGCGGGGCGTGATGCCGGTGTAGGTGGCGTTGCGGAACAGCCGGCCACGCTTGCCACCCTTGATCTCGCGTGCCATCTCCACGCCGAACTGGAAGTTGAGCCGGCGGTCATCGATGGACCAGGAGCGGTTGTTCTCGAAGAGCAGGCCGTCGTCGGTGTCGGCCACCATGTCCTCGAAGCTCATGCCTTCGCGAGGCTGCAGGTTGATATTGGTCATGCGGATGAGCGGCAGGCGGTTCGCGCCGTCGGCACGCATGGCTCCGCTGCTGGTCCGGCCGATGCGCGGCGCGGTCTCGCGACTTGAGAGATAGCCGCTGAAGATGCCCGCGCTCACCAGCTCGACCGACTGCGCCGCGACGCCCTCGTCATCCCAGCCGAACGTGCCCAGCCCACCGGGGGTCGTGGCGTCGGCCACGATGTTCACCAGCTCCGAGCCGTAGGCGTAGGCGGCGTCGAGCTTGTCGGTCGTCAGGAAACTGGTGCCGGCGTACGCGGCCTCGGTGCCGAAGACCCGGTCGAGTTCGGTGGGGTGGCCACACGATTCGTGGATCTGCAGGTAGAGCTGCGAGGGGTGCAGGATGATGGTTCGACGGCCCGGTGGCAGCACCGGCGCGGACAGCAGTTCGACGGCCTCCGCGGCGAGCTGCGGCGCCCGCCCCACGAGGTCCAGTCCACGCACGTGCTCATAGCCGGCTGCGCGGAAGCCCCCCGACTCCGGGAAGCTGCGGCGCTGCAGGTCGTCGTCATCGGCGGCGTTGGCCTCCAGGCTCGCTCCCACGTGCGTGATGACCTGCTCGGTCCGGGACCCGTCGGTGGCGAGGAAGTCCTTCCACTCGCGGAAGGCGCGGTAGTCGGCGCTGGTGGTCGTCGTCCCCTCCACCGCCGCCATGGCCCGTTCAGCCGTCAGCAGCAGGTCGACCGTGAGGTCGATCGGCACCGTGAAGGGGTCTTCGTCCAGCGGTGTCTCGTAGCGCCCGGCGGCAGGCGGCCGGTCGGCGAGGACGGCACGCCGGTGCGTGTGCCGAGCCGACGCGCGCGCGATGCGCACGGCCAGGGCCGCGACGCGGTCGGCCTCAGGGCCGGTGAGGACACTCGAGCTGGCGAAGCCCCACGCGCCATCGACGAGCGCGCGGATGCCGAAACCCTCGCTCTCGCCGAGATGCACGCCGTCGACGCGGCCCGCCTTGACGTTGATGCGCTGGTCGCGCCGTCGCACGAGCCGGACATCGGCGTAGGTGGCGCCGAGCTGGGACGCGGTATCGAGAGCGCGCTGGGCGAGGTCACTCATAGGCCCCGTCAGCCTAGCAGGGCGCTCGCCTCCGCTGCCCATGCCTCGGGCGTCGGTCCGGGCTCCGGTTCGCCGGGCCCATAGGCCTCCGGCAGCCGGGCTCCGAGCGATTCCAGCCAGGCCGCGTCGAAGCTGGCGAAGTCTTCACCGGTCGCGGCGATGAAGGCATCGTCGAGACCGGTGCCCGCGCCGAACGAGGTGATGAGCTCGACGAGACGCTGCTCGCCGTAGGTTTCGACGAACCAGTCCACGGCCGACACGCTCTCGGCGTACGCCAGGCCGCTGCGCGTGACGCGCGTGGGGAAGTTGCCGGCGAGGGCCTCCAGGGGCATGATCGTGCCGCCGCCAGCGGCACCCTCGACCAGCGTCCTGTCGGCTCGTGTGTAGCCGCGCGAGAGATAGACGGCCAGGCCCTCGTTGAGCCAGCGCGGCGGGTACTGGTAGGCGTTGTCCACCGCCTCGTGGAAGACGAGGTGGGCCAGCTCGTGGGTGATGAGCTCCTCGATCCAGTCGGAGTCGATGCCGCGGGGTTCGATCAGCCCGAAGAGCGTGCGGATGGCCGGGTGCGCCTGGCCACCGACGTTCTCGCGCGTTGCCGGCCCCATGGCCTCTCGGAAGTCGCGCGTGTCCGCGTAGATGAAGAAGTCGACGGGCTCCAGGTCAACGACGCCGAGCAGTGTCGCGGCCGATGCCAATGCCTCCTCGGCGATACCGAGTGCCCGCCGCCCGAAGGTCTCGTCGCCCTCGTACCACCAGACGTCGACGCGGTCACCGGCGAGCATCTGCCACTGGTGGCGCGTGTCGCTGACGGTGTGGCTCGCTACGGGACCCACCACGCTGCCGTCGTCGGTGACCACGCGGAAGTTGTACTCCCAGGTGGTGTTGGGCACGATGTGGCCGGCGCGGTAGGCCGTCGCCTGCCACCGGTCCCCGCCCGCTGGCGCCACCTGTGCCAGCTCGACGAGCTGGTCCTCGGCACCCGGTAGTCGTGTGAGCAGCTCCACTCGCAGCGGTGTCTGCGCCGAGCGGAACTCAGTGCTGAAGGCCACCCGTTCACCGAAGGCGCCGCTCGCGCGCGGCTGGCCGAACTCGACGTCGGGTTGGGCGGTGACGAGCGACACACTCAGCAGCAGTGCCAGCGCGGTCAGCACGGCGGCTGCCACGGCCGCGCGGTGGTGTCTCACCGGTCACTCCAGGCGAGATCGGCGAAGCGCATGATGCCGACGCCGGAGAGTTGGCCCCCGAGCAGGCCGTCGGCGCTGAGCCACCAGCTGCTGCCGTAGTCGAGCGGGATGAGCGGCGCCTGCTCTCGCACGATGGCCTGCGCAGCGTCGTAGAGTCGCTCCTGCTCGCTGGCGTCGCCGGTGGCTGCGGCAGCATCGATGAGCCTGTCGTAGGCGGTGTCGCTCCAGCCTCCCATGTTGGCGCTGCTGCCGCTTCGCAGCAGGAGCCCGAGGAAGTCGTGGGCGTGAGGGTAATCAGCGCTCCACGACAGCGTCCACATGTCCGGTGTATCGGTTTCGAGGAGCAGCGAGTGTTCCTCGAACGGCCGGTTCTCGACGCTCACCTCGATGCCCAGCTCGCGCTCGAGCTCCGCGGCGATGGCGGCTGCCGGACCAACACCGTAGGTCGCCAGCGAGAGTGTCGGCAGTCCGGCCCCACCGGGGTAGCCTGCCGCGGCCAGCTCCGCGCGCGCTGCCTCGGGATCGTAGGGCAGCAGATAGTCGTCGCTGCCTCGAGCCGCGATCCCGGGGGGCACGATCGAGGTCGGCGGTGGGTCGTCCTCGCCGTCGAGACCGGCCAGGCGGCGCCAGTCGACGGCCATGGCCACTGCGCGGCGGACGCCGACGTCGTCGAAGGGAGGCTCGGTGGTGTCGAAGCCGAGGAAGCCCACCGCCATGTCCTCGCTGTGCCGCAGCTGTGGTCCGAGACGCCGGTCGTAGCGGATCCAGCTCGAATCGGACGGCAAGATGGGGGTCCAGTCGACGGCCCCGTCCTCGAACACGTCGACCTTGCTGCGCCCACCATCATCGGTGACGATGGTGATGCGCTCGATGGCCGGCACGCCGGCCCAGTAGCTCTCGTTGGCTCGCAGTCGCAGCTGACCGAGCTCCTGCTCGACCGGAACGTACGCGCCGGAGGAGGCTATCTCGACCCCCGCTGCCGGTCCCCCTGTGAGCGACTCGATGTCGGGAGGTACGACCGCCAGCGTGGGTACGGCCGCGATGGCTGGGAAGAAGGATGAGGGCCGCTCGAAGTCCACGCGCAGGGAGCGACCCTCGGCCGAGAGACCGACGTCCTCGGCACTGCCGATCCCCTGGGAGTAGGCGGCTGCGCCGGCAACGTCGTCGAGCACGCTCGAGAGCGGGCTGGGGTCGGCCGGGTCGATGACGCGCAACCAGGAGCGTCGCACGTCCTCCGCGGACAGGGGCGTGCCATCGCTGAACGTGAGGCCGTCTCGCAGCTGGAACACGATGCTCCGGCCACCGTCCTCCAGGGACCACGAGTCGGCGAGGGCAGGCCGCACGACCGAGCCCGCGTCGAGCACCGTCAAGCCCTCGTAGACCTGGGCCAGCACCTGTGCGGAGGTGCCATCCACGACGGCCGCCGGATCCCACGACAAGGGTGCACCGCCGGCGAGCACGAGGTCGCTGTCGCCCGGCCGTGCCAGCGCCTCGTCATCGGGCGGAGGCGTCACCGTCCAGGCGGCGAACAGTCCGACCGCGACCAGCAGCGCTACCAGCAGCGCCGTGCCGGCGACGGTGCGACGGGTCCACCGCTGCGGCGTCTCGGCGACGGGGACGTCCAGTCCCGCCGTCACCGGCTGATCGGTGTCTTCGGGTGGCGTGGCCGGCAGCTGGGGTTCGTGCATGGGCTCGTTGGGGCGAGGCGCGGTCCCTACCGGCGCGCCAGGGAGATGTAGTAGAGGAGCGTCAGGATCGATGTCACCGCCGCGGCGACATACGTCATCGCTGCTGCGATGAGCACACGACGGACGCCCTCCTCGTCCTGCGTGCTGGCGATCAGGCCTGTCTCGCGGAGCATCACCAGGGCTCGGCGGCTGGCTCCGATCTCGACGGGCAGCGTGAGGACGCTGAAGACGACCATCAGGCCGAAGACCACGATGCCGGCCCAGAACAACCCGGTCAGGTTGAAGATGAGTCCGAGGAAGATGAGCAGGTAGCTCAGCATGGGACTGAACGTCACCGCCGGCACGAGGACGCTGCGCAGCCGCATGGCCACGGTCCCCTCGGCGTGCTGCTGGGCATGGCCGACCTCGTGCGCGGTCACGGCCATGGCAGCCACCGACTCGCGCGCAGCCACCTCCTGCGAGAGACCGATCTGGCGTGTCCGCGGATCGAAGTGATCGGACAGGTCCCCGGGCACGATCTTGAAGCTGATGCCGGTGGCGGCCCCGCGCGCACCACCGAAGTCGACCCCGGCCACGAGCCGCTCGCCGACGCGCACGCCGGCCAGCCCGGAGCTGTTGCGCACGGCGCTCCATTTGGCGAAGGTGGACTTGATGTACAGCTGCGCGGCACCCGAGATGACGAGCGTGACGATGAACAGGACGAGGTACAGCGGATCGATCCAAAGACCCCAGAGGAACATGGCTGCTGACGGACTCCTAGCGTGTTGACGACGGTCTCAGCCTAGCGCAGACGCCGTGACAGACTGGTGAACGGCCCCTGCTCATCGGTACTCCCGGAGCACCTCGTCCTCGGGTGGGGCCCACGTCATCCCGGGGCCTCGAGACGCAGCGGCGCCCCGCGCCCCGAGCCGCACCAGGGCGCCGAGCCGTACCTTCTGGTCATCCGTCCGGCTGGGGCCCGTTGGGCAGGGTTGCTCCACTCTCCTCGCGCGGGGTCCCACCCTCCTCGTGGCTGCCCTGCATCCTCATGCACCGATGCTGCATGGACCCGAGGCGTCATGCAGGTCCGTGCATGGGTACTCGCGATGTGCTGCCGGCGGTGGACCGCGTTCGTCAGCTAACGGGCCCCACGCGGACTTGTGACGAAGATCTGACCTGCCGGCCGGCTGATCCGTCGGCCGCGGCTGCAGTCGCCCTGCCGGCCGCGGCCGCCCCGCTGGCCGTGGCCGCCCGACGAGTCATGCCCGGATGGCCCCGTGAGCCGCTCCTAGCCGGCTGGGGTGTCCGCCAGGTGCGCGAAGCGCGGCCACAGCGACAGGTCGAGATCGGGCACGAGCTGCTTGAGCAGGGCGACCTCGGGCTCATACGCCTCGATCAGCTGCCGTTCGTCCTTCGACGGCACCGACCGCTTGTTGCCGACCGTCTCGTTCACGCGTGTCCGAACGAGGCGGGGATCGGGATCGAAGGGCGCGACGCCGAGGAAATCCAGCGTGCGGGCGAGCTCGACGGCGGGTTGCTGCACGCAGCGCTCATACTGGAGCACCAGCATCCGCTCCGGACCGACCACCTCCATCAGCCGCTTCACCTGGCGTCCGTAGAAGCCGCGCATGCGCGCCTCGCGTTTGCCGGACTGCTCGTCGCGCTTCAGGGAGCGGCGCCGGTTCTCCTCGTGCCACTGGTTGAGCCCTGAGCGGTAGCGTTCCACCGGCTCGCGCACGATAGTGAGCAGCTTGGCCTGCGGTGCCACCGCCGCGATGACGTCGGGCATGCGGGGCAGGGCCTGGTAGCGCGGCGTCCACTCCCCTGCCAGGTGGCCGGGCAGGCGCGGAAACTGGCGGTAGTACCACTCCTTCTGCTCGGTCGCGATGGGCTCGTCCTTCATGCGGTCGAGCAGGTGCAGCTCCTTGCGCCGGGGGACGCCGTCGATGTCGGGGTGGCCCACGAGCAGCGCCCACCACCAGGTGGTGCCGGCCTTGTGCACGCCGACGCCGATGAAATCAGGCGGCCCGATGGCGGCACCGTCGGGGATGGCCGGTGCCTGTCGCCCACGACGATCGGCTTCGCGTCCCGGTTCGCGGCTGGGGTCAGTCATGGCCGCCGATTCTAGCGATGCGGTCGCTCGGACGGTCGAGGTGCTGGAGTACCCTCGCCACAGCCATCGCCACGCGGTCGTGCACCCACGCACTGCGTCACACCCGGAGGAGACCAAGAATGTCCGACGTGCCGCGCGGCACCAAGCCGGTCGTCCTGTTGCGCCCGGCTCCCCAGACCATCGAACGCATCTTCACCGACGATGCGCTGCGACGCCTCCACGATCGCTACACGGTCATCGACGGGCAGGCAGATCCCTCCGAGGAGGCCATCGAGGCCTGCCTGCCGGAGGTCTTCGCCATCATCGGCCAGCCCGACCTGCCCCGTGAGCGCCTGGAGCGGGCGCCCAGGTTGCGTGGGATCCTCAACGTGGAGGGCAACTTCTTCCAGAACGTCGACTACGACGCCTGCTTCGAGCGTGGCGTCAACGTCGTCGCCTGCATGCCGACGTATGCCCAGGCGGTGGCCGAGTTCTCGCTGGGGCTGGCGATCGACCTCGCACGTGGCATCAGTCGCGAGGACCGCGCCTTTCGCGAGGGCCGAGAAGGGTACGTCTTCCAGTCCACCAGTGACTCGATCCTGCTGCGCGGTTCGACGATGGGCATCCTCGGCTACGGCAACATCGGCCGCAAGCTGCTGCCCCTGCTGGAGCCGTTCCGCCCGTCGGTCGTGCGCTGCTATGACCCTTGGCTGCCGACCGCGGTCATCCGCGAGGCCGGCATGGTCCCTGCCTCCCTTGAGGAGGTGCTGTCCACGAGCACGTTCCTCTTCGTGCTGGCAACGGTCACCGACGAGTCGATGCACCTGCTGAACGCGGACAACATGAAGCTCATCCCTGCCGCGGCGCGCGTGGTGCTCTCGAGCCGCGCCGCGGTGGTCGACTTCGACGCCATGGTGCGCTACGTCGAGGAGGGTCGCTTCCTGGCCGCCACCGACGTCTGGCCGGAGGAGCCGGCGCCGGCCGACCACCCTGCACGCAAGCTCGAGAACCTCGTGCTGCAGGCCCACCGGGCCGGCGGCATCCCGCAGGCCTTCGACGAGATCGGCGAGATGGTGCTCGATGACCTGGCCCTGATGGAGCAGGGCCTGCCGCCGGTGCGCAACCAGTCGGCGGTTCGCGAGCTGGTCACACGCTACCGCTCCAAGCCGGTCGAATCGGACTCCATGGAGTAGCCGCGCAGCGCGGCCAGCGCGACGCCAGCCGAATAGCCGCACTGGCGCCTGCGGTCGGGACATTCGGCACATGGAGTCGACCGCTCCCCGGTTACAGAATGGTTACGAAAGGAGGCCGGCATCGTGGCGCCAGCCGTCGCTCGTGCTCGCACAGCATGCAGCGGCACGCGAAGCTCTCGTCGTCGCGGGAGTCGTGTACCTGGAGCCCCAGCGTCGCACCCGGCTTCCTTGCGCGGCAGCGACCCTGTCATCGTCGACGGAAGCCCCGTCTGGTGGCCGCCGGCGTCCAACGCCACAGGGAGTGTTGCCCGCGCCGTCGGCACCGCGTGTCGTGAGTTCCCGCCCATCCCAGATCCCGGGGCTGAGCCAGCCCCGTCCGGAGGTGTTTCGTCGTGAGGTCCGTCGTTGTCTATGGCTCTCGGAGTGGCAATACCAGGCGCCTCGCCGAGGCGATCGCTGCTGCCCTCGAGGCCTTTGGTCCCGTTCGCATCCTTGCCGCAGAGGACGCCTCGGCCACCGTGTGGGATCACTGTGACCTGTTGGTCGTCGGCGGTCCCACCGAGCGGCGGCACATGACACCGCCCGTGGACGCCTTCTTCGGGCGCCTGCCGGTCGGGGCTCTGCGCGGCATCAGGGCAGCTGCCTTCGACACTCGGCTGGCCTGGCCGCGCGCCCTCTCCGGCTCCGCTGCGACGGGCATCGCTCGACGCCTGCGTGATGCGGGCGCCGACCTTGTCGTGCCTCCGGAATCCTTCAAGGTGAGCCAGCGCCCACGCCTGCTGTACGGCGAGTTCGAACGCGCGCCGCTGTGGGCGCGCGCCGTCGCCGAGGCGACGCGCCGATCGCCGGCATCCACGTCGATGGGCCATCCGGTAGCTGTCTGACCGCGTCCGGCGCCCGTGCGTGCTTGATGCGCCCCGTGCGCCCGGGCGCTGTTCGCGCCCTCCGTGCTCTTCGCCTGGCCGGACCCCTAGCCCAGCACGAGCTCGGCCTGCAGCGTCTCTCCGCCCTCGTCGGCGGTGACGCTGAAGCCCAGCTCCTGGCAGATGCGGACCATGCCGCCGTTGCAGGCGAGGATCTCAGCGACAAGTCGGCTGAGGCCCTCCTCGCGTGCGACGTCCACCATGCGTCGCACCATCTCCGTTCCCAGGCCGTGGCCCTGGTAGTCGTCGGCGACGATGAGTGAGAACTCGGCGGTGTTGGAGTTGTGGAGGCGGATCGAGCCGCGCGATGCTGGCGATGGCCAGCTTCTCCGTCTCGGGGTCCAGCCGCTCCGCTACGAGCGCGATCTCGCGGTCGTAGTCGGTGAAGCAGACCCGCACGAGGCGCTCGTGGGCGATGCGCTGCTCGTAGCCGAGCTTGGTGAAGTAGCGGTTGTAGACCGTCTCGTTCGAGAGGCGCCCGTGGAAGTCCACCACCAGCGACTCGTCCTCCGGGCGGATGGGCCGCACCACGAAGTCCATGCCGTCTCCCGACTTCCAGGGCTTGGCGTACTTCCGTGGGTAGGGCCGGATGGCCGGCTTGGGCAGGTCGTCGTCGGCGACATCGCCCGGATGCAGGATGACGCGCGCGTCGAGCGCCATGAGGCGTTCTGGCGAGGCCAGCAACGGGTTGATGTCGAGTTCGGCGATGGCCGGCTGCTCCACGACCAGCTCGCTGAAGCGGACGAGCAGCTGCTCGAGGGCGGCCATGTCCACACTGGCCTGGCCGCGCACACCCTTGAGGGCGGTGTAGATCTTGGTCCGCTCCATCATCCGTCGTGCCAGTGTCGCGGTCAGCGGCGGAAGCCCCAGCGCGCTGTCCTTGAAGACCTCCACCAGCGTGCCGCCGAGGCCGAACAGCAGGACCGGCCCGAACTGGGGATCGATGCTGCTGCCGAGGATGAGCTCGTAGCCGCTGCGGTCGATCATGGGCTGGACGGAGACACCTTCGAAGTCGCTCGCGGCGTACTGCTCGGTCACGGAGGCCTGGATGCCGCTGAAGGCATCGCGCACGGCCGTCTCGTCGGCCAGGTCGAGCCGCACGCCGCCGACGTCCGACTTGTGGGTGATGGTGTGGCTGACGAGCTTGACCACGACCGGGTAGCCGATGTCGTTGGCGGCCGCCACCGCCTCCTCGACGGTGCCGGCGACCCGGGTCTCCGCGACAGGGATGCCGTAGGCGTCGAGGAGCTCCTTGGACTCCGGTTCGGACAGGGTCGTGCGTCCGTCGGCGCGCGCCTGCTCGATGAGCTGCCGTGCCCGCTTGCGCTGGGGCCGTCGCACCCACTCGGGCGTCAGGCCCGGCGTCTCGTACAGCGACTTGAGGTTCTCGCTGTAGGCGACCAGCTCCGTGAACATGTGCGCGGCACTGTCGGGATAGGGGAACGTGGCCAGGCCGGCCTCATTCAGGATGCGCTCGCCGGCTTCGATATCGCTGCCGCCCATCCAGCTGGCCATGATGGGCTTGCCCGCGTTGGTGGTATACGGGATGATCTCGCGTGCGGTCTTGGTCGGGTCGGTCATCGCCTGCGGCGTGAGGATCACCAGCAGGCCGTCGCTGTCGGGGTCCTTGGCCATGATGTCGAGGGCGGCTGCGTATCGCTCGGGCGGAGCGTCTCCGATGATGTCGATGGGGTTGGCCCTGGACCAGGTGGCGGGCAGGACCTCGTCCAGCTTGGCGATGGTCTCCGCGGAGATGGGCGCCAGCTGGCCGCCGGAGCGGATGAGCGCATCGGTCGCCAGCACCCCGGGACCGCCGGCATTGGTGAGGACGGTCAGGCGGGGCCCCTTGGGCAGCGGCTGCTTGCCCAGGATCTCGGCGAAGTAGAAGAGGTCGCTGATGCGGTCGGCACGCAGGACGCCGGTGCGCCGGAAGGCCGTGTCCAGCACCTCGTCGGAACCGGTCATCGAGCCGGTATGCGAGGCCGCAGCGCGAGAGGCCTCCTCCGTGCGGCCCGGCTTCATCACGATGATCGGCTTCTGCAGCGCCACCTCGCGGACGGCGGAGAGGAAGGCACGCGCGTCGCCCACGGTCTCCATGTACAGCACGATGGCATCCGTGTCGGGGTCGTCGCCAAGGTAGTCGATGAGGTCTCCCCAGCCCACATCGGCCATCGACCCGAGCGAGACGATGGAGCTGAAGCCGGCGCCCTCGCGCAGGCTCCAGTCGAGGATGGCGGTGATGAGCGCGCCCGACTGGCCGATGAACGAGACGCGGCCCTTGTTGGCCATGCCCGCTGCGAACGTGGCGTTGAGCCCGGAGATGGGGCTCATCACGCCGAGGCAGTTGGGCCCGATGACGCGCATGCCGTATTCGCGTGCCTTGGCCACGAGCTCGAGCTCCAGCCGTGCGCCTTCCTCGCCGACCTCCTTGAAGCCGGCGGAGATGACGACGGCAGTCGGAACACCAGCCTCGCCGCACTGCTCGATGATGCCGGGGATCGACGCGGGCGGGGTAACGATGACCGCCAGGTCCACCTGCTCGGGGATGGACGCGATGTTGGGGTGACTCTGGATGCCCAGGACGCTCGGTCGGTTGGGGTTGACGGGGTAGACGGTCCCACCGAAGGGGCTGGCGATGAGATTGCTGAGGATGGTGCGGCCAACGCTGCCGGCCTTCTCGGTCGCGCCGATGAGGGCCACAGAACGTGGCTTGAAGAAGGTCTTGAGCGAGCTGCGGACAGGTCGCGAGGCCTTGGACGCGTCGTCCTGGATGGGAGTTGAGGTTGCGGGTGTATCGGTCATCGTGGTGGCATGGTATCGGCCCGGCCGCAGCCCCGGATGGGCCGGTTCGCCCCCTCGGGCGGTACACGCGTCATGCGAGCCGAGCGGCTAGGATGCGCAGCAGGAGGTATGCGCACCATGAAAGAAGGCGTCGTCGCCCGCAAGTTCCTGCGCGCGTTCGCCGAGTGGGACCTGGACACGTACGGGTCGCTGCTGGCGCCCGGTGCCGTCGAAGGCCGCCCCCAGATGGGTGAGCGGTTCATCGGCCGCGACCGCATCATGGGCATGTACCGTAGCCGCACCGGCGAGCCGCCGCGTATCGAGTGGCGCCGCGTGCAGGGCGAGGGGCAGACCTGGATCGGCCAGGGCGTCATCGAGGATGCCGCCGGTGACCACGGGCCTGATCACATCGTGGCCCTGGTCAAGCTCGATGCCGGCAGCGTCATCGCCGTCGACTACTACTTCAGCAGCGCCCTGGAGCCGCCCGAGTACCACCAGCGCTTCGCCACCATCGTGGGCCACTAGGGGGCCAGACTGGGGGCACGACCGACCCGCTGCGAGCGGACGGTGCCCACGACACCATGCCGCGATCGGGCGACACTGAGTGAAGGAGCCTCTAGATGACGACTGGCGCACACCAGCATCCCCGTGAGGACGGCGAACGAGTGGCAGTGCTGCTCTGCGGCTATGGCGAGGTCGAGGACAACGACGACCTGACCGAGTACAACCGCAAGTCCATCGACCTGCTGGTGAGCAAGTCGATCAGGTTCCCCACCCGTGTCGTTCCATTCATGTCGCGCCGGCTGGCCAAGCGCGCCCGGGCCGAGTACGAGCGAGCCAACGACTTCATCTCGCCCCACAACGCGATCTTCGAGCGCCAGCGAGCCGGCATCGCCGCGGCCCTCCACGAGACGTACGGCGAGCGTGTCGAGACGTTCACTGCCTTCAACTTCTGCGAGGGCTACCTGCCCGACGACGTGCTGCCGGTGATCCGCGACTCGGGTTTCGAGCGACTGGTCGATCTATCCCTTCCTCGTGGTCGACTCGGTGTACACGGGCGGGCTATCGCTCGAGCAGGTGAACAAGGCGCTCGGGGATGACGGCGCCTGGCTGCGCGAGGTGCGCTACCTGCCGAGCTTCTACGACCGCCCTGAGTACCACGAACGCCTGGCGGAGCACATCCGAGACGGCGTGCGGCCGCTGCGTGAGCGCTACGCCAGCTCGCAGATCGGCATCGTCCTGCTCAACCACGGCTGCCCCTACAAGGCCAAGGGCTTCGAGACGGGCATCAAGGAGAGTCGAGCGTTGTACTACCACGTGCGCGACCGCCTGGTGCACGAGTACCCCACGATCAGCGTGGGCTGGATGAATCACCCGACGCCCGGTCGCTGGACGCAGCCGGACATGGTGCAGGCGGCGCGCAACCTCATCACCACTGGCGCACGCGCCATCGCCTACGTGCCCATCGGCTTCGTGACGGATAACCACGAGACCATCCTCGATGTCGGCTACGCGGTCGACGAGCTGATCCGAGAGCACCCTGCCATCGAGACCCTGCGGTTGCCGAGCCTCAACGACGACCCGGCGCTGCTCGAGATGGCGGCGCGATGGATCGAGCCGCTGATCGACTCCGCTGCAGGGTGAACCCGCTTGCTCCGCTCGCCCGGCACGCGCGGCCGGGGCGAGTGGCCCACGCGCACGAGGACGGCCACGAGCCCGGCCGCACGGTCACAGCGCCCCGCCGCCGCTCGCCGGTGCCCCCGCACACGCGCGCACGGCCGCCGCTCGTGCCGCTGGGCGCGGGGGCGCCTCCGCCTGATGCCGTGACCGTTGGCCGCAAGGCCTTCTCGCTGTGGTGGTTGGCGAGCCAGGGTGCGGCGGTGCCGGCGGCCGTCGCCATCCCCTCCTCGGTCGCCGCAGGCGTCGTGGCCGGCGAGGCCGTCGCCCGCGAGACGCTCAACGCAGCGCTCGAGCGGTGGCTCGACCCCCAGGGGCGCTACGCCGTGCGTTCCTCGGCGGACCTGGAGGACGGCGAGGAACGATCCTTCGCAGGGCAGTTCTCGACACGTCTCGACGTCGCGGCCGCGGATGTCATGGCTGCGGTGCGGGAGGTCGCCGCGGACGGGGAAGATCGTCTCGATGTCTACCTCGAGCACTCCGGCGTCAGCCGGCGACCCTCGGTGGGTGTGGTGGTGCAGGCCATGGTCGAGGCCTCCGTCGCCGGGGTCTCGTTCAGCCGCAACCCGCTGACCGGTCTCGCCGAGGTGGTGGTCGAGGCCGTCCCCGGCAGCGGCCTCGCGCTGGCCGATGATGGCGTGACCCCCGATCGCTGGGTTCGCCACTGGGGCGCCTTCACCATCCGCCCGGATGAGCCGCGAGTCGCGGAGGAGATCATCGAGCAGGTGGCCGCGGGCGTGGCCAGCCTCGAGCACGACATGGGGCGTCCTGTCGACGTCGAATGGGCCCACGATGGCAGCCGACTGTGGTGGCTGCAGGCCCGGCCCATCACCGGCATCGAGGGACTCCGCGTCTACTCCAACCGTATCGCACGCGAAGTGCTGCCCGGGGTCATCAAGCCGCTCGTCTGGACGGTCAACGTGCCCATCGTCAACGCCGCCTGGATCGAGCTGCTCGAAGAGCTGGTAGGTCCTCTCGACGTGGAGCCGCACGACCTTGCGCGCGCCTTCGGTCACCGGGCCTACTTCGACATGACCACGCTGGGCGACATCTTCGAGACCATCGGCATGCCGCGAGACTCCCTGGAACTGCTCCTGGGCCTGCCCAAGGGGCCGGAGGCACCGACGTTCCGGCCGGGGCCCGGCGTGGTCCCGCACCTGCAGCGCCTGCCCCGTTTCGTGCGCCGCAGCCTCCGTCGCGGACGCTGGGCACGCGCCGAGGTGGTGGCCCTGCGCGCGGCCTACGAGGACGTCGTGCGGATCCCGCCTGGCGAGCTCAGCGAGGCCGACCTGCTCGGACGCATCGACGACCTGGCGCGACTCACACAGCGTGCCGCCTACGCCAATATCGTGGTGCCGCTGCTCATGCTCGCGTACGGACGCGGGCTGGAGCGGCAGGTCGTGCAGGCAGGCCTGGACCCGGCTGCCATCGATCCCGCTGCCGGCCGTGCCGATCGCGATGCATGGGATCCACAGCCAGAGCTGGACAGGCTCCACGCCATGCTGATGGAGCTTCCCGCGGAGGCTCGTGCGGCGCTGGATGAGGCACCACTGCAGGCGCTCGAGCAGCGGGAGGACCTGGCCGCGTTCGGGGCCGCGCTGGTTGTCTTCCTCGACCGCTTCGGCCATCTCTCGGACAGCGGCAACGACTTCTCGGTAGCCCCCTGGCGCGAGGACCCGGCACGCGTGGTGCGCATGATCGCGTCTCGCGTCGACGCTGCCGGAAAGAGCGGCAGCGCCGTCTCACTGCAGCAGGTCGAGGCACGCACGTCGCCTTGGCGACGTCCCTACCTTCGGCTGCTGTGGCGCCGAACGGGCGCCTTCCGCATCTACCGTGAAGCCATCAGTTCCACCTACACCTGGGGCTACGGGCTCTTCCGCGAGACCTTCCTGGAGTGGGGTGCCCGCCTCGTGCGACGTGGATCGCTCCAGGTCCCGGAGGACGTCTTCTATCTCGAGCTCGAGGAGCTCCGGGCCTGGGCCGCAGGTCGATCCGCCGACCCCGGCCCGCGCTCGCGAACTGATCGCCGAGCGTCGGCTCTCGGTCGAAGCGGCCCTCGAGATGATCGTCCCTGACATCGTCTACGGCGACGCGTTCGTCCCACGAACCCGAGAAGACGTCGTCGGGGACAGGCTCACCGGCAACCCGACGTCGAGAGGCAGCGCGCGAGGTCCGGCCCGCATCGTTCGCGGCGCCGCTGACTTCGAGCGGGTCTCGAGCGGGGATGTCATCGTCATCCCCTACTCGGACGTGGCGTGGACGCCGCTGTTCGCGCGGGCTGCCGCCGTGGTGGCGGAAGCTGGCGGCATGCTCTCGCACTCATCGATCGTGGCGCGCGAGTACGGCATCCCCTGTGTCGTATCGGTCGAGCATGCCTGCAGTGCCATCCCCGACGGCGCCAGTCTCGTCGTCGACGGCACGAGTGGGGTCGTGCTGGTGGAGGCGAGCGGTGGGGCAAGCGGCGCCGCCCCCGACGGCGCGCGGCGGGCGAACAGCCCTGGGTAGCCCGGGTCTGCTCCTGGCGGCTGCCCTTGCCGGCTACTTCGCCGGGTCGATCTCCTTCGCTCGACTGGTCGGCCGCATCGCCGCACCAGGAGGTGTGCCCACCACGGCCAGGCTGGAGTTCGACGCTGGCGGGGCGGTCGAAGTCGAGGGCGTCAGCGCCACCAACGTCTCCATCTCAGCGGGCCGGCGCTGGGGCCTGCTCGTCGTCGTGCTCGACATCTCCAAAGCGGCGGCCGTTACGCTCGTCTTCCTGCTCATCGCACCCGACGAGCCGGCCTACCTGGTGGCCGCGACCTTTGCCGTCGTGGGACACATCTGGCCCATCTGGCACCGTTTTCGTGGCGGGTTCGGCGTCTCCCCCATCCTTGGAGGCTTGCTGGTCATCGATCCGGTGGCGCTGCTCGTGGTTCTCCCTGTGAGCGTCGTCATCGGACTGCTGCTGGCTGACCGGCTCATCGTGTTCGATGGCTGGACGCTGCTCCTGGCACCGTGGTTCGTGCTGGTCCGCGGCGATGCCGAGGCCGCACTCTACGCGACCATCGTGGCGCTCCTCTACTGGTGGGCGATGCGCGTCGAGGTACGGGCTCACATCGCGCGCCTGCGTGCGGGACCGCGCGACCGGCACTCGCGGTTCGCCGACATCCGCAAGGGTTATACCGGCCACCCAGGCGTTGGCTGAGGACGCGGATCAGGTGGCGTAGACCACGCCCACGACGGTGATGGCCACGAGCGTCACGATGGTGGCCAGCGAGAGCGTGTTGACAAGGTAATCGTGATCGGGGTCATCACTGACGTCACGACCGCGGGCGCGGGCCATGTACAGGGGCACCACGAACGGTGGCGGTAGGACAGCCATCGTCATCACGGCCGCCCCGAACAAGCGATCGAGCCCGAGCAGCCCGTCGATGACGAGCCAGTTGAACAGCAGCGCGAGGACGATCCAGATAGGCAGGCGGACCGCGAGTGTGCGCGCCGGGTCACGCAACGAGCCGGCGCCGAAGGAGGTCGAGTATCCGATGACGATGGCGATGGCCGGCGTCGTCACTGCGGCCAGCATGGCCAGCGTCTCCAGGCCGGCTGAGCCGATCGGGTTCGATTCGAGCGGGCCGGCCAACCCCAGCAGACTGCCAGCCACGCCGGCGACGATGGCGATGATCACAGGTGTGCGCGCGAAGGCCGCGGCCGTCTCGGCTCAGAGGCGGAGCCTGGCCACTGGCCCAGCGCATCACCACCGGCGCCAGCACGAAGAAGACGAACAGCACCTGGCCCAGGTCGACGATGGCGAAGCGGTACAGCTCGGTCGCGCCGAAGATGGCGGCATACAGCGCGTAGCCGAGCATGCCGGCCTCGAAGCCGGCCATCAGGTTGGGCATGGCTTCGCTGCCGATGTTTGCTCGACGCCGCAGCCACGGCCCGAGGGCAAGGACGGCCAGGCACGCGCCGAAGACGCTGATGACGATGACCGCGTAGCGAGCTTCGAGCTCCGTGTCGAGGAACGCCAGGAACAGGGCTGCCGGCAGGGTCACGTTGAGGACCAGCTTGCGCAGCCCGTCGATGGTCGCGCTCGTCAGGAAGCGTCGGCGCCGGAAGACGGCCCCCAGGCCGAAGAGCAGCAGGACCGGCAGCACGCGTGAGAAGGCCTCGATGGCGACGCTCGGATCCACTCTTCCCCCTAGTGTGGCGGGCCCTTGCGGACGATCGCCTCCAGCTCCTCGATGCTGCCGCGCATCGGCGACAGCGACTCCAGCCACCAGCTGGCTCCGGCATCCGCGTAGGTCGTGGCCCCCAGCCCACCCATGCCGTCCACGCCCAGCACGGCGATGTCGAACGGCGTGGCGGCCAGTCCGAGCGCCGCTCGCTCGTGGCGCACGAGCGCCACCAGATCGGCGAAGTCGCTGGGCGTCATGGTCATCGACGCGCCGTCCTCGCTCATGGCAACCGCGATCCAGCCGTCCCAGCGTGCCGCCTTGCGCACGCCGCCGCGTCGCATGGCGCCCAGCCACATCGGTGGTCGCGGCTGCTGCAGCGGCCGCGGCCCCAGGATCACGCCCTGTGCACGCAGGTGCTGGCCCTCGTGCGCCAGCGTGTCGCCGCGCAGCCCTGCGTCGATGATGGCCAGTGCCTCGTCCATGCGTGCGATGCGCTGCACCCGGTCGTGCGCTTCACCGAAGGCCTCGAAGTCGGGGCGGTCCTCGCCGGCGCCGACGCCGAGGATCGAGCCGACCCTCGCTCAGCACGTCGAGCGTGCCGGCGGCCTGGACCACGAGCTGGGGTCGCCGCCGAGCGACGGAGATGATCGAGGTGATCAGCCGCAGCTGCCGGGTGCTGGCAGCGATGCCGGACAGGGCGACGAACGGATCGGCCGCCGAGGTGCCCATGGCCAACCCCAGGCTGTCCCAGATGCTGAGGCCGTCCCAGCCTGACGCCTCGGCAGCCTGGGCCAGTCGCAGGATGGCACGGGGGTCGGCGAGCGCGCCGAGCGGCGCGATGTCGACGGCATACTGGGTCTGGGCCATGTCTCCAGACTACGCCAGCGGCCGGGCGCGAGTGCCCTCCTCCGAGCACGCCGCGGTGTTGGCTGGTCACATCCGCGGTGGGGGAAGGGTACGTACGGAGGGGGCACTTGGGGGTCGGTCCGGTGCTACCGTGGTCGGAGAAGGCATGTCCCTGGTACTGGCATGTCCACGTTTCGGAGTCGTCATCACCGTGCGTTCACCCGTGTCTCGTGCTACTTCGACGCGCCTGCTCGCGCTGCTCCAGGCCGTCCTCCTGCTGACCTCGATGGTGGTCCCGTCCGTGGTGCTGGCTCAAGCCGGCGATGACCCGGAGGAGGCATCCGTCCGATCGGCGGTGGAGTCTGCGGAGCCAGCGACTGCGCCACGGCCGACTCCGGTGGCGACGGTGGCACCCACGGCTGAGCCCACGACAGCCCGCTCGCGGCCGGCCAAGACCACGTCTGAGGTCGACGTGGACCCAACGCCCGAGCCGACGAAGGCGCCGGCGCCGCAGGCCTCGCCCGATCCAAGGGCCGTCTCTACGCCTGTCTCCACGCCCGACGAGGCACCCGAACCACCTGGTCAGCCCGCGCAGGGCCGGTCAGCCGATGGCGCCAGCGGCTCTCCCGCTCCGAGCCTCGCTCCCGTCCCGAGCGATACGCCGGCCGCGAGCCCCATGCCCGATGTCAACGTTGCGCCGGCCAGCGAGGCCCCCGCGCTCTCACCGGCTCCGGTGGCCAGCGCCGCTCCGTCCCCCCTGCCCGGGGGCTCGGCCGAGTTGCCCGAGGCCTCCGCTGGCCCCTCCCCAGAGGCATCGCCGCTCCCCGGGCCGAGTGCCAGCCCGTCGGAGCCTGCCCCGTCCAGCCCTGATTCGACCGCGGGAGTGCCGCGGCTGCTGGACATCGCACCGGCCATCGCGGCCGTCGATCTCATCGTGGCCGCCGACCCCGGCTCGCTGGCAGAGCCGGGCGGTGTCGCCACGGTCATGGTCAGCCTGACCAACATCTCGCCGAACCCGGCCGTGCTCACGGCCCTGAGCGACGACGTGCAGGGTGACCTCGATGGCACCGGTGACTGCGCCACCGGTGGCGTCCTCGCGGCGGGACAGGTGTATGGCTGCAGCTACCAGGCCCCATTCGCAGGTCCCGCAGGCGCGGTGGTGAGCCGCGTCGTCAGCGCCGAGCTGACCGACCAGGACGACGGGACCACCGCCACCTCCACCGACAGCGCCAGCGTCACCATCACCGATACGCCGTCCGCGATGTCCGTGAGCAAGTCGGCTGGCGTCACTCGAGATCTCCGAGCCCGGCGGCCCCGTCACCTTCAGTGTCACCGTCGACAACGACAGCAGTGTCGACGGCATCACGCTCGACAGCCTCGTCGATGCGCCCTTCGGCGACGTCACCGCCCTCCCCGGCGATTGCGCCGTCCCCCAGACCATCGCCGCAGGCGCGAGCTACAGCTGCTCCTTCACCGCGCAGGTGAGCGGCAACGCCGGCGACACCGTCAGCGACACCGTCACCGCGAGCGCCACCGACGACGACGGCAACCCCCTCTCGGAGACCGCCGGCGCCAGCGTCGACATCACCGACACCCCGTCTGCCATCAGCGTCGGCAAGACGGCCAGCCCCACCGCGCTCCCCGAGCCCGGCGGCCCCGTCACCTTCAGCGTCACCGTCGACAACGACAGCAGTGTCGACGGCGTCACGCTCGAGAGTCTCGTGGACGACATCCACGGGGATCTCGACGGACAGGGCGACTGTGCTCTGCCACAGGTCGATCGATGCCGGCGATCGCTACTCCTGCAGCTTCACGGTCGATGTGACCGGCGTCCCCGGTGACGTCGAGACGGACACCATCACCGCGAGCGCTACCGACGACGACGGCAACTCCCTCTCGGAGACCGACAGCGCCAGCGTCACCATCACCGATACGCCGTCCGCGATGTCCGTGAGCAAGTCGGCTGGCGTCACTCGAGCTCTCCGAGCCCGGCGGCCCCGTCACCTTCAGTGTCACCGTCGACAACGACAGCAGTGTCGACGGCATCACGCTCGACAGCCTCGTCGATGCGCCCTTCGGCGACGTCACCGCCCTCCCCGGCGATTGCGCCGTCCCGCAGACCATCGCCGCAGGCGCGAGCTACAGCTGCTCCTTCACCGCGCAGGTGAGCGGCAACGCCGGCGACACCGTCAGCGACACCGTCACCGCGAGCGCCACCGACGACGACGGCAACCCCCTCTCGGAGACCGCCGGCGCCAGCGTCGACATCACCGATGCGCCGCCCACGATGGTGGTCTCCAAGTCAGCCGATCCAGCCACCATCCCCGAACCGGGCGGTCCTGTCCGGTTCAGCGTGAGCGTGGAGAACACGTCACCTGAGCCCATCGCCCTGAGCACGCTGAGCGACGACGTCTACGGCAACCTCGACGGTCGCGGCGATTGTTCCCTGCCGCAGACGATCGCGGTGGGCGCTACGTACAGCTGCTCGGCCGTCGGTCCCGTGACCGGCGATGCGGGCGACGTGCGCGAGGACATCATCGAGGCCATCGCCAGCGATGACGACGGCAACACCATCACCGAGACCGCGGATGCACAGGTCGTCATCACCGACGTCCAGCCTGCCATCGCCGTGGCCAAGCGCGCTACGCCGAGCAGCCTGCCGGAGCCGGGCGGCCCGGTCTCCTTCACCGTCCAGGCCAGCAACCCGTCCATCGAGCCGGTCATCCTCGAGTCGCTCGTCGACGACATCCACGGCGACCTCGACGGCCAGGGCACATGCCAGCTGCCGCAGACCCTGACGGCCGGAGGCGGCACGTACACCTGCTCGTTCACGGCCGTGGTGACCGGCGACGTGGGCGACAGCGAGACCGATACCGTCACGGCCACCGGACGCGACAACGAGGGCAATCCGGCCGCCGCGAGCGCGCAGGCCACGGTGACGATCACCGATGTCCGCCCCGGGATCAGCCTCCAGAAGTCCGCGGTGCCCAACAGCCGCCCTGAGCCCGGTGGCGACTACGACATCCGCATCAGCGTCGTGAACCGGTCCGCCGTCGAGTCCGTGCTGCTCACGAGCCTGGACGATGACTTGCTCGGCGACCTGGATGGGCAGGGCGATTGCGCGGTGCCCCAGACGATCGCACCTGCGGGCTCATACCAGTGCACCATCCCCGCCTCGCTGACCGGCGACGCCGGCGACAGCGAGACCGACACGGTGACGGCGACGGCCTCGGACAACGAGGGCACCGAGGTCGTCGAGAGCGACAGCGCGACGTTCAGCATCGTCGACCGGCTGCCGACATTCGACCTGCAGAAGACAGCGTCCCCGAGCTCGGTCCCGGAGCCCGGCGGCGATGTCACCTTCACCATCGCGATCACCAACACCTCGCCCGAGGACCTCACGCTCACGGACCTCTTCGACGACAACTACGGCGATCTCAGTGGACAGGGCACCTGCAGCGTGCCGCAGACGCTCGCGCCCGGTGCCACCTACTCGTGCGCGTTCACGGAGTACGTGGCCAACAACGCCGGCGAGACCAAGATCGACATCGTCGCCGCGACAGTGGAGGACAACGAGGGCAACAGCACGACGCTGACCGACAGCGCCAGCGTGACCACGACCGACACGCCACCGACGTTCAGCGTCGACAAGTCGCTGCTCTACCCCGCACAGCTCGATGAGCCGGGCGGGACCGCCTTCTACCGCCTGGTCGTCACCAACACGAGCCTTGAGCCGATCACGCTGACGGCGCTGGTCGACGACCCCGGCAGCATCGATCTCGATGGGCGCGGCTCCTGCTCCGTGCCGCAGACCATCCCGCCCGGCGGGACATATGCCTGTTCCTTCGGTCTGCCTGTCAGCGGTGACGGCGGGGACACGGTCCAGGACACCGTGACCGTGACCGGCGAGGACAACGACGGCACCTCGGTGGACGTCAGCGACAGCGCGCAGATCGATATCGCGGACGTGCTGCCCGCCATCGACGTGGACAAGTCTGCCGACCCGACCTCGGTCATCGCTCCCGGTGGCGACGTCACGTTCACCGTGGTCGTCACCAACGATTCGGTCGAGAACGTCACTCTGGTCTCGCTCATCGACGACCCCTACGGCGACATCACCGCCCTGCCGGGCGACTGTGCGGTGCCGCAGGTCCTGGCGCCGGGTGACTCGTACACCTGCGCCTTCACCGTCTTCGTGTCCGGCAGCCTGGGTGAGCTGGTCCGGGACACCGTCACCGGCTCCGCCACCGACAACGAGGGCAACACCGCCACCGACAGCGACGGCGCTACGGTCGGCGTGGGCGGCGGCGGCGTGGGTCCCGGCTCGGTCACCGTCAGCAAGTCGGCCAGCCCTGCCACCCTGCCCGAGCCGGGCGGCGACTTCACCTTCAGCGTGACCGTCACCGGCGAGCCCTTCTTCTCGGTGCTCGAGTTGTTCGACGACATCTATGGCGACCTCAACGGGCAGGGTGACTGTGTCCTGCCGCAGCTCGCCATCGCCAGCGGCACGTACACGTGCTCCTTCCCTGGCGTCTTCACGGGCGACCCGGGCGATTCCCAGACCGATGTCGTGGGCGTGCGCGGCACCGATGCGAGCGGGCCCTTCGTGCGCTTCGACTCGGCGACCGTCGGTATCACCGACATCCTGCCGGCGCTGGAGGTCACCAAGACGGCCACGCCAAACCCCATCGACGAGCCCGGCGGCGCGGTCACCTTCGGCGTGGAGGTGACCAACACGTCGCTGGAGGAGTCGTTCCTGACGTTGCTGACCGATGATGTCTACGGCGACCTCGACGGACGCGGTGATTGCGTCGCCGATGGCTCGGTGGCCATCGCCCCCGGTGCGACATACACCTGTAGCTTCACCGCGGACGTGACCGGTAACGCCGGCGACGTCAAGACCGACCTCGTGCTGGCGCAGCTCTCGGATGACGATGGCAACGATGCGTTCGTCATCGGCCGCGCCGATGTCGTCATCGACGACGTGCTGCCCTCGATCACGCTGGCCAAGACGCCTCGGCCGGCAAGCGTGCCCGAGCCGGGCGGCATCGTCAGCTTCGGCGTCGTGGTGACCAACACGAGCATCGAGCCGGTCGAGATCACTTCGCTCAGCGACGATGTCTACGGCGACCTGGACGGCCAGGGCAGCTGCGTGCTGCCCCAGACCATCGCGCCCGGTGCGCGCTACATCTGCTCCTTCCCTGCCACGGTCAGCGGCAACGCGGGCGACACCGCCACCGACGTCATCACCGCCAGCGGTACCGACGACGAAGGCAACCCGGTCGTCGAGACGGCCTCCGCCAGCGTACCCATCACCGAGTCTGCGCCGTCGCTCTCGATCAGCAAGGTCGCCTCGCCGGCTTCGCTACCCGAGCCGGGCGGATCGGTCAGCTACACCGTCACCATCACCAACTCATCGGTGTCGACCGACCCGGTGACGATCGATTCGCTCTCCGACTCCATCGAGGGCGCCCCCGGCGTCGTGCCCACCGACCTGGCCTGTGTGTCCGCAGGCGCGGACGTCAGCGTGCCCTTCACGCTTGCCTCGGGCGCCTCTGCGGTCTGTACCTTCGGCGGCAGCGTCAGCGGCAACGCCGGTGACTCGACCAGCGACACCTTCACTGCCAGCGGCACCGACGACGAGGGTGCCCCCGCCCGCGGCAGCGGCAGCGAGACCGTCCCCATCACCGACGTGCTGCCGACGATGACCGTGCTCAAGTCGTCTGTCCCCAACCCCATCCCCGAGCCGGGTGGTGTCGTCGACTACACCGCCACCGTCACCAACACCTCGCCGGAGTCCATCACGCTCACGGCCCTCAACGACGATGTCGCGGGTCCGTTGAGCGCGAGCTGCGGTCTGCCAGTGGACATCGCCTCCGGCGCGTCCTTCGCCTGCTCGTGGAGCGGCTCGGTGTCCGGCGACGTGGGTGACGTGCGCTCCAACGTCGTCTACGCCACGGCCAACGACGATGACGGCAACACCGTGCAGGGCTTCGACCAGGACGACGTGGTCATCGGCAACCTGGACCCCGTCATCCGAGCCCGCAAGGTGGCCGCTCCGACCAGCCTGCCCGAACCCGGTGGCACGGTCACGTTCACCGTCACCGTCATCAACGACTCGGTCGAGCCGGTGACACTGCAGACCATCCCCGACGACGTGTACGGCGACCTCGACGGTCAGGGCACTTGCCAGCTGCCCCAGACCCTCACCGCCAACGGCGGCTTCTACACCTGTACCTTCCGCGGCGCGGTGACCGGCTCGGCGGCCGACTCGCCCTACACCGATACCTTCACGCCGACGGTCATCGACAACGAGGGCAACGTAGGGTCTGCTGTCGCGACCGCCGACGTGATCCTGACCGATCGCGTGCCCTCGATCACCGTGGTCAAGAACCGCCGGCCGGCCAGCCTGCCGGAGCCGGGTGGGGTCTTCACCTTCCCCATCGTCGTCACGAACGACAGCACCATCGAGGCCGTCGTCCTGACGGACCTCGACGATGACATCTACGGCGACATCGCCGACGCCGGCAACCCGGCGCTGGTGTCGACCAGCTGTGTCGTGCCGCAGACGATCGCTCCCGGCGCCCGCTATGCCTGCGAGTTCAGCGGCGAGTTCCTGGGCAATGCCGGCCAAAGCCAGCGCGACATCGTGACCGCAACCGCCGCGGATGACGAGGGCAACGTCGTCACCGATACCGACCCGGCCCGCGTCAGCATCACCGATGTCCTGCCGCAGATCAGTGCCACCAAGACGCCCGACCCCGCCTCGCTGCCCGAGCCCGGCGGTGACGTCACCTTCAGCGTGACAGTCTCCAACCTCTCGACGGTCGAGGCGGTCTCGCTGACGGACCTGCTCGACGACGTCTACGGGGACATCACCGTGCACCAGCGGCGACATCGTCACCACGACCTGCGTCGTGCCGCAGACGATCGCCATCGGCGGCACGTACGCCTGTGCGTTCACGGCGCCCGTCACTGGCACCGCGGCCGCCTCGCCGTACGTCGATACCATCACCGCGACGGCCGACGATGATGACGGCAATACCGTCACCGCCGAGGCCTCGGCAGAGGTCGAGCTCACCGACGTCGAGCCCGCCATCAGCCTGACCAAGACACCCACACCCGACAGCCTGCCCGAGCCCGGTGGCACGTTCACCTTCGGCCTCGTGGTCAGCAACGACTCGGTCGAGCCGGTCACGCTGACCAGCCTCGTCGACGACGTCTACGGCGACCTCGACGGCCAGGGCGACTGCAGCCTGCCGCAGACGATCGCCGTGGGTGGCAGCTACGCCTGCTCGTTCAGCGGCGACTTCAGCGGCAACGCCGGCGACACCCAGACCGACACCATCACCGCCCTCGCGGTCGATGACGAGGCCAACGAGGCGAGCGCCGAGGCCTCGGCAGAGGTCGAGCTCACCGACGTCGAGCCCGCCATCAGCCTGACCAAGACACCCACACCCGACAGCCTGCCCGAGCCCGGTGGCACGTTCACCTTCGGCCTCGTGGTCAGCAACGACTCGGTCGAGCCGGTCACGCTGACCAGCCTCGTCGACGACGTCTACGGCGACCTCGACGGCCAGGGCGACTGCAGCCTGCCGCAGACGATCGCCGTGGGTGGCAGCTACGCCTGCTCGTTCAGCGGCGACTTCAGCGGCAACGCCGGCGACACCCAGACCGACACCATCACCGCCCTCGCGGTCGACGACGAGGCCAACGAGGCGAGCGCCGAGGCCTCGGCCGAGGTCGAGCTCACCGACGTCGAGCCCGCCATCAGCCTGACCAAGACACCCACACCCGACAGCCTGCCCGAGCCCGGTGGCACGTTCACCTTCGGCCTCGTGGTCAGCAACGACTCGGTCGAGCCGGTCACGCTGACCAGCCTCGTCGACGACGTCTACGGCGACCTCGACGGCCAGGGCGACTGCAGCCTGCCGCAGACGATCGCCGTGGGTGGCACGCTACGCCTGCTCGTTCAGCGGCGACTTCAGCGGCAACGCCGGCGACACCCAGACCGACACCATCACCGCCCTCGCGGTCGATGACGAGGCCAACGAGGCGAGCGCCGAGGCCTCGGCCGAGGTCGAGCTCACCGACGTCCCCTCGTCGATCGAGGTCGATCAAGCAGGCCTCCCCCACCGAGGTACCCGAGCCCGGTGCCGAGGTCACCTTCAGCGTCAGCGTCGAGAACACCAGCAGCGTGGACAGCGTCACCATCGACAGCCTCGTCGACGATGTCCACGGCGACCTCGATGGCCAGGGCGACTGCAGCCTGCCGCAGACGCTGGCGCCGGGCGAGACGTACGCCTGCGCCTTCACCGCCATCGTCAGCGGCAACGCCGGGTACGTCGAGACCGACGTGGTCACCGCCGCCGGCACCGACGACGATGGTGCACCCGTGAGCGACGACGACGACGCCGTCGTGACCGTCACCGACGTCGAGCCCGCCATCAGCCTGACCAAGACACCCACACCCGACAGCCTGCCCGAGCCCGGTGGCACGTTCACCTTCGGCCTCGTGGTCAGCAACGACTCGGTCGAGCCGGTCACGCTGACCAGCCTCGTCGACGACGTCTACGGCGACCTCGACGGCCAGGGCGACTGCAGCCTGCCCCAGACGATCGCCGTGGGTGGCAGCTACGCCTGCTCGTTCAGCGGCGACTTCAGCGGCAACGCCGGCGATACCCAGACCGACACCATCACCGCCCTCGCGGTCGATGACGAGGCCAACGAGGCGAGCGCCGAGGCCTCGGCAGAGGTCGAGCTCACCGACGTCCCCTCGTCGATCGAGGTGATCAAGCAGGCCTCCCCCACCGAGGTACCCGAGCCCGGTGCCGAGGTCACCTTCAGCGTCAGCGTCGAGAACACCAGCGACCCCGACGTGGTGACCATCGACAGCCTCACCGACGACATCTACGGCGACATCACCACGGTGCAGGGCGCCATCAGCGTGACCGACTGCGCCGTCCCCCAGGTCCTCGATCCCGGATGACATCTACACCTGCGCCTTCACCGCGCTCGTGAGCGGTAATGCCTCCGACGTGGTCACGGACGTGGTCACCGCCGCCGGCACCGACGACGATGGCACCCCTGTGTCTGACGACGACGATGCCGTCGTGACCGTCACCGACGTCGAGCCTGCCATCAGCCTGACCAAGACCGCGACTCCGCTCTCCCTGCCCGAGCCCGGTGGCACGTTCACCTTCGGCCTCGTGGTCAGCAACGACTCGGTCGAGCCTGTCGAGCTCCTCTCGCTCGATGACGATGTCTACGGCGACGTCACCTTCGTGGCCGGTGCCATCAGCGCGACGGACTGCACCGTTCCCCAGACGATCGCCGTGGGCGCCAGCTACGCCTGCTCGTTCACGGGCGCCTTCAGTGGCAACGCCGGTGACTCGCAGACCGATGTCGTGTCGGCGGTCGCGCAGGATGACGAGCAGAACGAGACGCAGGCGACCGACGATGCCTTCGTCGAGCTGACGCCGGTGCCGCCCGTCATCAGCGTCACCAAGACGCCCGACCCCACCCAGCTGATCGTGCCCGGTGGCGATGTCACCTTCACCATCACCGTCACCAACGAGTCGACCTTCGAGCCCGTCACCCTCGACGCGCTGGTGGACGACAAGTTCGGCGACCTTGATGGCCGGGGTTCGTGTCTTGCCGACGGCAGCATCACGCTGCTGCCCGGTGAGACCTATCGCTGCCGCTTCAGCGGTGAGGTGACAGGCCCCGCCAACTCCACCCACGTCAACACCGTGACGGCGACGGCCAGCGACGACGATCCGACCCCCGCCGTGGTGACCGCCGCGGCCAGTGCCGAGGTGGACATCCTGCCCGTGGAGGTCGCGCCGCAGCTGCCGTCCACGGACATGCTGGTAGCGGTCGAGGGTCCCGGGCTCGGGGAGCGGTCGTTCGCCGAGCTGATGCGCCTGGCCGTGCTGCTCCTGGCCGCGACGATCCTGGTCGGTGGCCTCGGTGTCGCGGTCGTGCGTCGCACGCGTGCCTGAAGGCCGACCTCTGACCCTGCCGACCATCCCGAACTTCCGGGATGTCGGCGGCCACCCGGCGGGTGCGGGCTCCCGCGTCCGCCGCGGCCTTCTCTACCGGTCGGTCGCGCTCGACCGCGCCAGCGTCGATGACCTTGGGTTCCTGGCCGTGCTCGGTATCCGCACGGTCTTCGACCTGCGCACCGCGATGGAGCAGGAACGACGGCCTGACCGGCTGCCTGCCGGCGCCACGCATATGAGCCTCGACCTGCTGGTCGACTCCGGGGAGGCAGACCCCGCGGCGGTCTTCGCACTGATGGAGGATCCGCCGCGTGCCTCCGTGGAGCTGGCCGATGGCGGCACCGATCGCTTCTACCTGGCCACCTATCGCGACCTGGTCCGTCTGCCCAGTGCCCGCTCCGGGTACGCCCGGCTCTACCGCGCGCTCGCCGAGCAGGACGATGGCGCGGCACTGGTCCACTGCACCACGGGCAAGGACCGCACCGGCTGGGCCGTGGCGGCGCTGCTGCTGTTCCTGGGCGTCCGGGCGGACCTGGTGATGAGCGAGTACCTCGAGAGCGACCTGGAGATCCGCCGCGCCTTCAGCCACGTCATCGAGGAGTTCGTCGCGCGCGGTGGCCATCGCGGGGTCATCGAGCCGCTGATGAGCGTGCGCCCGAGCTTCCTCGACGCTGCCCTCGACGCCATGCATGACGAGTTCGGCTCGATCGAGGCCTACGTTCGACGCGGGCTCCGCCTCGACGACTCGACGCTTGACGCGCTTCGCCATCGGTTCATCGAGCGCGCTGGCTGATCGTCGAGCGCGCTGGCTGGCTCGCCCGCGCACAATGGAGACATGGCCGAGGACATCCCGACCTTCTTCGTTCCGGGGGCATCGACGCCCCGAGCAGGCCGAGCAGTACCGTGAGGCGGTCGTCCGCTTCGCCCGCGACAACGGCTTCCCGGCGACACCTCGGCGCATCTTCCGACTGCAGACACCGGGTCGACGGCGTCGAGCGGCAGGACGAGGTCGGTCAGCTCGAGTGCCAGGACCAGCGCGAGGTGGTCGTCGCCATCCTGGAGGCGAGCAAGCTCTTCCTGGTCGTGACCTCGTCCCGTGGCTTCATGCGCGGCACGCCCATCCCGTACCACCGGGATGAGGTCACCAGCGTGACCGATTTCGCCGACGTGACCGATGTCGGCGACTAGCCTCGCGCGCCCCCGGGCGGGGCTAGTCGCTCAGCCCCCGAAGATCCTGGTGAAGGGCCGACCGCGATAGGTCTCGATGGCGCCCGCCACGCCGAGCCCGACGCAGATGACGCCGAAGAAGGCGAAGAGATCGAAGTTCGACCCCGTCGTGAGGATGAGCCCCAAACCTGCGAAGAAGCAGATGGCGTAGAAGAGATAGCCCTTCTTGCGTGGAACGCCTGACTTCACCCAGTTCCCGCCGACACGGAGCACGGTCTCACCGGTGCTCTCACCGTGCTCGTCGGTGAACTGCGGCGAGTCGAGGTGTTCCCTGAGGCTGGACATCGTGGTGCGGAGTCTAGACGAAGCTCCGCACGACGATGTTCCGGTCGCTGCTGCGTTCTATCCCTGCATGACCGGCACGATGGGAACGTTGTTGGGCGTAATCAGCGCGCTGAAGGTATACGGGCTCGTGCTCCAGTCGATGAGGACATAGGCGCTCAGGCCCTCGTAGCCGCCGGCGCCACGGAACACCAGCGTGTGCACGTTGCTGGCGCCGTCGGGACCGGGGATCGGCGCGCGGAAGTCCGCCGCAGCGCCAGCTCCCGTCGTCGGTGACGATCTCGTACGCGGCTCCCGTTTCAACGTCCGGGTCGTCGCAGTCTTCTGCCGGCGGGTTGTACAGGTGCCAGGTGCCGGTGTAGGTCGCCGTGCCGGTCAGGCGTGGGTCGCTGGAAGTCCACTCGTGCACGTGGAGGGTGGCCTCGTCGTGCGTCACCGCGTCGCCCTGGTCACCCATCGCAGACTCAGACTCGGGGCCGACGAACTCCAGCGTGCCGGTGACGGCCGCCGGCGTGGCTGCTGGGGCGATGGAGGGTGAAGGTTCGACGGTGGCATCATCCGACTGAGCCAGCAGTGGTGTGCCGGAGCTCGCCAGCAGGGCCAGCATCACCGCCCCCAGCAAGGTCGTTCGTAGCGTCCGCATGTTGCACCCCCAAGAACCTACGTCTTCGGCGACCGGAATCCCGGCACCGCTCTTGAAGATGACGATGGCAACGCTTGGGCAGGTGTTGCCAGTGCCGGAGGGCACGTCTGGACAGGCGACTCGCACCCCCGCATCAGGCCGCGGCGCAAGGGTTCAGCGGAGCACGATGAGCAGGATGGACGCGATGATGAGTAACGATATCGCGAGGGCCAGCCACTCCGCGAAGGGGCGGCCCTCCAGGGTCGAGCGCATCGCCGCTACGACTTCGCGCGTGGACGCTTGGCAGCTCGGCGCTCCGCCATGCGTCGCAGTGCACTGACCTTGCTCCGGGGCATCCAGATGTAGGGCAGGCTGC
This sequence comes from uncultured Chloroflexia bacterium, assembly GCA_963712735.1. Lineage (GTDB taxonomy): Bacteria > Chloroflexota > Limnocylindria > Limnocylindrales > CSP1-4 > JAFMJV01. The sequence continues at coordinate 582,623 of CAVQIZ010000005.1, read as the reverse complement.
CATCCTCGCGCTCGCCGCCAGCGAGCATGTAGACCGCGTCGGGCTGGCCCGGGGTGAGGAGCAGGTCCGGCGGCTGCCCTGATTCGAGGCCCAGGATGACGCTCGTGGAGGCGTCACGCGGCCCATCCTCGAAGCGAGCGACGTAGGTCCGCTGCGCGGACCAGTTGGGTGTGCGTTCCATCACGAGCAGGCTCCTGCCAATCAGATCGGTGGTAACCGGCTCGGATGCGCCCCTGAGTGGGGCACCGGGAGTACTAGGGTGCCGACGGTACCGTCGTACCGTCAACCATCTGCGGCACGAACGGTTGACCACGGGCACCGAGAGTTGGCCACGGGCGACGTGACGGGCCTGGATCGCGTGTCCAGGGCGCGCGCGGGGGTCACGCGACTCGGTCCCGCCGTGATCGCGCCTACCAGGCTTCGAGCATACGGCTCCAGTCTCCTCGTGGAGGCGGCTCGTGTCGGCGTGACCGATGATTGACCAGTGAGCCATCCACGCGGGGAGCCGACCGCCAACATCGTCGGCTCGGGACCGAACAGTCTCGCGGCCGCCATCACGCTTGCTCGTGCGGGTGTGCACGTGCGCATGTTCGAGGCAGCGTCGATGCCTGGTGGCGGCATGCGCTCGGCAGAGCTGACCTTGCCGGGCTTCATCCACGACGTCTGTGCCACGGTGGTCGCGACGGCGCTCGTATCGCCCTTCTACGAGTCACTCGATCTCGCGCAGCTGGGTGTCGAGCTGGCGCAGCCTGAGGTGCCGGTCGGGCACGCGCTCGACGACCGCGCGGTGCTGCTCTGCCGTGACGTGGCCACCACGGCAGATGGTCTGGGTCGGGACGGCGCCGCCTACCGTCGCCTCATGGGTCCGCTGGTACGTGATGCTGCAGCCGGCCGGCTGATGCCGTCCATCCTGGCGCCGCTGCTGCGGGTGCCCAGGCATCCACTCGCGATGGCCCGCTTCGGGCTGCCGGCGTTGGCGCCGGTGACGACCCTGGGACGCATCGTCTTCCGTGAGGCACCCGCGCGAGCCCTGCTGGCCGGGCTCTCGGCGCATGCCATGGTGCCACTGCGTCAGCCTGCGACCGCGTCGTTCGGGCTGGTGCTGGCCATGAGTGCGCACCAGGTGGGCTGGCCGGTCGTTCGCGGCGGCACAGCCCGGCTGACCGATGCCCTTGTGGGTGTGGTGCGCTCGTTGGGCGGCGAGGTCATCACCGACTCACCGATCACGTCGCTCGAGGAGCTCCCGCCGGCCCAGGCCACGCTTCTTGGCCTGACGCCGAGGCAGGTCGTGGCGATCGCCGGCGATCGCCTGCCGTCACGCTACCGCGGATCGCTGGAGCGCTTCCGCTACGGACCTGGCGTGTGCAAGGTGGACTGGGCGCTGTCCGGGCCGATCCCGTGGCGATCCCCGAGCTCGCCGCGGCGGGAACGGTCCATCTCGGTGGCACCATCGACGAGCTTGAGGCGTCCGAACGTGCGGTCCACCGGGGACGCATCCCCCAGCGACCCTTCGTGCTGCTCGTGCAGGCAACGGTCGCCGACCCTTCGCGAGCGCCGGTGGGCATGCACACGGCATGGGCGTATGCGCACGTTCCACGTGGCTGGGACGGCGACATCAGCGATCTCATCGAGGCGCAGGTCGAGCGCTTCGCGCCCGGCTTCCGTGATGTCATCCTGGGCCGGTCCGTGCGGACTGCCCCACAGCTCGAGGCCTACAACGCCAACTACGTGGGCGGCGACATCAACGGTGGCTTGCAGGACCTTCCCCAGCTCATCGCGCGGCCGACCCTCAGCCGTGATCCCTACGCCACGCCCGTCCGCGGGCTGTACCTCTGCTCGACATCCACGCCCCCGGGCGGAGGCGTCCACGGCATGAGCGGCTACCTCGCCGCCCGCTCGGCGCTGCGACGGCAGTTCGGCTGACGCGCCCGGTCTCGTGAGCCGGGCCGTCGCCAGGCGGCACTGGGGACGCTACTCGAACGACGTGCCGTCGCCCTCCGACGCCGGTTCCGCGGTCACGCTCACACGAAGCGCGTTCCGACTGACCCTGAGACTGAGTCTCGTCGAGACTAGACTCGGAGATGTGAGCTTCTCGACTCCGCCAAGGGAGGGACCTTCGAGACCGGCGGCCGGCGTGCAGGCACGCATCCGCGTCACCAGGGTGCACGTGCGCGCCTGGGTCATCGCCGTGGTCGCGGCCATCATCACCTTCACCATCCTGTTCGAGGCCATCGAGGGCTGGTCCTTCTCGGACGCGCTGTACATGACGGTCATCACGCTGACCACGGTGGGCTACGGTGAGGTGCGCCCTCTCGACGAGAGCGGACGCGTGGTGGCCATGGTGGCGGCCGTCGTGGGCACGGCATTGCTCTTCGGGGGAGTCGGCATCATGGCTGAGGTGGTCCTCGCGGAGATCGGCAGTGGACGCAGGGAGCGGAGGAAGATGCAGGAGCAGATCACCAAGCTGAGCGGTCACTACATCGTCTGTGGCTATGGCCGCGTGGGATCCACCGTCGCGACCGAACTGCGGGAGAGTGGGCGCGGCGTCGTCATCGTCGATGTCCTGGCTGACTCGGTCGATCGGGCACGGGAGGACGGCTACCTGATCGTGGAAGGCGACGCCACCGATGAGGCGACCCTGCTCGACGCCGGCATCGAACGAGCGACCGGGCTCGTGGCGACCATCGACGAGGATGCCTACAACGTCTACGTGGTGCTGTCGGCGCGAACGCTGAACCGCCAGCTCTTCATCGTCGGCCGGGCCAATGCACCCATCGCGGAGGCCAGGCTCAAGCGCGCTGGTGCCAACCGCATCGTGTCGCCCTACCGGATGGCCGGACACCGCATCGCCGAGCTGGCGGTACGGCCCGCAGTGAGCGACTACATCGACGCGGCTCTGTCGCGCGCACACCTTTCGTTCTCCATCGAGGAGTACCGCGTGGCCAAGGGAGGTCCGCTGGACGGCACCAGCGTGGGTGACCTGCTGGCGAGGGGCATCTTCACACTCGCCATCGTCCGGGGTCCCGGAGAATACGACGCCAATCCGCCAGCCGAGCGAACACTCCAGGCGGGCGAGGAGCTCATCCTCTCGGCGTCACGTGACACCCTTCGCACGCTCCTCGGTGGCCAGGAGACCGTACCCGCTCCCGGCCCGTCTGCCTGACGGGCTGCCCGTGGGCGCGGGTGCGCCTGCCCTTGCCGGGACTCGTGGCCGAGTCCTCGCGGGTGTCCGTGCTGGCCCGGCGTCGGTGGCATGACGTATCGTGGTTCGCGTGATCGCGCTCGATGACATCCGTTCCGCTCGTGATCGAGTCGCCGGGCTCGTTCACCGCACCCCGTTGATCCGCAGCTCGACGCTGTCGCTGCGTGCGGGCACGAACGTCTACCTGAAGCTGGAGCTCCTCCAGAAGACCGGGTCGTTCAAGCCCCGCGGCGCCTTCAACCAACTGCTCGTGCTCATGGATGAGTCCGGTGCAGACCGTTTCGTCGGCGTGTCGGGCGGCAATTTCGCCCAGGGGCTCGCGTATGCCGGGGCCACGCTTGGTGTCTCGACCACCATCGTGATGCCGGACACGACGCCGCAGAACTATGTGAGCGCGAGTCGCGGCTACGGGGCGACCGTCGAGCTCGTCGAGAGCATCGCGGCCGCATTCGCTCGTGCAGAGGAACTGGCGCAGTCCGGTGCGACGGTGGCGCACCCCTTCGACCATCCCGCGATGATGGCTGGCGACGGCACGCTCGGCCTCGAGCTCGTCGAGGACGTGCCCGACCTGACCGACGTCTTCATCAGCGTCGGCGGCGGCGGATTCATCACCGGTGTCGGGTCGGCTGTTCGTGCCCTGAGGCCCGACGCCAGGATCTGGGCGGTCGAGACCGACGGGGCCCAGGTGCTCCATGACTCGCTGGCTGCCGGGCGACCACTGTCGATGACCCCGACGAGCCTGGCGCGCACGCTCGGATCGCCCTACCTGGCGACAGCGGCCTACCAGTTCGCCTGTGAGCACGTCCACGAGTCACTCGTCGTGACCGATGCGATGGCCTACGACGCCGGGGTCTTCCTGCTCGAACGCGCGAAGGTCCTCGCGGAGCTGGCAGCTGCCTGCACGCTGGCGGCCTTCGAGGACGTCGCGGAACGGTTCGGGCCGTCCGACCACGTGGTGCTGGTGCTCTGCGGCGGCAACGTCTCGGTCGCCGACATGCTCGGCTACGGGCGGCGCTTCGGCATCTCCGTCGACTAGCGTGGCGCGTCCGGTCGTCTCGTGGACTACGCCTCGGCCACCACCGCGATCGAGACCAGCAAGCCCTCGATCTCGAGTGGATGTCGGGCGCCCTGGCGGGCGGGCAAGGCCGACGTGAACCAGCGCACCCATTCCTCGTTCATGCCCGCGAAGTCCTCGGAGTCGCGCAGGATGAATGTCGCGCTGACGACCTTCTCCATCGAACTGCCGGCAGCGTTGAGGATCGCCTGGACATTGGCCAGAGCCTGTCGTGTCTGCTCCTGGATAGTCGTCCCCACCACGGCGTTCGTGGCTGGGTCGAAGGGACCCTGGAGTCTGACCACGAGATGAGCTGCAGGGCCGGGTGGTACGCAGCGTGTGCTTCGCACTGGATGAGTGCCGACTCCTACGGACTTCCCTTTCGGGCCTCGGTGTAGTCCGACGGGCATCGCTACTCGGCAGCGTCCGGCACCACCGGACCCATCGGTGGCAGGGAACCGCGCGTGGATGGTGCTACTCTCCCTCACCAGCCGCGATCTCGCAGGCGCAGGCCAGTGCTCCCGAGGATCCGCTCGTGCCACGTGCCATCAGCCGCAACCATGACGAGGAGACCCGGGATCGCTGCCATCGGCCGCGTATCGATGCGGCGCTGCTGTGCCTGGTGCTGGTGCTGGTGCTCGGGCTCTCGGCGGAGGCCTCCTCGGTCATCAAGCATGGCTCGCGCGAACGTCCGTGGGTGGCGCTCACCTTCGATGACGGCTGGAGTGCGAACCGCTGCGCGCAGATCGTCCGGACACTCAGGGCCAAGCGCGCGACCGCGACGTTCTTCATCAACGGCACGAACGTCAGGCGTGATCCGAGCCGGTGGCGCGCCATGCTTGCCGGATTCCCGGTCGCGAACCACACGCTGACGCACCCTTGGCTGACGCACCTGCCCGCGGCCCAGGTCCGCTCGCAGATCCGCACCAACGAGCAGGTCATCGAACAGGCCCTGCGCCGACCGATGCTGAAGCTGTTGCGACCCCCGTATGGCGCCTACGACAGCGGGGTCCTGGCCATCGCGGATAGCCTGGGCTACCGAACCGTCCTCTGGGACGTCGACAGCGGAGACACGCATGCAGGGGCCACCAGGAGCAGCGTCATCGACAACGCGACCCGCGGTGGCCGGGGGGCCATCGTGCTGCTGCACTGCGGACCCAGCGTCACCCCCTCAGCCCTGGGGCCGATCATCGACGACTACCGTTCTCGCGGCTACCAGCTTGTGGACCTGGGCAAGATGCTCAGTCTCGCGCCGCCACCCAGGTCCTGCCGAGTTCGCAACAGCGCGACCGGTAAGAGCAGGGCCAGCCTGCAGAAAGCGGTCGACGCTGCTCGGGCTGGCGACCGGCTCACCGTGCGCGGCATCTGCCGTGGCCTGAGCACCGTGAGCAAGGATCCTGACCATCAGTGGCATCCGCCCCAAGGGCTCCGGTGAACCGACGCTGGCGGGCATGGACCGGGGCACGGTGCTGCGGGTGCGCACGGGCCTGTCGGTCAGGATCGAGAACCTGACCATCCGTGGCGGCGCCGGTGACCAGGGTGGCGGCATCATCAACCGAGGGGCCCTCACGCTGCGGAGCGTGGTCGTTCGAGGCAACAGGGCCACCGGCGCCGGTGGCGGCATCGTCAACAGCGGCAGCCTCGTACTCGCGGCTACCAGTTCCGTGCGTGGCAATACGTCGAGGGCCGGGGGTGGCGGCATCGTCAACAGCGGCACCCTGACCATGACCACAGGCAGCTTGGTCAGCGGCAACACCTCGGCGCTGCCCGGAGGGGGCGTGGCCAACCGGGGCACCCTCGTTGGCGTCGCCTGCGGAGAGAACGTCCACCACAATGCACCGGACGACTGTGCAGAGAGCTGACAGGCGACCTGGTGCGACGCTAGCAGGAAGGCTCGGCTGGGGGGCCTCAGGCCCGCCCGTCCTTCGACGAAAGAGACGACTCCCGAGCGCATCGACTGGCTCGCTGGTGCCTTGGCGGGGCACTGCTCGCGGTTCATCTGCCGCTTGCCCTTCTTCGCCTGGACCGTGACGAGGGAGTGGGCCGAGGTGTCGTGCTTGCGGCACAACGCCCGCAGGCTGATCTGGCTGGTGACGTACTCTCGCAGGTGCTTGGCCGATGCATGACCCCGCGTCCGTCCAGGCCGTGCCGTCGGGCCGGGCCTACTGGCTGGCAACCGCTCGCGTCGAAGCCGAGGGCGTAGCGCGTCGTGAGCAGGGCGCGGTCGTCGGGGTCGAGCCGCCGCTGGCGTCCCGGAGGTCGATCCCCGCGACGCCGGTGGCAGGGTCGATGCCGCCCGGCTTGCCTGCTGCCGCAACCAAGATGAGTTCCGCACCGGGCCTGGGCGGCGTGCCGGTCACTCGGCTGGTGGCCCGGTGGGCAACGGGTACAACTGTCGAGCCTCGGTCATGTCCGGGACCGGCTCGTCGGGGAACGGCAGCATCTCGGCCTCGAAGATGTAGCCCTCGTATACCAGGTCCCACGGCCCCTCCACGCCCGCTGGGGTCACCCCGTGCAACAGCGCGTAGAGGCCCTCGTAGTCGCCCTCGCCGGTCAGGACGTAGAAGCTGTATCGATCCTGCCCGTCGTTGACCCAGCGCCCGGTGCCTCGCCAGCATCCACGCTCGTCCTCAAGCAGGCTCCGGCTGACGGTGTTCATGGCACCGTCGAGCACGTCCGATGGTTTCCAGATGAGCGTGTAGTCGAGCGTGAGCCAGAGATCGCCCGGAAGTCGTGGGTCGCTCCACTCGACAACCTGACGCATGAGGGCCGGCTGGCTGGTCCCGACCGTGACCTCATACCCCCGCACCTCGGAGGGTACGTTCGCTTCGCTGAAGCTGTGGCCGTAGACCTCGGCCACGGTGCCGGTGACGAACGTGACCGGAGCCGCTTCCTCCTGCGCCGTGGCGGTGGTCGCCAGGCCGAGGCACAGCGCCACGCTGATCGCCGCTGTCAGCACCGCCCTCAGCGCACGCATCTCGCACCTCCAAGTGCTCATGCGCGGGTCGGGTTCGCCAGTGGCTCGGCATGACCCAAGCGGCCAACGTATGCGAGTCGTGCTTCACAGCCTCCCGCTCAGAGCCAGCGTGCGCTCGCCGACAGCGACCGACAAGAGGCGGAGGTCACGAGGGCTCGCGATGTTCGCGGCAACCCAGGCGCTGCCCCCACGGCACAGCCGTGGTGTCGATGTCGGCGTGGCTCGGCTCGAGCAGGGGCAGATGCCCATCGTATCCGTGTCTACCCCGATGGGGATCTGGCTCGCGCCGCTGGGCGTTGAGGGCGGTCGGGTGCTGGTCGGCTTGCCTGCTGCCGCGACCAAGACGAGGTCCGCCCCTCGCGGGACGGGCCTCGTCTACGCCTCTGTGGATGGGCTCACGCCCGAGGTTGCCACGCGGGGTGGACCTCGCCGCGCCCGAGGCCGGGCACCAGCAGCAATTCCCGGCCTGGTAGTTCTTGGCCTGGATGTAGAGCGCGTCGAGGCCCAGGCGGGCCTCTTCGATGACGCCAAGACATCGCAGGATGTCCGACGACGTGGCCGCGCCCGATGGCCGACACGATGCTCCGCGTCAGAGCCTGTTCGTGACGCCGACCGGCGCGCTGAACCCGGCAGGGGCTCCTCGACGCCCGTTGGCCGGGTTCTCCTCGGGATGCTACTCCGTGGCGAAGGGCTCGAGCGCCTTGTCGACGTCTCCCCTGCCATCGCTGCTGTTCACCATGACCACGATCACCGCGCCCGTCTCTGGGTTCTGCTTGACCATGGACTCCCAGCCGATCACCTGGCCCCCGTGGCCGATCCAGCCGTCGCCGAAGTCCTGGATGCCAAGACCGTACGGGCCGGCCAGCGGGGTCTCGTGGAGGTTCGAGAGCCGAGCATCCCCGAGGGCCTTGGGCAGGAGCGCGGTGCCCAGGCCCAGCGACCCCCACTTGCCCAGGTCCTCGATGGTCGAGTAGGCGCCGCCGCCCGCCCGACCCCAGTCGAGCCGCCAGTCGGTGACGTCCGTGGAGCCGTCGAGCGTCGGGCCGCCGAACATCGCCACCTCCCCGGCGCCGAGGTCGCCCAGGTAGCCGTGGCTGGCGGGTTCGGGGAGTGCCGCAGGCGGCGGGAGCAGGGCGGACTGCGTCATCCCAGCCTGCTCGAAGACACCATTGATGACGTCCTCGGCGCTCCTTCCGGTCACGGCGGCGAGCAGCTCACCCAGGATGATGTAGTTGGTCGTCGAGTACCCGGGCGTTCCGGGCGGCTGGATGGTGTTGGCCGCCAGCCCGATGCGGATGAGGTCCTCGGCGCTGAACTGCATGGTGGGATCCGTGGCGACCATCCCGATGACACCCTTCGGCTCATTGGCATAGTCCGGCAGGCCGGAGGTCATCCCGAGCAGTTGCTCGACCGTGATGTCGGTGATCGCGGGGAACGTCTCCGCGAGGGCGGGGTCGAGCTTGGCGACGGTGTCATCGAGGCTCATCGTGCCGGCGGCGACCTGCTGCAGCACGGCGGTCGCGGTGACCGTCTTGGTCGCGCTGCCGATGTAGTTGTGGTCGCCCACGGTGGCCGCGGTGCCGGGCATCACGGCATTCCCGTAAGCCTGGACGTAGAACCCCTTTGTCGGGCTCCACACGCCCACCCACGCCCCTGGGGTACCGTCGATGGACTCGGCCAGGGCCTTCTCGACGGCCGCGTCCACGGCCGCCGCGTCCGTGGGGGACATCGGGGTCGTCGTGCGCGCCGGAGCCGACCACAGCTCGGCGGCCGGGGTCGTGAGCGGGCTGCTGGCAGCCGCCGGTGATGGGGACTGTGAGACCGTCGCGGTGGAAAGGCTTGCCACCACGATGGCGGCGAGGGCTGCTGGGGCAACGAGTCGATTCATCAGGCCTGCGTACCTTGCGGGATCAGTGGACGCTGCGATGGTAGGCCACTGATGAGCGCGAGGTTGCGGCACTCGGAGGTCGCCACCTGTGGGTCCGCGGTCAGCGGGTCCGACAGCCACATCGACCAGCCCTTGTGGGAACGATCGGGTGCTCGGCTGCATGCACATGGCGCTGGCCGCGACGGGCGTGAGCATCTGCGCAGAACGGCATAGTCCACAGCCTCGACGCCAGGGACCTGCGGCCCTTGCCAACACCCGGGACGATCGGTTCAGCATCTCAGTCCGGTCGGACGATGGCGGCGGCCTCCGATGCAGCTTCGCGGTAACGGATTCGCTTGGCCTTCTCACCGGCCGCCATGCGATGCTCGTCGGACTAGTGGTCACGTCACGGCCATGGAAGGGTCGGTGGACCCGGACTCCATCAGCGGACGCCGCCGGCCAAGCCGTTCTTCGGAGAGGTGCGTGGCTATGGCGCCCCCGGACGGTTCTGGGGGCGCTCGGCCAACGTTCGTGGTCGAGGGTGTCAGCGAACTCGTGATGGAGTTGCTCGCCGCGTAGCGCGTCAAACGGACAGTCCACTGGACATGTCCATCTCGTCCGCCCGCGCAGAGTGCATGGCCGCTGACGGCAGCCGCGACCTACTCCTCGGCGGGCAGGAACTCGATGGTCTCGACGATGGACAGCCAGTCGTCATCGGGGCGAGCAGCGTAGGTGTTGCATACCGCCATGAACACGCCGTCGCCCATCGCGAGGACGTATGCCGACGTAGGCGACGACTCTTCGACCAGTCCAGCCACCAGCGACATCCGGATGTGATGGGCTGGGCCCGCAGGCAAATCGACAGCCTGCGGAGGCTGGACATCGCTTGCAGCGGGGTCCGAGGCTTACGAGTCATAGACCAAGCGTGCCATCTGCTCAGCGGTCACGGCCGACACGGGAGCGGCCGTCCAGACACAGCTGCTGGTGCTCGTGGCATTTTGCGAGAGAAGGTGGAAGCCTAGGTCCTCGACCGCCGCGAGCATTCCCACGAAATCAGCTTCGTCGATCGGCCACGCGGTCAGGTCGAGTGCCTCGACCGCTGCCGCGGCCTGGCTGGGCGCGTCCGCGGCGGGGTCGAACGCCACCCAGTCGTCGGGCAGGGTGACTGCGAAGCCATACTCGGGCATCTCGACCCGCCCACCGAACCACGGTGGCGGCTCAGGCGACGCTTCTTGCGCCACGGCCCCAAACCCCAGCGCCATGACCAGCGCCATGACCAGCAGTCCGACTCGCATCACACCCTCCTACGGCAGTACGGCTAGCACGTCCTCGACGGTGACGTCGCCGTAGCCCTCGACTCTGAAGAGGACCTCTCCGCGCAGGTAGAAGAAGTTGAACGACTGTCCGGTGTAGCGGTTGTAGGAGGGATAGATGGTGCGGCCAGCGACCGGCAGGTTGATACGCAAGACGTTCTCCGGCAGCGTCCGGTCATGGCGCGACAGTGCAGCTTGCTGCATTGCGTCCATGAGGGTGTCGGCAGGCACCCCGACGACGCGAGTCGCCGTGACCCAATACGTATCGGGAGCCGACTCGTCGAATGGCTCGGCGGTAGCGACCGTGAGGTCTTCCGGCTCCTTGCCAAGGCTTGTCAGCATCGCCGTCATGGCGGTGCGATCGGTGTCGTCTGCCGCCGCCAACAGTTCAGGGCCAGTCCACGAGCGGACGTCGAGGGCGACATCACCCACTTGCGATGGGATGGCGGACGCAAGGTCTATGGGCGCATACGGCGGCGTAGCCCCGGGCGTCGGTGACTGACCCTCCACCCCAGACCCGAGCACCAGCACCAGCACCAGCAGCACGCCTAGCAGGCCGACTCGTTTGCCCGTCACGTCCCCCGATGCGGATGCCGCTCATCCTCCGCGCCCTGCCCAGCGGGTCAAGGGCCGGACGGCCCAGCAGCGCGGGAGCGCCGCGAGAGCCGGACTCGAACTCCCTCTCCGGGTTCAACTCAGCCAGCAGGCAGCCGGAGGGCCAGCCTCCTACGGTTTCACCCGCCAGAGGTAGCCCGCACTGAGTCCGGCCATCGACGCGAGGAAGGTGAACCCGGCCATCAAGGCCCCCTCCTTCCACCACGACTCCCGTCCACAGAACTCGTGGGTCTCGATGCTGAGGGTGAACCCGATCCCTGCGACGAGCGTGAGCACTCCGACCAGAAGCCAGTACGCGCCGATGGGCGACTTGAGCCAGGCCAGGAGCACGGTGCCCAGGAAGGTGATCACCAGACCTGACAGGACGCCCCAGGCCAGGAGCGCGATCTCGTGATCTGCGCAGGATGGGCCCGCTCCATGGCTGTACGGGATCCCGTGGATGGCAGCGTAGCCCAGCGCCATGATCGCGGCCGCGATCAGTACAACGATCAGTGCCGTAGTCGCCGAGCTTCGCATCGGCTGTCCCTCCGCAGCGATGCCTTGCATCCTCCGCGCCCCGGTTAGCGGGTCAAGGGCCGGACGGCCTGAGCGGTGCGTGGCCCAGACGGCCAGGTCCGAAGTGACTGCGAACCTCCGTGCTCAGTCGTCCAGCCGCCGTCTTCGCGGCAGCGGTGACACATCCATCCGGGATGGCCCTGCCCTTCCCCGTGTCGCCTCGATGAACTCGCGCAAGGCGTCGGCGGACAGCTCCGAGGTGACGCTGAGGCCCTGGTGCTGGCTGATCGTGGAGGGACGCTCGAACAGCACCATCAGGCGGTCGAGGAGGATGGCGACATCCTTCGGCTTGAGCCGCATGACCGGCACCTCGACCCACTCCCCGTCGATGCGCTTCTTCTCCGTGGCCCACATGTCCTCGCGGAACTTGTCGAGCGCCTGGTCGATGGCGTCGAGAGCCTGGTCCTCGATCCCCGCCAGCCGGTCAGCGTGTCGGACGGCGTGCTTCTCGATGTAGGCGTCCGACTCCTTGGCCTGGTACTGCTCGCGCTTCTGCTGCCACCGCCCTTTCCGGGCCTGCACGGAGACGAGGCTGTGGGCAGAGATGCCGTGCTTGCGGCACAGCCCCCTGATGGAGATGCTGCTGGTGACGTACTCGCGCTCCATGTCGCGGTACTGATGCCGCTTGTTCACGGCGACCGCCTTTCGGCTGTCCCGGCTCCCGCGTAGCGGGATCGACCGTCTGGCTCCATCGTAGCCCGCAGGCCAAGCGTGGTCGGATGCGCGTGCGGTGGGGGCGCTGTTTCAGCCAGGGGCGCGGTCCTCAGGGCACCGACATGATGCCGTCGTCGGTATGACCCGGGTCAGGCAAGGACAGTGTCCGTATCGGTGTGGGTGTAGCTCACGGCGAGGGCGTCGTCGGTGGTCGGGTCGTGCCGCGACCATCCACAGGTAGCCGAGGCGGCGCGATGGGGCTACTCGGCGGGCTCCAGCATGTCGGGTGTGATGGGTGTGCCCGCAGGGATGTCTACCGCCGCCTTGCGCCCCTTGACCTCTGCGAGGTCGGTGATGACATCGGGGCCGACCTCGGTCGCGGACAGGACCCGCACCGTCGGTATCACCCAGAACCCGGGACGGGCATCCTCCTTGGCGACGACGACCCCGATGGGGTCGCTGATGACCCCGGGCGGGTCGCCCCGGTAGATGACCCCGTATTCGGCATCGGGGAACTGCTCCCAGACACCGAGCGAGAAGAGGATGGCCGTAAGGCCCTCATAGGGACCGGTCCCGGCCAGGACGATATGGAAGCTGGTGTTGTCTTCGCCGTCGGTCTCGTCGTCGTCGATCTCGTGCCACCAACCGGTCCACGTCGTCCCCTCGGAGCCGACGATGTCCATGGTCCCCCAGCCGACGCAGATGCCCGACTCGAAGCAGTCCTCGCTGTAGAGCATGTGCTGCGTCCCGTCCAGGCGGGCATCGCTGTAGGTGTTGTCCACGGCGAGCGGCAGGTCGCGGATCTTCTTGGCGAGACGCGCGCCTGGTTCGTAGACGCGGGGACTGCCCTCCACTCGCCCGTTCTCCCGGGTGAGGAGCGTCACCCACACGGGTACGTCCTCATCGTCCTGCGCCATGGTCGATGCGCTAGCCAGCCCGCCGAGCAGCATCACGATGACCATCCCCATCACGGACAGCCGCAGAGTACGCATGACCCTTCCCCCCAATTGCGCGGGTCGGGTCCGCCAGTGGCTCGACACGGTCCCGGCGGCCAGGGTGTGGGCCGCGCGTCATCGCCTCCCGCTCTGCCAACTATGACGCCACAGGGGTAGCAGCCGGTTCAAGAGGCGGAGGTCACGTTCGCGGCGAGTTGACGCCAACCAGGCGCTGTTCTCAGGGCCTGGTGCGCCGCTCCAGGCTGCCGCGACTCATGCCCGCAGGGTGAGCGCAGTCGTCGTGGAGGGGTCTGTCGTTGTATGGGTGGTCTGGCTCACGGCGATCAAGCCGCGAGATCACCCGACGAGCCTCGTGTCCGGGTCGCCCTCCTCGAAGAGGAGCGTGACGCTGTCGTCCGGCTCCACGCGGTAGTACCAGGCGTGTCGCCAGGCACAGGGATCGGGCTGTGGAGCGACCGCTCCGCCCACCAGCGGCAGGCAACCGCGTACGAGGACGACCTCGACGAGCCAGTTGCGGGGATGGCGGAAGTCGATCATGTCCTCCGTGCCGGCGTAGCTCCACTGCGTCGTGGCCGTGGGCAGCACCCGGTAGTAGCCCGAGCCGATGATCGGGTCGAAGCTGAACTGGGCTGCCTGCTCGATCCGCTGGAACTCGTAGTCGGGCAAGCCAGCGAAGCGGGCGTCCTGGGCAAGGACGAGTGCCACGACCTCGTGGTACCGAGCCATCGGGTCGGTCGGGCCGGCGTCATCTGACCCCGCTACCGCGCCCGAGATAAGCAGGCAGCAGGCGACCGTCAGCACCGTCACTCGCCAGCATCGCATCGGAGTCCCTCCTTGCAGCCATGAGCGTGGACGGCGGCGAGCCGCACCCGAAGCCCAGCTCCTGCGGCTATCTCGCCACGGCGTCTACTCCGGCTCAAGAGGCGGAGGTCACGAAGGCTCGCGGCGCGGAGCGTGGCGGGTGGTCGGGTAGTGGTCGGGTGATGGTCTGGTTGGCGGCTGCCGCGAACCGCATCCGACCAGAGTTGAGGCCCGCCCCTCGCGGGACGGGCCTCAGTTGCCGCGAACGTGGCCGCGAGCCTACTCGGTAGCCGCCACGGCCTCGGGGGGGATGACATAGAGGTCAGTCGCCCAGTCGGTGTCCAGTCCACGCGTGCCGGCCAGCACCCAGACCGAACCGTCGGGAGCGATGTCCATCCCGGAGAGCCAGCTCACCTCCATGCCCGGCAGGAACCGCACCCATGTCCGACCGTCGAAACGGTTGACACCCAAGACGTCCGGTGTCCCCAGTGCGCCCCTCCCGGACCAGGCGGCCCAGAAGCTGCCGTCCGGTGCCACGGCGTGCGGGGCGATGATCCAGCTTCCGAGCATGCGGTGTTCCCTGAGGGACCATCTCTGCCAGCCCGTCCCATCATGTCGGTAGAGCGTTTCGTCGTCGCCGGTGGCCCCCGGCCCGATGCCCCAGAACACGCCGTCCGGCATCGTCCCGGCGTCGGGGTCACCGTAGGTGATGGGTTCCCACGCACCATCGGCGTAGTGCCAGACTCCGTCCCTGTGCCGTGCCCACACACCGGACTCCGTCGCCACGAACCCGTACTCACCGAGGTCGAACGCGGGCGGTGTCGTCGGCGTGTCGGTGGTCTGCCACGTCGAACCATCAGCGTCGAGATAGCCGAGGACCCCGTCTGCCAACGCCGCCCAGACCACACCATCCGGGGCGATCTCCACGTTGCCGACGAACTGTATGAAGGGTGCCACGGCGTGGGTCGTCCAGGTCTGCCCGTCGAACGAACGAAGGGCCGACTCATCTGCGTTGAAGACGACAGCCCAGATTGTCCCGTCAGGCGCGATCTCGAAGTCCTTCAGGGAGAGGTTCTCATCCCCGAGCTTCCAGTCGTAGGCCTCCGCGACCCCAAGCCTGGAGAGGTGGCCGGTGTGACTTCCGAGCCAGATGCTCCTGTCCTGGCCGACGACGACATAGTCGTAGTCGGCTAACGCGAGGTCCCGCACGCCGTCGTTATCCACGCGGAACACACTTGGCTCGACCTCCTCGGTGACCATGCCCGAGAGCAACGCCTCGGTCGTCATCGGTGAGGGCGACGCGGTCACCGCCGCCGGGGCCATCTCATCACCCTGCTGCGTGGTGAGGACACCCGCGAGCACGAAGCCGCCGAACAACGCCACGATGACGCCAGCGACGACGAACTTGAGTGCGGAGAGCATCGGGAACCCCCATCTTTGAGATCGGCTCGCGGCGGTGACGGACTCGTAGATAGCGAGGTCATCTACGGGTCGGACGGGACCGGCGCGGTGCAGCATCCCGTCGGCGACGCGGCGCTCGAAGGCGGTCATGTCAGTCATCGCCCAGTTCCTCGTGGAGTCGGTCAAGTAGGCGCTTCAGGCGCTGGCGTATCGCGGCTGGCGACTTGCCGATCGCGATCCCAAGTTCGCTGGAGTCGAAGCCTGCGACGTAGCGCATGGCGAGCAGCGCCGCGTCGTCGTGGTCCAGTCGCGCCAAGGCGGCGAGGAGGTCCAGGGCGGCGGCACTCATGTTGGTGTTGTCGCCACCCGGCTCGGTCGCGGCCTCCACAGGCAGCTCGAGCTCGGCTCGGCGTCGGCGCTTGCGCAGAAGATGCCTGACCTCGTTGGCCGCAACCGATACGAGCCAGGGTCGCAGTTGTTCGGGACCACGGACCGTGCTGAGCTTCTTCCACGCTACGGCCCACGCCGCCTCTACCGCTTCGTCCGCGATAGCACCGTCGCCCGAGATCGCCAGGCAGACCCGGCGCATGTCCTCGTGGTGTTCCGCGATGATGCGGCGGAAGGCGATCTCGTCGCCGGCAGTCGCTGATGCCAGCACGTCGGGTTGCTGCCGAACTGCCGACCGCGTCATGGCCCCCATACCCAGTAACTGCGCGGGATGCACCAACTGTGACAGGCGTTGGCAACTTCGCGGGCGCATCGAAGGCTTGGGCCGGTGGTTCTGGTTCGTCTACCGGCCCCAGCGATGCCTAGGGCACCAACTCCTCGAAGCCGAGCGGTCGGTCCTTGTGGCGACCGGAGTGGCCCGCCTCGCGCACGCAGTAGTGGCCGTCCTCAGGCTGGACAGCACACACGGATGGCTGGCGCCCCCGGACGGATTCGAACCGCCGACGCGCAGCTTAGGACGCTGCCGCTCTATCCACTGAGCTACGGGGGCGCAGAGCGGAATCGTAGCGCACCGTAGAATCGCGGCAGAGCCATGACCGAACCCACCGCGCACCCGACGCTGACGATCTACCGCCGTGCGGGGTGTCACCTGTGCGATGACGCCGAGGTCCTGTTGCGAGATGAGCTCGCGGTGCGCGCTCGTGCCGGCCACCCGGCCGTCCACATCGAGCACGTGGACATCGCCGCCGACCCCGGCCTCGAAGCACGCTACCGGCGGCGCATCCCGGTCTTCGCCGTCGGCGACGACGAGAGCGAGCTGGTGACCAGCGCCCGCCAGGTCCGCGAGTTCCTCGACCGCACCCTGCCCCCCGCATGACGCCGCGCGACTCGCGATGGACGTAACCCTCGGCGCTGCGCTGCTGGCCGGCATCCTCAGCTTCCTGTCGCCCTGCGTGCTGCCGGTCGTGCCCGCCTATCTCGGCCAGCTCGGCATCGTGGCCGCCGCCGCGCCCGCCACCGCCGGCGGCAGCGGCTTCGGCACGGATGGCACCATCGCGCTCGAGGGCGGTCCCGCACCAGCGTCGCCGTCGCGCATGAGCGGCTGGCGCGCCATGCCCAACGCGTTCGCCTTCGTCCTGGGCTTCACCGTCGTCTTCACCCTCTTCGGCATCGCGGTCTACTCGGCTGCCGGCCCCCTGCGCGACAACCTCCCGCTGCTTCGCCAGATCGGTGGTGTGATCCTGGTCATCCTGGGACTCAACCTGATGGGCGTGCTCAAGCTCCAGACGCTGGCTCGCTCGTGGAAGCCCTTCGAGCGCTTCGGGGACGGGCAGCCCAGGCAGCGGCGAGGAGGCGTCGTCGGTGGCTTCCTCCTCGGCAGCGTCTTCGCCGTGGGTTGGACCCCCTGCATCGGCCCCGTCCTGGGCAGCATCCTGATGATGGCCGCGGTCGGCACCAGCCCGCAGGTCGTGGGATTGCTGGTGGCCTACTCCATCGGCCTGGGCGTGCCGTTCATCCTCGTGGCGCTCGCGTTCGACCGGGCGCCACTGCTCACGCGACCGCTGCTGCGGTACAGCCGCTTCATCGAGATCGCCGGCGGCGTGCTCATCATCCTGCTGGGCCTGGCGCTCATCTTCGACTGGCTCGGCTGGTTCGCGCGGCAGTTCGCCTGGCTTGACTTCAGCACCTGGATCGAGATCTCGATTTGAGCGCCTCCGAGCCGGGGGCCCGCTCGCGCTGGCAGCGCCAGGTCATCGGGCCGTTCACCCTGCGCCACCTGGTCATCCTGGCCGTCGTCCTGGCCGCCACGGCCGGGCTGCTGATGCTGCTGACCACGCCCATCGAGGCTCCCTCCCAGGCTGCGACCCAGGTGCCCGGGTCGGGCTTCTATCAGACGGGCGAACGCACCACCGGGCTCGCAGTCGGCCAGCTGGCTCCTGAGCTCGAAGGCGACGTCGATGGACTGGCCCAGCCGCTGCGCGACCTCGACGGGGAGATCGTCCGGCTCGCCGATCACCGCGGTGAGCCGGTCTGGCTGAACTTCTTCGCCACCTGGTGTCCACCCTGCCAGGAGGAGACGCCCGTGTTGCGGGATGCATACGAGGCATACGCGGGCGACGGACTGCAGATGGTCGCCGTGAGTGTGCAGGAGACGACCGCCGACGACGTGGCCGCATACGCTCGCACGTACTCGCTGCCGTACACCATCGGCTTCGACGCCAGCGGCGCCATCTTCGATACCTACCAGGGCTACGGGCTGCCCACGCACGTCTTCATCGATGCCGAGGGCGTCATCCGGCACCTGCGCTATGGACCGGTCACACGCGATGTGGTCGCCGAGATCGTGGAGCCGTTGCTGGCGGACGCAGCCGCCGCCCGCGCGGGTGGGCCCGGCTAGACCAGCGGCTCGAAGCGGAACTTGTCACGCTGCGGCACCAGTGTGCCGACGGGTCGGCGCGGCTCGTGCGAGAGCACGATCGTCCAGCCCTCCTCTGCCGCCTCCGCGAAGAGCGCGGCCTTCACCTCCACGCTCGTCAGGGGGAAGTCGTCGAACGACGTGATCCACTTGGGATTGGCCGACCAGGGCCGCATGCACAGGTCGCCGATGAAGGCCACCGTGCCTTCCCGCCCGCGCACGATGATGGCCTGGTGGCCTCCGGAGTGACCACTGGTGCGCCGTACCTCGACCCCCGGGATGAGCTCCTCGTCGCCATCGGCCGCACCCGGTCGTGCCCAGGCTTCGGCCAGGCGCAGCTCGCTCTGTTCGTAGGACGCGGTGAGACGCGGGTTCGAGCCCAGCGCGAAGTCCCACTCGTCGACCTGCGCCACGATGCGGGCATTGGGAAAGGCGTACTCGCCGCCCGCGGTCAGGAGACCGCCGGCGTGGTCGAAGTGCAGGTGCGAAAGTGCCACGTAGTCGATGGACGCCGGATCGACGCCGACGGCGCGCAACGACGGCAGGATCGGCTCGCCGCGCACGCCTCGCTGGGCCTTGTGATGGTCGTCCATGCGCTCGCCGACGCCCGTCTCCACCAGCACGCGGCCTGACGGGGTCTCGACCAGCAGGCAGTTGAGTGCCTGTGTCAGCGTGTGGTCGGGATTGAGCTCGTCGGCAACGAGCCGTTCCCACATGAGCCGCGGGACGGGTCCCAGCACCGTACCGGCGTCGCTGGTGAAGACGCCGGCCTGGATGAGCGCGATGGTGGTGCCACCGCCGAGATCTGCGCGCCAGTCGGCGCTCGCATCGATGGGCATGGGGTGAAGGGTAGCCGCAGCAGCCGGCCGCCTGCCGCGGAACCTGGCGCCGGCGAGGCTCGAGGCGGCAGAGAGGCTAGCCCCGCGGTCCGCCCTTGGTGGTGCGCCGGTTGGCCTCGAAGTCGCGGTATGCGCCGGACGCCGTCGGCGTCGACTGGCCCTGGTAGCGCGAGCCCAGGCCCTTGGTGCCGTACGGTCGCTCGACCGGGCCGGACATCTCGAAGAAGGAGATCTGGCCGATGCGCATGCCGTAGTAGAGCGCGATGGGCAGGTTGGCCACGTTGGACAGCTCCAGCGTCAGGTTGCCCTTCCAGCCGGGATCGACGTACCCGGCCGTCGAGTGGATGAGCAGCCCAAGGCGGCCCAGCGAACTGTTGTGCGTCGGGATGAACGATCTCGAGACCAGGAACTGCCCACGTGGCGACGCGACCTGGATACAGCGGACCGGGACCGACGGCACGGGGCGAACGACGTCGATGGCGCGGAAGCGGTGGAAACGCGCGTCGGCCGGCCGCTGCCGAGCGAGCTTCCGTCCTAGGCCGAACACCGGTCGGTCAGGGGTGAACTTGACCCGATACTTGGGACCCTGGTCGACACCGTGCAGGGTCGCCCGGCCGACCGACTTGACGGGACGGAAGCCAAGGCTCGCCGCCAGCTCGACGACGCCGTCGGCCAATCGCTCGGACACGCTGGTGTACTCGCAGCGGCCGGCGACATCGTCGACGAAGCCGTCCGAGTCCATCAGCCCCTCGAGCAGGGCTTGACGCTGCTCGACCCCGGCCTCGAGGTACTGCCGCGGGATGAACTTGCCCTCCATCAGGCCGAGGTTCCGTAGCTGACTCGACAGCGAGCCGTTGCGGGCGTACCGGCCGGACCGGGGATCGCGCGTGTGGCCAGCGCCGCCGATGCCGTAGAGCCCGCGCTTGTATGTCAGCCGTCGGACGGCGTAGCCATCACCACTGATGCGCTCGAGGATCTCTTCGTCGAAACAGGTGATGGCTGCTGCGGTCGTTGTGCCATCGCCGAGCCAGGCGCCGAGCGTGTACGGCGCGATGGGCAAGTCGAGCCGGTATGGGTACTGCACCGGCCCGGCCAGCGCGACCTGGTGGTTCAACTCGCCACGGACTCGCACGGACGCTGCGATCTGATCGGTCGTCCGGATCGCGCTTCGCATGCGCCCGTATCGTCGATCATTCCTGTCGCTCGTCACCCACTGGTGAGAAGCGTCCGCAACCACGCGCTGGCCATCGGAGAAGATGACCTCGCGGCAGGGTCGATAGAGCAGCGGCTCGGTCGCTGCCACCACGAGGGTCGGGAACCCGTGCTCGTCGAACACGTGGTCGCCGGGCCTGAGGTCGCCCATGCTGCGCCACCCGGTCGGCGTCGGAACAGGCGTGCTGAGCGCCAGTGCCTTTCCCTCGAGCCTGGCGACGAGGTCATCGGGCAGCTCCACCCACTCGAGGGTCTGCCCCAGCACGAACTCGCCCGGATGCAGCACGAACGGCTCATCGGCCTCGACCGCGGTGACCTCGGTCAGGTCGGGCTGCTCCTCGCGCGGGTCGATGTAGGGGTAGCGGTGGTTGTGGAAGACGCGGAACTCGCGGTCCAGGTGCAGGTCCACCGACGAGGGCTGCAGACACGCCTCGTCGAAAGGGTCGACACGGATGCGGCGCTCCTGGAGGGCGGCGCGGATGTCGCGGTCGGCGAGGACGCTCATGTGCTCCCTACTTGCGCTTGGTGGGCCGCCGCCGGGGGGTGCCGCGCGGACCGATCGGCGTGATGGCCCCATCTTCGGCCACCAGCCGCAGGGTCGTCTGGCCCGGCGCGCGCTCGGTTCGCTCCTCGTACAGCGTGTCGACCTCATGTTTCAGCTGCTCGATGTCGTCGAACGACTGGTACACGCTCATGAAGCGGATGTAGGCGATGTGGTCCAGGCTGCGCAGCCGGTCCATGGCCATCTCGCCGATGGTGCTGGAGGAGATCTCGTTCACGCCGCGTGCGCGCAGGGCGGCCTCGATCTCGTCGGCGGCCTCGTCCGCGGCATCCTTGCCCACGGGCCGACGGGTCAGCGCGCGCGCCAGGCCGTCAGCGAGCTTGTCACGATCGAACTCCTCGCGAGTGCCGTTGTTCTTGACCACCAGCAGTCGTGCTGATTCGACGCGCTCGTACGTGGTGTAGCGCGAGCGGCAGGAAGAGCATTCGCGGCGACGGCGGACGGTCGTGGCATCGTCGAGGTCCCGGGAGTCGATGACTCGCCCGTCCAGTGTCCCGCAGTTCGGACAGCGCATCGCTGCTGACTGTACACCAGCACTACGCGTGGGCCGTGCGACCCGCCAGCGTGTCAAGGGCATGTGCCAGGACCGCTTCTACCGCGTCGAGCGACTCGGCGACCCCCTTGGGGCTGCCCGGCAGGCACAGGATGAGCGCCGGCCCGCGCACGGCACCGAGCGAGCGCGACAGCGAGGCCAGCGGCGTGTGGCGCCGCCCTTCGGCACGCATCGCTTCGCCGAAGCCGGGCACGATGTAATCGGCGATGCGCTCCACGGCCTCGGGAGTGCGATCGCGCGGACCCAGCCCCGTGCCACCCGAGGTCACGATGAGGCGCGTGCTGCCGTCGGCGGCGGCAGCCACGAGGCGGGCGATATCGTCGGGCTCGTCGGCCACCACCTCACGGCGGACGGCGAACCCCAGCGCGGCCAGGCGCTCCTCCGCCACGTCGCCGCTGCGGTCGTCACGAACACCAGCCGACACCCCGTCGCTGATGGTGAGCACCAGCGCCGCCAGCCCCTCCACCGTCATCGGCTGCTCCATCTCAGGTCGCCTGCCCCTTCTTCGGCGGGCGCGCTCGCCTGGAGGGCTTGGCGGGACTCGCCTCCGCGCTCGCGGCCTTCGGTGCCGGCCGCTTCCAGTGCCCGCTCTTGCCGCCGCTCTTCTCGAGCAGTCGGATGCCGTTGATGGTGACGAAGCGGTCGGCGCTCTTGACCATGTCATACACCGTCAGCGCCGCGACGGACGCTGCCGTCATCGCCTCCATCTCCACGCCCGTGGGGCCGGTGGTGGCCGCACTGGTGGTGATGACGAGCGCGCCGACCTTCCGGTCGGGCGTGATCTCGACAGTGACCTCGGTCAGCGGCAGCGGATGACAGAGCGGGATGAGCTCCGCGGTGCGCTTGGCAGCCATGATGCCGGCCAGCTCGGCCACGCTGAGCACATCACCCTTGGCGCCCTGGCCGTCGATGATCAGCGTCAGCGTCTCCTGGTCCATCTTGACGGTGGCCTCGGCCACCGCGCGCCGGGCAGTCGGCGGCTTGTCGCTGACATCGACCATGCGTGGACGGCCCAGCCGGTCGACATGGCTGAGCGCTCGACGATCCTTGCGCGCGACCGGTGCCGACGGCTTCGGCTGGCCGGGCCAGGCGTCACGAGATTTCGATGTCAAGCCTGATGACCTCCACGTGGCTGCCGGCGGGTGCCTCAGCGGCGCCCTCCGGGATGATGGCGAGCCCATCGGCGACCGCGAGCGCGCTGAGAACGTGTGAGCCCTGCCCGCCGGCGAGATGGGCGATGTAGTGGCCGGCGAGGGCCGGGTCCGGCTCCAGTCGGACCCGCACGAATGCCCGACGCGGCGCCGACTTGCGCACCGGCTCGGCCAGTGTCGCCGGCACGACCAGGCGGCCGCCATCGGCCCTATCGCCGCGCAGGCGGCGCAGCACCGGCCGCACGAAGAGCTCGAAGGTGACGAAGCTGCTGACCGGGTTGCCCGGCAGGCCGAAGAGCAGGCAGTAGCCGCCGTCGGGTCGTGGCGCGCTGCCGTACGCGAGGGGCTTGCCGGGCTGGATGGCCACCCGCCACAGGTCGAGCGTGCCGATCTGGCTGAACACATCCTTGACGACATCGTGGGCGCCGACGGAGACGCCACCGGTGACGATGAGCACATCAGCCGCGAGGATGCCCTCCAGCAGGCGCTCGCGGATGGCATCCGCGTCGTCCACGGCGATCCCCAGCCGCACCGGCTCTGCTCCGGCGGCCGTGACCTGTGCGGCGATCGACTCGCTGTTGCTGTCGGGGATGGATGCGGGGCCCAGGGGCTCCCCGATGGGGGCCAGCTCGTCGCCGGTCGCCACGATCGCCACGCGCGGGCGCCGATGGACGCTCACGCGCGCGTGGCCGGCGGCCGCCAGCACGGCGATCGTGGCCGGGCCGACGTGAGTGCCCGCGGGCAGCAGCGGATCGCCCCGTGCCATGTCGCTGCCGGCTCGCCGGATGTCCTTGCCCTCGGGCACCGCAGCGAGGATGGCCACGGTGTCGGGTAGCTCGGCCACACCCTCGACCGCATCGGTGTTCTCCACCTTCACCACCGCGTCGGCACCCGGGGGCAGCATCGCGCCGGTCAGAACGCGCACCGCGGTGCCGGGTTCGACCGGCACGGTCGGTTCGTGCCCGGCCGCCACCTCGCCGACGACGCGCAGGCGTACGGGCGTCGTCGCGCTGGCCGCGACGACATCGCTGGCGCGCACCGCGTAGCCGTCCATGGCGCTGTTGTCCCAGGGTGGCAGCGTCAGCAGCGCGCTGACGTCGTCGGCCAGCACGCGACCCAGCGCCTCCGGCAGCGGCAGGACCTCGGCACGCAGCGGCAGCACATCGGTGAGGATGAGGTCGCGCGCCTCCTCCAGCGATAGCAGGTGTGGCATGGACATAGCCTTGAGACTAGCCCTCCTCGCGTCCGGGTGTCGGCACCGACCCGGAACGAGTCCCCGCCCAGCGGCCGAGCAGCCAGGCGCCGATGCCGAGCAGGAACACCAGCAGGCCCAGCGCGGCCGCAGCGATCTGCCAGAAGCCGAAGGGATAGAGCTGTACGAGGCGCTGCGTGCCCGCGTCGAACGACCAGTTGCCGCCCGGGAAGAAGACCTGGTGGAAGAGGGTGAAGAGCGAGTCGAAGGCGACGAGAGAGACGAGGCCCAGCACGACGACCGTCACCGCCGTCACGAGGCCGGCGCGAGCGATGGTGCGCCACACCTGCGGCCGGCCGGCCGGTGCACGCACCATGACGACGCCCACCAGCAGGATCCCGAGTCCGCCGGCGAGCAGGAAGATGCCCAGCAGCGTTCGCGCGTCCGAGAGATGACCACGCTCGGCGGCGTCGTAGAAGGGCTGGCCGTCCGGGCCCTCGAGCAGGAACGTGCCCGGGCCCACGACCAGTTCCTCCACGGACCGGTCGGAAAGCGCGTAGGTCTCGCTCGCGCTGAGGCCGAGGCGCTCCGCGGAGCCGGCAGCATCGAGTGCAGCGTGGATGAACCAGGGGGTCAGCAGCGGCAGCACCGCGAGCGCGATGATGGCGAGAACGGTGCCGGCGAAGACGCCAGCGCGAGCGGGGAACCCCAGCCGTGGAGCCGCCGGACTAGCCCTCTGCGAGCGTCTGGGCCTGGTCGTGCCAGCCCTGGATGGTGAGATCGGTCGGGCGCCTCGACGCCCAGCGTGTAGGCCGCCTCGTTGATGCGCTCGCGGAAGGTGCTGCACATCGCACGCCAGCAGGTCGGAGAGGCCGACGATGCCGGCCTGGGTCAGGATGCGCTGCTCGTCCGCTCCGAAGTTGGCCAGGTTCAGCAGCAGGGCCTCATCCCGCCAGTCGTTGATCTCGTTGATGGAGACACCGATCTGGTCGGCGAGGTAGATGCGTCGGGTCGGTGTCTCCGACACCTCCAGGAACAGGCCGGTCGTGAAGAGCCCCTGGTGGAGGAGGCGGTCGAGGGCCACCTGCGGGACACGCTGCAGGTTCTCGGTGGGGGGCATGGACTGGGCTCGCCTCCTCGCTGGCTGGCTGGACCGGACGGCGCCATGCTAGCAGGGCGAGTCACACGAAGAAGCGGCCCTGCCGACGACGAGCAGGGCCGCGAGGATGGGTCGGCTAGCCGTTCAGGTCGGCCGGCCGGGTGCCGAGCGTGGCGCTGAGCTCCAGGCTCTCGCCGTCGCGCAGCACCTCGAGCAGCGACGTGCGTCGCCGGGTGCGAAGCGCAGCACCTGCAGGTCGAGCGGATTGGCGCGATCGACGGCCAGCCCGTCCACGGCGGTGATGATGTCACCCGCCAGCAGGCCGGCCTCGTCGGCCGGGCTGCCGGCCACGACCGGGTCCTGGTTCTCGTCGGTATCGGCGATCCAGGCGCCCTCGGTCACGGGCAGGGACTCTTCCTGGGCGACCTGGGCGTCGATCTCGCGATAGACGACACCGACGTACGGTCGGGAGATGGGCTCACCGGCCTGGGCCTGCTCGATGATGGGCTTGGCCAGGTCGATGGGAAGCGCGAAGCCGATGCCGTCGTTGATGCCGGCCTCCGCGGTGGTGATGCCGATGAGGTTGCCGTCGCCGTCGAAGAGGGCGCCGCCGGAGTTGCCGGAGTTGATGGCCGCATCGGTCTGGATGAGGTGGTTGAGGCGACTGCCGCTGAGGCTGTTGCCGAAGACGTCGATGCTGCGGTCAAGCCCGCTCACGATGCCCACGGCCGCACTGCTCGGGAAGCGGCCCAGGGGGTTGCCGATGGCGATCGCCAGCTGGCCCACCCTGATGCCGGACGAGTCGCCCAGCGTCACGGTCGGCAGGTTCTCGGCGTCGACATCGACGAAGGCGAAGTCGGTCAGCGTGTCGACACCCGTGACGGTGCCCTCCAGGACGGTCCCGTCATCGAGGATGACGTTGACGGTGTCGGCGTTGCCGACCACGTGGCCGTTGGTGATGATCAGTCCATCCTCGGAGACGATCACGCCTGAGCCGCTACCGCCCATGCCGAAGCCCTGGGGACCGCCGAATGGGTCGCCGAAGCCCTCGGGCAGCTGCAGGTCCTCCGGCAGCTGGAAGCCCTCCGGCAGCTGGAAGCCTTCCGGCAGGAGCTGCTGCAGCTCCTCGAGGCTGCCCGGGATCTCCGTGCCTTCAGGCAGCTGGAAGTCCTCCGGCAGCCCAAGGTCATCAGGCAGCTGGAAGTCACCGGGGGCCTCGCCACGCACGGAGGCGAACGAGCCGACCGGTGTCTGGATGGTCACGACGGCGGGCGTGACCCGCTCGATGATGTCGATGACCGTGTCGTTGTCACCCTGCGCGCCAAGGGCGCTGCTGGGTGTGATGAGGGCGGCACCGGTGATGCCGAGGACGCCCGCGAGCGCGATGACCGATCTCGGTCTGCGGCTGGTGCTGGTTGGGAACAGGGTATCCATGCCTGCCTTTCGTTCGAGTACTCGTCGGCGCCGCAGCACGGCGCGGCGGTCATGTGGATGTCACGCGAAAGCTGCGTGGCCGTATGACCAGAGTTGTACTCGACGGGCAGTGAATCCGAGGTATTCGGAGTGTGAAGACTCGGAAGCCTGGATGGCGGTTTCCGTGCCCGACTGCTAGCTCTCGAGAACGGCGTCGAGCGTGATCTCGACCGAGTCGCTGATGGCGCGGCTGATGGGGCAGCCACTCTTGGCGGCGTTGGCCTTCTCCGCGAAGAGCGCGGCATCGACGCCGGGGACCTTGGCCCGGGCGCTGATGGCGCTGCGCGTGACGGTCCAGCCGGCATCGGTCTTGTCGGCGCTGACCTCGACGCTGACCTCGACGCGCTCCGGCGGGAAGCCGGCCTTGGACAGCTCGTTGCTGAAGGCCATCGAGTAGCACGACGCATGGGCTGCTGCCAGCAGCTCCTCGGGGCTGGTCTTGCCCTCGGACGCCTCGGTGCGTGCACGCCAGGTGATGGCCTGGTTGTCGAAGATGCCGCTGGTGGCCGCGCTGACGGCGCCGCCACCGCTCAGCAGGTCACCGCTCCAGTTGGCTTCAGCTCGTCGGACCTGGGCCATGTCGTCTCCTTCGTTGAGGTTCGGGGACTTGGATATTCGCATGGAATGCGGGATGTCGGCGTGAGCGGAGGCTCAGTCGTGGAGCACCAGCTCCCAGTAGCGGTCGTTGACCGTCAGACCGGGCGGCACGACGCCGAAGCCGCCGACATCGAGCAGCAACCCGGTGAGTGGGTCCTGCAGCGACTCGACCGCTGCGACGGCCGCATCGCCACGCAGCTGACCGACAGCCACGCCGTCGAAGTAGCCCACTGCCGCGGTGACGCCACGCGGGCGGACACCCATCGCCCTGCACTGCGCAAGCCGCACGGCGGCGTCGACGGGGCCGCCGCAGGTCCACAGGAGGTCGTCCTGGTCGCTCGTTCCCAGGGCCTCGAAGGCAGTCCACTTGCCGCTGCCCATGGAGACGAGCTCGCTGAAGGCGCGCCACGAGAGTGGCCGGCTGAAGGTCACGACGAAGCCGTCCTGGTTGACGCCTGGCCGTTGGTCGCGACAGCGCGGGATGGCTACCTCTGTCGGGAGCTGTGGCCGCTGTCCTGCACGCGGGAACGGCAGCGTGTCGTACGTGAGCGTGTAGCGTTCCGCCTGCCACTCGCCCAGCAGCTCTCGCGAGAGCTGCGAGAGCACCTCTGTTCGTCCCTGCCGGCGATCCCAGGCCCAGGTGCATCGGCCGCTCACCCGCTTGGCGTGCCATCGAGAGAACTGCATCGTGGCGGTGTACGCCCGTCCCGCGTCCGGTGCTTCGCGGCCGGCGATGACCTCCGCCTCTTCCCAGCGACCGTCACCGTCGTCGTCGTCACGGTCGAAGGATGGGTCGGGATGATTGGTGGCCCAGTAGCCGGTGGCGCTGAGGCGGCCGCTACGGTCGTTGACCTCGAGCGTGTAGCGCAGGCCGGTCGAGAGGTAGCGCTCCAGGCCCGCCGCCTGCGCTGTGTCCCAGGTCGCCACGGTGCGATAGTCGATGGCGTCACCCTCGACCAGGAAGCTGGCAGGCTGCGGCGTGGTCGTCGACTGCGAGGGTGTCCAGGAGGCGCCTCCGACGCCCGCCGCCTGGGTCGTGGAGCCGACCAGCAGGACCGTCAGCAGCGCCACCGCCAGCCCGGGGCCGATGTGCTTCACGCGATCTCGACGTCCAGTTCGGCGGCCGCGCTGCGCAGCAGCTCCCAGGCGCGCTCGACGTGGCGCCGTTCGGTGCGGATGTTGCCGATGGCGAGGCGCAGCACGAAGGTGCCGTCGATCTTCGTGTGCGACAGGAAGATCTCACCGGAGTCGTTGACGTGGTTCATCACCGCCTCGTTGAGCCCGTCGATGGCCGCGGCCACCACCGGCTCCCCTTCCCTGCCGGCGAAGCGCGCCGGTCGCATGCGGAAGCAGACCGTTCCGAGTGGCACCGGGTAGAGCAGCTGCGCATCGGTATCCCGCTCGATCCAGCCGGCGAGCTCCTGGGCCAGGTCAAGATGCTGCTGCAGCCGGTGGCGCAGGCCCGACAGGCCGAAGTAGCGCAGCTGCATCCACATCTTGATGCCGCGTGCCTTGCGGCCCAGCTGTGGCACGTACTCGGAGTAGTCCCGTGCGCCCACCTTGCCGTCGTAGGCGCGCAGGTACTCGGGGACGAGGCTGAGTGCCGCCCGCAGCGTCTCCATCTTGCGGGTCAGCAGCAGCGAGCAATCGAACGGGGTGAACATCCACTTGTGCGGGTTGACCACGATCGAATCCGCACGCTCCCAGCCGGCGAAGAGCTGTCGCATCCCCGGAATCAGGGCGACGGGGCCGGAGTAGGCGGCATCGACGTGCAGCCACAGACCCTCGTCCGCGGCGACGTCGGCGATCGCCTCGACGGGGTCGATGGCGGTGGTCGAGGTGGTGCCGATGGTGGCCACGATGCCCGCCGGCAGCCAGCCCGCGGCGCGGTCCTCCGCGATGGCCGTGCGGAGCGCACCCGGGTCCATGGCGAGCTGCTCGGTCGACCTCGACAGCGCGCACGCCGTCTCGGCCGATGCCCAGGATCATGGCCGCACGCTCGACCGATGAATGGGCTTGCGAGGAGATGTAGATGCGCAGCGGTGCGCGAAGCGCGCAGGCCTGCCTGCGAAGCGTTGCCGGTGGCCTGTTGGCGGGCACAGGCGAGCCCGGAGAGGGTGCTGATCGAGGCGGTGTCGTTGAAGACGCCGTCGAAGTCGTCCGGCAACCCCAGTCCCTGGCGTAGCCAGGCGATGGTGATGCCTTCCAGCTCCGTCCCCACCGGCGAGACACGCCAGATGAATGCATTGGAGTTGAGTCCGCTGCTGATGAGCTCACCGAGGATGCCGATGCCGGAGGCCGTGGAGCTGAAGTAGGCCATGTTGTTCGGGCTCTGCCAGTGCGTGACGTTGGGGATCACGTCGGTGCGCAGGTCGCGCAGGATGTCCTCGAGCGGTTCGGGGTCCTCCGGCGCGGGGCCGCCGAGTCGGTCGCTCAGCTCGCCGGGGCGGACGTGCGGCAGGACGGCGTAGTCCTCGACGCCGTCGAGGTAGTCGGCCACCATGTCGGCCATCTCGTGCAGCGCGGCCCGAAGCTCCGTCGAGGGCATGTCGCCCATGGCGCTGCGCTGCGCTTCATCGAGTCTGCGCTGTGCTGCATCCGGGTCGCCGCGAGGGGCCTGACGAGGTTCCTCTGTCTTGGTGTCCACTGTCGCCGATGGTACCCCGCAGGTCGTCATGGGGCTGCCGGCTTCCCTTGTGCGGGTGGCGAGCGCATCATGTGAGTGTCCGCATCCGGGAGGGTCACGCGTGAGTGCTGCCACCTCGTTGCTCCTGGTCCTGCACCGGCGCGCCAGCAGCGGCCGGGCGATCGGAGCGCGCGGGACGCCAAGCCCACGGTGGCCTGGGTCGCATCCGAGCGGGCTCGCTGGCCGGCACGGGTGACATGGGACGACGGGAGGCCTCCCTGATGCGCTGTGGTCGTTGTGGTGCCACGGTCACACCCGACGCCGCGTTCTGCTCGCGCTGCGGCGTGTCCCTTGCTGGCTCGGCTGGTTACGGCAGCCTGGACGCGCGGCGGGAGGCTGCGCTGGCGGTCTTCCGCAGCGGTCGTGATGCGTCCGGCGTCCAGTGCCCCAACTGCGGTGGCTACCGCATGCAGACGATCCGCAGTGATGCCGAGGAGAACCTCTTCTGGTCAGGCATGTTCATGCTCATCGGCATCGTCTCGCTGATCATCGTCTACGTCGGCGGCGACACCGGCATCCTGGGCGCCAATCTCTCCACCATCGCGCTGGTCGCGATCCTCATCGGCGTGCTGCTGTTCAGCGTGGCGCGCTGGCGTCGCAGGCCGTCCGCCTTCGAATGCTTCGACTGCGGCTACCGCGTGCCCTGAGGCTGGGTCACTGGCGCTCGCCGCCAGGCCTTGCGTGATCGCGGCAATCGATGGGCGTCCGAGTCTGCCGTGCTGTGACCATGACGCGGGGAGCCGCCCGTCGGACCATCGATCTCGATAGCGATCGGATCGGTATCGCAGCGATTGAGGGACGGCCATGACGAAGCACGCATCGGGCAAGTACGGACGAGAGATCGGGCAGAAGGAGCGCAAGGCGGGCTGGCCGGCACAGGCGACGGCGTGGTGCTACCTGTGCGCCGGAACCCACCGCTGGAGCCAGGGCTGCGCCGCGCGTGACGGCCACCCCGCGTTCCACGCGGGCCCGGCACAGCACGACCGGAGCCGTCCGGCGGCATAGACGGGGGGCCACGCCATCGCGGCTCCGCCGGCAGGTGTCCGCTCGTCACTCGACCGGCGGTACAGGCCCCGGCTGGTCGGGCATCTGGCCCTCGAAGATGGACCCGCTGCAGCCCATGTCCGTTCCGCAGTAGAGCACGGCGGTGAGGCCCTCGTAGGCTCCTTCGCCGACGAGCACGTCCTGGCCCTCGCTGGTGCCGTCCGGGTACGCCAGGCCGACCCCGGTGCCCGCCCACGCACCATCCGGTCCGTCGAGGCGGATGCTTGTGTGAGTGACCATGAATTGACCGTCGCCATCCGGATAGGTGGTGAAGTTGAGGATCATCCTCTTGTCGGCGGGAAGACGTGGGTCGCCCCAGACGTTGGTCTCGGTGTACTGGGCGCCCTCCACGTGGTGACCGTCGCCGGGCGCGTACGTCACGTTCGCCATCGAGTCGTCGTAGGACGTGCCGATGATGGTCCCCGTCACGTGCGTGACGAGCGCGTGCTCGTCTGCCTCCTGGGCCACGGCGGCCGCGGTGAGCCCGGCCAGGAGCACCAGGGTGACCGTCGCCACCGACCACAGTCGCTGGGTACGCATGAGAGTCCCCCCAAGATGTGCGCGGGTCGGGTTCGCCGGTGGCTCAGCACGGTTGGCGGCCATAATCGACGGGCCGTGCCTCGCAGCCTCCCGCTACTGGTATGAGTGAGCGACTGACCCGACCGGTTCCGTCCCGACGCGGCCGCGGCTGAGCCGACCAGGTTGGCCATGGTGCGTCTGCTGATAGACCGTGCGCATGGCGCGAGCTCCCGCGGCCCGCCCCACGAGGGATCGCGTGGAGCAGACCGGTGGTGGGCCTGGGCCCGTCGATCATCTCCCTGGATACGTGCGCAGCGTGCCCTCGTACGTTGCGATGACCTCTCGGCGATCGACGGTCATCGCCTCGATGATCAGCTTCGCGTTGAACTTCTCGTTGGGTACGCAGCCCTCCAGCGGACCTGCGATGACTTCGGCGATCTCCTCGCGGCTAGCTGCGCCGATGGGCTTCCTGCCGATCTCCAGGTCCTCTCTGCCCTCGTCCCGGCTCATGGCCGCACACGACACCCTGTAGCCGATGTTGGGCCCGAAGACGAACTGGCTCGGGTCGACCCCGTAGTCTTCTGGGTAGGCGGTGCCGACTGACAGACGGGTTGCCATTCGCAGCTGGGCCAACCTCTCGCGCTCCGGGTCGGTCTCGATACGCACCACCTCGTTGCGAGCGCGGTCCCATTCGTCTACCAGGGACTCGCGCTTGATCTGGAGGATGCGCAGCCGGTTCTCGGCAGCCTGAAGGCTCGTGGCCCAGCCTACTGGGCTGAAGAGGCGGTAGATGGCCCCGCGATAGGTATCGGAGAGGCTGGCGAGTCTTACCCGTGTGACCGCCTGCGCCACCTCATTGTCGGCGATCCCTGCCTCGAGCTGCCGCACCTTCTGGTGCCACACCGGCCACTCCGGGTCGTACCTGTACCAGTCCTCGTCCTCCGCGCTGGCGCCGCCGACGCCGGTCAGTCCAAGCAACGACATGACGACGGCTCCCGCCAGCAAACGCTGCAGTGTGTGCATGACAGATCCCTTCTGCTCGGGCCGAGTGCGCCAGCGGCTCAGCACGGTCCCGGCGGCAAGGCTATGTCCGTGCCTCGTCGCCGCCCGCGTGCACCTCTGTCGCTCGCTCGACGCCAAGCCCTTCAGCACCGCGGTCCACCCTCGAGGGGAGTTGCGGCCCGCTTCTTGCGGCGCACGCCTCGCGGGGCTAGCTGGCCATGTCCACGGCTTGCCCCGGAACGTCTCCCTTCAGTCCTCGTGCACTAGGTCGACGCCTTCGAAGGGCCCGCCCGAGAGGTGCAGAGACATCCCCCCTCTCATACGCGAGTCGGGTTCGCCAGTGGCTCGGCGCGGCTCAGGCGGCCAAGGTGCGGGCCGTGCCTCATCGCCTCCCGCGATCACGGCGATTCTCCCACTTCGGTCCACCCGTTCCGGGCCACGACCCGGCAGCGGCGAGCGCCGGCGTCTCCGGGTCCTCACCAAGACCGACGGGAAGGTGGCCCAGCGCTCGGGCAGCGTGACCGCGAGACCGGCCGATCTCAAGCCGAGGACGATGCCGAGTGTCGGGCGCGTGGACATGGCGAGTCACATCGGCGAGACCACGGCGATGCCAAGGCTGCCCACAGCAGTAGGTGCCTGCGCAGATGTCGCAGCCGTGGGACAGGTGCTTCCGCCGTCATGGCGCCATCGGGAGCGGATGCGGACTTCTGTCGTCTCACGCTCTCACCCCGATACCATCATGGCGAGCGATGTCCATCTACCAGACCGACCCCGAAAGCGCGCCAGATTCCGAGTTCGAGCCCGGAGACCTACATCACCTCGTCATCGGCAACACCGGACGCATGCTGGACCCGCGTCGGACGCCGGTGACCATCCTCGACCTCCACCTCGATACCGGTTTCGTGGTCTTGCGCGTGGACGCCTTCAAGGACGCAGGGGCGACGTGGGAGGATCCCGATCGAGGCAGTCGACCACTACCAGTTCGCCCTCGGATCGCATCGTGCCAGCGATGAGGCGATCGACGAGTTCCGGGACATCGTCGAGCGCCTCGGTCGCCCGCTGCTGATGGAACCTGACCTGAACGACCGCCGCGAAACGGAGGGATGGATCGGCGAACTGACGGCGCGTGCCGACACCTGGCTGGGTGTGCATTCGCGCTTCCTCGCCTCGCAGCGGCCGCTGCCGGACCCGGCCACGCGTCGCGGGGACGAGTTGCTGATGGCGGACCTCGAGTCATTCATGCGGGACCGAGGTCTGTGGGAGATGGACCAGGCCTTCACTCGGCAGTTCGTCTGCCATCCGTACGCGGGCGAGATCGTCAAGGGGCACCGCATCGTCATCGCCGAGCTCGGTCTTGCTGCGTACGCGGGCACCATCGTGCGGGACCCGGCCACCTTCGAGGGTGCATGGTCTCGCAAGCATCGGGCGACCCATGTGTGCACCCGGCTCGCGTTCCTGCGGGCGCTCTTCGTGCAGCTGGGTCAGGAGCGGGTGCTTCTGTGGCGCGGCATCTCAGCGGACGGCCCGCCCGATGCCGGCCGTCGATACACGCTCGTCTCCATGACGTTCGATGAGGCGGTTGCGCGAAGTCACCTTGCGGGCGACTCTGAGCGGCGGAGGCGCCTGCTCATCAGTGCGCGCGTGCCGGTCAGCCGACTCCTCATGACCTATTTGGAGACCAGAGCGATGAACGAGAACTACCTCGAGGCTGAGCGGTACTCCTTGCGGAGGCGGGAACCGGAACCGGGTATTGATCCCGAGGCTCGAACGCGAGCCAAGACGACCGCACACGAGCACACTGAAGGGCGCGAGGTCAAGTCTCCTCGACGACGCCTGGGTTCGCCTCGCACGACTTGGCCGGCCAGCAGCAGGACAACATGCGCGAGCACTACGGTCGGATCGTCGTGGGCGGTATCCCACTGATGTGATCGTGTTGCCGCCAGCAACCGAATGAGCGTCGCCGGGTTCGAGTGTGAGTTCGGGCCTATCGTCTGGTAGCTTCCCATCAAGGCTTCTGTAGCCTGATGCACTGTAGGGAGACCGACACTCATCCAACGGCCGGAGCAGGGGGGAATGGCGAATGCGCTCACCTCGGGAGACGATCAGGATCGTCCGCAGTCACCGAAGCCCGACCCGTTTCACGGTCTCTCGTCTCCTGCGAGCCGTGCGCGTCTCGGAACGAGTGTCCTTCCGGTTAAATGACCACGTCCGCCTTCGCCTCTATCCATCCGCGATCACGGAGCAATACTGGATGGATCGCACTGACCGGTCCGAGGATCATCGCTTCCTTGAACAGGTCCTCGCCGCAGGCGACACCGTCGTCGATGTCGGCGCGAACGTCGGCGCGCTGGCCATCCACGCCGCTGGTCTCGTTGGCGACGCCGGTCGGGTCGTCGCGATCGAGGCGCATCCGCGGGTATTCGGCTACCTCAAGGGGAACATCGAACTGAATGGGTGTAGGAACATCGAGGCGCTGAACCTTGCGGCGGGTGCCGAGTCCGGAACGATACGGTTCAGCGACCTCAAGGCGGACGACATGAACCACATCGGAGACTACGGTATCGAGGTCCGCGTCGAGCGGCTGGACGACATCCTCGACGCTGCCGAAGTGGATCTTCTCAAGGTCGATGTCGAGGGGTTCGAGCTCCCGGTCTTCAAGGGGGCGACTAGGACCCTCGCTGCGACGCGCGCCGTCTACTTCGAATCCGACTCGGATCTCACTGGACAGTACGGCTACGAGTCCCTCGAAGTGGTCGAGTTGCTTCGAGACTGTGGCTTCGAGATCGTGCGGCCGGAGGGTCTCGGCTGGGTCAGGATGGAGGCGGGTGAAGCAGTCAACGGTCGTGCAGATCTGGCAGCCATCCGAGATGGGGCCTTGCTCGACCGCCTCACAAGTGTGTCCAGATAAGGGCGCCAGCCCACATGGTCGCCATCGAGCTGACGTTGGGCGTGGAAGGGGAGCGTCGGTCCTGTACGCCAGCAATTCGTCGCCGACAGGCGTGGCTGCGAGCCTCGTCGCCGTCGCGCCCAGGAACTCCTTGAGCTCGTGCCTGCGCCTCGCACCTGCTATCGGGCCCGCCGAGCATGCCGGCCTGTCCCGGACCTGGTGCGCAGTCATACGCCGCCCATGAGAATGGCCCTCGGAGTCTCCTCCAAGGGCCATGTCACGCTCAGTATGTGGTCGGGGCGACTGGATTTGAACCAGCGACCTCTTGACCCCCAGTCAAGTGCGCTACCAGGCTGCGCCACGCCCCGATCGGCGACGTCCGGAGTCTAGCACTGTCACCGGGCGCACCTGTGTGCGGCTGGTCAGCGGTGAGCCAGCATCACCGCGCTTGGAGCCCTGGTCGGAGTGGTCGCGGGAGCCGGAGACATCGGCCCTGGCGTGGGCACGGGGCCCATCAGTCCGGACCGTCGTTCCTGCGGCGGGTACGAGCGGTGCGTGCCGCGGCCCAGGAGCCGATCGACGAGCGTCGGTGGCCGGGGACCCCACGCCGCCGATCGGAGGCCGGCGACGCGAACCTGCAGGGCGACCTGCTCGACCCGCGGAGCGGGGAACGGATACGGTCGGGGAGACGCCGTGCCGGCGACGACGGGCCTCGGCATGCGGATCGTCTGGACGGCTGCCCGGCGCGCCGCGCTCGAGCTGACCGCTGCGGGAGCCTGGGACAGCGCCGACGCGACCGGGAGGGAGGCGGGCCCGACCGGAGCAGGGGCACGCTGCGACTGCTCGGACGGCGGACTCACGGACGGCGGACCCACGGACGGTGGACCCACGGGCTCCGAGCGTGTCTGAGTCGGAAGCGCCTGCCCGCGCGGTGGCACGGCGGGCGCGACCCGCAGCCCGGATCCGGCCGCCACCGGATCGCCGGCGGGCCCTTCCGAAGCAAGGGAGCCGAGCGCTCGGGCGCCGTACGTGACGTAGGCGAGCGCACCGACGCCAAGCACGGCGATGCCGATGGCGTAGGCGAACAGGATGGGAGCCACGCTGGCAGCGAGGCTTCCGCCGCGGGTCAGCTGGGCGAGGATCAGCAGGGCAGCGAAGAGCAGGGTCATGGCGGTCAGGCCCAAGAACCACAGCTGGCCGGCTCCCCGACCTGCTGACGGCCGCGTGGGCACCGGCTCCTCCTCTATCGATCGACCGACAGGCCCGGTCTCGAGGGTGAACGAGAAGCTCGCGTGCATCGTGGCGGCCCCATGCGGAAGGTCAGACCCCCACGTTCGCAGAGCCGCGCGGCGCCACCCATGGGTGACTCGTACTGCGCCTCAGCTCACCCCACCTCCTCCATCCGCCCTCGACCTGAGGCGATGCCACCGGCCTATGTGGTGGGCAGCCCGGATAGCTCGTCCTTCGACTCGCGTGCCAGCAGGTCTGCGACCGACGAACGCACGTCCTTGCCCTCGTACAGCACCGCGTGCACCTCCTGGGCGATGGGCAGTTCGACGCCGTGCCGCTCGGCCAGGGCCAGGGCAGCGCGCACGGTGTACGCGCCCTCGGCCACGCCCGGCAAGGTGCCTTCGATGTCGGTCCATGCCCGCCCCGAAGCCAGCTCCACGCCGAGCCGGTGATTGCGCGATAGCGCTGAGCTCGAGGTTGCCAGGATGTCCCCGATGCCGGCAAGCCCGGCGAACGTCAGTGGGTTGGCACCCATGGCGACACCCAGGCGCGTGATCTCGGCCAGGCCGCGCGTGGTGATGGCCGCCTTGGCGTTGTCCCCTGCTCCCAGCGCGTCCACCGCACCGGCCACGATGGCGACGATGTTCTTGAGGGCACCGGCCAGCTCGACGCCGACGACGTCGCGATTGCGGTACAAGCGGAAGGTGCGGCTGCCCACGATCTCCGCCACGCGGCGACTGACGTCGTCTTCTGCCGCGCCTACCACGGCGCCCGCAGGCAGGCCGCGCGAGATCTCGAGCGCCAGGTTGGGGCCGGACAGCGCTGCCACACGCGATCGGGCGTCGGGTACCTCCTCGGCCACGACCTGGGTCATCCGCAGCAGCGTATCGCGCTCGATACCCTTGGCCACCGAGAGCAGCACGGAATCGATCCGGGACGGCGCCGGCGATGGCCCTCACCGTGGGGCGCATGGCGACCGAAGGGACCGCCAGCACGATGAGCTCGGTCGCGGACTCCAGGACCGACGCATCGGACGCGACCACGATCTGCTCCGGCAGTGCCACGCCCGGCAGGTAGCGACGGTTCTCGCCGTCGGCACGCAGGCGCCGGGCATGCGCGGCGTCACGCACGACCAGCGAGACCGCCTCGCGCGCAGACAGCAGCACGGCCAGCGTGGTGCCCCAGGTACCAGCCCCGACGACGGCGAGCCGTGGCCCAGCAGCCGGCATCAGGAGCCCTTGCGAGCAGTCTTCCGGGTCGGCTTCTGCCCCTTCACCGCTTTTCGACCCCTGGTGGGCTTGGGCTTGCGCCTGCGCGGCTCCAGTTCGACGCGTGAGCGCTCGCGGAAGATCAGCCGTAGCGGCGTGCCCTCGAAGTCGAAGGCGTCGCGGATGCGGTTCTCGAGGAAGCGCTCGTAGCTGAAGTGCACCGACTTGGCGTCCGCCGCGAAGAGCACGAACGTGGGTGGCTCGATGGTGGCCTGGGTGGCGTAGTAGAAGCGGGGCCGCCGACCCTTGACCGGCGGCGGCTGGTGTCGGGACACCGCCTCGGAAAGCACCTTGTTCAGCGTGGCCGTGGGGATGCGGCGTCGGCGCTCGGCGGCGATGACCAGCGCCTCGTCGAGCACCTTGGCCGCCCGCTGCCCGGTCAGTGCGCTGATGGCGATGACCGGCGCGAAGTGGAGGAACGGAGCTTCCGCCCGGACCCGGGCGACGTACTCCTCGAACGTCTTGTCGTCCTTCTCCACGAGGTCCCACTTGTTGATGGCGATGACCAGGCCCACGCCCTCGTCCACGACGTAGCCCGCGACGTGGGCGTCCTGCGCCGCCAGCCCGTCGCGTGCGTCGAGCACCAGCACGCAGACATCGGCCCGACCGAGAGCCTTGAGCGCGCGCAACGCCGAGTAGCGCTCCGCCGCCGGCCCCGCAGCGACCTTGCCCCGGCGGCGCAGGCCCGCGGTGTCCACCAGCCGCAGCTCGCGTCCCTTCCACTCGAGGGTGGTGTCGATGGCGTCCCGCGTGGTGCCGGGGATGTCGCTGACGATGGCGCGCTCTTCGCCCAGCAGCTGGTTGAGCAGCGAAGACTTGCCCACGTTGGGCCGGCCCACGATGGCGATCCGCGGGGTGGGTGCATCGTCGTCGAACCAGGCCGTGCCCGCCTCCGCAGCGGCAGCCTCCTCCTCGCCCGCCGGCGGCAGGATGCCGGCCTCGATCTCCTCGGCCAGCTCGTCGGTCTCGGCTTCGCGGCGCTTCCGCTCCAGCTCGTCGAACGACTCCTCCGGCAGCGCCGCCACGATGGCATCGAGCAGGTCACCCGTGCCGCGGCCATGCAGAGCGGAGACGGCATACCAGTCATCCCAACCGAGGCGCAGGAACTCGGCTCCCTGCATCTCGAGTCGCTCGTTGTCGGCCTTGTTGATGGCCATGACCACCGGAGCCTCGGCCCGGCGGAGTGTCTCGGCGACCTCCTGGTCGGCCGGCGTCTGGCCGGTGGCCGCGTCGACGACGAAGACGATCACCTCCGCCTCCTCGATGGCCAGGCGGACCTGCTCCTGCACGCGTTCCTCGATGGCGTCGCCGGGGTCGATCTCCATGCCGCCGGTGTCGATGACGACGTAGCGCCGGCCGTTCCACTCGGCCACGCCGTAGAGGCGGTCACGCGTGGTGCGAGCGCGGTCCTCCACGATGGCACGGCGCTGGCCCACGATGCGATTGAACAGTGTCGACTTGCCCACGTTGGGACGGCCCACGATGGCGACGACGGGTAGGCCGGCGGCGGACGTGTCCTGATCGACGTTGCGAGGGCGACGGCGGGTGCGGCGGGTGGGCACGAGCTAGGCGGCGCTCAGCGAGGTGCTGCGGTAGGCCGACTCGGCGACTGCGGTGACGGCTTCGTGTGCCAAGCGGGCAGCCTGGGGGCGGATGGCACTCGTGCCGGCCAGCTCATAGATGCGAGCAGCCACGTGCTCCAGGTCCTCGATGGGTGTGGACGTCCCTCCGGTCACCCCGACGATGGTGTGGCCGTCGAAGACGGCCGCGTCCTCGATGTCCGACGCGCGCTCGACCTGAACGGCCGGCTTGCCCACGATGCCCACCAGGCGCGTGAGTTCCTTGGTGTTGGCGCTGTTGCGCCCTCCCACCACGACCACCAGGTCGACCGC
Source organism: uncultured Chloroflexia bacterium (assembly GCA_963712735.1). Classification (GTDB taxonomy): domain Bacteria; phylum Chloroflexota; class Limnocylindria; order Limnocylindrales; family CSP1-4; genus JAFMJV01. Next base: position 543,159 of record CAVQIZ010000005.1, on the reverse strand, counting down.
ATCGGCCAGATCGGTCGTGTCCTGCTGGCGGCGGATGGTCACCGGGCAGACGGTGTTGACGATCTTCAGCTCGTGGGCGCGCGTGGTGAGGTAGCCCGCAAGCTTCTCGAACTTCCACGGGGGCTGGGTCGACTGCGTCAGCAGCGCCATGCGCTTGCGTCGCGGGATGCGCTCCCAGTCTTCCTCTTCGTCCACCAGGATGGCGTCAGGCGCGAAGCCGAGCAGGCCGACGACCTCGGGATGGTTGGGCGTGCCGAGCAGGACGACGGTGTAGCCCTCTTCGACGAGCCGGGCCAGCTCCTTCTGCTCCTGCGTCACCCAGCTGCAGGTGCCGTCGATGACGTCCAGGCCCCTGTCCTCAGCCTGGGCCATGACCTCCGGCGTGACGCCGTGGGCGCGGATGACGACAGCCGAGCCCGGGGCGACCTCGTCAAGCTCCTTGACCGAGACGATGCCCTGCTCACGCAGTCCCTTGATGACGCCCTCGTTGTGCACGACCTGGCCCAACGTGTGGGTGGTCTTGCCCTCGGCAGCACTGATGCGCGCCGCGTCGATGGCTTCGCGCACGCCGTAGCAGAAACCGGTGCGGCGGGCGATGCGGACTTCGGCGACGGTTCCCATGAGACGGCAAGTATCGCATCGCTGCTTGACGATGGCATGAAGCCGGCCCGGCGTACCTGCCCGTGGACGCCGCCCGGCCCTCAGCGCTGGTAGGGCTCGCAGCTTTCGGCGACGTCCACCAGCGGCGTGTCTGTGCACGTCTCGAGGGCGTCGATGAGGGACATCGTGGTGGCGTACAGGTCGGCCAGGGCCGGCGGAGGGTCCCCGAACTCCATCTCGACGCGCTGGACCCTGCCGTCGAGGACCAGCTCCAGGTAGGCGGCCCCGCCGTCAGCACAGTCGGGGCAGCCGTAGACCGGCTCGAGCTCGCCGGCCACCAGTCGCGCCAGGGCCTCATCGAGCTGCTCGCGCCCCTGCTCGGTGAGCGTGCCCCGGTTCTCGTACAGGGAAGCTGCTTCCTCGCGGTCACGTCCGCTGACCACGATGTCGTCACCCTCCAGGCGCAGGTCCGCGGCGCAGTAGCCCAGGCACATGCCGAACGACCAGCCGCCGCCGGCCAGTGCGGGCTCGGATGCGCTACTCCCGACGACCACCTGTGCCACGACCTCACCGTTGAGCAGCACCGGCTTGTCGGCAGCGGTATACGAGCCGAGGTCGATGACCAGCTCGAACGGTTCGAGGACGGCGATGCAAGCCACCTCCGGGTCGGCCACGCTCCAGAGCAGGACATCGACCGAGTCGCCCAGGTCCTGCACCTCCGAGACGGGCTGGTGGCAGGGTGTCGGCAGCGAGCCGCGGACCTCCAGTTGGACCTGCACGGGCCAGCTCTCCAGGTACCGCAGCCCGGCCGAGTCGACGTAGACGGGACCGGTCGCAGGACTCGCGATGGCCGAGTCCGGACCGTCAGCCCCGAGGCTGACGCTGGCTGAAGCTGCTGCCAGCAGGCAGGCAGCCAGGAACGGAGTGGCGAGGGTGTGGGTCTTCATGCGCCTATGACGTCCCGGATCCATCCGGTTGCATCGTCTACCGGATCGGAGGAGTGCCCTGGGCCTCATGCGTCGTGCCAGGGCTCCCACTCGCCGCGGTGGCGTGGGTCGACGAGCGTGGCGATGCGGCGCATGATCTGCTCGTCCGCGGCTGCCAGCGCGGTGCGTCGCTCAGCCCCGTCGTGCCTGGTCAGCAGGAACGGCGCGCCCATGCGCAGCGTGACGAAGGTGCCGACGCGCGGCAGTCGTCGTCCGCGAGCCAGGAGCCGGTCTGTTCCCGAGATTCCGACCGGCAGCACGGTGGCACCGCTGCGGATGGCCAGCAGGGCGCTTCCCGGCCGTGGTCGACCCATGCGGCCGTCGTGGCTACGGGTGCCCTCCGGCGCCAGCAACAGGCTGTCGCCGGCGGCGAGGGCGGCCAGGGCCATGCGGATGGCGGAGGCGTCGGCGCCGTCGTCACGCACCGGGATGGCACCGAACGATCGCATCACCGCGCCCACCGGGCCGTGCAGCAGGCTGGCCTTGGCCAGGAAGCGGAAGGGCCGCCCGATGGCCGGGGCGAGCCAGCCCCACAGGAGAGGCGGATCGGTGTCACTCAGGTGGTTCGAGACCACGATGAGCGGTCCACTGGGCACAGGTCGCGCCAGGCCTTCGGTGCGGACACGGCAGATCGACGACATCACCGCACGCGAGGTCAGCGAGATGGCGCGGGGATAAGCCGGCAGGGTGTCGTGGCGGCTCACGCCCCGGGCCAGGGTTCCCAGTCGCCGCGGTGGCGCGGCTCGACGAGTGCGGCGATGCGACGCATCAGCTCGACGTCGGCCGCAGCGAGGGCGGCGCGGCGGTCTGCCCCGGGCGGGATGGACAGCGTGAACGGCCGGCCCACGCGCAGGATGATGCGGCTGCCGATGTGCGGCAGCACCTGCTCGCGGCCGATGACCTCGTCGGTGCCCGAGATGCCGATGGGCAGCACCGGTGCACCCGTTCGCGTAGCCAGCAAGCGAGACCCCGGGCTTCGGCTGCGCCAGGACGCCGTCGAACGAGCGCGTCCCCTCAGGCAGGATGGCCACCACGCCGCCCCGGTCGAGGATGCCCTTGGCGACGCGGTAGGCGCTGATGTCGCTGCCGCCGGCCTTGACCGGCTCAGCGCCCAGCGAGCGGATGAGGATGCCGAGCGGGCCCACGAAGAGCGCGTCCTTGGCCAAGAACGTCGGCCGCCGCTCCAGGGCGGGCGCCAGCCAGCCGCCGATGAAGGGCGGGTCGGCGTTACTCATGTGGTTGGCGGCGAGGATGAGTGGGCCGTGGGTGGGCAAGACCGTCCACGCCCTCGACGCGCACACGCGCGATCGACTGCAGGCCGAAGCGGCACAGGCCGGCGATGAGGCGCGAGTAGAGGGTCAGGCCCTCGTGATCGCTCACGTCGGGGTGCCTCCTGTCCTTCATGTCGGCGGATGATGTCGACGACCTCCGCCACGGTGTCGTCGAAGCGTCGGCCGTCGGAGCGGACGATGACCGCATCGTCGGGGATGCGCAGCGGTGCCACGGCACGGCTGCCGTCGAGGTGGTCACGCCGGCGCAGGTCGGCAAGGATGGTGGCGGCCTCGGGCGAAGTCGGGCGCCAGCCCGCGTTCCTCTGCTCGTCGGCGTGCGCGCTCCTCGACCGACACGTCGAGATAGAGCTTCAGCTCCGCGTCCGGCAGCACGACCGTGCCGATGTCACGACCGGCAAGGATGATGCGCCCGGGAGCGGCGATGTCTCGCTGCGTCCTGCAGCAGCGCCGCGCGCACCTCCGCCTGTGCTGACACGGCGCTGACGCAGCGGTCGACCGCGGGGACGTGCAGCTGGCTGGTCACGTCCTCGCCGGCGACCGTCGCCCGCCGCATGGCACCGTCAGCGTCGGCGACCAGCTCGATCTCCGGCACCAGCGCGACCAGCTCCGCCGCGGAATCGGGGTCGATGTCACGCAGGACGCTGAGCAGGGTGATGGCGCGGTAGAGCACGCCCGTGTCGAGGAAGCGGTAGCCGACCTGCCGGCCGCCGCGGCACCGACCGACGACTTGCCGCTGGAGCCGGGGCCGTCGAGAGCGACCCGCAGCCCGCTCAACGGCCGCTCCGCGTGGCTCGCGAGGCGTTCGCGTTCAGCGCTCGTGAGGGGTCGCACGTCCCCGGGCGCCAGGTCGTCGAGTCGCAGGGTCCCGATCCGGACGCGGACCAGCCGCTCCACGGGCGCGCTGACCGCGGCGAACATCCGCCGCAACTGCCGCTTCCAGCCCTGCGTCAGCACAGCCCGATACCAGTACAGGGCGTCGGCCGGGTCGCCCGGTCGCTCGATGCGCGACGCCTCGGTGCGAGTCGCCTGGCGCATGCTGACCAGCGTGGCGACGCCCTCGTCGAGCGCGATACCGTCCTCGAGCGCCCGTGCCTGGGCCGCATCGAGCGGACGCCGCAGCCCGACGGCGTACTCGCGCTCGACCCCGTAGCGTGGGTGCAGCAGGTGCTGGGTCCAGTCGCCGTCGTCGGTCAACAGGATGAGACCCTCCGAATCCTTGTCCAGGCGGCCGACCGGGTACAGGCGCGTGCCGGCTCGTCGCAACTCGGCGGGGACGAGGTCGAGCACCGTCTGCTCGGCGTGGCGGTCGGAGACCGTGCTGGTGACACCGGGGGGCTTGTGCAGCACCAGGTACGTGCGCCTGCCCGCCGGCACGACGGGGCGGCCGTCCACGGCCAGGGCGTCGACACGCGGGTCGAGCCGCTGTCCGGTCACCGCCGCGAGGCCATTGACGGTGACGCGCCCGGCGGCGACGAGGGCATCGGCGCCACGCCGCGAGGCCACGCCCGCGTCGGCCAGCGCCTTCTGCACGCGGATGGTCTCAGCCATCCTCGGCCGTGGCCTCGTCCCCGCCGGCGCGACCGCCTCGTCGAGCCCCGCTCGGCCGCGGTCCTCGACATCCTCTTCCGCCTGCGCCAGCTGGGCGGCGATCTCCGCCTCGATCGGCGGCAGGTCGTCCAGCGACGTCAAGCCGAAGCGCTCCATGAACTCCATGCTGGTGCCGTACAGGATGGGGCGACCGGGCGACTCGGCCCGGCCCTGCTCGGTCACCAGTCGGCGATGCAGCAACCCTCGCACCACGTGGCCCGAATCGACGCCGCGGATGCGCTCGATGACCCCGCGGGTCACGGGCTGACGGTAGGCGATGATGGCCAGCGTCTCGAGCGCCGCCGGCGAGAGGCGCACGCTGTCAGCGCCGAGGTAGCGCGCGATGAGGGCACCGCTCTCGGGCGACGTGCCCAGCATCACCCGGTCTCCTGCGCTCACCAGGCGGATGCCGCGATCGCGCAGCTGGACCTCCAGGTCACCCAGTCGCTCGTCCACCTCGTCGGCCGAGAGCCGGGCGACCGTGGCGAGCTCTCCAGCGAGCTGAGGGGGCGCTCGGCGACGAAGAGCAGGGCCTCCAGGTCGGCCACGCTGGCGCCGGCCTCGTCCTCGTCTCGTCGGCAGGCGGGAGCACGACCTCATCGGGCGTGATCTCCACGTCGAGCCTGGCCACCGGCTCGTCCGCGCGATCGGGCGCCTCTCGTCGACCGGCTCGTCCTCGTCGCGACCGGGCCCGACGGGCAGCGAGATCGGCGATCGGTCATGACGCGACGATCGAGCGGCAGACGATGGGGCCGAAGGGTTCGTCCTGTTCCACGCTCAGCTCACGGCCCTTGACCAGCTCCAGCATGGCCAGGAACGTCACCGCCACCACGACCCTGTCGCTCAGATCCTCGAGCAGGTCCTGCAGCACGACCACGGGAGTATCGATGAGCGCGGCGCGGATGATGCGCGCCCGTTCGTCGAGCGTCACCAGGCGTGGCACCACGTCCGGTGGCGGCGTCGGGGGCGGCACGGCCCGCAGGGCACGGTCCAGGGCCTCGACCAGCACGGCCGGGTCCAGCGGCGGGCCCTCGTCCGGTCGCGAGCCGGCCTTGGCCGACGCCACGGCGGCGATGGGTTCGCGGCGGAAGACCTCCCAGGCGCTCTCGAGGCGCCCGCGCAGATCGCGGCCGGCATCGCGGTACAGGCGGTACAGGATGAGCCGTTCGCGCAACGCGGACTCGGGGTCCGGCCCCTCCTCGACCGGGATGGCGACCAGCGGTGGACGCGGCAGGATGGCGCGGCTCTTGATGAGGATCAGCTGGCTGGCGACCGTGACGAACGAGCTGATGTGCGACATCTGCTCCTCGTCGAGCGAGGCCAGTGCCTCCAGGTAGGCGCCCGCGAGGTCGCCCAGGGGCACCTCGAGGATGTCCAGCTCGCGCTGCTCGATGAGGCCCAGCAGCAGGGCGAGGGGGCCGTCGTAGCCCTCCACGCTGACATGGGCGGCACGATCGGGATGGTCGCCGTCGGTGATGCGAACGCTGGTGTCGCCACGGACCGGGCGACGCAGCGGCGGCAGCACGGCGATGCCCACCTCGCGGGCCTGCGGCCGGTGTGGCGATCGTGTCAGTCATCGCGGGTCTCCATGCTGGCCTATCAGGATGCCTCATCGGCAAGTTGCAGCGCGACGCCGGCGTCCGGGTCGCGTGGGTCAGCCTGGTAGCGGATGAGCGAGGCCGTGCGTTCGCTGCAGCCGGCGGCGAGGGCCAGGTCGGCGGAGTCGTCGGCGTGATGCGCGGAGGCGGGCGAAGGCCTCGCGCGAAGCCCGGGCAGGCGGGCGAAGGCATGCAGCACGGGCTCGCCGTAGCGCTCGCCCAGCGACCACGCCACGCGATGCGGCAGTCGCACGCCGGGACCCTTGGAGCAGTCGTGCAGCAGCGCTGCCAGCAGCAGCTCGGGGTCGTCGCGGCCGCCGTCACGCAGGGCCGCCGCCACGTCGAGGCCATGGCGCTGATCGGCGGGGTGCATCGCCTCGAACAGTCCGCAGCTGCGCTGCGGTCAGCCAGTCCGCCAGGGCCGTCGCGTTCGGCCGGGCTGACGCGCCCCCTGAGGTGGCGCACGGCCTGGCGCACCTTCGTGCTCCACCAGCGCATGGCTAGATGCCCAGCAGCAGGTCGCGGATGCCGCGGATGAGCGGCGAGATGAAGGACCCGCCGGTCACGAAGATGACGACGATGAAGCCAAGGAACACCATCGGCAGGACGGCCGCGTACTGCACCTCGAGCTCCGTCATGCGGCGCGCCACCTCACGCGGGACGATGCCCTTCAGCACGCTCCAGCCGTCGAGTGGCGGGATGGGGATGAGGTTGAAGATGAAGAGCAGGATGTTGAGCGAGAGCAGGAGCGACAGCGTCGTCCAGGCCAGCTCCAGCAGCGGAGAGACCTGCGGATTGGCCCACAGGATGGCACGCATGACCAGGGCCACCAGCACGGCCACCACGAGGTTGCTGGCGGGACCAGCGAGGGCGACGAGGGCGTGACCCTGCCGGCCGTTGCGAAGGTTGACCGGGTTGACCGGGGTGGGCTTGGCCCAGCCGAAGAGGAGACCACCCCCGAAGGCGCTGAAGATGGCCGTGGCGGCCAGGATGAGCCCACCGGTCTGGTCGAAGTGGACGCGCGGATCGAGCGACACCCGGCCCATCCAGCGGGCCGTGTTGTCGCCCAGCTTCATGGCCGTCCAGGCGTGCATGAACTCGTGCACGGGAAAGCCCACCAGCAGCATGGTGGCCACCACGATGAAGGCGGAGAAGAGCAGCTGGACGGTGGCCTGGTCCATCAGGCGCTACGGCCGCTGCTCACAGCCGGCCCAGGAGTTCCTGCTTCTTGGCCTCGAACTCCTCCTCGCCGATGCTGCCGGCATCGCGCAGCCGTGAGAGCTCGGACAGCACGGCGGTCACCTCCTCCGGCGTGTCGGCCTTGGTGGGGTCGGCACCGCCTGAGACATCGATGCGCGCAGGTGCTGCCGCTGCAACCGCAGCGGGTACAGCCGGCTCGGGCTCGGGAGCCGGACGGGCGCGCTGGCGCTGATAGTCCTCGCCATCCCCGTTGCTCTGCAGGTCGTGCTTGGCGGTCATCATCGTCTTCTTGAAGGCCTTGGCATGGTGGAGCCGGTCCAGCAGGTCGGCTCCCTGCAGGGGTGCCGCGGTCAGGACCTTGAGCGTGCCGTAGTCGAGGATGCGTCCCAGCACGCTGATCTCCAGCTGCGCGTCATTGATCTTCTCCAGCGAGCTGTCTGACGAGTTCTTGTTGAGCACGCCCCAGGCAAGCACGAGGCGGTAGTTGGTCACGAGGAACTCCTGGGTCCGCCACCACCACCAGCGCCAGGCCAGCACGATGATGCCGCCGACGAGCGTGATCAGGGTAGCGAGGGTGCCCAGGTCCGCGAACCACGTGCCGGAGCCGAAGAGGTCACGACCGGCGACCTCGTCGGGCACGATGACCCGTACGATCAGCAGGACGATGGTGGCGGTCCACAGGATGATGGTCAGCCAGCTGTCGAGGATGAGGGCGATGGGGTGCTGACGTTCTCGTCGCAGCACTCGTTCATCTGGTGTCAGCAGCGATTCGGCGTAGGTTCCCAATGCGCTCCTTCTCCTCTCTCTGTCGTCAGGCGCGCGGGTGAGCCCGGGCGTAGACCTGGCGGATGCGTTCGCCGGTGATGTGCGTATAGAGCTGAGTGGTGGTGATGCTCGCATGGCCCAGCAATTCCTGGACCACGCGCAGGTCGGCTCCACCCTCGAGCAGGTGTGTGGCGAAACTATGCCGCAACGTGTGCGGCGTGACACGCCCGGTCAGCCCGGCGCGCACGGCGGCCTGGCGCATGACCCGCCAGGCGGCCATGCGATCGAGGCGCCGACCCCGTCGCGACAGGAACAGCGGCTCGCGACCCCGATCACCCTCGGCAGGGTGATCCGGGCTCAGCCGGTCTCGCTCCGCGAGATAGCTGGCCACCGCGTCGAGCGCGATGTCACCCACGGGCACCAGCCGCTCCTTGTCGCCCTTGCCGATGACGCGCACGAAGCCGCCCGTGGTGGACAGGTCGTGGCGATCGAGCGCCAGCGCCTCGCTGACGCGCAACCCGGCCGCGTAGAGTAGCTCCAGCAGTGCCCGGTCGCGCCGACCCACGAGGTCGTCGCCGCCGCTCGCATCGAGCAGCTCCACCACCTCGCGTGCATCGAGCGTGTCGGGCAGGCGCTGCATCTGTCGCGGCAGGTCGATGAGTGCGGCGATATCGGCGTCGATCAGCTCCTCCGCGTAGCAGAAGCGATAGAAGGCGCGGATGGAGGCGGCCTTGCGACGCAGGCTGGTGGGCCGCAGCACGCGGGGCGGTCGGGTCATGGCTGCGAGATAGCCACGTGCCGGCTCGGGCGAGGTGGCCCAGCGTTCGATCGCTGGCGCATCACGACCGAACAGGCGCAGGTCAGTGTCATAGGCGGCGATGGTGGCCGCGGCCAGGCCGCGCTCCACGCGCAGGTAGTCGGCATAGGCAGAGACGGCCGCGACCAGGTCGCGGGGTGCTGCTGGCGCTCGGGCCGGTCGGCTGGCGGTCATGGCCTCACCCGTCGGGCAGCAGCGTCGCCTTCTGGCGCAGCAGGTCCCAGAAGCGCGTGGCCCCGCGCGGCTGAACGAAGCTGATGGGTCGCTCGCGGGCGCGCACGTCGACCCGGTCGCCGACGTCGAGCGGGATGTCCTCGCGGCCGTCGATGCTGACGAGGCAATCGTAGGCCGCCTGGATGGTGGCGCTGACGACGTGCTGTGAGCCCACGACGCTCGACCGCAACGGCGTGAGGTAGGCGGCGATGGGCGTGACCACGAGATTGCGGCTGGTGGGCTCGAGGATGGGCCCGCCGGCGCTGAAGCTGTAGCCGGTGGAGCCCGTGGGCGAGGCGATGACGACGCCGTCGCAGACGTACGTCGCCACGCGCGAGTCACCCACATCGACGATGACGCGCATGACCTGGGCATGGCCGCCGCGCACCACGGCGGCCTCGTTGAGCGCGCTGTGGACCCAGCCCTGCGTGCTGCCGTCGGAGTGCACCACCTGCACCTCCAGCATCAGGCGTGGTTCCAGCTCGAACTCGCCGTCGCGCAGCTGCTCCAGCACGTTCTCCAGCGCGTGGTGCTCGACCTTGGAGAGGAAGCCGACCTTGCCCACGTTGACGCCGAGGATGGGCACTCCCACGTCGGCCGCGGTCTGTGCCGCGCGCAGGAAGGTGCCGTCGCCGCCCAGCACCACGATGGCCTCCGTGGCTGCTAGCACCTGGGATCGGCGGGAGGGCTCGTCGGACGGGCGTGCCCAGGCCTCGATGCCGTTGGCGGCACACCATGCCAGGCCGCGATCGCGCAGCGTCTCCGCCGCGGGGGCCGTGGGGTTGAAGGCGAAGCCGATGCGCTTCACGTGGTCGGTACCCGCAGGTGCAGGAAGAACTCGTGGTTGCCGGCCGGGCCTACCAGCACCGACTCGGCCTCGGCCACGACCTCCAGGCCGAGCGAGCGGGCGTGGTCGCGCACGCGTGCGACGGCCTGGGCGCGCAGGGCTGGGTCGTGCACGATGCCCCTGGGGACCTCGCGCGGGCTGAGCTCGAACTGCGGTTTCACCATGGGCAGGATGTCACCCCCGGGCGCCACGTGTGCGGCCAGCCCGCGCAGCAGGCGGGTCAGGGAGATGAAGGAGACGTCGGCCACGGCGAGGCGGGCCTGCTCGGGCAACGCGATCGCGTCGTCGGCCGCCGGGTCGAGCCGGGCCCCGTGCGTGCGCTCCATCACGATCACGCGCTCATCCTGGCGCAGGGCCTCGGCCAGCTGTCCCCGGCCCACGTCCAGGGCGTACACGCGAGCCGCACCGCGCTGGAGCAGGCAGTCGGTGAAGCCGCCGGTGGAGGCACCGAGGTCGAGACACACGCGGCCAGCCGGGTCCACGCCGAAGGCATCGAGCGCGCCGGCCAGCTTCTGCCCTCCCCGCGACACATACTGCCGCGCCACGTCGAGGCTGATCTCGGTGTCGACGGCGACGGTCTCACCGGGCCGGCGATCGCGGCGGGCCGCATCGCCATGACCCACGCGGACGTGCCCTGCGAGCAGGAGCGCCTGGGCCCGGCTGCGAGTGCTGACCAGGCCACGCTCCACGAGGAGCTGGTCGAGGCGCTGCTTGCGACTCTTCGGGTGTGCCCAGCCGTCAGGCCTCGACGGCGGCTCGGGCACGAGGCTGCAGTCGATGGGCAGCGATGGCTTCCTCGATCTGTGCCTGGATGCCGGCTTCGTCCACGCGCACGAGCGCCCGCAGGTCACTCGACCGACCCGTGATCCACGAACGACCCGTCAGGCAAGCCGATGCGCTTGACGGGCGGGACGGGCGTGGCCGGCGTGGCATCGGCAAGCACCTCCAGCACGGCCGCGCCGAAGCCTCCGGGCAGCACGCTCTCCTCGAGCGTGACGACCAGCTGCGTGCCCTGGGCGCTGCGGATGATCAGCTCGCGGTCGAGCGGCCGGGCGAAGCGGGCATCGACGACGCCCACCGACCAGCCGAGCTTCGCCAGCTCGGTCCGCCACGGCCATCCCACGCGCGATGATGGGGCCCAGTCCGATGATGACGATGTCGTCACCCTCGCGCAGGATCTCGCCTCGGCCGACCTCGAGCGGCAGCGCATCGACCGGCGGCAGGTCGAAGCCGGCGTCGCGCGGATACTGCAGGGCGAAGGGGTGCTGCTGGCTGAAGGCCGTGTGCAGCAGACGACGCAAGTCCTGCTCGTCGCGCGGGGCAGCCAGCACGAGATTGGGCAGCTGCCTCAGGGCCGACAGCATGAAGATGCCCTGGTGGCTGGTGCCGTCCTCGCCCACCAGACCGGCACGATCGATGCCGATGACGACGGGAGCGTCGTTCTGGCAGACGTCGTGCACGACCTGGTCGAAGGCGCGCTGCAGGAACGTGGAGTACAGCGCCACGAACGGCCGCTGGCCGGCGAGAGCCATGCCGGTCGCCAGGGTCATCGCGTGCTGCTCGGCGATGCCGACGTCGTAGGTGCGATGCGGGAAGCGCTCGCCGAAGGCGGCCACGCCGGTGCCGGTGGGCATGCCCGCCGTGATGGCCACGACGCGCGGGTCCTGCTCGGCGATGCGGATCGAGCTCGTCGGCCATGACGGCGGTGTAGTTGGGGACCTTGCGCGCGGTGCGCTCCTGGACTGGCGGCGCCGCGTCGCCCTCGCTGGAGGTCACGCCGTTGACGGGCAGGGTAGGCTGCGGCCAGCTCGGGCATCGGGGGCAGTGCAGCACCGTGGAAGCCCGACCTTGTCTGCCTCGGCAGGGTGGTAGCCGTAGCCCTTGCGCGTGCGGACGTGGACGATGATGGGGGCATCCTCCTCCAGGAAGGCCTTGCGCAGCGTGTTGTCGAGGGCGACCAGGTCGTGTCCCGGCACGGGCCCCACGTAGGTGACGCCGAGGTCCTCGAACAGGCGCCCGGGCTGGCTGAAGTCCACCACGGCGTGGCGGATGCGCCGCGACCATTCGAGCAGCAAGGGGCCGAAGCGAGGGATGCGGGCCACATCCGAGTCGAAGCGGCGGCGTGAGCGACGCCAGTGGCGGGAGAGCTTGATCCGGCTCAGGTACTGGCTGACCGCGCCGACCGAGGGGCTGATGCTCATCTCGTTGTCGTTGAGCAGGATCAGCAGGCGCGTCTTGCGGTGGCCGATGTCGTTGAGGGCCTCCAGGGAGAGTCCGCTCATGAGGGCCGCGTCCCCCACCACCACCGCGATGCGCTCATCGCTGCCGCGGGCGTCGCGAGCCAGTGCCAGGCCCTCCGCGATGGAGATGCCGGTGCCGGCGTGCCCGCCGTCCATGACGTCGTGTTCGCTCTCGCTGCGGCGCGGGAAGCCGCCCACCCCACCGAGCTGGCGCAGGGTCCCGAAGCGCTCCAGCCGGCCCGTGAGCAGCTTGTGCGCGTAGGCCTGGTGGCCGGTATCCCAGACGATGCGGTCGGTGGGGCTGGACATGATGCGGTGGAGCGCCACGGTCAGCTCGACCACGCCGAGGGAGCTTCCGAGGTGGCCGCCGGTCGTGGCCACCGTGTCGATGATCTCGCGCCGGATCTCGGTGCACAGGGCACGTGCTTCGGCGTGGCTGATGTCGGTCAGGTCCTCCGGACCGCGAAGGTCGCGCAGCGTCACCATGGCTAGAGGTCGTCCTCATCGTCCGGGCGCATGTCGACCACGCGTGGACTGCCGCCGCCGCTGTCGTCGACGAGGCGCTGCACGCGCAGCTCGGCAGCGTCGAGCAGCTCGCTGCAGTGCTGGTGCAGCAGGGCGCCGCGTTCGTAGAGCGCGATCGACTCCTCGAGCGGCAGGCCTCCGTGCTCCAGGCGCGCGACGACATCGCGCAGCTCGTCCAGGGCCTTGTCGAACGGCAGCGCAGCGACATCGGCGGGCGCGGCCCGATCGTCGGCGGCCACGAGGTCCGCAGCAGGTGTGGGTGTGTCGGTCACGTGGCGGAGTCTCGCACGCTATCGACCGACACGTCCAACGCGCCCCGCGCGAGCCGGACCTCGAGGCGGTCGCCGGCTCGTCGCCCGGTCGCATCCATGACCACCCGGCCTCCGGGCTCGCGCACGATGGCGTAGCCCCGCTCGAGCGTGGCGAAGGGGCTCAGGGCCTCCAGCCCGGCGGCGCTGCGCGTCAGCTGGGAGCGGGCCGCCCGCGTCCGCTCCGCAAGCCGTGCTGGCAGCTGATCGCCCGAGCGTGCCAGCATCGCCCGGTGGCCGGCGAGTCGTCCCTCCAGCGCACGCGTGGCTCGGTCCAGCAGGAGGCCGATGCGTTCGCGCTCCGCAGCGAGGTAGGCTGCCGGCCGGAATGTCTCGAGCGCCCGTCGCTCGGCGTCGAGCGCGGTGCGGGTGCCGGAGGTCCGTCTCGCGGCGCTGCCGGCCAGGCGTGCGTGCAGGGCATGCAGGTGCCGCCGCTGCTCGGCGCCGTCGGGCACCGCGAGCTCGGCGGCCACCGACGGTGTTGCCGCACGGCGGTCGGCAGCGAACTCCGCGAGCGTGACGTCGGTCTCGTGGCCGACTCCGACGATCACCGGCCGGGCGTGTCCGGCGATGGCTCGCACCACGGCCTCTTCGTTGAAGGGCCACAGGTCCTCGAGCGAGCCGCCACCGCGAGCCACGATCACGAGGTCGACGGCTCGACCGGTCGTGGGATCCGTCCAGCGTCCCAGTCTCGAGAGTGCGCGCACGATCGACCGCTCGGCGCCGGGCCCCTGTACCTGGCAGGCGCTGAGGATGAGCCGCGTCAGCGGCCAGCGACGCCCGACGACACGCCGGATGTCGTGCAGCACCGCACCGCGCGCCGAGGTGACGACCCCGATCGTGCGCGGCCAGGCCGGCAGCGGGCGTTTGCGTGTGCTGTCGAACAGCCCCTCGGCGGTCAGCTGCGACTTGAGCGCCTCGTAGCGCTGCGCCAGGTCGCCCACGCCCGCGGGCTGCAAGCTCTCCACATAGAGCTGGTAGGCACCCTGCTGTTCGAAGACATCCACCCGACCCTGGGCGACCACGCGCAGGCCAGTGCGCGGCTCCAGGGGCAGGGCCAGGCGCTCCTCCCGGAAGACGACGCAGCGCAGCTGGGACCGTTCGTCCTTGAGCGTGAAGTAGCAGTGGCCGGCGGCGCTTACCGAAACGCTGCCGATCTCGCCCTCGACCCACACCGGGTTGAGGCGCGGATGGCGCCGCAGGGCCTCGCGGATGAGACGCGTGGCGCTGGAGACGGAAAGGACCGCAGGACCGGCCGGAGCGGCGGGCTCGTGCGGGCCGGACGTCGCGGCGGGTTCGGCCGATAGTGGCGGCTCGTCCCACAGACCTCGCGTCGCCATGGCTGACCGCTAGACGCGGGTCTGGTACTCCCCGGTCCGTGTGTCGACCCTGATGGTGTCGCCCTCGTCCACGAAGATCGGCACCTGCACCACGAGGCCCGACTCCAGGGTCGCGGGCTTCTTGGCGCCCGACTGCGTGTCTCCAGCGAAGCCGGGCTCGGTCTCGACCACCTTCAGCTCCACCGAGATGGGCAGCTCCACGCCGATGGTCTCGCCTTCGTAGGTCGTGCGGTCCAGCGTCATGCCCTCGATGAGGTAGTCGGTCACCTCGCCCAGCTGGTCAGCCGTGAGGTGGAATTGCTCGTACGACTCGTCCTCCATGAAGTGGAAGTCATCGCCGTCCCTGTAGAGGAATTGCACAGGACGCTTGTCGAGGATCGCCCGCGGCCACTTCTCACCGGCCTGGAAGGTCCGATCGACGGTCTGGCCACGCTTGACGTTGCGCAGCTTGATGCGGATCTGGGCGGACCCACGGCCCATCTTGATGTGATGGAAGTCGAGGATCTGCCAGAGCTCGCCATCGAGCTCGATGGCGATCCCCTTGCGCAGGTCTCCGGTCGAGATCATGAGTGGTGTGCTTCTCCGTGGGCTTGGGGTGGAGTGTGTCTGGTTACTGGCACTTGGCGATGTTGCTCTGGTGCCCCTTCAGCTTCTTGGCGAAGCTGTGCGTGTCCGAGTCGGGGCAAGCGTAGAAATAGAGCAGCTTGGACTTGGTGATCGGATCGAGCGCCGCTGCCAGCGATGCCGGCGACGGGGTCACGATAGGCCAGTCAGGCAGGCCAGCGTTCTGGTAGGTCTGGAACGAGGCGTACTCGCGATCGACCGCGACGCTGGTGTAGTCGCTCACGCCGAGCAGGTCCCAGAACAGATAGTCGTCCCACTTGGCGACGTCGGTGCTCGCAAGAGCCATGGAGTCGGTGGCGTAGACGACCGTCGGATCGGCCTGCAACAGGCCGCCGGTCTCGCGGTTGACCGTGGGGTCAAGCCGGTTCCAGTACACGCCGGCGATCTTGCGCCGGTCACTGTCCACCTTCGCCTCGCGCTCCACGAGGCTGGCGATGATGAGCGCGTCATAGAACGAGATGCCCTGCTTGCGGGCCTGGGCCACGTACTTGGTGGTGGTCTTGTCCCACTCATCGAGCATCAGGAAGACCAGCTCCTCGGCCGTGATGTCCACGGGCACCTCGTACGTACCGCCCTGCAGGAAGCCCTCCAGGCTGCTGCCGCTCGGCGCCTGGGCGAGGAAGCGGTACCCCTCGCGCATGGCCTTGGTGGGATTGCGTGCCAGGCGCAGGAACTCCTTGGGGTCGAGGTCCAGTTCGCCCTTCTCGACTTCCTGTTGCAGGTAGGCCACGATCTGCTCGATGCGGCGCCCGAAGCGCATGTCCAGCACGGTCATCGGCGTCGGCGGGTCCGGTGCCAACGCCAGGCGGCCAGCGATGCTGGCCGGTGTGATCGGCGCGGACAAGGTGTAGGTGCCCGGCCGCAGGAGCTCATCGACGCGGTCCTTCACGATGGCGTAGCGGAACGCCAGTGGATCGCTGAGCAGACCCTCGTCGACGAGGCTGGCCACGATATCGTCAAGTGTCGCTGCGTCGGGCTCGATGACGAACTCGACGTCGGCCCCCTCGATGCCTTCGGAGGCGGTCGATCCTGTCGCCGAATTCGGCTGCCAGCACATCGGAGACGAGCGGCACGTTCACCAGTCCCGGGTTGTCCTCGAAGAGGCCGGCAGCAGCGGGGCCGATGAGAGGCCGAGCGGCGAACCATCCACCGACCACGAGCAGGATGAGGGCGACGAGCACGAAGGCGAGCCCCTTGAAGGCGCCGGAGTTGGCGTCCTGCTTGTGCGCCTTGCGCAGCTCCCAGCCCTCGACGATACCGACACGGCCGTCGCCACGGCCTGGCGGCAGGGGCCCGCTCATCGCCACGTCTCCAGGGTCACGCGGTCGTCCAGCGCGCGTTGCAGGATGGCGGCCGCTGCCTCGCGATCGATACGGGCACGCCGCGCATCGCGGGCGGCGGCTGACGGGGCGCCGCCCGACCGGCCCCGTGGCGTTCGACCCAGGCGTGCCTCGGCCGACTGGCTGCTCAGTCGTTCGTCGTGGAGCGTGACAGGCACGCCGAGGACGGGTGCGACCTCGGCGACCCAATCGCGCGTGAGGCGCGACTGCTCGCTCTCGCGGCCGTCCAGGTGCAGCGGCAGTCCGACCACGAGGGCCTCGACGCCGTGCTCGCGGCAGATGCGGTCGATGGCAGCGGCATCGCGTGCGGCGGTGCCACGGCGTAGCGTCAGTAGCGGCCTGACCGTACCGCTGGTCGTTTCTGCCAGTGCGACGCCGATGCGTCGGTCACCAAGGTCGATGCCGAGGAGCACGCTCATTGGCACCTCGGCGCGCGGGGGTGCGTGTCGATGGTCATGGATCGGTCGTTCACTCCGTTGTCGATGGCTCGCTGACATCGAGCTCGATACGCTCACGATCGGCCGGCAGGCCGTCGAGGAACTCCGGCCAGACGCTCACGGTCGCCGTGCCGAACCGCTCAAGTATGGCCTGAGCCTCGGAAACCGTCAGGCCGGCCACCTGGTCGACCAGTGCCGAGGGGTCGACGATGGCGACCACCTGTGCCTGTGCGCGCGTGTCGTAGTGGACGCGCTGGCCGTCGGCCGTGCCCTCCACCGGCTCGACGCGGACGGTGTCGGGAAGCAGGCGCATGCCCTCCGGTACGGCCGCCTGCAGCCGTGTGCGGGCTGCCTCGTCGAGCAGCGTCGGGTCGACCGCGAGCACGCTGGCCATGACCTCCCCGCGCAGCTCGAACTCCGTCTCGCTGGCGCCGACGAGTTCCTCGAAGGCCGGGATATTGCGCACGGGGCCAAGCTGGGCCGTCTCGGCGTAGAGCTCGAGGTCGTCGGGGGCGTTGGCCGGGTCGCGGAGGTAGGCCACGAGGGCGCCGGCAAGGCGGTTCTGCAGGTCGACGGCGGCCGCGTCGTAGTCCTCGGCCGTGACCCGGGGCGTCTGCTCGAAGCGTCCACCGGTGGTCGGTTCGGGGTTGCGCACGCTGATGCCTTGCTCTTCGAGCGAAGGCACCACGCTGATGGCACCGGCGGACACGTTGCCATCCTCGCCGCTGCGGATGGCCTCGATGGGGACGCTCACCTGCGAAGCCGCACCCTCCGTCGGCGGCAGGGTCACCGTGGCGGTGGTCTGGAATTCGACCCCGGCAGGGGTGCGTACACGAGTACCAGCGGGGATGAGTTGCTCGTTGGGCTGCTCGGGCGAGGCGAAGACGACGCTGCCGGTGGCACGTTCCTCCCGTGCCTCCGTGCCACTGGCACTGAAGGTGCCGCGCACCTCGAGCGGGATGGGCAGCGTGACGGCCGGGATGCGCCCACCGGCCGCGTCCACCTCCGACACGGTCGGCAGTGCGACCACGGCCACCTCCAGCGGACCCAGCTCAGCCACGCGCGGCTCCAGGGTGATGGTCGCGGTCGGCAGGAGCTGCGAAGCGGCGAAGAGGCCGACCACCACCAGCACCAGCGCGGTGAGTGCCATGACGCGCGCGCGCTGGCTGCCCCAGGTGAGCCGACGCGTGCCCTGATCCGCGTCCGCCACGGCGCTGTCGCTCGTGGTCTCTGCTCGATCGCCACCCCGCACCGCGGATGTCGCCGGACTCGCCGGCTCGTCGCCACGCTCCAGGGCCGCTTCAGCCTCCTCGGCGGTCGCGGCCACGAGGACGCCGGCGGCGGCGGCCAGCGCTCGCACCTGCTGGTCGCGGCTGGCGACGGCCATCTCCTTGCCACGTGCGTCGGCCTCGCGCGACAGCAGCCGGAAGTTGATGCGGCCGGTAGCGATGCGTGAGCCCGGCGGGACCACGAAGACGACGTGCTCGTCGCTGGTGCCGCGCAGGCGTGCGACGGCATCGGTGATCTCATCGTCGTTGTCGAGATACCAAACGGCCATCGACCGCAGTCTGCCCTAGACGCGCATCCCTCGCAGCACGCGTCCGAGCGAGGCATCCAGCGGCTCCTGCGGCTGTGCTGCCTCGACCGCCTGGAACGCGAGTGCCATCGGTGTCACGTCCTGCTGGTCGACCAGCAAGCCGGTGGCGTCGGTCACCTCGGAGACCGCGTCGGGTCGCATCATCGAGACCAGCGGCCGACGGGCGAAGGGCAGCTCGGGGCCGAAGTCCTGCGCCACTAGCGCCGCCTGGATCTCCGGCAGCGCGGCTCCACCGCCGCAGAGCTCGATGCGGCCGGGCAGCAACCCACCCTGCCCGAACTCCTCCAGCACCAGCTCGACACCCGCAGCCCAGACCGCCACGTCCTCGCTGACGATGGCCGCCACCTCCTCAGCGTCCTCGATGTCCTCACCCGCGGCGTGGGCGATCTTGACCGCCTCCGCCGATTCGAAGTCGAGGTCCAGCCGGTCCGCCAGCGACTTGGTGAAGGCTCGACCGCCGAGGGCGAACATGCGCGTGCCTTCGACCGTTCCCGAGCGGACAAGGGCGACGTCCGTGGTGCCGCCGCCGACGTCGATGAAGAGCGCTCCCGACTGGCCCACCTGCTCCCCGGAGATGGAGCGCGCGACGGCATAGGGCTCGGCCACGACCTTGATGAGGTCCAGGCCCAGCTGCTCGACGACCGACTCGAGGGCGCCCAGGTGGACGAGCGGGGCATAGGCGTTGAAGACGGAGATGCGCAGGTGCCGGCCCTGGAAGCCGACCGGATTGGAGACGGCATAGCCGTCGATGCCGGCGGCAGCGACCTGCGCGTGCACCAGACGCACATCGACATTGGGCAGGCCGGTCTCCCAGGTGATCGTGCGCTGGGCTTCCGCCGAGGCTTCCGACTCGATGTCCTCGAGCAGCCGCTCCAGCTCCGAATGGGTGACCGACGAATCGGGTCGCTTGCGTTCGATGCTGCGCGTGGTGGTGAAGCCCTTGACCAGCTCGCCCGCGATGCCGATGACGACCTTCTCCGCCCTCCGCCCCGCCATGCTCTCGGCTTCGTCGAGCGCCAGTCGGCAATTGCGCACGACTGCCGGGATGTCTGCCACGGTACCGGACTGCATGTGCGACAGACCCTGCCGCTGGCGGCCGACGCCGGTGACGACCGCGCCCTCGCCATCGGCGTAGTCGAAGACGAGCGCCTTGGCGTACTCGGTGCCGATGTCCAGAGCCAGATGCGCGGCATTGGCCGTGGTCGGAGGAACGCGGCGAAGCACGCGTTGCAGCAGCGTCACGCGCGGGCCCTGCCCTACTCCTCGAGCCGCTGGCGAAGCCTCTTCAGCGCGGCCTCGAGCGCCGTCGCTTCGGGGACCTTGCCCTGGGCCATCTCGGCACGACCGCCACCCTTGCCGCCGGACTCCTCCACGGCATCACGCACGAGGTCGGCGGCGTTGACGCCCTGCTCGACGAGGTCGTCGCTGACGGTGACGAACAGCTGCGGCTTCTCGGGGTCATCCAGGCCGGCGGCGATGACGCCGCTCTTGAGCGAGGCCCGCACCTCCTTGGCCCACGACTTGAGCTCGTCCATGGAGCCGAAGCCGCCCATCATCGAGATGAAGGCGCCTTTGTGCAGCAGCTCCGCGGTTCGCACGGCGGCCTGCGCCGCGGGCACGGCGGAGCTGACGGCGCGCGCAGCCTTCTTGCGCTGCTTCAGCTCGTCGATACGGGCGACCAGCTGCTCCGGGGTCTGCGCGCCGGCCGCGCTGGTGGCAGCCTCCAGCAGCCGGAAGCGCTCCTCGGTCAGCGCCTCGGCGCCTTCACCGGTGACTGCCTCGATCCGTCGCATGCCGGAGCCGATTGAGCGCTCGCCGGTGATGATGAAGCCACCGATCTGGCCCGTCGCTCGGCAGTGCGTCCCCCCGCAGAGCTCGTGGCTGTAGCCCTCCACCCTGACCGTGCGCACCGTCTCGCCGTACTTCTCGTCGAAGAACGCGTCGGCGCCGGCCGCCTGGGCCTGCGTCATGGACATCAGCTCCGGCGTCACGCGGCGATCCTCGCGGATGACCCGGCGGACCTCGTGCTCGATGGTGTGGCGCTCCTCCGGCGTGAGGCCGCGCTCGAAGGGGTAGTCGAAGCGCAGGTAGTCGGGCGTGACGAGCGAGCCGGCCTGGCGGGCCGCATCGCCGAGCGTGTTGCGCAGGGCGCGGTGCAGCAGGTGCGTGCCGGTGTGGTTCCGCATGGTGCTGGTACGGCGGCGGGGGTCGACCTCGGCAGTGACGACCTGGCCGAGACGCACCTTGCCGTGCAGCTTGCCGTGGTGGACGATGAGGCCGGCCACCGGACGCTGGGTGTCCTCGACGCTGAAGAGGACCGTGCCGTCGACGTCCCTCAGCACACCCCGATCACCGACCTGTCCGCCACCCTCCGCGTAGAAGGGCGTCTCGTCGAGCACGATGCGGGCTGTGGCCGCGGCGTCGGTGTGCCCCTCTGCATCGGCCCGCGCTTCGAGCTCCTCGTACTCGGTGGTGTCGCGCACGATGGCGCCGATGCGGCCGCTGGCGGTCGTGGTCTCGTACCCGCGGAAGGCGCTGTCGCCGAGTCGTCGCGCGATGCTGTCGAAGAGCGCCGTCTCCTCGGCCTGGCGGGCGAGGTCGAGCTTCTTGCCGGACCGGCTGCGCTGACGCTGCTCGTCCAGCGCGACCTCGAAGCCGTCGCGGTCGACGCGCACGCCGTACTCCGCCGCCAGCTCCACGGTCAGGTCGATGGGGAAGCCGTAGGTGTCGTGCAGTCGGAAGGCGGTGTCGCCGTCGAGCACGGGCGCGTCCACGGGCACGTCTTCGGGTCGCCGGCCCACCACCCGGTCCGCGGAGGTGAGCGGGATGAGCGCTTCCTCGAGCTGGATGGTGCCGGCATCGAGCGTGCGCGCGAAGGCGGTCTCTTCGCGGATGATGGTGCCCACGATGATGTCGCTGCGCTCGCGCAGGATGGGATAGGCATCGCCCATGAGCTCGATCACGACCCGGGCGGTCTCCTCGAGGAACGGGTCGTGACGCCCCAGGAGGCGGCCGTGTCGCACGGCCCGGCGGACGATGCGTCGCAGCACATAGCCCCGCCCCTCGTTGGAGGGCAGGACGCCGTCGGCGATGAGGAAGGTGATGGCCCGCGAGTGATCGGCGATCACCTGGTAGCTGAAGCGCTGGCTCTCGAAGGCGTCGGGATCATGCCCCAGCAGCTCTCGCAGTCGCTGATGGATGGGCACGAACAGGTCGGTGTCGTAGTTGCTGGGGACTTCCTGCAGCACCGAGGCGAGGCGCTCGAGACCCATGCCCGTGTCGACCGACTTGAAGGGCAGTTCCGTGCGGGGTCCCTCGACCGGCTGGTCGAACTCCATGAACACGAGGTTCCAGATCTCCAGCCAGCGCGGGCAGGTCTCGGTGTGGTCGGGCACGCAGCCCGGCCCCTCGGAGAGGTGCTCGCCGCGGTCGAAGTGGATCTCGCTGTTGGGACCGCACGGGCCTGTGTCGGCCATGCGCCAGAAGTTGTGGTCATCCCCGTTGTCGACATCGCCCCAGCGCGCCATGCGCTCCGGCGGCAGGCCGATCTCGTCGCGCCAGATGGCCCACGACTCCTCGTCGTCGGTGTAGGTGGTGGCGGCCAGGCGGTCGGCGGGGATGCCCAGGTCCTCGGTCAGGAACTCCCAGGCCCAGTGGATGGCCTCGCGCTTGAAGTAGTCGCCGAACGACCAGCTGCCGAGCATCTCGAAGAGCGTGTGGTGGCGTGGGGTGCGACCGACCTCCTCGAAGTCGTTGTGCTTGCCGGCTACGCGCAGGCAGCGCTGTGAGTCCACCGCACGGTTGTACGACCGCTTCTCCACGCCGCGAAACACGTCCTTGAACTGCACCATGCCGCTGTTGGTGAACAGCAGGGTCTGGTCGCCGCCGGGCACGAGGCTGGCGCTGGGCACCACCTCGTGGCCCCGTTCCTCGAAGAAGCGCAGGAAACGGGAGCGGATCTCATCCGCGGACAGGGGCTGCATCCGGGTGTCCGCGGGGTCCCGGTTCTCGTACTGCTGCATGTAGCGCGAGTGTAGCGAACGACGCACGTGGCACCTGCACGAGCCCGCGGTCGCAGGCACGCCGCCCGGCCAGGGCTGCCGAAGTGGTGAAGTTGTCTTGACCTTGGTTCACGCCTCGAGCCGATGACGCTACCGTGACGCCCATGGCGCAGCCAGGGCTGACAGGAGGACGCATGCGCGTGGCACTGGTGCTGCTGGCGACTGTCCTCATCGCCTCCGCCTGCTCGAGTGCCGTCGGCGTTGGTGTCACGGTCGAACGCGAGTCTCCCTCGGCCACCCCGCGGCCGGTCGTGGCTGTCACCACCGCACCCATCCCCCGGGCGACACCGACGGCGACCGCGACCGCCAAGCCGCTGGGAGACGTCGGTCCGGAGCGCCGCGAGCGGCCCAGGCGCAAGGTCAGGACCGTCAAGCTGCAGCCGCGACCGGCGCCCGGAGCGTTCTCGATGAACCTGTACCGGAAGGGCGACTTCATGCACCAGGCTGACAAGTACTCCTGTGTCGCCGGCTCCACGCAGACGATGATGAACATCATCGACGAGGGCAGGCCCAACCGCTCGATCGCCTTCCAGCAACGTCTCTACCAGCGGGGCCGGGAGCTGTCGCCCAACAAGCGCAAGCTGGGCCCCATCGGCATCGACCTGACGGGCTGGGCGGAGCTGCTCAACACCGGTGGCTACGGCCCGTACGTGGTCGACGGCGCAGCCACGCGTCGCGGAGCCATCCGCAAGGCGGCACGGGCGGTGCGCATGACCGACAGGCCGGTCGGCCTGGTCACCTGGCGTGGCGCGCACTCGTGGGTGATGTCCGGCTTCACCGCTACCGCCGATCCGGCCTACAGCGATGACTTCAGGGTCAAGAAGGTCTACGTCCAGGACACCTGGTACCCGTATGTCAGCACCATCTGGGGTGCCTCGCGGCCACCCAACGCCCTGGTACCGGTCGCGGCGTTGGCAGAGGACTACCTGCCGTATGCCCGGCCTCGCGCCCGCTACCCCAAGCGCGACGGCAGGTTCATGCTCATCCTCCCGGTGCTGCCGGCGAACACCGTCGCACGCTGACGAGCCCGGCAGGTCTGCCGAAGTCCGTGCGCTCGCTTCGTCAGGCTGTCTGGGCCCGATCGCGCAGCACTGATGGGAGTTCCGCCTCCGGCGCCGCGAGGACCTCCCCGGGCGTGACGCCCGCGGCATCGAGCTCCTTGGCACGCGCGATCCACTCGTGGATCTTGCGGTTGACCTCGGGCGCACCCACGAGATCGACGGTCTTCTCCTCGGTCGCGAAGGCGGCCGGATACATCACGAAGGCCTTCGTCTGCAGGCCCCCGAGCCCGCCGTGTGATCCGACCTGGTGCTCGAACGGGGCGACCTCATCGGTGGAGGGGTCGTACATGCTGATGACGAAGATGTCGCCGATGTGCTGGTAGCTGTCGAGCTCCTTGAGGTTGGCGGCTGCGTGCTCGCCGAAGTGCTCGAGTGGGTCATGGCCCTCGATCTCACCCGTCTCGAGGTTGCGCATCCCGTCACGACTGATGACCAGCGGGCCGTGCTCCTCCGAGTTGACCAGGATGAAGCCGATGCCCTCGTGGCGCACAAGGCCGGGCAGCAGCTGTGGATGCATCTTGGCGATGCCTTCGAGGCTGACGCGCTGGCGGACCTCCGTGAAGTAGATGTTGGCCAGGTTGCCCGATGCGGCGACGATGAAGTCCGGGATCTCCTCACCCTTCTCGGCATCCTTGTCGCCCTTGTGCGCCAGGTCGCTATCACCCAGGCTCACGACACCGTCGGTGGAGCTGGAGCGCAGCGCCCGGCTCACGACCTTGCCGCTTGCCCCAGGCGCTCGGCTGGCCTCGGTCAGGAAGGCGTTCACCGGCCCCCAGCCCTCGACGTCGTTGGACGCGTCCAGGCTCGAGACGTCGCCCTCCATCAGGCTGCGTGTGAGCTCCTCGAGGCTGATGCCGTAGCGATCCTCGAACGGTGCGCCCTGGGTCTGCCCGTGATCCGAGACG
Source organism: uncultured Chloroflexia bacterium (assembly GCA_963712735.1). Classification (GTDB taxonomy): domain Bacteria; phylum Chloroflexota; class Limnocylindria; order Limnocylindrales; family CSP1-4; genus JAFMJV01. Next base: position 518,816 of record CAVQIZ010000005.1, on the reverse strand, counting down.
AGGATGAAGTGGTAGGTGCGCGGCGCGTCCTCGGCGGCTCGGCTGAGCGAGCGCATGATGCGATCGACACGGTCCAGCTGCTGCATCGTCTCAGGGCGCTCCGGGCCCGCATGGTGGGCGACCTCGTCGTAGCCCAGGTAGTCCGCGTAGATGATGGGCGTGCCGCGGCCCATCTCGCCGATGATGAGGTCGACGAGCATGTCCCGCATGATCGTCGTGGTGCTGGCCTTCAGGAAGGGGAAGGGCATCTTCCGGCTGATACGGGGCTTGACGTCGCGCGTGCGCTGCCGCCGGGCCTGGAAGTACTCGACGACGACCGCGGTCGCGAACTGGGCGACGCCGCGAGTCAGGTTGAAGGGGTTGTACAGGAACATGCTGAAGGACTTCATCTGCAGCCCCTGGCCCTGCTTGCCGAGCTGACTGTTGGTGGCGATGGCCCGCGTGGCTCCGCCGCTGACCAGGTTGCTGATGCTCGCGCCACCGTCGCGCAGGAGGTCCTTCTCGCTCGACGACCGACGCTCGATCTCGAAGGCATCGTCAGGATGGTTCGAGACCATGAGGTAGTTGCGCTCCTTCTCCCACCAGCGGAACGCCGGGATGCCCGGCTGGGCGCCATGCAGGATGCCCACCTGGCCGGCGCTGGTCATCGACGGTGCCAGCGCCTCGTACTTGCCCAGGCGATGCGTACCCGTGGCCAGCCAGTCGTTGAGGAACGGCATGTAGCCGGTGCGCAGGGCGTTGCGCAGGATCGGCTCGGAGAGGCCATCGACCTGGAGGATGACGAAGCCCGGGCCCGGCCGGTCGTCGACATCCCCGCCCACCCGGGCCATGCGCTTCATCGAGTGACGGAAGAACAATTCGTCCTCGTCGAGGCCGATGATGCCCACGAGGACGGTGTCGATGGCAGCGATGAGGATGGATGCGATGAAGGCCGGGATGAAGCCGTCGATCTCGATGCCGGGCACGACCCAGGCACCGATGAGCAGGGTCAGGCCCATGAACAGGACGGTCATGATGGCCGTGACGACGACGTTGTTGATGCCCAGGGCCACGAAGACGACGGGGCGGAGCAGGAACGTGATGCCGCCCGCCACGATCGTCACTCCGGCAGCTGCGATGAGGTTCTCCCAGGGGTTGCCGTTGAAGCGGATGCTGCCCATGAGCGCACCGACCACCAGCAGTGCGATGGTGTTGACCACGAGGATGGTCAGGCCCCGGGTGACAAGGTGACGCTTGCCCCGCGGCCAGTTCATGGCCGTGTCGTATTCGTCCTTCCAGACCGACGCAACGCGATGAGCCAGGCCCGGCCTCTGGGGCTTGGTGTCGAGGCGTTGCTCCAGCTCTGACCGCTCTTCGGGGGTGACCGGCTGCTCCGGCGCGTGGGTGCTGCTCATGGAGCGACAGTATGAGGCCGCCCCAGGCGCGACGCAGCCGCATGCGCGTGGGTCAGCCGAGCGCGGTGCCGTGGGCACGGTAGGCTAGCCGGCACCGATGGGCATCCTCACCGACTTCCTCACCTGGATCACGGGGCTGATCAATTCGCTGGCCGCGCTGGTCACCGATTCGCCGCTCACCTACCTGGTCATCATGGGGATGGCGGCCATCGATGTGCTGGCGCCGATCGTGCCGGCGGAGGCCACCATCACGGCGGCGGCCGTGCTGGCCGGCCAGGGCAGGCTGAACGTCGTCTGGATCATGCTCGCGGCAGGGCTGGGCGCCTTCATCGGCGACAACGTGGCCTACTGGATCGGGCGGGCGGCAGGCCGGCCGCTGGTGCAGAAGGTCCTACGAGGCAACACCAAGCAGCTTGCTGCGGTGCAGGAGCAGTTCGACAAGCGAGGTGGCACCTTCGTCATCGTCGGTCGCTTCATCCCCGGCGGCCGCACGGCCGTCGCCATCGGGGCCGGGGTGCTGCACTTCAGCTGGCCTCGATTCGTCATCTACGACGCCCTGGCCGCGGTCATCTGGTCCTTCCAGGCGGCTCTGCCCGGTTTCATCGGCGGTGCGTTGATCCAGGATCGGCCCTGGCTGGCGATGGTCTTCGGGTTCGTGTTGTCAGCCATCCTCGCCACCTCCATCGCGCTCTTCCAGCGTTGGCGCGAGGGACAGCGTGTGCCGGACGCGCCCATCAAGCCGGCCGTGCTGGGCATCGGAGGCGTGGATGCGGCGCTGGAGGTTCACCCCCACGATCTGCCGCCCGATGCCGCTCCACGTGAAGGGGTCGAGCCGGACGTGTCCCGCCTGGACTGACCGCTGCGCGCGAGTCGTACCCCATGTCCGTCAGTTCTACAGTCAGTCCCGGCGGGGTCGCACCTCGCCGCCCGTCGACGGCGGTGGAGGCGGACGCGTGGCGAGCCCGCTGGCGACGATGGCGATGCCGATTCCCAGCCAAGCCAGCGCCGAGGCCCACAGCAGGCTGTAGTCGCCGATGCTGAGGAAGTCCCCAACGCGGGCGCCGATGGCCTGGCCCGCGAGGGCCCCGAGGATCGCCGCCACCAGCACGCCCGGCAGGTGCCAGCCGAGGTTGCCGCGTACGAAGACATAGACGCTCGTGTGGAAGGCGCCGACGAGCAGCGACAGCACGAAGACCGGCTCGAGCACGAAGGTGGCGAGGCCCTGGTCCACGTCGTGGCTGCGGACGGCTAGGCGGCGACAGCAGCGCCGGCGGCGATGCGCCCACCGCCGATCACGCCATCGGCGTCATCGTAGAAGACCGCCGCCTGGCCCGGGGCGGGGGCCCACGCCGGGCGGTCGAGCAGCACGCTCCAGCCACGCGCGTCAGCTGGCTGGACGCGTCCGGGCACCGGCTCGGCGCGATGGCGGATGCGGACGCGGCACCTGAACGCCGTGTCCGGCGCTTCGTCGATGAACGAGACGTCCGACACTTCGAAGCTCTGCCGGTAGAGGTCCTCGCGGCGGCCGAGCGTGACCAGGTTCTGTCGGGTGTCGATGGCAGCCACGTACTGGCGCTCACCGAGGGCGACGCCCAGGCCGCTGCGCTGCCCGATGGTGTAGGCGGGTGCGCCGGCGTGCTCACCGACGGTGCTGCCGTCGGCATCGACCAGTGGCCCCGGGGTGGGCTGCCAGTCGGCGCGCTTCTGCAGCTCGGCGCGGTAGTCGCCCTCGCGGACGAAGCAGACCTCCTGGCTCTCGGGCTTGTCGGCCGTGGCCAGCCCGTGGCGACGCGCCAGGTCGCGCACCTGCGGCTTGGTGAGCTCGCCCAGCGGGAAGCGCGTGTGCGTCAGCTGGTCCTGGCCGAGGCCGTAGAGGAAGTAGCTCTGGTCCTTGTCGGCATCGAGTCCGGCCAGCAGTCGGTAGCGCTTCCGGCCGGCGTCGTCGATCGAGGTGCCGATGCGGGCGTAGTGTCCGGTGGCGACGGCGTCGCAGCCGTAGAGGTGTCGGGCGCGCCCCAGGAGCGCCCCGAACTTGACCAGCGAGTTGCAGTCCACGCATGGGCTCGGCGTGCGGCCGTCGAGGTAGGCAGCGAAGAAGGGCTCCAGCACACCGGCGCTGAACTCCCGCTCAAGGTTGAGCACGTAGAAGGGGATCTCCAGCTGCCCTGCGACGCGTCGGGCATCCTCGGCGGCATCGAGCGAGCAGCAGGAGCGGTTGCTGGCGCTGTACGTGTCCGCTCCATCGTGCAGTCGCATCCAGACGCCCACCACGTCGTGACCCTGGTCCCGCAGCAGGGCCGCAGCAGCGGATGAGTCGACTCCGCCAGACATGGCCACGAGGATGCGCTCACGCGTCATGCGACCGGCTCCCCTGGCCCGGGCAGTCGCAAGGCACCGGCGCGTAGGCGCTCGATGATCGCGGGCAGCGCGCGCTGCACTGCCTCGACGTCACGCGCGCTGCTGCTGCGCCCGAGGGACAGCCGCAGGGCCCCATGGGCCTCTGCCGGCGGATAGCCCATCGCGCTGAGCACGTGCGAGGGCTCGCTCGAACCGGACGTACAGGCCGAGCCGGTCGAGGCGGCGATACCATCGAGGTCGAGGCCGATGACGATGTCATCGCCGCTGACGTCGCGCACGATGACCGAGAGCACGTTGGGCAAGCGCTCGACGGGATGCCCGGTCAGCTCGACGTCGTCGATGCGCAGCAGGGTCTCAGCCAGCCGATCACGCAGCGAGCGCACACGGGGCACGATGGTCTCGCGCTCGGCCGCCGCCAGCTCGAAGGCCACGGCCATCCCCACGGCCCCGGCCACGTTCTCCGTGCCGGCACGGCGGTAGCGCTCCTGGGAGCCCCCATGCAGCTGCGGCAGGAACGCCGTGGCACGGCGGACCCAGAGTGCACCGGTGCCCTGGGGACCCTCGACCTTGTGTGCCGCCAGCGATACCAGGTCGGCATCGAGCAGCCCGACATCGAGCGGCAGCCACGCCGCCGCCTGCACCGCGTCGAGATGGATGCGGGCGTTCGAGGCGGCGCGAACGCAGGCGATGAGCTCGCTGATGGGCTGGATCGTGCCAACCTCGTTGTTGGCCAGCTGCAGGCTCACCAGGATGGTCTTCTCGTCCAGGGCGGCGGAGAGGTCATCGGCGTCGACCCGGCCGTAGCGGTCGACCGGCAGGCGCCTGACCTCGAAGCCGAACTTCTCCAGCAGCAGGCATGACTCCAGCACGGCCTTGTGCTCGACCGCGCTGGTGACGATGCGATGGCCTTCGGCCTTGCCCGCCCAGGCGACACCCTTGAGCGCGAGGTTGATGGCCTCGGTCCCGCCGGAGGTGAAGACGATGGCTCGCGGTTCGGCCCCGATGCTGCTCGCCAGGCGCTCGTGGGCTTCGTCGAGTGCCCGGCGTGCGCGGCGGCCCGGTGCATGTGGCGAAGAGGGATTGCCTCCGGGGCCCTGCAGGTGCGGCAGCATCTGCTCAAGCACCTCCGGGCGCAGCGGTGTCGAGGCAGCGTGGTCGAGATAGACGGTCACCGGCGCAATCGTAGCGCGAGGGGCCTAGCGGGCCGCTGCGCCCTCCCGCTCGTGGCTACGGCGCAGGTCATCATCGCGGCCGCGCTCACGCCGTCGGTCGTGCTGTGAGAGCAGGCGCTTGCGCAGGCGGATGGCGGTGGGCGTCACCTCCACGAGCTCATCCGCTGCGATGAACTCGATGGCCGACTCCAGCGTCATCGGCGGCGGAGGCGTGAGGCGCAGCGCATCGTCGTGACTGTGGGTTCGGATGTTCGTGAGCTTCTTCTCCTTGGTGGGATTGACGTCCATGTCACCCGGCCGTGAGTTCTCCCCCACGATCATGCCCTCGTAGACCTGCACCCCGGCTCCGATGAGCAGCTTCGCCCGTTCCTGCAGGTTGAACAGCCCGTAGGCGTTGGACGTGCCCGCGCGGTCCGAGACGAGCACACCACTGGTGCGATGCTCCACCTCGCCGGCCCATGGCCCGTAGCCCTCCCCGATCTGGTGCAGCAGTCCGGTCCCTCGGGTCTCGGTCAGGAACTGCCCGCGATAGCCGACCAGGCCACGCGTGGGCATGATGGCCTCGATGCGCGTGCGCCCGTCGGCATCGGTGGTCATCTGCTCGACCCGTGCGCGACGTGCCGCCAGCGAGGCGGTGACGGTCCCGATGTGCTCGGGCGGGATATCGACGCTCACGCGCTCGTAGGGCTCGTGGATCTCGCCGTCCACCTGGTGCAGCAGCACTTCGGGGCGCGACACCTGCAGCTCGAAGCCCTCGCGGCGCATCTGTTCGATGAGCACCGCCAGCTGCAGCTCGCCACGACCGCGGACCTCGAACGTCTCGGCCGAGCCGGTGGGTAGGAACTCGATGCTGACGTTGCCCAGCACCTCACGCTCCAGTCGGGCACGGATCTGGCGCGAGGTGAGGAACCTGCCGTCGCGCCCCGAGAGCGGCGAGGTGTTGACCCCGAAGGTCATGCGCAACGTGGGCTCGTCCACCGTCAGGCGTGGCAGTGGTCGCGGGTCGGTGGGCTCGGTGATGGTGTCGCCGATGGTGATCTCCGGCAGCCCCGCGACGGCGACGATGTCCCCGGGGCCGGCTTCCTCGATCTCCACCAGCTCGATGCCCTGCGCGTGGGTGAGTGAGGTGACGGATCCGGTCAGGCGAACGACGCGGCCCGGCTCCACGGCGCCGTCGGTGGTCTCCTCCTCCTGACGCAGGACGGTGATGCGCTGGCCCATGCGGATGCTGCCGTTGCGGACACGGCCGATGGCCATGCGCCCCACGTAGTCGTTGGCGCTGAGGTTGGTCACGAGCAGCTGCAGTGGGTGCCCCGGCTCGTAGACCGGTGCCGGCGTGTGCTTCAGCAGCAGGTCCATCAGGGGTCGCAGATCGGTGCCCGGCTGCGCCAGGTCCGGGGTGGCGGTCCCGGCGCGGGCGTTGGTGTAGACGATGGGGAACTCGATCTGGTGCTCGTCGGCGCCGAGGTCCATGAAGAGCTCATACACCTGGTCCACCACGGTCGCGGGCCGAGCGTCGCTGCGATCGATCTTGTTGATGGCGACGATGACGGGGAGGCGCCGTTCCATGGCCTTGGACAGCACGTAGCGGGTCTGGGGCAGCGGTCCCTCGGCGGCGTCGACCAGCAGCAACACCGAGTCGACCATCAGCAGGCTGCGTTCGACCTCGCCTCCGAAGTCGGCATGCCCCGGGGTGTCCACGATGTTGAGGCGGACCCCGCGGTAGTCGATACCGGTCTGCTTGGCCAGGATCGTGATGCCACGCTCACGCTCCAGGTCCATCGAATCCATGATCCGCTCGGCCACGACCTGGTCGACACGGAAGGCGCCTGACTGGCGCAGCATGGCATCCACGAGCGTGGTCTTGCCGTGATCGACATGCGCCACGATGGCCACGTCGCGCAGGTCACTGCGGGTGGTCTCGGTAGACAGGTGGTTCGAGGGCACGGTTCCCATGGGAGACCCGATTGTCGCACGCGGCGGCCGAGTACCCGTATGCTGGCGCGGTGAAGGTTCGCGAACCCGTCGCCCGCCCCCTTGACGTCGTGGCCGTGGAGCTGCTGCTGTCCGCGTCGCAGGCATTCCTGGTGGGCGTCCTGATGTACCTGGCAGTCGGCGTCTGGGACGACCGGGGCGTCGGTTTCGGCCCGGTCGCCACCATCCTCGCTCTGCTCGGTCTTGCCATCGGCGGCAGCTGGCTGTACTGGCTCTTCGGGGGCGTGGGCTGGCCGCTGGCTGCCGCCGCGACCCCTGCCGCGATGTTCCTCGGTTTCGCCCTCGTGCTGGGCTGGTTCGGTACGGATCTCTTCCGCGTTGCCGGCGCGCCCCTGCTGCTGGCAACGTTGGCCGCAGGCTACGGCATCATCGGCGGTGTCTTCATCAATTCGCCGCGACGCTGGCGCTGGGACCAGCGACAGAAGCTGCGCCCGGGCACGCGTGTCCCGCGCGTCTCACCGACGACCCAGGCGCTCGTCGCGCAGCTGCCGCGCTCGCTGCCCCGGCGGGCGACCAGCAGCGCGCCGGCGAGCGAGCTGGCGCTGCGCATCGGGCACTCGTCGTCGCTGGGCCAACCGAGAACGGACGACATCGCTGGCGACGTGACCGGGACCGCCGTCGCTGCCGTGACACCCGAGCCTGCCGGTGATCTCCCCTCCCCCGACGCCCGGCCACCGGACGCACCTCCCCGCGCTGGCGGGGGCGCCGGCACGGGCGCCGCTGCCGACGGCGAGCCACCCGCTACCGAGCGCCCGGCTGAGGCGCCGGCGAGCAGTTCGCGGCCGGCGACGGTGCCACGCACGAACGCGGCCCACGAGCGCGATGGTATCGAGCTGCCGACGTCGGTCGAGCCCAGGGCGCAGCGCTCACCCTGGGCCTGGGCCGCACCGCCCGAGTGGACACGCGAGGAGGACGACGAGCGGCCGGCTGCCGGCTCGTCCAAGCGCTCATGACCGTCGCAGCCGTCATCGTTCCTGACAGTGTCGACGAGGCTCTGGCCGATGCCACCGGCCGGACGTCCGTTCGCCGCATCGTGGACGCCGCCTGGGCCGGTGGGGCCATCCCCATCGTGGTCGTGGCGGCCGATCCGGATGGACGCATCGCCGCGACCCTGCAGGAATCGCCGGCGCTGGTGGTCGATCCGGGTCGCGCGTCAGAGGTCCAGACCTACCGGCTGGGGGCCGAGGCCGCCAGCGCGACCGTGCGTGAGACCAGTGCCGTGCTGCTGTGGCCCGGCCGCATGACCTGGGCTGACCCAGAGACCGTGACGTCGCTCATCGAGGCCCACGGTCGCTCTCCGGGATCGGTCACGCGCCCGCGGCGGGCGGGAGAGTCGGGCTGGCCCGTGCTGCTGCCCGCGGCGCTCGTCGCTGATGTGCTGGCCGCTCCCGGCGGGACGGCCGAGGAGGCGCTGGAGGGCATCCCGGTCGCCGCGGTGGAGCTGGGCGATCCGGGCTCGGTCCTGGGCCGCGAGGTCGCGCTCGACGACTTGCCCGACTATGCCGGGCCACCGGAGCCGGTGGGCGGACCGCCGCCCGAGTGGGGGGCCGCAGCGGCCGATCAGCCTGAGCCCGAGCTGGGCCGCGAACCCGCCGGACCGTAGCAGCTTGCCCGGCTCGCTGGGCTCCTGGGACCGCTAGGTCCGAGTCGCCGTCGGCCTCACCGGCTTGAGGGCCAGGCCGAGCTCGTCGAGCTGCTCGACGGCCACCGGCGACGGGGCCTCCAGCATCAGGTCGGACCCCGAGGAGGTCTTGGGGAAGGCCATCACCTCACGGATGTTGGACTGGCGCGTCAACAGCGCGATCCAGCGGTCGACGCCGAGTGCGATGCCGCCGTGGGGTGGAGCGCCGTACTCGAACGCCTCGAGGATGCCGCTGAACTGGGCTTGCTGCGCGGCTGCCGTGTGGCCCATGAGCGAGAACGAGCGTGACAGCATCTCGCGCGTGTGGAAGCGCACCGAGCCCCCGCCGAGCTCCCAGCCGTTGAGCGCCAGGTCGTACTGCTGGGCGCGGGCGCGACCGGCGGGATCCTCGACGCTCGCTACCAGGGGGTCACCCGAGACGGTGGTCAGGAGCGGTTCGTCCTCAGGCAGAACGGCGCTGAACGGGTTGTGTGTCGCGTCCCAGCGGGCATGATCGGCGTCCCACTGGTACATGGGGAACTGGTAGACCCAGACGTAGCTCAGCACGTCGCGGTCGTAGAGGGCGTTTCGCTCGGCCAGCTCCACGCGCAGGGAGCCGAGCACTTCCTGGGCGGTGATGTCCGCATCGGCCACGATCAGCACCAGGTCGCCGGCGGTCGCACCCGTGGCAGCGGCCAGCTTGTGTGCCATCTCCTCGCCCACGATCTTGACGATGGAGCCGCGGATGCCACCCGCGCCGTCGAGTGCCAGCCACACGAGGCCGCTGGCGCCGGCCTTGCGTGCCAGCACCGTCAGCTCGTCGATCTGCTTGCGCGTCGCGCCTCCCATGCCGCTCGCGGCGAGACCGAAGACGCGGCCGCCCTCCTCGAGCACGCCGTCGAAGACACGGAAGCCGGAGGCGGCTGCCAGCTCGCCGAGGTCGTGAAGCTCCATGCCGTAGCGCACGTCGGGCTTGTCCGAGCCGAAGCGGTCGATGGCTTCGCGGTAGGTGAAGCGGGGGAAGGGGTCATCGAGCAGCGGTCGATCGGGCACCACCGCCCGCGTGACCGCCAGCGCCATCTCCTCGACCCAGGCCATGACGTCGCCGTCGTTGACGAAGCTCATCTCCAGGTCCAGCTGGGTGAATTCAGGCTGACGGTCACCCCGGAGATCTTCATCTCGCATACAGCGTGCGATCTGGAAGTAGCGGTCGAAGCCGGCCACCATCAGCAGCTGCTTCATCTGCTGTGGGCTCTGCGGCAGGGCATAGACATTGCCCGGCTGCAAGCGCGACGGCACGATGAAGTCACGCGCGCCCTCGGGTGTGGACTTGATCAGCAGGGGCGTCTCGACCTCCACGAAGCCGGCCGCCTGATGGGTTTCGCGGATGGCCTGGACGAGCCGGCCCCGGGCGATGATGCGCTGCTGGAGTGGCTCGCGACGGAGGTCCAGGTAGCGGTACTTGAGCCGCAGGGCCTCGTCGACCTCGGCAGCCGGTTCGTTGATGACGAAGGGCGGCGTCTTGGCCGTGGAGAGGATCTCGACGTGACTGGCACGCAGCTCCACCTCGCCGGTGGCGAGCTTGTCGTTCTCCATGCCCGCGAGGCGCTTGGTGATGGTGCCGCTAACGCGAACCACGTACTCGCTGCGTACGCCCTCGGCCACGGCGTGGGCAGCGGGCGAATCGGCGTTGTCGATGACGACCTGGGTGATGCCGTAGCGGTCGCGCAGGTCGAGGAAGATGAGCTGGCCCAGGTCGCGCCGGCGGTTGACCCACCCGGCCAGGGTGGCGGGCTTGCCGACGTCGCCGGGACGGGCGTCGGCACAGGTCATGTTGCGGTAGGAGGTCTTCATCGGGAATGACATGGTAGCTGGGCGCGGCGCGGCCTTCCTGCCGCCGGTGTCATCGCAGGGCGCCGCGAAGACGTTCGCGCAGATCCCGGATGCGGTTCCAGGCGGGATCGATGACGATGTCAAAGGTGCCCGGATGGCGCAGGGCACTACCGCCGAAGCGGCGTTTGAAGACGCTGAAGCCCTCCCAGGCCGCATCGACGCTCTGGTCATCCCGCTCTCGAACGCCCCAGAGGTCGAGGCTGCTCGTGCCAGCGTCGCGCAGCCCGCGCTGGAGTCCTGCCATCGCGGCGTACGGGCCACGCCTGCGGGCAAGCTCCGGGTCGCGCGCAGACGCGGCGTACAGGTAGTACGCGCGGTCTCCGCAGCGGGGTGCGATGGCACCTGCCAGCGGCGTGCCCTCGTGCTCGGCGATGGCCATGAACCAGTCCCCGCTCGCGGCCAGCGGCTCCGCGAGGCGCGACAGGAAGTCGCGCGAACGGATGCGGAAGCCCGCCCGCTCGGAAGTCTCCGAGAGCAGGTCGTGGAACGTGTCGAGCAGCGCGCTGTCGCCCCGCCGATCGAGGATGACCGTGGTGCCCTCGCGCTCGGCTCGCCTGAGCTCCGCACGGGCATCCTTGCTCCAGCTCGCCACCGGGTCCGCGCCGGCCCGGAGGTCGACCAGGCGCGTGGTGGGTGCCTGCAGGTCGTGCGGGGAACGCTGTGCGGTCGCCAGCAGCGCCCGTCCGACGGCGGCATCGCTCGCTGCGTCGCCGGACCCGCGCGGGTCCAGCTTGAGCACGATGCCGCGACGCGACTTGGCATGGAGCTTGATGCCGCTCAGGAGGCGTGCCAGCACCTCGGCTGCATCGGGCGCGTCGCGATCCCACACCGGACCATGCGGTACGTAGAGAACGCTGCGGCCGAGCAGGGTGGCCCGGTCCAGGATCTGGGCCACGCCGCGTACGTGCCCGCCGCCGTCGATGACCAGGATGCGCGACCAACGCTCGTTGGGTTCGCCCGCACCGGCCAGGCCCCAGGCCCACGACTGCAGCACGTCACCCTCCGGCCGGGAGGCCAGGAACGCGTTCCAGCCGGCGCGGTCGGTCTCGCCTGCGTCATGCAACGAGAGGGTCATGGGCCGGGTCGAGCCGTGGTCAAGCCCCCTCGCCGTGACGGTGCTGGGCGTGCGCCCGGGCGAGGTCACGGGCCAGCTCGGTCACATCGACCTGGCGCTGAGTGCCGGCATCGAGGTCCTTGACCAGGACGTGGCCGGCGTCGAGCTCGTCGCCGCAGATGACAGCGAAATGGGCGCCCGCGCGCGCTGCGCCGTCGAGCTGCTTGCCCAGCCGCCGCGCGGTCAGGTCTGCACGGCAGGACATGCCCGCGCCGCGAAGCTCGGTCGCCAGCTGCAGCCGCACGACGGTGTCCTCGGGGTCGGTACCGACCACGACCACCACCGGCCTCCAGGCCTCGGCAGCCGGCTTGGTGTCCGCCTCCTCGAGCGCGATGGCGACCCGATCAAGACCGATGCCGAAGCCGATGCCGGGCGTGGGCTGGCCGCCCAGCAGCTCGACGAGACCGTCGTACCGTCCGCCTCCGCCCAGCGCCTGCTGCTGGCCGTGGGCGCCCGCGCGATAGAACTCGAAGGCGGTGCGCGTGTAGTAGTCCAGCCCACGAACGAGCGATGGTGCGATGGTCGGCTCGATCGACACGGACGCGAGGTGCTCGAGCAGCCCGTCGAAGTGCGCCTGGCACGCGTCGCACAGGTGTGCGCTGATGGTGGGGGCGGCCTCGATGAGCGGCTGCATGCGCTCGTCCTTGGAATCGAGCAGCCGCAGCGGGTTGGTGTCGAGACGTGCTCGCTCAAGTTCCGGCAGGTCCTGGGCATGGCCGGCGAAGTAGCCGCGCAGCGCCTCCACGTACGCCGGTCGGCAGGTGCCGTCACCGATGGAGTTGACCATGACCTCGACGTCGCCCAGCCCGACAGTGTCGAAGAAGGTCATCGCCAGCTCGATGATCTCGGCATCGATGGCGGGACCCGCATCGCCGATCGCCTCCACGTCGAACTGCCAGAACTGACGGTAGCGCCCCGCCTGGGGACGGTCGTAGCGGAACATCGGCCCGCTGAGGGTCAGCTTCACCGGCTGTGGCCAAGTGCGCATGCCGTGCTGTACGTAGGCACGCACGATGCCGGCGGTCGGCTCGGGTCGCAGGGCCCAGCGCTCGCGCTCGGACTCGCCGCGCCCGGCCTGGACACGGAAGAGCTCCTTCTCGACCACGTCGGTGGCCTCACCGACACCGCGCTCGTAGACGGCCGAGGCCTCGAAGAGAGGCGTTTCGATGGGTGCGTAGCCATAGCGCATGGCGAGGTCGCGGGCAGCCTGCTCCAGGCGTAGGAAGACGGCTCGCTCCGGCGGCAGGAGGTCGCGAGTGCCCCTGGGGGCCTGGAACTTGGACATCGCCGACGAGTCTAGCGGCGCACGATCGCCCCGGCGCCTCGCCCCCGCGCTAAGACCGGTCGCGCTGCACCGAGTAGACGTCCTTGAGCTGCTCGAGGTGTGCCATGACGCGTGACAGCTGCGCCACCGACGAGACCTCCAGCGTCGCCTGCACGGTGGCGCGGTGGTCTTTGTGCACCTTCACGCTGGCGGCCACGATGTTGATCTTGTCCTCGGCCATGACGTTGCTGATCTCGCTCAGCAGGCCGGTGCGGTCGTAGGCCTCGATGAGGATGGCGATGGCGTACGTCTGCTGGGCCGCGGTCTCCCACTCGACGTCGATGAGCCGCTCCACCGCGCGTTCGTTGACTACCGTGGGGCAGGTGGCGAGGTGGACCGTGACACCGCGGCCACGGGTGATGAAGCCCATGATGGGGTCGCCCGGGATGGGGTGGCAGCACTTGCTGAAGCGGACCAGGAGGTCGCCCACCCCGCGGACGCGCACGCCGCCGGGCTGCGGTGGTGGCGGCGCCACCTGCGGCAGCTGGACCTCGTCGACGTCGTCCACCACACCCAGCCGGGAGACGATCTGCTGGGCGCCGATCTGCCCGTAGCCGATGGCGGCGAAGAAGTCGTCGACGGTCTTGAGGTTGTGCTGGTCGGCCAGCTCCTCGAGCTTGTCGTGGTCGATCTTGTCAAGGCTGGTGCGCGCCAGGCGATGCAGCTCGCGATCGAGCAGCTGCTTGCCGTGGGTGATGTTCTCGTCACGCTGCTGGCGCTTGAACCACTGGCGGATCTTCTCGCGCGCATGGCTGGTGGTGACGATGTTGAGCCAGTCGCGCGACGGTCCGTGCGCGCTCTTGGTGGTGACGATCTCGACGATGTCGCCGTTCTTGAGCTTGTAGTCCAGCGGCACGAGACGGTTGTTGACCTTGCTGCCGATGCAGGCGTGGCCGACCTCCGTATGGATGCGGTAGGCGAAGTCGAGCGGTGTCGCGCCGGCCGGCATGTCCTTGACATCGCCAGCCGGCGTGAAGACGAACACCTGGTCCTGGAAGATGTCCAGCTTGACGCCCTCGATGAACTCGGTGGCGTCCGACACGTCGCGCTGCCACTCCATGAGCTGGCGGACCCATGCCAGCTTGGCATCGTAGGCCCGGTCGGAGCGCGACCCTTCCTTGTAGCGCCAGTGGGCAGCGATGCCGACCTCCGAGACCCGGTGCATGTCGTGCGATCGGATCTGCACCTCCAGTGGCTTGCCGTCGAGGGCGACGACGGCGGTGTGGAGGCTCTGATACATGTTGTTCTTGGGCATCGCGATGTAGTCGTCGAACTGCCCGGGGATGGGGCGCCACAGCGAGTGCACCACGCCCAGTGCCGCGTAGCACTCGCGCACGTTCTCGACCAGCACGCGCAGGGCATGGACGTCGTAGATCTCGCCGAATTCCGCGCGCTTGCGCTGCATCTTCTTGTGGATGCTGTAGATGTGCTTGGGTCGCCCGGAGAGCTCGGCCTCGATGCCGGCTTCCAGCAGCGCCGACTGCAGCACGTCCATGGCCCGGTCCACATAGGCCTCACGCGCGGTGCGGTGCGTCTCCAGCTGGCTCGCCAGTTCGCGGTATGCCTCTGGGTCGAGGTACTTGAAGGAGAGGTCCTCGAGCTCCCACTTCATCTGCCAGATGCCGAGGCGCTCGGCCAGGGGCGCGTAGATCTCCGCGGTCTGGCGGGCGATACGCATCTGCTTGGCTGGCGGCAGAGCCCCGAGGGTGCGCATGTTGTGGAGCCGATCGGCCAGCTTGATGAGCACGACGCGGATGTCCTCCGCCATGGCCAGGAACATCTTGCGGATGTTCTCTGCCTGCTGCTGCTCATGGGTCAGGGTGCTGAACTTGCCCAGCTTGGTGACCCCGTCGACGAGCCGCGCGACATCCGGGCCGAAGCGCTCCTCCAGGTCGGCGAGCGAGTACTCGGTGTCCTCGGGAATGTCGTGCAGCAGAGCGGCCGTGACCGCCACCGGGTCCAGCCCCAGCTCGGCGAGGATCCTGGCCACCGCGAGAGGGTGACTGACATAGGGCTCGCCGCTGACGCGCTTCTGGTCGGCATGCGCGTCGACGGCAAAGGCGAACGACTGTGCCAGCGGCGTCAGGTCCGCCTGTGGATAGCGCTGCCGGACCTCCTGCTCCACTAGTTCGAGCTGCCGTTGCATCCCCGCCGGTGAGAAGTCTTCCGCGGGCACGGGCCTCGCACGGCGCTTCGAACGAGCCGGCCCGTGCGCCGACGGAGCGGTGGCGGTCTGGATGTGCTCGGTGGGGGGGCTGGTCATCTCTTGCCGAGTGTAACGAACCTGCCCAGCGGCAGGCCCGGCGCGGGCAGAAGCGAGGACAGGATCAGGGCAGCTCGCTGAGCACGTCCTCGAGCAGCGCCGCGTCGCTGGCGATGATCAGCCAGGCTGCGCCCTCGACAGCATAGAGATGAGCCGTCATGTCAGGGTCGTCAGGGCTGGTGTAGGCGACCGCCGTCTTGCCGGCCACGTCCACCTCCTCGCTGGTCGAGGTCTCGTTGGCCAGGTCGAGCATGGCAGTCCAGAAGGCGATGCCGTCCGAAGGGGCCAGGCCGGGGATCTCGATCGCCTGGAGCATGATGCCGCCCTGCCCATCGGCGGTGCTGGCAAGGACTGCGGCGACGCCCATCGAGTCGATCTCGGGGTCGCCGGCAGCGGCGATCGCGGTATCAAGTAGCACGAGCTCATCGGCGTCGGAGTTGTCACGCATCTCCTGGCCGCTGAAGGTCATGGCCTGCTCGCGCAGAACGAGTCCGCCTGCCTCGGTCGGGATGAGGTCGAGCGCCACGCCCACTGGCGGCTCCGCACTGGGGACAGGGCTGGCGTCCTGGGCCGCCACGGTGCCGGCCGGAAGCAGCAGTGCCAGGGCGAGGACGGCCGTGGCGGTCTTGGCGAATCTCATCCGATCTCCAGCGTGGCGGTTCAAGGTGGGAGCAGTCTAGTCCTCGCTCGCCATCGATGGCTCGGCCTGCGAGAGCCGGCAGCGAGAGTGAAGCGAACGCAATCTCACCTCGACCGCAACGACATCCACGCGACGGCACGGGCGGTGGACTGGGTGTACCGTCGTCCATCGTGAAGCCGTGGTCACAGCCCGCCCGCGGGCGTACGCGCCTCCCCTACGCGCTGTTGGCGCTCTCGCTGAGCGTGCTCGTCTCCTGCACGACCGTGGCCGGCGAAACGGAGCCGACGACGGGACCGGGGGCCCGGAGTGAAGGGGTGGGGGCGCCCGACTCACGGGCGCAGGCTGCGCTGACGGTCGAGACCCCGGCTCGGCCGCCGAGCGTCGTGCCGACGCCTTCGCCTGTGGTGTCGGCGAGCCCGGGGTCGACGCCTCTCGCCCAGCTCCTAGCGCGCGCGGCGCCATCGTCGGCAGTCGAGCCGACGGCGCCCAGCAGCACGCCCGGAGTGGCCGCGCAGGCGCTACCGTCGCTCGCGGCTCTGGCGGCTACGCCGGGCGCCGCAGAGAGCTCACCACCTGTCGAGCCGGCGGGCGCGGATACGGACGTGCGTCTGGACGCTGCGACGACGCGGAAGCTGCAGCGCATCCTGCGCAACACCGTGGCGAAGCAGGGTGTGGCCGGGCTGCAGGCGGCCGTGATGCTGCCCTCGGGCGAGACGTGGCTGGGTTCGGCTGGCAAGGCGGAGATGGAGCCCGCCCGCCCCATCGCGCAGGACACCCAGTTCGCCATCGCCAGTGTCACCAAGACGTTCATCGCCGCACTCATCCTGCAGTTGGCCGAGGAGGGCAAGGTCGACCTCGACGTGCCCTTCGGGACCTACTTCGAGGACGCTCCGCGGAGCAAGAACGTGACGCTGCGCCAGTTGCTCAGCCACACCAGCGGCATCTACAACTTCTGGGAGCATCCGCAGTACGGTGTCGTCACCGACGCGTGGTACCGGGAACCAGCGGCCGAGGGCATCAGGGCGCGCGATCACGAGTGGACCTACGACGAGATGATGGGCCTCGTCAAGAGCGGCTACTTCAAGCCCGGCAGGGACTACCACTACTCGAACACGAACTACCTCATCCTGCGCCGGGTCGCCGAAGCCGTCGAGGGCACGCCCATCCACCAGCAGCTGCGGCAGCGTTTCTTCGAGCCGCTGGGGATGCAGCACACCGTCTACCAGCCCGCCGAGGTACCCGCGGCAGACGCCGCCCACGGGCACTGGAACACCGGCAGCGGCTACATGGACCACACGCGTGACTCCATCCTGGTTCCCTTCATGGCAGCAGTCACGGTGGCTGACGCTGCGGGCGCCATGGCCTCCACGGCGAAGGACCTGGCCATCTGGGCTGATGCCCTCTACGGCGGCACGGTGCTCTCGCCCGAGTCGCTCGCGGAGATGACGACGATGCTGCAGCCGGGCCTCTACGGTCTGGGCACGGACGTGGCCGTGTTCTGGGGCCACCGTGCCTACGGCCACCGGGGAGGCATCCGCGGCTACGAATCGTCGATGTGGCACTTCCCACAGTCAGGTGTGTCGATCGTGCTGCTATCCAACCAGGGCAACTGGTACACCGACGAGCCCATGGGCAAGATGGTGAAGGCGGTGCTGGGGAAGGGCTGACCGCGTTTCAGTCGCCGCGCATGCGGATGGCCTCGCGCGCGACCGCGGCCTCGTCCCAGGCGATCTCCCCATCCGCCGCCTCGATGGTCTTCTCGTGACCCTTGCCCGCCAGCAGCACGACGTCACCGGGATGTGCCAGCCGCATGGCCGCACGGATGGCCTCTGCGCGCTCGGGGATGACGAACAGGTCCTCGTCGCGCGTCCGCCCGGCTGCTTCGGCTCCAGCCGCGATCGCGGCGAGGATGGTGCCGCGGTCTTCGCCGCGGGGGTCCTCGTCGGTGACGATGACCACTCGACAGCGTTCGCCCGCGACGCGTCCCATGGGCTCGCGCTTGCTGGGGTCGCGCTCGCCGGCCGAGCCGAAGACAGCGATCAGCCCGCCTCGGCGCTCGCTGGGACGCAGTTCGTCGAGGACCTTGGCCAGCGAGTCGGCCGTGTGGGCATAGTCGACGATCACGCTGAACGGCTGACCTTCGTCGATGCGCTGCATGCGGCCGGGCACACCGTCGAGCCCGGCGAGCGCCCCCGCCGCGGCATCGAGGTCCAGGCGCAGGGCCGCCGCGACTCCCATGGCCGCGAGCGCGTTGGCTACGTTGAAACGTCCAGCCAGGCGCAGATCGACGGCACCCTGCCACGCTCCGGCCTGCATGGCCACGCGCATGCGGTCACCGCGTTCCTCGAGACCAATGGCGGCCAGGTCCAGGGCGGCCGCCTCGCGACTGCACAGGTCACCGGCCAGACCGTAGCGCCACACGCGCGCGCCGGCGGCGACCGCTGCCCTCGCCATCGCCTCACCCTCGGCATCGTCGGCGTTGACGACCGCGTGCTTGCCCCAGCCCTTCTCCGGGTTCTCGGCGCCTGTGGCGAGGCGCGCGAACAGGCTGCGCTTGGCCGCCCGGTAGGCGTCCAGCGAGCCGTGGTACTCCAGGTGCTCGGACGTGATGTTGGTGAACACGGCCACGTCGTAGGCCACGCCACCCACGCGCTGCTGCGCCAGGCCGTGTGAGCTCGACTCCACCACGGCCCAGTCGTCGCCGGCGCTGACCATGTCCGCCAGGAACGTCTGCAGCTCGGGAGCCTCCGGCGTGCTGGTGCGGGCCGCGTTGCCCAGGCTCTCTCCACCGACGATGACGTCGGTCGTGCCCAGCAGGCCACAGGGCCCCATGGTCGCCTCGAGGATGCTGCGCACGAGGTAGGCGGTCGTGGTCTTGCCATCGGTGCCGGTGATACCGACGATGCCGAGCGCCCACGACGGGTCGCCGGCGCGCCAGGCCGCGGCCAGCCCGAGGGCGGTGGGAGCGTCGCACACGACCAGCTGGGGGACCGTGACCCCGGGCAGTGGACGCTCCACGATGACGGCAGCGGCCCCCGCAGCTACGGCTGCGGGCACGTGATCGTGGCCGTCGGCATGCCGTCCGCGGCGGGCGACGAAGATGTCGCCTGGCCCGACCCTGCGCGAGTCGTAGCGCACGGCTCCGACGGGCGGGTCCGACTCGCCCCCGTGTGCCGGCAGTGGCTCGGCGGCAAGCTGGCCGCGCTGCTGCAACAGGTCGACGAGCGCGCCGAGTCGGTACTCAGTCACCGCTCGGCGCCGGCGTCGCATCGTCGCTCGCATCCAGGCCTCGACGGCGGCGCGCCAGCCACACCACCGCATCGCGCCCGCGCAGCGACAGTGCCCGCACGGTCGGATTGATCACGAGGTCCCAGGCCCCGCCGTACTCCACGACACGACCGCCGAAGCCCTGCTTGAAGTGGGCGATGCCCTTGGTCGAACGACCCCACATGTCGAAGAACGAGGCTCCCCTGGCCTTGCTGCGGATGATGGCCTCCCACTCGAAGAAGTGGCCCGAGCGCTCCTTGCCCCCGACATCCGTCAGACCGCCGTAGAACTGGAAATCGGTTTCGCCGCAGCTGAGGATGAGCTTGCTCGACACCGCCGTGCCGTCGGGCAGCGAGCCGATGAGGATGCGGGCGCGACCTTCCGCCGCGAAGGCGCGGTAGACGCCCCGATATGCCTCCTGCGCGCGCGGGATCCAGCCGCTGCGACGGGCGGTCTCGACGAGGATCTGGTAGAAGACCGGCAGGTCGTCCTCGCCGCCTTCGCGGACCGTACAGCCTCGCTTGCGGGCGCCGTTGGCGTAGCGCCGGCTCGACTTGTACACGTCCGACCAGAGCTCCTCCTCGGACTTGCGCAGGTCGATGATCTGCGACGTCGGCGGCTGCAGGGCCTGGGCCGGCTGCCAGCCGGCCGCGCTGAAGAGCCCGTCGTGGGCCCGTCCCTCCAGTCCCGGCTCTGCCGTGATGTGGGTCAGTCGGCGTGACTTGGCGACCTCGCGCAGGGCGGAGGTGAAGGCGGTCAGACTGGCCTCGTCGAACGAGGTGGCGATGGGTCCACGCGGCAGGTAGGCGAGCGAGAACGGCCCCGGGCCCAACCGGCGCATGAGCAGCTGACCCCCGATGGGGCCGGACCCCCCGTCGGCTATCACCCGTGCGACCGTCCAACCGGTGAGCCGCTTGGCATGCGCCCAGGCCGAGAGTTGCAGCGGGAAGGGTGTCGTCGATGACTCGACGAAGGCATCCCAGGCGACGTCATCGATGCGCAGCTGTTCGAGCTCAGTGTCCAATCGGGCCTCCTGGCAGGGCGGCGGCGGGATCGTCCCGGTCCACCCACCCTATCTTCGCATCCCGCGAAGGACATCGATGACGCGACGGCGGGTCCGTGCCAGTCGCTCGGCTGCGGGTCGCAGCACGATGCGTCGCGCCGGCTCGCGCTCGACCCAGCGCGCCCCGAACCCGCGCTTGTGCTCGTAGAGACCACGGTTGGGGTCACCCGGACGCGGTGGCGTGCGATGGCCGGGCAGGTCCACGCCGCCGAGCTCGATGGCGTCGCGCTGAGCAGCCAGCGCGCCTTCGATGGCGGTGGCGCGCACAAGATGCATCGTGCCCGGCAGGTCATGGCGGCGCGACGCCCGGTCGGCAGAATAGACGGTGGCCCAGATGCCTCCGTGATCGTAGAGGAACAGACCGCCTACGAGCTCATCCTCGTGCACCGCCACCAGCAGCCTCGCCAGGCCGTCTGCCAGCAGCGCCCGCCAGCCACGCAGGTAGTCGGTGCCCTGCTGGAGCTGCATGCCGACGACCTCGGCACGCTCGCGCATCAGCGCCGCGAACGCCTCCAGGTGCTCGCCCTCGGGATCCTCGCTGACGGCGGTGCCGCCACGCGCAGCCGCGCCGATGCGCTGACGCGTCGACTTGGAGAAGCCGGCTCGCACGGCTGCAGCATCGGCTCCCGGCGGGAAGTCGAGCCGCATCACGTGGATCGAAGGATCGAGGCCATCGGTCTCCCTGAAGCCGAGTGCGTGCATGGCCGCCGCGTACCCGGGATCGGCGGGCCGCTCCGGGTCCAGGTAGAGGTCGCGTGCGCCGTGATCCGTCGCCCACCTGGCCAACGCTCCTGCTCGTGCGGCGGCCAGCGCCGCCGGCTCGCCGGCGTGGGCGGGGCCGCGCCTGACGCTGGCCTCCACACCGGGTAGCCCCGCGCTGCGGCGAAGCAGGGCAAGGGCGACGCGGTCGTCCGCAAAGGTCAGGTAGTGGGGCTCGAAGCCCTGGCCGGCTCGATAGCTGCCCCAGGTGGCCGACTGCATGGCGTGCCCACCGGGCAGCGCCACCGCTCGCTCATACCAGCCATCGGGAGGCGTACCAGCGTCGTCGACCACGCTCGTCCGGGTCGTGCCGGCGCTCATCGGCCGCGACGGGCGGCGCGAGCCAGGTCCAGGGCCCGGCCGAGCTCAGGGAGTCGCACCAGGCGACTGTACAGGACGTACAGGGCCAGTCCGGCACCCGTGGCCATGCTGAGCTGGAGGAGCAGGCTCGCGACCCGTGGCAGGTCGGCGGGAACCGGGTAGAGAGCCAGCACGCCGGCCGCGACCAGCGCAGCCATCAGCGCACCCGCCAGCGACAGCAGCGCCCCGCTCACCACCGGCAGGGCATGGAAGCTGCTGTGGCGGCGGCGCAGCAGGAACGTCAGCGAGGCCGCCTCGAACCAGGCACCGACGGCGATGCCCAGCGCCAGGCCGCGGATGCCCCACGCCTCCACCGTGGCCAGCGAGATCGCCACGTTGACGCCCACCGAGACGATGGCCACGCTCACCGGCGTGATGGTGTCCTTGCCGCTGTAGAACGCGCGCGCCAGGATGACGTTCATCGCGTGCGCCGGCAAACCCAGCAGGAAGACGCCCAGTGCCGCCGCTGTGGCGGCCAGGGTGGGCTCGTCGAAGCCCCAGCCGAAGAGCAGGTCCACGACCTGGTCGCGAGTCACGATGCCGACCGCCGCCACGAACGCCATCAGCCACAGCAGCAGGCGTAGCGCCCGGGTGACGAGCTCGCTGAACTCGGTTTCCTGTCCGAGCGCGAGCGCGCGCGACATCGACGGCAGCAGCACGATGCCAAGCGGCAGGCCGATGACCCCGAGCGGGATCTGCAGCACGCTGAATGCGACGGTGTAGCTCACCACGGCGCCGACCGCTACGGTGCTGGCGAGGGCCGTGTTCACCAGGAACGTGATCTGGTTGGCGCCCATGCCGATGGCGCGCGGCAGCATCAGCCAGAACGTCTGGCGGGCAGCGTGGTCGCTCACGTCGGCACCCAGTGAGTAGTCGAAGCGCCCACGCAGGGCCGGCAGCTGAACCAGCAGGTGCCCGATGGCGCCGATGACGACACCCAGTGCGACGCCATAGATGCCCAGCACCGGCGAGAGCAGCAGCGCGCCGGCGATGATGCTGGCGTTATAGATGACCGGCGCCAGGGCAGCAGCGCCGAAACGGTCCTGCGTCTGCAGGATGGCGCTGACCACCGAGCCGGCCGCCAGGAAGATGGGCGCCACGAGCATGAGCCGGGTGAGATCGACCGTGAGCGCGGTGGTAGCTTCGTCGAAGCCGGGCACGAGCAGGGGCACGATGACCGGCGCGAAGACGGCGAACACGACGGCGAAGGCCAGGAGCGCCGAGAGCATGAGGTTCATGACGGTGGAGGCCACGCGCCAGGCACGCTCCCGCTCGCCGTTGGCCAGCAGCCCCGAGAGCACCGGGATGAGGGCCGAGGCGATGGCGCCGGCAGCGACCAGCTCGAACGTCAGGTCCGGGATGCGGAAGGCGGCGTAGTAGGCGTCCAGGTCGGCGATCTGATCGGGCTTGCCGAACAGGTTGCCCAGTACGAGGACGCGCAGCCAACCCAGGACACGAGAGGCGAGGAAGGCGCCGGTGACGATCAGGCCGGCGCGAGCGAGCGCTCCCTTGCTCACGAGCGGTCGTCTGGCTCCGCGTCTGGTCTCGGCGCAGCGCGGTCGGCGGTCGCGCGCGGATGGGCGGCGCGATAGCTCGCCTGCAGGCGCCCGGGGCTGACGTGGGTGTAGACCTGCGTCGTCGACAGGCTGGCGTGGCCCAGCAGCTCCTGCACGACGCGCAGATCAGCCCCGCCCTCGAGCAGGTGGGAGGCGAACGAGTGGCGCAACGTATGTGGCGTGGTGCGCTCGGGGAGCCCTGCGCGGCGCACCAGCAGGTCGATGCGCTTGCGCACGCCGCGGGTGCCCAGGGCGCCACCACGGCTGCTCAGGAAGAGCGCGTCATCCGACCGCGATCCGTCGCCGGCGGCCGCGAGGCAAGGCCGGCCGCCCTGCAGGTACATCGCCAGCGCATCGCGGGCGGGTGCGCCCAGCATGCCCAACCGCTCCTTGCGTCCCTTACCGAGGACGCGGATCTCGCCCCGCCGCAGGTCCACATCGGCCAGCCTGGCACCCGCGATCTCGCTGATGCGAAGGCCCGCAGCGTAGGCGCATTCCACGATGGCTCGATCCCGCAGCTCGAGCGCCTCGGAGACGCCAACGTCCCAGGCAGCGCCGACCGCGTGCCCGCCCGAGCCGGGGATGCTGTCGAGCAGCCGCTCGACATCCTCGACCTCCATGACGCGTGGGAGTCGTGACGAGCGACGAGGCGTCACGATGGCGGCCCAGGGGTCGCCGGCGACCCAGCCCTGCCGTCGTGCGAAGCGGTAGAACGAGCGCAGCGCCGCGATGCGGCTGCTGATGGTGGAGCGCGAGAGGCCACGCCCGTCCAGCTCCGCCAGGTAGGCCCGCAGGGTCCGGCGAGGTGGTCGCGTCCACTCCACGCCGTCGACCGCTCCCAGCCAGCTGAGGAACTGCTCGACAGCGGTGCGATAGGCTCGCCGCGTATGCGGGGAGGCATCCCGTGCGTCGAGCGACGAGAGGAACGCCGAGGCGGCCGAGGCGCCGTCGCGACTGCCCTGCTCGCTCATCGCGCTGCTCTGCCCCGCCGGCCCGCCATCAGCTGCCGGGATCGTCGCTTCCGGCGTCGGCGCCCGCCCGGGTCGTCGTGCGCTTGCGTGTGCCAGCCTTGGCTCTGGTGCCCGCCTTGCGCCCGCCACCGGCGGCTCGACGCTTGCGCGATGGCGCCAGCGCCGCCGGGTCCGGCTCGCCCCCGGCGAGGGACATGCCCACGAGCGCGGCGCGATCCGCGGGCAGGTCGATGGCGGCGCCACAGCGAAGGCAGATGCCGCTCTCGTCCTTGAGGCCGACGGCTCCGGCGTCGCTGTCGTGCACGGCCCCGAGGGGTTCGAAGTTGGTGGTGAAGTCGCACTTGGGATAGCGGTCACAGCCGTAGAAGACGTTGCCGGTCCGGCGGGCACGCCGTGCGGTGAGGTGGCCTTCGCCGCAGGTGGGGCACTGCACCTCGAAGGGCAAGGGTGGTGGCGGTGGCGGCCCGGTGCGATGGATGTAGTCACAGTCGGGATAGCGGTCGCAGCCCGCGAAGGCGCCAAAGCGTCCTCGCTTGGCCACCAGCGTGCCCTGGCCGCACTTGGGGCAGGCCTCGCCGGCACCTTCCACCGCGGGCATGTCCGGCTCCTCGCCGGGGATGTCGCGTGTCTCCTTGTGGTCGGGGTACATGGAGCAGGCCAGGAAGCGGCCGTTGCGGCCGAGCCGGATGACCATGGGGTGACCCTCCGAGCAGACCTCGTCGGTCTCCTCGGTGGTCAACTCCTTGCGCGTGAGCGTCTTGCGCTTCTCATCGACCAGCGCGATGAGCGGGTCGTAGAACTCGTGCAGCAGCGGCACCCAGCCACGCCGGCCGGCGGCGACCTCGTCGAGCTCGGCCTCCATGCGTGCGGTGAAGTCGTAGTCGACGTAGTCGCCGAAGTGCTCGACCAGCACGTCGGTCACGACGCGGGCGACCGCCTCTGGCCGCAGGCGCCGTTCCTTGACGGTGACGTAGCCACGGTCCTGGATGGTGGAGATGGTGGCGGCGTACGTGGAAGGCCGCCCGATGCCGTTCTCCTCGAGCGCCTTGATGAGCGTAGCCTCCGTGTAGCGCGGCGGCGGCTCGGTGAAATGCTGCTCGCCCTCCACGTCGGCGACGGCTGAACGGTCGCCCTCGGACAGTGCCGGAAGCCGGCTCTCCGCCTCTTCCTCGGCGCCGTCGTCGCGGCCCTCGGTATAGACCCGCGTGAAGCCGTCGAAGGTCGTGCGCGTGGCGCTGGCGCGCAACTCGAAGCGGCCCGCGCTGAGCTCGGCGGCGGTCGTCTCCATCTGCTTCTGGGCCATCTGCGACGCCAGGGCACGCTGCCAGATGAGTCGATACAGGCGCAACTCGTCGTCCTTGATGCGGCCTTGCAGCGAGTCGGGATGGCGCATGAAGCTTGTCGGACGGATGGCCTCGTGCGCCTCCTGCGCACCCTTGACCTTGGTCTTGTATCCGCGGCCGCCCTCGACGGCGTACTCGTTGCCGTATCGCGAGCGGATGACGTCCTGCGCCTCGTGCTGGGCGGACGTGGCCAGGTTGACCGAATCGGTCCGCATGTAGGTGATGAGGCCGGTGGGCTCGCCGTCGATCTC
The DNA here is from genome assembly GCA_963712735.1 of uncultured Chloroflexia bacterium. GTDB lineage: Bacteria > Chloroflexota > Limnocylindria > Limnocylindrales > CSP1-4 > JAFMJV01. Next base: position 493,472 of record CAVQIZ010000005.1, on the reverse strand, counting down.
GATGCCCTCGTAGAGCCGCTGTGCCACCGACATCGTGCGCCTGGGCCCGTAGCCGAGCTTGCGGCTGGCTTCCTGCTGCATCGTGCTGGTGGTGAAAGGCGGAGCCGGGTTGCGCTTGCTGCTGCGCACCTTGACCGAGGTGACGGTGGCTGTCTGGCCTCGCAGCGCCTCGACGTACGCCTGCGCCGTGGCCTGGTCCGCGATGGGGACCTCGTTCTTCTTGACCTCGCCGCCGGTGGCGAGGCGCGTGCCGTCGACCTTCACCAGGGCGGCGCGGTAGCGTTCCCCTGCCGGCGTCTCCAGCAGCGCGTCCAGGGTCCAGTACTCGCGCGCGCTGAACGCCTCGATCTCGCGTTCGCGCTCGACCACCAGCCGGACCGCCACCGACTGAACGCGGCCGGCGGAGAGGCCGCTGCGCACCTTGCGGCTGATCAGCGGGCTCAGGGTGTAGCCGACGATGCGGTCCATGATGCGGCGCGTCTGCTGGGCGTCGACGAGACCCATGTCGATGTCGCGTGGCTCGGCGAAGGCAGCCGTGATCGCGCTCTTGGTGATCTCACTGAAGGTGACCCGGCGGCGCTTGTCTTCTGGGATGTCTACGGCTTCCACCACGTGCCAGGCGATGGCTTCGCCCTCGCGGTCGAGGTCGGTCGCGAGATAGACCAGGTCAGATGTCGCGGCAGCCTTGGTGATGGCATTCAACTGCTTGCGGCGGTCTTCGCTGACCACATACTCGGGCGCAAAGTCGTGCTCCACGTCGACGCCCAGCTTGCCCTTGCCGGGGTTCTCTGGCAGGTCGCGCACATGACCATACGAGGCCAGCACCTTGTAGCCGTCCCCGAGATAGCGTTCGATCGTGCGTGCCTTGGCCGGCGACTCCACGATCACCAGGTTCTTCGTCATCGGCGCGGAGTGTAGCAGTGGTGCGCGGGCGCACCACCCGCTCGGGCTTCGGGGGAGGTCACGCCTCGCGGATGCGCCGTAACAGCTCGGCGTCCAGCTCGAACTGCTCGAGCGCCTCGTCCTCGGCCGACCGCCCCATCGCGTCGGCGGCTCTCGGTGCCGGCGTGACGATGACGTGCGTGCCGTCGGGGACGGCGCCGGCCTCGGCCGGCAGCTCCACCGGGCCCACCGGCAGATCGTGGTCGAGTCCGGCAGCGTGGATCGAGGCTCGCGGGATCTCGATGAAGCGGATGACGGTGTACGGCAGCAGGAAGACCGAGTCGAGGTACTCGGTGGAGACGGGCTTGCGTCCTTCGAGCGTGCGCAGGTTGGTGCAGAGCAGCCCGGCATCGGCCGCCGTGGGCAGGGACTCGATGTCGGCTTTCATGGGCAGCTCGCCCACCAGGTGCAAGATGACGTTCCTGATCATGCTCCCATCCTACGCTGCGACGACCAGCGGGACCCGAACCGGGCGTGTCGGACTCTCTCATCTGCTGCCGACGCTGTCCAGCAGCAGTGGGCCGGCCGGCAGATGCGTGGCACCCAGGACTCGCGCCCAACCCCGCAACTGCAGCATCGTCAGGGCCGCGACCACGGCAGCTGGATCCAGGCTGGTGGCGCGACAGAGCCCATCCACCGAGTGCGGCCCGCTCGACAGAGCCTCGGCGACGGCTCGCTGCGTCGGCTCGAGCAGCTGCAGCGCTGCGGCTGCCCCCAGCGTCGCTGGTGCCGACCGTGTGTCTGCTCGCCCGCCACCACCGCTCCCGTCCACGACGCATCCGAGGTCGAGGTCGGCGACCATCTCGTCCAGCCCGATGAGCGGCATCGCCGGGGACTCGCGCAGCAGCGCCAGGTTGCCGGCCACGCGGGGATCCAGTGGTCGGCCGGTGGCCACCAGCAGGCGGCGTCCCTGCTCGAGCGCGTGGCGCGCCGTGATGAGCGCACCACTCCGTGCGGGGGCCTCGACCACGATGGTGGCGTCGGCCAGCCCGCTGACGATGCGGTTGCGCCTGGGGAACGTGCCCTTCGTGGGGCGCACTCCCGGCGCCAGCTCCGAGATGATGGCGCCGTGCACGAGGATGCTGCGCGCGAGGCGTCGGTGGCTGGCCGGGCCGGGAGCGTCGAGACCACCGCCGACCACGGCCACGGTCGTGCCGTCGCCATCGATGGCGGCCTGGTGCGCGCTACCATCGATGCCGAGGGCGAGCCCGGAGACCACCGCTAGCCCGGTCTCCACCAGCCGCCGGCTGATGCGTGCGGCCAGATCGCGGCCCGCCACGGTCGGCTGACGCGTGCCGACCACGGCCACCATCCGTCGCTGCGAGAGCGAAGCGGCGTCACCGACTCCGTACAGCACCGCTGGCGGCTCCTCGATGCCATGCAGGAGGGCGGGGTAGCCGGCATCGAGCGGGGTCAGCACCCAGCCTCCCAATGCCTGCATCGATCGCTCGCTGCGGCCAGGGTCGGCAGCGGAGGCGCGGATGGCGGCCCCCAGGCCGCGCTGCACCCGCAGCTCGAGCGTGCCGGCGAGGTGCCGGTCGGCGCGCGCAGACGGCAGCTCCAGCACCCACGCGAGGGCATCGCGAGCGTTGCCGTGGACCTCGAGCAGGCGCTCGAACGTCCGCTCGCCGACTCCTGGTGTGGCCGCCAGCGCGATCCAGGCTTCTCGCTCGGTCAGCGGGTCGTGCGCTGGCCTCATGCGATGAGGTCCGCTTCCATGGAGCGGTCGCGCATCGATGTGGCCGCGAGGATCTCGTCCACGCCGACTCGTTCGTGGCCTCGCAGGTCCGTCACGGTCCGGGCCACGCGCATCATCCGATGGATGCTGCGAGCGGTCAGGTCGAGTTGCTGCGAGACGTCCTTGAGACAGTCTCGTGCCCGCGGCTCGAGAGCGCAGGCACGGATGAGCCGCTCCCCGCTCAGCGCCGCATTGTCTGAGCCGCCGTTGCGCGCCCGGGAGCGATCCCAGGCTCCGCGGATGCGTGCTGCCACCACGCTGCTCGGTTCCGCTCGCGCCGTGTCTACCAGTGCGGCAGGCGTCAGGCGCGGCATCACCACACGCAGGTCGATGCGGTCGAGCAGCGGGCCGCTGACGCGGCGCTGGTAGCGCTCCGGCTCGTGGTGGGGACAGCGGCACCGCCGCTCCGGGTCACCGTGCCAGCCGCAGCGGCAGGGGTTCATCGCGGCGATGAGCTGGAGGCGTGCCGGATAGCGGACCGACCCGTGTGCCCGCACGATCTCGACAGCGCCATCCTCCAGGGGCTGGCGCAGGGCGTCGAGGACGTCGCGGTCGTACTCGGCCAGCTCGTCGAGGAACAGCGTGCCGTGGTGAGCCTGTGTGACGAGGCCCGGGCGCAGGCGTGGGCCACCACCGACCATGGCGGCGTACGAGGTCGTGTGGTGTGGGCTGTGGAACGGCCGGGTCAGCCACTGCGACGCGGCGACCTCCAGACCTGCCACGCTGCGGATGACCGCCACCTCGCGCGCCTCGGACTCGCTGAGCGGGGGCAGCAGGCCGGGGGCGGCGCGCGCCAGCATCGTCTTGCCGGCACCTGGCGAACCGATGAGCAGCAGATTGTGACGGCCGGCGATGGCCACTTCCAGCGCCCAGCGAGCATGCTCCTGCCCGCGCATGTCCGCGAGTTCGGTGGCTTCCTCGAAGATGATCGCATCCCCCGCCGCGGGTCGGATGGGTGTGTCGCCGGCGATCGCTCACCGCTGGCCGCCGTCGTGCCGCGGCGGCTTTCCGACCTCGAGGGCCGGCGACCAGGCGAGCGACGTCGTCGAGACCGTCCACGCCGACGACCTCGATGCTGGAGACGAGCCGGGCCTCGGCCAGGTTCGCGCGCGGCAGACAGACGCGCCGGTGTCCAGCCTGGCGCAAGGTCGAGACCATGGGCAACACGCCGGGCACAGGCCTGATGCTGCCGTCGAGGGACAGCTCCCCCAGCAGGGCCCAGGCGCCACCCGCGGCGCGCAGCTCACCGCAGGCGAGCAGGATGCCGATGGCGATGGCGACGTCGTAGGCGGCCCCATGCTTGCGCCGGTCGGCCGGCGCCAGGTTCACCGTGATGCGACTCAGCGGATAGTCGAAGCCGGCGTTGCGGATGGCGCTGCGGACCCGTTCTCGCGCCTCTGAGAGGGCCGCGTCCGGCAGGCCCACGATTTGGCAGCCAGGCAGCCCGGGTGCCACGTCGACCTCCACGCGGACCAGCTCACCGCGCAGGCCGCTGATGACGGCAGTATCGAGGATCGCAAGCATGCGCCCGAGTGTGGACGCGGGGCCTTCACCTGCACTTCGCCCGGACTTGTCTCCGGCTGAACGTGGCGACGTTGGTGGCGGCTAGCGGGTCCGCCCTCAGGCAGGCGCCACGAAGCGGGCGAAGAGTCGGTCGGCCTCAGCGGCGGGTTCGTCACAGAGCCCTGAGTGGACCGGAGACACCTGGATCACCGTACTGCGGGGCGCGACCAGCCAGTGGAACCGCTCCGATGGGCTCAGGGCCCCATGCGGTCCGGCTTCGGCTCCACCGGCGCAGATCCGTTCGATCGAGCGAAGGTGCGCGCGGATCGCGGCGACATCGGCATCGGGCGCGAGGGCGGACAAGCGGGCTTCGTCGAGCCAGGTCCGTGCCAGCAACGCTCCGAGCGTGCGGGCGAACAGGATGATGCCGGCGTTGAAGAACTCGCCACGCGCGACGTCCGGCACGACCCGGACGACCGCGTAGTCATACGAGGAGAGCGCGGGCACGCGAGGCCTCCCCGGTGAACTCGTGCGAGCGGTCCAGCCGCGCGCTGAGGTAGTCGATGTAGGCGGTGCGCACGGCGTCGGGTGGCTGGCCCTCGTAATAGTCCGTCAGCCAGGTCTCCGGGAGAGCGGCCACGATGTCCGTGAACACCAGCCTCGACAGGCGCTCCTGGGCGCGCTCATCGGCGGCCGCCATGTCCGTGGCATACGGCAGCAGCACGTGCTGCGCCACGTGCCCGAAGCGGTCGCCTGCGCGCGCGAGTACGTCACCCCAGTCGTGGTGGAAGTAGAGCGCCGCACCGTGATCGATGAGCCAGGTGCGGCCGTGCCACTCGAGCATGTTCACGTTGCGCGCCGAGCGGTCGACGTTGGTGACGAAGGCGTCGAACCAGACCACGTCGGCGGCGAAGTCCGGGGCCGGCGCCGGGGGTACGAGCGGGTCGTAGGTGATCGAGCCCGGTAGGTAGTCGAGTGCGTAGTTGAGACCCTCACTCTGCCGCAGGAGATGCTGGATCTCATAGTCCATCTCCAGTCGCGCGAAGGCGGGGTCGAGGTCGAGCAGGACCGCATCCGGCACGGGTAGTCCCAGCGCTCGGCCGATCTCACCGGCGAGGAGCTCGGCCACCAGGGCCTTGGGCCCCTGCCCGGCGCCGCGGTACTTGACCACGTAGGTGCCGTCGTCATCGGCCTCCATCAGACCGGGCAGGGAGCCACCCTCGCGCAACGGGGCCACATAGCGGACCGCGCGCACGGTGGGCAGCATCGTCAGGCGAGCGAGCGCCCGACTAGGTGGCGTCCTTCTCCTCGCTCTTGCTGCCACCGAGACGCTGCGCCTCGCCGACGCCCATGCCGTTGTCGAGGAAGTTGCCGAGACGCCGGGCCAGGTCGGTCAGCTCCAGCGGGATGACGTACTTGGTGGCATCGGTGGCACCCAGCTGCTTGAGCGCCTCGAGGTACTGCAGGGCCATGGTGCGGTCGTCGATCTTGCTGGCGGCCTCGAAGATGCGCGTGAGCGCCTGGCTGAAGCCCTCGGCCTCCAGGATGGACGACTGGCGCACGCCCTCGGCGCGCAGGATGGCCGACTGCTTCTCGCCTTCGGCGACGTTGATGGCGGACTGACGCGCGCCCTCCGACTCGGTGATGACCGCACGGCGGGTCCGCTCGGCGGTCAGCATCCGGTTCATCGAGCTCTGGACGTCCGGCGGCGGGGTGATCTCGCGGATCTCCACCGACATGACCTTGCCGCCCCAGCGCTCGGTCTGCTCGTCCATCTTGACGCGCAGGACCTCGTTGATCTGGTCGCGCTTGCTGAGGACATCGTCGAGCAGGATGTCACCGATGACCGCTCGCAGCGTGGTGGTGGCGATGCCCTGCAGGGCACCGCTGAAGTAGGCCACGTTCACGACGCTGCTCATGGCATCGACGATGCGGTAGTAGATGAGGAAGTCGATGTCGATGGGGGCGTTGTCGCGCGTGATGTTCGTCTGGCTGGGTACCTCGACGAACTGCTCGCGCATGTCGACCTTGACTGGCCGGTCGATGAAGGGGATGAGGAAGCGCAGGCCCGGCTCCCGCACCAGGCTGGGGTCGGTTCGGCCAAGGCGGAACACGACCATGCGCTCGTACTGCTTCACCACCCGCACCGAGAGGTACAGGATGACGATGGCTACTACGAGCAGGATGATGAGAGAGCCGATGAGTCCGGCTTCCATGCTCAGGCCGTCCTTTCTACTGCTGGCTGATCCGCCACGACTGGTGTCGCGCGCTGCACGATGAGAGTGAGGCCGTCGTGGCCGACGACCTGGATGGGCGTGCCACGTTCAAGGGTGCTGCCGTCGGCGCTGCGGGCGGACCACTCCTCCCCCTTAGCGTAGATGGTTCCGTCGGGACTGAGGGTACGCCGGACGGGTGCATCCGTGCCGAGCGGCACGAGCTGGTCGATATTGGAAGCACCCAGAGCGAGCTGCGGGGCTCGCCGCTGCTTCATCACCGCGTACAGCACGCCTACGACGATGAGCCCTGTGAGGACCGTCATGACGGCGATCACCTCCGGTGCCACGCGCACTTCAGGGGCTACCGGGTCACCCGGCTGCGTGTACAGCGCGGACGCGCCAAGGGCGAAGGCCACCAGCCCGCCGACGGTCAATAGACCCCCGCTGGTGACGGAGAACTCCAGCACGAACAGGATCACCGCGAGGGCGATGAGCAGCAGTCCGGCGACGTTCAGCGGCAGGCTGCCGAAGCCGATGAAGGCCAGGATGAGCGCAAAGGCGCCCAGGATGCCGGTGACGTAGTTGGGGTTCTGAAGCTCGAAGAAGATGCCGTAGAACCCAAGCGTGAAGAGGATGAAGGCGATGTTGGGATCGCTAAGCAGGTGCAGGAAGCTCTGGAACGGGTTCATGCCCAGCCGCTCGATCTCCGCGCCGGCGGTCTCGAGCACGACTTCCTCGCCGGCGACGTTCACGACCATGCCGTCGGCCTGCAGCAGCAGGTCCTCGATGGACTCGGCCTTGATGTCGATGGCGCCCGCCGCGAGCGCCTCATCGACGGTGAAGGAGGCGGCGTCGGTCACGGTGCTGACGGCCCACTCGACCGGCCGCCCGCGTTCCTCGGCGATGGAGGTGATGGTGGCGATGGTGTCGTTCATGACCTTGGTGCCCAGGTCGTCGGGGATGTCCTGGCCATCGCTCGAGATGGGTGTCGCCGCGCCGATGTTGGTCGCCGGCGCCATCGACGCCACGTGCGCGGCCAGCGTCAGGAAGGTCCCGGCACTGGCGGCACGCGCACCGGCGGGACCCACCCAGACCATCACCGGCACCTCGGCCGCGAGCTGGGTCTTGACGATCTCGCGGGTCGCATCGAGGGCCCCACCGGGCGTGTCCAGCTCGATGACCACGGCCGCGGCCCCCTCCTCCACGCCGCGCGCGATGCCTTCCCGCAGGTAGTTGGACATGATCTGGTCGACGGCGCCGCTGGTGGGCAGCACGATCACGCTGCGCCCGCCGTCCTGCGCCTGCACGCTCGACGCCAGCAGGCCGAGGACGCCGACCAGCAGCAGGACCGCTCGCACCAGGGTCAACGGAGACTGACGACGTGCCACAGGAGTCACCTCTGCGGCGATTATCCCACCCCGGGAGGTGGATTCAGCCCGGATGAGCCGGGACCCCCGACGATGTCGTCACATGATCGTAAAGGAGCTGGCTCCACGTCTCCATGCGGTCGTAGACGGCCGCCACTGCGTCAGGGGCCACGAAACGACCACTGAGCTTGTCGGTCTCTCGCACGCCGAGCGATCGCCCCGCCGCATCGGCCTCGAAGACGACGCCGACATGGACCTGGCCGACGAGCACGTCGTCATCGTTGAGCAACCCCAGCAGCCGAGGTGCGGGCTCCCAGGCCGCCACCATCTCCTCGTGGAACTCGCGCCGAAGCCCCTGCAGCACGCCACCGTCCTGCGGGTTGAGGTGGCCGCCGATGCCCAGCGAATAGAGGTCATGCAGTCGGTCGTCGGCGCCGGCCCTGGTTCGCTGCATCAGGAAGAGACGCTCGCCGTCGCGCATCAGCAGGTACGGGATGACCTGTTTCCACGTGGGATCCTTCTCCGCCTCTTCGCGTGGGCGGTAGGTGCCCTCCTGCGCGATGAGGTCCAGGCAGCGCTCCACGCCCGCGGAGCGGATGCCCTTCCACGGCCGCTCGCCGATGATGCGGTCGCGGGGCACCCCCAGGACGAGCTCGGCAGCCTTGTCGCTCACGCTCGGTCGTCTCAGATCGAAGGCACCGTCTCCAGGGCGTGCTCGATGCGCTCCTGCGGCAGCTCGAAGTCCTCCAGCTCGCCCTCGAGGTAGCGCGTGTAGGACGCCGCATCGAAGTGGCCGTGGCCACAGAGGTTGAAGAGGATGGTGGGGCTGCTGCCTTCGTCCCGGGCCTTGAGCGCCTCGTCGATGACGACGCTGATGGCATGCGTCGGCTCGGGGGCCGGCAGGATGAGCTCGGCCTGGGTGAAGAGTCGGCCGGCATCGAAGGTCTTGGACTGCATCACGGCCCGCGCCTCGATGACGCCCTGGTCCTTGAGCAGGCTCACCTGCGGTGCCATGCCGTGGTAGCGCAGGCCGCCCGCGTGGATGGGATCGGGCACGAAGTCGTGACCCAGCGTGTGCATCTTCACGATGGGCGCCATCTTGCCCGTGTCCCCGTAGTCGTAGGCGTAGATGCCTCGCGTCAGGCTGGGCGCGGCGGCCGGCTCGGCAGCGATGACGCGGTAGTCCGCCTCGCCGCGCAGCTTCTGGCCGATGAAGGGGAACGTGAGGCCGGCGAAATTGGAGCCGCCGCCGGTGCAGGCCACGATGATGTCCGGCTGCTCGCCCGCCAGCTCCATCTGCTCCATGGCCTCCTGGCCGATGACGGTCTGGTGCAACAGGACGTGGTTGAGCACGGAGCCGAGCGCATAGCGCGAATCGTCACGTGACGCCGCGTCCTCGACGGCCTCGCTGATGGCGATGCCCAGCGATCCGGGCGTGTCGGGCGTCTCCGCCAGCACGGCGCGACCGAAGGCGGTCAGGTTGCTGGGGCTGGCCACCACATCGCCGCCGTACATCTTCATCAGGTTGCGGCGACCGGGCTTGGCGTCGTACGACGCCCGCACCATGTAGACCATCACCTCCAGCCCGAAGATGGAGCCCGCGAGCGCGAGCGCCGATCCCCATTGCCCGGCACCGGTCTCGGTCGTCAGGCGGGTGACCCCCTCTTCCTTGTTGTAGAAGGCCTGCGGGATGGCCGTATTGGGCTTGTGGCTGCCGGACGGGCTGTTGCCCTCGTACTTGTAGAAGATCTTGGCCGTCGTGCCAAGCGCCCGCTCGAGTCGGTGCGCCCGGTACAGCGGCGAGGGTCGGTACATGGCATACGCCTGCCGCACCGGCTCGGGGATCTCGATCTCACGCTCCGCGCTCATCTCCTGGGCGATGAGCGCCATGGGGAAGAGCGGCAGCAGGTCGTCGGGACCGACTGGCTGCTTGGTGCCCGGGTGCAGCGGCGGTGACAGCGGCACGGGCAGGTCCGCGTTGATGTTGTACCAGGCTCGCGGGATGCGGTCCTCGGGCAGGATGAACTTGGTCTGCTGTAGCGCCATGGATCCTCTCCTCGTGGGGGCGTCCCGGTGGCGGCTCACGATCGAGCCGGAGCCCGGAGCCTACAACGGGACCTCGTGCACTGTCTCGTAGCGGGCGCCAGCGGGTCCCAGGTGGCTGCGGACGAGCCCGAGACGGTCGACAGACCAGCTCACCGCCAGGGGACCGTGCGCCTGCCGGCGCAGCGCGTCGATCACGGCCTCGTCCGCGCGTCGCGCGATGGTCAGGTGCGCCGAGGGCGTTCGCCGGGGCGGCGGGCCCAAGGTCACATCGGTCGGGCAGCGCTCGGCCAGCGCGGCGGCCAGCTCGATCAGCCTTCCGGCGCCCTCGTCCAGCGCCAGCCAGGCGACGCCTTCACCGCGGCTGATGCGGCCACCGCCCGATGCCGCCCTGACCCGGTACGGTGCCCAGCGCAGCGCCACCTGCTCCGTGAGGTCGACCAGCTCGCGTACGCGCTCAGGCTCGACCGACCCCAGGAAGAGCAGCGTCAGGTGCCAGGACTCTGGCCGGGTCCAGCGGACGTGGGGCGCGACGGCGCGGTAGGGCCGCAGGTTCGCGTCCAGGGCCTCCCGCGCCGCGGCTGGGACAGGGTGGCCGATGAACAGCCGCCAGCGCGGCGGGGTCACGGCCTGCGTCAGCCGCCGACCCCGGCGAGCGCGGCCGGGCGCTCGATGTGCAGCAGGTCGAGCAGCTCACCGAAATCGGCGATGACGGCCACCTCACCTGGGTCGGCGCTGGCCCCGATGGGCCTGTCCAGACGGCCTCGACGGTCGATGAGCACCGGTTCGATGCCCACGCTCCGGGCGCCGACGACATCGGCCTCGGGATCGTCGCCCACGTGGATGACCGCGTCCGCCGGCAGGTCCAGCAGCTCCAGGGCGTGCGTGAAGATGGCGCGGTGCGGCTTCTGGTAGCCCACCCTGGCGCTGATGCTCAGGACCTCGAAGTGGCGCGCCAGCTCGAGCGTCTGCAGCAGCTCAGGCGCATACCAGCCCCAGTTGCTCACCACGGCCAGACGCAACCCGGCCGCCTGCATGGCATCGAGCGCCGGGAGGACATCAGGAAAGACGTGGAACGCCGAGCGCTGACGGAAGGCGTGGTCGACGGCACGGAAGAACGACTCGGGGAGGTCGGGGTAGCCGAGCCGGTCGAAGACGAGCTGGTCCAGCTCCATGAGGCGTCGGAAGGACGCCTCCTCGGTGGCTTCGAACGGGCCCTCATGGGCCCATTCACGCCAGGCGTCGCGAAAGGCGTGCTCGAACTCGTCGGCCGTGGCCTCGATGCCGTGGGCGGCGAAGACGGTGGCGTAGACGTCACGCCAGGATGGGTTGGCCTTGGCCATCGTGTCGCCGACGTCGAGCAACACGGCCGCAGGTTGGGTCTTGAGGTTCACCCGCCCAGTCTAGCCCGGGCCCGCCGCTGGGGGATCAGTCGTTGTAGAGCCGCTCCTCGATGAGCTTCTCCATGACCGTGCGTCCGTTGGGATCGAAGCAGGAGTACTCGAAATACTTCTGGTACTCCAGGTCGACCGCGTTGGTGCCGCCTCGGTTCTTCTCGATGGTCAGCACCACCCAGTCGCGGAACCGTTGCGCCTGATAGGGGTTGAACTCGATGTTGACCTTGGCCACGATCTGGTACTTCTCGTTGAGGATGACGATGATGTCAGCCTCGTAGTTGATGGCTGAGGAGCCGCGCAGGTGATGGTTGCGCAGGCGGCTGGCCTTGAGGCCCTCCTTGTCGGCGGCGACGATGGAGATCAGCGGCACCTCGTGGTTGAGCGCGAGGTCCTTGAGGCCCTGCACCACGGTCGTCACCTTCTCCACCTCGTTGGCTGGCTCCGGGTGCACCGGCACCTTCTGCATGTAGTCGATGAAGACGACCAGCCGCTGGTTGCCGGCCAGCTCCTTGTACCTCTCCACCAGCGCGGACATGTTCTCGACGGTGCTCGTAGTCTGGCTGCCGCGCAGCAGGTAGAGGTTGGGACCGTAGCGGTTGATGCGCTCGAGCGCAGGGCGCAGGCGGGGGTTGGCCCCGAGGTCGGCGTTCTGGCCGCCGGTCGCCATCCAGGTGCCAAGGATTTCCTGACGCACATCGACGAGCTTGATGCCACCGCTACGGCTGGGCAGGCCGGGCAGCACCGACTCCTGCGCGATGAGCCGGTTCAGCAGGTATTCCTCGTCGTGCTCGAAGCAGATATAGAGCACGCTGGCCAGGCCGCCCATGACGATGTTGCGCGCCATCTGCAGGGCCATCGTGGTCTTGCCGGTGCCCTGGGCGCCGCCGATGAGCAGCATCTCACCGGCACGGATGCCACCGCCGATGGACTTGTCCAGGGGCGTGAAGCCGAGCGGCACGGGCTGGTACTGCGTGACGTCGCCCTGCGCGACCTTGCCGGCCAGCGTGCTCAGGACACGCGTAGCGCTGCGCGGCTCGATGTTGCCGAGGCCCGAGTCGTAGGCCCACGTCTTGCCGCCGACGGTCTCGTCGGTGTGCGTGATGGCACTGGGCTGTTGGAGCACCGGCGCGGGCTGGGCCAGGCGCGGATCGAGTCCGATCTGCTGCGACGTGGGGACGGGCCCACGCGCTGCGGGCGGGGGCACCGGGCGCGGTGCCAGAGTGGGGGCTGCGTTGGTCGGAGCGGGCGCGGTCGGCGCCTGCTGACCTGCAGGGTTGGGGCCGGCCGGCTGGCCGACGCGAGGCTCGGGGGCGTCAGGGGGTGTCATAGCGGCAGGCGAGACCGAGGCCTCATTGACTCCTTGCGACAGGCTTCCACACCACCGATGCTAGCAACGCTGGCCGCCGCCAAGGGCGACCCAACCCTCCTAGACCGCCCAAGCCACGAGTACTACTCGACGCCGCCGTCGGCCAGTGCCTGCCAGTAGCGCGCCACGGTCCGCGCGCCGCCTTCGTAGTTGGCCAGCACGAGCGACTCGTTGGGAGCATGGGCCTGATCGTCCGGATTGGTGAAGCCCAGCATCACGATGGGACGGCCCAGCACCTTGTCGAAGCTGGCCACGGCACCGATGGAGCCGCCCTCGTTGACCAGGTACGGCTCTTGCCCGAAGACCTCGCGCAGGCAGGCGCGAGCCGTTCTGGCCGCAGGGTGCTCTGGGTCCACTACGAACGGCCACATCTCGTCGAGCTGGCTGACCTCGACGTCGACCCCCGGGACGTCGACCGCCAGCACCGCGTCACGCAGGCGTTCGAAGGTTTTGACTGGGTCCATACCCGGAGCCAGTCGGCAGGACACCTTGGCGTGGGCGTGCGCGGGGATGATGGTCTTGCTGCCCTTCCCCGTGAACCCCGCCCACATGCCACAGATGTCCAGCGTGGGACGCATGCCCTTGCGCTCGAGGGGGCTGTAGCCGGGCTCGCCGAATAGCTGGGGGACGCCGATCCCAGCGGCGAAGCCCGCTTCGTCGAAGGGCAGGCGTGCGAACTCTCGGCGTTCGGCAGCCGACAGCGCCGGCGCCTCGTCGTAGAAGCCGGGGATGGTGACACGACCGCTCCCGTCACGCACGCTATCGAGGATGTGGACCAGGGCGTTGGCGGGGTTCTGGACCATGCCGCCGAAGCCCCCCGAGTGGAGGTCCTGGCTGGGCCCCGTGACATCGATCTGGATATACGTGTTGCCTCGCAGCGAGACGGTCAACGCCGGGTGATTGCCTTCGTAGAAGCCGGTGTCGCTCACCACGACCAGGTCGCCTGCAAGCCGCTGGTGGTTGGCCCGGAGCCAGGCTTCGAAGTTGGGCGAGCCCGCCTCCTCCTCGCCCTCGATGACGTATCGGACGTTCAGCGGCAGGCGGCCATGCGTCGCCAGCCAGGCCCTGGCCGCCCAGAGGTGCAGGTGCACCTGCCCCTTGTCGTCGGCGACACCGCGTCCGTAGATGCGGCCATCCTCGACGCGCGGCTCGAACGGCGGGCGGGCCCACAGGTCGAGCGGATCGACCGGCTGCACGTCGTAGTGCGCATAGACCACGACCGTCGGTGCGCCGGGCGCGTGCAGCCAGTCGGCATAGACGATCGGGTGGCCGCCGGTCTCCGAGACCTCGACATGCTCGAGGCCGATCTCCCGCATGCGAGCCGCGATCCACTCGGCGCCGATGCGGACGTCGCCGTCGTGCTCCGCCAGCACGCCGATCGATGGGATGCGGACGAAGGCCTTGAGCTCTTCGAGTCGTTCGTCGGCTGTCTGCCGGAGGTAGTCGTAGACAGCGTCGATGGGCGAGCTCATCGGTGATTCCCCCTCTTCTGGCCGGCTGAGAGGGCTAGGCCGGCTGCGGCGACGGCTCGGGGGCGCCGGCGGGTGCCGGGGGCTCCTCCCTGGGCCTGCTCAGGCCTGCCAGCGGTGTCGCCAGCTTCGGCGTGGGTGAGCCACCGGCCTCCTTGCGCGGGTCGGGCAGGTCCGCGAACATGGCCTCGAACTCGGTGGCCTCGATGGTCTCCTTGGCTACCAGGGCCTCGGCCAGCTCGGTCAGGCGATGCTGGTGGGTCGTGAGCACCTCGGTCGCACGCTCATAGGCGTGATCCACGATGGCGCGAACCTCGTCGTCGATCATCTTCGCTACGTCGTCGGAGTAGTTGCGCTGCTCGCCCATCTGGCGCCCGAGGAAGACCATCTCTTCGTGCTTGCCCCACGCCATCGGGCCGAGCTTCTCGCTCATGCCGAACTCGGTCACCATGCGACGAGCCAGCGACGTGGCCTTCTCGATGTCGTTGGAGGCGCCGGTGGTGATATCGCCGAACATCAGTCGCTCGGCGACGGTGCCACCGAGCATGCCGGCGATCTTGTCCTCGAACTCCGACTTGGACTGCAGGTAGCGATCCTCCGTGGGCAGGCCCATGGTGTAGCCGAGAGCCATGCCGCGGCTGATGATGCTGACCTTCACCACGGGGTCGCACTTGGGCAGTACGCGCTGCACCATGGCGTGGCCGCCCTCGTGGTAGGCGATGATGGCCTTCTCTTCGTCGCTGATGATGCGGCTCTTGCGCTCGGGCCCGGCAACGACGCGTTCCAGGGCCTCGTTGAACTCCGGCGTGCCGATGGTCTTCTTGTTGCGCCGTGCCGCCAGGATGGCAGCCTCGTTGACGAGGTTGGCCAGATCGGCACCGGAGAAGCCGGGCGACTGCTTGGCCACGCTGGGCAGGTCGATCTCCTTGTCGAGCGGCTTGCCCTTCACGTGCACGGACAGGATCTCCAGTCGGCCCTTCATGTCCGGTCGGTCGAGGATGACCTGGCGGTCGAAGCGGCCCGGGCGCAGGAGCGCGGGATCGAGCACGTCGGGACGGTTGGTGGCGGCCACGACGATGACGTTGGTGTTGGTGTCGAAGCCGTCCATCTCGACGAGGATCTGGTTGAGCGTCTGCTCCCGCTCATCGTGCGAGCCACCCAAGCCGGCGCCTCGCTGCCGTCCGACAGCGTCGATCTCGTCGACGAAGACGATGCAGGGACTGTTGCGCTTGGCCTGGTCGAAGAGGTCGCGCACGCGGCTGGCGCCGACGCCCACGAACATCTCCACGAACTCGGAGCCGGAGATGCTGAAGAAGGGCACGCCCGCCTCGCCCGCGACGGCGCGAGCCAGGAGCGTCTTGCCCGTGCCTGGGGGACCCACGAGCAGGACGCCGCGCGGGATGCGTGCACCCAGCGAGTTGAACTTCTCGGGGTACTTGAGGAACTCGACGACCTCCTGGAGCTCCGTCTTGGCCTCGTCCACGCCGGCGACATCGCTGAAGGTGACGACCGTCTTGCTGCCCACGAACATGCGCGCCCGGCTGCGGCCGAAGCTCATCGCCTGGTTGTTGCTGCCCTGCGCCTGCCGGAACATGAACCAGAGGAACACGCCGATGAGCAGGATGGGGAAGAGCATCGAGAGCAGGAGCCCGAAGAAGGCGTTGCCGTCGTCGGCAGGTTCGCCCCCGAACTCGGGCGCGGCGTCGCAGAGGGCCGGCGATCCGCAGGCCGCCTGGTTCATGTCCGACTGCAGCGAGGTGGTGAACTGGGCCGGCAGGAACGACTCCACGACCTGGTTGCTGCCGTCATCGTTCAAGCTGGTGAGCGTGATCTCGAGCTTCTCGCCCCGGGCCACGACCTGCTCCACCTCGCCCCGTTCGACCAGGCTGAGGAACGCCTCGGGCGACCCGCTGTAGGGGATCGCCTCTGGCTCGGTGTCGTTGAAGAGGAAGAGATAGAGCAGCATTGCCGTACCCACGACGAGGACGAGGGTGACGAGCCCGTTGCGCATGAATTGACTGTTCAAGGAGAGACCTGCCTCTGAGTGGGGCCGCCCGAATCGCCCGGTCGGTAGCCGTGATTATAGGCCCGGCGCTCGAAACGCCCATCTCGAGGAGATGACATCGGGCCCGTGCCGCCTACCGCCCGGAAGTCCCGGTGCCTCGGTTTGGGCTACTATGTCGGCTGTTCTGGGCATGGCTGGGTAGCTCAGCGGCAGAGCAAACGGCTCATAATCGTTAGGTCGGCAGTTCGAATTTGCCCCCAGCCACCAACACGACCTCTCCGACCCGCGGCACATGACGGACCGGAAGTCCTCCGCGTGGTCACCGATACCCTCGCGCCCCGGTCGTGGCACACTCCCAGCATATGGGCGCACTACGATCGCTGCTGGCTGGATTCGGCGAGCTGATGGCCGCCGATGGCGCCTTGCTGCGCGTGCGTTTCCGGGCTCGGATTGACCTGTTCCTGACGCTGGTCATCTCGCTGATGGCGGTCGGGCTCAGCGTCGGCTACCAGGTCTTGCGCCACCTCCCTCAGTCCTGGCGCGAGGCGCTGCTGAGGTTTCCTCCGGCGCTGGACTAGCACCGGCCGATGGACGAAGACCGGCGGTGGGAGCCCGGCCCACGCCCGGAGGAGCCGCCTGTGGGCCCACCGCTGATGCGCCTGGGCACGGTCATCGAGGTAGCGCTGCGCATCCTGCGGCGCCACTGGGTAACGCTCCTGCTGCTCTCGCTGCTCTTCGCCGGACCCGGCGCGCTGCTGACCGCGGCCACGGGCATGCGCCTGAACGAGGTCGCACTGGACGTCTTCCCGGGGATCAGCGAAGGCATCATCGAGGAACAGGCGGTCATCACCGAGGAGCAGCTCCCGCGGATCATCGGGGCGCTCTCGGGCTACGTCATCGCTGCGATGCTGGCCGGGCTGCTGGCCAGCATCGGTGCTCTCGGGTTCAGCGCCGTGGTGGCGGCCGACTACCATGCTCGTCGCCTTGAGCCGAGCGAGGCGCTGCTCATCTGTATCCGACGTGCTCCCAGCGCACTCGGATTCATCCTGGCCACGAGCGCCATCATCACCGGCATCATCGTGAGCGGCATCGTCCTGACGCTGCTGGTGCTGTCAGTGCTGCCAGGCAGTGGTGGCGGCGGCGGCCCCGGGGCCTTCGTCGCGCTCGTCGTGGTGGTGTCGGTCGTGGCAGCCGTGGTCTACCTCACGATGCGCTGGGCGCCCGCCTTCCCGGCCATCGTGACCGAGGGCCTCGGCGCCCGCGACGCGTTCGCCCGCAGTTGGTATCTCAGCGCGGACAACGTCTGGCGCATCTTCATCATCGTCGCCTTCGGCGCCGTCGCGACGGCGCTCATCGCCGGGGTGCTGTCCCAGCTGCTCGGCATCCTTCTCATCGGGGTCCTGGCGCCGACCCTGGGACTTGACGAGGTGGTGGCGGAGAGCCTGGCGCTCGCGCTGGGTACGGTGCTGCTGGCGGCGCTGGCACCTGTGCTCACGGCTGTGCTCTACTTCGACCTGCGCGCGCGCCGCGATCTGCCGACGGCCGCGGCCAGCCGCGAGCCCTAGCCTCCGAAGAGCAGCTCCAGCCAGGCGTCGAGGGGCGCTTGCGGTGGCTCGTCATTCCCGCGGGCGCCAAGGGGAACGATGGGCTCGGGCGACGGCGCATTGGCCGGCAGGACGATGCGTTTCTCCCCCTCCTCGCCGTAGCCCAGCACACGGGCCTGCCAGAGCTTGCCGGCGTCGGTCTGGTAGATCGCCAGCTCGCGATCCCCCTCTGCGACACGCTCCTGCAGCAGGCGGTTCTCGGCGCGCAGCCGTTCGGCTTCAGCCTCGATGGTGGTAGAGCGCGTCGAGGTGCCGGCGAAGACCAGCACCAGGCTGGCCACGACGAACAGCCCCAAGACAAGGGCCGCGGCGCGACGACCCTGCAGCAGGCCCCGGTGGATGGATGACATCGTCTCGAGCGTAGAGAGCGCCGGCGGCTGGTGTCAACCGCGACATCCCTGTTACACTTCGTCGCGCAAACCGAACAGATGGTCGTTTTCGCACGTCGAGGTCACCGTGATGAGGCTGCATCAACCCCTTTCCGCGACGGAGGCACTGGAGCGCTTCCTCAGCGAACCCGGCGTCGCGGAGGCGGTGGCCGTCCGTCGTCTGCTGCCCTCGCAGGAGGCGGTCTTCGCTCCCCTCCCCGAGTGGCTGGACCCACGCCTGGCGCGGGCGCTCGAGCGCCGCGGCATCCGCTCGCTCTACAGTCACCAGCGCGAGGCCCTCGATGCACTTCAGGCAGGGCAGGACATCGCCATCGTCACGCCAACGGCCTCCGGCAAGTCTCTCTGCTACAACCTGCCAGTGCTACAGGCGATCAGCCAGGATCCTGCAGCACGCGCCCTGTACCTGTTCCCCACCAAGGCCCTGAGTCAGGACCAGCTGGCGGAGTTCCGTGACCTCGCGCGACTCGCCGAGATGGACCTGTCGGCGGCGGTGTACGACGGTGACACTCCGGCCCCTATCCGTGCCGTGGTGCGCGAGGCCGGACAGGTGGTCGTGACCAACCCGGACATGCTCAGCACCGCGGTGCTGCCGCACCACACCAAGTGGTTCCAGCTCTTCGAGCAGTTGCGCTTCATCGTCATCGATGAAGCCCACACCTACCGTGGCATCTTCGGTAGCCACGTGGCCAACGTGCTGCGCCGCCTGCTGCGCATCTGCGCGCACTACGGCTCGCAGCCACGCATCGTGTGCTCCTCGGCCACCGTGGGCAACCCGGCTGAGCTGGCCGAGATGCTGACCGGGCGTCCGTTCCGCGTCATCGACCGCAGCGGCGCACCCCAGGGTGAACGCCATGTCGTCATCCTGGACCCGCCCCCGCTCGACGCACGCAGCGGGGTGCGGCCGGGTCCGCACTGGCTCTCCTACCGGGCGGCGCTGGCCTTCCTGCGAGCGGGACGGCAGACCATCGTCTTCGGACGGGCGCGCGTGGCGGTGGAGCTGATGCTGGCATCGCTGCGCGAGGCCCTGCGCGAGGGTCGCGGACCGATCGAACGCATCCGAGGCTATCGCAGCGGCTACCTGCCCACCGAACGGCGGGCCATCGAAGCAGGCCTGCGCAGCGGCGAGGTGCTGGGCGTCGTCGCCACCAATGCGCTGGAGCTGGGCATCGACATCGGTGCGCTCGATGCATCCATCCTCGCGGGCTACCCGGGCACCATCGCCGGCACCTGGCAGCAGATGGGCCGCTCCGGGCGCCGCGCCGAGACCAGTGTCTCCATCCTCGTGGCCGGCGCCGGCGCACTCGACCGCTACGTGGCGACGCATCCGCAGTATCTCTTCGAGGCGACGCCGGAGGAGGCCCGCCTGGACCCGGAGAACGTCCACGTCCTGCTGGCGCACCTGCGGGCGGCAGCGTTCGAGCTGCCCTTCGCGCCGGGGGAACGCTTCGGGGCAGCGCCCGCCGACGACCTGCTGGCGTTCCTCGGTGAGGAAGGCCACGTGCGACGCGCTGACGATGGGCGCTGGTACTGGGCCAGCGAGAACTTCCCGGCCTCGGAGATCAACCTGCGCCTGGGCGCCCCGGAGAACGTGCTCATCATCGATACCGGTCCCGAGCGGCCTCGCGTGCTGGGGGAGGTCGACCTCTTCGCCGCCCGCGTGCTGGTGCACGAGAAGGCCATCTACCTGCACGATTCACAGCAGTACCACGTCGATGAGCTGGACTGGGAGGAGCGACGTGCTCTCGTGCGCCCCGTCGACACCGACTACTACACGCAGGCCGAGCTGGCGGTGACGCTCAAGCCACTCGATGTGTTCGCCTCAGCCGAGCGACCGGCCGGCAGCCGCCACCACGGCGAGGTGATGATCAGCAGCATCGCCACCATCTTCAAGAAGCTCAAGCTTGATACGCATGAGAACGTCGGCTGGGGGCACATCCACCTCCCGGAGATGGAGCTGCACACGACCGCGTGGTGGGTGGCGCTGGAGCGTGAGGCCGTGTCGAGCTGGCGTCATGATGAGCTCGACGCCGCCCTCGTGGGTGCTGGCCGAGCGATGCAGACGGTGGCCAGCGTGCTGCTCATGGCCGACCCTCACGATCTGGGCATGGTGGCGCAGGTCCGATCGCCGCACGCCGAGCGCCCGGTCATCTACCTGTGGGAAGCGGCGCCCGGCGGCGTGGGCATGTCGCCGCGCCTCTTCGAGCGCACCGACGAGCTCATCGCCGGCTCGCTCGAGCTGGTCAGCGGCTGCGATTGCCAGGTAGGCTGCCCTGCCTGCGTCGGGCCGCGTGGTGAGAGCCGCCTCGACGGTCGGGCTCTGGCTACGCGCCTGCTCCGCCTGCTCGTGGGGCCCTCCGCAGCGGCCGAGATCGGGCGGGGCGCCAAGGCTGCGGCGTGACGGCGGAGCTGGCACGACCAGACCCGACGCTGTCGAGCATGGATGCCACCGGGGTCGAAGCACTACGGCGCTCCCGCCTGGATCGGCTGAGGGATGCGCGAGTACGCGACGCGTCGGAGATCCGGCGACCGCCCATCCCGGCGCCCCGGGCTGACCGGGCGGCCGCACTGGCGGCAGACGTGGGAGGTGTCGTGCAGCAAACACCGCAACGCCCCATCGTGCTCGTCGAGTGGCACGAGCCCATCGGGCGTGATCTCGAGGGCCTCGCATGGCTGCCCGAGGCGGTCGACCCCAGCCGCCCGCTCGTGCTCCTAGACACCGAGACCACGGGCCTGGGCAGCGGCACGGGCACTCTGCCCTTCCTGGTCGGCATCGGCACCTGGGAGCGAGACGCCTTTGTCACGCGCCAGCTGCTGCTGCCCGAGCAATCGGACGAAGCGGGCTACCTCGACGCAGTGGAGGCGCTCATCCCGCCTGATGCCTGCCTTGTCTCCTACAACGGCCGCTCGTTCGACTGGCCGCTGCTGGTGACACGCTACCGGCTCCACGGCCGGCGCCCCCCGGTCTTTGCCGAGCACCTGGACCTGCTGCCACTGGCTCGGGCCTTGTGGAAACACCGCCTACCGGATGCGCGACTCGCGAGCGTGGAGGCCGGCATCTGCGGTGTCCGTCGCGGGCACGATCTGCCCGGCGGCCTCGTGCCGGCGCGATACCTCGACTATCTGCGTTCGGGGCACGGCGGCCTGCTCCGGGACGTGCTGGAGCACAACCGCCAGGACGTCGTCTCGATGGCCCTGCTGCTGCGAGTGCTGGCGCTCGAGCTGGCGCCGGTGGCACGCACGGGTCGCTCCTCGGCGGCCGTGCACCCTGGTGACCTGGGCGGCCTTGGGCGCGCCTACGCCCGTAAGCGACGGCACGCAGAGGCACTCGCCTGTTTCGACGCGGCGATGGAGCGACTGTCCGAACCGTGGGAGGCGCAGCGCTACGAGTCCATCGCCATGGACCGCGCCCGGACGCTCACGCGCATGGGCCGACGCGAGGAAGCCGAGGGCGCCTGGCACGCCATCGCCCTCGAAGGTGGCCGTCATGCCGCCTGGGCCTGGTTGCACGTGGCCAAGCATCGGGAGCACGATGGCGCAGACATCCCGGCCGCGCTGCAGGCCACCGCACAGGCGCGCGCCCTGTCCGATCGCCGTCGCCTCTTCGGGCAGCACGACCGCGCCGTCGAGCGCGACCTTGCGCGTCGAGTCCCGCGCCTGCAACGGAGGCTTGCCGCTGCCGGGGTGAAACACGGGTCACAGCACATGCGCTAGTGTCCGGCCCCATGGATGACGCGAGGGGCGTGGCCGCGTCGTCGGGTGCGACGATCGAGTTCGACCACGTCAGCAAACACTACGACGCCGCCTCGCGCAAGCGGGGCGCAGGCGCCGTCGAGGACCTGTCACTCACCATCCCGGCTGGGCGTATCTGTGTGCTGGTCGGGCCGTCGGGCTGCGGCAAGACCACCACGCTCAAGATGGTCAACCGGCTCATCGAGCCCACGGCCGGGCGCATCCTCATCGACGGGGTGGACATCACCCAGACCGATGTCACCGAGCTGCGGCGCGGGATCGGCTACGTCATCCAGCAGGTGGGCCTCTTCCCGCACCAGACCATCAGCCAGAACGTGGCGACGGTCCCGCGCCTGCTGGGCTGGGACCAGGCGCGTCGTCAGCGCCGCTCCGACGAGTTGCTGACCCTCGTGGGGCTCGACCCTGCCAAGTACCGGCGACCGCTACCCCAGCCAGCTCTCGGGCGGAGAGCGACAACGGGTGGGTGTCGCCCGGGCGCTGGCGGCCGATCCGCCGGTGATGCTGATGGACGAGCCGTTCGGGGCTGTCGACCCCATCGTGCGCGAGCGCCTGCAGAACGAGTTCCTGCGGCTGCAGGAGGACCTGGCCAAGACCATCCTCTTCGTCACGCATGACATCGACGAGGCCATCAAGATGGGCGACCTCGTGGTGGTCATGCAACAGGGTGGCAAGATCGCCCAGATCGGCGCGCCGGCCGAGCTGCTGGCCGAGCCAGCCTCCGAATACGTGGCCCGCTTCGTCGGCGCGGACCGCGGCCTCAAGCGCCTGTCGCTCTACCGTGTCAGTGACGTCGCGCTGGAGCCTGCGCCCCTGGCACGCCCCGGCGAGGAGGTGACGCTCGTGCGTCGGCGCGCACAGGCCGAGGATGCCGAGTACGTGCTGCTGGTGGATGCGGGCGAGTGCCCCATCGGTTGGGTGGAGGTCGCAGACCTGCCGGCGTCCGGTGTCGTCGACGGGGACGCGGCAGACCCGATGTCACCGATCCTGGACCGACGCGACACGCTCAAGGACGCCACCTCGCGGTTGTTGGACGAGGAGGTCGGCAACGGCATCGTGGTCGACCGCAGCGGCCGCGTCCTGGGCCTGCTGACCCTGGCGGCGGTGATGGAGTGGATGCGGGACGACCGCTCCCGCGAGGTGCCCGCCGACATCGCCGAGGCCGTGGCCGAAGCGGTCGTGCTCGAGGCCGGAGAGCACGACGAGGTCCCATCGGGCCAGCCGTGATCGAGATCCGCTGGAGCTGGATCATCGACCATCTCGACGAGGTGGCCGAGAAGACCTGGCAGCACCTGCAGTTGCTGGCCATCCCCATGATCGCCGGGTTCGTCATCGCCTTCGCCCTTGCGGTGCTGGCCCTGCGTAGACCGGGGACGATCGGGCCGGTCACGGCCGTGACCGGCCTGCTGTACACGATCCCCAGTCTGGCCGCGTTCGCGGTGCTCATCCCCATCACCGGTCTAACGTTGGTGACGGCCATCATCCCGCTGACCGCCTACACGCTCCTCATCCTGTACGTCAACACCGTCGCGGGGCTGCGCTCTGTGCCACCGGAGGTCACCGAAGCTGCCGATGCCATGGGCTACACCGCCCGCTCTCGTCTGCTCCATGTACAGCTGCCGCTGGCCATTCCGCTGATCATGGCCGGCGTCCGGGTGGCCGCGGTCACGACCATCGGTCTGGTGACGGTCGCGGCGATCATCGGCGGTGAGCGCTTCGGAGGCCTGGGCCAGTTCATCATCGAGGGCAGACAGACCGACTTCGACACCAAGATCTACCTCGGTGCCGTTGGCTCGGTCATCCTGGCGTTCGTCGTCGACGGCAGCCTCGTCGCGCTGCAGCGCGTGCTGACGCCCTGGACCCGAGCGCGGATCGCAGAGAGCTAGCGGATGGAGCAGCTGATCGCGTTTCTGGGTGAAGCGGCGAACTGGGAGAACGAGACTGGCATTCCCAACCGACTCATCGAGCACATCACGCTGGCCCTGCTGGCTGTCGTGACCGCGTCGGCCATCGCGCTGCCGCTCGGCTTCTACATCGGCCACACCGGTCGGCTCCAGCTGCTGGGCATCAACACCGCCAACATCGGCCGCGCTGTCCCTTCGTACGCGGTCATGATCATGCTCCTGCCCGTGATGCTGGCTCTCGCCCCGGTGCTGGGCTACGACCCTCGTCTGGGCCTGCGCTTCCTGCCGGTCTTCCTGGCCATGGTCCTGCTGGCCATACCGCCCATCCTGGTCGGTGCCTATGCCGGCCTGCAGGAGGTCGACCGCGATCTCGTCGAGTCCTCGCGGGGCATGGGCTTGACCGAGCGCCAGCTGCTCATGCAAGTCGAGTTGCCGCTGGCGCTGCCGGTGCTGGTGGGTGGGTTCCGCATCGCGCTGCTGCAGGTCATCGCCACGGTCACCATCGGGGCGTATCTCTCCGGTGGTGGGCTTGGACGCTTCATCATCGATGGCATCGCGCGACGCGATGACGGCATGCTCTACGCCGGCGTCGTCCTGGTGATGGTGCTCGCAGTGGGCACGGACGTCACCCTGTCCCGGCTGCAGCGTCGGCTGACGCCACGCGGCGTGCGCATCGCCACGGACCCAGGGACCTCTGCTGCCACTGCTTCCGACCGGGCGTAAGGGTGCTCACGCCCGATCATCAATGAGTGGGCTAGGGTTAGGAAGACCGCAGTCGCCGGAAGAGCGTCCGGTCGCCACACTACAAGGGAGGTACCCATGCGGAGTACCCGCAGACTCGCCCTCGGGGCGTCGATCCTGGCATCGCTCGCGATCGTCGGGACGGCGGGTGGGGGCGCCATCGTCTCGGCCCAGGATCAACCGACGGTTCGGATCGGCTCCGACGGCTTCTACGAGTCGCAGCTGATGGCGGAGATCTACGCACAGGCGCTCGCGGCAGAGGGCTTCGGCGTCGATCGCCAGCTCGCCATCGGCACCCGCGAGGCGCGGAGCGAGGCGTTCACCTCGGGCCAGGTCGACCTGGTGCCCGAGTACGTCGGCTCCGGGCTTGGCTTCTACGTGCTGGGCGCAGAAGACCCCGACCTCGCAGCGCTCCAGGTCACCGGTGACGGCGAGACCAACCGCCTCAACCTGCAGCAGGCGCTCGACCTCGCGGGCGTGGAGGCCACCGTGCTTGGTAACACCGCCGGAGAGGACACCAACGCCGTCGTCGTGCGGCCGGACACGGCCGACGAGTTCGGCCTGGCGTCGATCAGCGATCTCGCAGCCGTGGCCGATCAGCTCACCTTCGGCCTGCCGCCCGAGTGCGAGGTCAACCCGCTCTGTGCTGGTGCGCTCGATGGAAGCTACGGCATCGCCTATCCGCCGTCCCAGCTGGAGCTGCTGCCGCCGTGCGGCGCGGAGATGGCCGGCGCCCTCGAGGGCAACGCCATCGATGTCGCCTGGCTGTGCTCGACGCAGCCGGTCATCGCCCAGAAGGGCTGGGTCGTGCTGGAAGACGATCTCGACACGCAGCCCGCGGAGAACCTTGCGCCGATCGTGCGCAACGACTTCCTCGAGGGCGTCGAGGGTGGAGCCGATACGCTGGCTGACATCCTCGATCCCATCTCCGCCCAGGTCACGACCGATGTGCTGACCGAGCTCGGCGTGCGCGTCGCGGTGGACCAGGAGTCCATCGAGGATGTCGCCGCGGAGTTCATCGCCGGCCTCGGGGAGTAGCGCACGGGCCCTGTCGGGACCATGTGATGTGCCAACGACCCCCGGGAGAGACCCGGGGGTCGTTCTTCTCGCCGGTGACGGATCGTCAGAAGCCGCGCTGGGCCAGCCACTCCCGGTTGCGCGTGTGCAGGGCGAGCAGTGCGTCCGCAGTGTCCTCAGGCTTCAGGAAGCGATCCTGCTCGACCGTCAGCCAGCCGGCGTAGCCTCGCTCCCGCAGCGCCTCGAGGAAGGGGTCAAGGCCGGCGGTACCGTGCCCCAGCTCGCAGAACACGCCCCGGTCCCAGGCTTCCATCAATCCTCCGCCTGACTGGCATACCTCCGACAGGACGCTCGTGTCGCAGTCCTTGATGTGGACCAGTCGGACAACGTCGCCGTAGGCGGCCAGCAGCTCCAGTGGGTCAGCACCGCCGAAGAGCGCGTGGCCGGTGTCGAGACACATGCCCACGAGGTCCGTATCCAGCGCATCGAACACCTGGTGGATCTCGCTGCTGCTCTCGCAGTAGCTGCCGGCGTGGAAGTGGAGCACCGGGTCGAAGCCACGCTCGCGGCAGATCTCGCCGGCGCGATGCATGTTGTCGACGAGGACGCTGAAGCGCTCCTGCGGCAGCCTGGCCTCCGGGTGGCTCGCGATCTGGCCGGCCCAGCGCATGCGCTCGGGCTCGAGCGAGGCATCGGCCAGGACGGCCTTGGGCATGACCTCATCGGGTCGGCCCTCTGCCAGCAGCTCCAGGACGCCCTGCATCCAGGCCAGGTCTTCCTCGATGTGCTCGGCGCGGCTGAAGCGGAGGGGCAGGAACGCGCCGACCAGGGAGAGCCCTCGCGACGCCAACCGCTCCTTCATCAGCGCGGCGTCGCCGAAATAGCCGGGCGGGCCGAGCTCCGTGCCGGCGTATCCGGCCGCTGCCATCTGGTCGAGCATCTGCTCGGGCTCCAGCTGCAGCGGATCGCCCTCGGTCTTCTCGAAGACGCCCCACGACACCGGAGCCGCCGCGACCCTGATGTCGCCGCCAGAACCGTTCGAGCTCATCTGCCTCCCCCTTCTCTAGACGAACGAGCGCTCCCTGGACAGGTTCTGCTCGTATGCCTCGCGAGCCGTCCTCACGCGCGCCGAGGTCGAGACCTCCGCCACCGGCACGTCCCACCAGCTGTCGTAGTCGGGCACGGCCGGTTCCGGGTTCACCTCGACGACGATGGCCACCGGGCGGTCGCGGACCTCCTTGGACTTCGCCAGTGCCTCCTCCAGCTGCGCCGGAGTACGAGCCGTCAAGACGGTCGCCCCGAGGCTGGCTGCGTTGGCAGCGAAATCGATGGGCAACACCTCGCCGGTGAATGCGCCCGTGGCCTGATCGCGCACGCGGAAGTCGTTGAAGGCATTGTCGCCTCCGCACGCGCCCGACAGGTTGCGGATGCAGCGGAAGCCGTGGTTGTCCAGCAGCACGATGGTGATGGCGATGCCTTCCTGGTACGCCGTGGCGATCTCGTTGGCCAGCATCAGGTAGGAGCCATCGCCGACCATCACGTAGACACGCCGATCCGGCTCCGCCATGGCCACGCCCAGTCCACCCGCGACCTCGTAGCCCATGGTGGAGTAGCCGTACTCCATGTGATAGCTGTGAGGGCCGGCAGCGCGCCAGGTCTTGTGCAGGTCGCCAGGGAGGCCACCAGCGGCGGCCACCATCACGCCGTCCTCGCCGGCTGCCTCGTTCACCAGGCGGATGACCTCCGGCTGCGAGACATCCGTGGTGGCGGCCAGGTGCAGCACGCGCTCGACCTCGGCGTTCCACTCACGGCGCAGCTGCTCGAGATGAGCCAGTCGCTCCGGGGAGGCGCCGTCGACGCCGCGCTCATTGAGAGCCGCATGCAGCTCCTCGAGCCCGACGCGGGCATCAGCGACGAGGGGCACCGCCGCCGCCTTGGCCGCATCCATCTCGGCGACGTTCAGCGCCACGAAGCCGACGTCGGGGTCCTGCCACGAGCTCCAGCTCATGGTGGGGAAGTCGGACAGCCGCGTGCCGATGGCGATGACGAGGTCGGCGTCACGGGCCACGGCGTTGCCGGCACTCCCGCCGGCCGAGCCCATCGCTCCCAGGTTGAACGGGTGGTCCCAGTGCAAGGCACCCTTGCCCGCCTGCGTCTCCACGACAGGGATGCCGAAGCGGGTGGCGAAGGCGTCGAGCGCCTCCTCTGCCCCACTGTAGAGCGTGCCGCCGCCGGTCACGATCATGGGCCGCTCCGCGCCGGCGATGAGATCGGCAGCACGCGCCAGGAGGGAGGCGTCGGGTCGCGCTCGTGGGATGGTCCAGACGCGCGGTGCCAGCAACTCCTCCGGCCAGTCCCAGGCCTCAGCCTGTACGTCCTGCGGCAGCGCCAGCGTGACCGCCCCCGTCTCGGCCGGCGAGGTCAGCACTCGCATCGCGGCGGGCAACGCGTCGATGAGCATCTCCGGACGCTCGATGCGGTCGAAGTAGCGCGATACGGGGCGGAAGGCGTCGTTGACCGAGACGTCGCCGGCCTCCGGCCGTTCTAGCTGCTGCAGCACCGGGCGCACGCGTCGAGTGGCGAAGCGGTCGCCCGGCAGGAGCAGCACGGGAAGTCGGTTGACGGTGGCGTTGGCGGCACCGGTGACCATGTTGGTGGCCCCGGGGCCGATCGAGGAGGTGCAGGCGAACGTCCGCAGCCGCCGGCTCTGCTTGGCGAAGGCGGCGGCCGTGTGGACCATGGCCTGCTCATTGCGCGTCTGGTAGTAGCGCACGCTGTCCTGGGCGGCCTCCAGGGCCTCGCCCATCCCGGCCACGATGCCGTGACCGAAGATGCCGAAGACACCCTCGAAGAACCGCTGTCGCTGCCCGTCACGCTCGACATGCTGGTTGGCCAGCCAGGTCACGATGGCCTGGGCCACGGTCGTTCGCGGCATACTGCCTCCTCCCCTCCCTGTCGTCCCGGCTAGGACTTCTTGTCCGGATTCGGGATCATGAGCTCGTCGATCATGGCCACCAGCTCCCAGTAGGAGGCCACGAACGCCCGCAGCGTACGTGCGGTCGCGCCATAGTCGGCGAACTCGTCGACGGCCAGGCCGTCGGGCTCATAGGCCTTGACGAACTCCGGGCAGCGCTCGCTGAGCTCCGCGAGGTAGGCCGGGGGAACGGGATCGTTCCAGCGGTCCCTGACCTCCACCGCGGATGCGTTGAACAGCTTCTGCCAGCCAAAGGGGATGGTCATCGAGACGTCGCCCCCGATCAGCTCCGACCAGTGCAGGTGGTGCCGGTAGGCCGCGGCCAGCAGGCGCGTTCGATAGCCTCGCTCCTGGAAGATGGCGGCGGCACGCTTGAAGACGGCCACGCCGGCCCAGTCGGGCGCGGCGGGGTCCACGATGATGCCGTCACGCTCGTTGGCCTTCTTCACCCAGTCATCGGTCCGCCCGATCATGATGGTGCAGGTCGGCGCCATCCAGGAGGTGTCCTCACCGGCGGCCTCGCGCTTCGCGAGCGCGCGTTCCATGGCCTCGCCGACTGCGAGCGCCTGCGACACGGTGAACGACACGGTGGCGTTGACGCTCATGCCCTCCTCGGTCACCTGCTCCATGGCCTCGATGCCGGCAGCCACCGCGGGGAACTTGATCTGGACGTTGGGCGCCAGCGTGTCGAAGTGGCGCGCCTGTTCCACCATCTTCTCCGCCGAACGGTTGAAGGTGGGGTTGATCTGGATGGACAGGCGCCCCTTCTGCCCGTGCTCCGCACGATAGATCGGCTCGAGCATCTTCCACCCGCGGATGGCCATCTCCTCGATGACCTGCCAGGTCACCTGCTGGTCGGTCCAGGTCGGGTTCTGGGCCATGATCTCGCGGACCCGCGGCGCCCAGATGTCGTACTCCTGCTTCATGACCGTTCCGACGATGGTCGGGTTGCTGGTGGCCCCCACTGCGCCGTTCTCGATGGCGTACGCCAGCTCCGACTCGTTGCAGCTGTCGTTCCAGTACTCGGTGGGGAACTCGCTGGCGGTGCGCTGCAGGGGGGTGGGGGTCATGGCCATGGATGCTCCTTCTGTCTCGCGTACGTGCGGGTGTGCTGCTACCTGGGCAGGTTGGGGTCCCAGTTCATCAACCAGGCATGGTCGGGGTCGAGGGTGAAATGCCATGCCCGACGGGGGCCGGCCATCACATTGAGGTAGTAGGCGTCGTAGCCGGCGGGGGCGCCGAACGGGTGGTAGCCCCGCGGGATGAGCAGGACATCACGATCGCTCGGCGCGAATGACGCATCGAGCGACCGGTCCGCCGTGTAGACACGGGCGAAGCCCCAGCCTTCCGGCCGCTCGAAGCGGTAGTAGTACAGCTCCTCGAGATAGGCCTCCGTCGGCGGGTCCTCGGTGTCGTGCTTGTGCGGCGGGTAGCTCGACCAGTTGCCGCCGGGCGTGTAGACCTCGAACAGGATGAGGCGTCCCGCCGCTGTCGTGGGCGGCAGCAGGTGGTGGATCCGTCGCTCGGTGATGCCACTGCCGCGGGTCTCGACGTGCAGGTCCGCCGGCTCGAACAGCTGCGTCCGGCGCACATCGCCCGCCGGAGCGTCGGCGATGATGACGCTGGCCGCACCCTCCGCGACGACCTCCACGGCGGCGTCGGGCTCGAGCAGCAGGACCGGCGGGGGCGGACCATCGAAGACGCGTTCACGGCTGCCGAGGGATGCATAGCGCTGACCCGCAGCGGTGATGGTGACGCTGCCCTCGAGCACGATGACGGCGACCTCGTGTCCGTCGGCCGGGCGCTCGAAGCCCTGTCCGGCCGAGAGCTGGTGATCGGCGAACCCGACATACTGCCAGCCGGCATCCTCGGCTGCGATGTGATGCACCTGCCCGCTGCGAGGGTCGGCCGGCTGGGCATGCCGAAGCAGGTCGTGGGGCGCGGTCGCAGGCGTCATCATCGTGTGCATGTCCTCCGAGCCGCCGAGTCGCCTCCCCCTGGTGGGGCCGGCGGCGCTTGCACAGGTTGACACGGAACCCGTTCACTGCCCATCATACGCCCTGACGTAAACGATTACACAGGCACGCGGCGCGCATACCGCGGGGGCCGCGCGACGACTGCCGGTGAGTGCTAGGAGGGCGCGCTGGTGAGGATCGGGCTACTGGGAGCTGGGCGCATAGGCCAGGCACATGCGCAGGTGCTGGCCGACATCGATGACGTCGAAGAGCTGCTCATCGCCGATCCGGCTACCGCGGCGGCAGCGGCCCTGGCCGCGCGGACGGCCGGCACGGCTATGCCGGTCGAGCGACTCCTGGCCGAGGCAGACGCGCTCGTGATCGCGGCTATGACCGATGCTCACGCACCGCTCGTACGCGCAGGCCTGGAGCGCGGCATCCCCATCTTCTGCGAGAAGCCGCTGGCAGCGGACCTGCCCAATGCTATCGTGCTGGCCGAAGAGATCGAGCGTGCGGGTACGCCCTTCCAGCTCGGGTTCCAGCGCCGCTTCGACAAGGGCTACCGGGAAGCCAAGCGGATGGTCGACAGCGGTGAGCTGGGGACGCTGTACAGCATGCGGATGGCCGGGCACGACCCGGCGCCACCGCACGAGTCGTACATCCCGGTGTCTGGCGGGCTCTTCCGCGACTTCAGCGGCCACGATTTCGATATCCTTCGTTGGCTCACCAGCGACGAGGTCGAGGAGGTGTATGCCGACGGTTCCGTCCGCGGGTTCCCGGTGTTCGCCAAGTACGACGACGTGGACACAGCGGTTGCGACCCTGCGCATGCGCAGCGGCGTCCTCGTGGTCATGACGGTGTCACGCCACGACCCGCGTGGCTACGACATCCGCACGGAGCTGTTCGGCAGCCAGGACAGCATCAGCGTGGGGCTGGGTCCGCGACAGGTCATCCGCTCGGTGGAACCGGGAGTGCCCGCGCCGGAGGGACCGGCCTGGCCCAACTTCCAGGACCGCTTCGCGGACGCGTATCGCGACGAGATGCTGGGCTTCTTCCAGGTCGCACGTGGCGAGATGGAGACGCCCTGCACCGCGCGTGACGGCGTCGAGTCGGCGCGCATCGCGGAGGCCGCCACGATGGCGCTCAAGGAGCATCGCATCGTCCGACTGGAAGAGATACCCGCCTAGAGACGACATCGGGTAGCGAAGGAGGTGGAACAGCAACAGCGATCACGTCGACACAGTCAAGGGTTTGACGATGGATCAACGGAGACCGGCGGTCCGCGACGACCGCCAGGGAGGAGTGAACCTCAGATGGGAATCAAGAAGGGGCTGGTAGGCCTCGTGAGTGTCGGCCTGCTGGCCGGGGCAGCCATCGCGCCGGCAGCGGTCGCCGCGCAGGACGACTCGGGCATCCGCATCGAGGTCGTAAGCCATGGCCAGGCGTCCGACCCGTTCTGGTCCGTCGTCCAGAACGGCGTCAATGAGGCCGCCGCCGACATGGGCGTAACGGCGAACTACAGCGCGCCATCGACCTTCGATATGGTCGCCATGGCACAGCTCATCGACACCGCCGTGGCTTCGCAGCCGGATGGGATCGTCGTCTCGATCCCCGACGCTGATGCGCTCGGTCCGTCGATCGAGGCCGCCGTCGCGGCGGGCATCCCGGTCATCTCCATGAACTCCGGTTCCGATGTCTACAAGGACCTCGGTGTCCTCGTGCACGTCGGCCAGACCGAGTATGAAGCTGGTTTCGGCGGTGGACAGCGCATGTCCGAGGCCGGCGTGACCAAGGGCCTGTGCGTGAACCAGGAGGTCGGCAACGTCGCCCTCGACCTGCGCTGCCAGGGTTTCGCGGATGCGCTCGCTGAGGCCGGCGGACTCCTCGGACGTCCTGGCGGTCGATCTGACCGACCCGGCCAGCTCGCAGGTCGCCATCGAGTCAGCACTCACTGCTGACCCCGACATCAACGGCGTCATGACGCTCGGCCCCACCGGCGCCATCCCGGCGCTCGACGCCCTCGATTCCATGGGCGTCAAGGGCTCCATGCCGCTGGCAACGTTCGACCTGGCGCCCGAGGTGCTGCAGGCCATCGTCGACGGCGACATGCTGTTCGCCATCGATCAGCAGCAGTATCTGCAGGGCTACCTGCCCGTCGTCTTCCTGTCCCTCTACAACCAGTACGGCGGGCTTCTGCCCGGTGGTGGCGGAGTCGTCCTCACCGGTCCGGGCTTCGTGACGGCTGACAACGCCGAGGCGGTCATCCAGCTCTCGTCGGAGGGCATCCGCTAACGGAGCACCGGAGGAGGGGCAGACAGACTGCCCCTCCTCCGTAGCATCACCGTCGCGCGACAGCATCACCGTCGCGCGGCTCGAACGGTCGCGGGAGGAGGCGAGGTGAGCGAGGCGGCGAAACCAGACGAACGCGTCAGAGGACGGCGATCGTGGCAGCAAGCGCTGAGCCGACCGGCGGCCGGCGCGGTCATCACGACGCTGATCGCCCTGGTGGTCTTCACATGGCCCATCTGGGAGTGCCTGACAGATGCCCAGGCGTGCTTCGCCAGCGGCTTCCTGACGCCGCGCGGTATCGCCAACTGGCTCGAGGTCGCGGCGCAGGTCGGCATCCTTGCCGCTGCCGTCAGCCTGCTCATGATCGCCGGCGAGTTCGACCTGTCGATCGGCTCCATGATCGGCGCTGCGGGCATGGTGCTGGCGCTGGGGATGTCCGAGTTCGGTCTTGACCCATGGATGGCCATCCTCGCCGCGTTCGCCTTCGCCCTCACGGTGGGCTTCTTCAACGGCTGGCTGGTGACCCGCACCGGGCTGCCCTCGTTCATCGTCACCCTGGGCATGCTGTTCCTGCTGCGTGGAGCGACCATCGGCATCACCCGGCTCATCACCGGCCGCACCCAGGTCGGTGGCCTGCGCGACATCACCGACGGTGATCTGTTGGTGCAGTTCTTCGCCGGAGACATCGTGATCGGCGACTTCCAGATCGCGGCGTCTGTCTTCTGGTGGCTCCTGGTCACGGCCGTGGCGTGGTATGTCCTCACGCGCACGACGTTCGGCAACTGGATCTTCGGGACCGGTGGCAACCAGACGGCGGCCCGCAATGTCGGTGTGCCGGTCCGTGGCGTGAAGATCGCGATGTTCATGGCGACCGCCGCCTCGGCTGCCCTGCTGGCCTGCATCCAGGTCTTCACCGTCGCGTCGGCCGACGTCCTGCGAGGCGAGCAGAAGGAGCTCGAGGCCATCGCCGCATCGGTCATCGGCGGGACGTTGCTGACCGGTGGCTACGGCTCCCCCATCGGCGCCTTCTTCGGCGCCCTCACGCTGGGCATGACCAAGGTCGGCATCCCGCTCGCCGGCCTCGCCTCGGATTGGTACCTGGCGATCCTCGGTATCGTCCTCCTCATCGCCGTGCTCCTCGCCAACGAGGTGCGTCGGCGCGGCACCGGAGTCCGCTCATGACGACAGCCACGGCCAGCGCGGCCACGCAGCGACCGCCACTCATCGAGGCGCGCGCTCTGACCAAGTACTTCGGCAACGTCATCGCCATCAAGGACATCTCCCTGAGCGTCCGAGCCGGGGAGGTGGTCTGCCTGCTCGGCGACAACGGCGCGGGCAAGTCGACGCTGATCAAGACCCTGTCGGGCGTCCATCCGCCCGACAGCGGCGAGATCCTGCTCGGAGGCGAGGAGGTCCGGCTGGCCTCGCCGCGCGACGCGCTGCACCGAGGCATCGCCACGGTCTACCAGGACCTCGCGATGTGCCCCCTGATGAGCGTTTCGCGCAACTTCTTCCTGGGTAACGAACCGACCAAGGGCTGGGGGCCCTTCAAACGCTACGACTCTGCCACCGCCGACCGCATCAGCCGCGAGGAGCTGCGAGGCATGGGCATCGACCTGCGCGATACGTCACAGGCCGTGGGCACGCTGTCGGGTGGCGAGCGGCAATCGGTGGCGATCGCCCGGGCAGTCCACTTCGGCGCCAAGGTGGTGATCCTCGACGAGCCCACCTCGGCTCTCGGGGTGAAGGAGGCCGCCATCGTGCTGCGCTATATCGTCGCCGCGCAGGCCCGTGGCCTGGGCATCATCCTCATCACCCACAACGTCAACCACGCCTATCCGGTGGGTGAGCGCTTCGTCATCCTCGATCGCGGCCAGCAGGTGGGCACGTTCGAGAAGGAAGAGCTGCCGCGTGAAGAGCTGCTCAAGCTCATGGGCGGTGGTGCAGAGTTGGACAAGCTCAGCCACGAGCTGGAGGAGTACGCCGCCGAGGTCGAACAGCAGGGGGTCGGAGGCACCGATGGCGGAGCCTTCGTGAGCTAGCCATGGCCCCGCCACCCGGGCGCAGCAGGACGGCCACCATCCGAGATGTCGCCTCACGGGCCGGCGTGTCGACGGCTACCGTCAGCCGGGCCCTGCGTGGTGGCGTGGGCGTCGAGCCGGCCACGCGCCTTCGCGTGGAGCGAGCTGCCCGAGACCTGCGCTACCGGCCCTCCGGGGTGGCCCGCTCGCTCAAGCTGCGCCTCACCCGGACGCTCGGCCTCATCGTCACCGACATCGGGAACCCCTACTTCCCCCAGGTCATCCGTGCCGTCGAAGACGCCGCCCGCGGACGCGGCTACTCGGTGGTCCTGGCCGACGGCCGCAGCGACGAGGAGCGTGAGATCCAGTCGTTGGAGCTGCTCGCTGCTCGACAGGTCGACGGTCTGCTTATCGCCAGCTCGGCACTGACGGAGCGTCATCGAAGCTGGATCGACGAACGCCCCTGCCCCGTCGTCATCATGAACAGCGGACAGGCCGTGGGCTCGGTGCCCGCGGTGCTCTCGGACAACCGCGCCGGCGGGCGCCTGGCCGCAGATCATCTGCTGGATCTGGGTCACCGGTTCCTCACCTACGTGGCCACGCCAGCCTCCGGAAACCTGGCGCTGGACGAAAGGCTGGAGGGTGTGCGCGCGGCGCTCGCCGCACGCGGCCGAGCAGCGCAGGACCTGGATGTGGTCGTCGGCGACGGCGGCGTCGCCGGTGGCGAGCAGGCCGCACAGGAAGCGCTCGCGCGCCGGCCCGGCACGACCGCCCTGATCTGCTTCAACGATCTCAGCGCCGTTGGGGCATTGCGCGGTGTGCATGCGCTGGGCATGGCCGTGCCGACCGACATCAGTGTCATCGGGTTCGACGACATCGAGCTGGCGCCCTACATGGAGCCGTCGTTGACGACCGTCCGCCAGGACACGGGTGCCATGGCGGAATGGGCCGTGAGCACGCTGCTCGTCATGATCGCCGATGGTGCGGCGGGAGTAGGGGCTGACGATGACCCGGCGCGCGTCGGGGGGCCGCCGCAGCGGATCCCGGTCCAGCTGATCGTGCGAGGGTCGACCGGTCCCGTGCGCTGAGTCTCGCCCCTGGCGACGTCAGCGGCCCCGCGCGACGCGCGCCAGCAGCTGAGTGAAGGTCGGCACGGAGTTCATGCCGGGCCCTTCCACCAGCAGACTCGAGGCCGCCGCGCCGAGATACAGATCCTGCCCCGCCGACTGGGCCTGTGCGCCTGCCACGAGTCGGGCGGCCACAAGTCCCGCGAGCATGGTGTCCCCGGCTCCGGTGGGATCGATCTCGATGTCCGACGGGATGCTGGGGTAGGCTCGAGCGCCGGTGAGGCCGCCATCCTCGAAGCGCAGCAGGACGCCGCCCAACAGACCGGCAGTCAGGAGCATGTCACAGCGTGGGCCGAGCCAGGCACCGATCTGGCGCAGGGGTAGCTCGGCGGGCAGATCGTGACGGCTGGCGGCAAGGATGTCGGCCCGCCGCAGGAAGGGTGACGGACCCGGCTTCCGCGGTCGCACCCGTTGGCCCGCTGTCAGGTGGCGCAGGATGCCCTGCCAGGCGAAGGCGACGCAGGCGCTGGGCGCCGGCAGCGTGGTCCACGCCTCGGGGATCTCCGCGGCGATCGGGGCGAAGACCCACGCAGGAGCGGCCCGCCAGGCCTCGGGGAGCGCCTCCACCGGCAGCGGGTCGCTGCCCGAGCCGCAGGTCTGGATGCGACCGGCCAGGGTCTCGACATTGGTGAAGATCGGTCCCCGCTCGAGGGGAACGGAGATGATCTCCGCACCGGCATCACGGATCAGGTCCAGCTCGCGCGCGGCAGCGGCTTCCTCGTCCACACCCAGGATGACACCGGTGCGCAGGCCCAGTCGCGCCAGCGCCAGCGCGCCGAAGGTGACACCGCCACCCAGCAGCCAGCCCCGCGGATCATCCTCGCTGAGGTCGCGCGTGGCGGCTCCGACCACCACCACATCGGGTGCCTTCATGCCGACTCGACTCCCTCTTGCCGCTCCCGCTGCCCCCACTGGTCGGGGCGTGTGACCCAGAAGCCTATACTCGGCCTCGTGACGACGCGCGACGGGGATGCACCCCCCTTCTACTTCTACGAGCTCCACGAAAGCGACAGCGACCTGTTCGCCGATGTGCTGCTGGCCCATGACACCGAGTACGACGAAGCGGAGTTCCTCGACCTGGTGCTCGAGTCACGCAAGCGCGTGATCGACGGCTACGGGCAGGATTCGCTCATCGAGGCGATCGCCGCCGACCTGGCGCAGCACGCCGGCTTCCTGGTGATCGACGACTCACAGCTACGGGTCGCCGTGAACGTCTCGGCCGACGAAGAGGGAACGCTGGTGGCCGAACTCGACCAGATGGGCCGGGTGGGTGGCGTCAGCGGCGACTTCCGCACCCTGCTGGTGGACGTGGAGCCGGACGATGCAGCCTGGGGCCTGGCCGACGGTACACGCGTCAGGGACGACCGCCTCGGCGACGACTGATCCGGGCGATCCCGGCCGTCGTGCAGCTAGACGTTGAATAGCACCTCGATGACGTCGCCGTCCTGCACCACGTAGGTCTTGCCCTCGGAACGCAGCTTCCCCTGTCGCTTGGCCTCAGCCATCGAGCCCAGCTCGAGCAGCTCCTCCCAGCCGATGACCTCGGCACGGATGAAGCCGCGCGCCAGGTCGCTGTGGATGGTGCCGGCAGCGTCGACGGCCGACGCGCCGCGGGTCACGGTCCAGGCGCGCGTCTCGTCCTCGCCCGCGGTGAAGAAGCTGATCAGCCCCAGCAGCTGGTAGCTGGCGCGGATGACGCGCTCCATGCTGGAGCCCTGCAGCCCGAGGTCGTCACGGAAGACCGCGGCCTCTTCATCGTCGAGCTCCCCGATCTCCATCTCGATACGGGCGGAGAGCTGCGCCACCTCCGTCTGGGCGTGGGAGATGCCCGCGGCGAGGTCAGCGGCGAGCGCATCGGCACGTGCAAGGTCCGACTCGCCCACGTTGAGGAGCACCAGCACCGGCTTCTCGGTCAGGAAGCGGAAGCCGCGGATGCGTAGCGCCTCGTCAGGGCTGAGACCGACATCCCGGATGGGGCGACCCTCCGTCAGCGCCGGCAGGATCCTCTCCAGCACCACTTGCTCGCGTTCATTGGCCTCTTTCTCTGCCGCCGTGCCATGGCGGCCCGACTGCCGCAGCTTCTCCAATCGCTTCTCCACCACCGCGAGGTCCGCGAGGGTGAACTCGAGCTCGAGCTGTTCCACGTCTCGTGCAGGGTCGATGCTCAGCAGCGGATGCGGCACGGCATCGTTCTCGAACGCACGCACCACGTGCAGCAGCGCGTCGGCGTTGCGCAGGCGCGCGAGCTGGTCGGCCGGGATATCGGCGTGTGGCTCACCCTCGGCGCTGGTCGCGGCGGCGGGCAGGTCGACGTAGGTCACGTCGGCCGGGATCTCCTTCTTGGGCTTGAAGAGGGCTGTCAGGCGAGTCAGGCGCTCGTCGGGCACCTTCACGACGCCGGTGTTGACGGTCAGCCCGCCGAAGCCGCCGGTCTCGGCGTCACCCTTGGTGAGCGAGTTGAATACGGTCGTCTTGCCCGCTCGGGCCAGCCCGACGATGGCGATCTGCATGCGCTAGTACCCCGCTACCGGGTCCACCAGGTTGAGCATCTCGCGGCCGTCCCGGTAGCGCACGAGGTTGTCGCAGAAGAGCTCGATGCTGCGATCGAGCACGCGGCCGCTGGACCACGAGGTATGCGGCGTGATGATGAGGCCGGGGGCGTCCCAGAGCGGAGAGCTGGGCGGCAGCGGCTCTTCCCAGATGGTATCGAGCACGGCGCCCTCGAGCGGGCCTGACCGCAGGGCGCGCAGCAGCGCCCGCTGGTCGACGAGTCCGCCCCGGGCGACGTTGATGAGCCAGGAACCCGGCTTCATCTGGGCCAATCGCGGCCCGTTCATGAGCTTGTCCGTCTCTGCCGTCAATGGCACCGCGAGCACGACGAAATCCGACTCCGCGAGCAGCTCCGGCAGCTGGTCATGTCCGAGGACGCGATCCATGCCATCGGGGATGGGCTCGGCGAAGTCCTTGCGCTGGTCAGGTTCCTTGCGGGTGCCGATGACGCGCGCCCCGAACGCCAGGGCCAGGCGGGCCACGTTGCGTCCGATCGAGCCCAGGCCCACGATCCCGATCGTGACCTGTCGCAGCTCGCGCGCCGGCAGTGGCTGCCACGTCCGCTCCCGCTGTAGCTCGAACAGCTCCGGCAGCCGGCGTACTACCGCGAGGATCATCATCAGCGTGTACTCGGCGATGGGCTCGCTGAACACGCCGCGGGCGTTGGTGATGACAAGGCCGCGCTCGGCCGCGTCTCCGGTCAGCACGCGCTCCACGCCGGCGGTCGCGGAGTGCACCCAGCGCAGGTGCGGGCAACGCGCAAGCAGGCGGTCGAACGTGGGCGTCGGCATGGGGCCACGCAGCAGCACCTCGACGTCATCGAGCGGACTGTCGGAGAGGCCCTCGAGCGACACGTTCACCAGGCGTGCCCGCGGTGCCGCGGCGCGGATGCGGGCCAGGTCCTCCTCGCGATAGCGGGCTGACAGGATCGGCGTGATGGCGATGGCAGCGGGCTCGCGCTCGCTTCGCGTGGCCCTGATCATGCGCTCTCCCCCAGTTCGAGTGCTGCCGGCACCACCCGCCGCACCCAGGCGACGGGGTCGTCCATCTCCACTTCGCTCGGCAGCGCTGACGGCCCATCCCACAGGTGTCCGATCGCCATGTTGCCACCGACACGATAGACGCCCGCAACGAAGCGCTCACCGCGGCGGTACTGCTCCAGCTTGATATCCATGCCCGTGAGCCGCGCCATCAGGCGGTCAAGAGCACGACGCCGGCCGCGCCGCCGGGCCTCGAACCGACGACGGATGCCATCCACGTCGCGAAGGATGTCGGCCCCGACCTGGTCCATCACCCAGTCACTGAAGCCCTCCATCAGGCTCATGACCAACTGCAGCTCCCTGAACAGCGACTGCTGCTCAGGACCCAGGAACCCACGCACAGAGCCTTCCGCGGCGGCGCTGCGCCAGCGCCGTGCGAGGTGCGCCAGGCCCTGCTGCTGGAGCCGGCGCGTCTCTTCTGCGAAGAGTGCCACCTGCCGCTCCATGCGGCCGCGGATGTACGGCCGCAGCCACGGGTGTGCCTCGAGCTCGAAGGCGTGTGTCGTCTCGTGCAAGGCGACCCACAACCGGAAATCCTCGAGCGGCACGTTCAGCATCCGCGCCGTGGCACGGATGTTCTCCTCCACGTACAGCAGCCGACCCGGCTCCTGCTCGGCGGACAGCAGCGCCACGTCGTACTGGCCGAGCACGCGCGAACCCAGGTAACCCAGAAGGAACCCGATCTGGCTGGTGGTCAGCATCCGATTGGTGGCCGCCGTGACGCCGGCACGAACGCTGTCGTGCGGTCCGCGTGGTG
This sequence comes from uncultured Chloroflexia bacterium, assembly GCA_963712735.1. GTDB lineage: Bacteria > Chloroflexota > Limnocylindria > Limnocylindrales > CSP1-4 > JAFMJV01. The sequence goes on along the minus strand of CAVQIZ010000005.1, from coordinate 453,311 downwards.
CCAGGTGCGGCTCCAGGTGAGAGACGAGCGCTCGCAGCGTGTCCATGTTGGCCACCGCCCACTCGGAGCGGCTGACGACCGCGTGTCGCTCGACCACGCCCGGCAAGGTCGTGCCCAGTCGATCTTCGAGGAGGGGCACGACGCGGTCCATGTGACGCGCGTACGCGGGAGCAGCCGCTCGCAGCTGCTGCTCTGTCAGGCGACCCGGCACCTTGCGCAGCCGGCCGCGCGCGATGCGCTCAGCTCGCCCCCAGTCGACCAGTCCGCGGGGTACGTTGGCGCTGGCGCGAGTGGCGATCGCGCGAACCGTCACACCCAGCCCGATGGCGACGCCCAGGCGAAGCGCACGACTCGCGCGCAGGCGGCCGGCGGCGGTCGCGTGCGTCACGTGCCCTCACCCACCATGGCCCGGGTCGCCACTGGAGGCCGGGAGGCGCTGAGGCTCACCCCCTCGACCGAGCCGAGGTCTTCGCCGAACAGGCGCGACGCCGTGGACCGGAAGGCCTCGACATCACCCGTCGTCAGCATCACGTGTCGCCCAGGCCCCGCCTGGGGCGATCCCAGCGCATGGACCTCGATGAGGCTTGCCAGCGCACTCGCCGTGGCCGAGGCGGAATCGATGACCGCGATGGCCTCCCCCACGATCGCCCGGATGGCCGGGCCCAGCAGCGGATAGTGCGTGCATCCCAGTAGCAACGTGTCGATGCGTGCCCCTTCGTCCATGGGGAAGACGAAGGAGGGATGGTCCCACCCACCCGTCGGATCCTCGGTGACCTGCCTCCCCAGCAGCGGCGCGAGCGAACGGCGGATGGCCGCGTCCACGTCAGGGCCGCGCAGCCGACCCGCCTCCACGAGCGGCACCAGCTCCGGCGTGGCGTGCTCGTACACCTGCACGAACGGATCCTCCTCGCTGATGGCCTCGAAGTAGGCATGTGAGCGGACCGTCGCGGCGGTGGCGATGACGCCGACCGCGCGTGTCCGGGTCGCCAAGGCCGCGGCCGTCGCCCCCGGCCGGACGACGCCCAGGATGGGCAGGGCATAGCGCCGACGGAGCTGCGGAAGCGCCACTGCGGTCGACGTATTGCAGGCGACGACGATGGCCTTGACATCGCGACCGGCGAGCTCGTCGAGGCACTCGGTGCTGAAGCGAACGACCTCGTCATCGGGACGAGGCCCGTATGGTGTGCGCGCGTTGTCACCCAGGTAGAGCGTGTCCTCTGCCGGCAGTCGACGGATGACTTCGCGCAGGACGGTCAGCCCGCCTACTCCCGAGTCAAAGAAGCCGATGGGTCTCGGGTCACCCACGGGCGTCAGCCGGACGATCTCGCCAGGGATGGAGCGACGACGCCTTCGGCACCGGCGGCGGGCTGGTCGGTGAGCCGCTGCATGATGGCCGCGATCTGCTCACTGGCCTTCGCGCGGGGCTGCGCCAGGACGAAGGGCACGCCCTCGGCGGTCGTAGCCTTCACCAGCTGCGGGTCATCGGGGATGGCGATGTCAGGCATGCGTCCCAGCTGCGCGCTCATCTGGTCGGGATTGAGGCCGGGCGAGCCGGCGCGGTTGACCACCAGCATCATCTTCTGCGGCGGCATGCCGGCGGCGATGAAGGCCTGGCCGGCAAGCCGGGCGGCGCGAACGGAGTTCCGGTCTGGCGTGACCACGCTGATGATGCTGTCCGCATCGTCGAGGTACGCCAGCGTGATGTCCGTGATCGCCGGCGGAGCGTCGATGATGACGACGTTGTAGATGCGACGCAGCAGCGAGACGACCTTCTCAACGTCGCGCGACGTGATCATCTCCGCCTGCTCGACGCGTGGCGGTGCCAGCAACAGATCGATGCCGGACGGATCGCGCCAGAGCACGGAGGCCAGGTCGCTCTCCGCGATGCGGTCGGTGGGCAGCTGCAGGATCGAGGGCGCGGTGTCCGGCACGCGCAGGAGACCACGCAGGTCGCCGAACTGAAGATCGCCATCGATCAGCGCGACCCGCACACCGGCCATCTGGCCGAACGACACGGCGAGGTTGTAGGCGATGGTCGTGCGGCCCACTCCGCCCTTGCCCGAGTAGATGACGTAGGAGCGGGACATCGAGGCGGGAGCAGTCGCCCGGTAGCGGGCGTGGGAGCGGTTGAGCGCGTTCATCAGCTCGTAGCCTGAGAACGGCATCGACAGCACCTCGGTGATGCCCATGCCCTCTCCCGCCTTGACCGGCTTCTGTGGGACGGTCACGATGATGATGGGGATGCGCAGGCCGGCCTGGCGAACCTGTTCGGCGACATCGAGGCCGTTCACCTTGCCCTGCAGCAGGGCGTCCACGATCAGCGCATCGGGCCGCAGCTCACGAATCTGGTCCATGACCATCCGGCCGTCCGTGACGGTATCGAGCAGGCGGACCTGCTTCTGATGCTGCAGCAGGCCGCGCACGTACTGTGACACCTGCGGGACATCCTCGACGAGGAGCAGGCGGATCTGGTCGTCGCTGGTCACCTTCGGACTATACCAATCGTGCTACAAGGATGGCCCGGTGACTTCCGGGGCCATACGGCGTAAGCAGATGGTCCCCCCAGACATCGATCCTGTCGAAGCCGGCTTCGTGGGCCAGCTCGCCCAGCCGCTCGGCCGTGAGCAGATGCAGCAGGTCTACCTTGGTCACCCGGCTCAGCGTGCCACCGTCCGGCGGCGTCCATTCGTAGACCTGCGTGAGTTCGAGCGTAGCGGCCTCCGGATCATGGTCGGCGATGATGACCTTGCTGACCTCATCTCCCGTCTCCGGGTCCCGGCGCAACCACTCGTGCTGCAGTCGTCGGTCGTAGCGCTGCAGCTCCTCCTCGTCCGGCGTGCCCACCTCGACCACGGCCGCGCCGCCATCTCTCAGGCTGGCGCACATCGAAGACAGGATGGCGAGACGGATCTGGTCATCACCGGCGAGCAGGAACGTGTTGACGGCGAGCAAGGCCAGGCCGAACCGTGGCTCCGGTCGAAGCGCCTGGTAGTCGCCCAGGTGAAGCCGCAGCCGATCGGGGTCGATGGGACCGCGGACGTCCTCCCACGCGCGTTCGGCACGGTCCAGCATGGCAGCGTCACGATCGATGCCGACCACCTCATAGCCACCGAGGGCCAGCGGGATGGCCAGACGCCCGCTGCCGACGCCCAACTCGAGGATGGGGCCGCCTAGCTCATGCGCCAGCTGCTGATACAGCTCGGCGTCGTAGGCGACATCGAGGAAGTCGAGGTCGTAGTAGCGCGCCAGCCGCGCAGCTCGCTCGCCCGCGGTCAGGGCAACGGTCACGGGACGAGCTCAAGACGCACGGCAGCGCCGGAGGTCTTGCGCACAGCCAGGGCGCTGAGCGCCTCCATGGCCGCTCGGTGGGCCGCCATCGCCGTGACCTCGGCGTGGTCGAAGGGCGGTGACACCTCCACGATGTCCATGCCCGCGAGCTGCACGCTGCCGACGATGCGACGGACCGCTCGCAGCAACTCCCGAGTCAACAGGCCGCCCGGCTCCGGTGTTCCGGTGCCCGGCGCCATGGCCGGGTCGAGCACGTCGATGTCGATCGAGAGGTAGACGAGCTCGGGACCGTCGAGCGCCTCGGCGATCGCGTCGTCGATGACCGCCTCCGCGCCGCGCTCCTCGATCTCGCGCATGAGGTGCCAGCGCATGCCCTGCTGCGCCATCCAGTCGAGGACATCCCTGGGTGGCCAGTAGCCGCGCAACCCGACCTGCACGAAGTTGCGACCGGCGACCGCGCCTGATTCGATCAGACGGCGCATCGGTGTACCGTGCCCCGACAGCACGCCCCAGGACGAATCAGCGGTGTCCGCGTGGGCGTCGAAGTGCACGATGCCGATGGGGCGTGGTGCGAGCGCTTGCGCGACGGCGCTCGCCGCCGGCCAGGTGATGGAATGGTCGCCCCCGAGGACGATGGGGATGGTGCCACTCCGCGCGACACCGAGGACCTTGTCGAAGATCATCGCGTGACCGCGATCAAGCCATGCCGGCACGATGTCGGCGTCACCGGCATCCACGACATCGAGCGCGGCCCACACGTCGATGTCGAGCTGCAGCGACTGCGCTCCTGCCTGGTAGGTGGCCGCTCGGATCGGCGCGCGGCCCGAAGCGGGCTCCCGGGCGGTGGCTCACGGCATCATCGAAGGGTGCTCCCACGATCGCGACATCGGCGTGTCTCGCCCGGAGCTCCGTGGGGTCATCGACGAGCGGCCGCTTGCCGAAGGTGGCCGCCCCCAGGTAGGTCGGGCGGTCCTGCTCCTCGAAGCGTGGGTAGTCGGTATCCCAGCCGTTCAGCAGGCCGTAGTCGGGTCGCTCGTCGGTCACACGATCGGTTCCATGTCGTGCCCCATTGTGCGCCGCTCTCGAGCGCTTGTGCGAAGCGCTCAGCGACGCAGGCTGAAGGCGATCTCCACGAGGACGGCACCCACGATGAGAAAGATCAGCACCGGCACCGTCACCACATCGATGGCCCGCAGGACCACCAGGATCGTCACCAGAAGGCCTGCGAGCGCACTCCGCCGGCCCGACGTGACGATGGCACCCGGCGAGCTGCGACCGGCCGACCAGAGCAGTGGCCACAGGGTCAGCGCGACGGCCGCCCCCAGGGCCAATGCCCCCAGCAGCTGGGCGACGGCGTCACGCTCGGGCGAGACCAAGGTGAAGATGAGCGCGACCAGGAACCAGGCCGCGATGGCGGCAGCGACCAGGACGAGCGTCGTCGTGCGATCACGGGCGGACACCGGGCGGAGTGTAGTCTCAGGGATCACGTCGCGGCTGGACAGATGCGGCGATAGGGACACCAATCGCAGACGGGGAAGCCCGGCGTCGCTGTGAACTCGCCGGCCCGGATGCCAGCGGCCACTCGCTCGACCTTGCCGCGGGCTCCTTCCAGCTGACGGCTCGTCGGGACCACGCGGCCCACGACGTCTCCTTCCAGAAAGTGCAGCTCCACCGCGTCCGGCGCTTGGCCGTGCTCCGCTTCCCAGGCCAGCGCGTAGAGCTGCAGCTGGAGCGAGCTGCGGGCTCGCTGGCGAGCCCGGACGGGGTCGCGCATGTCGCCGGACTTGTAGTCCGTGATGACCAGGCCGTCGCGGGTCTGCCGCACCGCGTCATAGCGGCCGCGGACGCGGTCGCCTCCTATGCGCACGGAGAACGGCTGCTCTACCGCAAGGATCTGCTCATCAGCCTGCTCGGCATGGGCCACGAAACGCGCCAGCGCGATCGAACCGGCCTTGCGGCGGGCCAGCTCGTGCTCCTGCGAGAGGAAGCCCTCACTACGCCAGTGCGCCGACAACGTCTCCTCCAGGAGCGCGCGGTCGATCGGCTCACCACGTCGGCGCAGGTCATTGGCAGCCGCGATCGCCTGGTGCAAGGCGTTGCCGAAGACAAGGGCATGGTGCGGGGGCGTGGGAACTCGAACCTGGTGCCGCAGGCGATACTTGAGCGGACACGAGAGGTAGTCGTCGACCTGGCTGAAGCTGAGCGTCAACGGCTCGGCCGTGTCGTGACGGCTGGCCTGTCTCGCGCTACCGGCAGGGGCCGCCTGCGATGCCATCAGGGCCACGGAAGGCTCGACTCCTCGTCCATCCTCGACCTCTCTGCCAAGTGCCTCGGCGAGGAACGGCGATGGCCGGCGATGCCGGCCATCCTCTCGGCCGCTGGCCGCGTGGCTCAGCAGCAACTCATCCCGGGCACGCGTCATGGCGACGTAGAAGAGGCGCCGCTCCTCGGCTCGATGAGCATCCGCGTCGTCCATCGAGGGTCGGCCGGTCAGCGCCGGAGGCAGCGCCAACGTGTCGCGTCGCGCTCGCACCGGGAAGCGCCCGTCGGCCAGTCCCACGACGTAGACGATGGGGAATTCCAGACCCTTGGCCTGGTGCACCGTGAGCACGGACACCGTGTCGGCCACATCGTCCGCGTCGGGACCGACCGGGTCGTGGCCGGCATCGATGAGCGCGCGCAAGCCGGGCACGACCGTGGCCAGGCGTGGGTCCTCCACGAGGTCGGATTGCTCCCTGACCAGCTCGAACAGGCGGGCGACGCGACGAAGGGGCCCTTCATCGCCCCGCTCTGCCGCCGCCACCAGCCGCTTGAGCCAGCCGCTGCGCTGCAGGTGGTCGTACAGCACCATCGCGGCCGGCCGCTCGTGCGCCTGTGCGATGGAGTCGTGCAGGTGGCTGACCAGGCGTTCGAGCTGTCGACGGGTACGTGGCGACAGGCGCAGGACCGCCGGCTGCTCGACGACCTCCATGGCCGTCTCCCAGAGGCTGCGACGGCGACGGCCGGCACGATCGCACAGGCTGGTCAGGTCTGCGCCGCCCAAACCGTAGGCATCGGCGGTCATGATGGCGTACAGGTCCTCCGATGCCGATGGAGAGTGGATGGTTCGCAGCAAGCTGAGGACGTCCCGCACGTCGCGATGGGCCAGCAGGCCCGATGTCCCCGAGAAGCGGCGCGGGATGGCGCGAACGTCCAAGCTGGCGAGGACTGGGCCCGCGTCCGCGTTGGTGCGCACCAGCACAGCGATCGCCTCCGCTGGTGTCCCACCTTCAAGCCGCCGTGCGATGTCGGCCGCCACCGCGTCTGCCTCATCGGCGGCCGTGCGGTAGACGTGGTGTGTGACCAGCGCTGGGCGGCGCGCCCGCCTGACCGCGGTCAATGTCTTGTCCAGTCCCCGCTGCACCTCGAGGCGATCGGGGTCGTTGAAGCGGATGAGCCGGCGAGCGGCCTCCAGGATGGGCTTTCGCGAGCGGTAGTTGCGACGCAGCACGACATCCTTGAGACCACGATACGAGTCATCCAAGCTGGCCAGCCCCTGCCCGACCGCGCCTCGGAACGAGTAGATGGCCTGGTCGTCGTCCCCCACGAACACGACCGCACCCGCCGAGCCGGCGACGTGGTGTACCAGGCGGTGCTGTTGCGGGTTGGCGTCCTGTGCTTCATCCACCACGATGAAGCGGAAGCGTCGGCGGAGCTCCGCCCTGATGGCCGGTCGTTCGTCGAGCAGGCGCACGGCCTCTGCGACCTGGTCAGCGTGATCGATGAGGGTGCGCTCCGTCAGCAGGCGCTGGTACGCAGCGAAGGCTCGGGCCAGCTCTGCATGCGCCTCCGCCTCGTCGACCAATCCGGCCAGCACGTCCAGGACCCCCTCGTCGGTCACACCCTGCATCCCCGCACGTGCGCCGGCGTCGAGCTCCGCGGCGTAGGCCGCCAAGTCTGCCGGCGTGATCCCCTCCTCCTTCGCGCGTCCGAAGAGATCGGCCAGCGCCCCCACGAACCGCGTGGGGTCGCCCAGCGGCAGGTAGCGCTCGAGTCCCAGGTCGAACAGGTTGTCACGCAGCAGAACGATGGCTTGGGAGCGACCGATGACGCGCGGGTCTGCCGAACGTCCGATGGCGTGACCATGCTGCCGCAGGATCCGGTCGCCGAATGCGTGGAAGGTGTGGATGGCCGTGTCAGCCTGTCCATACGGCACGAGCAGGTCCACACGTGCCTGCATCTCCTCTGCGGCGCGCTCGGTGAAGGTGAGCGCGAGGATCTCCGATGGTCGCGCGCGCTTGGTGGCGATGAGCCAGGCGATGCGACGAGTGATGACCTCCGTCTTGCCCGTGCCGGGCCCGGCCACCACGAGCAGCGGGCCATCCCCGTGCGTGACCGCCTGTCGCTGGCGGCGGTCGAGACCGGCGAGCAGGCCACGAACGCCGTCGATCGCCACAGGCGCTGACGCCCCGATCGCAGCCTCGATGCCTTGGGCGGGGTTCTGGGGGATGGTTCGGATCGCGCTCATCTGCGCCCACACTGCCGGGCGCCTGTGACAGCTACGGTGTCACAGCCTCACGGCGTGATGCCGGCGTCTCGCAGAGCCTGCTGTTCCTCGCCCGACAGCGGCGCGTCGGCCACGCCTCGGCGGATGGCCTTGACGTACACGCGGGTCGTAGGCCGCGAGTGCAGGGAGGTCAGCACGATGCCGTCACCATCGTCATCGACCAGCGCCAAGGCGAATGACTGTGCCCCACCGGCATCGGCGAAGGCGTCGAAGCGAACCAGCCCGATGTGAGAGATGGCGGCGGGGCCGCGACCGCCGCTGCGGATGGCGCGCTCACCGTCCGGGGCCGTACCTCGTTGCGCGTCCGACTCGGCCTCCACCACCTCGAGGCGCTGACTCATCTGTGCCAGACGGCGCTCGAGCCCACCCGCGCGGGCGCTGTCGGGCGATGCGTCCAGCCAGGGGCGGTCTCGGCGCCAGACGATGAACAAGGCCCCGGCGCTCGATGCCAACGCGCCGAGAGCCAACACGACCGCGAGTCCCTCCATGCTGCGATCGTAGCAGCGGCGTCGGCGTCGCCGGTGCTATCCTCGTCGCCGCTTCCCAGAACGATGCGATGAGGAGATCACGTGGCCAAGCGGGCTCGCGCCAGCCGCTCCGCCCACCGACCCGGTGGCCAGGGGCCAAGCCGCAGCAGGAAGACCGAGGATGCCCCCGCCGGGCCGGTTGGTCCCAGCGATGACGCCGTCTCGGTCGGCGCGGCCGGGGCGACTGCGGCAGGGGCGGCGGGCGAGGTCATCGAGGGTGACCAGCCCACGGGAGCCATCGTCGCGAACGCCATCGAGCCGGCAACCCTGCCAGAGTCCAAGCGAACGCGCCGAGCCCGGCGCGCCAAGACGCGCCCCGACGACCTGGCCGCGCGCGCGGCAGCGGAGAACGCCTGGGTGCGCGAGGATCTGCGCCGCATCGGGATCGTTTCAGCCATCCTGATGGTGTCCCTGGCGGTCTCGTGGGTGGTGTTCGTCGCGCTGGACGTGCTCAATCTCTACTAGGCGAGCTCACCCGCGTCAAGGGGCCCTGGGACGCCAGCGCGCCCCCGGCGATCACTAGTTGCCCGGTCGGGAGATGATGCCCTTCGCGCGCAACCAGCCCCACACGGCCAGCACCACGATGGCGCCGATCGCGGAGCCGATGAGGCCGCTGATGTGGAGCTCGAAGTCGCCATCGACCACCAGGCTGAGCAGGGTTCCTCCCACGAACGAGCCGATGATGCCCGCAACGAACAGCTCCCAAGGCTCGAAGCCCTTACCTTTGCCGACGACGAGGTTGGCGATGTAGCCCGCGGCCAGCGGGATCACGACAAGGGCGAGAATGAAGAACACGGCGACCTCCGATATGTGCTCGATTCGATGACGTCTGAGTGTACGGTCTGGCGGGCCCGCCTATACGTGGGATTCGCCCGTGTCGAGCACGATGCTGGAGCGGTTCTGACCCTCGGTCGCTCGGCGCATCCTGACCAGAGGGACCTTCCTGCTGGTACGCCTGGGCCGAGCCCCGCAGGTCGGGCCACCTTCGAGTCGTGGCCGAGCGCGTGCGCGATGACGGCATAGGCGGTGTGGTCGTCTGGTCGCTCGCCCGCCTTCCCTCTCTGAATGTTCATGGTCCTAGGGGCTCGCTATCGCCCTCCCCTCGCCCGGCGCTCCGCCAGGATGTCCATGCGTTCCTTGATGCGCCCCTCCCAGCCTTCGGCCGTGGGCTCGTAGTAGGTCCGCGTCGCCAGCTCGTCGGGAAGGTATCGCTGGTCCACGTCGCCACCCTCGTAGTCGTGCGGCAGCTTATAGCCGACGCCGATACCGTGGTGGCGCATGCGGCGGTGGGGAGCGTTCTGCAGATGCTTGGGGACGGGGAGCGAGCCGTGCTGCCGCACGTCGGCGACCGCGCGCCAGTAGGCTTGACCAGAGCGGTTCGACTTGGGAGCGGTGGCGAGGTAGACAGTCGCTTGGGCCAGGGCATACTGCGCTTCCGGCAGACCGACCCAGTCGAGCGCCTGCGCGGCGCTCACCGCGACCTGGAGCCCGCGGGGATCGGCGTTGCCGACATCTTCAGAGGCCGAGATGATGAGTCGACGCGCGATGAAGCGGGGATCCTCTCCCGCCGCCACCATGGTGGCCAGCCAGTAGAGCGCCGCATCGGGATCATTGCCGCGGATGGACTTGATGAACGCTGACACGGTGCCGTAGTGACCGTCACCGGCGCGGTCGTAGGCCAGCACCCGTTGCTGCGCAGCGGCCTCGATGTCCTCGAGGGTAGGCGTCAGCGTCTCCGCGGGGTCTTCCCGCCCGACACTCGCCATCGACGCTGCCGACTCGAGGATGTTGAGGGCTGCACGCGCATCGCCCGCGCTGATGGAGACGAGGTGCGTTCGGGCGTCGGTGGCCAGCGACACCCGCCCGCCGAGGCCGCGCTCGTCTGAGAGGGCGCGGTCCACGATGAGGCCGACCTCGTCGTCCGACAGCAGCTCGAGGCGGAAGACCCGGAGACGTGAGAGCAGTGCCGAGTTCACCTCGAAGTAGGGGTTCTCCGTGGTGGCCCCGATGAGGGTGACCACACCTTCCTCGACGTGCGGCAGGAGCGCGTCCTGCTGCGCCTTGTTGAAGCGGTGGATCTCATCGATGAAGAGCACGGTGGAGCCACCTCCGCGCTCTGCCCAGTCGCGCGCGCGAGTGACGACCGTGCGTACGTCCTTGACACCACTCGATGTCGCCGACAGCACCTCCATCGGTGCCTCCACCGCCTCCGCAGCCAGCCGCGCCAGGGTCGTCTTGCCGACCCCCGGGGGCCCCCACAACACCATCGACGCCAGCTGGCCGCCTTCGACCATGCGCCGCAGCGCCCCTCGGTCGCCCACCAGTGGCTCCTGGCCGACGAACTCACCGAGACCTTGCGGTCGCATCCGTGCCGCCAGCGGCATATGGCCGACCGGCAACGGAGCCGGCAGCGGCTCCGGTCGTGCGTCGCCAGCGGGCTCGGAGCGAGGGTGCGTCATCCGTGGAGTCTAGTGCGCCACGCTCGGGCGGCGGCTACCATCTAGGGGCCCAAGGTGTCGATCTCAGCCATGCCACGCTCAAGTCATCGAGGAGACCTCCGTGCCGCCCCAGAACCTCCGCATCCCTGGACCTACGCCATTGCCTGCCGCCGTCCGCGAGGCCGGCTCGCGGCAGATGGTGGGTCATCGTGGACCCGAGTTCCAGGAGCTCGTCATCAAGGTCAGCGAGGGCATGCGTCCAGCCTTCGAGACCGACAACGAGGTCATGATCCTCACCTCGTCCGGGACCGGCGGACTCGAAGCGGCCATCGTCAGCTTCCTCTCGCCGGGTGACCCGGTCCTGGCTGTGAGCATCGGCAACTTCGGCGAGCGTTTCGCCAAGATCGCCCGCGCCTACGGTGCGGAGGTGGAGCTGCTCGAGTTCGAGTGGGGCCAGGCAGCCGACCCCGACGTGGTACGAGAGACCATCGGTGACATGGTCGCGGCCGGCAGCCGCCCGGTGGCTGTGCTGGTCACCTACAACGAGACCTCGACCGGCGTGACCAACCCACTGGCCGACCTGGCCGCCGCGATCCGGGCGGAGGCTCCCGACACGCTCATCCTGGTCGATGGTGTGAGCGCGGTGGGCGCGATGCCGCTGCGCATGGACGAGTGGGACCTGGACGTGGTCGTGACCGGGGCCCAGAAAGCATGGATGATCCCGCCGGGACTGGCCATGGCCGCAGCTAGCGAGCGGGCCTGGGCAGCTGCCGAGCGGGCGACGATCCCGCGCTTCTACTTCGATCTGGCCAAGCACCGCGAGGTGCTGCCCAAGGGGCAGACGCCCTGGACCCCCGCGGTCGGGCTCTTCTTCCAGCTCGAAGCTGCGTTGGAGCTGATGCAGGCGGAGGGCTGGCAAGCGATCTACGCTCGCCACGCCGCCTGTGGCGCCGCATCACGTGCAGGGCTCGCTGCCATGGGCTTCCAGCTCTACGCCGACCAGGCCTTCGCCTCCAACACCGTCACCTCCGCGCTGGTGCCCGATGGTGTCGATTGGTCTGCGCTCAACCGCGAATTGCACGACCGCGGACTGGTCCTGGCCGGTGGGCAAGGCAAGATGAAGGGCCGCATCTTCCGCATCGGACACTTGGGTGACGTCAGCGTCGCCGACATCGTCAGCGCCCTCGAGGTCATCGAGGCGGGCGCCGAGGCCATCGGGCTGTCAGTCCCGGCTGGGGCGGGCCCGCGCGCCGCGCGCGCGGCCGGCGGGGAGGCCTAGTCGTGCGCGTCCTGATCGCTGAGAAGCTGGCGCCCGAAGGCGTCGCCCTGCTCAAGGAAGAGCACGACGTCGATGTCCGCGTCGGTCTGCCGCGCGACGAATTCCTGGCCGCGCTGCCCGACTACGACGCGCTCCTCGTGCGCAGTGGCGTCAAGGCTGACGCCGAAGCCATCGCCGCCGGCAAGCGGCTGGTCGTGATCGGCCGAGCCGGCGTCGGCGTAGACAACATCGATATCCCCGCCGCTACCGCCGCCGGCATCACCGTCGTCAATGCCCCCACGGGTAACACGATCGCGGCTGCCGAGCACACGCTCGCACTGCTGTTCGCACTGGCGCGTCACATCCCCGCGGCGGACGCCTCGATGCACGCGGGCCAGTGGAACCGTTCGGCGTTCATGGGCCGGGAGCTCGTCGACAAGACCCTCGGGGTCATCGGCCTGGGCAAGATCGGTATGGCCGTGGCCGATCGCGCCCGTGCCCTGGGCATGCACCTCGTCGGCTTCGATCCCTACGTCACTGCTGAGGCCGCCAGGCTGCACGGGATCACCCTCATGCCGGTAGCCGAGATCCTCACCGCGGCCGACGCGATCACGGTACACGTGCCCAAGACGAAGGACACAGCCAACCTCATCTCCACGGCTGAGCTGGCCACCATGAAGCCGGATGCCTACCTCATCAACGTCGCGCGCGGCGGGGTCATCGACGAGTCTGCATTGGCGGCTGCCCTGGAGGCGGGCACCATCGCCGGTGCCGCAGTCGACGTCTACTCCAGCGAGCCACCGCCCGAGGACCATCCACTGCGCAGCGCACCCAACATCATCCTGACGCCCCACCTTGGCGCCTCCACCGCCGAAGCCCAGACGAGGGTGGCGGTCGAGGCTGCGGAGCAGGTGCGCGAGGTGCTTGCCGGGCGCTCGGCCCGCTACGCCGTCAATGCTCCCATGCTGACGCCGGAGACGGCCGACGCGCTGGCTCCGTACCTGCCGCTGGCCCGGACCCTGGGCCAGTTCTACGCCCAGTTCTCACGCGACCTCTCCGGGCTCACCCTGGAGGTAGCCGGAGAGCTGAGCGAGTACGACAGCGCACCCCTGACCGCGGCGGCCCTCGGCGGCATCCTCGAGCAGCACACCGAGGAGCGCGTCAACGTCATCAACGCATCGGCGCTGGCGAAGGCACGCGGCATCTCGCTGTCGGTGCACAAGACACCCGATGCCGGCCGCTATTCCTCGCTGCTGACGCTCTCCGGCGAGCGCTCGGTCGCGGGCACCGTGTCATCGGGCGAGTCCCGTCTTGTGGCGCTGGACGGATACGAGGTCGACCTCGCTCCAGCCGCCAACATGCTCGTCTCACGCCACCAGGACCGGCCGGGCGCGATCGGGCTGGTGGGAGGCGCCATGGGCGAGGCTGACATCAACATCAGCAACATGCACCTGGGCCGCTCGGACAAGCGCTCCATCGCCTTCATGGTCCTGGCCCTCGACGAGCCGGTGCCCGCAGAGGTCGCGGAGCGGGTCCGCTCCTACGAGGGCATGCTCGACGTCTGGCTCATCAGCCTCGACCTGCCCGCGTGAGCCACCCGACGATCCTGGCGCTGGTTCGCCACGGCGAATCGAGCTGGATCGCGGAGGGGCGCTTCCAGGGTCGCGGCGATCCGCCATTGTCAGCGTTGGGCCAGCGCCAGGCCGCAGCCGTGGGTGCCCGCCTGGCAGCCCCCGGCCGGATGCCCTCATTGCCCGTACCGGATGCTGCACCCCTGGCCATCTGGCACTCGCCTCTCCGGCGGGCGGCACAGACCGCCCGGATCATCCATGCCGCCCGCGATGCGGACGCCCCGCTGTGCCCGCTCGAGTCGCTCAGCGAGCTGGGCCAGGGTGAGTGGGAGGGACTGACCCACGACGAGGTCCGGCAGCGCTGGCCCCGCGAGCTGGCCGCATGGCGAAACGATCCCCTCCACCACCATGCTCCGGGAGGTGAATCCCTGGCCGACGCGCTCGCCCGGGCGCGGGTTGCGGCGCGAGCCATCCTCGGCGAAGCGGAGCCAGTCGTGCCAGGCGATGATGCTGTGGGACGTGCGCCCGCAGAACCCGTGCTCGGCTACGAGCGCACGTTCGCGGGCGCTGACGCACCGGCCTGGTCAGTGGTCGTGGCCCACGACGGTGTCCTGCGGCTGTTGATGCTCGACCTGCTGGGCATCGGACTCGAGCACTTCTGGTCCTTTCCCCTGGCGCTGGCCTCGGTCAGCGTCCTGGACCTGGGTGCGGGCGTCGTGCGCCTGCGGGCGCACAACCTCGACGAGCACATCGTGGCCCTTGCCCGCACACAGGTCGCGCGGGGCGACGGCTAGCTCCGCCGCCGGAACCACAGTCTCAGCAGGGCAGTCCTGATCCGCGCGTAGGCCCGCCTGAGCGCACCTTGCTGCTCACCTGTGACGGAGCGCCGACCGTAGGCGGATTCCACGCGCGCGCCCACCACCACGTAGATCTCGTCCCGCACGCCGGGCACGGCCTTGGACAGGCTGCCCGCGTACTCATACTCGGTCTGGGCAGGGTGCGGGCCGTGTCCCAGTCGCGTGGCCATGCTCACGACCCCGCGATACGCCAGGCCGCCATCGGCCTCAGACAGTCGACGCAGGCGAACCAGCAGAAGTGCCGACGCCAGCGCCACCATGGTGAGCAGCAGCAGTCCTCCGGCCAGCAACGGCAGCAGCGGTCCGGCCGGCGGCCCCTCATCGATGGTGCCGGCCCCCAGCGGCTCGGGCGTCTGGTCCGGCTCGAAGGTCGGCAGCTCGAACGGCGGCTCGGTCGGACGTGGGTCGCCCGGATCGTCTGTCGCAGACGGCCCGGCAGGAAGCCTCGTCGGCGTCAGGCTGTATTCGTCGCGCGGCGTGGGCTCGAAGCGTACCCAACCGTATCCAGGGAAGTACGCCTCCACCCAGTTGTGATAGGCCGCCTGCTCCACGACCCACTCCTCATCGATACGCTCGCCTGGCAGGTATCCGGTGACCACGCGAGACGGGATGCCCATGGCCCGCAGGAGCATCGCCATGGTCGTGGCGTAGTGCTGGCAGAAGCCCTGCTGCGTGCGCAACACGCACTCGGGTATCGGCTCGTCCGGGCCGCAGATGCCACGCATATCGGTCGTGTACGTCATGTCGCGAAGCAGCCGCTGCGACTCCAGGGCCCGGTCGTAGGCATTGTCGAAGCGACCTTCGATCCGTCGTGCCTCGCGGCCGATCCGTGCGCCCGAGGTGGCCTCGTCGGCGCCCTGCAGATAGCGGTCGGTCCAGTCGGGATAGTCCTCGTCCGCCTCCTGCAGGTCGCGCGCGGTCAGGCTATCCCCGTCACGGCTGTAGTCACGCACCCATGAGTCGATGACGACACTCTCGCCGACCTCCAGGGGACCGCGGTAGAGCATGTCGCCGATGCCGTTGCCTTCGTCCACGATGAGGGCCTGGACGTCCCGGGAGAGGATGCCGGCTTCCGCCGGGCGGAAGACGCTGCCCTGGGCGGGACCCTGCCCCTCGATGGTGATCGTCGTGCTGAGGAGATGCTCGCCACCCGCACTGGCCAGCTCCCACACCGGCACCGGCTCACCGGCCGCCACGTCGATGGTTTCGAGCTCCTCGCGGTCCCAGCTTCGACCGTCGAAGTGGTCGTGTGCGGTCCCCCACCAGTAGTTGCCGCGCAGCTGACCGTCGACCAGCGCGCGGAACGCCGTGCCACTCGGCTGTTCCCAGCGGTCCCCCACCGCCCAGCTGTCGTCGATCGTCGTGGCCGGTCCCACGGGCGCTCGCGCACCGACGATGCCCAGCCAGCGGGTGAGCTCGTCACCGATGTCGGCGAGGGGTCCGTGGAGTTCGCCCAGGTCCACGTCTGGCCGCTCCACGGTGGCCCAGGTGGTAAGAGAGGTCGCGGCCAGCACCACGACCACGACGAAGGCAGCGCCGCTGCGCAGGAACAGGCGTCCGACTTCGCCGCCGTCGCTGATGTGGCGTCGCGCCCATTGTTGTCGCTGATGCGAGAGCTGCAGCCGCATGAGCAGCAGCAACGACAGCAGGGAGTACGTGCCCAGGACCGCGACGACGGGGAGCATCGCCGTCTCGGGGTCGAGAGGCCCCAGCCCCAGGTTGATGAGGAGCACCGCGCCGATGGCGATGACCGCGGGCCCAGCGCGCTCGTAGCGGAAGACGGCGAAGGCGCTGAATTGGGCGGTCGTCCAGCAGATCGCTCCCAGCAGGAGGTATGTCGCCATCGTGGGCGCGGCACGCGGATCGTCAAGGTACGCACTGACGTCGCGGTCCATGCGTTCCCAGACAGCGGTGATCCGGAGGCTCGTCTCGTCCAGCGACAGTGGCAGCGCTGAGGCTGCCTGAAGCTCGGCCGCACCTGCCATCAGCAGCAGCACGAGAGCCGCCACGCCAGCACCCACCAGGTGTGCCCGCACCACGCCAAGTGGGCTGCGGGCAAGCAGGAACCCGAGCAGGCCCGCCAGCAGCATGACCCACGGCAGCATGCCGCTGGCCGACGGCCCCCCGGCCTGCAAGGGCAGCGGCCGCGAGTCCGCCACCGACAAGCCCAACAGCAGGAGAAGGCCGATCAGCAGCAGCAGGCTGGACCATCCCACGTCCGGGCGGCGCAGGATCGCCGGGAGACGCCGGCTCACGTCGACCCCGCTCTCAAGCTCTGGCGGGCGCTGACCAGTCGCTCCCCCAGCGGCTCGCCGGCCCGCACCACGTACCCGCGGACGTCGTGCTCGGCAAGCAGGTGCAGCGTCGCGCGCAGGTCCTGTGCGCTGACCCCGGCAGCGGTGGCCCTGGCGGGGGCGGGCGCGAAGGGATCGATGATGCAGGCGATGGGTGCCACGCCCCCCGAACGCAGGGCGGCCAGCGGCGCCACCCAGTTGCGCTCGAGTGACGGTGTGATGACCAGCGCCACCGTGCCGCGCCGCACGTGGAGCGAGCCCTCGATGATCATCTCGGCCAACGGTGTCTCGCCATCGGCCTGCGCGACCGCCAGCAGGCTCAGGATCTTGTGCTGTTGGCGCGCTCCGCGATCGGCGCCGACGACGGCGCGACGCAGCCCGATGGCCTCCATCCCGACTCCCCGTGCGTCGTTCAACGCGTGCGCTGCCAGCGCTGCCGCCACCTTGACGCTCGTCTCGATCGTGGCGTCCGGGCCGTTGCCGACGTGCACCCGCCGGTCAAGGTCCAGGAAGATCCACAGGTCTGCGGAGGGCTCGATATCGAACTCCTTGACCTGCAGCTCCTGCTGGCGGGCGCTGGATCGCCAATGGATGCGGTTGAAGGCGTCGCCGGGCGTGTAGGGGCGCACCGAGGTCACCAGCGGGGTCAGGTGCGGCCCGTGCTCGGCCCGCACCGCGGCTCCCTCGATAGCCGCCGGCGGCAGGCTCCAGGCCGGCAGCGGCTCTATCGCCGGGTAGACGAGCACACTGGCACCCGGGCCCACCGATGCGACCGATTCGAACAGGCCGAAGGGATCGCCTGTACGCACCAGCATCGGATCGACACGGTACTGGCCACGCTGCGTCAGCGGTACTCTCGCTGCCCAGGTGCGGGACATCCGCGGTCCCAGCGAGACCACCCGGCCAGGGATGGCGACCGGCAGCGTGGAAGGGCTGTACGCCTCCAGCCACGGCTTGGGCAACCGTGAGCTTGACCGGAGCGTGTAGGTCACCGTCAGCGTGTCGCCGACCGATGCGTGCTGCCGGTCAAGCCACGAGCCTGCCTCCAGGCTGGTCAGGCCGCGTCGAGCCAGCAGGTAGGCGAGGCCGATCACGAGGACGCCGAGGTACAGGAAGAAGTAGACCGCGACCGACCCGGTCAGCACGGCCATAGCCAAGGCCAGCGTCACGGCGGCGAGGGCTCCCAGCTTGCGCAACATCGGCGCTTCCGTCGGTCCGCGGGCCGCTACGCCTGGCGGACCCCGCGCAGTCGGGCGTCGGGGCGTGGAGCCTGGATCGGGACCGACGTCAGCATCTCGCCGATCAGGGCAGCGGGTTCGACGCCCCGGATGGAGGCAGCCGTCTTGAGGATGAGGCGGTGTGCCAGCGCTGGCTCCGCCAGTGCCTTGACGTCATCGGGGAGCACATAGTCTCGGCCCGACAGTGCAGCGAAGGCCTGGCTGGCTCGATAGAGGGTCAATGAGCCCCGTGGCGAGGCACCAAGGTAGACGTCGGGATGTGCTCGCGTGGCGCTCACGAGTCGCACGATGTAGTCGGAGATTGCGGGGTCGACGTAGATCTCGCGGACCGCGCTCTGCATCGTGCGCACCTCGTCAGCGTTGGCGACTGGAGCGAGGCCCTCGACGGGATGGCTGCGCTTCTGCTCGTCGAGGATGAGCATCTCGTCCATCGGCGCGGGATAGCCCATGCGAAGTCGCAGCAGGAAGCGGTCGAGCTGAGCCTCCGGCAGCGGGAAGGTGCCCTCGTACTCGATGGGGTTCTGCGTGGCGATGACCATGAAGGGCCTGGGCATGGGTCGAGTCGTGCCATCGACCGTCATATGCCGCTCTTCCATCGCCTCGAGCAGGGAAGACTGCGTCTTGGGGGTGGCACGGTTGATCTCGTCAGCCAGGACGATCTGGCTTACCACCGGCCCCGGCCGGAACTCGAACTCCTGCGTCTTCTGGTTGTAGATCGACAGACCGGTGACGTCCGAGGGCAGGAGATCGGGCGTGAACTGGATCCGGCGGAACGTGATGTCCAGGCTGCGCGCAAGGGCTCGGGCAAGCATCGTCTTGCCCGTTCCGGGAACATCCTCGATGAGCAGGTGGCCTTCGCACAGCAGTGCCACGAGCGCCAGCCGGACCTCGCGGTGCTTGCCGACGATGACACGCTCGACATTGGCGGCGACACGCTCGCCGGACTCCTGGATCGTGGCCACTGGCGCTCCAGTCTTCGTGCTCGGTGGAGGGCCGCACGCGCTGGTGCGACCTGTCAATCGTAGCGGACGAGGCCATGAACCCCTGTGGCTGGACCCGGGACCATGGTTGTGCCCCGGTGCCAGTACCGCCGGGCTGGTAGCCTGCGACACCTAGTAACCAGTACTCTTCGGCTACATCTACCCTCAACCATCTCCGAGCCTGCCCGAGGGAGAAGCCTCGTCGCCCCAATGACCGAACCCGTCCTCCAGTCGTTCTGCGAACGCTGCGGCACTCGCTACACGTCCGCTGACCCCGAGGCCAAGCCGCCCGAGGAACCCAAGGGCAAGCTGGGCTTGTTCGGCAGGCGCTCTCCGCGCGGGGATGAAGAGGCCACCACGACCGTGGCCACGTCTAGCGAGGCGTTCGCGAGCACGTTCCACTTCTGTCTCGAGTGTCGTCAGTACGTCTGCACCGATTGCTGGAGTGAAGAGTCGGCCAGCTGCCTCACCTGTCGCGCCAGCGGCCCAGCCGAGGGCAGCCTGCTTGGGGCGACAGGCGGGTCATCGGGACATCGAAGCGAAGGTCCGCGGGGGGCAGCGAGTGCCAAGGGCGAGCCGACTGGCGGGAGCGAGGCGCGACCATTCGGCGGTGCTCCGGTCGAGCTCGACGAATGGGGACGCCCACGCAAGCCTGCTCGGACGACTGGCAACCCGGCCAGCGAAAAGCCCGCGACGATCTTCGGCCAGGCCGATCGCGAGGTCGATCCGTGGCGCGGCGTCGTATTCTCAGCCGACGAGGCGGATACGGCCGACGACGAAGGGGCGACTGCGCCTCCACCACCGTCCGATCTGAGCAGCCGGCTCGCCGCCCGCGCGGCCGCCGCTGCCTGGCCGGACAGTGACCGGCCGGCAGAGCCACCCGTATCAGCCCCCCAGCGGGTCGAGGGATGGCCTGGCGTCGACGCGCCTCGTCAGTCGAAGGGGGCCGGCGAGCCAACACCCGCGCGAGCCGAACTTGAGCCGATGGTCGAGCCCATGCCCGAGCCGATCGTCGAGCCCGAGCCGGTGGCAGAGAATCGAGCCCGAGCCCGAACCTGAGCCCATGCCCGAGCCGGTGGTCGAGCCCGAACCCGAGCCTGAGCCGATGGCCGAGCCGGTGGCAGAGATCGAGCCCGAGCCCGAACCTGAGCCCATGCCCGAGCCGGTGGTCGAGCCCGAACCCGAGCCTGAGCCGATGGCCGAGCCGGTGGCAGAGATCGAGCCCGAGCCCGAGCCCGAGCCGGTGGTCGAGCCCGAACCGGTGGCAGAGATCGAGCCGGAGCCCGAGCCCGAACCTGAGCCCATGCCCGAGCCGGTGGTCGAGCCCGAACCCGAGCCTGAGCCGATGGCCGAGCCGGTGGCAGAGATCGAGCCCGAGCCCGAGCCCGAGCCGGTGGTCGAGCCCGAACCGGTGGCAGAGATCGAGCCCGAGCCCGAGCCCGAACCGAGCCCGAACCTGAGCCCATGCCCGAGCCCGAACCTGAGCCCATGCCCGAGCCGGTGGCAGAGATCGAGCCCGAGCCCGAGCCCGAACCTGAGCCGATGGTCGAGCCCGAACCCGAACCTGCGCCCGAGCCCATGCCGCAGCCGGTGGTCGAGCCCGAACCGGTTGCAGAAGCCGAGCCGACGGCCGCGTCAGGACCGGGAGCGGAGATCCCGCTCCCACCCGACCCATGGCCACGGCGCGAGTCGCCGTTCATCGCCCAGCCTCCGGGCGAGGCATCGACCCCACCGGGGCCCGGAACCCCACTCGTATCTCCGACCTGGCCCGAGGACGGGGCAGCCGCTGAGGCTCCGTACGCTGCCGACCGTGACATCGCTCCGGCCGCTGCGTCCGGCGAGCAGCAGGAGGGGTCCGGGTTGCGCCCGCCCGACCTGGAGGTGCCGCCCAGCGGAGCCGCTCCGATCCCGGTCGCGCCATCCCCCGTCGGCTCTCCACAGCCGAACCCGGTGGCACCGCCGCTACCGCCTTCACCCATCGCGCCGATCACACCCCAACCGCTCCCTCCGAGCATCGAGGTCTGGAATAGCCGTCAGGAGCCTGGACCGTTCAACCAGCCATACCAGGCACCGCCCGCGCCGATGCCTCCCGCCGGGTTGCCGCCGGTCTACACGACGACGAGCGGAATGCCGCCAGGAGTGCACGATGTCCCAGCAGCGCCATCTGGCGCTCCGCCGTCGGCACCGCCGCTGCCGCCGCCCCCTGTGTCGCGGCCCGGTCCGCCACCACCACCACCACCTCGGCCGGTGGCTCCGACGAGACCCAGCAGCGGCGTGTACGCCTGCGGGAACTGCGGCCTTCCCCTTTCCGCGCAGGCCCGCTTCTGCCGACGCTGCGGCTCCCCCCAAGCCTAGTCGACCCAACCCGTCGCGACGCTACAGCTTGGGGGCTCCCCGTCGGGCGCGGTCGCGGTCGCGGCGCAGACGTGCGAATGCGGCCCCGTAGATGAGCGCCTGGAAGACCAGGTTGAACCAGATGAGCGAGATGAACACGCTCCCGACGATGCCGAGCGTCAGCCAATTCCGCACCAGCAGCGGCGCCACCCATCCGAACAGTGAGGTGAACAGGCCGATGACGACGCCCACGATCACCGCCGGCCAGAACGCCTGCCTGAAGCTGGGCCCGTCAGGCGGCACGACCACGTAGACCATCAGCACAGCCAGGAACGCGATGCCCATGGCACCGACAACGGCGATGGCCCCCGTCACCTGCACGATGTCGATACTGCAGGCGCCGTCGACGATCGCCAAGTCCAGGCTTCTGAGCGCAGCACAGCGCGCCGTGAACCACTCGTTCAGAAGTGGCAGGCCGAACATCACCAGCACAGCAAGCAGGAGCACGCCCAGGACGACGACCACCGTGATGGCTCCGCGAAGCCGCGTCTGCAGGAAGTCACGCGCCCCCGGTCCGGGGAACATGCGCTGCATGGCTCCCTGAAGAGCTCCGTAGAACCCGCTTGCGCCCCACATCAGTCCGAGGACGCCGATGATGGTGCCGGTCCGGCCGCTGTCGGCGAGACCGTTGATGACCTCGGTGGCGACGTCGCGGATGGGGTCGAGCTGATCGACCAGGTTCTGGATGAGCTGCTGTCGCAGGCTCTGGTCTTCTACGAGGAGGCCGAGGAGACCGACGAACAGCAGCAACGCGGGGACAAGGGTGAAGAAGCCGAAGTAGGCCAGCGCTCCCGCGAGCATCCCACCACCGCCTCGGTCGTAGGCCCGCATCACGTCCATGACCGCCAGCACCGGGGGCGTGCGCATCGTGGCCCGCTGCAGCCCTTCGAGGCGCGCGCGCCAACCGAGCACCGGCGGCTGACGCCTGGGCCGGCCATGCTGACCCGGAGGCGATGTGCCTCCGGGCGTCACGACTCGAGGTCCTCGAACAGCCCTGGCTGCACGTCGCCGGCTTTCAGCCCGCGTCGCTTCCTGGGTCGCAGCATCGCCCGCACTTGGGCGCGACGGACGTAGATGCTCCTGCCCGGCTGGATCGATTGGAGCTTGCCGGTGTGGGCCCAGCGGGCCAGCGTCGACCGACTGATCGGCACATTCGCCTCGGCGAAGATCTTCGCGGCCTCGGACAGGCTGATCCAATCGGATGCGACGCGCGGCATGCTCAGGCCTCCTCTGCTAGTCGGCCTTCGCCTCTGAACCCGAGCCGCTACCGGACTTGGATCCGTCCGACGCGGCTGCGGCCTTGCCACCGGAGCTGCCGGCGACGTCATCCCCGGTCGATGGGCTCTTGGCCGAGGTCTCGCCTGCCGCGGTGGAGCCCGTCTTGGAAGACGGTCTAGCCGCCGTGGCGGCAGCGTCCTTCTTTGCCCAGCCGCTCCCTTTGAAGTGGATCGCCGGCGAGGAGAGCGCCTTGCGCATCGCGCCGCCGCAGTGGTCGCAGGCCTGTGGACCGCTCTCGTGGATGCCATGCATGACCTCCACCTCGCGGCCGCAGTTCGAGCAGCGATAGTCGTAGCGTGGCATCGGTCAACCTCGAAGCAGGCGCATGCCGCACTTGGGGCAGAAGAAGGCACTCTTGCCGACCTGCGCGAACTGGCAGTGCGGACACACCAGCCCGGTGCCCGAGTCTGGGGGCAACGGGCGATCGAGCTCCACGACTTCCGCCGCTCCGCGGCTGCTCACGATGGACACCAGGATACCGCTGAGGAAGCGCGTGGCGTTGCGCTCCGTATCGCCACGGACCCCTCTCCCGCCCCAGCCCACGACACCGCGCACCATCTGGTCCCCGCTGACCTCGTCCCAATAGGACGCCACCGCACCGATGATGCCGGTGTAGTCGGGGTAGCCCGCGGAATCGACCTCACCATCGAGAAGGCATATGGCGATGGACTCGAAGGCCGGATCGACCGCGTCAAGCGTCTCCAGCACCATCAGACCGTAGCGCGTGATGGGTGAGCGGTGGTGATGCGCGTTGAGCCACTGCGATGCTTCGATGGTGCGCATGACGGCGGGATTGGCATCAGCGAACTGGGGGTCCAGCGGCTCCACCAGCTCGATCGGTGACTTCCTGAACTGCTCGAGCATGAGCGGCAGCGCCGCCACCGAGCCCTCCCCTGGCCTGAAGCGGACACCCTTGCTGCTGCGCGCCCGGTATGTCAGCTTCAGCTCATAGTCCTCTGCCGGGGGCTCTTCGGTGAGGATGCCGGGGTCAGGCAGGCCCATCGACTGTGGCGCAGCCACGGGCTCATCCTTCTTGCGCTTGAGGAAGTCGAAGGTCACGGGCAGGTCCCTTGGTCACGACGATGGCGAGGCAGAGCAGGACTCCATCCTAGCGTCTCGACTCGGGACGGGGCGGCAGTACCTTCCTCCCTCCGGAGCGGTCAGGCTCGCAGGTGCTGCCGGATGCGAGCTGCCAGCGCCTCCAGCTCGGCTTCGCGCGCCCTCACGCCGTCCACCACGTTCGCCGGCGCCTTGCTCACGAACGACTCGTTGGCCAGCTTCGAGCGCGTCGACGCCAGCAGCCGTTCTGTCTCCGCCAGCTCCTTCTCCAGCCGCGAGCGATCACGTTCACGGTCGGCAGCATCCACCGAGAGTCGCGCCTCGGCGCCAGGGCCGACGACGACGAGGGCAGCGCTCTCGTCGGACACATCACCGTCGCGCCGTACGCTCGGACGCACGCGCGCGAGTCGTGCCACGACATCGGCGATGGACTCGAACGCGGCCGCTCGCTCCGGATCCTCGAAGCGCAGCTCGGCATCGAGCCAGGTCGATGGCTCGATGCCGGCATCGGCACGGGCGTTGCGCATCTGTGAGACGAGCTCGATGATGTCGGCCACGGTCGCCGCCTGTGCCTCATCGGCTGGCGAGGTGAGGTTGTCGTTGACCGGCCAGGCGGCGGTGATGAGCAGCTCGCCATCGTCCGGGCGGTGCGGCAGCCGGCCCCAGATCTCCTCGGTGACGTGAGGCATGATGGGATGGAGCAGCCGCAGATAGCGGTCCAGCACCCACGCCAGCACCTGCCACGTCGCGGCCCGCTTCTCCGGATCGCTACTGGGCCCTAGGCCCACCTTCGCCATCTCCAGGTACCAGTCGCAGTACTCGGACCAGATAGCCGCGTGCAGGATGCGACTGGCCTCGGCGAACTGGAACGTCTCGTAGGCGGCATCCGCATCTCGCTGCGCCACGTGGCAGCGGGAGAGGATCCAGTGCTCGGCCGGACCCATGCGGTCGCTGTTGGGCAGCGTCAGGGCCATCTCGGCAGGCAGCTCATCAGGCTTGGCCCCAAGCACGAAGCGCGCCGCGTTCCACAGCTTGTTGGTGAAGTTGCGCGCACCGTCGAGTCGTGATGGACCCAGCCGCTGGTCTGCGCCGGGGGCAGCCCCGTTGATGAGCGCGAAACGCAGGGCATCGGCTCCGATCTCATCCATGACCTCGAGCGGGTCGATGACGTTGCCCTTCGTCTTCGACATCTTCTTGCCGTAGGGATCGCGGATGAGGCCGCTGAGGTAGACCACGCGAAAGGGCTCTTCATCGGTCAGCCACTCGCCGAGCATCATCATGCGTGCGACCCAGAAGAAGATGATGTCGTGTCCCGTCTCCATCACCTGCGTGGGGTAGTACATCTTGAGGTCATGGGAGTCGTCCGGCCAGCCCAGGGTGGAGAAGGGCCAGAGACCGCTGGAGAACCAGGTATCGAACGTGTCCCCGTCCTGGGTCAGCTCGTACGAACGGCACTCGACGCAGCGACCCGGCCCGGTCTCGACGTCGGCGACCGTGACGTGGCCGTCGGGACAGTACCAGGCCGGGATACGGTGGCCCCACCACAACTGGCGGCTCACGTTCCAGTCGTAGATGTTCTCGAGCCAGTCGAAGAAGACCTTCTCGAATCGCTCGGGCACGAAGCGTGTGCGCCGCTCGCGGACGGCCCGCATGGCGCGTTCAGCCATGGGCTTGACATCGATGAACCACTGCGTCTTGAGGCGCGGCTCGACGATGTCGTCACTGCGTTGGCAGCGGCCGATGGCCATCTCATGGTCCCTGACCTCGACCAGGTCACCGGCAGCGTCGAGGTCCTCGAGGATGCGTGCACGGCACTCTTCGCGACTGAGCCCCTCGTAGGGGCCGGCGTTGGCGTTCATCGTGGCGGCGTCGGTCATGATGTCGATGCGGGGCAGGCCGTGTCGCTCGCCGGTCTCGAAGTCTGTGTGGTCGTGAGCCGGCGTGACTTTCACCGCGCCGGTCCCGAAGTCGCGCTCCACGAAGGCATCGGCCACGATGGGCACATCGCGGTCGACGAAGGGGATGCGCACGAGGCGGCCGACGAGGGCGCGGTAGCGCTCGTCGTCGGGGTGGACCGCTACCGCGGTGTCGCCCAGGATCGTCTCCGGGCGTGTGGTGGCCACGGTGATGGTCTCGTCGGGAGTGGGCGCAGACCCGGGTGTGGCCCCGGATGGCAGCAGGTGATAGGCGACGAGCCACAGCTTGCCGTCCTCTGGCGTGCCGATGACCTCCAGGTCCGACACGCTGGTGCCACAGCCGGGACACCAGTTGATGAGCTTCTGGCCGCGGTAGGCAAGGCCATCCTCGTAGAGGCGCTTGAAGGCCAC
Source organism: uncultured Chloroflexia bacterium (assembly GCA_963712735.1). Lineage (GTDB taxonomy): Bacteria > Chloroflexota > Limnocylindria > Limnocylindrales > CSP1-4 > JAFMJV01. Next base: position 427,256 of record CAVQIZ010000005.1, on the reverse strand, counting down.
CCTCACCGCGTGCGCGGAACGTTGGTCCATGGTGAAGCGCTCACGGCCCCAATCGGCCGAGCTCCCCAGGCGTCGTTGCTGGCCCATGATCACCGGACGCGTCTCGTCCATGAAGCGCCACATGCGCTGGAGGTAGCGGTCGCGACCCAGCTCCTCGGGCGTGGTGCCTTCGTCGGCCAGCACCCGCCGCAGCACCCACTGGGCGGCGATGGATGCGTGGTCGACGCCCGGCAGCCAGAGCGCCGGACGGTGCTGCATGCGCGCGCGCCGGATCATCAGGTCTTCTGTCGCCGAGCGAGCCGCGTGGCCAAGGTGAAGTGCGCCCGTCACGTTGGGTGGGGGCATGATGATGACGAAGGGCTCGGCCGTGGGGCGCGCCCGCGAGCCGGCGCCGTCGGGCGCGAAGACGTCCGCGTCGAGCCAGCGCGCATACACCGTCGGCTCGACCTCAGCCGGCTGGTAGGCCTTGGCCATGGGTGCCGATCCGGCTTGCGGCGCGCTGTGCTCCTTCGGCTGCTCTGCCGACGCCTCGCTCATGCTCACGGTTCTCCTGCTGATGACACGGCTGACCTCGCCCGCGATGATGCGGACGAGGTCTCGAATGCCTGCTGCGATCGAGTCCTGCGGTGGTGACCACCGCGGCGCTCGAGTCTAGCGCACGCTCATGCCACGGCCGAAGGCTCAGGCCCCCTTCTCGACGAGCTCCTCGTAGTTGGTCTCGTCCACGCCCTGCTCGAGGTGCGCCTTGGTCAACAGGAGGGGCGCGCGGCCCTCGCGGATCGACCTCTTCGGTGATGATGCACTTGCGCACGTCACTGCGCTCAGGGATGTCATACATCACGTCCAGCAGCGACTCCTCCACGATCGAGCGCAGCGCTCGAGCCCCGGTCTTGCGAGCCAGGGCCTGCTCGGCAGCCGCCTCGATCGCGCCGTCGGTGAAGACCAGCTCGACCTTGTCGAGCTGGAGGAACCGCTCGAACTGGCGCGTGACCGCGTTCTTTGGCTCGGTCAGCACGCGCATCAGGTCCGGCTGCGTCAGGGCGGAGAGTGTGACCGTCACCGGCAGTCGCCCCACGAACTCCGGGATGAGGCCGAACTTCAACAGGTCTTCGGGCATCAGCCTCTCGAGGACGCGCGCGCGTTCGACGCGATCGACCTGGGACTGCGAACCGAAGCCCATGGTCTTGCGCCCGACGCGCTCCTCCACGATCCGTTCGAGCCCCTCGAACGCGCCGCCGAGGATGAACAGCACGTTGGTGGTATCGATCTGGATGAAGTCCTGGTGAGGATGCTTGCGGCCACCCTGCGGCGGTACGTTGGCGAGCGTGCCCTCGAGGATCTTGAGCAGGCCCTGCTGGACCCCTTCCCCGCTGACGTCGCGCGTGATGGATGGGTTGTCAGCCTTGCGGGCGATCTTGTCGATCTCGTCGATGTAGACGATGCCGCGCTGAGCCCGCTCGACGTCGAAGTCGGCCGCCTGGATGAGCCTGAGCAGGATGTTCTCGACGTCCTCGCCGACATAGCCAGCCTCGGTGAGCGAGGTCGCGTCGGCGATACAGAAGGGCACGTCCAGCACGCGCGCCAGCGTCTGTGCCAGCAGCGTCTTGCCGCTGCCGGTGGGACCGACCAGCAGCACGTTCGACTTCTGCAGCTCGACCTCGTCGAGCAGGCCCTCGGCTGCGTTGACGCGCTTGTAGTGGTTGTAGACCGCGACCGACAGCACGCGCTTGGCGCGCTCCTGGCTGATCACGTAGGCGTCAAGCGCATCCTTGATCTGCCGCGGGTTGGGGAGCTTGGCCGCCTTGGGCTTGCCGGACGCCCGTGGCGCGTCGAGCATCTCCTCTTCGATGATCTCCTGGCACAGCAGGATGCACTCATCACAGATGTAGACGCCCTGCCCTGCGATGAGCTTGCGTACCTGTTCCTGGCTCTTGCCACAGAAGCTGCAGCGATACGGAACCTTGGTGCTCTTCCCGGAGCTGCTGGCCACGGATGCGCTCTCCTTGCGGGTACGCGGATGCTACCCCTTTGGCGACTTGCTCTTCGACTCGCTGATCGAGCGAGTCGGCTCGCTCGGCGTAGACCTCGTCGATGATGCCGTAGTCCTTGGCCTGGTCGGGTGCCATGAAGTAGTCGCGTTCGGTGTCTTTGGCGACCTTCTTGGTGGTCTGACCGGTATGGCGGGCGAGGATCTCGTGGAGCCGCTTGTTCAGGTCCTCCAGCTCGCGCACCTGGATGAGCACGTCCGGCGTGGAACCGCGGAACCCGCCTGAGCCCTGGTGGATCATGATGCGGCTGTTGGGCAGGGCGTAGCGCTTGCCCTTGGCGCCCGCCGCCAGCAGGACGGAGGCCATGGAGGCCGCCATGCCGATGCAGATGGTGCTGACCGGCGCACGCAGGTACTGCATGGTGTCGTAGATGGCCAGCCCTGACGTGACCACGCCGCCCGGCGAGTTGATGTACAGGCTGATGTCACGCTCAGGGTCTTCCGCTTCAAGGAACAGCAGCTGCGCGATGATCAGGTTGGCCATGTGGTCCTCGATGGCGTCACCGAGGAAGATGATGCGGTCCTTGAGCAGCCGGCTGTAGATGTCGTAGGCACGTTCGCCGCGGCTCGACGACTCGATGACCATCGGCACGAGCATGGCCGAGGTCGCTGCGGCGGCTTCTGCCGCCCTGGATGCACTGGGGACCTGGGGGCGTCGGCTCATGCCGTCATCTCCGCTTCGCTCTCATCGGCCTCGGCCAGATCCTCGACCGCCTCGGCCACGGCGTCAACGGTGGCTTCGGCGTCATCGTCGTCATGGCGATGGCCGTGCTGGTGCTGCACCTGCTCGAACTCCGGATGCGCTTCGATCCAGCGGTCCGCCAGCATCTCCACGACCTGTGAGCGTCGCAGCTGCGAGCGGATGTAGTTGCGGCCGCGGTCGGAATCGAGGTAGGTCTTGATCGAGTCGCCGGCGTTGGGGTCGGCGTTGACGCGGTCGATCTCCGCCTGGACCTCCTCGTCGGAGACGACGACCTCTTCCTTGTCGGCGATGGCGCCGAGGACGAGCAGCACCTTGACGCGCTGCTCGGCACCCTCGCGATACTCTTCGCGCAGGGCGTCTTCGTCCTTCTCGGTCACGCGCAGGTAGTCGTCATAGGCGATGCCCTGCTCGGCCACGCGGACCTTGAGCTCGTCGAGCATCACGCCGACCTCGCGGTCCACGAGGATGGCCGGCAAGGGGACGCTGGCATTGGCGGTGGCGTAGTCGATGATGCGATCGACGAAGGCGTGACGTGCCCGGTCCAGCGCGTTCACCTCCATGCGACGCTGCAGGTCGGCGCGCAGCGCCGCCATGTCATCGTAGGGGCCGACGAGGCCGGCGAAGTCGTCATCCACGTCGGGCAGCTTTCGCTCGCGCAGCTCGAGCAGCCGTGCTGTGAACTCGACCTCCTTGCCTTGCAGCGACTCCTCTGCGTAGTCCTCGGGGAACGTCACGCTGAAGGTGCGTTCGTCTTCCTCGCGCATGCCGATGAGGTTGGCCTCGAAGCCGGGGATCATGCGCTCCTTGCCGATGATGAGGGGGAAGCGATCCGACTGGGCGCCTTCGACCGGGTCGCCGTCCAGGCGACCTTCGAAGCTGATGACCGCGTAGTCGTCGTTCTGGGCGGGTCGGTCCTCGACCGGCGCGAGGGAAGCCTGCTGGTCTCTCAGCTGCTCGATGACCTGATCGACCTGCTCGTCATCGACCTGGCTGATCTCGGGCGTGAAGGGGTACTCGGTATAGTCGCCCAGCTCGACCTGTGGTCGGACCGGCAGCGTCACCTGGTAGCTCGCCCCGACGCCCTCCTCGAAGTGCTTCCACTCTGGCTCGCGCGGGAGTTCGAGCACATCCTTGCCGGACTCGCTCACGGCCGCGATCACTGTCCGCTGGTAGAGATGCTCGCGCGCCTCGTCGTACACCGGGTCTGGCGCGTCGGGGTCAGAGCGGTTGATGCCGAGCGCGCGCTCGATGATCGGGCGCGGCGCCTTGCCCGGGCGGAAGCCGGGTACCCGGGTGCGACGAGCGAGATGCCGGACGCCTTCGTTGATGGCGCTCTGGAGTTCCTTGTCGGTGATCTGGACCTCGAGCACGACGGTGCTCTGGTCGCCTTCGCGGATGTCGGTGTTCACAGGTTCCTTGTCAGCGTTGGGTGGGAAGTGCCGGACGAGTATAGGGAGGTGCCGCGGTCGGCGTCGTGGCCGCGGTCGTCTCCGACTCCTCCGGCAAGGCAAGGGGCGTCTGCGCTGGGCTGGCCATCGCGGGCTTGGATCGTGGAAGTGCGAGCCGCGACAGCGTGGGATTGCCGACCACCTGGCTGGCCGCCGGTTCGCTCGCGCCTGGAGGCCGGGTAGCGCCTGTCGGTCGGCGCGTACACTCGAAGTCAGCGCGGAAGTGGTGGAACGGCAGACACGCTGGCCTTAGGAGCCAGTGCCCGAGAGGGCGTGGGGGTTCGAATCCCCCCTTCCGCACCAGTCCTCTCGGTGGCGGCTAGTCCTGCGCCGGCTTCTGGGACGCCGGCTTGTCGGGAACGGCCCGATCCAAGGCTCGCTCGCGTGCCTGGGCTCGCAGCGTGGCACGATCGTGCTCCGCCTCCATGAGACGCTGCACCATCACCCGCGCCCCGGCGGTGCCCAGCGGTCCGACGACCTTGTCGAAGGTGCGCCAGAAGGAGGCAGCTGGGTTGGGCTCCGGCCCGTACTTGCCCTTCTGCTTGAGGTAGTCGGCGAAGTCCTTGTTCAGTGCCCTCCGCACCTCGGGATCCCTGGCGACACCCGAGTCCTTCAGCACTTTCTCGATCTCGGCAGGCAGGAGGCCGGCATTGGGGTCAGGCCGAGGCTGCGGCAAGATGCGTCGGCCCAGTGAGCGCACCACCCGTCGAGGACCACCCACCAGCAGGAACCCGGTGCCCCCGATGAGGGCGGCCGTCTTGACGGGGTTGCGCTTGATCTTGGCTGGCACATCGAGCGCCGACTGTGTGGCAGTGGTCAGGTCATCGAGCGAGGTCGAGAACGCGGCGCGCGCCGCCTCGAGCTCCATCAACGCGTCGCTCACCTCCGCTGTCGGCGGAGCGTGCTTCGCCAGCATCCGCTCGAATCCGTCGTCCATGACGTCACCAGTGCCGGTCTCAGGGGCGTCGGTCATCGGCCCAGCATCCTGCCCTTCTGGCGGGCGAACAGCTCCATCAGGAACTCCTTGGTCCGGGTGAACGAGGCGATCGACTCGCGAGGCACAAGGTTGGCATAGCGCGCCTCCGGATCGAAGCCCTTCCGCCGGGCCAGCAGCACCCCGACCACGATCCAGGTGATGAGGCCGACCATGATGGCCAGGCCGAGCACACCATCGGCGGCGTCGTATCGCGTGGACGCGTAGATGGCCCCGACGAGACCGCCGACGGCCGCCCCGGCAGCGATGCTGCCGACGAGTCCACGGCCCCGTTGGCCAGCCCGCCAGCCGAGGACGAGTGCCACGAGGGCGAGGACCAGCGCGCCGACGGCGAGACCGACGAGCGTGCTCACCCACTCCGGGCCGAAGGGCAGCTCATCGCCCGACAGGACGTCATCGCGAACCAGCCGCGAGCCCCACTCGGCGGCCTCGTTGCCGACGTTGGATAGGAGCAGTGCGGCCACCACCACCGCGGCGATGACGCCTACGAGCGCACCCCAGCCATAGGCGCGGACGTCACCACCGGCGAGGTTGATGCCGACGAAGCCGATGAACGCGCCGCCCAGCAGGGTGCCGTGGATGATGCCCCAGCCCATGGAGCCGAACAGCAGCTCACCGAAGAAGAGGAAGCTGCCGACGTACAGCAGGATGGCGACAAGGACGGCGATGGCGAAGGCGCCGAGCGCGAGCCCGACGATGATGCCGAGTTCCTTGCCGGTGATGGCCAACTCGGCGCGCAACAAGGCGACATGCGCGTTGATCATGCGCATGAACGCCGCGCGCACACCTCCGATCGCAGCCCCGACACCGGGGGCCGCGGCTTCCTCGGCCGACTCGCGCCCGGCGGCAGCCGGGCCGGCGTCGTGCTCGGGTGGGGCGGCGGTCTCTGGGTCCTGGTCGGCCGTCAGGGTCTACCTCGTCTCTGGCTTCAGCCGTGGGGGGTCACGAGACCCCTTCATGCCCGTTCAGCATACCCGAGCGTGTCCCTGCCGGGCCTGCCAGATGTGGCAGGAGAAACGTAAGGACCCGGCCGCGAGGCCGGGTCCTTGCTGCGCTGCTGGTTCGGAGCGGGCGCTCCGGGGGTTGGCTAGAAGCCGCCCATGCCGCCCATGCCGTCCATGCCGCCCGGCGGCATCGCCGCGGCGGACTCGGGCTCAGGCTTGTCGGTGATCATGGCCTCGGTGGTGAGCACCATGGCTGCGATGGACGAGGCGTTCTCGACCGCCGAGCGGGTCACCTTGGCGGGATCGACGATGCCCTCGGCGATCATGTCCACGTACTCGCCGGTGAGGACGTTGAGGCCGATCAGCTCGGACTTCCTCTCCTTCTGCGCGCGGCGGATGTTCTCGAGCACGACCGATCCGTCAAACCCGGCGTTGGCGGCGAGCTTCTTGGCCGGCATCTCGAGGGCTCGTCGGACGATGGCGACGCCGGTCGCCGCATCACCCTCGAGCTTGATGCTGTCGAGCGCCTTCTGGGCGTTCAGCAGCGCCACGCCGCCGCCGGGCACCAAGCCCTCCTCGAGGGCAGAGCGGGTGGCCGACAACGCGTCCTCGACGCGATGCTTCTTCTCCTTGAGCTCGACCTCCGTGCCGGCGCCGACCTTGATGATGGCCACGCCACCGGCCATCTTGGCCAGCCGCTCCTGCAGCTTCTCGCGGTCGTAGTCGGAGGTGGTCTCCTCGATCTGCGCCTTGATCTGCGACATGCGGCCTTCGATGGCCTTGGCATCGCCCTTGCCTTCGACGACGGTCGTGTTGTCCTTGTTGGCGACCACGCGGCGGCAGACACCAAGGTCCTCGAGCTCGACCGACTCCAGCTTGCGGCCGACCTCTTCGCTGATGACGTTGCCGCCGGTCAGGATCGAGATGTCACGCAGCATCTCCTTGCGGCGGTCACCGAAGCCGGGTGCCTTGACGGCCAGCACGTTGACGACGCCACGGAGCTTGTTCACGACCAGCGTGGCGAGAGCCTCGCCGTCGACGTCCTCGGCCACGATCAGCAGGTCCTTCCTGCCTGTGCCGATGACCTTCTCCAGCGCCGGGACGATATCGGCGATGGCGCTGATCTTCTTGTCGGTGATTAGGATGTGGGGCTCGTCGAGCACCGCCTCCATGCGGTTGGTGTCGGTGACGAAGTACGGGCTGATGTAGCCCCGATCGAACTGCATGCCCTCGACGAACTCGGTCTCGAAGGCCATCGTTCGGCTCTCCTCGACCGTGATCACGCCGTCCTTGCCGGTCTTGTCGAAGACGTCAGCGATCAGGTCACCGATCTCCTGGTCGGCGGCACTGATGGCGGCGACCTGGGCGATCTCGGCGTGACCTGCCACCGGCACGGCGGCCTTGGTGATGGCCGCGGACAGGGCCTTCTCCGCCGCGTCGATGCCGATCTTCATCTGCATCGGGTTGGCGCCCGCGGCAACGTTCTTGAGGCCCTCGTTGACGATGGCCTGGGCCAGCACGGTGGCGGTGGTGGTGCCGTCGCCGGCGACGTCCTCGGTCTTGGTGGCGGCTTCCTTGAGCAGCTGCGCCCCCATGTTCTCGAAGGGATCGTCCAGCTCGATGTCACGGGCGACGGTGACGCCGTCATGCGTGACGGTGGGCGCACCGTACTTCTTGTCGAGCGCGACGTTTCGACCCTTGGGGCCGAGTGTGGTGCTGACGGCATCGGCAAGAGCGTCGATACCGGCCTTCAGGCTCGCGCGAGCCTGTTCGTCGTAGGAGATGAGCTTGGCCATCGTGCCTCCCTGTGTGTTCGCTTCGTCCTGGTGACCCCTCTACAGCAGTCGGCTGACTCCTGCGCGGTGGTTAGCACTCTCAGTCCTAGAGTGATAACACAGAGTCACCCCAGGCGTCAACCTCCAACGATCGATCCCCCGCGCCCCACACGCCGCTAGACTCCTCGACGATGCCTCCGACCCCGCCCTCGACCCCCATCGCGACCGCCGAGATGCTGGCCATCGGTGCCGAGCTGCTCGTGGGTGAGACCCAGGACACCAACAGCGGCGAGATCGCCAGAGAGCTCTCGGCATTGGGCGTCGAGGTCCTGCGCATGAGCCAGCTGCCGGACCGCCTGGAGGTCGTCAGCGAGGCGGTCGCAGGCGGGCTGGCGCGAGCTGACATGGTCGTCACCAGCGGCGGCCTGGGGCCCACACCTGATGACCTCACGCGTGAGGCCATCGCTGCTGCGCTGGGCGAGGAGCCGTTCGTCGATGCCGAGCTGGAGGCCTGGCTGCGTGACCTCTGGGCCGCGCGCGGCCTGCCGTTCTCGGAGGTCAATCTGAAGCAGGCATGGCGCATCCCGAGCGCCGTCGCCATGGCCAACCCTCACGGCACGGCGCCGGGATGGTGGGTCGAGCGCGACGGCAAGGTGGTCATCGCCCTGCCCGGGCCGCCGCGAGAACTGCGCCCGATGTGGCGGGAGCAGGCCCTTCCCCGCCTGCGTGCTCGGGGCCTCGGGCTCGACCGCGCGGCCGTGACCCTCCATCTCACCGGCATCGGCGAGTCAGCGCTCGTGGACCTGGTGGGCAAGGACCTGCTCGAGGTCTCCAACCCACGCATGGCCACCTACGCTCGGCCGGACTTCGTCGACCTGCGTGTCAGCGCCGTCGCTGAGGGTGGCCGCAGTGCGGAGGCGCTCGTGGGCGAGGCCATCGCCAGCCTGAGCCCGCGACTCGACGCCTACGTCTTCGGGCGCGGCGACGAGGACTGGCGGAGCGTCCTTGGCGACCGCATGGGCCGCCGCCGCCTGGCCACGGTCGAGGTCGGTACCGGTGGCTACCTGGCCCTACTGCTGGGGGCGTCGGCCTTCCTCTCGCACGCGGAGCAGGACATCGTCGCGTCAGGCCAAGCGGCGTCGCTGGCGAGCGATGTCCGCGAGCGGTCCGGCGCCGACATCGGTCTGGCGGTCATCGCCCGGGAGGAGCGTGGCGACATGCGCGTCGACATCGCGATCGTCAGCGACGGCGTGGCGACGACGGCGACGCGAAAGGCCTTCCGCAGCGGTGACGCCGGACGACGCCGAGCAGCCAATGCCGCCATCACCGAGCTGTGGAGACAGCTGGGCAGCTGAGCGACCGTCAGGTGATGGTGAGGACCGGCGCCTCTGCCGCCGCGCGCATGCTGACCCGGCCGGCCACGGCACGAGCGACCTCGCGCATGACCTCGGCAGCCGGCCCCGGCTCTCGCTGGGCGACGGCAGGCACCCCGGCATCGCCACCCTGACGCACCTTCACATCCAGTGGGATGCCGCCGAAGTAGTGGAGGTCGTGGGCTCGGGCGAAGCGCTCCACCCCGCCGCGACCGAAGATCTCCGTAGCCTCGCCACAGTGCGGACAGATGAAGGCACTCATGTTCTCGACGATCCCCAGGATGGGGACCGACATGCGCTCGAACATGTTGAGCGCCTTCTCCACGTCCGAGAGGGCCACGTCCTGCGGTGTGCTGACGAGGACCGAGCCGGTCACCGGCACCGACTGGGCCAGCGTCAGCTGGGCGTCGGAGGTGCCGGGCGGCATGTCCACCACGAGGTAGTCGAGCTCGCCCCAGTCGACATCGCGCAGGAACTGCTGGATCGCCCCGCCGACGAGCGGGCCCCGCCAGACGATGGGCTGCCCGGGAGGCACGAAGAACTGGATGGAGATGACCTTGACGCCGTAGCGCTCGAGGGGCTTGATCTTTCCCTCGGGCGTGGCTGCCGGTTGACCCTCCACGCCCATCATCTGGGGGATGTTGGGGCCCGTGATATCCGCGTCGAGCAGCCCGACAGTGGCGCCTTCCAGGGCCAGTGAGGTGGCCAGGTTCACCGACACGCTGCTCTTGCCCACGCCGCCCTTGCCGGAGGCAACGGCGATGATGTTCTTGACGCCCGGCAGGATGTTCTCCTGTTGCTGGCCGCTCGTGGCCCGACGCACGGACGCGCCCCAGGTGATGTCTACTTTTGTGGCACCGAGGGGCGCCAGCTTCTCCTCGATGTCAGCGCCGATCTGATCCTTCAAGGGGCAGGCGGGCGTGGTCAGGTCGACCTTGAGGGCTACGGCCGTGCCGTCGACGTGGATCTCCTTGACCATGTCCAGGCTCACGATGTCGCGATGCAGCTCCGGATCCTGGACGTTCCGCAGGGCCTCGGTGATGGTGGTGTCATTGAGCATGCCGATATCTTACCTATCTGGTCAGGATTGACCCCGGGCACGGCGTGAGCGCTGGCGCGGGCGTTCGCCTGTGCCTGAACAGACCATCGCCGGGACCCAGATGAGCCCCGGCGACGATGCTGCTCGACGTCGCGCCGCACGGGCGCGCGTTGGAGATGATGGTACTGGCTGCGCCGGGATTACGCCTTGAGTCCGGCGGGCACGGGCTTGTGCCGCTCGGGCGCGCGCACGTACTTCTCGACGGTGGCGCGGTTGCCGGTGATGCCGAGCTGTTCGAAGAGGTACTTCATCTTGGCCTGCTGGCTGGCGATGATCTCATCCTTCGTCTCCAGGTCCCACAGATCGCGCTTGATCTCTCCGAGCGCCTTCTTGCGCGTCTTGTAGACGAACTGCGCGTCGGTCTGGCCCTCGGAGCGCTCGTCGGCGAGGTTGTCGAAGCAGTACTGCTCGACCCTGGCGTAGAGCTCCGCGGGGAACGCCGGGTGCTCGTAGAGCGCATTCTGGAAGCCGGTGGCCAGGTGGATCTCGGCCGTCTCGACCTCCGGGAAGCGGTGGAACAGCTCGTCCGGCAGCGTCGAGGCGCCGTGCTGGACAGCGCCGGCGAGCCCGTACTCGCGAGCGACGATGCCGAGCTCACGCAGCACCTCGAAGTCGAGCTTGACCTCGGCCACCTTGCCGTCCGCCGTCGGAACACCGCCGTGAGAGGTGCCTGTCTGCACGCTCACCTTGGAGAGACCGATGGCGTCCTCGCCGGCGCGGGCCTTGAAGTCGCGGTTGAAGCCGTCGAGATACGCTCGCAGCTCGTCGGGAGTGGAGTTGCTCTTGCCCACCTCGCCGATCTCGCCGCCGATGGAGATGACCAGCTCCTCGTTGGCGCGGATGAGCGCGGCCAGCTCGGCGGCGCGCGTGTAGTTCTCGCGCTGCTGCTCGTCGAGACTGTCGAAGGAGAGATCCACTAGGGTCGATGAATCGATGTCGATGTTGCCGTAGCCGACCGACATGGCGTCCAGAGTGGCCGCATGCAGGGCGGAGGTCACCGTGTCTGGGTCCTGGGCGTAGTTCTTGGCGTTCCACTGGTAGTGGTCACCCTGGATGAAGATGGGTCCCTGCCAGCCGGCATGGATGGCGCCGGCGAGAACGCTGGTGATGTACTCACCGGGGCGCTGGTAGGTGTAGGCCTGCTCGGAGCGGGCGAGCTCCCAGATGGGCGAGCCAGCACCCAGCTCCATGGCGGCACGGCAGCCCGCGGCGGCCATGTCGAAGACCTGCGTGCGCAGGTTGATAGCCGGCTCGGTCCAGCCGCTGTACTCGTCGCGCGAGCGGGCCATGTACAGCTCGTGGATGCTGGCCGAGGGGCAGCCCAGCTCCTGCGAGGCCTCCCACACGATCCAGCGCGCGGCCTGCACGACGACGTCGTCGTCGCTGAAGGTGGCGCTCCACGCGACATCCTTGATGCCACTGGCGCGGAAGGCATCGACGTCATCGATGACGAGCCGGTCGCCCTCGAGGTGACAGATGCCGTCGAGGTACGAGACGAGGTCGCCGACGGACGCGGCGACACGAGGGGCAGTCATGGTGGAACCTCCAGTGGGCGTCGGGCGGACGCAAGTTGGCTTTCTGCGTCGCATGCTACTCCCTTCACCCCGCCGTCACCCGTGCCCACTGACCCGCTGCGGCGGTCCAGCCGTCACGAAGGCCCTACACGACAGGGGGTGCGCCGCCGATGGATACTGCGCCGGTGACGCGTCGACACCGAGTCCTGCTCGCCCTGGCGCTGGGGGCCTCCCTGCTGGCCGGGCCGCCGTCCGCCCTGGGCCAGCCCGCTGACTCCGTCTCGCTGCCCCTGGGCCGTGCGCCCGAAGGACGGCTCCCGCTGGTAGGGACGCCATGGAGGCTCGAGAGCTATCGCTCCCGAGGCACCGAGCGTGTGCCCGGTCCGGAGGTCGCGGCGTGGATGACATGGGGGGCGGCGGGGGGCTTGCGGGCATCCGGCGGCTGCACGCTCTTCCGGGGACGCTATGGCCGCACCGGGGCAGCCATCGACATCCGACTGCGTGGCCTGAAGCGAAATGATTGTGCCGAGCAGACGACGATGGTGCAGCTGGCGATGGTCGACGGCCTTCGAACAGCCGCCAGCTTCGAGATCGTCGGTGGTGCGGATCCCATGGACGACAAGCTGGTGCTGCGTGACGTCGATGGTGTGGAGCTGGTCCGCTTCGGGCTGGACGACGTGGGAGCACTCGAGATGGCCGACTGGCGCCTGCTCAGCTACACGGCCGACGGCCGCACGGTCCCCGCCGCGAGGGAGCAGCAGGCGGTCGTCTCGTTCCGGCCCGACCGCGCCAGCGTCGCCCGCCGGTCGGCCAGCGGCCAGCTGACCGGGTCGACCGGCTGCAACGGCGTGGTGGCGGAGTTCTCCCGCAATGCCGATGTGCTGAGCGTGGGCGAGTTGGACCGCACCGACGCGCCCTGCACGCCCGAGCTCGCCGCCCAGGAGGCGGCCATGGTGCGGGTCCTCGAGGCCACCTCACAGAGGCTGACGCTGCCGCCGGACCGTCTCGTCCTGGCATCGTCCGACACGGGCGAGCGCCTCGACTTCGTCAGCCAGCGACCCGTCGAAGGCAGCACCTGGCTGCTCGCAGGTGGCCCGGGGATACCGGATCCGGGCAGCGAGGTGACGCTGAGGCTCAGCGATGGAGTGGTCGCCGGCGAGGGCCCCTGTGGTCCCTATCGCGGGCGCTACGCGACCGATGGCGTGTTCGTCACGATCGCCGGTCTCGAGGGCGCCGCTGACGACGCCTGCGACGACCGCAAGTCCGAGCGAGCGCTGCTCGACGGGTTGCGACGCGCAGTGCGACTCGACCGCGACCAGCCGGGCCTGCGCCTGCTGTCTGCCTTCGACCAGCCGACCCTCCGCTTCTCCAGTCCGGCCGCGCCGTGAGCGCGGCGTCGGTCAGTGCGAGTGGGGCTCGGGATCAGGGTCGGTCAGCCCTCCCCTGAGGGGCGATGGTGCGGCGGGTGGATGGGGTGGCGCCGCCTTACGGGGCGGCTCTGCCGCGAGGAATCGCCCGCGCCGGGCCGCCTGCTCGTCTGGCCCGGCGTCATCAGCGGCGGCGGCGGCGAGGAACAGCGCCCGCTCGCGGAGCCGGTCTTCGAGATCGGCCTGCGAACGGTCGACCCGGTCGGCCAGCTCGGGCGTGATAGCCCAGGCGTAGTGCTCGTGTTCGTCCGCCTCCGGGTCCCAGGCCGCCAGCACGGCCGGCGGCCGACGCTGGATGTGCCCCTGGCCATCGCGCTCGGTCGGCCGCAGGTAGTGCGCCGCGACGCAGCGCAGGCCCACCTCGGTGCGATCGACCACGATGACGACACCGAGGCGGCGCACCCCATCCTCCGGCAGGCCCCCGGCGATCAGGCGCTCGATGGCCTCCGAGAGCCCTGCTACTGGGATGGTCATACCCAGCGCGACGCCTCCTCGCAGCAGAGAGACCAGGCGTTCGGTGGTCAGCAGGTCCGTCGACCCGTCGAGGACCAGCCATTCGCGTTCCGGGTCCAGGGAGAGGATCGCGGCGGCCACGTCGGAGCGCACCATCTGGTCCGCGTCGCCGACGACCATCAGGGGCACGCCATCCTCCGTCAAGAGCCACAGTAGCGCGGCCAGCGGCGGGTCGATGGTGCCTCCCCGCAGGAGCGCATAGGCGTCAGTCCGGTCCATGACTGAAGTATCGGTCCAGCCGGCAAGCGGCGCCCACCAGCAGCCCGGACGACGGCTGCGATCGTTCCGCGGGCAGGTTCACTGAGCAACGACACACGCCCGAGCGCCGGTTTGACGGCGGGTATATCATGTGCGGCGGCCGGGACGCCCGGCAGTCCGCAGTGGATCCCGAAGATGGAGATTCGATACCAGATGACAAGCATCCGCCTCACCAGCACCGCTGCCCCTCGGCTGCGGTCGGGCGCGCCCTGCGGCGCCCCGGATGCGGGAGATCCGTGCCCTTCGTAGATCCATGAGGCGCCATGAGCGCCAGTCGATCGAGCCGGAGGGTCGGATGGGCCCCCGGCTTTTTTGATGCCCGCCTCCCCTGCGGCATCGAGAGCCGAGACTCCCGCGCTTCCTCTGGAAGCTGGGCCCGTCACGACGACCTCGATACCGAAGGAACAGAGCCATGGTCATCAGCACAGAACCTCGCCCCGCGATCACATCTCCGATCGCCCCGCTGCCGCAGAGGCAGCCGATCACGCAGGCGGCCCGTCCCTGGGCGGACGGCTCCACGGCCCTGCTCATCGACCACGTCACCAAACGCTTCAGCCTCGGTCGCCACAAGAAGACCGTGACCGCCGTGGACGACGTCACGCTCGCAGTCGAGCGCGGCGAGACCTACGGCATCCTGGGCGCCAACGGTGGCGGCAAATCCACGCTCATCCGCCTCATCAGCACGTTGCTGACCCTTGATGCCGGACGCATCGAGGTGTTCGGCCACGACGTGGGCGACGACGAGATGGCCGTCAAGCGACTCATCAACCGGGTCTCGGTGGACGCGGCCTTCTTCAAGAAACTCTCGCCCCACGAGAACCTGCTCTATGCCGCCCGGCTCTATGGCCTGCGTGCCGGCGAAGCCAAGCGGGAGGCAGAGCGGATCATGGCTCGGCTGGGCATGGCCGCGTCGCGCCTGGACAGCCCCATGGAGCAGATGAGCCGCGGCATGCAGCAGAAGGTCGCCATCGCGAGGGCCATCCTCACGAGCCCGACGCTGCTGCTGCTCGATGAGCCCACCACCGGGCTGGACCCGCGCAGCAAGCTCGACGTGCAGGCCTTCATCGAGGACATCACGGCCAGCCACGACGCCACCATCGTGCTCACGACGCACGACCTGGCCGAGGCCGACCGTCTCTGTGACCGGCTGGCCATCCTCGATGACGGCCGCGTCGTCGTCGAGGGCACACCCGACGAGCTGAAGCGCAAGGTCGCGCACGAGTTCGGCCTTCCCGCCACGCTCGAGTCCGTTTTCATGACCTGGACCGGGCGCTCACTCGACGATGACGTCGAGGAAGAGGAGAACGATTGACATGCGGATCCCCGTCCGTCGCAACGGCAGCGGTAACCACCGTCGACCCGACCCGCGCCCGCCTCGCCGGCGGCGCCCCGAGCGACATCCCATCCGCCACCCTCACCTGATAGGAACCGAATTCCCATGGCATTGCTGACGCGTGAGCTCATCGCGAGCTACGCCTTCATCGAGCGCAACTTCTTCCTGACCAAGCGCTACTGGGGCTGGGAGATCGCCTGGCTCGTCTACGCCACGACCAGTGCCCTGGCCATCGCCTTCATCGGCGTGGAGCAGGACGACCCACAGCTGGTGCTGACGCTGATGATCGGCGCGGTCTTCTGGAACTTCCTGTCCATCGTCTTCGGCTTCATCGCCGAGACGGTGGCCTGGGAGCGCTGGGAGGGCACGCTCGAGTACACCTTCATGGCGCCGGTCCGCCGCTGGGCGCAGCTGCTGGGATCGACGATGTACGCGGTCCTCTACGGCCTGGTGCACACCTTCGTGATGCTGCTCGTGCTGGCGCTCTTCTTCGGCATGGACTTCACCCAGGCCGACCCGGTCACGGCCATCGTGTTCCTCTTCGTCGGCTCGCTTTCCTTCATCGGCATCGGCATGATGGCTGCCATCCTGCCCCTGATGTATGTCGAGCGAGGTGCCCAGATGACCTTCGTGCTGCAGTCCGCGCTGCTCCTGGTAAGCGGCGTCTACTACAGCGTGGAGGTGCTGCCCGAATGGATGCAGGCACTATCACGCCTGTCCCCGGCGACCTACGTGCTAGAGGGCATCCGCGCCGGCCTCATCGACGGTGTCCCCATCGGTGACCTGTTGCACCTGGTGTGGCCGCTGCTGGTCATGGCCGTCGTCTTCATCCCACTGGGGATCTGGACCTTCGGCAAGGCCGAGGCCTACGCCAAGCGTACCGGCAAGCTCAAGAGAGTCGGCTGATGCGCGAGCACGAGAGCAGCAGCACACCCGCCTTCGACGAGCTGGGCTGGTCGGCGGACCGCGGCATGGCGTTCGCGCCACACGCGGCCGCCGGCCTGTACCCCGGCCGAGTGATCAGCAGCGAAGGCGGTCTCGCCGTCAGCGCGGCAGGCCCCGTGGACGTCGTCATCCAGCGCCGCTTCGCCCGGGAGGTCGCCGACCGCACCGAGCTGCCCGCGGTCGGCGACTGGCTGGCTCTCGAGCCGGTCAGCGGGAACGCTCGACAAGGGGCACTGCGCGAGGTCCTGCCGCGCGGCGGCACGTTCGTGCGCCAGCGCCCATCCGACGGGCGGGCGCAGGTGCTGGCCGCCAACGTGGACGTCGCGTTCCTCGTGTCGGGCCTTGACCACGACCTCAACCTCCGACGCATCGAGCGCTACCTCCTCCTCGCGCTCGACGGTGGCGTGACGCCCATCGTGGTGCTCAACAAGGTCGACGTCGCCGTGGACCTTGAAGGCGCCATCACCGACGTGCACGCTGTCGCCGCCGGCACTCGCATCATCGTCACCAGTGCCATCGAGGGCACGGGGCTCGCCGAGCTGCGCGGTACGCTGGAGCGTGGACAGACCGCCTGCCTGCTCGGTTCCTCGGGCGTGGGCAAGTCGACCATCACCAATGCTCTGCTGGGAGAACAGCGACAGGCGGTCAAGGCGCAGCGCGAGGACGACAGCAAGGGTCGCCACACGACGACCCATCGCGAGCTGTTCGTCCTGCCCGGCGGCGGCCTGCTCATCGACACGCCCGGCCTGCGCACGGTCGGCGTCCTTGGCGACGGCGACGCAGTGTCGGCGACGTTCGACGAGATCGAGATGCTAGCCCGGGAGTGCCGTTTCAGCGACTGCCGGCACGATGGCGAACCCGGCTGCGCGGTGCGGGCCGCACTGCTCGCGGGCACGCTCTCGGAGGCCCGCCTCGCCAGCCACCAGAAGCTGGAGGCCGAGCGTCATGCCGCCGAGGTTCGCGCCGACGAGCGCGCTCGCCGTGAAGCCGACCGCCGGCTGGGCAAGTTCTTCAAGCAGCACAAGAAGAACCTGCGACGACAAGGAAGGAAGGACTACTGACCCGTGACCCTGACCCGGCGCTGGATCGACGTTCCCGGCGCGCCCGCCATCCCCGCCCTGCGCTTCCGCTTCTACTCGGGTGAAGACGACATCCCGGCGATGGTGGAGGTCGCCAACGCCTTCAACGAGGCCAACGGAGAGAAGGAGCGAGTGAGCGTGGAGGTGTTGGGCAGCGAGCTCCGCTCTCCCACACACATCGGACCGCAGGAAGGCGTGCTCCTTGCCTTCGTCGGCGAGCGCCTTGCCGCGTCCTCGTCGATCGAGTACTCCGATACGACCGCGGGCGAGCGCCACTATCGCAGCCTCGGCCAGGTGCATCCCACGTTCGCGCGGCGTGGCCTGGGCGCTGCCATGATGGCCTACAACGAAGCCCGGCTCGTCGAGCTGGCTGCGCGCGAGGCATTCCCGGGGCCGCGCAAGCTCACCACCTGGCTCGACGACCCTAACCTCGGCGGCCTTGAGCTGGTTCGGCGTCGCGGCTACGAGAAGGTGCGCGTCTATCACCACATGACGCGGCCGGACATGGACGACATCGATGTGCCCTCGCTTCCGCCCGGCATCGAAGTGCGACCGGTGACCCGCGAACTGTTGCCGCGCGTCTGGGATGCCGCCGCCGAAGCCTTCCGCGACCACTTCGGCGGGCATGACTTCTCCGCAGCGGCACGCCAGCGATGGCTCGACGACCCGCTCATGGAGCCCGAGCTGGTGGTCGTCGCCTTCGACGGGGACGAGGTCGTGGCCGGTGTCCAGGGTGTCATCGACCGCCACGAGAATGCGGCCAATGGCTACCTCTGTGGCTGGACCGACCCGGTCTTCACGCGCCGGCCCTGGCGCCGCCGAGGACTGGCGTATGCGCTGCTTGGGCGCTCGCTCCACCAGCTGAGGGAGCGCGGGATGACTTCGGCCCAGCTGGGGGTGGACTCGCAGAACGAGCACCAGGCCATCGCGCTCTATGGGCGCCACCGCTACGCTGTCGACCGCTCGGCATCGGAGTGGCACAAGCCCCTCCAGCTGTGACGGATCGCCCTCGGACCCCGCTTGCCGGATGCGCCCGCAAGTCTCCCCGGCCTCACGTTCCGTACCTTCCGCGGCGAACCGGACCTGCCGGCCCTGGTGGAGCTCATCCGTGCGGCAGATGAGGCCAACGGGGAAGAGATGGTCGTCAGCCTCGATCGCCTGCGTGTGCGCTACGCCAACATGACGCGTATCGATCCGCTGCGCGACGTCGTGCTGGGGTTCGTGGGTGAGACGCTGGTTGCGCATTCACTCATCGAGTGGGCCGACACGGCCTACGGCGAGCGCCACTTCAACTCGCTCGGTGATGTCCATCCTGACTTGGCGCCGACGCGGCATCGGGTCGGCCATGGCCATCCGCAACGAGGCCCGCCTACTCGAGCTCGCGACCGAGCAGACATTCGAGGGAAGGCCGGTGCTGACCACCTGGTTCCAGGACCGCGATGTCGGCGCGGCTCGCGCTGGCCCGCGGTCGAGGCTATCGAGCGTGTTCGGGTCTACCACCACATGCTGCGCCCGACCGCTGGACGACATCGAGGTCCCAGCCCTGCCCGATGGGCTCGAGGTGCGTCCTCTCGAGAGGGACGAGCTGCCCGCCTACTGGGCGGCGATGTGCGAAGCCTTCCGGGATCACTTCGGGGCATGGGATGACTCCCCTTCTGCCTACCAGTCGTGGGTCGATAGCCCGCTGTTCGATCTCCGACTGCAGATCGTCGCCTTCGAGGGCGCCGACATCGCCGGCGGCATCCACGCTGCCATCGACCCCGTCGAGAACCGTGAGCATGGCTATCGGCGCGGCTGGACCGAGCCCATCTTCACCCGTCGCCCGTGGCGTCGGCGTGGCCTGGCGTCGGCACTGCTGGGACGGGCGCTGCTGGCGCTGCGTGATCACGGCATGCAAGGAGCGCAGCTCCACGTGGACGCGGAGAACCCCCATGCGGCGATGTCACTCTACGAGCGGCACGGCTTCCGAGTGACGCGCTCATCGTCCGAATGGCACAAGGCCATGCCAGCGCAGCCAGACGGCGTGTAGTCTTCTTGTGTCGAGCGTCCTTCCTCAAGGTCAAGTGGTGAACCAGACGATATTCGAGCGCAACGGCGGCTTTGCGATGGTCCGCAGGGTGGTGTCGACGTTCTATGACTACGTCCTGGAGGACGAGGTCATGGGACCCTACTTCGCGGGCGTGGACATGCGGCGCCAGATCGACCACCAATCGAAGTTCATCTCCGCGGTCATGGGTGGGCCTGGCTCCTATAGCGATGACCACCTGCGGCGCGTCCATGCACACCTGGGCATCACGCACGAAGCCTTCCTGGTCATGGCCAGCCTGCTCAAAGAAGCCATGGAGGACCATGACATGCCTCCGGCCGACGTGAACTCGGTGATGCACCAGATCCACATCCGTGAGCACCTGGTGGTCACCAGCTGATGTCCGACGAGCACGTGACTGGGACAGAGGCGCCCCGGTCCGCGCCAGATCAAACAGCCGTCGAGCCGGTCACGCTGCCCGACCTGGCCCTCCGCTCCATCGGCAGCGCCATCGCCATCGTGGACCCGTCGACGTGGGAGATCCTCTTCGAGAATGGGCTCTTCTTCGAGTGGTTCGGCCCGGAGCCGGATGCTGACGCCTCGCTCGGAGCACGCATCCCCGGCCTGGACGTGGATGCCATCCGCGACAAGCTCGAGAGGGGCCGGCGCTACACCTGGGAGACCGAGGTCACGAGCGGCGCCCGTACGATCAACGCTGAGATCGAGGTCCGTCGCCTCAAGCACCCGGAGCGCGAGGTCGCGCTGATCGAGGGCCGCGACATCAACAAACGCAAGGAGGCCGAGTACCTGCTCGATTCGTACTCACGCATGGCAGAGAAGAATGCGCGCGACCTGCAGCGGGAGAAGGAGCGCGCAGAGAAGCTGCTGCTCAACATCATGCCCCGCGCGGTCTACGAGGAGCTCCGCGACTACGGCTCCACGACACCGCAGCGCTTCGAGTCGGCCAGCGTGCTACTGCTCGACTTCGTCGGCTTCACGAACATGGCCATCGCCAACGACCCAACCAGCACCATCGCCGAGTTGAACGACATCTTCAGCGCCTTTGACCGCATCGTGGAGCTCTACGGATGCGAGCGGCTCAAGACCATGGGTGACGCGTACATGGCGGTGAGCGGCCTGCCAGAGGCGAACCCTGATCACGCCGTCAACATCGCCAAGGTGGCGCTGCGCATGCGGCGCTACATCGAGCGCCGCAATGCTGCCCACCCGGAGGCATGGCGCTGCCGCATCGGCATCCATAGCGGGCCCATCATCGGCTCGGTGGTGGGCGTCCAGAAGTACGTCTACGACATCTTCGGGCCGGGCGTGAACATGGCTGCCCGCATGGAGAACCTGGCCGACCCCATGCAGATCGTCGTCAGCGCCGACAGCTGGGTGCTCATCCGGGACGAGTTCGCCTGCTCGGACCTCGGTGAGGTCGAGGTGAAGGGCTTCGGGACGCAGCGCATCTATTCACTCGATTCCGAGGCCTCGGGCCGCTTCGCCTAGCGCTCCGTCCCAGGGCCCCGTCGAGCGCTCGCCCGGGCGCTACCAGGGCAAGGCGTTCTTCTGCGCCACCCGCTGCAGCCAGGGCTTCTCGCGGCCGATGGTGGTCTCAGGTCCGTGACCGGGCAGCACGTCCAAGCCGTCCTCCAGCGTCGCCAGCCGCGAGAGTGACTCGACCATCGCGTCCGCGTTCCCACCGGGCAGATCCGTCCGACCCCAGCCTCCCGCGAAGAGCGTGTCACCGCTGATGAGCACCCGGTCCTCCGGGCTCAGCAGACACACCGAGCCCTCGGTGTGGCCCGGCGTGTGAAGCACGTTGAGGTCGATCTCACCGAAGCGGATGCGTGAGCCCTCCGCGAGATCGACCGCAGGCACGCTCGGCGGGATGGGGAACGGCGCGGACATCGGGTCGGGCTGCGTCAGCCCGTGGCGGTCCGCGACGTGCACCGCCAGCCTGGCGCCAGTGGCGATGACCGCCTCGGCGTTGTCGCCGATGTGGTCCCAGTGACGATGCGTGCTGACGATGAAGCGGAGGTTCCAGCCTTCGTCGCCCAGCACCTGGGTCAGCCAGCGCACCGAGGGCGTGGCCGTGTCGATGGCGATGGCCTCACGCGTCCGGACATCGGCGAGG
The DNA here is from genome assembly GCA_963712735.1 of uncultured Chloroflexia bacterium. GTDB lineage: Bacteria > Chloroflexota > Limnocylindria > Limnocylindrales > CSP1-4 > JAFMJV01. The sequence goes on along the minus strand of CAVQIZ010000005.1, from coordinate 405,641 downwards.
ACCCAGACGTTCGTGGCGACCGGTCCAGTGGTCAGCTTCAGCACCTTCATGTCGGCAGCATACCTGCCGGCCGCGGGCACGCAGGAGTAGCTAGGATGCCGTTGTCACCCGCTACGTACGTCAGGAGGAGACCGATGGGCGAGGAGCTGGGGTTCCGTTTCACCTGGTACGGGCACGCCAACGTGCATGTCGAGAGCGAGGACGGCACGAGCATCCTCATCGACCCCTGGTTCGGCAACCCACGCTGCCCGGTCGGGCCCGAGGCCATCGAGCGCTGTGACGTCATGCTCGTCACCCATGGACACCATGACCACCTGGGCGCGATGCCGGGCGAGATCGCGTCAGCCGACGCGCTCACCATCGCCCGCCGCACGGCTCCGGTCTGGCCGGCCATCCACGAGCTGAGCCTCTGGCTGGACGCGCAGGATACCGGTGCCGAAGTGGTGGGCATGAACAAGGGCGGCTCGCTGGCCATCGGGGGCATCCGCGTGAGCATGGTCCCCGCAGAGCACTCGGCCGGCGACTGGTTGGCCGACGCGGGCATCCCGCTCTACCTGGGCGAGCCGGCCGGCTTCGTCGTCGAGCTCGAGAACGGACGGCGCCTGTATCACGCCGGCGACACCGCGCTGTTCGGGGACATGCGGCTCATCGGCGAGCTGCATCGGCCCGACGTCGCGTTCCTGCCCATCGGCGGACACTTCACCATGGACCCGCCCGCCGCGGCACGGGCGGTCGAGCTGCTGGGCGCCTCCACGGTGGTGCCGATCCACTACGGCACCTTCCCCATCCTCGCCGGGACGCCCGATCAGCTGCGCGAGGAGCTCGAGCATCTCGGCCTCGGTGACGTCCGCGTGCTCGCGCCGGAGCCCGGCGAAGCGGTGAGCTGATCGTCAGGCCGCCGACCGCACGGCCCAGGTCGCCACGCCATCCTCCATCGGGGGCGTTGGCAGGACCCAGCCGCTCTCCTCCTCCACGGCGCGCGAACGGAGCAGCTGCCACAGTCGCCGGTCCTTGCTGGAGCCCGGGCGCAGCCACAGCTGGCGGCGCGACGCCTCGACCAGCTCCTCGAACGTGGGGTACCCCCAACCTGGACGCTGGATCAGGCGCACCTCCGGCACGGCACCCCGAGCGGTCAGCAGCACCAGGAGTTCGCCCAGCGTGGGGTATGGAACGCGTGGCTCGCCGTGGATCACCTGCCACAAGAGCTGACCCGGTCCGCTGCCCTCGCTCGCTCGCATCACCACGACGCATCGCTCCGACACGGCCGCCTCCGCGGCATCGAGGAACCCCGCGAAGTCCTCGATGTCGTAGCCGATGTGGGCCATCAGCGCCACGTCGGCCATGGGCACGCCGCCGGGCACGGGCCACCGCGCGGCGGTGATGTCGATGTTGTCGATGCCGTGCGCGGCCATGCCGGCTCGCAGCACCTCCAGCATCGAAGCGGAGGGCTCGACGGCGTGCACGCGCGCCACGCGCAGGGCCAGCGGCAGAGCGTAGCGCCCGCCGCCGGCACCGAGATCCAGCCATCGCTGGCCCGGCGATGCCAGCGCCAGCACGGCGTCGAGCGATGGATCGTCACGCCGGAACGGGTCCTGGCCGAAGCGTGCGGCCATCGGCGCGTAGAAGTCGGCAGATGTCCGTGGACCTCGCGCAGCCGTTCGACCTGCTCCCGCTCCGCGCGGACGCGTTCCGCCCAGGCCTCGCCCGCCGCCGACCTGCTCGGTCGCAAGGGGTCGGGCCGCGCTGTCGTCGTCACCGCCTGAGCCTACCCCTCCCCCTTACGCAGCGCTGACATGGCGTGACCCGGGGCCTCGACCGGCGCCGCTATGCTCGGTCGCGTGAAGACCATCCTCGTCGTCGACGACGAACGCAACATCGTCGAGCTGGTCCGCCTGTACCTCGAGCAGGCCGGCTACAACGTCGTCGATGCCCGCGACGGGCAGGAGGCGCTCGATCAGCACGACCGCGTCGATCCCGACCTCATCGTGCTGGACCTGATGCTGCCCAAGCTCGACGGCATCGAGGTCACCCGTGAGGTTCGCCGGCGCGGCGAGACGCCGATCCTGATGCTGACCGCGCGCAGCGACGACATCGACCGCATCGTGGGCCTGGAGGTCGGGGCGGACGACTACCTCACCAAGCCCTTCAACCCGCGCGAGATGGTGGCGCGCGTCAAGGCCATCCTGCGCCGCGCCGACCCGGCGTTGCGCGGAGCAAGGCCGATGGACGTGGGCAACCTGCGGGTCGATCCCCGCCGCCGTGAGGCCTATGTGGCAGAGCGTCGGCTCGAGCTGCGCCCGCGCGAGTTCGACCTGCTCGCCGCGCTGGCTCGCGACCCCGGCATCGTCTGGAGCCGGGACGACCTGCTCTCGTCGGTCTGGGGCACCGACTTCCCCGGCGAGACGCGCACCGTCGACGTCCACGTCTCGGAGCTGCGGCGCAAGCTCGGAGCTGATGGCCCACCCATCGAGACGGTCAAGGGCGTGGGCTACCGTCTGGTGCCGCCAGCGCGGGCTCGCTTCGGGTGAGCGCCCCGCGGTGAGCACTCTCCGCGGCCGCATCGGTCTGGCCCTGCTCGTCTTCGGGCTGACCACGCTGCTCGCCATGGGCGGCGCGGTGTGGGTCTCGCTGCGAGATCTCCATCGCGATGCAGCCGAGGGTGCCCTGGCCGAGCTGACCATCCCCTACGCGGTTCGCGCCGGTCAGCAGATCCCGCTCGAGGCGCTCCGCCGGAGAAGTCCCGACGAGCGCCTGCCGGACGACGCCATCGAGCGCTTCCGTGAGGCCCAGACGGATCGACGCGCCGCCGCCGCGTTCGCCGCGTTCGTGGACGAGGCGCAGGACGAGATCGATGCTGCAGGCATCTCCGTCATGCTCATCGGGCAGGGCCAGGCCGTCGTGCGCTCACCCGATACCGGGGAGGTCGTGACCCTCGACGCGGTGCCGGACATCCAGCTCCCGAGCGAGGGCACCGACGTGCTCACGGGCACGACCACGACCGCTGACATGGGCCAGGTCCTGTACGCGGCGACCGCGGTGCGAGGCACGCGGGCCGACCGGGTGGCTCCGGCCCTCCTGCTGCTGCGGGCCGACGATTCGGCGGCCCTCGCGACTGCCGACCTGCTGCGAGCGCTGACGCTCGCCGGACTGGTCCTGGTCGTCATCGGGATCCCGCTCGCCATCGGCCTGAGCCGCTCGGTGACCCGTCCGCTGGGCCGGCTCGCCGCCGCTTCCGAGACGGTCGCCACGGGCAGGGTGCCCGAGGCGCTGCCCACGACCGGGCCGCTCGAGGTGGCAGAGGCGAGCGCCGCCTTCAATGCCATGGCCACAGAGGTCGGAGCGACGCGCGAGGCCCAGCGACAGCTGCTGGCGGACATCCGACACGACCTGCGCACGCCCCTGACCGTCATCGGCGGCTTCAGCCAGGCGCTGCGTGACGGCACGGCCACGCGGCGACGGCGGCCGAGCGTGCTGCCGACGCCATCTCCGACGAGGCCGATCGCCTTGGACGCATGCTCGATGATCTCGACCACCTGACCATGCCGGGGGTCGCGGGACCGCCGCTGCGCCTGGAGACCCTCGACGGCCTCGACGTCGTGCGCGGTGCCGTCGAGCGCTTCCGAGCCGAGGCCGAGGCCCGGGAGCAGCAGCTCAGCGTGGACCGACGCGCCGTCCATGCCACGTTGACCGCCGACCGCGACGCGCTCGACCGCATCCTCGGCAACATCATCGCCAACGCCTTGGCCACGCACCGTCGCCGGGCGGTCACATCACCATCGAGGTCGAGTCGGCCGACGAGCGGCATCACGCTCGCGGTGCGTGACGACGGGCCCGGCATCCCCGCGGCTGCCCTGCCACACATCTTCGACCGCTTCTACCGGGCGGACCCGTCTCGAAGCAGCCGCGGCTCGGGGCTGGGCCTGGCCATCGTGCGCGACCTGGCCGACGCCCTCGGGGGCCGCGCCTTCGCCGAGAACGTCCAGCGGTGGTGGCGCCCGCGTCGGTGTCACGCTGCCGGCGGCGAAGGCGTCCCGGCCCGTCATCATGACGCGCGTGAACCAGCGGCCCAGAGCCCGCCACCACGCCCGCGCGTCCCCGTTCGTGGTCGCCATGGAGCGGTCGCCAGCCCGCATCATCTCGCCACAGCCGCGGGCATGCTGGTGCTGCGCACCGGCGGCAGCGCCGTGGACGCCGCCATCGCCACCAACGCCGCCCTGGCCGTCGTTGCCGGCCATAGCTGTGGCCTCGGGGGCGACGCCTTCTGGATCATCTGGGACGCTGCCGCCGACAGCCGCGGTCACGCTCAACGGCAGCGGCCGCGCCGGCTCCGGCGCCAGCATCGAGGGCGCGAGGCAGGCCGGACACCGTGCCATGCCCGCGCGTGGCCCCTGGTCGATCACGGTCCCGGGTGGCGTGCATTCGTGGGGTGAAGCCCATCGACGCTTCGGCCGGCTCGACTGGCGCTTCCTGCTGACGCCGGCCATCGACCTCGCCTCGGGCTTCCCGGCATCACGCGGCTGGATCGACGCCATCGAGCGTTCAGCCCCGATCTTCGGCGCCGACGGCGACTGGGCACGCGTCTACCGCCCCGCCGATCGTGCCGTGCGCCCGGCGACATCGTCCGCCTGCCGGCCCTCGAGCGCACGCTGCGCACGCTCTTCGATGACGGCGCCGATGCGCCTATACACGGGAGCGCTCGCTGACGCCACGGCGGCCTACTTCGAGTCGCAGGGCGTGCCCATCAGCGCAGCCGACCTCGCGGCCCACACGTCCGACTGGGGCAGCACCGCTCTCGATCGACTATCGGGGTGTCACCTCGCTCACCCATGCGCCCAACAGCGTGGGCGTGGTGGCCCTCCAGACGCTGGGGATGCTGGGCCGCTTCCCGGCACCTGCCTCCAGCCGGGTTCGACGGGCGGGGCTGGGCCGATGCCGACTGGATCCATCTGGGCCTGGAGGCATCGCGCGCTGGCGCTCGTCCGAGCGTGACGCGCACGTCACCGATGCCCTGCACATGGCGCCCGGCGAGGTCGACGAGATGCTCTCCGGCGCACACCTCGACGAGCTCGCCGCGCGCATCGACCCGCGCACACGATGCCCCTCCGACCAGGCTCGCTGCCGGCGGGCGGAGGCACCGTCTACATCACGGCCACCGATCAGTGGGGCAATGCCGTCAGCCTCCTCGAGTCCAACTACCAGGGCTTCGGCTCAGGTCTGGTCGACCCGAAGACGGGCATCGCCTTCCACGATCGCGGGGCCTTCTTCCGGCTCGACCCCGGGCATCCCAACGCGCTGGCTCCGGGCAAGCGGCCCGCCCACACGCTCGCGCCGGGCATGCTCCTGCGCGACGGAGCGCCCTGGATCGTCCACGGCTCCATGGGTGGCGAGATCCAGCCCCAGGTCTTCGCCCAGCTCGTCTCCGCCGTGGTCGACGGGAAGGCAGACGTGGCGACCGCCGTGGCAGCGCCGCGCTGGGCGGCGATGATGCGCGCGCAGCACGGTCCGGCCGACCTGACCGAGCTCGAGTCGCGCGTGCCGGAGACCGTCGCCACGGAGCTGAGCGAGAAGGGCCACGACGTGGTCATGCGAGAGCCATGGGCATCGTCGATGGGTCATGCCCACGCCATCGAGATCGTGCGCGACGAGAACGGTGACGTGGTGTCGTACGCTGCCGCGGCGGACCCGCGGTCGGAGGGCTCGGCCGCGGCGTGGTGAGGCGGACCCGTCGGTATACTCGGCCCATCCCGCAGCCGAAGCAGCGATCCCAGGAGCGGTCACCACGTGAGCTCGAACGTCAGCCAGAACTACCCCTACAGCAGCGAGTCAGAGGCGGCTCGAGCGGCCGCGGTGCTTGCCGCCTTCAGCGCCAACGAGGGCCTGCAGGAGAAGGTCGAGGCGGAATCGACGCCGCTGGGCGACGTCCAGCCCGCCGACCACGGGGCACCGGTGACGTGGTGGACCTGGGTCTGCCATGCCTGCATCGTGGGGCGTCTCCACGTGGCCGGCTACGCACGCGACCGCCACGCGGTCTACACCGTCTGCGACGAGTGCGGCCAGACCTCGCTGCGCTGACCGCCTGAGCGGCGCCGCGCGGACCGAGCGCGACTCAGACCGACAGCACCAGGGCGGCCAGCATGCGTCGTGCGTGGCACGATGCTGCCCATTTCGATGTACTCGAGCGGTGTGTGGTCGTTGCCGCCGATCGGACCGAGGCCGTCGAGCGATGGCACGCCCAGGGCAGCCGTGGTGTTGGCATCGGAACCGCCGCCGGTCTCGGCATCGGCGAGCTCGAACCCTAGGTCAGCCGCGATGGCCACCGCCCGGCGGACCAGCGCCGCCGACGCCGCGGTGCGTTCCATCGGGCGCGAGTGCGCCAGCACCTCCACGTCGGTGCTGGTATCGGGCACGGTCGCCGTGTCGAGGACCTCGCGGATGGCTGCCTCCGCCTCGTCTTGGTCGCGCGCGCGGCGGGCGCGCATGTCGATGGTGATGACGGCCTCCTCGGCCACGATGTTGGGCCTCGTCCCGCCGTTGATGGCGCCGACGTTGACGCTGACACCGTCCCAGCGCCCGTTCAACTCGTGCAGAGCGACCGTCTTGTGGGCAGCCTCGAGGGTCGCGCTGCGTCCCTTCTCGGGCTCGACGCCGGCGTGCGCGGCTCGCCCGTGGATCGTGGCCCGCAGGTGCATCATGCCTTTGCGCGCCGAGACGATGTCCCCGTTCCGGCGGGCCGCCTCCAGCACGAACGCCGCATCCGCCCCACGAGCCAGACGCGCGATCAGCGGCGAGCTCACCGGTGAGCCGATCTCCTCATCTGGGTTGACGATGTAGACCAGCCGACCCGGCCGCGGCCAGCCGGGCTCGTCGGGCGACAGCGCGCGGATGGCCTCCAGCGCGTACACACCCGCGAGCAGGCCACCCTTCATGTCGCTGACGCCGGGGCCAAGGATCTCTCCACCACGCACCTCGAACGGCCGACGTGCCAGGTAGCCGGGCTCGAAGACGGTGTCGCCGTGGCCGATGAGGAGGATCGACCGGCCCTTCTCGTCGGCCCCCGAAGGTGGCCACGATCGTGTCGCCGAGCTGCGCGTGCGGGTGACGCTCGATGGCGGCGCCGAGTGCCGCCAGGCGCTCGGCCATCCAGGTCGCGACGAGGTCGACGCCGGCCTTGGTGTAGGAGCCGGACTCGATGGAGACGAGCGTCCTCAAGGTCGGCCAGGTAGTCGGGCAGTCGGCGCGAGACCTCCTCGCGCAGCCGGCCGAGGGGGATGGCGTTCGGGCGTCGGTTCACGCAGGCGAGTCTATGGCCTCCGTGGCACGGCGGTAGGATGCGTGCAATGCGGGCAGACACGGGGTTCCTGCGCGATCGGTCGCGGCTGCTGGCGATCCTCATCCTGGTGGTCTGCGGGGCGGCCATCGTGTCGTGGATCGTCGCTCGCGGCGACCTGGTCGGGGCAGACGCACGCGCCTACTGGGGTGGCGTCCGCCTGTGGCTCAGCGGCGGCGATCCGCTCGATCCGCCGCCGCCATACATGCCCTACGTCTACTGGTCGTGGTCGCTGCCCCTCTTCACCCCGTGGGCTGCGCTGCCATGGGAGACGGCCTGGTTCGTCTACCGCGCCTTCAACATCATCGTCTTCGCCTGGAGCGCCGCGTGGGCCTACCGGCAGCATCCGCTGGCCACGGCGCTGCTGGTGCTCCTCATCACGCCGGCGCTGGCCGCCACCCTCGACACGGGCAACATCACGCTGCTGTGCGCCATGGGCATCTGGGCAGCCCACTTCACCGGCCCCCGGCTGGGCGGCTTCATGTGGGCACTGGCGACCGCGCTCAAGTGGTTCCCTGCCCTGCTGTTCCTGCTCCTGCCGCCGCGAGCGCGCCTGTGGGGCATCGGCTGGGCCGCACTGTTCGGCGATCCTGACGCTGGCAGTCTGGCCGGACGTCGTCCGCCAGCTCGAGCTGGTCATCAACTTCCCACGCCCGCTGCGCATCGACTACGTGCTGCTGGCCTGGGCTGCCGTGCCGTGGCTATGGGCGCACCCGCGTTGGTTCGAGTGGCGCACGTGGGACGCGCAGCTGGCCGCCGGTCGCGACAGCGTGGCACGTGCGCTGGGGACCTGGTGGCGCTCACCGCGCCGGGTCGCGAGCGCCCGGGACGCTGGCGATCCGTCACGGGCGCCGGTTCCTGGGCCTGGGTGACCCGCGAGTCACGGGCTGACCCATCGCCGGCACGGGCAGCGCCCTGGCATCGCGGGCACCAGTACAGGCGACGGGGCGGCTCTCCGATGCTGGCTGAACGGATGCTTGCCCCACAGCGCCGACAGGAGCGGCCGGCCCGCGCGTAGACCCAGCGGCGCCCGTCACGATGGCCGACGGTCGTCGTTCCTGCGGGTGCACCGGTGGCATCGGGCATCGTCACACGCGCACCGCCGCTGGTGTTGGCCACCAGCAAGCGACGCGAGGTCCCGATCATGCGTTCGAGCTCGGGCCTTGATACGTCGGTTGCAGCGAGGAATGGATCGATGCCCTCGATGAACAGGACCTCGCTGCGGTAGACGTTGCCGATGCCGGATACGACACGCTGGTCCAGCAGCGCCTGAGCAATGGTGAGACCAGGCGCGCCAACCGCGAGCAGGCGAGTATCGATCTCCTCGAGGTCCGGATCGCCGGCGATCAGGTCGGGGCCCAGCCGCGAGAGGACCGGATGGATGGCCAGGGCTCGAGTCTCCAGCAACTCCACGGTCGGCGCATCGAAGCAGACGGCGACGGCAGTGGCGGTCTCCAGCACGGCCACCGCCCTGTCCGCCCGCAGGCGCCACTGCTCACCCGGTCGATAGCGGTGCCATGTGCCCCGCATCTGCAGGTGCGTATGCAGCGTCAAGCCGCCGTCGAAGTCGATGAGCAGGTGCTTGCCACGCGCGGACACCGACCGCACACGCGTGCCCACCACTCGTTCCAGTCGCGCTGCGCCCGGCCGCCCCCGGGCCGCGACGATCTCGCCGCCCAGCAGCACGCGTCGCATGACAGCGGCGATGCGGTGAAGGGTGTCACCCTCAGGCAACGGCCGGGCCCAGCACGAAGCCCCGATAGGCGGGTCGGAACCCGAGCCCGGCGAGGCGATCGCGGTGCCGCGACTCGGCGATGGGTTGTCCGTCCACCTTCTCGACCTGGAGCTGCTTCACCCTCCCGTCAAGCACTCCGCGCAGCGCCGCCACCGCGGCGGCGGCGATCGCCGCGTCATCGAAGGGCGTGAACGTCAGCAGCGATCGAGCGCCACGCTCGAGGTAGAGCACCAGGTTTCCATCGTGCAGGACGAGGTAGGCGCCGGCGACGCGGCTGGGCGAGCGCTGGTGGCGCGACTCGTCACGAGGCCAGGCCAGCGTGGCACCGTACGGATTGGCCGGATCGGCTGCGGCCAGCAACAGCGTGCGGGGATCACGGCTGGCGGAGGCACCGGCCTCCGTTCGCAGCGAGCGCAGCCTGTCCACGGCGCCCGCCAGCGCGAACTGGGCGCCGCCGAGCCCCTCCACGAAGTAGCCACGCCGCACGCGGCCGCGCTCCTCCAGCTCCCGGTACACCGGGTAGACCGCGCCGAAGCCACCCCGCACACCCTCGGCTGCGACCGCATCACGCACCACGACGCCGTGCCGCTCCAGCAGGGTGGCCGCCAGGGCTGCCCGTTGCTCGGTGGCCGTGGGCTCGTCACCGCCGCGCAGCGCCGCCGTGGTGTGCAACGTGTCAGCGACGAGCGACCATCGGCCGGCGGCCTCCGGCGGCCCCATCCGGCTGCCGAGCCGTGCACTGGGTCGTGCCGTGCGCCGCCCACTCCCCCGGCGGGGCCAGCGCAATGCCCGCAGGGGTGCGAACGTGTCGTTGGTGACCTCACCGGCCCAGACGAGGTCCCACAACGCATCGAGCATCTCGCGTTCTGTCGGTCGCCGTTGGCCCGCCGACGCGGCGGCGGCGAACGACGCTGCCAGCAGCTCGCGATGGAATGACGCACCGCGCCGCGCCAGGTGGTCTCGCAAGGCCGGCCGCAGCCAGTCGTCCGTGGCCGCCGGTCGCTCCTCCACCGCTCGCGTGGGCAACAGCAGCGCGAGGCGGTCCGGTCGGTAGAGCGCGATGCGCCCATCATCGCGGCCCAGGCTCCCCGCACCGACCCAGACGACCTCGCCGGAGGCGCCCAGCTCATCGAGCATCTGCGGCGAGTAGCCGGCGACTCGCGCAGGGAACACATCACGTTCGAGCACGCTCGCCGGCAGCGACACGCCTTCCAGCTGTCCGATGACCTCGGCGAGCCGGTCGAGTCCACCCACCGACCCCCCGACCCCATGCCACAGCGGCAGGAAGCGGGCCAGCGCTGTCGGTTCCACCGGTTCGATCTCGCGTCGCAGGCGGGCCAGCGAACGACGACGGATGCGGCGCAGGACCTCCGGATCGCACCACTCCCGCTCGACGCCATCGGGACGGAACTCGCCACGCAGCAGGACGCCGTCCGCCATCAGGGCCTCGAGAGCGCTCTCGACGACGCCGCGCGGTAGCCCCCAGCGGGCGGCCGGTTCCTCGGCATGGAAAGGGCCGTGGCTGCGGGCCCAGCGCGCGAGCAGCGAGCCCAGCGCGTCTGATGTCGGCTGCACGAACTGCTCGGCCACCCCGACTGGCGGCGAGACGCCCACCGCGTCGCGGTAGCGACCGACGTCCTCGGCGGCGATCCAACGTTCCTCGCCGGCGAGATGCACGCTGAGCGCGCGTCGGTCGGCCTGGAGCGCCTCCAGCCACTCGCGTGCCGCAGCTGTCCGAGACCGCGTGTCAAGGCCACGGACACGTGCTGCGACCTCATCCGGCGTGAGGTCACCGAGGCGGCGCAGCAGGTCATGCAGCTGGTCGGCAGAAGTGGCAGCACGCTCATCGGATAAGCGCCTGCAGCTCCAGCTCGAGCTCGCCCAGGGCATCGGAGTCGAGCAGCTCGCGCAGCTGCTCGGCACCCAGCAGCTCGCGCAGCAGGTCACGGTCGAGCGTGAGGGCCTGTGCGCGCCGCTCCACGAGCGGGGCGTCGCCCTCGTACATGTAGGTCGCGATGTAGTCGAACAGGAGCGACGATGCGAACGGCGATGCGCGCGAGGTCTCCACGCTCACCACGCGGATCTCGCGGCGCTCGATGGCAGCGAGGAGCTCGCGCAGGGCGGGCAGGTCGAAGACGTCCTGCAGCACCTCGCGGTAGGTCTCGAGGATGATGGGGAAGGACCCGTAGCGGCTGGCGACCGAGAGCAGCTGCGACGACCGCTGTCGCATCTGCCACAGCGGGGTACGCTGACCCGGTCGCCGCCGCGGCAGCAGCAGCGCGCGCGCGGCGTTCTCGCGGAAGCGGCTCGAGAAGAGCGCCGAGCTGCCGACCGTCTGGGTCACCAGCTCCTCGATGTCATCGGCGGCGATGAGGACGGCCGCCTCTGCGGCGTCAGCGAGGGAGACCTGGTCGGTGCCCGGCTCATAGGCGCCGTCCGTGGCCGGCAGGCGCACGACGATGCCGTCGTCGGACCAGATCGGCTGTACCTCCACGCCCAGCGCGTCGCGCAGGCGAGCCTCGATGGCCAGCGCCCAGGGTGCATGGACGCGCGCACCGAAGGGCGTCAGCAGGCAGACCCGCCAGTCGCCCAACTCGTCGCGGAACCGCTGCAGCACCACGGTCCTGTCGGTCGGCAGCGCTCCGGTCACCTCGCGCTCCTCGTCGAGATAGCCGAGCACGTTGCGCGCGGCCATGTCGTCAAGGTCGTGGCGCTCACGCAGCTCGCGAAGGGCCTTGTCGCGGCCGTCACGGCCGGAAGTCGCCAGGGCCGAGATCTCGCGCGTGAAGGCTCCTAGCGCCCGCCCGAGCTCGACCGGCCGCCCCACGCCGTCGCCCTTCCAGAACGGGACCTTGCCCGGCTCTCCGGGTGCCGGTGTCACCAGCACCCGGTCGTGCTCGATGGCTTCGATGCGCCAGCCGCTGGCGCCGAGGAGCACGACCTCGCCCTCGCGCGCCTCGTAGACCATCTCCTCGTCCAGCTCACCCACCCGCCGCCCGCCACCTCGGGCCGATCGCGAGCGCACGGCCGCGGGACCGTTCGAGACTCCCTCATCGGCGAGGAACACGGGGAAGAGCCCGCGGTCGGGGATGGTGCCGCCGGAGGTCACGGCCACCGTGCGCGCATCGCGTCGTGCCTGCACGGTGCCAGCGACCCGGTCCCAGATGAGGCGCGGCCTCAGGTCGGCGAACTCGTCGGCAGGGTACTGCCCCGCCAGCATGCCCAGCGTGGCCTCGAAGGTGTCCCGGCCCAGCTCGCCGAAGTTCTCCGCCCGGCGCACCAGCGCGAAGAGCTCATCGACGGGCCACGCGCGATCGACGCTCATCGCCACCAGCTGCTGCGCCAGTACGTCCAGCGGGTTCCGCGGCACGACGGTGGGCTCGATGGCTCCATCGCGCATGCGGCGCGTCACCACCGCCACCTCCAGCAGGTCGCCGCGGTACTTGGGGAAGATGACGCCGCGCGAGGGCTCGCCCACGCGGTGTCCCGCGCGCCCTACGCGCTGCAGACCACGTGCCACCGACAACGGCGATTCGACCTGGATGACGAGGTCGACCGCGCCCATGTCGATGCCCAGCTCCAGGGACGATGTGGCAACGATCGCCGGCAGCTGGCCCTGCTTGAGTTGCTCCTCGATGATGAGGCGCTGCTCGCGAGCGATGGAGCCGTGATGAGCGCGGGCCAGGTCCTCGCCTGCCAGCTCGTTGAGGTTGAGCGCGATGCGTTCCGCCAGTCGGCGGCTGTTGGTGAAGACGATAGTGCTGCGGTGGGCGCGGATGAGCTCGAGCAGCCGCGGGTACACCGAGGGCCAGATGCTGGTGCGGGCGTCAGGGCTGGTCATGGGCCCGCCGGGCGATTCCTCCAGCGGGATGAGCTCGCCGAGCCGGCCCATGTCCTCCACCGGCACGACCACGCTCAGGTCGAGCTCCTTGCGCACCCCCGCGTCGACGATCGTCACTGGACGTGGCGTCCCCGCTCCATCCGTGCCCTCCCCGTCCTGCCGACCACCGAGATAGGCAGCCACCGCGGAGAGAGGACGTTGCGTGGCAGACAGGCCGATGCGCTGCGGAGACCGCGGCGTCAGCGTCTCCAGGCGCTCGAGCGAGAGGGCCAGGTGCGCACCGCGCTTGGTGCCGGCGAGCGCGTGGATCTCGTCGACGATGACCCACTGCACGTTGCGCAGCGCGTCGCGTGCCTGGGAGGTGAGGATGAGGTAGAGCGACTCAGGCGTCGTGACGAGGATGTCCGGCGGCTTCCTGCCGAATGCTCGACGCTCCTGGGCCGGTGTGTCACCGGTCCGCATGCCCACGCGCACGTCCCGCGTGGCCGCACCCAAGCGCTCGGCCGCCAGGCTGATGCCGGCGAGCGGTGAGCGCAGGTTCCGGTCGACGTCATGCACCAGCGCCTTCAGCGGTGAGACGTAGAGCACGCGCAGTCGGGACCTGGGGTCGGTCGGGGGCTCCTCGCCGAGCAGGCGATCGAGGCACCACAGGAAGGCTGCCAGTGTCTTGCCGCTGCCGGTGGGAGCACAGATGAGCGTGTGCTCGCCGCCGGCGATGGCAGGCCAGCCCTGCGCCTGGGCGTCGGTGGGCCCGGGGAACGAGCTCGCGAACCACGCCTGCGCGGCTGCGCTGAACGGGGCTAGCGGGTCAGGGGCTGAGCTTCGGCGGGAGCGTGGCACGGGAGTGGAATCCTACCATCGAGGCGTTCGAATAGCACATCCGTTCTAGGTCAGTGGGAGATGTCCCAGCCGCCCCGGCTCGCTATCCTGCCGGCACAGGAGGGACAGCCGTTGCAGACCACGCGCACGCCATTCAAGTACAGCTACTTCCAGCTCACCTTCGGCCAGGAGGAGGCCTACAAGAAGCCCCACCTGACGTACGAGCGCCTCACCCGCTGTGGCTATGACGCCATCGAGATCTGCCCGCCCAAGGGGCGCTACGGCCTGGGCGTGTCGATGGAGGACTACCTCGCGACACAGAAGCAGCTGAAGGCCGACTTCGGATTGGAGGTCTCCAACGTCAACGAGTGCTGGGGTGAGATGTGGGACCCCTACTCGCCGGACTACAAGACGCTGACCGAGCCTCGGACCGCTGAGCTGGCTGTGTCGGAGACGAGATCGACCATCGACTTCGCTGCCGAGCTGGGCGCGATGTCCGTGACTATCGCGACGGCCATCCACGCGCCCATCACGGCTGACAACGTCGACGATGCCACCGCTGTCGCCGTGGACTCGCTGCGGCGCATGGGGGAGCACGCCGAGAAGCGCGGCATCAAGCTCGTCTTCGAGGCGACCAACCACCTCGAGATGGGCAAGTTCATCAACACCGCGTCCAACCACAAGCGGATCATCGAGCTGACCGGGCGTGACAATATCGGCATCCAGCTCGACTTCTTCCACGTCAATCTCGAGGAGCTTGGTCCGTACGAGGCGGTGATGGATGCGCAGCCGTACCTCTGGCACGGCCACTTTCGCGATTCGAACTCCCTCACCCCGGGCTACGGCAAGACCGACTGGCACGCCATCATGCGTGCCCTCATCAAGACCCGATACGAGGGCTACTGCACCATCGAGAGCGCGCCGATGGTGCCCAGCTCCGACCGTTCGGCCGAGGACGGCATCGCCTGTCTCAAGCTCGCGGAGCGTGTCGCCGAGTACCAGGTCAGCGCCGAGTACCCCAACGGCTACGCCATCCCTGGCGCCACCTGGTAGGCCTCTCGGCCGCACCTCTCGCAACCTCCGGCGCAGGTGCGGAGCACACGACCTGCAACAGAAGAGCAACGGAAAGGTCACCGCTCGAGTCCGTCATCCGAACCACCGCCTTCGCTACCGTCAGCCTCCATGGCGAAGGAAGAGGGCGAAGAGCCCAACGAGATGCTCGAGGCCCACGAGGTCGTGACCACAGGATCAGCCAGCGAGCGGATGGCGCTGACCTGGGAGCAGCGACGCAAGAGCCGCCTGAGGGCGGTGACGACGGCGGGGACGCCGGTGGGCCTGTTCCTGCCTCGCGGCACCGCCCTTCTCGACGGCAGCCTGATACGTGCCACCGACGGTCGCATCATCGAGATCTGCGCCGCGGCCGAAGATGTCTCCACCGTCGCCACGCCCGATGCGACGCTGCTGGCCCGCGTGGCCTACCACCTGGGCAACCGGCACGTGCGCACGCAGGTCGGACCCGGCTTCATCCGCTACCGCCATGACCGCGCCACCGATGAGCTTGTACGCCTGCTCGGTGCGGAGGTGATCGTCGAGGAGGTGCCATTCGAGCCCGAGCGCGGGACCACGGACCACGCTCATGATGACGACCTGGCCTCCTAGGTCGCCGTGAACGGGATGCGGCCGGCGCTGCGTGTCGGCATCGGTGGACCGGTCGGGGCCGGCAAGACCACGCTCATGGCCGAGCTGTGCCTGCGCTTGCGGGACCGCTTCCAGATCGCCGTCATCACCAATGACGTCAACGCCCGGGAGGACGCCCGGCTACTCATCCGCAACGGGGTGCTGGCCGAGGACCGCATCGTGGGGCTCGACGCCGGCACCTGCCCGCACACCACGCTGGGCGACGATGCGTCGCTGAACCTGGCCGCCGTGGACCGGCTCATCGCGCTGCATGAGGGCCTGCAGCTCGTCTTCATCGAGGGCGCCGATGACCTTGGGGCCAGCACGTTCGACCCGGCCCTGACCGATCTTCGTCATCTACGTCGTCGATGTCGCAGCCGGCGAGAAGGCCGTCCGGCGAGGACAGCGTGGGATCGTCGAGAGCGACCTCCTGGTCATCAACAAGAGCGACCTGGCGCCGGCCGTGGGCGTCTCGCTCATGAACGTGGAGCGTGATGCCATCTCCGTACGCCAGGACCGGCCCCATGTCTTCACCAACCTCAAGGCTGGTGACGGTGTTCAGAAGGTGGCCGACTTCGTCATCGAGCAGGGCATGCTCGAGGCGCCTGGAGGACCCTAGCAGGCCACCGCTGGTGGAGGCTCCCCGGTCATGAGTCAGCACCCGCGGGCTCTGCTGGCCCGCGGGTGCAGATGGACGGATGCAGAGACGGCGTCAGTCGATCACTTCGGTGATGACGGGCTCCGGGAAGAGGCAGTCGAGGCGGTAGATCAGCCCCTCGCGGGCCCACGTCGCGCATACCGTGCCGGGCCAGACCGTCCCCGACGGTGCCTCGAAGTCGTAGATACCGACATACCTGCTGTCACCCTCGGCGGTCGCCGGGAGTTCCTCGACCGCCCCCAGCCGCGTGGCTGTCATGGGATCGAAGAAGCGGCTGGTGATATGGAGGCGATCGGGGTCGAGGTCGATTTCGTCTGGGCCCCACACCATGGTGAACGTCGCATCCTCGGTGAAGACCCCAGCGGCCAGGTCATTGATGCGATACCCGTCGGGCTCGTTGAGGACCTCGAGCATGCGGTCGTCGAGGTCCTGGGCGGCTGACAAGCCTTCGGCAGCCGGCAGCAGGTCTTCGTTTGGCGCGGGCGCCGCGGCAGAGAGCAGGAGTGCTCCGCCGAGGACCATGACGGCTGAAGCAGTGATGATGGGTGCGAGCATGCGCGGGTACCTCCTTCTCGGATGGACGCCCATGACGTCAGCGCTATGCGTCGCGCTTCGGCCAAACGGGGGCCACGGGAACAGGCGCCGGTGTCGGCGTTGGGGCGTCTCGGGTAGACGGTCGAGCGTCCTCGCGAACACCGCATTTCGGTCGGGCGGGCCAGGCGGCGTCTCGAGTAGCCACGACTCGAGCCTGCGGTCGGGGTCACGTGCATCCGTCATCGCGTGGGCTCCTGGTAGGCGGGGGACAGACGATCCGGCGCCAAGTCGCCACGCATGGCCGTCACGCCGCGGTAGAGGCGAGCGCGCGCGGTGCCCGGGGGGATGTCCAGGGTCTGGGCCACGGTTTCCATGGGCATGCCCATGTAGTGGCGCAGTACGATCACGGCCCGCTGATCGACGGGAATGCCTCGGAAGGCCCGCTCGATCTGGTCGCGATCCACCACGCCACCCAGCACATCGGCAGCTGTCGGCTCAGGCGCAGACTCAAGGGCCACGTTCGGCCACCAGTGGCGCGCCCTGCGCGCCTCGTTGTAGCAGGCGTTGACAAGGATCCGCGTCGACCAGGCTCCGAACCGATCAGGCTCGCGCAGAGCGGGCAGGTCTCGCCAGATACCGAGCAGGGCTGCCTGCGTCGCGTCCTCGGCCAGGGCACCATCCCGCAGGGTGCGGTGGGCGATGGCGAGGAACCGATCGAGGACCTCATCGACGATCTCGGTGAACGCCCCTCGATCACCCCGTTGCGCTCGGATCACCTGGTCGGTATCCATGCCCCCCGGTCCCCACGTCAGCGCATCGCTCGTGCGCCTCTACTCCTTATGGCGCGCGCGGCATGCGATTCGACTCCACCGTGCGCCGAAGAGGTCGCGAAGGCAAGTCCCCTGTCATTGACCCGAACACGGATGACGTCGTATCGTCGATAATCGATGATTACTAGGGTCTCGCGCCCATCACGCCCGCCGCGGCACCGCAGGCTCGCCACTCAGGAGGAACCAGCATGGGTCAGCTGGACAGGTTCAAGCTCGATGGTCGGATCGCCCTCGTCGGCGGGGGCGGTGGAGCGATCGGCGGTGCTATGGCGGTTGCCCTTGCCGAGGCCGGTGCCAAGGTCGCCGTGACGGATATCGCGCAGGAGTCGGTCGATGCGACCAAGGCCCGCGTGGAGGCCGTCGGAGGCGAGTGCCTGGCCATCGCCGGGGACATGACCAAGCGAGAGGATGCCGAGTCGGTCGTCGACCGCGTCGTGCAGCACTACGGCCACCTGGACATCATGGTCAACGCCATCGGGGGCGGGGCCGGCAAGGTCCTCTATGACGCGCAGGACTACCCCGACGACGCGTGGGACTGGATCTACGACATCAACGTCCGCTGCACGCTGGTCCCGACCCAGGCCGCTGTCAAGGCCATGATCAAGGCCGGCAACGGTGGCAAGGTGCTCAACATCAGCTCGGTCCGTGCCGCGCTCGGCATCAACGCGGGCTACTCCGCGTACGTCGCCGCCAAGGGCGCCATCTCCTCGCTCACCCGACAGTGGGCCACCGAGTGGGCCAAGCACGGCATCAACGTCAACGCCATCTCGCCCACCTTCGTGGACACGCCGCAGGTGGCCATGCTGCTGGAGGACCCGGAGTTCAAGAAGAGCGTCGTCGCGCGCATCCCCATCGGCCGCGTCGGCGGCACGGACGATCTCGTTGGCGCAGCCATCTTCCTGGTGTCGGACGCCTCCTCGTTCATCACCGGGCAGATCCTCGGCATCGACGGTGGCCTGACCGCGACCCAGTAGCAGCACCTCACTCAGCACCACCTTCGGGGAGGAGTCAACCACCGTGGAACCAGCCATGGAGCAGGTCACCGCCAACGTCTATTCGAATACCAGGATCCGGGGCTGTAATCCCAGCTACGTGGTCACGAGCGATGGCGTGGTGGTCATCGACACACCGCAACTACCCACCAAGGCCGTGGCGATGCGAGCAGAGGCCGAAGAGCATGGCCCCATCCGCTACGTCATCAACACCGAGCACCACGTCGACCACATCTTCGGCAACTACTACTTCAAGCCGGTGCCGGTCATCCACCACAAGGGCGTGGCCGACAACTTCATGGTCGTCGCGCCCATCCTCGACCCCTTTGCGTACGCCCAGGAGGCCATCCCCACCGACGACCCCGAGGGCGCGGCCATCTTCCCCGACCGTGACGAGTACTACCGCGAGCCCAACGACGGCGCCATCGTCTTCACGGGGAACCTGAAGCTGCGCGTCGGCGACACGCATTTCGACCTCATCCACGTCGCCGGTCACACGCCCGGCCAGATCGCGGTCCACGTGCCGGAGGAGGGCGTCGTCTTCACCGGTGACACCATCTTCAACCAGTGCCAGACCTGGCTCATGACGTCGGACGTGGACGGTTGGCTGGCCGCGCTCGAGACCATCCGCGCACTCGACTTCGAGCACCTCGTCCCGGGACACGGTCCCATCACCGACCGCTCGTCGCTCGATGACCAGCGCGCCATCCTGCTCGAGTGGAAGTCCCGAGTGGCGGCTGCGGTGGCCGAAGGACTCTCGCGAGAGGAGACCCAGGAACGCGTCAATCTCAAGGACCGCTTCCCGGTCGACCTCGGTCAGGAATACATGATGGACTACATCATGAGCCACAATGCCGGTGCACTCTGGGATCAGATGGTGGACAAGAAGGACTGATCATCCCGGCTCCAGCGTGAGCCACGCTCAGACAGGCCCCAGCGCAAGCGCCCCGCCGGTCGATCCGGCGGGGCGCTGTTCTGTCCTACTCGGAGCTCAGCGTGGGCAGCTCGATGGTGGGCGCGGACAGGTCGACTACTCGGGGACGAGCGGCGTGGGTGGCACGCCCTCGATGATCAGGCCCTCCATCTGGAACCGGCACCGCTCGGAGTCGGCGGTGAAGCCCTTGCTGACGAAGCAGTAGCAGTCGTCCCAGTTGTCGGACCCGAGGTGGAACATGGCGATGAGGCCATCGTAGGCACCTGAGCCGGTGAGGTAGCCGACCCCATCGATGGTCCTTTCGTTCGTCGACCCCGGGAGCGCGAAGTGGCCCCAGGGTGTTTGCCACGACCCCTCGCCGGTGGCGATGTGAAGCACGCCCGGCGCCATGACGAGCGGCAGGTTCGGATCCACGCCCGGCCAGAAGTACTCGTCGGTCGAGGTGTAGACCGTCCAGTCGCCCTGTAGGCGCTCGTCGTCCGACTGTGCCTCGAAGCGGCCGAGCTCGCCACGCGTCTCCCGGCGCACGAGGTTTCCGCCCTCCACCGGCCCCACGACCACGTTCTTCTGCTGGCCGTCTTCCCAGTAGGTCGAGCACTGGAACGAAGCGCTGAAGCCGGTCGGCGCCTGCACCGCCACCGCATCCTCGAGCGGTGACGGTGAGACGGCCGCGGGTGGCAGCTCGCTGTCCTGCGGCTCGCCCATCGCGCCGGCGAGCAGGAGACCACCGAGCAACGCCACGACCGCCGCGGCGGCCACGATCCTGACTGCGGAGAACATGGAGAACCCCCTTTCGGTGGTCGTTCCGGAGGGTCGGAAGCCGAGACGGGCAGTGACGGCCGACAGCGGGCCCTTGGGAGCCTCCCTCGCCGCAACGCGCGCGATGGCCGTCGCGTCGAACTCTGTCTCCGGTCCGCCCATGCGGTCGAGCGCCGCTGCGATCTGGCGCTCGAATGCGGTCAGGTCGTTCATCACTGCAGTTCCTGTCGTAATCGGTCGAGTAGTCGCTTGAGGCGTGTGCGTGTACCCGCCGGGCTGATCCCGGTGGCGCTCGATAGCTCGGACGAGTCGAAGCCGGCCACGTACCGCAGTGCCAGCAGCGCACGGTCGTCAGGGTCGAGATGCTCGAGCGCCGCCTGCATGTCCAGGTGGGCGATGCCGGTAGCTGGATCGATCCCGCCCGGCTGAAGGGATGGGTCGAACGACACCTCGTGCCTGGCCCGCCGTCCCCGCCTGCGCAGGAGGCCGCGAGTCTCGTTCACCGCCACCGAGATGAGCCACGCCCGAACCCGCTCCACCCGGCGGACGGTTCCCAGCTTGCGCCAGGCGATGGCCCAGGCCGACTGGACGGCTTCCTCGGCGATGGCCGGGTCGCGTGCGACGACGACGCAGATGCGCATCATCTCCGCGTGGTGGGCAGCGACGAGACGAGCGAAGGCGAGCTCATCGCCTCCGGCAGCGGCCTCGACCGTGCCGTCGGGATCCCGTTCGATCACCTCTGCCATCGCCCCCATACCTATCAGATGCGCGGCAAGGCTCAAGTGTGTCAGCAGCACGCAAGGACGTGGAGGTCCGGTCCACGGCCGCTCCTGCCGGAGGGTTCGTGACTACGTCCTCGCGCTCAGGCTGCTGGGGACCGCCAGCTGGGTTGACCGGTGGTGGCGATGACCGCGTTCCACATGTCCCCGTCGGGGTTCAGCCGCTTGCGCTGGGCGACGGCCGCGGCGATGGGTACCCAGATGATGGTCTGGTTCCATGCGCCCACCATGACGTCGGTCTTGCCGGCCATGGCCGCATGAACGGCGTTGCGCGCCATGCGGTCGGTCAGGATGCGGTCCCAGGCGTTGGGGGGCACACTGCGGATGGCATAGCTCGGATCGAAGTACTTGACGCTGACGTCGATGGCACGTTCGCCGAAGTGTCGTCGGATCCGCTCGCACAGGAAGGTGCCGATATCCCGGTGGCGCCGGTTGCCCGAGGCGTCGGCGCTCGCATCTCCTGCCTCGAAGAGGTGCTGGCCGGCACCTTCGGCGACCACGATCACAGCATGGTGGCGCGCGAGCATGCGCTGCTCCAGCGCCTCCAGGAAGCCGCCCGGTCCTTCGAGCGGGAACGGCACCTCCGGCACCAGCACGAAGTTGGCCTCCTGTGCCGCGATCGCCGCACCCGCGGCGATGAAGCCGGCGTCGCGACCCATGAGCTTCACCAGTCCGATACCACCATCGAGGCTGGCCGCTTCGACGTGCGCCGAACGCAGGATCTTCGTCGCCTCGTCGAGGGCCGTGGCGTAGCCGAACGACTGGTAGACGAAGGGCACGTCGTTGTCGATGGTCTTGGGGATGCCGACGATGGAGCGCCCGGCGCCGCGCTTGCGAACCTCCTCCGCGATGGCGTGCGCGCCGCGCTGGGTGCCATCGCCACCGACACAGAAGAGGATGTCGATGTCCTGCTCCTCGAGGTAGTCCGCGATCGCAGCCGGGTCACGGCCGCCCCTGGAGGTACCCAGCACGGTGCCGCCAAGGTCGTTGATGTGGTCGACCATGGCCGGCGTGAGCTCGATGGGTGTCAGCCCTTCCGAGGCGACGAGACCGCGGTAGCCATTCCGGATCCCCAGCACGCGGCGAACGCCGTAGTTGTGCAGCAGCTCGTAGTAGCCCGAGCGGATGGTGTTGTTCAGGCCGGGTGCCAGTCCGCCACAGGTGACGAACGCGGCCGTCGTCTCCGCCGGGTCGAAGTAGATGCGCTCGCGAGGCCCGGCCTTCTCGAAGGTCAGGTCCTGACCCTCCAGCTGACTGCTGCCCTCGTATGCCTGGTAGCGGACCCGCGTCGTTGCGTCGGGAAAGAGGCGACCCTTCGCGCCCAGGGGCGAGTCGAACCGGGCGGCCCCGATGAACGGGACCTGGAGGTCAGAACCGGCGGCCATCACGTCGATAGCGTAGCGGGCGCAGGCGTCACGCGCGGCCGGCTGCGACCTCCTCCTCGCGTGTCGTGCCGGCGAGCCGGATGAGGTCCTCGTGCAGCTCGAACCAGACTCCGTGATAGCTGTCCACGCGCGGCGAAGCGATGTACATCCCGTCACCGCCCGCCGCCGCCGCTGCGGCGGCATCGAGCCGGGTGGCATAGCTGGAGAGCCGCGGCAGGCCCTCCAGGAGCGGTGCCATCCAGGCCCTGGTGTCCGCGTGCAGCTCGGCGAGCCGTGCCAGGACCGCGACGTCGTAGTCCGCGTCGGCATGGTCGTTGAGCACCTGTTCCCCGCCGACATCCTTCATCTGCCAGGCAGTCACGACCTCCTTCATGCGTCCGTCGAGCGCGAGGAAGCCGTCCAGCGCCTCCGCTGCGGCAGCAGGGCCCCAGGTCTCCCGATCGGCGGCGATCATCTCCGCGCCGAGTGCCTTGCCATCGTCGGTCAGGCTGAACATGCCACCCGACTCCCTGACGATGCCATCGGCCGCGAGACGGTCGAGCAGCTGTTGCGCATCGTCGGCGGAGATAGCGAGGGCCGTGGCGAGCATGTCCGGCATGACGTAGCCCTTGATGGCCAGCGCCCGGACCACGTCCTCGTTGGCCACGTCTCCGGCTCCTGCGGACGGCTCGGTGGTGTTCATCGTGCGCATCTCCTCCGCGGCTTCGATCTCGATCCCGAGCTCTCGTGCCCAGGCCAGCAGGGTGACGGCCTCCGGTGCCACCGTGGAGATCGACTCCACCGCTCCACCGAAGACCTCGCCGCTGCTGCCGTCGATGCTGAGCACATCGCCCTCCCGGTAGAGCCGTTCCCCGATGGCCACACCGCCCTCCCCCACGACGACCCCGACGGCACCCACCACGGCCGGGATGTCCCAGCCGCGGGCCACGACCGCAGCGTGCGAGGCAAGGCCTCCGGTGGAGGTCAGGATGCCGACCGAGCGGGCCATGCCGTGGACGTCATCAGGTGAGGTCTCCGAGCGCACGAGGAGCACGTCGATGCCGGCGTCGGCCATGCGCACGGCGGCCTCCGGCGTGGTCGCGATCGCGCCCGTGGCCAGTCCCGGTGATGCCGCCAGCCCGGCCGCCACGACTTCGACGTCACCGCTGCGCTCGGCCGGCACCAGCGGCGGATCGAGCAGGATGTGGCGGACGCGTTCGATGGCCTGCGGGCGCGACAGCGGGAACGACTCGTCTTCCGCCATCTCCACCGCCGCGCGACAGGCGGCCTGCGCCGTGCGCTTGCCCACGCGGTTCTGGAGCATCCACAGGCGCCCCTCCTCGATGGTGAACTCGATGTCACAGATGTCGCCGCTGTGCTGCTCGAGGCGGTCGGCGTAGGACCGCAGCTCGGCGGCCACCTGGGGCAGGCGCTCGTCGAGGACGGAGATCGGCTCGGTGGCGTGGGTGCCGGCCACGACATCTTCACCCTGGGCTCCGAACAGGACGTCTCCGTACAGCACGTTCTCGCCGGTCGCTGGATTGCGCGTGAAGAGCACGCCGGTGGCCGACTCCGGGCCGCGGTTGCCGAAGACCATCGCCTGCACCACGACCGCCGTCCCCAGGTCGGCAGGGATGGACTCCTTGGCCCGATAGCTCCGCGCGCGGTCACTGTCCCAGCTGCGGAAGACCGCTTCCACGGCCTGGCGCAGCTGCCGCCATGGATCCTCGGGCACGGCATCCCCGCCGACGATGTCGAGGTACATCGTCTGCAGCCGGGCCTGGCAGGCCGCTGCGAACGCGGCGTCGCCGGATGCCGCCGCCAGACCGGCCGTGGTGGCGTCGTTGAGCCCCAGGTTGAGGATGGTGTCGAGCATGCCGGGCATGGACACCGGCGCTCCTGAGCGCACGCTCACCAACAGCGGGTCGGCAGGATCGCCGAAGCGGCGGCCGGCCTGCTGCTCGATGCGCGCCATCTGGCTGCGCAGCTCATCGTCCAGGCCGTCGGGCCATCCACTCTGCGTGTAGGCCTTGCAGGCCGCCGTGCTGATGACGAAGCCGGGAGGCACGGGCAGCCCCAGCTCGGTGGTCATGACGACGAGGTTCGCACCCTTGCCCCCGAGGAACGCCCTGAGCTCGTCGGCAGGCAGGTCGGGCGGGCGATCGAATGCGAACGACCAGATCATGGCTCTCTATCTCTCCCCTCTTACGGCTTGATGGTGATCTTGATGGCTCCGGTGGAGCGGTCCCGGAAGGTCGCCAGCGCCCGCCCGAAGTCGGCCAGCGCGAACTCGTGGGTCATGATCTCGTGCAGCCTGATGCGGCCGTCGGCGATGAGCGGCAGGACGCGCCGCATCTCGCCCGCCGAAGCACGCGAGCCCGCCAGCTCCAGCTCGTACAGCACCAGGTCGCGGACGTCGATCTCGACGCCCTTGGTGGGGATGCCCACGGCAGCGATGCGGCCGCCCTTGCGCAGGGCCGCCAGCGCCCACGTCAGCGTGATCGGTGTGCCGGCAGCCTCAAGGATGACGTCGGCACCCAGGCCGTCGGTCAGGTCACGAACGGCCGCGACCGGGTCGACGGCGGTGCTGTCCACACCCTCGAACCCCATGTCGAGGGCCTTCTGCAGCCGAGGTCCGCGTCCCACCATGATGACGCGACCCGCGCCCATCGCCAGCGCCGCGTCACCCCCGAGCAGCCCGACCGGCCCCGCGCCCATCACCACGACGGTGTCGCCCGGCTTGACCTTGCCACGGCGTGCGCAGTGAAGCGCCAGTGATGCCGGGTCGATGACGGCCCCGGCCTCGTAGCTGACCGACTCCGGCAGCGGGAAGATGCACTTCACGCCATGGACGACGTACTCGGCATCGGCGCCCTGGTAGTTGTGACCGTACTGGCGGTGGAGGTCCATGACGCCGTAGTTCTCGCAGAGGTTGTAGCGGCCCTCCACGCACTGCTGGCAGACGCCGCAGGCATCGTGGCTGGTGCCGGCGACGCGGTCGCCCACCGACCAGCCGGCCTTCTCGGCCCCGGGACCGAGCTTGACGATGTCGCCGGCCCATTCGTGCCCGGGGATGATGGGGAAGGCCGGTGGCCAGAAGCCTGGATAGTCACCGGCGATGAGGTGCGAATCGGTGCCGCAGATGGACACGGCCCGCACCCGGCACAGCACCTCCATGGGACCGGGCTCGGGGACCGGGACCTCCTGGATCTCGAACCGCTCGGGCTCGAGCACGACGAGTGCCTGCATGGTCTCGGTCACGGGGTGGCTCCTTTCGGTGGGGCGACGGGCCCGCCGACTAGGGCTTGACGATGATCTTGATGGCACCGCTCTCCGGGTCCCGGAACGTGGCCATGGCCTGGGCGAAGTCGGTCAACGCGAACTCGTGTGTCATCACCTCGCCCACGCGCATCCGGCCATCGGCCACGTGCGGCATGACGCGCCGCATCTCGCCCGCCGAAGCACGCGAGCCGGCCAGCTCCAGCTCGTACAGCACCAGGTCGCGGACGTCGATCTCGACGCCCTTGGTGGGGATGCCCACGGCAGCGATGCGGCCGCCCTTGCGCAGGGCCGCCAGCGCCCACTTCAGCGTGATGGGCACCCCGGCAGCCTCGATGACCTTGTCGACGCCGAGGCCACCGGTCATCGCGCGCAGCGCCTGGCCGGCATCCCCGGCACCCGAATCGATGACCTCGAACCCCATGTCGAGGGCCTTCTGGCGGCGGGCCGCCAGCGGCTCCACCACGATGACGCGACCCGCGCCGCGGATCTTGGCGGCCTCCCCGCTGAGCAGGCCGATGGCGCCGCCGCCCATGATGCCGACGTTGTCGCCCGGCTGGATCTGGGCCCGGTTGGCCACGTGGAGTGCGATCGATGCCGGGTCGATGACGGCCCCGGCCTCGTAGCTGACCGACTCCGGCAGCGGGAAGATGCACTTCACGCCATGGACGACGTACTCGGCATCGGCGCCCTGGTAGTTGTGACCGTACTGGCGGTGGAGGTCCATGACGCCGTAGTTCTCGCAGAGGTTGTAGCGGCCCTCCACGCACTGCTGGCAGACGCCGCAGGCATCGTGGCTGGTGCCGGCGACGCGGTCGCCCACCGACCAGCCGGCCTTCTCGGCCCCGGGACCGAGCTTGACGATGTCGCCGGCCCATTCGTGCCCGGGGATGATGGGGAAGGCCGGTGGCCAGAAGCCTGGATAGTCACCGGCGATGAGGTGCGAATCGGTGCCGCAGATGGACACGGCCCGCACCCGGCACAGCACCTCCATGGGACCGGGCTCGGGGACCGGGACCTCCTGGATCTCGAACCGCTCGGGCTCGAGCACGACGAGTGCCTGCATGGTCTCGGTCACGGGGTGGCTCCTTTCGGTGGGGCGACGGATGCGTGGGCTGGGCCGGGCTGGCTTCCACCGGCCCGGGAGGGACTAGATGGCGGCGACCGGGTCCACCATGGAGGCGGTGGCGCCCTTGATCTTCAGCGGCAGGGCGATGAAGGCGAACTCGTAGAGCTTCTCGCGGGCCAGCTCCTCGAGATCGAGGCTCTCCATCAGGTAGATGCCGTTGTCGATGAGCAGGTGCTTGTGGACCGGCTGCGGGTTGCCCTCGGGACCGGGATCAGGGGCGGGCTGGACCTCGTAGGTCTCGGTGTCGGTCCCGGTGGCCACGACGCCCTTCTGCAGCAGCCAGTCGGCAGCCGAGATGTCCGGCCCGGCGGTCTTGTTGGCCATCATCGCGTCGAAGTCCGGCCACAGGCTCATGTAGCCGGTACGGATGACGACGACGTCCCAGCGGCGGACCTCCACGCCCTGCGCTTTGGCGATGTCCTCCAGCTCGGCGGCGTCGACGACCTCGCCGTGCTTGAGATGGGGCACGCCACGGTAGGTGGGCACATCGAGGAAGACACCTCGCGTGAAGAACGGCGGCATGGCGGAGGCATCGCCAAAGGTCGGTCCGTGGTCACTCAGGTGCTCGTCGGCGTTGCCGCCGCCATACCAGTGCATGTCCTCGCCGATGGTCATGTGCGCCAGGCCATCGATATGTGCACCGGAGTGGGAGGTGCACATGAGGTACTCGGCCATGTAGCCGAGGTTGACGCCGTTGACGGGACCCCACGGCTGCCGGCCGCCCGCGACGATGCCACGGGGGCTCACGGCGTTGAGCACCTGGAAGGGTGGGTGGCCGGGGAACAGCGGCATGCCGTCGAAGCGCGTCGCGGCCAGCGAGATCATCCTGCCCTGCTTGATCATCGAGGCGGCCTTGACGACCTGCTCCGCGGGCATGTTCTCGATGGGGCCGACTTCTCCGGGCCTGGGCATCGCGTTCTCCTCCTCGTGGCTGGGCTGGTCAGCGCTGCTGGCCAGCCTGAGTGGGCTGGGCCGCGCGCGCGTCGCGGATGGAGCGCCAGACGTTCTCCGGCGTGAGCGGGAGGCTGCGGATGACCACGCCGGTGGCGTCGGCGACGGCGGCCCCCACGGCCGACTGCACCGCCAGCAGCCCGCCCTCGCTGACGCCCTTGGAGCCGTAGGGACCGGGTCCGTCCTCGTTCTCGATGGCCATGCTCATCATGTGTAGGGGCAGGTCCATGGACGTCGGGATGCGATAGTCGATGGCGCCGAGATTGCGGATGCGGCCGCCCTCGTCGAGGATGATGTGCTCCATCAGCGTGTGGCCCAGGCCCATGATGGCGGCGCCCTCGTCCTGCCCGGCGACCTGGGCCGGGTTCAGCGACTTGCCGGTGTCACCTACGATGACGTGGTCGTGGATGGTGATGTGGCCGGTCTCCTCGTCGACCGAGAGCTCCACCGCGGTGCAGTTGAACTCGTAGAACGCCGGACTGCCACCAAGCGGGTGGTCGGGCTCGACCTCCTTGCGATAGACGCCGTTGCCGATGACCTCGCCGCCCAGCCTGCCCAGGCCGGCTTGCACGACCTCGATGATGGGCACGTCACGGTCGGGCAGGCTGACCACGCCGCGATCCACCGCGATCTGGCTCTCCGGCACGCTCTCCAGGCGAGCCGCCATCGCCTGCACCTGCGACTGGATGTCGCGGCAGGCGCGCATGATGGCATTGCCCATGAAGACCGTCGAACGGCTGGCCGAGGTCTGCTGGTCGTAGGGCACCACGGCGGTGTCACCCATGACGACCTCGACATTCTCGAGCGGCGCGCCCATCTCGGTGGCAGCGATCTGCGCGAAGATCGTGCGGGCTCCCTGGCCCATGTCGCTGGTGCCCGCGAAGACCAGCACGCTGCCGTCGGCGAGCAACCGCACCGTGGAGTACGACAGCCCGGTGGTGGCGCTCGACTTGATGCCCACCGCGATGCCACGACCGCGACCTTCCGGCACCGGCGTATCCCAGCCGATAGCCTCCATGGCGGCACGCACCGTCTGCGGCCACAGGCCGTCGGCCGGCGTGTCGTCCTTCACCACCTCGTCCCCGCGGGTGGCGAGGTTGCGCAGGCGGATCTCCGCCCGGTCGATGCCGAGGGCTCGGGCGCCGGCATCCATGTTGCCCTCGACGGCCCAGTTGATCTGGGGCGTCCCGAACCCGCGGAAGGCGCAGGCCGGCGTGGTGTTGGACAGGATGGAGCGCGCGGTGATGCGCACGTTGGGCACCTTGTAGGGCCCGGCCGCGGTGTACTGGCTCTTGGCCACGACGCGCTCGGCGATGTCGGCATAGGCGCCCAGCAGGCAGTCGCTGCGGATGTCCTGGAAGAGCACGTGTCCCTCGCGGTCGAAGCCGCTGCGCACGGTCATCTCGGCCGAAACGCGCCGGCTGGCCTGGAAGGACTCGTCGAGGGTCAGCACCAGCCGCACCGGCCGGCCGGTCTCCAGGGCCATGAAGGCGACCAGCGGCTCCAGCTTGATGTTCTGCTTTCCGCCGAAGCCGCCGCCGGGGTCGGGAGCGAAGACCCGCACCTTCGCGAGCGGCATGCCGAGCAGGCCGGCCATCAGCTTCTGCAGCAGGTAGGGGTGCTGGATGGTCGACCAGATGCGGATGCCATCTTCGTGTGGTGCGGCGGCGAAGGCGTGCGGCTCGATGGCGAAGTGCGTGATCATGGGGAAGGAGTACGACTCCTCGATGACCACCTCGGCATCATCCTCCGCCGCCTCCACGTCACCCCAGCCGTAGTGGCGCACCGTCAGCACGTTGCTCTCCGCGAGGTCGTCGCCGGGCCGCAGCTCCGGCTCCCGAACCAGCGGCGCACCTGCCGCCAGGGCCTGCTCGACCGTGTAGACGCCGGGCAGCTCCTGGTACTCCACCCGCACCAGCCGCACCGCCTCCTCGGCGGCATCCTTCGTGTCGGCGGCCACGGCGGCCACCGGCTCCCCGTGGAACTTCGTCTCGCCCACGGCCAGCACGGGCCGGTCCTGGTACTGCGGACCGTAGCGCGGCACCGGCTGCGGCAGGTCGTCGGCCGTCATCACCAGGCGCACGCCGGGGACGGCCAGCGCGGCGGACTTGTCGATGCTGATGATGCGGCCCCGACCGCAGGGGATGGTCACGAGCTTGGCGTGGAGGACCTCGCTCAAGGGGATGTCGGCGAGGTACTCCTGCTCGCCGGTGACGCGCTCGTAGCCACCCACGCGATGGGGCGAGAGCCCGATCTTGGAGCCGGTCATGCGGTCTCACCCCGAGCGGCCTGGTGCACGGCGGCGAAGATCTGCTCGTAGCCGGCACAGCGGCAGAGGTTGCCCGCCAGCGCCTCCTGGATCTGCTCGTCGGTGGGGTCCTCGATCTCATCGAGCAGGGCCGTCGCCGACATCAGCTGGCCCGGGATGCAGAAGCCGCACTGGGCGGCGCCCTGGTCGAGGAAGGCCGTCTGCAGCGGGTTCAGCTCGCCATCCTTGGCCAGCCCCTCGACCGTCACGACGTTCGCGCCATCGGCCTCGACGGCCAGCATCAGGCACGAGTTCACCGAGCGGCCGTCGACGAGCACGGTGCAGGCACCACACTCACCCACGACGCAACACTCCTTGGTGCCGGTAAGGCCGACGTCGTCACGCAGCACCTCCAGCAGGGTGTGATGGACGGCCACGTCCAACTCCCGCGGGCGGCCGTTGAGCGTGAGGTTGATGGTGAGTCGGTGGGCCATCAGGCGGCACTCCCAGAGCGACGGTGCAGGGCGCTCGCCAATGCGCGCCCGGCGAGCACGCGCAGCATGGCGAGACGGTAGTCGGGGCTGGCACGGATCGAGCGGGGCGAGGGTGTCGCCTGTGAGAGCAGCTCGTCGAGGACGGCCGCTCGCGCCTCGGCAGTGGCCTGGTCGTCGGCTGAGCACGCCGCCCTCGTCGCGCACGAGGAAGGCTCGCGGGCCGACACTGCCGTAGGCCAGCTGCGCCAGGCCGGCGGCATCGACCGAGGCGCACAGCGTGACCGACGCCAGGTCCGTACCCCGACGCCGGACGAGACGCGTGTAGGCAGCGCCGAACCCAGGACCCGGGAGAGGGATCTCGATCGCCCGCACCAGCTCGCCCCGGCGCAGGTCGACCTTGCGCGGAGCCAGGATGAAGGCATCGATGGGCACGCGGCGGTCACCGTCCGGTCCCGCCACCACGACCGTGGCACCGTAGACGAGCTGTGGCGGCGCGGTGTCCGCAGCTGGCGAGCCGTTGCAGATGTTACCGGCCAGCGTGGCACGGTTGCGGATCTGCACCGAGCCCACCACGCGCGCGGCCTCTGCCAGCGCCGGTAGCTGGGCCAGCACACGCGCATCGCGCTCGATCTGCCCCATCGTGGCCAGCGCGCCGAAGGCGAGGACCCCATCGCCCGCGACGATGGGGTCGCCCCCGAGCTCGTCGACCCACTTGAGATCGACGACCACGGTCGGCTCGATCGAGCCGTCGCGCAGGCCCACGACCAGGTCCGTGCCACCCGCGAGGACACGGGCGCCATCTCCGGCGTCGGCCAGCAGGCTGGTGGCCTGGGCCAGGGTCCTCGGTCGCTCGTAGGCGAACCGGCGCATCGTCCTCCCCTGCCCTAGAGGACCTTGTCGACCTCGTCCATCAGCACCTGCGGGGTGGCTGCACGGACGAAGTAGAAGGGGCGGTCGCCGAACCGCTGTACGAAGCCTGCGCGCGTCCGACGCAGCTCCTCGGTGTCGGTCAGGGGCATGGGGAAGCCGGGTGCCAGCAGCTCGTTCGTCAGGAAGTAGTTCTGCAGCGAGTGGAATGCCTGGAACTGTGACTCGAACTCGCCCAGCTGCTTGGTGCTGGGATCGAAGTTGCCATCGATGGCCGGCAGCACCACCACGTCGATCTCGCTCACGTCGGGGTACTCCTGCCACGTCGGCATCTCGCCCCAGAACTTGCTGACGCCCTGCGTCGGCGCGGCCTTGTCTGCGCGCTCGGTGCCCTTGGCGCGCTTCTCGCGCAGGAAGACCGACTTGGAGCCCATGGCCGCCCTGATGTCCTCGTCGATGACGGTCGTCTCGGTGCTGATGAGCAATCCACCGCGGCGGCAGGCCTCGATCTGGCCCATCGACTTGCCGTGGTTGGACTCGCCGCCCAGGAAGAGGATCGACTTGCCCTCGTAGCGCACGGCCGACGAATGCGACGGGTGCAGGCCGACGGCCTCCATGCGCAACGCCAGCATCGTCACCAGGATCTTCTGGATGGCGCCCACGCTCCAGTCACCCGCGAGGCGCATGGCATGACCGTCGTAGCTGATGTCCTTGTCAGCCTCCACGTCCCAGACCACGTCCGGACGCTCGAGCGTGACGGCAGGCTCCATGCTCACGGCTGCCAGCCGGTAGTTGAGGAAGTCCATGTCGTTGACGATGCTCTCGCGGGCCGGGCCGCCAAGGACGTCGACTCGGAGGCGTGCCGCACCGGCTGACATCTCCTGGCTGAGTACTAGCTCTGGGCTCATGTGTTCCTTTCGCGTTGCTGGCTGATTAGAGGGGGATGGCTGGAACCTGGTCCGGCCGCCGCCGCGTCGAGTGATCGCCTTCGCCGACGTGGTCGGGCCAGACCTCGGCCAGGGCAGCCGCAGCCGCCTCGAAGTGGTCCCGCATGGCCTGTTCGATGAGGATCGGGTTCTGGCGCCGCAGGGACTCCACGATGGGGATATGCCGGTCGGCCACCGCGCGCCGGTCGACACCGGGCGAGACGATGGTGATGTAGGTGCGCAGGAACGGCTCAAGCGTGCGCCAGACGCGCTCGAGGGTGGCATTGCCGGCGCTGTGCATGATCAGGCGATGGAACTCCGTGTCGGCGGCGGCCTCGCGGTAGGGGTCGCCGGCCGTGGCAGCTTCGCGCATCCGCTCGATGAGCTCTTCCAGCTCGGCAAGCTCGACCGCGGTCACGTTCTCGGCGGCGAGGACCGCCCCGTGGCCCTCGAGGATGGCGCGCACCTCGAAGGCTTCGAGCAGCTCCTCCGTCGTGGGCTGGCGCACGCGAGCACCCTTGAACGCGGCGGTCTCCACCACGCCCAGTGCCTCGAGGTCGCGCAGCGCCTCGCGCACGGGAGCCTGGCTGGTGCCGAACTCCCGTGCCACGCGCGTCTCCACGATGCGGGCACCCGGCGGGTAGCGGCCGTCAAGGATCGCCTGCAGGAGGCGACCCTTGACCTGCTCGCTCAGGACACTGCGTGTGATCGCCGTGTCGCCCGTCATGCCGGAAACCGGTCAGCTCGCCAGGATCTCGACCACGCCGGCGTTGCCGTCGACGCGGAGTCGGTCACCCGACTTGATCTCGAAGGTGCCGGTGGATGTGCCGACGACGGCGGGGATGCCGTACTCGCGTGCCAGGACCGCTGGATGCGAGACGGTGCCACCGGCATCGGTGACGACGGCGATGATCTTGCCGTACAGGACCTGCCAGGCGGGGTTGGTCATCTGGCAGACCAGGATCTCGCCCTGCTTGCAGGCTGTCGAACTCGGCCTCGGACGACACGATACGGGCGATGCCCTCGACCACGCCGGGCGAGCCGGCGATGCCCTTGACCTGCCCCTGCACCTTCTCCTTGGAGCGATGGAACTTGTCGGGGAAGCCCCACAGGTTCAGGTAGGGGAACGCCAGCTGCGTCTCGGTGGCCGTACCGACCCAGTCCTTGGGCTGGACCTTCTCCGCGGCGTGCCACTTCTCGCGAGCGGCTGCCACGATGCCCCGGCCGTCCATGCTGCTCGGATCGCCGATGAAGGCGCGCAGCTGGTTGTAGCGGAACATGATGACGTCGTCGGGTCGATCGAGCACACCCTGCTCCACCAGCTTCTCGCCGATGGCGATGAGCACCAGCCGCACGTGCGCGTTGGCGCCCTGGTCGATGTAGAAGTGGTGGTCCGGTGTGAGCGGGGCCATCTTCAGGTTGATCTCGTTGGCGGCGCGCATCTCCTCGAGCGCCTCACCCTCGAGGCCCTCCAGGATCTCCACGGCGGCGGCTTCGATGTCCGCACGCAGCTCGGCGATCTTGGCTGGATAGTCGTAGTCAGAGGCGTACTGGTCGCGCACCAGCTGGATGACCGGGTTCATGTCCTCTCGGAAGGAGGGGAAGATGAACTCGTGGCTCCACACCGCGTGCCAGCCGAACTCCAGCTGGTAGGGCACGACGCGCTCGTCGATGAAGCGCCGGCCACGCTCGCTTGCCTGCAGAGCGGGCACGATCTCGACGGCGGTCGCAGCACTGAAGATCTGCTGCAGCTCGCTGTCGCCCTTGATCTCCTCCTTCATCTCCCACAGGGCACGGATCTTGTCCCAGTTGCGGTCGTTGGCGGAGTTCTGCAGGCGGCCCAGCAGGACCTCGTCCACCTGGCCGTGTGTCTTCTCCATGACTGCGCGCAGGTTCAGCGTCGCGGAGAGCTGCGCGAAGTTGAGCATCCAGTGGATCTTCCAGTGGCGGTCGTGCATGTCGATGGCGTCCTCGAGCAGGACCGCCATGTCCGCCAGGCTCAGCTCGTCCTTGCGCTCGAGCATGGACTCGATGTAGTCGAAGTTGCGCTGCATCTCGGGGACGAAGCGCTCGCGCCACCACATCACGAAGTTGTTGCCGTACACCGGCAGCACCACACCCAGGTAGGCCCCGATCTTGGCCGCGTAGTCGGCATCGCCGGCCTCGGGCACGATGGGGTTGGTGCGGTAGTTGTACTCCTGCGTATCGACGGCGACGCCGGCCTCCGCCGGGATCGCCGCGGTGTAGAGGTAGCCGTTGATGTTCTTGTAGATCCAGTCCGTGGCGAACGGTGTGCCGAAGCGTCGGAACATGTGGTCGCAGGAGAGCCACCAGCCACCGATGTCCTCGTACATCGGGCTGAGCGGCTTCGGGCAGTGCAGGTCGTCGTAGACCCAGAACAGGCGCTTCTCCGTCTCCGACGTCCACTCGATGGGGAACGTCTCATCGCCGAGGAATTGCCCCAGGACCTGGTCGTCCATGAGCCCCATAGGTCGTTGGCCTCCTTGTGATCGCCGGCCGTCCTCCACGACCGTGCCTTGGACTGCGGCTCCCTCCGAGCCGTGGCAGATGCGAATGGAGCCTGCCTCGATGGCCGAGGCCGCTCCCCGTCGGTTATGCCAGCGGCATCCCCTCCACCTCCGGACGCCGACAGTCGATGACCGCCGCCGCTCCTTGGTCTTCGATAATCGATTACCGATGACGATACGACCACAGGCTAGGCCAGTCAACCGAAGCCGCCCCCGGGTCCGAGGTCATGCCCCGGCGGTCCGGACGGCCCCAAGCTCGGTGGAGGCCGCGGCGCACCTGCCGGCGCCACGGTGGCTGACCCGGCGGGTCGGTCCCGATGGCCCCTCTTGCGGTGCCACTTGACATTGGCCGGGGCACAAAGCGTATCCTCGATAATCGATTGTGATGGTTCGCTGGGCACGGGAAGCTCGGGGGACAGGCGCCAATGGGATGCAAGGGGTGCTCTGATGATGAAGCGGGTGTCACGAGCCGAAGCGCAGGTCTATCCCCTGCCCGGCCGGGACTGGCATACCTACCTTGGCCCGGAGAACATCGCCACCGAGCGCATCAGCTTCGGCGTCTCGGTCTTCCCCGCCGGCTCGGCGCCCGAGGGCCATGTCCACGACACGCAGGAGGAGACCATCTACTGCGTCTCAGGTCGCGGCCGCATCATCACCCCCGACGGAGTCGGCGAGCTGGAGCCCGGTGCCGTCGTCTGGGTCAGCCCCGGCACCCCCCATGCCACCGAGTCGGACGGCCCCGAGCCGCTGGAGATCGCCTGCTTCTTCAGCCCGCCCGTGGTGCCCGGCTCCTACGAGAAAGGCAAGCAGCCCGCATGACCATCGAACCCGCGGCAACTGCGGTCACGGCCGAGGAGATCGCGCGCCTAGAGGACATGGCCCGGCGCATCCGCGTGGCGGTCATCCGCACGGTGAAGGAATGCAGGGTGGGCCACGTGGGTGGGCCCCTGTCGGCAGCCGACATCCTGGCCGCGCTGTACGGGCGCATCCTGCGCATCCGACCAGGCGATCCCGACTGGCCTGAGCGCGACCGCTTCATCCTCTCGAAGGGCCACTCCGCTCTCGGCCAGTACGGCGCCATGGCGCTGGCCGGCTACTTCCCGCTCGAGGAGATGTTCACCTTCAACAAGAAGGGCGCGCGGCTGCAGGGGCACCCTGACATGAACAAGCTGCCCGGCATCGACATCTCGACCGGGTCACTGGGCATGGGTCTCTCGGCCGGCCTGGGCATGGCCCTCGGGGCGAAGTATCTCGAGCAGGACTTCCGCACCTTCGTGCTGCTCGGTGATGGCGAGTGCCAGGAGGGGCAGGTCTGGGAGGCCGCCCACGTGGCTCCCCGCTACCGGCTGGACAACCTCATCGCCATCGTCGACCACAACAAGTTCCAGCAGTTCGGCTGGCGCGGTGATTCGGCCGGCCACCGCCTGCCGCCGGAAGACCCGGGTGCCCTGGTCGCCCGTTTCGCCGCCTTCGGCTGGCGTGTCATGGAGATGGACGGCAACGACATGGCCGACGTGGTTCGCGTGCTCGAAGAAGCCACCCAGCCGCAAGGCCTGCCGGTGGCCATCATCGCCAACACCCTCAAGGGCTACGGTGTCAGCTACATGGCCGGCAACTACAAGTGGCACATGGGCGTGCCCACCGACGAGGAGTTCGCCATCGCCATGGCCGAGCTCGGCGAACGAGATGGAGGGGCGGCATGACCTTGCCCATGGGAAAGCAGCTCCGCCTGGTCTTCGGCGAGACCGTCACCGAGCTCGCCGCCAGCGACCCTCGCATCGTCATGCTCGACGGCGACCTCGGCAGCTCGACACAGGCCAAGCTCTTCGAGGACGCCTATCCCGAGCGCTTCTTCCAGATGGGCATCGGCGAGCAGAATATGCTCGGCGTGGCCGCCGGTATGGCCAAGGTCGGCCTGGTGCCCTTCATCAGCACCTTCGTCGCGTTCGCCCTGCACCGGCCGCTGGACCAGATCCGCGTGCTCATCGCCCAGACCGGTGCCAACGTCAAGATCACCGCCGGCTACACCGGACTCTTCACCGGCAAGGCCGGCAAGACCCACCAGATCGTGGACGACATCGCCATCGCTCGCGCGATGCCGGGCATGGTCGTGATCTCCCCCGCCGATGAGGTGGAGACCAAGGGGGTCCTGGCCTGGGCTGTCGACTACGACGGGCCGGTCTTCATCCGTCTGGTACGAGATGACACGCAGACCCTGTTCCAGCCTGGTCACAGGTTCCGCTTCGGTGAGGTGAAGGTCGTGCGCGAGGGCACGGACATCACCCTCATCAGCACCGGCACCGAGACACCCCGCGTGGTCGACGCGGCCGACATCCTGGCTGCCGACGGTATCGACGCCCATGTCGTGCACGTGCCCACCATCAAGCCGCTCGACGTGGCCGGCATCGTGGCCGCCGCGGACAGGACCGGGCGCGTGGTGACGGTGGAGGAGCACACCGTCATCGGAGGCCTCGGTGGCGCGGTGGCCGAGACGCTCAGCGAGCACCGGCCCACTCGTGTCGACCGCATCGGGATCCAGGACCACTACACCGAATCGGCGACCGACGACGAGCTGCTGGATATGTACTGCCTGTCGGCTGAACGCGTGGCCCAGCGTGTCCGCAAGCTGCTCGCCAGCGACGGCCCCGTGACCAGCTGCGACTGAGGGCCATGACAGCGTGACCAGGATGCCTGAGCGGGTGGGAGGAAGGATGCGGAGGCTTCTGACGGAGCGAACGACGCCCAGGCCGCTGCGGTCCCGGCGGACCAGGGCGCGCAGGCGGAGCGGCGGCTGATGGACTTCATCACCCAGTCGGTCGTCATCGGCCTCACCGAGCAGGCCCCGCTCGTACTGGCAGCGCTGGGCTTCGCCCTCATCTACCGCCTGACGGGCCTGATCAACGTGGCCTACGCCGAGACCGTCACCCTGGGCGCGTACTTCGGCATGTGGCTGAACACCACCTTCGAGCTCGACTTCTACGCGGTCCTCATCCCGACCGCCATCCTCAGCGGCCTGCTGAGCGTGGCCACCTACCTGCTGATCTTCCGGCCGGCCAAGCGCCGCAACGTGGGGACGCTGGAGATGATCGATCATCTCCTTCGGGCTGGCCATCTTCTTGCGCCACGGACTGCAGTTCATCTTCGGCTACCCGGTCCGCTTCTTCGATGTCCCGCCGCCCGACACGGTCTGGGTGCTCGGCGTGGGCGTGACCTCGTTCCGCCTCGTCGCCCTGGTGAGCATCGCCGTCCTGGCGCTGGCGCTCTACCTGTTCATCCAGCGGTCCAGCTTCGGACTCCAGATCCGTGCACTCGCCAGCGACGAGAAGCTGGCCATGGCCAGCGGTATCCGGCCGCTGGTGGTCACGGTCATGATCTGGTTCATCGCCGGTGTCGCCGGAGGCCTGGCGGGGGCGTTCTACGGCGTCGGCTCGTCGGTCGCCCCGCTGCTCGGCTGGCGCCAGTTCCTGTTCATCCTGCTGGTCGTCCTGGTGGGCGGCAGATGGGGCCTCGGCGGTGTCATCGCGGTGGGCGTGGCCACCGGTATCGCTCTGGCGGCGATGACGCTGTCGTTCGGCCAGGTCCTCTACGCCCAGCTGGTCCTGATCGTCTTCTTCATGGCCCTCCTCAAGTGGCAGGGCAACCGGCTGACCGCAACCGCGAAGGTGTGACCGATGGCACTCGATTGGCTTGACGCCTTCCTCATCTCCGGCCTCTTCGAGGTCGTGATCGTCATCGGCCTGGCCCTGCTGCTGCATCTCCAGCTGGGCCTGTCACGCATCGCCAACTTCGGCATCGTCGGCTTCTTCGGTCTCGGCATGTACGCCTTCGGTGTGCTCTACGTCAAGGTCGACTGGCCCTTCGGCGATCCGTGGCAGTTCCTTGTCTGTGCGGGGCTGGCCACCATCATCACCGGGATCGCCGGCCTGATCATCGGCTGGCTCATCGCCGACCTTGACACCGACGGGGTGCTGCTCGAGACCCTCGGCTTCGCCACCATCGTGGCCATCATCGCCACCACCGAGAAGGACCTGACCGGCGGCGCCCTGGGTATGGGCGGCCTCGGCTTCCCCTTCGACATCGGCACCGTCAAGCAGAACGAGTTCCTCTGGCTGGTGATCGCGAGCCTGGTCGTGGTGGCGATCTTCCTCTACGCCTGGCAGGTCCATCGTTCGCCCTATGGGCGGCTGCTCATCGGAACCGGCGGCAACGAGGCCCTGGCGCGCAGCCTGGGCAAGCCGACCCTGCGCACGAAGATCGTGCTCTTCGCCTTCACCTCCGCCCTGATGGGGCTGCTGGGAGCGATGTACGGGGTGATGATCCGCTTCCTGTCGATCTCCAACCTCGGGGTGGACCTCACCCTGGCCGTGATGGTCGGCCTCGTGCTCGGCGGCACCGCCCGCGTCTGGGGCGCCGTGGTGGGTGTGATCCTCACCGTGGGGCTCTTCGACATCATCATCCAGTCGTACCTCCCGCTGCCCCAGGAGTGGTACACGCAGGCCATCCCGGTACTGCGAGAGGCCGTCTTCGGGGCCACGCTCATCGTGGTCCTGCTCTTCCGTCCGCTGGGCATCCTCGGTGACATGCGGCGCAACAAGCTGATGGAGAAGATCCATGGCCGCTGACGTCACCGTCGCCGCTCCCGTGCAGCGACCGCAGATCCACGTGCGCAGCGCCGTCAAGAGCTTCTCCGGTCGCGTCGTCGTCGACGTGGACGAGCTGGTGCTGGGAGAGAAACCGATCGAGGGCCTGATCGGGCCGAACGGCGCAGGCAAGACCACGCTCATGCGCATGGTCATGCACTCGCTGCCTCTCGACAACGGGTCGATCAGCCTGCGCCCACCCGGAGGCCGCGAGATCGTCCTCTCGAAGCTGCCCACCTACCGCATGGCGCGGCACGGCCTGGTGAAGTCCAACCAGGTCATCATGGACTTCGACAAGCTGACCATCTGGGACTCGCTGCTGCTGTCGGTCGCCGAGACACGCTACGAGCAGCCCTACCGCATGTTCGCCGAGCGCAGCGTCTTCCGCCGGCACGAGGAGGAGATGCGGCACTACCTCGACTACTTCGGCTTCGAGGACCCGACGGCCTTCGCCCTCTCGGCCGGCGAGAAGAAGCTGCTGGACATCATGCGCTGCCTGCTCCTGAAGCCGACGTTCCTGCTGCTCGATGAACCCACCGCCGGCTTGCCCGACGACCTCACCGAGAAGGTCATGGACGTGGTCCGCGAGCTGGCCCAGCAGGGCACGTCCGTGGTGATCGTTGAGCACGACCTCAACCTCATCTGGAGCCTCTGCGACCAGGTCCACTTCATGGCCGAGGGCAGCGTCGTGCTGAGCGGCAACCCCGAGGCCATCCGCGAGAACCACACCGTCGTCGAGAAGTACCTGGGAGAAGGGCATGTCTGAGGCGGCGGTCGCGGCCACCATCGAGGTCCACGGCCTGCGCAGCGGCTACGACGGGGTCACGGTGCTCAAGGGCCTCGACTTCGCGGTCGGCAACGAGGTCTTCTCCGTGCTCGGCGCCAACGGAGCCGGCAAGACGACGCTCCTGGCGACCCTGGCGCGCCTGCTTCCCTTGATGGCTGGCTCCATCCGCTTCGGGGGAGAGGATGTGTCCCACCTGCCGCCCTATGAGACGGCCGCCCGGGGAATCGCGTACGTGCCCCAGGAGCAGGGTGTCTTCCCCAACCTGACGGTGCTGGAGAACCTCCGCGTCGGTGCCATGATCGGGACGCGCCCGCTGGAAGAGCGTCTGGCCGAAGTGTTCGCCCTCTTCCCCGACCTGGAAGCCATGCAACCACAGGCGGCCGGGACGCTCAGTGGCGGCGAGTCGCGCATGGTCGCCTGTGGACGAGCCCTGATGCAGGATCCCAAGGTCCTGCTCCTCGACGAACCGACCGCCGGGCTCTCACCGCTCTACGTCGACCTCTTCATGGGCAAGATCAGGCAGATGCACGAGACCCGCGGCGTCGCCATCGTGCTCGCCGAGCAGAACGCGACGAAGGCCCTGGAGGTGGCCGACCGGGTTATGGTGCTCAGTCTTGGAGAAGCGACCGCGGTCGTTGACGCCGCCGACGTGACCACCCAGCAGCTAAAGGAGGGCTACCGGATCTGACCACCGCACTCACTTCGGTCCAGGTACACCAGGAGGAAGGTACATGATGATCGGAAACACCCAGCGAGGCCGCCTCACCGCGGTCATCGGCGCAACGGCGCTGCTCGCGACCGCCTTCGGCGGCAGCGTCTCCGCACAGTCCGACGAGGGACCCGTGGCGGTCTGCGAGCTGGCCTACTACACCGGCGAGTTCGCGCCCTACGGGCCGTCGCTCACCAACGATGTCGCCTGGCCCATCGAGCAGGTCATCAACACCGACCCGCCATTGGGAAGGACGTGGGAGTTCTACTCCGAGGACCTGGGGACGGTCGGCGAGGCTCAGGCGGCCCGCACCTGCCTGGAGAAGCACGGCGCGGAGATCGTCGTGAGCATCGCACACGGCTACCGCACCTACCGTGACTTCATGATGGAGTGGTGGCAGGAGAACGACTCACCGCTCGGCCCGTCCGTCCACGGCGGCGCCATCCCTGGCAACCTGGGCGGCAAGGGCGCAGAGCCGATCTTCCGCGCACAGGGCCTCGACGAGGCGCTGGGCACCTCCGGCAGCCTCTATGCCGAGTCCATCGGCGCCGAGGACGTGGTCATCTTCGCCACCCAGGTCGAGGGCTTCCAACTCGCCGCCGACGCGGCCCAGAAGGGCGCCGAGGCACTGGGCCTCAACGTCCTTGCGCGCATCGACGTTCCCGCCGAGCAGCCGTCCTACCGGGCGGAGGCACAGCGTATCGCCGATCTCGATCCGGACGCGGTCATCGTCCAGGCTGGCTCCACCGAGTCCGCCACGCTCATCAAGCAGGCGGCCGAGGCCGGCCTGTCGCTCAACTGGATCGGTGAGACCGGCTGGGTGCTCAAGGAGTTCATCGACACGCTGGGCACCGAGCCCATCGCCAGCCAGCAGGGCATCGGGTTCGCGGCCTTCTCGCCGAATACCGATACTCCCGCCTGGGACTTCTACTCCAACCTGTGGAACGAGACGGCCGACGTCGAGACCTTCGGCGGTCCCGAGGACCAGTACCACTTCTCGACCTATGACCTGATGGTGCAGACGGCTCTCGCCGTCGAGGCCGCCGGGTCGTACGATGCGAGCGCCTGGGCGCCCGCGATGTTCGATGTCGGTGACGGCGGCGAGGTGTGCTACA
Source organism: uncultured Chloroflexia bacterium (assembly GCA_963712735.1). GTDB lineage: Bacteria > Chloroflexota > Limnocylindria > Limnocylindrales > CSP1-4 > JAFMJV01. The sequence continues at coordinate 363,719 of CAVQIZ010000005.1, read as the reverse complement.
CCTACGCCGACTGCCTGGCCCTGATCCGCGAAGGCGTGGATATCGACTACGAGGGCATCACCGGCCCCGGCACGTACACCGCCGGTGGCGTGAACGCGGTCAACTCGTCCTACACCCCGTTCAACGAGGACGGCACGGTGGGCGAGGCGGTCCTGCTCGACCCGGCCAGGGCCCTTGAGCTCGTCGAGGCGATCCAGACCGAGGCGGTCTGCGACCCGGCCGAGCCGCCCAACCAGTGCGAGTGGTAGCGAGCGGGCCAACAGCCTGATCGCTCCGGTATCCGAGCCCTCCCGCCATCAGGCGGGAGGGCTCTTCCGTTTGCGCCTCAGGCGTCGAGCGCCGGCTGGGCCGGCACACGGAACAGGATGGTGACGTTGAACCAGCCCAGGAAGCAGCCCAGCAGACCCGCGAGTGCGGCGCCGACGGCGGCCACGGCCGGCTCGAGCAGCGGGCTGATGCCCTCCGGTGCGGCGCTGAGCCACGCGCCCGTGTAGAAGACAGCCAGCATCATCGAGACGCCATTGAAGTGTGGCAGGGACGCACCGCCGAAGAGGTCCAGGGGCACGTAGCGCAACAGGTAGAGGAAGACGCAGAACCCGATGAACAAGCCGATGAAGTTGGCCGCGTCGTCCTCTACCACCAGTCCCGCGCCCGCCAGCACCTCCTCGAGCACCGCCGTGAAGGTGGTGATGCACATGGCGCCGAAGACGCCGATGAGGTAGGCCGGGATGATGACGCGGATAGCGGCCGGGGTGGCGCCGAGCACGAAGTACTCGGCCCAGACGATGAAGCTCACCCACAGCGGCAGGTTGAAGTCGCCGAGCCAGAGGCCGAACGGCAGGCTCACCACGACCGTGACGGCGACGGCCAGCCAGATCGGCACGCGGTCCCGCATCGGACGTGGCTCACTCATGGACGTCTCTCCCCTCCTCCGGCCTGTACCCGCAGCCTAGCGCGTCGCGGCGGGACTCCGGCAGCGACCCGGTTGCGCCCGCTGACGCGGGTCCTGCACGCGAGTTGCGATACTTGGGTCGATGTTCGACCCACGCCTTCCCCACGTGCCGGACGACTGGACCGTGTGGGCCTTCAGTGACGCCCACGGGGTCACCTCCGCCCTGCGGAGCGTGCTCGAGCGGGCCGGCCTGATCGACGGCCTGGGTCGCTGGGTAGCCCCACCGCGGACCGCCCTCGTGGGGTGTGGCGACTACATCGACCGAGGCGGCGACGTGCGCGGCATGGTGGCGCTGCTGCGACGACTGCAGCGGGAAGCGCCGGAGGCAGGGGGTGCCGTGGTCCTGGCGCGTGGCAACCACGAGATCATGCCGCTCATGGTCCGGCGGGGTGAGCATGAGTGGCTGGAGACCTGGCTCGAGTACGGCGGTGAGGCGACAGCGGCTGCCTACGGCTGTGACCGTGACGGCGTCGCCCACCCGGAGCTGATGGCAGCCTCGATCGAGGCCTGTGCGCCCGGCTTCTTCGACTGGCTGGACTCGCTGCCGCACGCGGTGCGCTGGCGCGATGTGCTGCTGGTGCACGGCGGCCTCCCACCGGGCTACGGGCCCGACGACCTGGGGGTGCGCACCGAGGAGCACCTTTGGGTGCGCTCTGCCTTCTTCGACACTGCCTGGGATTCGGGAGCCTTCGCGGCCTACCAGGCGGCCGGCATCGGGCGCGTCGTCTTCGGCCACACACCCCAGTGGGGCGGAGTCACGCGCTTCCACGATGGCCACTCGCTCGACATCGATACCAACGCCGTGGGCAACCCGAGGATGCCGGCTGGTGCGGTGCAGCAGCTGACGCTGCTGCGGCTCTCGGAGGCCGAGGTCTTCGACGAGGTGCACACCATCAGCGTCCCCACGCACGACGCGCACGACAGCATGCACCCCGAGCCGCGTTGACGGCCGACTCCCCGCGCTAGCGGGGCGCTCCCGACGCCTGCGCCTGCAACGACTGCTGGAGCGCACTGCGAGCGCGCTCCAGGTTTCGCTCCACGACATCAGCCTGATCGGGCTCCACGATGTCGGGCGGATCGAGCAGCGCCGACGGCAGCGGTGCCTGGCCGTAGTCCTCGCCGGCGCTCGTCCATCGATCGCGCCAGGCCTGCGGTATTCGCGGCGGCGGCTCCCGATGCGCCTGCGCCAGCCACACCAGCGCCCACGACCGTGGCACGACGCGGAAGGCGTCGTAGCCGCCTCCGCCGGTGGCCAGCCAGCGGCCCGCGGCGTGCTGGTGGGCGATGCCGTCGACCAGCCTCGCCGCGCGCTGATACGACGCCGTCGTCAGGCGCAGGTGTGCGAGCGGGTCGAGAGCGTGGCTGTCACAGCCATGCTGCGAGACGATGAACGTGGGTCTGAACGCGTCCGCCAGCTGCGGCAGGACCAGGCTCAGCACAGGCCACCAGCTGTCGTCTCCGCTGCCCGCATCGAGCGGCGTGTTCACGGCCAGGCCGGGTGCCTGCGGCCCTCCCCCCTCCTCGACCATGCCCGTGCCGGGATAGAGCGAGCGCCCGGTCTCGTGGATGGAGTACGTCAGCACCTGCGGGTCGTCCCAGAACATGGCCTGCGTGCCGTCTCCGTGGTGGACGTCGAGGTCCACATAGAGCACGCGGTGCCCGGCGTCCCGGGCGCGCGCCACCGCCAGCGCCACGTCGTTGTAGATGCAGAACCCGGCCGCCCGCGTGCGCATGGCGTGGTGTAGCCCACCTGCCGGCGAGAACGCGTGCTCGGCCTCCCCGGCGAGGATGGCGTCGACGGCACCGATGGACCCGCCCACGACCAGGGCTGACGCCTCGTGCATGCCGTGGAACGCGGGCACGTCGCCGCTGCCCACACCCATCGCCGCCGGCTGCCATGGATGGTCGGAGAACGAGTGGACCTGATCGATGTAGTGCTGTGCGTGGAGTCGCGCGATCTCGTCGTCAGTGGCTTCCTCCGGCTCCACCAGTCGTGTCGCCCCGACCACCCGCAGCAGGTCTACGCCGGGGCCGAAGCGCTTGGGTGTGAGCGGGTGCCCGGGACCGAAGTCGTATTCGCGAAGCGCTTCACCCCAGACCAGGATGGGGCCCTCGCCGTGAGCGTCAGTCAAGCGAGGGCTCCCAGGCGCTCTCACCGAGCGCCGCGGAGAAGGCGCGGGCCGGGCTCTCGCCGCGATCGAGACGGACGGCGTAGTCGGCCACGAACGCGGCGAAGGCGGCGTCATCGGCGGCCACCGCGGCAGCATCCGGTACGCCTTCCTCATCCTCGATCGTGGGGCGTTCGAGCAGCGTCACCGCCGGGCCCAGTTCGGTCGGTTCGACGCTCCCGGCCGGGGCAAGGACGATGGCGGCCGCGGCGTGGTACTCGGCTGCCTCGAGGGCCTTGGCCAGCGCATCGGGCGCTAGCTCGGCGCCCACGATCAGCACCCGGCACTCGTGCAGGTAGCGCAGGCCGAGCTCCACGTCGGCGGCATCGAGCCGCGGTAGCGGCCGCAGCCCGCGTGGCTGGCCCACGAGCGGCGTCCGTGTCGCCGGGTCCCGCAGCAAGGCCGAGTGACCGACGCCGGCGCGGCCCAGCCCGACCACGATTCGATCGCCCTCGGGGTCATCGCCGATGCTGCCGACCAGCTCCGCATCGGCTCCCGCTCGCGCGGCGGCCAGCGCCAGCTCCACGGCAAGGCCGCCCGGCTCCAGCTCCCCGTCCGGCTCGGGCCGGTGAACGTGCGGACGGCCAAGCACGACGATCATCCTGTACCGGCCCCGCGGCGACGACACCGCACGGGCTCAGGCCGCTGCGCTGTCGTCGAAACCATCGTCGTGGACGATCTCCAGGTCGCCGTACTCCGCCCCCAACGCATCGGCGAACCGCGAGACGTCCCCGACCACCACGATGGACGCCGCCGCTGGGTCGATGTGGGCCTGCGCGGCCGCCTGCACGTCGGCGGCGCTGACGCTGGCGATGGTGGGGCGGTAGCGGTCGAGCTCATCGTCGGGCAGCTCCTGGATGACGAGGCCGGCGAGGGCCCCCGCCACCTGTGCGGACGTCTCGAAGCGCAGCGGGAACACGCCCACCAGGTAGTCGCGCGCGGCCCGCAGCTCGTCATCCTCGACAGGAGCTTCACGGATACGCGACAGCTCCGCCATGATGTCGGCGATGGCGGCAGCGGTGACGTCCGACTCCACCGCACAGCGGACCGCGAAGGGGCCTGCCGCGCGCCGCATCTCGAAGCTCGAGTTGACGCCGTAGGTGTAGCCGCGCTCCTCGCGCAGCAGCCGGTTGAGCCGGGAGTTGAAGAGGCCGCCCAGCAGGGCGTTGGTGACCGAGAGCGCATGGAAGTCGTCGATCCGCCGGGGGGTGCCGACATGGCCGATGCGGATCTCGGACTGCGGAGCGCCGGGACGATCGACCAGCACCACTCGCCGCCCGGCCGCGGGCTCGTCGGGCGAGAGGCTGGCCACGGCGGGTTCCGCCTCGACGGTCGGCCAGTCTCCGAATGCTCCAGCCACGATGTCGTCGAGGGGCACACCGTCGAGGTCGCCGCAGGCGATGAGCGTGCAGGCTTCGGGTCGCATCAGCGCCGCGTGACGGGCCGCGACCACATCACGATCGATGCGGCGCCACCGTCTCCTCCAGGCCGCCAGTCGGGCGGGCGTAGGCCGCGCCGTCCGCGTAGATGACCGCGGGGAAGGCCTTCTCGGCACGTCGCCGCGAATCGGCCATGACCTGCTTGAGATCGTGCAGTCGCTCATCGCGGAGCCGCTCCACCTCGCGTGCGGGGAAGCTCGGCTGCAGCGCCATCTCGGCCAGCAGCACCATCGCCTGCGCGAGGTGCGTGCGCGGCACCTCCACCTGCACCGAGAGGCTGTCCCAGCCGGCCGACGCTCCCAGCTCCGCTCCCAGCCGCTCGGCGGCTTCGACGAAGGCGACAGCGTCACGCAGCAGCGTGCCCTCCGACATGGCACGCGCCGCCAGGACGGTGACGCCGGCGTGCTCGGGGGCCTCGCTGGTGGCGCCGCCCCCGCTGTCGCCGCGGACCAGCAGCTGCGTCTGCAGGAGCGGCCTCCCGGGCACGTGCGCCCGGATCGACCGTCAGCCCGTTGTCGAGCTGCCGGCGCTCGAAGGCGGGGAAGTCGTACATGCGCGGCTCGCCCGGCAGCGGCCGCGTGTCGAGCACGGCGAGAGGATCGTTCATGCCGCGGCCTCCTGGGCGGTCCGCGGGACGTAGGTGATGGTGGCGCGCGTCGCCGGCTCCGAAGACCTCCGCGCACACGTCGCGCACGGCCTCCGCGTCGACCGCCAGGTAGCGCCCCAGCTGCTCATTGACCAGCTCGGGGCGGTCGAAGTAGGTCGTGTACATCGAGAGCCGGTCGGCGACCTCATCCATGTGTGACAGGGCCGACAGCTCGGCCGACTCGATCAGCGCATGAGCACGTGCCAGCTCATCGTCGCTGACCGCCTCGCGCGCCATGCGCTGCAGCTCCTCGTCGAGGAGGCTCTCCACGCGCTCGGCATCGGAGTCGGGCCGCGCCGTGACCCAGCCGGCGGCGATGGACGCGCCGGCCACCAGGGGCAGGGCGAACAGGGCCACGTCCTGGGCGACCTGCTCCTCGCGCACCAGGCGCTTGTGCAGCCGGCTGCCGCGCCCGCCCGCGAGGATCTGCGTGGCCACTTCGAGAGCATCGAACTCGCGCGTCCCGAAGGCCGGGCAGCGGTAGCCCACGTGCACCCGCTCCAGCGGCACGTCGTCGGGCACGACCTCCCGCGTGGCCGCCATCGGCGGGGTGGCCGGCAGGCGGAAGCGCGGCAGGGCAGTCGTTGGGGGCGATGGGCCCGAAGTATCGCTCGACGGCCTCGATCACCGGCGCCTCGTCGACGTCGCCGGCCACGGTCAGCACCGCGTTGTTGGGCACGTAGTAGGTGCGGAAGAAGGCTTCCACGTCGTCCAGGCCGGCGGCGTCGAGGTCCTCCATCGAGCCGATCGGCGTGTGGTGGTAGGGGTGCCCGACGGGGAACACGGCCGCCATCAGCTTCTCGTAGAACGAGCCGTAGGGTCGATTGTCGTACGACTGGCGCTTCTCGTTCTTGACCACGTCGCGCTGGTTGTCCAGGTTCTCCTGCGACATCGCGTCGAGCAGCGTGGCCATGCGGTCCGCCTCCAGCCACAGGCCCAGCTCGACCTCGTGGGAGGGCAGCGTCTCGAAGTAGTTGGTGCGGTCGAAGTAGGTGGTGGCGTTGAGCATGCCACCGGCGCCCTGCACGATGGCCAGGTGCTCCGCCTTGGCCACGTGGCGGCTGCCCTGGAACATGAAGTGCTCGAAGAGATGGGCGAAGCCGGTCTTGCCCGGCTGCTCGTGCTTGGAGCCAACGTCGTACCAGAGGTTGATGGCGACGACCGGGGCCACGCGATCGGGCGCGATGATGAGGCGCAGACCATTGGCGAGCGTGTGCTGGCTGAAGCGGACGTGGGACCTGTCGCTCATGACGACGCGGCCAAGCGGACGGTGGGCATGCGCCAATCGTAGCGGGGAAGCAGCGACGGTGGCCCGGAACGCCAGCTGCCGCTCGGCTAGGCGTCCTGGTGGATCTCGCGCGCCACTGGCAAGGCCTCGGGGTGATGCTGCTGCAGGAAGCTGATGAGCTTCTCGCGCACCAGGCACTGCAGGTCCCACGCGACGCTCGAATCGGGGGCACTGTAGACCGCGCGCACGGTGATGGTGCGGTCGTCCGAGCCGGTCACGAGCACGCTCCAGGCCTCACCGTCCCACATGCCCGATGCGTCGAGGATGCGCTTGTACTCCGCGCGGATCTCGTCGATGGGCGCGCGATGGTCCAGGTAGAGCTTGACGGTGCCGAGCAGATCCTTGGTCTTGCGCGTCCAGTTCTCCACCGGCTCGTTGACGATCTTCGACAGGGGCACGATGAGCCGGCGCTTGTCCCAGATGTAGACCACCACGTAGGCCGCGGTGATCTCGCCGATATGGCCCCATTCGCCATCGATGACGACGACATCACCGATCTTGATGGGCTGGGTGAAGGCGATCTGGATACCGGCGATGAGGTTGCCGATGAGTGGCCCAGCGGCCACGCCGAGCACGATGCCGATGACGCCGGCGCCCGCCAGCATGCTTGCGGCGAGCGGCTGCACGCCGGGGATGGTCAGCAGTGCGACGGCCACGGCCACGAGCCAGATGATGATCGACCCGAAGCGCTGCAGGACGGCCAGCTGCGTTCGCAGCTGCCTCGCTTCCAGGTCGTCCACGTCCTCGGGGAAGCGCTCGCGCGCCATGTCCTCGCCGACGAGCGTGAGCGACACGAGCAGCCAGCCGAGGCCGAGGATGCCGACGAAGATGACTGCGCGGCGCGCCAGGTCGGCGGCTTCCGCGCCCATGAGTAGCGTCGAGATGAGGATCGAGGTGAGGACGACCAGCAGGCGCATCGGGTTGCGCGTCCGTCGCACGATGTACTCGTCGAGCTTGGACGCGGTGCGGCCCACCAGCCTGATCACGATGCGCCATGAGCCCCAGTGCACCAGCAGGCCGATGGCAGCGGCGACGAGGGCGATGCCCACGGCGCCCAGGTCCCCGATCGCGTCCTCGATCTCGATCACCACGTTCGCACCTCCTTCGCCGCTCCCGCGTGGCTTGACGGCACGTCCCTCACCATACCGAGGTCAGGCGAGGTCCAGGTCGGCATCGCGCAGGTGCAGGATGGCTGCATACCCCTCCGACGGCAGGCACGCCAGGGCGTTGCGGGAACGCCCGCTGCTGTCGTCGCACGACCGCTTCCGGTACCGCCCGGCCGGGGCGCCCAGCATTCTGCCGAAGGCAGCGCTGCACGCGAGACGTCGAAGGCGACGGCGACCGCGGGGCGCGCGGTCTGTCGTGCGATGCGCAGCAGTGCGCGGCGTGCTCCGGTGGTCAGGTTCGTGGCATCGACGACGGTCGTCAGGCCTCGTCGCAGGCGAGCACGCGCGAGGACATGCAGGACCTTGAAGGCGTCGCCGGTGGCGGACTGATCGGCAGCGTCGCCCGCCACCAGCTGCGCGGAAGTGATCGGACTCCAGGATCTGCCCGCTGTCGAAATGGCGTGCTGCCCAGGTCGACTTGCCGGCCCCGGCGGGCCCCACCAGCAGGATCAGCGCAGCGGCGGGAAGATCCGTGACTGCCCCGGGCTTCACGCGTCCCGGCTTCCAGCGTCCCGGCCGCTCGCCAGCCATGCACCGAGCGAGCGCACGTCGCCGATGCGCGCCTGTGCAGCCGGCTCCAGCGAGTGCGCTGCCGCGATGGCGCTGTCCATCGTGGTCATGCACAGGATGCCCTCGGCGATGGCCGCATGACGGATGGCCGCCGCGTCCAGGATGGCACCGGCCCGCGGCATCGGCGTGTTGATGATGATGACCACGTCGCCGCTGCCGATGACATCCAGCACGTCCGGCAGCTCCCGGCTGCCATCGCCCACGAGCGCCACCTCGCGGACCGCATGGCCGCATCGGCGCAGCGCCGCCGCCGTGCCCGGCGTGGCGATGAAGTGGTAGCCGGCGGAGGCCAGCGCCGACGCCAGCTCCCCGATGCGCGCCTCGTCGCGGGGTGCCACCGAGATCAGCGCGGCGGCACCCTCGGGCCCCGGCAGTGGTGGGCGCAGGGCCGCCGAGAGCAGCGACTTGGCCAGCGCCACCCGCGCGTCCTCGTGCAGTCCGATGACCTCGCCGGTCGACTGCATGCCCGGCCCCAGGCTGGGGTCGACGCCTCGCAGCTTGGCCGTCGAGAAGACGGGCGCCTTGACGGCCACGAAGGGCGGCGCCGGCAGCAGCCCATCGGACCAGCCCAGCTGCGCGAGCGAGGCGCCACCCGCGACACGGGTCGCCAGCGCCACCATGGGCACGCCGGTGACCTTCGAGATGAACGGCACCGTGCGGCTGGCGCGCGGGTTGACCTCCAGGATGTAGACGCCGTCATCGCGCACGATGAACTGGGCGTTGACCAGCCCGCGCACCCCGATCTCCAGGCAGATCCGCCGCATGGCGTCGACGATGAGTCCCTGGTCGGCCGGGCTCAGCTGCTGCGGCGGGAAGAAGGCGGTGCTGTCGCCCGAGTGGACGCCCGCGCGCTCGACGTGCTCCATCAGCCCCGGGATGAGCACGTCGATGCCGTCGGTCACCGCGTCGATGTCCACCTCCAGGCCTTCGAGGTAGGCGTCGATCCGGACCGGCCGCTCTTCGCGTCACGATCGTCGCCGCAGCGAGCTGTCGCGCCAGGTCGTCGGGGCCGTAGCAGAAGTCGATGGCCAGACCGCCGATGACGAAGGAGGGCCGGACCAGCACCGGGTAGCCGACCGTCGTCGGCCACCGCCAGGGCCTCGTCGAGCGAAGTCGCGATGCCGCCGCGCGGCTGGGGGATGCCGAGCTCCTCGATCATGCCGGCGAAGCGGGTGCGCTCCTCGGTTCGGTCGATGGCCTCCACCGAGATGCCCGGCAGCGGCACGCCCGCCTCTTCCAGCGTCGCCGCCAGGTTCAGCGGCGTCTGGCCCCCGAACTGGATGAGCGCGGGCAACGGTCCGCTGCCCGCCGGTGACTCCGCCTCGATGACCTCCAGCACGCTCTCGGCGTCGAGCGGCTCGAAGTACAGGCGGGAGGAGGCGTCGAAGTCGGTCGAGACCGTCTCCGGGTTGGAGTTGATCATCACCGCCGAGCTGCCGTCCTCGCGCAGCGTCTGGGCTGCCTGCACGGCGCAGTAGTCGAACTCGATGCCCTGGCCGATACGCACCGGGCCGGAGCCGATCACCAGCGCCGCCGGACGATCGACCGGCAGGGCCTCCGGCGGCGACCCGGCGGCGGCGTAGGTGGCATAGAAGTAGGGCGTCTCGGCGGCGAACTCAGCGGCACACGTGTCGACCATGGCGAAGCCCGGGCGCAAGACCCAGCTCGTGGCGCCGGCGGGTGACGGCCGCTGCCGCCAGGCCGGTCAGGGCACCGATGTCGCGATCGCTGAAGCAGGCCCGCTTGGCTGACACGAGCAGGCCGTCGGAAAGCCCAGGGCCCTCCTCGTGCAAGCGGCGCTCGAGCTCAGCCAGGCGCTCCATCTCCGACAGGAACCAGGGGGCGATGCCCGTCACCCGCTGCACGTCGGCCGCGGAGACACCGCGCCGCAGCAGCGCCAGCACGCGCCACAGCCGCGAGTCGGACGGTGCCAGGAAGCGCGCCATCAGCGTCGAGCGCGAAGCCGGCACGGCGTCGGGTCCACCCTGCACGACGAGGCCGTCCGGGGCCCATGAGCACGTCGGCGAACGCCTCCTCGTGGCTCAGCGTCCGCGCCGGGATGGGCGCGTGCTCCCCGTGCCGGATCCCTGCTGCCCAGCCAGCCAGCACGTCGAGCGTCGGCCACCAGGCGGGATCCTCGGCGAGGAACCCCGCACCGGCCTGCTCCAGGCCGCGCAGCGCCTTGTTGAGGGCCGAGCCGAACGTGCGTTCGATGGCCATGACCTCGCCGGTGGCCTTCATCTGCGAGCCCAGGGCGCGGTCGGCGCCGGGGAACTTGTCGAAGGGGAACCGCGGCAGCTTCACCACCACGTAGTCGAGCGCCGGCTCGAAGGCGGCCACGGTGGTACCGGTGATGGCATTGGGGATCTCGTCGAGCCGGCGTCCGATGGCGATCTGTGCGGCCACGCGCGCGATGGGATAGCCGGTGGCCTTGGAGGCCAGCGCCGACGAGCGGCTCACGCGCGGGTTGACCTCGATGACGGCGTACTCGCTGGCATCCGGCGAGAGCGCGAACTGGACGTTGCAGCCACCCTCTACGCCGAGCGCGCGGATGATGTCGAGCGCCGCCGTGCGCAGACGCTGGTGGACCGGGTCGGGCAGCGTCTGCACGGGGGCCACCACGATCGAGTCTCCGGTGTGCACGCCCAGCGGGTCCACGTTCTCCATGGAGCACACCGCGATGCAGGTATCGGCGGCATCACGCATGACCTCGTACTCGATCTCCTGCCAGCCGGTGAGGTACTTCTCCACCATCACCTGTCCGATGGGGCTCAGGCGCAGGCCCGCACGCACGCGCTCATCGAAGGCCTCGCGGGTGTCGACGATGCCGCCGCCGGTGCCGCCGAGGGTGAAGGCGGGCCGTACGATGGCCGGCAGACCGATACCTTCGAAGGCTCGTTCGGCAGCCTCCAGACGCTCGCCCTCGGTCGAGCCCTCGACGATGACCGAGGGAGCGTATGGCTGGCCGATGGAGTCGAGCAGATCGCGGAAGCGCTCGCGGTCCTCCGCCATCTCGATGGCCTCGATGGGGGTGCCGAGAAGACGTGTGCCCGTCCGCTCCAGCACGCCCGCCCGCGCCACGTCCATGGCCAGGTTCAGGCCGGTCTGTCCGCCCAGCCCGGCAAGGATGCCGTCGGGCCGCTCGATCTCCAGGATGCGTTCGACGGATGCCACGCTCAGCGGCTCGAGGTAGACCACGTCGGCGACACCGGGGTCGGTCATGATCGTCGCCGGGTTGGAGTTGAGCAGGATGGTTCGGATGCCCTCCTCGCGCAGTGCACGGCAGGCCTGGGTTCCGGCGTAGTCGAACTCCGCGGCCTGGCCGATGACGACCGGACCGGAGCCGATGATGAGGATGGAGCGTGGCCGCTCGCTCATACCCGCGTGGGCCCGGCGTAGGCGCGCACGTGGCCCAGGAAGCGGTCGAAGACCTCGGCGGCGTCGAGCGGGCCGGGTGAACCTTCGGGGTGGTACTGCACGGTCTCGATGGGCAGCGCGTGATGCCGCAGCCCCTCGACGCTGCCGTCGTTGAGATTGCGCTGGCTGACGTAGAAGCCGGAGGCAGGCGGCAGCGACTCGGCCACCACCTCGACCTCGTGGTTCTGGGCCGTCACCGTGACCCTGCCGGAGGTCTCGTCGCGTACGGGGTGGTTGGCGGCGTGGTGCCCGAAGCGCAACCGTTGGGTCCTCGCGCCGGCAGCCCGCGCCACCAGCTGATGACCCAGGCAGATACCGAGCAGGGGCCGGCCGTCGGCGACGACCTGGCCCGCCAGCGCGACGGCCCCGTCGAGCATGCCGGGGTCACCAGGTCCGGGCGAGATGACGACGCCGGCGACGTCTGTCAGCCAGCACCTGTGCGGCGGTGGCCGTATGCGGCAGCACCCGCACCCGTGCGCCGCGGCGATGCAGCGCGCGCACGATGTTGGTCTTCAGGCCAAGGTCGACGACGGCGACGACGGGGCCCCGGTCACCGACTTCGTAGGGCCGACTGGCAGACACCTGCGAGACGAAATCCTGCTCCTCCCACACTGGTAGCGCCCGGGCTGCGGCGACGGCCGCGCCGACATCGGTCTCGCCGGGCGCGCTGATGATGCCGCGCATCGAGCCGCTCTGGCGCAGGTGGCGGGCCAGCGTGCGCGTGTCGAGACCGGCGATGGCCGGTACGCCCTGGGAACGCAGCAGGTGCACGATCTGGCGTGCTCGCCCGAGCACGCCGGCAGTGGCATGCCCCACCACCAGCCCGTTGAGCCAGGGCCGCTCGGATTGGTCATCGTCGGCGAAACGACCGTGATTGCCGATGAGCGGGAAGGTCATGACCACCACCTGGCCGGCGTAGCTGGGATCGGTGCAGACCTCCTGGTAGCCGGTCTGGGAGGTGTTGACCACCAGGTCGCCGCCACCGCGTTTCGCCGCTCCGAAGGCGACACCGGAGAAGACCGTGCCGTCCTCGAGGGCCAGCAGGCAGGGGCCACTGCTGCCGATGCGAGGGTCGACGACGGCCTCGGCTGGCAGGGGCAGCGGCGACATCACGCCGGGCGCCACGAGGGGCATCGTCAGGCTTCCTCCTTGCTGGCCTCACAGGACCGCTGGACCGGCCTCACGGGGTCGGGTGCGCAAGTGGGCGCAACGGTACTACGGCTCGATCGCTGGCAGGACCGCACGGATCCGTGGGCCGATGATCTCCACCCAGCCAGCGTACTGCTTGGGTGTGCCGTACGGTCCGTCGCCGATGACCAGACTGGGGTCGTCGGCCACCAGGTCGTTGACCGCGGAGATGTCGATGACCGCCACACCGCGCGCCGATGCGACCTCGGCCAGGGTCCCGTTCAGCGCCTCCACGGCGGCATGCCCCTCGGTACTGGAGCCGAACGACAACCCGTAGTCGGTGAGCGTGTGGTCGGGTGTGGTGATGGCGAAGATCCGATCGGCCGGCAGGATGTCGAGCAGCTCATCGAGGATGAGCTCGATGTTCTGCCTGTAGAACGAGGTGTCGCCCGAGATGATGTCGTTGACCCCGACCTGCAGGGTGACCACATCAGGGGCCAGCGAGGCCACCTGGCCGAGCTGCTCCTCGACCACGATGTCGCTGGTGTGGCTCTGTTCAGCAAGATTCAGCCAGACGACATCGAGACCGCTGCGGCGCATGGCATCCACCAGTTGCGACGGCCAGCTGTCCCGACCAGGGGAGCTGGTCCCGGAACCGTCCGTATACCCGTCGCCCAGGGTCACCAGGCGCAGCGGCTTGTCGTAGCCCGGCACGTCGGCCGCGACAGGATCGACCTCGGCCGGAACGCTCGAGGCGGCCGGTGGCGATGCCTGCGGAGACGGCGTGGAGGACCCGGCGCCGGTGCACGCTGCCAGGGACAGCGCGGCCACCAGCGACCAGGCGATGAACCTGTTCACTCTGCGGCTGCAGGATACCCGCATCATCCCGAGGACCCCCTTGGCGGCGCCCTGCATCCCGAAGTGGGCAGGACATCGAGCAGGGAGGGCTGGACTTCGCGCAGTCGGGAGCTATGCTTTTCGCCCGGCCCGGCGAAGCTGGCCGGCAGGAGAAGGAGCAGAGTGATGCCACGGTCGATGTGGCGCGGCGCCATCCAGTTCGGGCTCGTCACCATTCCCGTCCGTCTCTATCTCGCGACCGAGTCGCGCGGCGGACTCTCGTTCAACATGCTCCACGACGAGGACCTCCAGCGCATCCAGATGAAGGTCCATTGCCCCACCCACGGCGAGATCAAGCGCTCCGATACCGTGCGCGGCTATGAGTGGAGCAAGGGCCAGTACGTGGTCCTCGATGAGGAGGACTTCGAGGCGGTGCCGCTCAAGACCGTGCGTGCCATCGAGATCGAGCAATTCGTCCCCGCGCGTCGTGACGGCGACACGCGCTTCGTCAAGCAGTCCTACTACCTCGAGCCGGAACCTGTCGGGCGCAAGGCCTTCGAGTTGCTCAAGACCGTCCTGGCCGAGCGCGCGCTGCAGGCCGTCTGCAAGATCGTCCTGAAGGATCGCGAGCACCTCGCGTCTCTGGACCCGTACGGACGCACCATGCTGCTCTCGACCCTGTACTGGCCCGATGAGATCCGTGACGTGGCCGACCTCGACATCCCCGACGAATCGCCGCAGTTCAAGGCAGCGGAGATCGAGATGGCGGGCCAGCTCGTGGATGCGCTGAGTGGTGAGTTCGAACCGGAGCGCTACCGCGACGAGTACCGCGACGCCCTGTTGCAGGTGATCGACCGGAAGGTCGCCGGTCAGCCGGTGGAGACGCCGGCGCGGGAGCCCGCGGCCAGCAAGCTGACCGACCTCATGGCGGTGCTGGAGGCCAGCGTGGCGGCTGCCCGTGGCGAGCAGGTCGCGGCCGAGGATGCGACCGCGCGCGCGACAGAGGAGCCCGTCTCCGTCAAGGCCGTGCGCGGCTCGCGCGCGAGCGCGGCGAGCTCCGCGTCCTCGGCGAAGGGCACCAAGGCCGCCGGTAGGTCCGCAGGCGACGCCAAGGCCGGCAAGGGCTCGACGCCGGCGCGACGCCGCAAGTCGGCCTGAGCGACAAGCGGCCAGCGGCGCGCGCGGAACGGCCGGAGGTGGATCGACAGCTCACCCTCGAGCTCGACGCCATCGGGGGCATCGGGCCGGCCGACACGCTGCCCTCGCTCCCCTTCCCTGCCGTCTCCGACGGCGGACGGCCATTCGATGATGAGGAGCGCTTCTTCGAGCCGTGGTGGCCTGGCGCGCCCGCCTTCCTGCGACGCGATCGTGATCACCTGGCGTTGCGCACGCAGCACCTGAGCGACCCGCTCGACGCCTTCCCGGAGCTGCGCCACCTGCTGGCGTCCATCGCGCCCGAACAGGTGATCGTGGAGGGAACGCTGCTGGCTCTCGACCACGACGGCCGCCCGGACGCAGCCCTGCTCCGACGCTGCCTCAGCGGCCAGCGGTCGGCCCACGAGGCAGCAGAGGGAGCGTTCGTGGCCACCGACCTGCCCTGGCTGGAGGGACGCTCCCTGGCGCATGTCCCGTTCGCGCAGCGACGGCGGGAGCTGGCGCAGGTGCTGGCCGACTCGTCCCACGGCGTGGTCGGACGTGGCGTCGTGGGTGAAGGTCGCATGCTCGCGCGAGCCGTGGCCTCCATGGGCCTGCCGGCCATCTCCGCTCGGCGGCTCGATAGCGACTGGCCCGGCCGACGCTCGGGCGACGATCGATTGCGGCTCACGGACGAGGGACAGCACATCGGCCCGACACGGCCGTTCCTCGTGCTGATCGAGCGCCTCCCGCTGGGCGGCTAGCGCCACCGCGGACGGCCTGCCTGCGTTGCGCGGCTACAGCCAGTTGGTGGCGACCTCGCCCCAGCCGCGCATGGACCAGCCCTGGAGCACCTCGTCGACGATGCGCTCGGCGAACTCGGCGTCCAGGCTGCCGCCGAACATCAGCCGCCAGTACACGGGGCCGATGAGCATCTCGGTCGCCACGTCGGGATGAACGTCCGGACGCAGATCGCCCCGCCGCACACCCCGCGCGATGACGCGCGCGACCTCATCGCGACGGGCCTGCACGACCGAGGCGCGGAACGGGTCACCCAGCTCAGGGTTGCGTGCGATCTCGGACAGCAGCTCGCGGATGACCGGCCCGAAGTCGGATTCCGTCAAGGCCCGCATGGGAGCCAGGACCGTGGCCAGCAGCTCGAGGCGCGTATCACCAACGTCCGGGACCGCGATATGCGGGGTCGCCAGCTCCAGCAGGACCTCCTGGGCCAACGCCTGCTTCGAGGGCCAGTGCCGGTAGATGGTGGCCTTGCCCACCCTGGCACGTGTCGCGACGTGCTCCATGCGCACCCTGTCGAAGCCCTCCTCGATGAGCAGCTCACGAAACGCGCGGGTGATGTCGCGGTGGGCCCGGTCACTTCGTGGCCGACCCTGCCGCGGTGCGCTGTCAAGACGGGAGGGCGCCGTCTCGCGGGCGATCACCTCGTCCAGTGTCGGTGCCGCGGCATCCATCGGGCGCTTCGCATCGGTGGTCATACCCTGTGAGTATACGAAACGGCGTGTCTCATTCGCAACCCTGGCGTAACCGAACGTATCGAAACGGACCGTATTGCAAATGCCTCCCAGGTGTTGTACGATACGGTCCGGATCGGAACCACAGCCGTGAACCCGGTCCCTCAACATGAACCACCAAGCGAGACAACCCAGGAGGTTGCCATGACCTACATCCACGTACCCGGGGTGGACGCCAGACCGGCGCCGATCCTGGGCGAGCGGGAGAACCAGCGCGCCGTCGACCTCATCGAGCAGGCGGAGCGCTCCGCCCCCTACTGCCTCTGCGGGCGCCACATGCTCGCGGTCGCCGAGGGTGACCAGATCTGGCTGGAGTGCTCCAGTCGTACCGATGAGAAGGACGGACTCGGCGGCCTCATCGCCCGTCTGACCGCCTTCGGCCATACGCGTCGCATGATCACGGAGCTCATCCCGGGGAACTAGCGGCCAACCATATGCGAGAGCGACCCGGGGACGGTCTTCCTCCACCTCCTCCGCCGGCCCCGATCGCCCTCATCAACAGCCCGCCTGGGACTCCCTTCCCACGGCGGGCTGTTTCCTTGTCTGGCGGCTGCGGCGGTTGCTGAGTAGTACCTTCGCGTGGGTGCACGACCGCAACGCCCGGACAAGACTGAACCCCTCCGAACCTGTCGGAGGGGTCGTGATTCGTCGGGGTTGGTGAGCCGCGAAGGATTCGAACCTTCAACCTAGTGATTAAGAGTCACTTGCTCTACCGTTGAGCTAGCGGCCCGCGACAACCTGACTGTACCAAATCTGCGCAAGTCACCGCCAAGCGGCCGCCAGGGGCCGTAGCGAGCACGAACAGGAGCCTGCCACGCCAGCCATGCGCCGGTGGCGCATCCCCGCCGCGGGACGCGTCGCGAACGACGACTCCGCCGCTGATCACGAAGATGTGCGAGCCTACGCGTCACCAGCGGAGATCCCCGGCGTCTCGGCGCAGATGACGCTCGCGCGCCAGCCCGTGCGTTCGCCGAGGCACAACACCAGAGGTCGTATGAGTCTTCGTCACGCGCCCCACTCGGGCCAGCGCCGTTCGCTCCGGATCTTCGGAGCCGCCCTGGCGCTGCTCATCTCGCTCACCGCCACCTGGCCTGCCGGCGCCAGTGCGCAGGACGATGGCGGCACCGGCCCGGACATCGCTCGGCGTTGGCAGCTGCTGTCGTACCGTGACCTCGACCTGAGCATCGAGAGCGCCCCGGCAGGAGTCGGGGCGACGCTGGACATGTTCGCTGGCGACGCCCGTGGAGAGGTGGCCTGCAGCAGCTACGAGACCGGCTACTCGCAGTTGCTGGAGACCCTGTCGTTCACCGAGCCCGTCATCGAACGGTTCGAGTGCGACCCGGCCAGCGAGGCGTTCGACGAGGCCTTCTATCGCAATCTGGCAGATGCGACCTCGTTCACCGTGTCCGACTCCATCATGACCCTGCGCGATGTCATCGGCGAGCCGCTGATGACGCTGACGCGGGCGACCATCGACAACGACCCCACCGTGGCGCGCTGGGAGCTCACGCGCCTTGGCGCCGCCGATGGGTCCATCGAACCGGTCATCCAGGGCCTTGACCCGTGGCTCGAGTTCAGCCGCGGTGGTCGAGTCTATGGGGACACCGGCTGTGGCTCGGTCTTCGGCTGGTACGACACCAACGACGGCACCATCGTCATCAGCGACGTCATGTCCCGACTCAGCGGCTGCGCCACCGAGAGCGCACGCCGCCAGGCGGAGCAGTTCGTCAGCAGCCTCACCGAGATCACGGACTTCGAGGTGCTGCCGGCCGGGATGGCTCTGCGTGATGAGGCCGGCACGATCCGCCTCGCGCTGGCACCCGCCATCGATCTCGGCGAGTCGACCTGGACGCCCATCGAGATCCTCGCTCCCGATGGCGAGACGCTCTACCCGGAAGAGAACCTTGACACGTCGGCCGTGAAGTTCGCGGCACGCAAGACCGAGGGCGCCAGCATCTGCCGCCCGTTCAGCGGCCGCAGCGTCAGCTCCGGTCTGGCCATCAGCACGGCCGGACCGTTGGAGCCTGAAGGTCCGCCCTGCAAGAAGCGACTGAGCGACATCGAGGCTGCCTTCCTCGGCGCCCTCGAGGCCACCGCTTCGCACGCCCTGCGAGGCTCCGAGTTGGAGCTCAAGGACGTGGACGGCCGGACCTTGATGCGCCTGCGGCCGCAGGCGGACCTGGTGGGGCCGACGTGGGTGGTGACCTCCCTCAACTACGCGCCCAACCGCGCCAAGCCCAAGAGACGGAGCCCGCTGCCGGACACGACGCTGTCCGCCACCTTCCAGGACCCCGAGAGCGCCGTCGTGCTGGGTGACACCGGTGCCGGCTTCTTCAGCGCCTTCTACGACACGCCGGCCGCCGCACTCATCGATATCGAAGACGCGCGCCCGGGTGGCACCGTGTGCAGCAAGGCCAAGAACGCGGGCAAGCCGATCTGCAGGCAGGAGGCGTTGTTCCTGTCGCTCCTGCAGTCAGCCGACCGCTACATCGTCAACGCGGGCGAGTTGCGCCTGCTTCGAGGTGCTGTTCCCCTCGTCTGGTTCGCTCCCGAGTCCGCGGCGCTGCCGGCGCCGGAGCCCGAGAGCCCCTGAGGTCTGAGCGGCCCTACCCGCCTCCACCGTCATCGGCCGCGTCGGCACGATAGGCGCGCGTGACCGACAGGTCGACCGTCGTGGCGGCCGGGTCGGGCCCGCTGGCCGGGCTGGGCTGGAACTGGAACTCGAAGCGGCGTAGCCGTGACAGTGGCATCAGCGCGATGGCCTGCAGTAGCAGCGTGGCGAAGAGGATGCCGTCGAAGGCCCATAGCTCGGCCGCAGCGGCCCCGATGAGCGCGCCGATGATCTGGCCCACCGCGAGGAAGACGCTGTACAGGCCCATCACCGCCCCGCGGTCCTGCGGGAAGGACTCGGAGATGTCGGCCAGCAGACCCAGTGCGGCGGGCGTGGCGCCAGCGATGAGGAAGAGCCCCACGGCCAATCCTGCCGCCGTCGGCAGTCGCACCAGCGCCGAGACGGATCCGCTGTGGTTGAGCAGCAGCGCCGAGACCACGAAGACGGCGCCGCCCACGATGCCGTAGAAGATGATGGTGGTCCGGCGCAGGCTCGCGAACCTCCCGCCCCAGTAGACCAGCCCGACGAAGAAGACGGCACCGCCGGCGAGGAACGCGGCGGTCACCAGCAGGGGCTCGAACCCGCCCACCAGCACCTGGTTGGCGAAGCGCGGGTCTGGCGTGCGCACCAGCTGGAAGAGCGTCTGCGAGGTGTAGAGGCCCAGCCCGGCGTTGAGCGCGATCCACGTGGGCGCCAGCAGCCACACGCGTGAGCGACGAAGCAGGCGTCGATAGCGCGTCCAGCCGCTGGGCCCGCTGCGCTGCACCGAGGCGGCCGGCGCGACGTCCGGGACGGCGTAGCGGAAGAGCGCCAGCGCCCCCAGGTACACCAGCGCATTGGCCACGAACCCACCCGGGCCCAGCACTGTCCAGACCGGCCCGGCGGCCGCGAAGCCCAGCCCCAGCCCGGCGATGGTGGCCGCCTCGAAGCGGGCCGAGGCACGTCCGCGAAGGGCCTCGTCCCCGCTGGTGGCAACGGCGATGATAGCCCAGGACGGACGGCACGCTGGCTGCTGTCGATGCGCCCTCCAGCAGGCGCGTCAGCGCCAGCAGCACCACGCTGCCGACGAGGAACGGTACGGCCACGACGATCGAGCCCGGCAGGTAGAGCTCGGCGGTGAGGGACGTGAGCAGTACCGCGACGAATCCGAAGACCGGTCCGATCTGCATCACGCGGTGGTGGCCGAGCCGGTCGGAGAGCATGCCGAACGGCGGTGAGAGCACCAGCTCCGCCGCGAAGAACAGGGCGGTGAACAGGCCGATGACGAAGGGGCCGACCTCGCGGCCGCCGTACGTGCCGAAGTCGGCCAGGAAGTAGATCAGCAGTGCCCCGGTCAGCCCGGTGGCGAAGCGCAGCACGAACGTGGCCACCGTCACCGCGCCGACGCTGGTGGCCCTATCCGGCGTGGGTCGGCCTCCGGCTGACGCGATATCCTGCGGGCGTGGACCCATCAACCGCGCCCCCGGAGGTCGTCGCCCTGGCCCAGGAGCGAGCGGCGGCGCGAGCGGCGCGCGACTGGACCACGGCCGATGCGCTCAAGGCCCGTCTCGAGTCCCACGGCTGGCGTGTCGTGGACCACGGCACGGCCTTCGAGCTGCAGCCCGCACGCCCGGCCGATGTCGTCGAGGACGGTCAGGTCATCTATGGTGCCGTGGAGTCGGTGCCGTCTCGGGGCCATGAGCCCGACAGCGCCCCAGCCACCTTCGTCATCGTGTCCGGCGCCCCGGGCGACGTCGACGCCACCCTCGCGTCGGTGGCAGCGCGTCGTCCGGTGGCGGCGCAGGTCGTGGTCGTCGCCTCGCGTGACGGGACCGTCGAGGGACCGCGCATGGAGACCATCCAGACGGTCCAGCCGTTCAGCCCCGGCGACGCCACTCAGCGCTGCCATCAGGCGTTCGGTCGGGAGCGCTCGTCGTGGTGATCGATCCCGGTGTCGTGCTCCGCGCCGACCCCATCCCGGCGCTGGCCGAGGCGCTGGCTGACGCAGCGGTGGCGATCGCCGGTCGCGAGGGGCTCCTCTCGGCCGACATGCAGCGCTACCATCCGGCCGGGCTCGGCGACGTCACCACGCTGCGGTCAGGCTGCTACGCCTTCCGTCGCGCCGACGCCGTCGAACGAGGCCCCATCGACGGCCGGCTCCACCTGCCCGGCAGCGTCGCTGCCTGGTGGGGCCTGCGGCTGCGTGACGAGGGGCCGGCGCGGCCACCACGTCGTGCCGTCGCGCTGGAGCTGCCCGTGGAGCTGCCCGAGGCTGCCGCTGCCGCGGGCTGAGCACGCTCGCCTCGCGCGACGGGACGCCTATCGCATCGCCCGCCGCTTCCGTGGCTGCGCCTGGCTCGCGAGCGAGCTACCACCAGAAGGGCGGCTGGTAGGTGACGGGGCTGATGGCGACGACCATCACGATGACCCCGATGAGCAGGGCGACGCCGCCCCAGCGTAGTGGCCGACTGCGCAGCGTCGGGTCGGGAGGCGGGCCCGTGGGAGCCGCCGGATCGGTCGATGGCCGAGACCAGAAGGAGCCCAGCGTGGCCCCCTTGGGCACCAGCAGGAAGCCCAGCGCGGCGCCCGCCAGCAGACCGCCGATGTGGGCGGCGTTGTCGATGTTGAGACCGGGACTGAAACCGATGAGCAGGTTGATGCCGATGAGCATGCCGATCTGCAGCGTCAGGTTGCGTGCGTTTCGAGTCAGCGCCGGCTTGTGGACACGGTCGGCCACCAGCAGCGCTCCGAACAGGCCGAAGACCGCGCCGCTGGCGCCGACGCCCGGGCTGGCGGAGGTGGCATAGCTGGCGGCCGAGCCGGCCGCAGCACACACGAGGTAGATGCCCAGGAGCCGACCCGGTCCGTAGAGCCCCTCCACGATGGGGCCGATGATCCACAGCGCGTACATGTTGAAGCCCAGGTGGATGATCGAGCCGTGGACCAGCGCCACCGTCAACAGGCGCCAGTACTCGTTGGCGTAGTACATCGCGCCCTTGTCCAGCCACAGGAGCAGCTCCAGCTCGCTGGCACCGCCGTCGGGCGTTCGGGTCAACAGTAGCGCCAGGCTGATGATGGCCGTGACGGCGAGGATGGCGTAGGTCATCATCGGCTGCGCCATGCCGTTGGCACGGGTGCGCCCGAAGGCGCGCTCGGCCGTGCGCTCGTCGCCCAGCTCCTTGCTCAGCCAGCCGATGCGTGACTGCAGCTCGGCCTGCTCCGATGCCGGCGCGCGCCGCGCGGCCTCACGGTAGGCGCGCGCCGCGCCGGGCACGTCGTTGCCTCGCACGCGCGCCGCGGCCAGCGCCTTCCAGGCGCGCCAGGTGAGCTCGTTCTCCGGCGCCTGCGTCGCCGAGATCCACGCCTGCAGGGCGGCCGGCTCCTCGTCCAGGCGATAGCGACACTCGGCGAGGCCCAGCAAGGCCGCGGTGTGCAGGGCCGGATCGGCGCTGCCCACCACGCGCGCGAAGGTGCCCGCGGCCAGGTCCCAGTCGCCCTGGTCGGCCAGCACCTGGCCGCGCTTGAGCAGGCCCACCGCGACGTCGCTGTCGAGCGGGCCGGGTCGCGTAGCGTCGGGGAACGAGGAGGGGGCGGGGCCTCCGCCCCAGCCGGGGGAACGATCAGACATCTGGGCTGGACTGTACCCGGCCCGGACGGATGTGGCCGACGGAGGTCGATCAGCGGCCCAGGTCGAGCGCCAGCTGGTCGGATGGCGTGGCCGTGCGTCGCCGGCGCCGGGGCAGGGTGCGAGACGGTCGCGTCGGACGGCTGACGCCCTCCGCCAGCAGCGGCTCACCCAGCCGTACGGCAAGCTGCTCGGCGAGGGGCCACCAGTCATGGTTCTCGGTGATGCCCGATGCCGCCTGCACGATCAGTCGGTCGCGTGGGACCAGGCGCGGCAGGCGCGCGTCGAGGATGGCCTCGATCTCGTCGCGGAAGCGGTCGTTGGTCGAGCGCACACCGTCGGCGCGGATCTCGACGTCCGGCGTGAGTCGCACGACCAGGTCGTAGGTGCGCGACCAGCGACGCACGAGCGGTTCCACGTCGAAGTGGTCCTCGCCACCGCCGGCGCGCAGGTAGTAGGCGAAGTTGTCCATCACGCCGCGGTCGGTCACCAGGCACTCGGCCTTGCGCGACAGCTCCAGCTCGCGGCGGATCTGCGAGGTCAGCACCCACAGCTGCGCCTCGCTGGACGCCCCCTCGTTGATGCCCAGCGGGTTGTCGCGCACGACCTCGCGGGCGAACTCGACAGACCGCCCGGCGCGCTGGATGACGCTGGCGAAAGCCAGCGCCGCGGTCGTCTTGCGAATCCCGTGCGAGCCGATGAAGGCGATCTTCGCGTTGCGTGGCCAGGGCACCTGCCGATGCTATAGCCTCAGGCAGATGACCACACATCGCGACCGCTACCCCATCCGCGTCGGAGGCTCTGCTCTGGCCACAGCAGACCGACTGGGCCAGCCTGTCCGAGTTCGCCCGCCTCAGCGAGGATGTCGGGCTGGACTCGCTCTGGACGTGGGATCACCTCCACGCCATCGTGGGCGACCCGTTGCAGCCCATCTATGAAGGCTGGACGACGCTGGCTGCCTGGGCCGCCCAGACCGAGCGGATCCAGCTCGGCCTGATGGTCGGTGCCAACACCTTCCGCAACCCCGGGCTCACGGCCAAGACAGCCGTCACGGTCGACCACATCAGTGGCGGCCGGCTCTGGCTCGGTCTTGGTGGGGCCTGGTTCGAGTACGAACACACCGCTGCCGGCATCGAGTTCGGGCCGCGGGTTCGGCGAGCGGCTCGACTGGCTGGACGAGGCGGTCGAGGCGATGAGCCGGGTGCTGGCGGGTGCCACGGTCACCAGCGAACCGGGCAGCCGCTACCGCTTCCAGCGGCTGCAACATCATCCCCTGCCCTTCCGGGGCCCGGGCTCGCTGCCCATCATGATCGGCGGCGGAGGAGAGAAGAAGACGCTGCGCACGGTGGCCACCCACGCGCAGGGCTGGAACGTCGGCGGCTCCTACGAGACGCTCGCCCGCAAGGTGCAGATCCTGCGTGATCACTGTGAGGTCGTCGGGCGTGACCCGCTGGACATCGAGCACACCATGGTCTGCTTCGTGGTGCTGCGCGATGATCGAGCCGATGCTGCGCGCGCACTGCAGGCCGGGCTCGACCACAACGGCAGTGAGCACGTGGTCGACCCTGAGCTGGACTTCCTCGGGACCGAAGAGCAGGTCGCTGCCCAGTGGCGGCGCTACCTCGAGCTGGGCTTCACCCATCTCATCGTCGACCTGCCTGCTCCGTTCGACCGGGAGACCATCGAGCGGCTGCCGCGGCTTCGCGAGCTCGTGGCGGCCGGCTGACCGGCGCTCGGCCCAGGTCGCGCCCCAGGCTCACCATCCAGCCGATGGGGCATCAGCTCGCCAGGGCCGACTCCACGATGGCCCTCGCCTCCTCGATGATGCGCGCCAGGTGTGCCTCGTCCACGAACGACTCGGCGTACAGCTTGGTCACGTTCTCCGTGCCCGATGGACGCGCCGCGAACCAGCCCTGCTCGGTGACGACCTTGAGCCCGCCGATGGCGGCACCGTTGCCGGGTGCCGCGGTGAGCCTGGCCGTGATGGGCTCGCCCGGCCAGCTCGGTGGCCGTGACCGCGTCCGGTGAGAGCTCGCCCAGCGCCGCCTTCTGCTCCGGCGTGGCGGGCGCGTCGATGCGCCGGTACACGGGCGCGCCGAAGCGTTCGGTCAGCGCCGCGTAGGTCTCACCGGGATCCCGGCCGGTCGTGGCAGTCATCTCGGCCGCGAGCAGGCAGGCGATGATGCCGTCCTTGTCGGTCGACCACGGTCGCCCGTCACGGCGCAGGAAGGACATCCCGGCGCTCTCCTCGCCGCCGAAGGCGACCGAGCCGTCGAGCAGGCCCTCGACGAACCACTTGAAGCCGACCGGTACCTCGTAGAGGCGCCGCCCCAGCGAGGCCGCGATGCGGTCCTGCATGCTCGACGAGACGAGCGTCTTGCCGATGGCCGCCCCGGCTGGCCCAGTCGCGGGCTCCACCGAAGAGGTAGGCGGCCGCTGCCGCGAGGTAGTGGTTGGGGTCGAGCAGCCCAGCCGACTGGCGTCACCACGCCGAAGCGATCGGCATCGGCATCGTTGCCCAGCGCCAGGTCGAACTGCGAGCGCAGCTCGATGAGGCGTGCCATGGCGTACGCGCGACGAGGGGTCCATGCGGATCTTGCCGTCCCAGTCCAGCGTCATGAAGCCGAACGTGGCGTCCACGCTGAGGTTGGTGATGGTGATGTCGATGCCGTGGCGATCGGCGATGGCCGGCCAGTAGGCGACGGCCGCGCCACCCAGGGGATCGACCCCGAGCCGCACGCCCGATGCGGCGATGGCCTGCCAGGTCGATGACGTCGCCCAGGCTCTCGACGTAGAC
Organism: uncultured Chloroflexia bacterium; assembly: GCA_963712735.1. Classification (GTDB taxonomy): domain Bacteria; phylum Chloroflexota; class Limnocylindria; order Limnocylindrales; family CSP1-4; genus JAFMJV01. The sequence goes on along the minus strand of CAVQIZ010000005.1, from coordinate 338,430 downwards.
GTCGAGGAAGGCGTAGCGGCCCGCGTCTGGGCACGGGCGCGCTCGATGGGCGTGCGCTTCGCACCGGCTCAGCCCCGATCGCAGCAGCTCGTTGGCCGCGTCCTGGATGGTGCGCGTCGCGGCTGCGTCAGCGGGTCCGCCCGTGGGCGGGTTGTACTTGAAGCCGCCGTCGGCCGGTGGGTTGTGCGAGGGCGTCACCACGATGCCGTCGGCGAGGGCCTCGGGATGCTCGCGGTTCCAGCTCAGGATGGCGTGAGAGACCGCGGGCGTGGGCGTGTAGCCGTCAGTGGCTGTCGATGCGCACGTCGACACCGTCAGCGACCAGCACCTCGAGGGCCGTCGCGAACGCCGGCTCGCTGAGGGCATGCGTGTCGCGACCCATGAAGAGCGGCCCGCGATAGCCCTGCTCGCGCCGGTACGCGCAGATGGCCGCCGTGGTGGCGATGATGTGAGCCTCGTTGAACGACGTGGTCAGCGACGAGCCACGGTGGCCGGACGTGCCGAAGGCCACGCGCTGGCTTGGTTCGGCGGGTCGCGGCCGCTCCGAGTAGTAGGCGGCCACAAGGGCATCCAGGTCGACGAGCATCGCAGGGCTCGGCAGGCCGACCGGCGAGTTCACTGGTCACGAGTACCTCCGTGGCTGGCGCGGGACATCCCGAGTATGCCCCGGGCACCGACACGACGCGAACCGGCCGGCTACCACGCGCGCCACAGCTCGTTGGTGCCGAATGGGTGCCTGAGTGTTGCCCAACCGGCCCTGATTCGGCTTGCCGACTGGCGTATCGTCGGGATGACCGGGGGCGGGTGCATGGTTCCCCGGCGGCACACACCAGGAGGGACCTATCGGATGACCAGGCAGCCGTGGGCAAAGCTCGCGCGCGTGACCCTTGCGGGCGCGTTGATCGCGAGCGCGATCGGGGTGAGCGGGGCCCCGCTCGTCAGCGCACAGGAAGAGAACGACTGCTCCGCCATCTCCGGTGGCGTACAGCTTCCTGAGACCGTCGAAGGCAAGTTCAACGTCGGCATGGTCCTCATCGGCCCGCACAACGACGGCGGCTGGAGCCAGGCGCACTTCGAGGGCCTGCAGTACGTCTGCGAGAACATGGACAACGTCCACGTCGCCTACATGGAGAACGTGCCCGAGGGCGCCGACTCCGAGCAGGTCTTCCGCAGCCTCGCACGCAAGGGCTTCGACTTCATCATCGGCACCTCCTTCGGCTACATGGATCCCATGGAGCTGGTGGCCGAGGAGTTCCCCGACAGCACCTTCCTGCACCTGACCGGCTTCAAGTCGAACGGCGAGAACTTCGGCAACTTCTTCGGTGCCATGGAGGACTTCAAGTACCTCGCCGGCATGCTCGCCGGCTCGCGCGCCAAGGTCGACGGCAACCCCAAGATCGGCTACATGGCCACGTTCCCCATCCCGGAGGAGCTGCGCCTGGGCAACGCCATCATGCTGGGCGTCAAGGAGACCTGCCCCGAGTGCACCATGGACGTGCGCTTCATCAACACCTGGCACAGCCCGTCGCTCGAGCGTGACGGTGCGGCCTCGCTGTTCGACGCGGGGGCGCAAGTCGTCTTCACCGGCGCCGACACGCCGGCCGTGGCCCAGGTCGCCGAGGAAAAGGGCAAGTGGGGCGTGACCTACGACCACCCTGGCTCCTGCACCAGCGACGCCTGCCTGACGGCCCCCTACTGGATCTGGGGTCCGGAGTACCTGCGCATCGCCGAGCAGGTGGCGGCCGGCGAGTACACCGCCGGCTACGAGTACTTCGACGCCGATGCCGGCGCCATGGGCCTCTACGGCTTCATGGAGGGCGAGACGCCCCAGCCCGGCATCGCCGACCTGCCCGAGGAGGACGTGCAGCTGGTGAAGGACACCCTGGCCGCGATGCTGGCAGGTGAGTTCACGCGCTTCGACGTCTTCGCCGGTCCGATCATGGACAACCAGGGCAACGTCATCCTCGAAGAGGGCGAGTCGCTGACACAGGCCGACCTCGACCAGTTCCCCAACGAAGACGGCAGCAACTGCCCCACCTGCATGTACTGGTGGGCTGACGGCATCGAGGCCGCCCTGCCGTAATCGACCGGATCGATAGACGAACCCCGGGTGTCCGCGTCATGACGAGGCGCTCGGGGTTCAACCTCCCCTGCCGATGAACGACGTCAACCTCGCAGTCGAGATGCGAGGCATCGTCAAGCGCTTCCCCGGCGTGGTGGCCAACGACCACGTCGACTTCGACTTGCGGGCCGGAGAAGTACACGCCCTGCTGGGCGAGAACGGCGCCGGCAAGTCGACGCTGATGAACATCCTGGCGGGCCTCTACGGGGCCGACGAGGGCATCACGCGCGTCCGCGGCCAGGCCGTCGAGTTCCACTCTCCGCGCGACGCCATCGAGGCGGGCCTGGGGATGGTCCACCAGCACTTCACCCTGGTCGATTCACTCACCGTCACCGAGAACATCCTGCTGGGCCTCGATGAGCCACGCTTCTGGATGGACCTTCCTCGCTACGACGCCAAGGTCGGCGCGCTGGCCGAGGAGACCGGCCTCGCCGTCGACCCCACAGCCAAGATCTGGCAGCTCTCGGTCGGCGAGCAGCAGCGCGTCGAGATCCTCAAGATGCTCTACCGCGGCGCCACCATCCTGATCATGGACGAGCCCACCGCCGTCCTGGCCCCGCAGGAGATCGAGGAGCTGTTCGAGACACTGCGCGGCATGACGACGGCTGGTGCCTCGGTCGTGTTCATCAGCCACAAGCTGGACGAAGTCCTGCGCATCGCCGACCGCGTCACCGTCATGCGTCGGGGGGTGGTCACCGCCGCGGGCGTGCCGGCAGCAGGCAAGACCAAGCGCGACCTGGCGCAGCTGATGGTCGGGCGCGAGCTCCTCGAGACGCTGCCGAAGGAGGAACGCGAGGCCGGCGAGGCGGTCCTGACGCTGACTGATGTGAGAGCCATCAGCGACCGCGGCATCACCGCCCTCGATGGGGTCAACCTCACCATCCGTGCCGGCGAGATCATCGGCCTGGCCGGCGTCGCAGGCAACGGCCAGTCGGAGCTGGCGGAGGTCATCACCGGTCTGCGCCCGTGCACCGGCAGCATCACCGTGAACGGTCGGGAGCTGGCCAATCGGCCGGTCAGCGAAGCCATCGACGCCGGCGTGGCCCACGTGCCGGAGGATCGCACCGGCATCGGCAGCGCACCCAACCTCTCGCTGACGGACAACCTCATCATGAAGTCCTATCGCAGCGAGCCGATCGGCCATGGCTGGACCATCGATTCGAGCGTGGCTCGAGTCCGGGCGCAGGGGCTCAAGGAAGCCTACGAGGTCGCGGCGCCGTCCATCGACACCGAGGCGCGCCTGTTGTCCGGCGGCAACCTGCAGCGCCTGATCCTGGCCCGTGAGATCAGCTCGGAGCCTGGCCTCATGGTGGCGGTCCAGCCCACCCGCGGCCTTGATGTCGGTGCCATCGAGACCGTGCACCGGCTGCTGCTGGACCAGCGCGCTGCCGGCACGGCCGTGCTGCTCATCAGCGAGGATCTCGACGAGATCCTGATGCTGGCCGACCGGGTGGCCGTCATCTACGAGGGGCGCATCAGCGAGCCGGTCGTTGCCGCGGAGGCCGATATCGCGAACCTGGGCCTGCTCATGACCGGCACCTTCGTCGACGCCATCACCGCCGAGCCTCTCCGCCCGTGAGCGCGCCGACCGCATCCCGGCGACATCTGCTGCCATTCGGCGTGCACCTCGAGCGGCGGCTGGAGACGCCTCGCGGCCTGGGCGCGGCCCTCACGATCGGCGCCTTCGTCGTGGCCCTGGTCATCTCCGCCGTGCTTATCTGGCTCATCGGCGGCGATCCGGTCGGCGCCTACGCACACATCGTGCGCTCGTCCCTGGGCAGCGTCGGCGTCCTCTCAGACACACTGGTCAAGGCCACACCGCTCATCTTCACTGGCCTCGCCTGCTCGGTCGCCTTCCGCATGCGCCTCTGGAACATCGGCGCAGAGGGTCAGCTGATGATGGGCGCCTGGGGCGCGTCGGCCGTCGTGCTCGTGGGCGTGTTGCCCGAGGGCACGCCCAGCTTCGTCTATCTGCCGCTGATGATGGTCGCCGGCATCGCCGCCGGCGCGCTGTATGCAGGCATCGCCGGCTGGCTACGCGCGCGGCTCAACGTGAACGAGATCATCACCACGCTGATGCTCGTGTACATCTCGTTCGAGTGGGTGAAGTTCTGGGTCTTCGGCCCATGGAGCGACGGCGGCTTCCAGATGTCGATCCGCTTCCCACGCGAGGCGTGGCTACCCCGCCTGACGGACTACGGCAGCGAGTTCCCGGAGTTCTCCGGGCTCACGGTCCACTTCGGCTTCGTCCTCGCCGTCATCGCGGCCGGGATCGTCTGGGTCTTCCTGAACCGCTCGCGCAAGGGCTACGAGATCCGACTCATCGGCGACAACCCCCGCGCTGCGCGCTACGCCGGCATCGACATCGGCCGCACCATCATCCTGGTGATGCTCATCTCGGGCGCACTTGCCGGCCTGGCCGGCGCCACTGAGATCAGCGGCGTGGTCCACCGGCTACAGGACAACTTCTCGCCGGGCTACGGCTTCACCGGCATCATCGTGGCCTTCCTGGCGCGCTTCAACCCGCTGGGCGTCATCGTCGCGGCCATCGCCTTCGGCGCCCTCATCCTCGCGGGCCGTGAGATCCAACCGGCCGGGATCCCCGCCATGATCCAGGGCATCGTGCTCTTCTGCGTCGTAGCCAGCGACGTCTTCCTGCGCTACCGCGTGCGGGTGGTCCGCCAGTGAACCTGGAGCTGGCGCTGGCGGCTGGCATCGCCTCCGGCACGGTGTTGCTGCTGGCCGCCATCGGAGAGCTGTTCACCGAGCGTTCCGGGATCATCAACCTCGGCGTCCAGGGGATGATGTTCCTTGGCGCCCTGGTCGGGCTTCAAGATAGGCACGGAGATCGACCCCTGGGTCGGCCTCGCCATGGCCATGGTCGCGGGCGCAGCGCTGGCTGGCCTCCACGGCATCATGACCATCCACCTCCAGGCGAACCAGATCGTGTCCGGCCTGGCCCTGACGTTCCTGGGCACGGGGCTCGCGCTCGTGGCCGGCGATGGGCTGCCGACCAGCAGTCCGGCCCTGCTGCCCACGCTGACGGTCCCACTGCTCTCGCAGATCCCGTTCGTGGGCCGCGATCTTCTTCACCGACCAGTCGATCCTCGTCTACGTCGGCTACCTGCTCGTGCCCATCGTCTCCGTCTGGATCTTCCGCACTCGACCGGGTCTACACCTGCGGTCCGTGGGTGAGCAACCCAGCGCCGCCGACGCGCTCGGCGTGAACGTCTATCGCCAGCGCTACGCCTACACCATGCTCGGTGGGGCGCTCGCGGGTCTGGCCGGGGCGACCATCACCATGTCCCTCGTACCTGGCTGGCATGCCGGCGTCACGGTGACGACCGAGGGCTGGATCGCGGTGGCGCTCGTCATCTTCGGCCAGTGGAAGCCGCTGCGCACGGCCTTCGGCGCCTACATGGTCGCCTTCATCTTCCGCCTGACGATCGACATGCAGGGACCGAAGGACTTCTTCGGCATCCCCAACATCTTCTTCGAGTACCAGCCTTCGACGTTCTTCCTGGGCATGCTGCCCTACGCCATGGTCATCTTCGTGCTCGTCATCGCCGCGCGCGAGGCGAACCGCAAGCGCATCGGCGCGCCGGCCGCGCTGGGCACGCCCTACGTCAGGGGTGAGCGCGGCCACTAGCGCCTAGGTCACGATGGGTTCGACCTGGCTGTGCACCTGGCGCAGGACCGGGGCCATGGCGGCGAACATCTCGAGACTCAGCGACTGGGGGCCATCGGAGAGCGCGTCGTCGGGCTTGGGGTGGACTTCGACCATGATGCCGTCGGCGCCACCGGCCACCGCCGCGACCGCCATGGGCGGGACCAGCGAGCGCATGCCCGTGGCGTGCGACGGATCGACCACCACCGGTAGGTGGGTCAGCTGGTGCAGCAGCGGCACGGCCGTGAGGTCGAGCGTGTTGCGCGTGTAGCGCTCGAAGGTGCGGATGCCTCGCTCGCACAGGATGACCTGCTTGTTGCCGGAGCTCACGATGTACTCCGCTGCCATCAGCCACTCCTCGATGGTGGCGCTGATGCCGCGCTTGAGCATCACCGGCCGGTCCACGCGGCCGGCTGCCATGAGCAGGGCGAAGTTCTGCATGTTGCGCGCACCGATCTGCAGGATGTCCGCGTGGAGCGCGACCTGCTCGACCTGGCCGGGCTCGATGACCTCGGTGATGACGGGCAGTCCCGTCTCCTCTCGCGCCTCGACCAGGAAGCGCAACCCGTCCATGCCCAGGCCCTGGAAGCTGTAGGGGCTGGTCCGCGGCTTGAAGGCGCCACCGCGCAGCACCGTGGCTCCGGCTGCGGCGACGGCCCTGGCCGTGCGCAGCAGCTGGTCGCGGCTCTCGATGGCACAGGGGCCGGCGATGACCGTCAGCGAGCCACCCCCGATGGTGGTGTTGCCCACCTCGATGACCGTGTCCTCGGGGTGGAACTCGCGCGAGGTCAGCTTGAAGGGCTTGCTGATGGGGGTGACCGATTCCACGCCCGGGAGCACCGCGAGGTGGCTCATCACCTGTTCCTTGCGCGGCCCCACATCGCCGACGACGCCGATGATCACGCGCTGCTCACCGCGGCTCTCGTGCGGGCGTGAGCCCGTCGGCCTCGATGTGCGCCCGGACGGCCTTGATCTCCTCCTCGGTCGCGGTGACCGACATCACGACCAGCATGCGGCCGACTCCTTCGTTCTGGGGCGCGCCTCAGCCGGCGCGACCGGGGACCTTGTGGAACAGCGCGGGATCAGGGTCGCCCGTCAGGACCCGGATGAGGCTGGCAGGCCGCAGGCCCAGGGTGGCTCGGCCGAGCGGGCCCTCCAGCGTCAGCGAATCGGTCGAATCCGAGCGCGCGAGTACCGTCACCTGGGCACCCGGACGGAGTCCGCGCGCCTCGAGGTAGGACACCAGGCCGGGGTCGTCCTCGGCTGCTTCGGTGATGCGATAGATGGTGACCCGCTCCCCCGAGGGCACCTCGCTGAGAGACGTACCGGGCGGCCGCCGGAGCGCGGTGGCCTCGTCGATGGGATTGCCGTGGGGGCAAATCTCGGGATGCCCCAGCAGCTCGTCGAGCGCCGCCTCCACGCGCGGCGAGATGTGCGCCTGCAGCCTCACCGCTTCCGGGTCGGTCTCCGCCCAGGGGATGCCCAGGACCGAGGAGAGCAGCCATTCCGCCAGCGCGTGCCGACGGTAGATGGCGTCCGCCTCCGAGCTGCCCTTGGCGCTCAGCTCCACGTGGCGGGACTCGCCGATGAGCACGAGCCCGGCACCGGAGAGCCGGCGCAGCATCTCGCTGGTGGCCTGTGGCGAGACACGCATGCGTCGCGCGAGGTCTGCCGCACTCAGCGGGGGACCGCCGCGCGACTGCCGGATGGCGAGCAGGTAGGCCTGCTCTGCCGCGGAGATGCCGTCCGGTTCGCGCGTCATGGTCATGGCCCTACAGGATAGGGGCAGACGTGGCTCATCGAGGCGTGGGCATGCGCCAGACGCGCTCGATGGTGCAGCTCGTGCTGGCACCGGCCGCGAAGCGGGCCGGGCCCGGTGAACGCAGCAGCACGACGCCCAGGTCCGTGGCCAGGCGGTAGTCGGTGTGCGTGCCGCGATAGCGCACGTCCTTGACGACCGCCCCCAGCGGACCATCGAAACGGACCCAGTCGGGTCGCACGAGGTAGCGGCCGATTCCCTGCGCACCCTGTGCCTGCACCTCGCCCTCGATGAAGGAGGCAGGACCGGTCAATCGTGCCGCCCACTCGTCGGCTGGACGGGCATACACGTCACGGGGGCGGTCGACCTGCACGACCGTCCCGTCTCGCAGCAGCACGACCCGGTCGGCGACCGCGAGCGCCTCGTCGACATCGTGGGTGGCGTGGATGGCCGCCGCGCCGTCTGCGTGCATGCGGCTCGCCAGCTCCGTCTGCAGCTCCGACTTCAGCACGGTGTCGAGATGGGCCGTGGGCTCGTCGAGCAGGTAAAGCGCCGGTCGACGTGCCAGCGCCCGGGCCAGGCCCACACGCTGCTGCTCACCGCCAGAGAGCTCGGCCGGCCGACGCTGCGCGAGGTGGTCGATGCGCAGCTGTCGCAGGAGCTCGCCGGCCTCGGTGCGCGCGTCGAGGCGGTTGCGGCCCGCCCGACGCAGCGGGTACGCCACCGTCTCGAGCGCGTCCAGGTGGGGCCACAGGCCATAGTGCTGGAAGACCATTCCCAACGGCCGTCGCTCCGGCGGCGTGCTGCCGGTCGCGGAGCTGACCAGCTCCCCGGCCAGGCGGATCTCGCCCTCGTCGAGGGACAGGAAGCCCGCGATGGCGTAGAGCAGCGTGGTCTTGCCCGACCCCGAGGGGCCCAGCAGGGCGACCGTCTCACCGGGCATGACCTCGAGGTCGACGCCCGCCAGCGCCGCTGCCTCGCCGTAGCGCACCACGACCCCGCGCGCCTGCAGCACCGACGGCAGCGGTGCACGAGCATCCGGCGTCGACGCGCCCGGCGACGGCGGCGACGAACCCGGCAGACCCCTCATCGACGCCAGCCCAGCCGCTCCAGGGCGCCGCGACGGCCCAGCAGCGGCAGACCGGCGACGGCCACGATGAGTGCCAGCACGACCGCCAGGGCTGCCGTCAGCCCGTAGTCGCCGTACTGCTGCAGGTTGAGGACCACGACCGCCAGTGTGGCCGAACCTGGGCCGTAGAGCAGGCTGGACATGGTCACCTCGTGGATGCCGAACATGAAGACGATGAGGGCGGCGGCGAGGAGCATCGGCCGCAGCAGTGGCAACACCACCGTGCGGGCGGTCGTCCAGCCACTGGCGCCGGAGACGCGCGCCGCCCGGTAGGAGTCGGCCGGGATGCCGTCGAGGCCAGCTGCCACGGGGCGGTAGCCCAGCGCCCAGAACTTGGCCAGGTAGGCGATGAGGATGATGACCAGCGTGTCGCGCAGCGCCACCCCGTAGGCCAGCAGCACCGCGACCGCCAGCGTGGAGCCGGGCAGCGCGAACGTCAGGCCGAGCAGGCCCCCGGTCATGCCGGCACCGCGCCCTCGGCGCGCCAGCACGGCCAGGACCGCGAGCACGATGACCCCTATCGACGCGCCGGCCGCCAGCACGACGCTGTTGCGCAGGGCCTCGAGCGTGCGCGGACCGAGCACCTCGGCGAAGTTATCCAGCGTCCAGCTCGACGGGCGTGGGTGGCAGCCCGGGGGCGCGCGCGAGGGCCGTGAGCGCCAGTCCCACCAGTGGCAGCACGACGATGAGCACGACGATTCCCCAGGCGAGCAGGCTGAGCCAGCAGGGCCCGTGGGCGACGTGGCGGCCGCGCGCCCGCCTCCACCGGTGCTGCCGGCAGCGCCCGCACGGACGTGCCCGGCCGGCCCACCGAAGGCTCCCGAGCGATCGAGGCGACGCCGCTCCAGCAGCCAGTCGGCAGCGGCGATGACGAGGGCTGCCCCCACGGCCAGCACGACCGCCAGGCCGACCGCCCGGGCGAACGCGGAGGGGTCGGACGAGAAGGCCAGGTCGCGGTAGATGCGCGTGGTCATGGTGCTGAAGCCCGCCGGGATGCCCAGCACCGCCGGCACGCCGAACGAGGTCACCGACAGCACGAAGGCGATGGCGCCAGCACCGGCGATGACCGGGCGCAGCAACGGCAGCGTCACCGTGCGTGCAGCCTCGAGGGCCGTGGCTCCCGATGCACGCGCCGCCCGTTCGAGGTCCGGCTCGGCCCGTGTGGAGAGGCCGGCCACGACGATGACATACACGATGGGGGCTGCTTCCACGCCCAGGACCAGGATGATGCCGAGGGGCCCCACCAGTGCCGGGGCGGCCAGGCCGATGGTGTCGTCGAGGAGACCACCCGGACCATAGGTGGCCAACCAGCCGAGCGCGGCGACATAGCCGGGAACGACGAACGCCAGCAGCATCGCCAGTCGCAGCCCGCGCCGACCGGGCACGTCCGTGCGCTCGGTCAGGACAGCGACGACGCCACCGATGAGCAGTGCCAGCGCCGTGGCCCCCAGGCTGGTCCAGAGCGTGGCGGCGATCGCGCCGGAGGCAGATGCGACCGCCTCCAGCATCGGGGCGAGGCCTTTCTCCAGTGCCGTCCGCAGCAAGACCATCAGCGGCACCACGACGAGCACGCCAGCTGCCAGCGCCAGTGCCGCGGCGGGCAGCAGGCGCCAGCCCGGCGTGCGGCGAGGCCGGTTCGCCGGTGCGGCCTGGTCGGGATCAGTCACCGAAGATGGCGTAGTAGTCCTCCAGCAGGGCAGCCTGCTCGCCGAACAGCTCGCTCCAGTCGGGCACGACGGCGTCACCCGCAGCGGGCCACTCGACGTCGGCGCGGACAGGCTGCCAGCCGGTTCCGGCGATGGCTGCCTGCCCTTCCACCGAGACGAGGAAGGCCTGGAAGGCCTCCGCGGCTGCGAGGTCGTCGCTGGCTGCCACGACCGCCGCCGGGCTGGACACCGCGATGGCCCCGTCGGTGGGCCACACCAGCGTGACCGGAGACCCCTGTTCGATCGCGTCACGCGCGATCTTGTCGAGGGTGATGCCGGCGTCGTAGTTGCCCTCGGCCACACCGGTCAGCACGTCGACCGGCGACTGCACCTGCACCGCACCGTTGTCCTTGAGCGCCTGGTAGAAGTCCATGCCGTAGTCGGGGCTGGTCCCGAAATAGCCCAGTGCGGCGAAGGCAGAACCGGCGAACCCGGGATCGGGGATGGCGACGCGACCGGCATAGGCCGCATCGGCCAGGTCGGCCCACGTGGCTGGCACGGTGGCGAGGTCGTCGCCGGCGACGATGACGAGGTTGAGCAGTCGCGTGCCCACGAAGGTCTCGCCGCGGTGCTCGGCGGGGACGGCCTCGAACGCACCCTCGGCGAGCGGCGCCAGCAGGCCCTCGGCCTCGTAGCGCTGGAGCGACAAGGGGTCGGTCATCCAGAGTACGTCGGCTCCGATGCCACCCGTGCGCTGCTCGCTGGCCAAGCGCGCGTCGAGCTCACCGGTGGGTGCGCGGAAGACCTCCACCTGCAGCTGGGGATGGCTGACCTCGAGGGCTGCCAGGACAGCGTCGACGGTGTCCTGCGTCACGGACGTGTACACGGTGACGGTTCCCGAGAGCGGCGACGTCGAAGCCGCGGGGCTGGCGGCTACGTCCTGGGCGACCGCCGGCGCCGCGGCCGTTGCCAGCAGCAGGACGGTGGCGGCACCAGCGCGGAAGATGGGGTGCGGCTGGGACATGGGGGGTGCTGACCTCTGCGTTGCGTGTCGGTTGGCCGCCCCTCCGTTCTCTGCCCGGCGGAGCCGGGCACACGGGCATCGGGGGGCGTCTCGGCGAGCGTATCAGGCAGACGCGTTCCTCCGGTGGGCCGTTGGCACCGGCGCATCAGGCCGGGCGGCACCTCACCATCAGGCCGACCTGACCCTCGGTGGCACGGGCGGGCAGGTCGGCGTCAGAAGCCGCGCTCACGCACGATGTGCCCAAGGTCGATACGGGCCACCGCGCGCAACGCCGGCCACTGCGACAGCAGTCCGACGACGACGATGGCGATGGCCGTGAACAGGTAGGTCGTCGGGCGGATGGAGAGCTCGAGCGTGAACATGTCCGAGCTGAAGGAGGCCATGAAGCCCCAGGCCAGGGCCCAGCCGAGGACGAGCCCCGGCACCAGCCCGATGATGGTCAACAGCAGGTTCTGCGCGGTGACCATCGATCCGATCGTGCGGCGTGACATCCCCAGCGTGCGCAACACGGCCAGTTCGCCCAGCCGTTCGGAGATGTTGGCCGACATGGTGTTGTAGATGAGCGCGAAGGCCAGGACGCCGCCGAGCACGATCATCACGCCGATGAAGACGTAGAAGAGGCTCATGTACTGCTGGGCAAGCTGATACAGCGCCTCCGAATCGACGAAGGCCGCGACGCCATCGACGGCGCTCAGCGGGCCGCGCATGCTGTCGCCGCGGACGCCGGGGTCGAAGGTCAGCAGGACCAGGTTGGCCGGATCGTTGCCCGGCGGCAGCAGGCCGGACAGCGCGTCCCCCGCCACCTGGCTCACGTACTCGAGCGAGGTGTAGGCGTAGGTCCCCAGCGGCTCCTCGACGAAGCCCGCCACCGGCACGGACAGCGCCCCGGGCACGCCCGGAATGCTGAGCGTGACCGGGTCCCCCACGTCGACCTTGAGCTGGCCCCTGAGCGACTGGCCCAGCAGCAGGCCCTCGTCGGGGACAGGCCGCTGCGAGCCGTCCGGCGCGAACAGCGCGTGCATCCGGGAGTCCGGCTGTAGCGCTGTCAGGGTGGTCGAATACGACCCCGAACCGGAGCTCAGCGAGACCGGCAGAGCAAGCGCGGTCTCGACCGCATCCACCCCCCCGACATCGGCCACGTCGGCGGCCACGTCGGCGGCCGCCCGGCCCGTCACCTGGAGCTGCGCGTCGTAGCGCTGGATCTGCTTGAACTGCTGGTCGAGCAGCACCTGGATGCTGTCGATGAAGCCCCACGAGACGACGATGAGCATCGTGGCGAGCACCACGCCGAGGATCGTGGACAGGCTGCGGCGCCGGGCGCGACCGATCCCGCGGACAGCGGAAAGCCAGCGTACCGGGAGCCCGCGCATGGGCGGCACGAGCCGCTCGAGAAGCGACACACCACCGCCCCCGGGCGGGCTCGGGCCCCGCATCGCGGCCGCCGGTGCGATCTTCCCGGCAGCACGCGCAGGGAAGTAGGCGGCCAGGAACCCGCTCAGCGTGCCTGCCAGCAGGCCGACCGCGATGGTCCCGGGGCGCACCTCCACGACGACCATCGGGATGCCCAGGGCGCTGGTGTACAGGCGCGTGACGGCCTCGGCCAGGAGCGCCCCCAGGAGGACCCCGACGATCGAGGCCACGGCACCCAGCACGACCCCGATGGCGGCGTAGTGCCAGACGATCGTGCGCGACCCGAACCCCGATGCTCGCAGGGTCCCGATGTTGGCCTGCTGCCCGGCGACCATGCGGGCCAGCAGCACGTAGGTGGCGAAGGCAGCAGCGAGCAGGAAGAAGGCCGGGAACAGCACCGACAGCTCGGCGAAGCCGGACACGTCCTCTTGCAGCGCCGCGTTGGAAGGCTGCTCGTCGATGGTGTAGGCGTCGGCAGCCCCAGCCTCGAGCGCTACTCGGCGGGCCCGCTCGACCGCATCGGAGGAGGCGTCATCGGCGAGGCGAACGAGGACCTCGTGTCGCTGCTGGGTGGCCGCCAGCGAGGCGACGAAGATCTCCTGGGCGAAGACCACACCGAAGTCATCGGGCAGCACCAGCACCTCCTGGCGGCTCCTGGCGGGCCAGAGATACTCGGGTGACGCGGCGACCCCGAGCACGTGGACCTCCTGCCAGCCATCGGCCGTCGAGATGGAGAAGGTGTCGCCGATGGCGTAGCCGAAATGGTCCGCCATGTGCTGCTCCACCACCACGCCGTCCGGCTCGCTCGCGACGAGGCTGGTCCCCCGCGTGACCAGGATGTCGTCGACGGTGGCGTGGCCCGAGTCCGGCATCCCCACCACCCGGCCGATCATCGAGTGGTCCGCGCTGGGGCGGAACGGCACGTCGGCGACGGTGCGCGTTGTCGTCGCGACGAGGCCCGGCATCTCTGCCTCCGCGGCACGTACCTGCTCGGTCGGCCCGCCGATGGCCACCACATGGGCCATGCGGGTATCGCGGTACATGGCCTCGTAGGACTGGCTCAGGTTGAGGAAGGCGTCGAAGGAGGCCGTGAACAGCGCGGCACCCAGAGCGATGACGAGGCCGACCGACAGGAACTGGGTGGGGCGGCCGCGCAGATCGCGCCAGAGCGCGCGCGACAGGACGTTCACCAGCGCAGCTCGGAGGGGTCGGTGGGCTCAGGCAGGAGCTGGTCCTCCACGATCTTGCCGGAGTGGATGTGGATGACCCGGTCGGCCATGCGGGCGATGGCCGAGTTGTGCGTCACCAGCAGGACGGTCGAGTGGTATGTCCGGGCGGCATCCCGCAGCACACCGAGCACCTGTCGGCCGGTGTCGAGGTCGAGCGAGCCGGTGGGCTCATCGAGCAGCAGCAGCGTGGGGTGCTTCACCAGGGCACGGGCGATGGCCACGCGCTGCTGTTCCCCGCCCGAGAGCAGGCTGGGGAAGCGCTCTGCCTTGTCGGCGAGACCGACCTGCTCGAGCGTGCGGCTGGTCTCATCCGGCCTTGCTCCCACCAGCTCGCCCACGAGCGTGACGTTCTCCTGTGCCGTCAACGTGGGGATGAGGTTGAAGTACTGGAAGACGAAACCGACCTGGCTGCGGCGATACTCGGTCAGGGCCCCTTCGTCCAGTGCCGTGACCTCGATGCCGGCGACGGTGATGGTCCCCGCCGTGGCGGGCTCGATGCCACCGACGAGGTTCATCAGCGTCGTCTTGCCCGATCCGCTGGGACCCAGCACCACCACGAACTGACCACGCGTGATATCGAGCGAGGCGTCCTTGAGCGCGCGGACCGCGAGGTCGCCCTCGCCGAACGTCTTGTCCACGCCGCGCAGGCGTATCACCTGGTCCGCCGCCGGCCCCGCCGATCCGCCCGCTGCGGCTACCAGCTCCGCGGTGTCGACGATCCGGGGTGTCGTCATGCGACATCCTCCTCCCGTGCTGCGAGCAGCTGCGTGATGGTGCCGGCGACGACCGCGGTGTCGATCCCGGGACCGGCCATGCGCTGGATGAGCAAGCCGTCGAGCACGGCCGCGAGGAGACGTGCGAGCGCGGCCGGGTCGAGGTCACCACGGACGACGCCGCGCCGCTGTGCCGTCACGATCCGCGGCTCGAGCATGGCTGTCCACGAGCCGGCGACGTCACCCAGGGCCGCCGCCATGCGCTCGTCGCGCGAGGCCCGCAGGAGCGCCTCGGCCATCAGCACGCCATCCTCGGATCCCGGCTCGAACCGGTCGAGCAGATGCATCGTCCGCACGATGCCCTCGGGGAAGGGACGGTCATCGAGCAGCTCGTCGGCGAGCGCCTGGATGGCCGGCCGCAGGCGCCACAGGACGGCCTCGCGCAGCAGGCTGTCCATGTTCGCGTAGTGGTAGTGCACGAGCGCCTGGTTGACCCCGGCTCGCTCTGCCACCGCGCGAGTCTTGACGGCACCCCAGCCACGCTCGGCGACGAGGCTGGCCGCCGCCTCCAGCAGGCGCCTGCGCGTCACGTCACCCTGCCCGCCGGAGCCGCCATTCGATTGGGCATACGCCTTAGGCATGTGCCCAAGTCTAGCAGCCAGCGCAACCCGAGCCACCGTCAGTCACGAAGGAGCGACGGCCGGAAAGCCGGCGAAGGTCCTAGGGGGTGCTCACGAGCGTCGCGTCACAGCGGTCCCAGTCGACGGCACCGTCGACCCATGCGGGTCGCGCGCAATCGGGAGGCGACGGCGAGGGCGTGGGCTGTTGATCGGTCACCATGCCGGAGCGCTCGCCGACGAGCCGGGACTCGGGAGGCCACGGCGTCCAGTCCTCCGGCCGCTCGGGGTCGGTGGCAGCGACGTACACCGCGAGCGACTCGCCATCCGGGTGCACCTGGCCCAGCACCGTGAGCTCCTGGCCGGTGATGACGACGTCGACCTGCGCATCGAACTCGCCCTCGCCGGCCGCCGCTGTCCAGGTCCCCTCGGACACGATCTCACCAGGACCGGTCAAGAACAGGGCGCCACTGGGCTGGAACGTCCAGACCGCGCCTCCCACCTCGGAGGTGAGAGCGAAGCGCCCCACGACGGGATGATCCTGGGGCGGCTCCGACGCGTCGTCGATGGCGAGGGCGACGACGGAGAGCAGCACCGACCCGACGATGGCTGAGAAGACCGACCGGCTGACGATCACGCGTGGCATCCTGCGCACACCGTAGCAGGCCCGGCCAAGGCGCTCACGTGGGCAGCGGCCAGGGCGTGGGACTCGTCCGCCAGGCCGTGAGGTCCATCGACGCGACGAGCCTCAGCGCCCCAGCGGGCCGGGGCCAGGCACCGCCGCCGCATGCTCCATCCGTGGCATGCTGGGGGCGCCCGACACACGTCGGCGGCGCTCCCCTGCCCTTCCCAAGGAGTCCGAGATCGATCCTCGCCTGACGGCCCTGCTGGGTCGGATGCTGGACCCCCACGCCGCCACCCCCGGACTGCCGATCCTGCATGCCGGACCGTGGCTGGAACCGGGAGCGGACCCCATGGCCCAGGTCGCGGCGGCCTTCCTGGTGAGCCTCTGCGATGACACGCACCCGGACCACGCACGAGCCGGCGCCATCCTGGCCCAGCCACCCGCCGAGGCTGCCACACAGGCAGCCTTCTACCGTGATGGCCGACAGCGCATCGCGGCAGAGCTGGAGCTGGCGTTCGGACGCGACCCTGTGCTGGCCGCACGCTGGGACCGGAGCATCACCGCACTCGAAGCTGCCGCTGACGCTGATGCCGTGGCCGAGGCGGTCTGGGGAGCCTTCTTCCCGCAGGCAAGCGGCATCCGTGGGCACGAGGACGAGCGCATCGTCGAGCTGCGCGAGCGTCGCACCATCGCCATCCGGCGGCTGGCGGACGACCCCATCCGCGACCCGGCGCGCGAGGTCCTCTTCACCTCCAACGTCCTGCTCACGGTGCCGGATCCCTCCACGGACGTCGCGGCGCTGCCCTACCCCGCCGGGCTGCGACGCGCCGTCGAGGCCGCCGCGCGCGAGCCGCAGCGCCACTGGTTCGACCATCCCATCCAGATCGGCGTGGAACCCGGCGCCAACGAGCTGCTCTACGGCCTGCGCGGGCTCGATGCCGCCATCGCCGCCGAGGCGCACCCGGGCCAGGTGACCTGTCTGCTCTCGGTGAGCGTGACCCACGACGGCCTGGCGCCGATCGCCCGCCAGTACGTCGAGGCCGAGCTGGCGCGGGAAGGGCGCCTGCGCTACATCGACGCTCGTGGTCGTCACCGAGGACGACACCCGGCGGCTCGTGGAGGAGGTCATCGTCCCCGCCCTGGGCAGTGCCGACGGGGCCGTCGCGGCGGACTTGCAGCGAGTGGTCGGGGTGGACGGCCGCTACGGGCGGCACTACAGCTTCCTCAAGGCCGTGGCCGCGCTCTGGCACGTGGCCATCGACCCCCGCATCCGCGCCACGTTCAAGATCGACCTCGACCAGGTCTTCCCCCAGGACCTGCTGCGAGCGGAGACCGGCCGCAGCATGTTCGAACACCTCTGCACCCCGCTCTGGGGCGCGACCGCTCGCGGCGCGGACGGAGCACGGCTGGAGCTGGGCCTGCTCGCTGGTGCGCTGGTGAACGAGCGCGACATCGGCAACGGCCTGTTCACTCCCGATGTGCCGCTGCCGGACCGACTCCCCGTGCTCGACGAGCACGTCTTCTTCAGCGCCCTGCCGCAGGCCATCTCCACCCGTGCCGAGATGATGACGCGCTACGACGGCTCTGAGCTCGATGGGCTGACCCGCGCGCTGGAGCGGATCCACGTCACCGGCGGCACCAACGGCATCCGCGTAGACGCGCTGCGCGCCCATCGCCCCTTCACGCCCAGCTGGGTCGGACGCGCGGAAGACCAGGCGTACCTCCTCTCGACCCTGGACGGACGCAGCGAGCGTCTTGCCTACGTACATGCCGCCGGGCTGGTCATGCGTCACGACAAGGAGGCATTCGCAGCGCAGTCCATGGCCGCCGCGCGGATCAGCAAGCTGATCGGGGACGACATCCGCATCCTCGTCTTCTCGGCCTATCTCGACGCGCTCGCCGCGGGTGGCGTCGACGGCCCAGCCGTGCATCACCTGCTCGATCCCTTCAGCGGCGGCTTCGCCTCTTCGATGCCGCGGACCCTGGTGCACATCCGGCTGGCCCTGCGCACCCTGCGCCTGTTCGGCGAGGGCCGAGCTGACGATGCACGAGAGTACGCGACCGACGGCACCAGCCGCGTCGGCGAGGCGCTCGACCTCGAGGGAGACGCCGAGGTCGTAACGCAGATGCTGGCCCTGGAACGTGCAGCGTGGGGGGCGTACTACGAGGCGCTCGACACCATCGAGGCTGGCGCGCCTGAGCTGCGGACCGCGGCCGGGCGGATCATCGACGCCTGTCGGCTGCCAGCCCGCGGCACCGGATAGCGAACCCCCCGACCACCACTGCTGGACGCCGGACGCGAATGAGTCGAGACATACGCACTGGCCCATGTCCGACCGCCCGCCTCAGGCCCACGCTGACGCGATGAGCATCTGGAGACGCCTGGTCGGTGGGGGCGATGAGACCATCGAACACGCGCGCCAGCCACAGCGGCTGGCCGAGTCACTCGACGAGCCGCCCCTGGAGGGCATCGACTGGCTGGGGCGCGCACCGGGACCGAAGGCACCCCTGCTCTATCGCCTGCTGCTGGTGGTGGCTCGCGGCTTCCTCTTCGGGCTCTGCCGCATCCACGTCCGCGTGCGGGGCAGGGCGCAGCTGCCGACGGGCGGCTACATCGTGGTCAGCGCCGTGCACCGCAGCTGGATCGACCCGGTCGTACTGGCACACGCCCTGCCCACGGAACCGCGACCGTGGTTCCTGGGCTCCGGCGCGTCGGCCTTCGACCGGCGCTGGAAGGAACGACTGCTGCGGCACACCGGTGGACTCCTGCCGGTGTGGCGCGGCGGGACCGACATCACGGTCCACGAGCGATCGGCGCGTGCCGTGGTGGACGCTGGTGGCGTGCTCGCGCTCTTCGCCGAGGGCCGCATCGGCGGGCCACCCGGCGCTCCCGCGCGCATGCGTGCCGGCGCCGCGCTCCTCTGCCTGCGCACCGGCGCGCCCATCGTGCCAGTCGCCATCTGCGGAGCCGAGGAGCTCTATCGCGGCAAGCGCGTCTGCGTGGACATCCTGCCGCCCACGAGCCCGGCCGACCTGCTCGGCACGGCCTGGTCCGGCCCGGCAGAGGCAGGGACTCGTGACGAGCTGCGGCAGGCTCGCGGCCTCACCA
Organism: uncultured Chloroflexia bacterium; assembly: GCA_963712735.1. Classification (GTDB taxonomy): domain Bacteria; phylum Chloroflexota; class Limnocylindria; order Limnocylindrales; family CSP1-4; genus JAFMJV01. The sequence continues at coordinate 319,380 of CAVQIZ010000005.1, read as the reverse complement.
CGGCCCTTGAGGCGCACCTCGCAGGTGCGCTCGCGCGGTCGTACCCCGACACGGTCGACAGTCCCGCGCGGCCACGACGCTGGCGCTGGCTCACGCGGCTGTTCCGTTGACGCCCAGGGGCATCGCACAGGCGTGCAGGCGTCAGACCGACGGCGCCTCGATACCGAGCACCGAGGCGATCTCCTCCAGCGCGGCCCGCTCCTTCGCATTCACCTCCACCCCGCCGCGACCCAGGAAGCCCTGGTCCTCCTTGCCGGCCTTGGCGACGACCGTGGCAAGGCGCAGGAGCCAGCCCTTGAAGCCGGATGCCTCGTCGGGCGTCGCCCGTCGGTCGAGCAGCAACGCGACCGAGCGCAGCGCCTCCAGTGCATGGTCGTAGGCGCCGGGAGCTGATGCCACGGCCACGTAGTCGGGAAACGGCTGCTCGTTCTTCAGGCGCTGCTGCAGCTCCATGAGCACCGAGGTCACGAGCGTGTTGGCCACGTAGTCGGGCCCACTGCCGAGGATGAACTCGGCCGCCGCGACGCCCTCGCTCACGGTCTCCTCCGCGCGTCCGGGGCTGGCCGCGGAGATCGCCACGGCAGCAGCCTGGAGTCCGGCACGCAGCTGCTGCTGCTCATCGGGGTCGAGATCGGTGTACACGGTCACGGGGGTGCTCCAGCTGACGGGTCACGTGGCCCACAGGGTAGCGTCAGCGAGGTCCCTCGCACAGCCGCCAGGTTCGCGGTGTGACATCCTGCAGGCATGACCGACCAGCCTTCGCACGATGCCTCTCGGACCACAGAGACGCGCCTGCTCGAGGCCCAGCTCGAGCGCATGCGCGGCATGCTCTTCAGCTACTCGGCCCTGTTCTTCGTCCACATGCGTGTCTACACGCTCGCGGCACTCGCCATCCTCGTCGCATCCCTGTGGGAGCCACTGGGCGGCGCGGTGCTGATCGTCCCCTTCCTCGTCCCGTTCGTCTTCATGGAGGCCAGCTACCTGTTCTGGTACACGGTCTTCGCCCGGCGCCACGCCGAGTGGGTGGAGCGAGCGCTGGCCGCCCGCGGCCACGACGGCCTGCCCGCGGCGCATCGCCTTGAAGCGGCCTATTTCTACGGTCCGGACGACCCCACCATCGCCGCGCTCGACCTGCGTCGCCCGCTCTCTCACATGAGCGCCGCCACGCTGGCCTACTCGGCTGGCGCGGGGTTGCTGTGGCTCGTCGGCCTCGTCCTCTCGGTCGACTGGATCGGGACTCGGTCGGGAGCCAGCCCCCTCCTCGCTTGGGTGCCCGTCGCGGCCGTCATCTGGACGGTCGTCATCGGAGGCTACCTCGTGTGGACCTGGCTACGGCGACCCGACGAGAAACGCCTGCTGTCCGCGCTGGACCTCATCTATCCCGATGGGGCCAGGCAGCCGGTCGAACACGAGCAGAGCTGAGACCCGCGCGGGTCAGCCGCGCACGCGCCGACGGCGGTCACGTCGGCCCTGTCCTGGTCGCGACGATGCCTTGCCCGGACGCGGGGTATGCGCCCGCGGCGGTCCCGACCGCGCCAGCTCGCCAGCCACCACGCGGTCGCCGGAGAGCCGCTCGCCCGGCAGCTGCTGGTGTGTGCCGACTGCGCGGTCATCCGTTCGTGGGCGGGCGCGCCCGTGCCGTGGGCGGGTGGTGACGATGGGCTCGGGACGATAGGCGACACTGGGCTCGAAGCCTGCCACCACCTCCTGCCGGATCGAGGTCTTCAGCAGCTTCTCGATGGCGGCCATGAGCACGCGTTCGTCGCCCGAGACCAGCGAGATGGCGGTCCCCTCGAGGCCGGCTCGACCGGTGCGCCCGATGCGGTGGACGTAGTCCTCCGGCACCGAGGGCAGCTCGAAGTTGACCACGTGTGGCAGGGCCTCGATGTCCAGCCCGCGCGCCGCGATATCGGTCGCCACCAGTACCTGTGCCTCACCCCGTTTGAAGGCCGCCAGTGCGCGCACACGCTGTGACTGGCTCTTGTTACCGTGGATGGCGGCGGCCTGGATGCCGTCCTTCACCAGCTGCTCCGCCAGGCGGTTGGCGCCACGCTTGGTCCGCGTGAAGACCAGCACCTGCCCCACGTCCTTGCTGCGCACCATGTGCGCGAGGAGATGACGCTTGCGGGCCTTGTCCACCGGGTGGATGAGCTGGCGGATGGGGGTGGCAGCGGTGTTGCGTGGTGCCACGTCCACGGCGGCAGGGTCACGCAGCAGGTCGTCCGCGAGCCGGCGGATGGTGGGTGAGAACGTCGCGCTGAACAGCAGCGTCTGGCGCTCCCTCGGCAGGAGCTCGAGGATGCGGCTGATGTCGTGGATGAAGCCCATGTCCAGCATGCGGTCGGCTTCGTCCAGCACCAGGACCTCCACCGAACCAAGGTCGATGGTCCCCTGTCGCACGTGATCGAGCAGCCGCCCGGGAGTGGCGACCACGATCTCGGGCCACTTGCGCAGCGACCGCACCTGGCGGTCCATGCGCACGCCACCGTAGATGGCCACCGAGCGCACAGGCTGGCTGCCGCCGTAGGCGCGCACGCTCAGCTCCACCTGGAGCGCCAGCTCGCGGGTGGGGACGACCACCAGCGCTCGCACCTTGCGGATGCCGGACTCGCGCCGGGCGCGCAGCCCGTCGAGCATGGGCAGCACGAAGGCAGCGGTCTTGCCGGTGCCCGTCTGTGCCCCGGCAAGCAGGTCGCGGCCGCTGAGGATGATGGGGATGGCCTGCGCCTGGACGGGCGTGGGCTCGGTGTAGCCCTGCGCGGCGACGGCACGAAGCGAATCGGGGCGCAGTCCAAGGGTAGCGAAGGTCAAGGTGTCTCCTGACAGGGCCCATCTCGCAAGGGAGCGAGGGCCGGTCAGGGCATGAGGACTCGGGGGGTGTGGTCAGTGTGAGGACCAGGACGCGGACCGGAGGCGTCCTTCGAGGTTGAGCGGCAAGCATACCCTGCCTTGGCCGAGGGGACGCGCGACGCGCCAGAGGACGCCCGAGGGCCGGGTGGGCGAAGGCCCGCCGGACTGCCAGCGGACCTCTCGCTCGACCGCGTCGACCGTGGTGGTCTGACCAGCGCTCGTTGTCAGCCGCTCATCGCGACGGGGTGCACGATGCCGTCGACGAACCAGGTGCTCGCCTCGGCGATGCCGTCGCCGCTGATGTCCAGCGTGGCGCACAACCCCTCATAGGCCTCGGTGCCGAACAGCAGGGCGCGGATGGCGACTGGTTCGTAGTCACTGCGCCTGATCCCGGTGAAGTTGCCTTCCCAGCTCCCGTCAGGGGTCGCGATCTCGATGCGTCCCCACGCTGGGATGGGTCGGCCGCCGGACGCCTGCACATCCCAGTTCCAATCGGAGATGAGGTAGCCGGAGAGCCTCGGGTCGCTGAACTGGTGACCAGACCCGGCGACGTGGAAGTCGCGGTACTGGAACACCCGGTTATCGACGTCGAACGTGCCACCGGGGAGCTGATGCACGTCGAGCGTACCCATCACAGGACCGATCGACTCGGGCGTACCGCTGGCGACGGCGATCCGCGCGAGCGCAGGCGCGACCGCCAGAGAAAGAACCAACAGAAGGGAAGCGGTGATCCGACGCGTACGCATGCGTGCCTCCTTGGCGGATCCAGCGCGGGCCGGGTTCGCCAGTGGCTCCATGCGACTCAGGCGGCCAAGGTAGGCAAGTCGCGTGTCATTGCCTCCCGCAAGCACCCCTATAGAAGCAGAGAGGACGTGCGGCGGCAAGTGCCACACGTCATGAGATGACCGTCGGCATCGCCCACGCGCGGATGCAGTCGCCTGGCGCGGGTCGCTCCCGAGGAGCCGTCCCATCACGCGGGAGAGTTCGACGTCACCACCGCCGGACAGGCGCCCTTTCCCCATCCCGTGGGACCTCCTGCCGATCCGTCCCTCCCAGCGGCCCTTGGCTGGCGGTCGGCCGCCCGAAGCTGTCCGGCTTGCCCGCGTGGCGGGACGCCCGCGCCAAGCCGGCTACCGCTCGCATCGGGGCGGCCCCTACCCAGGGTGGTTGGCAGCGCGGTGGCGCCGGAGGTTCGGCGCGCGATCGACCCGTGGTTCGGCAGCGCCGTGTCAACCCGTGGCCTGGCGCGCGATCAAGCCGTGGTTCCTTCCTCCGCGTATCCGGGATGGCCCACGCGCGTTGCGGCGCCGGCGTTCCCGCTCGCGATCGGAAGGTGTGCCATCGAGCGCTGCAGACCCCGCAGCAACACGACCATGTCTGCTGCCGGCCGCAGGGACACCAGCGTCCCCGTCGCCTGGCCCTCTGCCACCGTCGCTGACTCGATCGCCAGCGTGGCCAGGTCCATCCTGGCCGTCACTGCGGGCGACTGGTACTCCACCGCCCCGTTGAGACGAAGCCGGTGCGTCTCGCCGTTCCAGCGGCCCTCGATCGAGCCATCCTCCCCGAGCATGAAGGCGTTGTCCTCCTGCGCCTCGAAATCACCCCGATCGAGGTACAGGCGCGGCTTGTCGCGGTACGGCTGCCCGGACGTGGGACAGGCGGTGGTGCAGTTGCCACACTCGTTGCAGAAGTCGGTGAGCACCGCGATCTGCAGCCGCTGGTCGGCCACGTACGCGTGCCGCTCGCCCTCGACGAGCTGGCTGCCCTCGACGCGCAACTCCGGCAACGCCGCGCGGAACGGTTCGGACTCGTACGTCAGCAGCGCCATGTTCGGACAGACCCCTACGCAGAGGCTGCAGACCTGGTGGCAATCGAGGCAGCGGCTGGCCTCGGCCACGGCCTCCTCGGACGTGTAGCCGACGACCGTCTGCTGGAAGCTGTGGCGCACGTCAAGCGGCGCCGACGCGATCGGCACGCGGTACTCGCGCCGGGCGCGCCGCATCACCATCTGCCCCAGGTCGATCGCCGGTGCTGGTGCGACCGGCTCCGCGACCGGGCGGCCGTGCGCCGTGATGATGGCGCGCGCCACGGTCTTGCCCTCTGCCGCTGCCTTCACGATCGACGACGGCCCCGACCCCGCCACGTCGCCACCGGCATACACACCCGCGATGGACGTCTGCAAGGTGAAGGGGTCCACGTCGAGATAGCCGCGCTCGGTCAGGGCCGGCTGCTCGTCGCCGAAGAAGTCCAGCACCGAGTGCTGGCTGATGGCCAGGATGAGCGTGTCCAGCGGGATCTCGAACTCGGATCCAGGGACGTCGTGCGGCACCTTGCGCCCCGACGCGATCGCGCTCGCCGCGGTATTCGGTCCGTGTGCAGACCAGTCCAACCAGGCGGCCATCCTCGACGTGCAGCGCATGCGGCCGCGCAAGCTCGACGATGCGAACGCCCTCCTCTCGGCAGGCGTGGATCTCCTCGGGGTCGGCCGGCATCTGGTCCACCGTGCGCCGGTAGATGAGCGAGGCCTCGCTCGGCACCCACCCGAAGCGCGGAGCGCACCGCGTCCATGGCCGTGTCGCCGGCACCGATGACACCGACGCGAGCCCCGATCGGCACGGGCCGGCCCTCACGCACGCTGCGCAGGAAGCGCAACGCATCCATGACCCCGTCGGCGTCCTCGCCCTCCATGCCCAGGCGCTTGGCCAGCTGCGCTCCGACAGCCACGAAGATGGCCGTCGAACCCCTCGGCGCGGAGGTCGGCCAGGGTGAAGTCGACACCCGCAGTCTGGCCGAAGCGCATCTCGACACCCAGCGCCTCGAGCACCGCCAGGTCCTGGTCGATCTTCGCCTGCGGCAGCCGATACTCCGGGATCGCTCCGCCGACCATGCCGCCGGCATACCTGTGTGTCTCCAGGACGGTCACGCCGATGCCGGCGTAGGCAAGCTCCTGCGCGGCTGACAGGCCGGCCGGACCGGCGCCGATGATGGCTACCCGTACCCCGGCAGCAGGTCGCCGCCGGAACAGCACCGGCTGCTGCTCCTGCTCCATGATGAAGCGCTTGACCTGGCGGATGGCCAGCGGCTGGTCCAGGTGCGTGCGGATGCAGGTGTTCTCACAGAGGTGGTCGCAGACCTGGCCCAGGATCGAGGGCAGCGGGTTGTCCTCGCGCGCGATGCGCACGGCGCCGGCGAAGTCACCCTCGCGAACGGCACTCATGTACTGCGGCACCTTCTGGTCCACCGGGCACTCGTCGATGCAGGGGGCCTCGATGCAGTCGAACAGTCCCAGCTGGCGGGCGGTCTTGGAGCGGTCGGTGCGGAACGAGGCTGCCCGGTAGCGCCAGTCCTCCCGCGTGGCAGCGGCATAGGCGCGCAGGTTGAGCCGTGTCAGCACCTTGGCGGTCAGCGCGACCAGCGCCTGCGCCTGGGTCGCGCTCAGACCCCGGGCGTCGGCCCACGACTCCACGCGGTCGCGTACCGGTCCCTCCCTGCCGGACAGGGCGGCTGCCAGGTCTTCGCAGTCCGCGACACCCAGGGCAAGGTCGCTGTCGGTGAGAGCCGACCAGCGCAGGAGCGACACGAACTCGTAGAAGACCGGGCCTGCGATGGCCGTCCGCGCGACAAGGTCGCCGAGGTCGGCAGCGCCACGTTCCTCCATGGCCGCGGCCAGGTTCTCGGTGTACTGCAGCAGGCGCAGGTAGCCGCCGGTCTTGAGCAGGTCCGAGCACACCGTCACCGTGGTCATGCCGGCGGCCAGCAGGTCGCTGACGTTGAAGCAGTCGGCGCCACCGGCGAAGGAGAGCATCAGGTCCCCGTGGAACTCCTCGCCCAGGCGCGCCGCGAGGTTGGCGGTCACCGGATGCAGTGCCCGACCCGAGAGGTACATCATCTGCTCGGCGTCGAAGACCGTACGCCAGTTCTCGACCTCGAGGGTGTTGGACAGCTTCAGCCCGAACTCGAGACCCTGCTCGGCTGCCACGCGGCGCAGGTTGTGGAACATCGGCACCGCGTCGGCGTACTTGAGGTCGTGGCCGAACGCGAGGTCGGGGATCGGCACATCGCTGAACGCCAGCTCATCGTTGATGATGCGGCGGACACGCTCCGGCCCGAGCAGCGTCGGATTGCACTTGACCGAGGTGTGCAGCTTGCGCTCAGCCAGCAGGTACAGCGAGATGCGCTCGATCTCGTCGGGCGGGCAGCCGTGCATCGTGGAGAGCGTGATGGTGTCGGAGATGCGCGCCGGGATATCCAGCTCGCGCACAGCAGGGAAGCGGCGGGCGACGACGCTCGACGTAGTCGGCCAGGTACGCGGACGCGTCGGCCATGCTGTCGAGGTACCACTGCACGTTGGGCTGCCGGATGCCCTCGAGGTTGTAGCCCACGCTCATGTTGAAGACCACCCCGGGTCGCTCGCCGGGATAGCCGAGCAGGCGATGCAGGGCATGGATCAGCACCCAGGCACGCAGGTACTCGTCGAACGACTCGAAGACCTTGAGCTCCTGGCTCCACTCGACGTTGTAGCCCTCATCCTGCACGTCGATGCAGGGCTTGCTGACGTCCAGCTCATCGAGCGTCTGGATCGTCTTGAGCTCGATGAAGCGCGCGCCGACGAGCCACGACACGATGATGTTCTGCGCCATCTGCGTGTGCGGGCCGGCGGCGACGCCGAAGGGCGTCTCCAGCTCCGTGCCGTAGACGCGCCGGCGGAAGCGATCGCCTGGGACGCGGCACGAAGAACGCAGCACGAGGGATGCCGAACAACGACCCCTTCTGCTCCAGCTCGTCGAAGACCCAGTCGGTCAGCTGCTCCATGGAGATGGGGTGGAAGCGATCGGTCATCTGGGGCGTCCTCGTGGGCTCCTGCTGGGCTCCTCGCGCGCAGGGAGGGGTTTGGTCAGAGACGAGCGTGCAGGCGAGCGGCCTGCTCGGCCGCCTTGGCTCGTACCTCGACCGGATCGACACGGGTGGGTCGGCCGTCGGCGAAGACGACCTCGCCGCCGACCGAGACCTGGAGTGGCCGCACACCGGGCGTGAACGCGAGGTGCCAGGGGTCCATGGGCTCGTACGACCAGGTGACCTCGTCCTCGCGCGCCTCCGGCATCAGCTCCCAGCCGGTCTCCAGCCAGGACCAGGCGGTGTCCGGACCGCAGGTCACATCCACGCTGCGCTGCAGCACGTAGGCCAGGCGGAAGGCCTCGATGACGTTGCCGCCGATACCGTCGGTGCCCAGGGCTACGGGGTTGCTGAAGCGGGCCGGGTCGGCATAGCCGACCGCGTTGTTCAGGTTGGAACGGGGGTTGTGCAGGATCGTCCCGCGCAGGGCGTGGTCGGTGGGCAGGTGCACGCAGTGGGCCAGCAGCCAGTCATCCCGAGTGAGCCCGGCGAGCCGCTGCGGCGCGTCGATATCTCCGACGCCCTCGGCCACGTGGATGTGGACACCCACGCCCAGCTCGGTCGCCAGATCGGCGGCTGCCTGCAGCGATTCGTCGCTGCAGGTGAACGCCGCGTGGATACCCACCAGGCCGCGGTTGCCCTCGGCGATGAACCGGCGGTTCTCCTCGAGGCCCCGCCGCGCGCCGTCAGCTCCGTGGCGATCGGTGATGCCGTAGGCCGGCAGCACGCGCACGCCCACCTCCGCGCAGGCCTCGGCGATGACGCTGAGGCTGCCCTCGATGGCGTTGGGGGACTCGTGGTGGTCCACGATGGCCGTGGTCCCCGCCTCCAGCGCCTCCAGCGCACCCAGCATGGCCGACCAGCGGATCATCTCGAGGTCAAGCGCGGTGTCGAGACGCCACCAGATCAGCTCCAGGATCTCGGCGAAGTCGGTGGGCGTACGCGGCGGCGGCGGCATGCCTCGTGCCAGCGCTGAGTAGAGATGGTGGTGTGCACAGACCAATCCCGGCGTCGTGGCGGACATGGGCTCCTCCCGATGGGTCGCTGGCTGGACCGTCCACACTGTTTCACATTCGGAGGGCGCCGTACACGTGCACACGGCCTGTCTGGACGATGCCAGGACGCCCCCCAGGGCCACTGCGGACGGCTGAGACGTGTCCTTCATGCAGCCGTGCCAAGATTCACGTCCGAGCGTCGACACGAACGCGTCGCCGGCCACCTCGCCAGCACCGGAGCCCTGTCCAGCCTGGACCGATGTCTGATCAGCACTTCCCCCAGCAGCCGCTCGACTTCGACCCGTTCGCCGTCCTGGGCGTCGACGCCGATGCCGACACGGTCCTCATCCAGCTGGCCTACCGGGCCCGTATCAGGCTGGCGCATCCCGACATCGCCGGGCCTGCCGGGCTGGAGCAGACCAAGCGCCTCAACGCGGCACGGGACTGGCTGCTCGACCCCGAGCTGCGAGCGCGCCTCCTGCGACCCGCCGCCCGACCGCAACCACCTGGCACTCGACCGCAACGACCATCCCGGGCGGCTCCGGCGCAGGACCCCCCTCACCGCTCGCGAGCGCGCCATGGACGGCGGCCCTGGGCCAGGCCGGCCCGCGAGCCGGGCCCCGGGTTCGACACTCCTGACCTGGGACCGCGGAGCGGCGAGCTCCACGCCTTCCTCGCCGCCGTCCGCAACCTCACGCCGGACGAGCGTGCGCGGGTCAACTACGCGCTGGGCGACCAGCGGCCCGTGGACGTCGATGCCTACGAGGACTACCTGGACCCGCAGCTCCGGGCACACTCCCTGGCGCTGCGGGACGCGGTGGCTGCTGCCTGGAGCCTGGGCCTGGACGAGGCGCCGCCGCTGGTGAAGCCGCTCGGTCGCCTCCATCCGACTGGTTTCCTGGTGGCCAACGCCAATGCCCAGTGGATCCTGCTGGGTGACTTCCTGCAGCAGGAGCTGCGCGGTGGCGCCTTCGGCAGCGAGCACATCATCGCGTCGTTCGCGGCCAGGTGCGCCGGACCGTGGCAGGCTTCGATCGGGCAGGCGCGCTATGGGCCCAACCACTACCACGTCACACGGTTTCTGGAGACCGCGAGCGGACTCACGGCCGATGCAGCAAAGCGCCTCGCAGATGGCTGGCATCGCCACGCGGGCGGCGGAGCTGAGGGTGACGGACGCATCGGGCCCGGCGTGTGGCTCCCGGCCCCACCCAACTACCCCGACGTGCTCAAGGTCAGCGGCTACCTCGCCGCCGTCGACGCCTCACGCATCGCACCGCCGGCGGGACTGGCCCCGTCAGACCACGACGCCTTCCGTTACGGCCTTCGGCTCACCGCACATGCGCTCGCGCTTGGCCTCGCGGGCGGTGCCGGACGCGACTACCTGGGCCCGTGGCGAAAGGCGCTGGGCGGGGACTAGGACTGCGGGTCGACTCGTCGGCCGGCCAGGAAGGCCCAGATGACCCACAGGCCAAGCCCACCGATGACGATGAAGCGGATGATGTCTTCTTCCATCGAGGTCTCCTGGGACTGCCGTGTCGAACCCGCTGGGCAGTGGCGTGGCGGCCGATTCGACCGTCGAAACGCTGCGGATGCGTGGTTTGCCCCATCGTGGGGCCGCTCGCTCGCTCGTCAAGTCGCGGAGCCACGTTCGCGGTGCGCCCGGACACCCCTCTGGCACCACCCTGGTGCCCCTGTCGCACCCCTCGGGTGGCCGAGCGTGGCCGCGGCGGCCCGGCGGACAAGCGCAGGGTGTAGGCTGCCCCGTCATGGACTTCGGTTTCACGCTCAAGGCCGAGCACAGCGTCGAGCGCACCATCGCACTTACCCGCCAGGCAGAGGCAGCCGGGTTCAGCTACGGCTGGTTCTGGGACAACCACGTGCTGTGGCGGGAGGTCTATCCCCTGCTCACGCTGCTTGCCATCAACACCACCGACATGCGCCTCGGTGCGTGCGTCACCAATCCGACCACGCGCGATCCGAGCGTCACCGCGAGCGTCCTCGCGACGCTGGAGGAGGTCTCGGGCGGACGCATGGACCTGGGCATGGGTCGTGGCGATGGCGCGGTCCGCATGCTGGGTCTGCCCCCGACCAAGCTCAAGACGATGGAGCAGGCGATCACCGTCATCCGCGAGCTCGTCGAAGGCCGCGCGGTGGAGTACAAGGGAGCCGAGCTGGACCTGACCTGGACGAAGCAGTGGAAGCTGCCCGTGTGGGTCGCCGGCTATGGCCCGATGGCGTTGGCGATGACCGGCCGCATCGCCGATGGCCTGATCCTCCAGCTGGCCGACCCTGAGCTGATCCGCTGGATGGCCGGCACCATGCGTGAGGCGGCGGCGAAGGCCGGACGCGATCCCGCCTCCGTCAAGATCCAGGCTGCCGCGCCGGCGCACGTCGGGCCCATCGAGGAATGCCGCGAGCGCGTGCGCTGGTTCCCGGCCATGGTCGCCAATCACGTCGTCGACCTGGTCAACAAGTACCCGCCCGAGGAATTGCCCGAGTCCCTGACAGCCTACATCCGCGATCGCGAAGGGTACGACTATCGGCACCACGCCGAGGTCGGCTCGTCGAACGCGGAGTACATCGAGGACGAGGTGATCGATCGCTTCGCGGTCATCGGTCCGCCGGACGACCACGTGCAACGCCTCGTGGAGCTCAGCGAGGCCGGAGTCGACCAGTTCAACCTGTACCTGATGAGCGGCGACGAGGAAGCCCAGCTGGAGGCCTACGGGTCCACCATCATCCCGGCGTTCAGGAGCGCACTGGCTGGCGCCTGACCCGCAGCGGTAGCAGGCGGCCCACGCCCCTCGCGACTCGCGTAGGCTTGGCGGCGTGAATGAGATGATGACCATCGGACAGCAGGGGCTCCGTGCGCTCGAAGCGTATGCCGACCTCGAGAGCCTCGCCGAGGACATCGAGGACGAGTGGACCTACGTCACCGACCTGGCTGCCGCCTGGCGCTCGCACATCGAAGAGGTCGTGGCCCAACGCGGCGCGGAACCCGTGAGCCAGGCGCAGGACGCGGCCGTCGGCCAGGCCATCGATGAGATCGGGCGGATCACCGACCCGCACCGCGCCATCGACTGGCTCTCCACGTTCCCGCAGGTCGTGCTGGTCGCGCTCGGTGAACGGCCGTGAGGTTCCAGGACGCGGCCAAGGATGCCCGTGCCGTCACCTACGAAGCCATCCAGAGGGAGCCCGTGGTGGCGCAGGCAGCCTCGCTGCTGGCCGATGCCAGCCCGGCCCAACGTCTCCTTGCCAGGGCGGTGATGAACGGCGAGACGCTCGACCCGGCCGGCTGGCGGACGATGTTCCCGACGCTCTTCGGCGATGGGGTCGACCGCGCCGTCCTGGACCGTTCGGAGGCCATCCTCGCGGTCTCGCTGGCCATCGCGGACCGGGGTGACCAAGTTCGCTCGCAGCTGCGCGGTGCGCTGGTCGAGTCGCTCACCGCCGAGCTGCTGGCGCGACGCGTCCCCTCGGCGGTGGTACGGCGGGAGCGGCGCATCCTCTTCGATGGTGTGCGGGCCGAGATCCATCCGTACGACGTGACCGTCGAGCGTGCCGGCGCGGCTGAGGCCTACGACTGCAAGTGGGGAGCGCGCGGCATCAACGCCGACGTGCTCTACCAGCTCGACGACGCGCGCACCAACGCCGCAGCGGAAGACCAGTCGCTGCGGGTGGCCCTGATCGTCTTCGACGCCGAACGGTCGTGCCGGGTCCGCCTTGAACGCCAGACGGCACCGCACGCGGGGACCGGGCTCGTGACCATGGAGTCGCTGGAGTCGCTCGGCGGCTGACCTGCGAGAGACCACGCATGCGACGCGACGCGATACGACGCGATACGGGAGGCAATGGGTGAGCAAGAAGCAGAAGAAGCATCACACCGAGAGCAGCAAGTCACACGACCCGCGCAAGACCCACGACCGCACCGCCCGGTCGCATAGCGACGACGTCTATGCGAACGAGGGCCGTTCGAACACCAGCCGCTACTTCATGCTCGCGTTCGCCGCGATCCTCGCGGTCACCTTGACGGTCTTGTTCGTGGGAGCCTTCATCGACTGGTGACCATGGCGTCAGGACTGCCTGCTCCATCGAGGCCGGCAGCTCGGTGGTTCCGACCGAACCGAACCCGAATCCGCCCGAACGCCGATGCCGTCGCAAACGGCCCAGGCTTGGCGTGTGACAAGGCCCACTGCGAGGCGCGCCCGGAGGCGTCAGAGTCCAGCACATACGTGAGGTGTGGTGGGCGTCAGCTGAGTCGGGACATGCGTGACGGTCGGGCGCGCATCGAACGACGAGACCCCGGCCGATGGCCGGGGTCCCAAGCGACAAGGCGACGTCTGAGCTGATCCATCGGCTGTCGCCGATGTCCCAACCCATCTGTCTCGTATGTCGCGACTCATGGCATGGAGGCGCCGGCAGGGTTCGAACCTGCGTACCTCGTCTTGCGGACGAGTGCCTGAAAGCCACTCGGCTACGGCGCCGGGGCGTAGCGTCGCCGCTCGGACAGCCGCAGCGCAAGCCCTCGACGCGAAGTCAGGTGCGCCAACGCAACAACCGACCCGAGGCGCTCAGTGTCCGTCCACGGACGGCCGACAGCTACCGCGGCATCGTCACTCGCTACCTCAAGCCGGCCATCGGCCGGGTGCCGCTGGCGAAGCTCCAGCCCGAGCACATCCTGGCCATGCTGCGCGACCTGGAGCAGCGCGAGAAGCAGCCGCTCTCCCCTACCACCGTGCGGTACGTGTACGTCGTCCTGCGCATCGCGCTCGGCCGTGCGCTCAGGCGTGGGCACGTCCAGCGCAACGTCGCGACACTCATCGACCCGCCGACCAGGGACCGCCGCGAGCGTCAGCCGCTGACGGCCGAGCAGGCGCGCTCGTTCCTCGCATCGCTGGCAGGCGACCCCGACAACGGCGTGCCTGCGGACCGGCTCGAGGCGCTCTATCGGCTCGCCATCGCGTCAGGACTGCGCCAGGGCGAGCTACTCGGCCTGCGCTGGCAGGACGTGGACCGGAAGGGCTCGACCTTGTCGGTACGTCACACGCTCCAGCAGGGTACGAACACGCTCGCCGAGCCGAAGACGGAGCGCAGCCGGCGCACCATCGCGCTCGACGAGGACACTGTCGAATCGCTGCGCCAGCATCGGCTTCGTCAGCTCGAGGACCGGCTCGCCGCCGGTAGCCAGTGGCAGGAGCTCGACCACGTCTTCGCGACGAGCGTCGGGACGCCCATCGACCACCGGAACCTCGTGCGCTCGTTCCACGCGGCCCTGGAGCGTGCCGGACAGCCACGGCAGCACTTCCACGACCTGCGCCACGCCAGCGCAACGCTGGGCATCGAGGCCGGCGAGTCGCTCTACGAAGTGAGCCGCCGCCCGGGCCACGCCAACATCAGCACGACGGCCGACGTGTACGGCCACCTGACGCCGTCCACCACCCGCCGCTCGGCCGACAGGATGCGGGGCATTCTCGCGGGCTGAGGTGGTACGCAGGTGGTATGCCAGCCATCAGAACGGCCCTCCGGCAGTCGCCGGAGGGCCGTTTCACGCTCAGGAGTTGGCGCGCCCGGAGGGATTCGAACCCCCGACCCTCTGATCCGAAGTCAGATGCTCTGATCCACTGAGCTACGGGCGCGTGGCGTCAAGTGTATGGCATCACCCGAGGCACGACGGATGGTGGCACAACGTCCACGACGTCGATGTCCAGGGAGGACCGGCTGTGAGCGCCACAGGTAGCTCAGCCCGCGCGGACCCGCTTACCCGTCCGGGTAGCGTCGGCGATACCAGGCGCGATAGCCGACCCATGCAAGTCCCACGATCAAGAGCGGTCCGACCACGAGCAGCACCAGCTCGAGGAGTCGAGCCTGGCCCTCCTCGCTCACGGCGTAGGCCCCCACGAGGACCACACCGAAGGCGGCGATCAGGACCCCGACCGTCAGCCACTGCAGCCGCACCCACCAGAGCGGCCAGCGGAAGTGCGAGCCGAACAGTCTGCCGGTCGAGTGGTACTCGTCGAAGGTATACGGGAAGGGCGCACCACAGTGGTCGCACGCGTTCCAGCGCTTATCGCCCACCGGCTTCCCGCAGATGGCGCACAAGAACTCGTCGCCTTGGCCCGACATGCGCCCGAACGTATGCCTCACCCTCGAGACCAGGCAAGAGCCGGACGGCCTGCGCGGCAGCCAGGCAGATTCGCCAGGCTCCAAGGGGCGGCCACGAAGATGTGGCGCCCTCCCCGCCACACCATCTGCCTGCGCCGAGCGGACATGCGCCTGGCCTCGGGGTGGAGCGGGTGACGCGCGTCGTCAGCACCTAGGTGGGTCGGGCCCCGAGCAACTTCGTCAACAGCCACCCCGGGATGGCAAGCACCGCGAGGATCACGAAGGCATCCAAGATGCCGATCTCGACACCGGCGACGCTCAAGAGAGCGAACGGGACGATGACGACCGCGAACAGCAGCGTCATGGGCCATTCCCTGCGAACGGCCTTCAGGCCCCCGCGCGGGTAGAAGTAGGCGAATGCCGCGCCCAATCCGCCAAGCATCGCCCCGTATGCGACATCCATGCGCATTCCCCTGCTCGATACCGCGATCAGAGCGTGGACATCACCGAAAGCAGACCGCCAGTGCCGAATGGCTCGGACTCGGCCACGGTCTCCGTGCCGGGCGCACGATGGGGACCGAGGGGTTCACCGTTCGGGCATTCCGAGCAAGCGCCTGGCGATGACCCCTCGGTCTTCCCGAACATTGACCGTCGCGGACGCTGCGTCCGACCGCACCGTAGTACCCCGGAGGTGACCCGACCGGCGCTGACCGCCCGACACGAGTAGAGGCCCGCCCCTCGCGGGACGGGCCTCTTGAGGCAGCGCGCGGGGCGCCGCACTCATCAGTCGCCGATGTCGTAGGCACCCTGGGCGACCATCTCCCGGGCTTGCTCCTCGGTGATGCCCAGGGCGGCGTGGTACTGCGCGATGTGGGTCTTTGCCTGCTCCATGATCGCGTCGTCGGTCTCAGCCTCGAAGTGAGTCGGCTCCTCGTGGCTGCCATCGGGGGCGACACAGTCGAATCCGCGCATCTCCAAGCCTCCTTCTCTCGCTTCAGCCTCGTCGTCACCCGCAGGCTGCGACCTTCGTGCCACAGGACGAGGACCGTGGGCAAAAGGTACAGCGCGTCGGTATGCATTGTCGAGCCCGAGCATCCCCGCCGAGATACGCGAAACGTACGTGGCACCGCTCATGCCCAGCAAGGCTCCGGCTCCGGCCGTCGGCTCGAGGATCTGGCACCGACCGGGACGATCGCTGGCGCCCGACCGGGGCTCCTGACGCAAGAAGATGCCCGCCCCGCGCGGGACGGGCCCCGGATGTGGGCCGGAAGTGGCTGGCAGATCAGGTCAGGTCGATGCTGTACGTCGTTGCCTTTGCGGATGCCGAGCTTCACAGGCCGCGAACCTGGCACCCGTTCCACTTACGAAATGGCCATGGCACGTCGGCTGCTCCGGTCGCAGGCTCCCGAGTCATGAGCACTGCGACCCTGAGCCTCGTACTCGAACGCCAGGCCGAGGACATCCACGAGCCGGAGTTCGCCGGCTACACACCGCTCGTGGGTTTCGAGGCCTTCCTGTCTGCCCAACGAGTGTTCGGCTGGGTGCGCCTCGACGCGGAGCGCCTGACCGACCTGCTCAACGCCCATGACCTCATCCATCTTGAGAACGTTCACGTGGAGAACCTCAGCGACGGGACGACCGTCTCGGCCGACGCGACCCTCCTGCCTCGCTCCGAGCTCATCGCCGTCATCGCCAGTGGCCCGCGGGGCGATCCAGCTCGCCGGCGCACGACCCGACCCCACGCGGTGATCGTCGAAGCGGGCATCTACCGCGTAAGCGGATGTCTCCACGCCGAGCCTGGCGTAGACCCCGAGATTCGACTGCACAGCGGCGGCCCCATGGTTCCATTGACCCGGGCCTGGCTCGAGTACCGTGCTGGTCACCAGGACCGCCGTTACGCGCTGGAGACGGTCATCATCAATCGACGAATGGCGACTCGTATCGAGATGGCTCCGGGACCTCGTCCGGACATGCTCCTGGGCGGACAACACCGACGGCCTTGAGGGTGAGCGTCGGGCCGTCAGGCACCTGGCCCGCGGCAGGACACGCCGGATGACAAGGACTGGCATCGAGGAGCTTCCATGTACAGGGGAGACTTCCTGACGGGCCACGTCGGGTGACCGCGGACGCTCGGCGCTCTATCGTCATCGGCCCCTCGACATGATCACCACCCCCACCGTCGAGCCGGTCGCTGCTCCGTGGCAGGCACGGGCGCTGGGTGAGCTGCTCGGTGAGGTGCAGGCTGCGACCGCGCCCACAGCCGGCCGGCCGCTGATCCTGGCTGTCGACGGCCGTTCCGCCAGCGGAAAGACCACCATCGCGGCACGCCTCGGGGCACTCGTTCCGGGCGCCGCCGTGGTGCACAGTGACGATGTCGCCTGGTGGGAGTCGTTCTTCGGCTGGGACCACCTCATGGCCAGTGGCATCCTGGAGCCGTTGCATCGGGGCGAAGCCGTCGACTATCGGCCACCGGCCTGGGAAGCCCGCGGACGTGTGGGTGCGATCGAGGTCGCCGCGCGACGCCCGCTGGTCATCATCGAGGGTGTCGGCGTCAGTCGCCGCTCGCTCGCTCCTCTGCTCGACGCTGCGCTGTGGGTCCAGTCGGACATGCACGAGGCACGCCGTCGCGGCATCGAGCGCGATGGCGCCACCCCCGAGGACATCGCCTTCTGGGACGAGTGGGACCGCGAGGAGCTGCCGTTCATGGCCCGCGACCGACCGTGGGAACGGGCGTTCGCGGTCGTCTGCGGCACACCCGGGATCGCGGGCGTCGAGCTTGACGAGGACAACGAGGTCCTGGTCGGCCGGTCCCTGCGCCCCTGAGACGAGGGACCCACAGAAGGACCCCCGCCGTGGCGAGAGTCCCCGTGGCGGGCGGCCCGGGCAGGACCGCGAGCTGATCTGCGCGGTCGCAGCTACAGCGGCGACTGCGGGTTGCGCTTGCAGCCCGCCGGCTCGTCAGGGAGTGGGTTCGACCTCGAACGCGACGAGTGACTGCGTGGCCGGCCGCTGCTGGCCGTCCGATGGGTTGTTGGCGACCTTGAACTCCCCGCTGTTGAGCATGCGCCGTGCCATCACCGTGGAGCCGCCGCCGTCGAGGTTGAAGGCGTGTGTCGCCCCCAGCGACAGCATCAGCCGACCCATCTCGGCGAGGGTCACTCCCGCACTCGAGCTGCGGCGCCCATCGACGGTGATCATCAGCACGCGCCCGTCGTCGGTCACGCCGACGCCTGTGCGAGGATGCCGCTGGACTCCTGCCGGATAGGCAGACCTCGACGGCGCGGCCACCTTCCCGTTGCGTGCCGTGAAGTGGTTGCCGCCAAGCGCCTCGCTGATCTCGCTCCACCCGGACGCAGGGGCGATGGTGCCGCCGCAGCGGCTGTCCACGTTGCGCACGACCTGCGTCTGCAACTCGAACCGCTGGTCCACGCGCAGGTCGTACACCCATCCAGCCTTGGGGTTGTTCACCGACAGCACGGCCTGACCCGCGCGCAGGGTGGTGTTGCCGCCGTTCCGGACCTTGAGCACCCGGACCATCTGGCTGCCGTTGGGACGCAGCAGCCCTTCGAGCTCGAGGAGCACCTCGCGCCCGCCCCTGGTGCGCGTGCTGGAGGCGAAGCGCTTGGTGAAGAGCACGGTCTTGGCGTCGTCGCGATGGGTGTTGACGCGGTGGATCTGCTTGGGCTGGGTGCGCCCCGGTGGGATGGCCGTCACGTGCACGCGCACATCCCCGACGTGGACACCGCCGTCGGGGTCGATCCCCAGCGTCGGACGCGTGCACGCCTGGGCCAGCAGCAGCTCACCGTTGGACGCCGCCATCGACTGTGGAGCCGCGTAGGCATCGACGCGCTCACGCGTGGACATGTCGCCGTTGGTGGCGACCATCGCCTCACGCGCGGGCGTGGATTTGCGCAGCGCCATCTTCGTCACGATCTCGCGCTTGACGACCTTGTCATTGGAGAGGACCGACTTGAGGCGGACGCCGTCACGAGCCGGCTCGATGGTGGCGACCCGCACCGACTGCGGACGGCCGCCGGTCGTGGCCATCGTGCCCGTGGCGAACGTGATGCCCGGTGCGAGCGCGACGGTGCTCTTCGGCTCGAACGGCTGCGTGATCCCCGCGTGCGCCGCGGGCGTGGTGGCGGCGAGCAGCAGCGCCACAGGGATCGTGGCCAACGCGACACGCGAGCGGAGATGTTGGGCAGGAAGCATCGACATGGCGCGCAGCATGCCGCGGCTCCCGGAAGCAGCCAATGGCCCGGAAGTCCAGCGCGAGACGAGCGATGCCCGGCGGTCGAGGGCGGTCCGTTGCAGTCACGGCACCCGGCGTCGCTCAGCGTGGGGGCGGGAGGGTCCCCCCACGGGCGCGCTGCGCCTCGGCGGCCTGCGTGGCGGCGGCGATCGCCGCGGCCACGGCGCGGTCGACGATCTGGACCTGTGCCGCATCGAACGTGCGCAGGGCGCCGTCGGTGGTGACGCACACCACCTGCGTCACGGTACCGGTCGTCTCAGACCAGCTGGTGACGAAGCCGATGACGCTGATCGGGTAGCCGTTGGGGTCGGCGCCCCCCGGATGGTAGATGGCTGCCAGTGGGTTCATGCTCCCGCTCCTCGTGGCTGGTGTCTGCCCCCAAGGCTAGCGCGACGTGAGAGGGGCCACCGGACAGGAATAGGCGACCGGATAAGGCCGCGCCCGATGTCGCCCTGCCGCCTTAGCCGGAGGCTGGACTCCAGTAAGCCACCAGCGGAGCACGAGATGGACGCACTAGCCCACGACAGCCACATCGACCTCGAGCAGGCCGACGACCCTCGCCTGGCCACGCACCGCGGGATCATCCAGCGCCTGGCCGACCCATATCTCACCGATCACGACCGCTGGGTCCTCGGCCAGTTCGCCCGCTTCCTCGAGGGACAGGCGCCCGGCCCCGACCCGCGAGTCGTCCCGGCACGGTCCACGCGGCCCTTGTACTCGCGTGTACGACGGTCCAGCCTGTAGCCACCATCCTGGGGAGAAGAGCCATGGCAGTGACTGCCGACGCCGCGACGCTCCGCCCGACCACGATGCTGCCCTGGCGGCAGCTGGGTCTCATCTCGATCTATTGGTTCGGCATCAACACCGTCTGGGGCGCCTACGAGGGCTTCGGCCAGAAGCAGATCGAGCTCATCGTGGGCAAGGGCTCATGGGGCAGCGTCTCTGGGCTCCTCGAGCTCCTTGGCGGCCTGGTGGCCATCGTGACCGTCCCCACCATCGGAGCCGTCAGCGACTACACCATCTCCCGCTTCGGCAAGCGCAAGGGCTACATCATCACGGGGGCCGGGTTCGACCTTCTTTTCATCGTGGGCCTGTCGCTGATCGCCATGGCCCAGCCGGCCGACTGGGATGGCGAGGCGCTGGGGTCGACGGGAACGCTGCTCCTGTACGGCCTGCTGTTCCTGGGCCTGCAGTTCAGCTCCAACTTCGCGCAGGGGCCCTACCAGGGCTTCGTGCCCGATCTCGTCGCCGAGCGCCAGGTCGGCGTGGCCAGCGGGCTGGTGGGCGTGATGCGCACGACCGGCCTGGTGGGAGGCTTCGCCATCATGGCCCTGGGTGCACGGTTCGAGCTGTGGGGCCTGGCCTTCGCCACCGTGGGTCTCGTCGAGTTCGGCTTGGCCGCCCTGACGTTCATCTTCGTCGACGACGGTCCGCAGGGCATGTCCCGCGCGGGGCGGTCGTGGCGCTCCATCGCGCTCGAGACCTGGGACCCGGGCATCCTGCGCGATCGCTCGTTCGTGCGCATGACGCTGGTGCGGCTGTTCTTCCTCATGGGCACCGGCACGTTCATCAACATCAGCCTGCTCTACATCGAGCGGGTGTTCTCCGTGACCGACGCCGATGAACGGTCGCTGCTGTGGATGGCTGCCCTCGGGATGGGACTGGCAGGCACGGTGCTCACGGCCATCCCCGCCGCCCGCATCTCCGACCGCACCGGCCGCAAGCCCGTCGTCTGGGCGGCCGCGGCCATGGCGATGCTTGGCATCGCCATCCTGGCCGCCGCGCCGACGCCGCCCGTGGCGCTCATCGGTGCCTTCTTCCTGGGGTCCGGCTCGGGCGCCTACATCGCCGTCGACTGGGCCCTCATGACCGACATCATCCCGCTCGCCTCGAGCGGCCGCTATATGGGCATCGCCAACATCGCCAACTCCATCTCCGGGCCGCTGGGCCTGGCCATCGCCGGGCCTGTGATGGACGCCTTCTATCGGGCGGGCGACGTAGCCATGGGCCCGCGCGTCGCGGTCGCCGTGGGGGTCGCCTTCCTGGCCGCTGCCTCTATCATCCTCATCGGCGTCCATCCGCGACGCGATCCGCGCCACCCGGATGCGCCCAACCATCTCGCGGGAGCGTGAGCATGGACGAGACCGTCACTTCCATCCTGCACCGCGGGGCCACGGCGATCGGCTGGCTGCTGCTGGCCATCGTCGGCGCCCTCGCCTTCATGGTCGTCGCCTGGGTCCCACCTGAGCTGGCGGCGATGCTGGGGTCTCACGTGCGGGGCCGCTGATCCCGGCTCACGGCTCCTCGGCGGTGCCCAGGGCGACGGTCCCGGACCTGTGGTCCACCTGCTTCTCCGCCCCGGCCACGACGACGCCCCAGAAGACACCGCCCTGCGCCGCGAGCCCCATCTGCACCAGCAGGCTCGTCTCCTCCATCGAGCCGACCTCGCGCCAGACGGCAGGGAAGACGACCAGCGCCACCATGCAGGCCACGAGCACCCACGGGCGGCTCAGCCTGATGCTGATCTCGCCGCCGCCGCGAGCCATGGCCACGGCCTCCGATAAGAGCACGCCCAGGACCACCACGACGTAGAGCAGCACCTGCTGCAGCAGCGGCATGTCCGTCGTCGCCGCCGGGCCGATGGGCGCAGCACTCGCGTTGAGGTCGAACCAGGCCAGCAAGCCATCCATCACCGTCCCTCCCTGTGCAGGCGAGCCCCATCTCGCCGGAGGGCGGTGCGTTCGGTCAACACGCAGGACTACGTACTTGGGCCGACGACGACGCCCGTGTCGCGTCCGCCTTGCAGCCGGCTGTCAGGCGCGTCACTATCGGCCCATGCAGGGGCCGTCCGGCAGTGGCGTGACCAGCCCGGTCCTGATCGGACGTGACGCGGAAGCGGCACGCATCGACCGGGCGTTGATCGCGCTCGCGGAGGGCCACGGGCGAGTCGTCGTCATCAGCGGCGAGGCCGGCATCGGCAAGACGCGGCTCATCGAGGAGGCGCTGGCGCGTTCCGATGAGCGCGTGCGCAGTCTTCGCTGCGAGTGTCTCGCGCTCGGCTCCACCATCCCCTACCTTCCGTTCGCCGAGCTGCTGCGCGATCTGGCCCAGCAGGTGCCGGGCCCAGAGCTCACCCGCATCGTCGGACCGGCCCGCACGGAGCTGGCACGCTTCCTGCCGGAGGTCGCCGCCATCGTCGCAACGCGAGACCAGCCGATCGGCTCGGACCACGGGCGCGGCGATGAGATCGAGCGGCTGCGCCTCTATGAAGCCTTCCTTCGCGTCGCCGAGCGCATCGCGGCGGAGCAGCCGACCGCCTTCGTCATCGAGGACGTGCAGTGGATCGACCGCGCCAGTCTGGAGCTGCTCGCCTTCCTGGCGCACGGCCTGACGTCCAGCGGCCACGCTGCGCTCATCGTCTCGGTGCGTCCCGAGGAGGCCGAAGACAAGGAACCGGTGCTCAGGCTGCTGGCCGAGCTCGGCCGCAGCAGCACAGCCGAGCGGATCGAGCTGCCGCCGCTGAGCGCCGAATCCATCCGTCGCCTCGCTTCCGCCATCCTGGGCCGACAGCCGGATGCAGCGGCGGGCGAGCGCATCTGGTCGCTGAGCGACGGCAACCCCCTCTACGCCGAGGAGCTGCTGGCCTCGTGGCAGCGACGCGGACCCAGCGAGGCGCTGCCACCCAAGCTGCGCGATCTCCTCGCGGCACGACTGGCACAGGTGCCCGCCGACGTCCTGGCCGTGCTGCGCGTGGCGGCAGCGGCCGGCCGCTCGGTGGACGACCGCTTGCTGACACGGGCCAGTGGCCTCGACGAGAGCCAGGTCCAGCGTGCCGTCCGCTACGCCGCGGAAGACTACATCCTCATCCGCAGCGACGGACCTGCCGGGCCCGGGTATCGCTTCCGCCACGAGATCCTGCGCGCGCTCGTCGCCTCACAGCTCCTGCCCGGCGAGGCTCGAGACATCCACGCGGCCTACGCGCAGGCGCTGGAGGCGGAGCGCCCCGAGCACCGCAGCGCCACCGAGATCGCCAGTCACTGGGATGCCGCGGGTGAGACGACGCGCGCCCTGTCGGCACACCTGGTCGCGGCACAGGCCGCGGTCGCTTCCTTCGCCTTCGTCGAGGCACATGCGCACCTGGAGCGAGCGCTTGTCCTCTGGGTGGAAGCGAGCGATCCGGAGTCCGAGACCGGCACATCATCCGAGCTGCTCCTGGGCCAGGCCGCCTCGGCGGCTGCCCGAGCCGGTGCCTTCCCACGCGCTATCGAGCTCACGCGTACGCTCCTGGCCCGCGGCCACGTGCTGGACCCCGACGCGCGCGAGCTGGCCCGCTCCAGCCTGCGTTGGTACCTCTGGGAATCCGGCGACCTCCCGGGTGCCTTGGCGGAGGCGGAGGCGGCGCTCGCCGACCCGGGTGGACTTCCCGAACGCTGGCGCGCCAATGCGCTGGGCCACGCGGCGGCACTGCTGCTCTATCTCCAGCGGACCGACGAAGCCCGTGTCCGCGCACTCGAAGCGCTCGAAGCGGCGCGCACGGCCGGAGCGCTGGAGGAGCAGATCCTGGCCGAGGGCTTGCTGGGATGGTGCCTCCTGCTGGAAGGCGACCCGGACGGCGGGCTGGCGGCCATCCGGAGCACGCTTACGGCCGCGCGGCGCGTCGACGGCGGTGCTCTGCGGGGGCGCTATCCGGTCGGCTCGGTCCTCGCCTACACCCAGTTGGCGGCGGCACTCGAGCTGGTCGGGCGCCTGGAAGAGGCCCAGGACGTCGCCAGCGAGGGGGCTGCGGCCGCCGCCCAGCAGGGCGTGACACGGACCTTCGGATCGGTGCTGAAGGCCAGCGCCGCACGCGCGCTCTACCAGCTCGGTCGCTGGGACGAGGCTGGCTCCGCCATCGAGGATGCCCTGGCGGCGGGAGCGGTGGGAGCCGGGCGGCTTTCGCTGCTGGCCCTGCGGGGCCTGCTCGCGGTGGGGCGAGGGCAGATGGCTGAGGCCGAGGCGGTGCTGGCAGAGGCGGAGGCCCTCCAGGACGCGGCCACACCCCTCGATGCGCAGCGCTGGCTCGCCGCGGCCACCGCCGAGGCAGCCATCTGGCGCGGCGAGCCCACGGCCGCGCTGGCGCGCCTTGCCTTCGTCGTCACCGACCCCGCCGCGCACGTCATCACCACCCCGGGAAGCCGGCCCGCCATGCTGGACGCCAGCATCCCGCACCTGCTCGCGCTCGGTGCGCGCGCCTGGGCTGACGTGGCGCTCGCCGAGCGGGCCGGCGGCGTGGAGGACGGGCTCGCCCAGCGAGCCGAGACCCAGCTGGTGTCCTCCCTGCGACGGGCGGAGAAACGCCGTGCGCTCGCGCATGCCTGGGCCGGCGACCTCGCCATCGTGCGCGCCGAGCTGGAGCGAGGTCACGCCGCCGACGTCGCCACGCGGGTGCGGCGCTGGGCGGCGGCCGTCGAGCGGACGCGCGATCGTCCGTCGATGCAGGCCTACGCTCGCTGGCGACTGGCCGAGGCGACCCTCGCTCGTCGCTCGCAGCGCGACACCGCGGCCGAGACCATCGCGGCCGCCCTGGCGACGACGCGCGCACTGGGTGCCGTGCCGCTGCAACAGGAGCTGATCGCGCTGGCGCAGCGCGCGCGACTCCCCCTCGCGGAGGATGGCCGGGCAGCCGAACCCGACGGCGATGCGCGACCCTTCGGCCTGACGCTGCGCGAGGCCGAGGTGCTGGCGCTGGTCGCCTCCGGCCTGAGCAACCAGGACATCGCCGAGCGGTTGTTCATCAGCCCCAAGACCGCCAGCGTGCATGTCTCCAACATCTACGCCAAGCTGGGCGTCGAATCCAGGGTGGCCGCGGCGACGGTCGCCCACTCGCTCGGGCTGGATGTCCTGCCTGACGAGGACGGGCCCCGCTCGACCACCTCCTAGGCTCGCGCCAGGAGCTCTCCGATACGGTGGCTCGCGGCACCCAGCGCCTCGTCGCGCTCGTGCAGGTCGGATGCCGTCAGCAAGCGGTCGACGTTGGCATACAAGGTGCGGTCTCCGACCTCCGCCACCGCGACACGCACGTGCACCGAATCGTAGGTGCCGGTGCGCAGCCAGTCAGCCAGCCTGGCCAGGCTGGCGGCGCGGCGGCGGCGGCGCAATCGTCGCATGCGGTAGCGATGGTCGGCCCAGGTCTTGGCCCAGCCACCGGTGAACCCTCCGACGACCGCGATGAGAGCGGCCAGCACGGCTTCCACTCCCGGATCGTTCGCGATCACCCATCGATTCTGCGATGGTCCGGGCCCGCCTGACCGTGCCCTGGTCGCTTGGCGGTGTCGCCCGGCAACGGCGCGACGGACTATCCCCCTGGCTCGTTCGTCCCTGGCTCAGTCGTCGCCTCGAGGGATGAAGGCAGCGAGACCATCAGCATCCCGATAGCGACCGCGGCGATGGGCCAGACCTGGCCGAGGTTCAGATCAAGGTCGATCTCGTCACCGAACAGGATCCAGACCCCGACCAGCACCAGCAGGATGCCGGCGATGGCCGCACCCGCACCTCCGCGCCGCGGCGCGTATCTCGGCCGTCTGTCGTCGCCCGTACGCGGCCTGCTGCTGGGCGCCTACCACGCCTGCTGTTGGGCGTACCACGCCGCCTGCTGCGCGGCGTAGTCGGCGTCGGCGGCGGAGGTGCGTACGGGTCGCCGCCCTGTCCAAGATAGGGGTTGCCGGCCGGTGGCGGTGGGGGTGCATACGGGTCGCCGGGCTGCTGGCCGTACGTAGGGGTCGCCGCCCGATGGCTGGCCGTAGTACGGGCGGGCTGGCCGCCTGGATACTGGGTCATGAGCAGGACTCCGGGCGCTCGAGCGTGAAGGACGACACCGTGCTGCTGAGCGAGAGGTTGACGTGATCGCCGGCGACGCTGAAGTCCGGCGTCGTCCACAGGCCGGGGTTGCCTTCCTCCAGCCCGCTGCCGGCGAGATCGTCACTCGAGAGGATGCCCGAGCCTGCTCGACGCGCAGCGCCACGGCCGCCGGCACGCAGACCCGCAGCGATGAGGCGTTCAGTGTCACGCTGGCGTCGACGTTGCCGTTCGGGCAGCAGGAGCCGCACGTCGGACGCATTGGCGGTGAGCTCGACCCGGCCCCGTGTCGGGGTCGACGCCGTGGCCAGGTCCAGCGTGATCTCGGACGCGTTGAACGTGCCGGCCACCTCGGCGACAGCTCCGCTGCCGGCATCGACCTCGTCCCCGCACCGCGTTCAGCGTGAGACGAGTCGTCAGGGTCGCGGTGGCCGGGACCCCCACGCGCCAGTCGCTCTGCACCTGCGTGCCCAGGAACACCAGCTCGTCGCGTCCCCGCTGCGCCCAGGCGCGAGGACCGCCGTCGCCCCGTCGAGGTCGGCGGCGTCGACCGTCGGCGCGTCATCGGGGGCGTGGCGCGCCTCCAGGCTCCAGTCGTTGGTCGTCGCGCGGGCCACCGACAGCTCGCCGCACGACAGCGTGACATCGAGCTCGAATTGCTCGGCGTTGGCGACGTCTCCGGCGCTGCTGGTCGCCGACCCGGCCTGGTCGCCGGAACAGGCGCCCACCGCGATGGCGGGGATGATGCCCTGCAGGTTGCTGATGTCGTCATCCGGCAGCGCTGACCAGGGCTGCCCCGAAGATGACGCCGAAGGTGGCGGCCACGAGGGCCCCGCCGAACCAGGCGATCGGGGTCCAGCGCAGGATCAGCCCCAGGCCGATGCCGACGAGGATGAGCGGCCAGAGCTGGCCCAGGTCTCGCGCGATGTCCGGCTCCAGCCAGCCCTGGTCGACCGCCAGCGGGATGCCACCGAGCGCGATGAAGAAGACGCCCCAGTTGAGCAGGCTCCGGTCGATACGCATGACCCTCACAGTCTACCCACTGGCTCCGCCGCGACGGTGGCGCCTACGCGGGAGCCGGCAGGTCCCGTCGCGGGAAGCGGTACCAGGCCAGGCCGATGAAGAGCGCGGCGAAGACCACCATGACGATGACGTCGCTGACAGCGATACCGCCGTCGAGGACATCCTGCGCCTTGAGCAGGTTGAACATCGAGTAGTCCTGGAGCCAACTCGCGTCGGGCCAGATGGAGCCGATGGCGAAGGCGAGGTAGTTGAGCAGGACGAATACCGCCGGGATGCCGATGGCCGGTCCCGCCCGGTCGGATTCGATCGACGCTGCGAAGGCCAGGGACATGATGGCCACGAAGAGCAGGACGTCGGCGACCCACAGCTGGGCGAACCTCGCCACGCTCAGCTCATCCCCGAAGCCGACGACCACGATGCTGAGGCTCGTGGTGGTCACCAGTACGGCCGCGAGCAGCATGATGAAGCCGACCCCCGCGACGAACAGGGTGGCGTACAGGCGGTGGCGCGAGATCGGGCGAGAGAGCGTCACCTCGAGCGTGCCCCGGTCACGTTCGCCGGCGATGGCCAGAGCCGGGAAGGCGACCGCCATGATGCCCATGAGCAGCAAGCGTGAAGGGGTGGGCGAAACCCATCGCCACCATGCCCGTGAGGGAGAACAGGTCACCGCCCCCGAAGTTGGAGAACTGCGCCAGCAGCGGGATGGTCTCCACGAAGCTGCCCAGGTCCTTGCCGAAGGTCGCATACATCAGCGGCATGATGATGCCCATCAGCATCAGCCCAAGGGCGATGAACGACCAGGCGCAGGGCATTGGCGGCCACGGTGTGCCGGAACAGTGGCGCGTTCATGCGGTGGTCCCGGCGCGGTCAACGTCCTCGGCGGCCGTCGCGTAGTACTCCATGAACGCCTCCTCGAGGCGCGCGGGCTCGATGAGCAGGTCGCCGATGGCGGCGCCATCGAGCGCCGCGAGGAGGGGGCCCGGGCCGCCCTCCAGCTGGCAACTGAGCACATCGTCGCGGACGTGCACGTCGCTGACACCCTCCACCCCCTCCAGCTGTGGTGGAGTTCCCGTGTAGCGCAGCTCGACGTGGCGGCGCCGACGGCCCAGCAGCTCGGCGATGTCGGTCACCGCCACCAGCTCGCCCTGGCGCACGATGGCGACACGGTCGCAGACGCGCTCGACCTCGCTCAGGATGTGCGAGGAGAAGAAGATGGTTCGTCCGGCCCGCCGACGGTCGTCGAGGATCTCGTAGAAGGAACGCTGCATCAGGGGGTCCAGGCCCTCGGTGGGCTCGTCGAGGATGACCAGCTCGGGATCGTTCTGGAAGGCCTGGATGATGCCGATCTTCTGCCGCATGCCGCGCGAGTAGTCGCGAATCTGACGGCCAAGGTCGCGCCGGCTCAGCTCCATGCGCTCGATGAGCTCGTCACGCAGCGGCGAAGGCTGCCCATCGAGCGAGGCCAGGTAGGCCAGCTCTTCGGCGCCGGTCAGGTTGTCGTAGAAGGCGATGCCACCGGGCAGATAGCCGGTCCGTCGTCGGATCGCTTCGCTCTCGCGCGCGATGTCGAGACCCAGCACGGCGGCCGTGCCCGCGGTCGCGTGCAGGTACCCCAGCAAGAGGCGGATGGCGGTCGACTTGCCCGCGCCGTTGGGACCGAGGAAACCGAAGACCTCGGCCTCCTGCACCTCGATCGAAAGGCCTCTCAGGGCTGCCACCCCTGTGTCCCGGCGGAGCGGCGGCCCGTGGCCGCGATAGACCTTGGTCAGGGCGTTGGTGAGGATCGCGGCCATCAGGCTGGTCCGGACGAGCCCCCCTGCCCACCGGACGCGCGACGGCCTGCCAGCCGCCAGCCCAGCGGCAGCGCACCGGCCGCGACCAGCAGCTTGAGCACGTCACCGGGCACGAACGGATAGAGGCCGAAGGGCAGCACATCGAGGACGCTGCTATCGAGCGCCAGCGCAAGCCACACCAGGCCGGAAGCGTAGATGACCAGGGTGCCCAGCAGCATCGCTGCCAGCGAGCCACCGATGCGACGGTCCCAGCCTCGCTGGGCGAGGTGACCCACGAGCGCGGAGGCGAGGAGGAAGCCGAGCAGGTAGCCGCCGGTGGAGCCGAGCACGACGCGGCCCGAGTCGAACGCCACGAACATCTCCATGCCCGAGCGCTCGAACGAGAAGACCGGTAGGCCGACGGCCCCGATGAGCAGATAGATGGCCGTGGCGCTCACGCCACGTCGGGCACCCAGCACGGCGCTGGTGAAGAGCACGCCGAAGGTCTGCAGGGTGATGGGGACGTACGGGTTCTCGGGCACGTACAGGCGACCGAGCGTCACGGCCGGCAGATCGAAGGCGATGCGGGCGCCGATGATCAGCAGCAGCACCCCTCCGGCGATGAGGGCGAGGTCGCGAGCCCACGCCGGGGTGCGCGCCGTGAGGCTTGCTGGGATGAGGTGATCGCCGAGAGTGAGGCCTCGTCGCCCGGCGAGGGTTCCGGTGTGGTCGGCTGCAGTCATCCGGCGGATGGTAGCAGGGCCGATGCCCCGGCCATCGGGCCGCGGGGCAGACGCCCCCACCATCGGCCCCGGGGCACCGTAGACTACGGCCTGATGAGACGTCACCGTCGCCTCCTGCTCGCCATCGTCGCGGCTGTCCTGCTGGTGGCAGCGGTGGCCGGCTATCTCTGGCTGAGCGATCTTGCCGACCCCATGCCGGAGGCTGAGGCCGCGCTGCGATCGTCGGAGAGCGTGACGGTGGACACGGAGGGATGGCTGACCTTCTCACCTGCCGATCCGTCCGACACCGGTGTCATCTTCTATCCCGGTGGCCGCGTCTCGGCCGAGGCCTACGCGCCTCCCATGCGCGCCATCGCGGAAGCCGGGCACCTGGCGGTCATCACGCCGATGCCCTTCGGCCTGGCCGTGCTGAGCCCCGACGCGGCCGACGGCGTCATCGAAGCCCACCCCGAGGTGGACCAGTGGATCATCGCCGGGCATTCGCTCGGCGGCGCGATGGCGGCGCAGTACGCAGCCGGTCACGAAGACATCGACGGACTGGCCCTGTGGGCCGCCTACCCGCCCGACGGTACCGACCTGAGCGACAGCGACATGGCCGTGACCTCGGTCTACGCCACCGAGGATGGGCTGGCCACGCTCGAGGACATCGAGGCGTCCACCGATCAGCTTCCGGCGGATACCACGTTCGTCGAAATCGAAGGCGGCAACCATGCCCAGTTCGGCTGGTACGGGGAGCAGGACGGGGACGGCATCGCGACCATCTCGCGAGAGGCCCAGCAGGAGCAGGTCGTGGCGGCCACGCTCGCTCTCGTCGAGGATGTGGCCGCGCGCTAGCCCAGCGCGTCGATGGTGTCGCTGAGCGCCAGGGTCAGTGACCCCAGGTTGAGCTCGAAGACCTCCACCTCGAAGCGATGCGCGCCGGGCGCCAGCTGGTGACCGGCGATGTGGAAGGTGACCACGTCACCGCGCCCGAACGACACCGGCGCGCGGCGCGACACGTCGGCAGCACGGTGGACGGTGTCGTCGCCATTCCGCGTGGCGCTGATGGCCGCCGGGTCGATGGCCGTGCCGTCGACCACGACCGAGCCGATGCCCACCAGCGTGCCGTCGCCCATGCCATTGCGGGCCTTCAAGCGGAAGCCGTCGCCCTCGTGCTGCAGACTGCCGGAGACGTAGAACTGGCGGACGAGGAAGTCGGGCACGCGCATCGGGTGAGCCTAGCGGGTCGCGGTGATGCGGGCACGACCGGCGGCACCCCACGCTGGTCGCTCGTCGAAGCGCAGGTGGAAGCAGACGGTCTCGGCGACGACCCTGGACACCTGGGCGTCGCTGGCGCGCCGCGGATCCCAGCCGTAGAAGAACCCCGCCACACCGGCGTTGCGCAGCACGGCCCGCGTCGCGCGCAGGGCGTCCGCCGGCGCGGTGATCTCGACCGCCGTCGCGCGGTGGTAGCGCTCGCCGACGAGGACCTCGACGCGTGGCTGGGCACGCAGGTTATGCACCCAGCCGGCTCGCCGCCCGAAGCCGGCCAGCAGCACGAGACCGGCCGTCGTGGGCGCATAGTTGAGCGGGATCTCGCGCGGCTGCCCGCTCTTGCGCCCGATCGTGCGCAGCACGCACAGGCGCCCCCCCAGGGTCGAGTCGCGTGTGCCGCCGAGGGCGTCGAAGAAGGGCAGCATGAGATAGTCACTCATGAGGCGCATCAGCCGGTGAAGGAGCCGCATCTGGATACTCATCCCGCCCATGCTGCCGCCGCTGGCCGGCCGCTGCCAGAGCCGTACGGCCCGGCTGCCTCGCCTCGGGGCCGTGCCTGATGCTGGAGCTGTTCCGCGTCCTGCTCGCGACGCTGCTGGCGATGCACGGCCTGCTGCACCTGCTCTGGTTCCTGGCCGCCTGGACATCGGTCCGGACCGGCATGGGCGACGGTGCCTGGATCCTGCCGGGTGACGTGACCATCCGCAGCCCGATCGGCAAGGCGCTCGGGGTGGTGGCCCTGGTCGCTGCCGGCGTCTTCGTCGTCGCCGCGGTGGGACTCCTGCTCAACCAGGTCTGGTGGGCCGGCTGGGCGCAGGTCGGCGTCTTCCTCTCGTGGGCTGCCGTGGCGCCCTGGTTGCGACAATCGCCGCGATCGAGCGCCACCACCGTCATCATCGCCGATCTCGTGCTGATGTTCGTGCTGGCGCTCGAGCTCAGCCTGGAGGTCACCGCCTAGCCTTGCCCGCGGCGGCCGCCGTGGAAGGAGTATGTCGGCAGGCCGTCACCATCGATCGTGAACGGGTACACTCCGCCTCGTCGGCTGTCCGACGCTGCGGCGTCCGTCTGGCCGCATGGTGGCTATAGCTCAATCGGCAGAGCATCGGATTGTGGCTCCGAAGGTTACGGGTTCAAGCCCCGTTAGCCACCCCACCTCCCCTCGTGGATGACCGGCGTGGACCGGCATGGAGAGGCACCCTCCGGGATGGGCCGCGCCGGAGTTCATTCCCATCTCTCCCCGTAGGACCCGGCAGATTGCCGACAGCACTGTCCGTTCTCTGCTCGAGGTGGGCGGCAGGGAGAGACGACCGGCCTCGGTCAACCACCCCGAGTTCGCGGATACCGAGTGAGGTGGCGCCGGTCATCACGGATACTGCCGCCCACACTGCGACCTACGACTGATGTGGTCCTGCGGGAGGTGGCCGTGGCGGGCCTCCATACGGCGGCTGCTGGCCTTGGTACAGCTGCGGGTAGGGCGGCTGAGGCTGGTATGTCCAGCCTCCCTTCTCGACCCGTTTCTTCGCTTCCATCTCGGTGACCCACATCCACTGACCCTGCGGCCCGTAGATGGCCGTGTTCTCCTTCGGCCGCGACTTCAGCCAGACGACGGCCGAGATGAGAAGGCCGAAGAACCACCAGAAGATGAGTGAGAAGCCGAGGATGATGAAGTAGAACGCTTCATATCTCTCTGACGACTCGTTATGAGTGTTCAGCAAGTTGTCCTACAGCACATAGGCCATCACAGCCGTCCAGACGATGATGGCCCACGTCGCCTTACGCCATCGCACTAGTCCTCCCTCCTAATGCTGCTTTGGCGGCCGACGCCCGCATCATGCGCCGCTGGGATAGGCACTCGCGCTAGGCGACGTCGTCAAAGCAACCGTATGCCCCGCCGTGACCGTTGGGTGGTCGATCACGCTGCCGTGGGGTCATCGCTGCCCTCCGTGCGTGGTGGGCGGTCTGGGGACCGAGGCAGCCAGCCTTCGAGGACACGATGTCGTCAGCGACCCTTCCTCCCGATGGCTCGCCAGAGCCAACGTCCAGCGGCCAGCAGCGACGTCACGAGAACGGCGCCGCCCCCAACCGAGTCAGCGCTGCCCCATCCGGACAGCGCCGCGTCTCGGTCGGCCGCTCTCAGGCGGCGCTCCGATTCGTCGAGTGATCGAACAGCCCAGTCGTCCGGCTCTGTGCCGTCGGACCCGTCCGGATGCTCCATGGTTCCCCAGTCTGGGCCGCGCTCGCCGGAGCAGCAAGTGTCCGACGGCACCTCGATCGCGGCGCACCGGCTTCACCTCACCCACGCACGTAGACTCGGTCCTGCCGACAGCCGTCCACTGTCGCTCGCGACCACCGACAGCGACCTGTTCGCCGGGCTCCAGGGCGTCTAGGGAAGCAAGGCGAGTACTTCAGACAAGGGCGAACTGCCCGATGGGTGGGTGAGCGGGAGACTCAGGATGAACATCGCCTCGCCCTTGGCGAGGACATACCCGCCGTTGGCCTGGCGTCGGCCGGGCGGGCCGTCACGGGATACCCTCTCCCTGGGAGGGAGTAGCGTGGTGCTCCGTCCGCCGGCCGCAGCATGGCGTGGCCTGGTCCGATCGCCACATCAACAGCCAAGGAAGGTCTCGTGCCCAACATCCTCGAACATCTCCCGGTCGGCGAGCGGGTCGGCATCGCGTTCTCCGGAGGACTTGATACCAGCGCCGCGCTGCACTGGATGCGCGGGCAGGGCTCGATCCCCTACGCCTACACCGCACACCTGGGCCAGCCGGACGAGGACGACTACGAGTCGATCCCGCGCAGGGCGCTGAGCTACGGCGCCGAGCAGGCCCGCCTCATCGAGTGCCGGCCGCAGCTGGTGGCCGAGGGCATCGCCGCACTGCAGTCGGGCGCGTTCCACATCTCGACCGCCGGGCAGATGTACTTCAACACCACGCCCCTGGGTCGTGCCGTCACCGGGACGATGCTGGTCTCCGCCATGCAGGAGGACGGCGTCAACATCTGGGGTGACGGCAGCACCTACAAGGGCAACGACATCGAGCGCTTCTATCGCTACGGCCTGCTCGTCAACCCGCAGCTGCAGATCTACAAGCCGTGGCTCGACCAGCGCTTCATCGACGAGCTGGGTGGCCGCGCCGAGATGTCGGCCTACCTGGAGGGCGCCGGCCTGGAGTACCGGATGAGCGCCGACAAGGCCTACTCCACCGACTCCAACATCCTGGGCGCCACCCACGAGGCCAAGGACCTGGAGTTCCTCGACCGGGGCGTCTCGATCGTCAATCCCATCATGGGCGTGGCCTCGTGGCGGCCGGAGGTGGACATCGAGCCGGAGGTCGTGAGCGTCCGCTTCGAGGACGGCGAGCCGGTGGCCATCGACGGTCGCAGCTTCCCCACGCCGCTGGAGCTGTTCGCCGAGGCCAACGCCATCGGCGGCCGACACGGCCTGGGCCTGTCGGACCAGATCGAGAACCGTGTCATCGAGGTCAAGAGCCGTGGCATCTACGAGGCGCCCGGCATGGCCCTGCTCCACATCGCGTTCGAGCGCCTGGTGACCGGCATCCACAACGAGGACACCATCGACCAGTACCGCAGCAACGGGCGACGCCTGGGCCGGCTGCTCTACCAGGGACGCTGGTTCGACCCCCAGGCGCTGATGCTTCGTGAGACCGCCCAGCGCTGGGTGGCACGCGCCATCACCGGCGAGGTGACGCTGGAGCTGCGCCGTGGCAACGACTACTCCATCGTCGATACCACCAGCCCCAACCTGACCTACTACCCCGACCGACTCACCATGGAGAAGGGCGAGGAGGTCTTCTTCACGCCCCACGACCGAATCGGCCAGCTGACGATGCGCAACCTCGACATCGCCGACACGCGCGAGAAGATCCGCGTGTATCACCAGGTCGGCCTGATGGGCACAGGGCCCAGGGACGGGCTGCCGCTGCTCCCGGCCGCGGCGCCCGACCCCGATGCGGCTTCGCCGGAGCCCGACGAGGCAGAGCCCGACGGTCCCCGGTCCGAGCGCGGCTAGCCACCCCGCCTCTCTCCTCCTGCATCAGCCCAGCGGCATGCCCCAGCGTGCCCGGTCCATGAATGATGGGCTGGTATCGAGCGCGTCGCGCCACGGCCGCAGGAGATCGCGGTCGGCCGGCGCAGCGTCGCCCAGTGCGAGGACGTGGGCCGTCAGGCGCAGGCCACAGCGGAAGGCGTTGTGACGCGGGTAGGGCAGACCCTCGGGTGGCTCGATGCGCGAGGCGTCCACCGCCGCCAGCCGCGCACTGACGACCCGTGCTCCATCTCGTGCAAGCGTGCCCGGGAACCAGTCCTCCCCCGGCCGTCCGTACAGGTAGCTACCCATGTGCCCGTCCCACGATCGGGCCAGCCTCTCGGCCGCCGTGAGCGGAATCACCCTCGCCTCGTCCAGCAGGGTGGTCACCTCGCCCTGGGCCGGGCCGTAGCGAGCGTGGCCGACCGACGATTCCCACGGCAAGGTCGAGCGTGATGCCAGGGCCTCGATGGTGTCGGCGTCGCGGGTGCGCTGGCGGATGACGTCCCCCAGCAGGATCCACTGGGCATAGGCGTTGGCCACGACCGCTCCATTGCCGAACACTCGCCCGCGGGGGAACAGCAGCGGTCGGGCCTCGTCGAGACGCTCGGCCCACACCCTGGCCACCGCATCGACCAGTGCCAGTGAGCGGTTCCACAACGTCTCGCCGACGATCTCCTTGAACTCGTCGAAGAAGAACGGCGGCTCGTCACCCAGGCTGTACGTGACCCGCGCGCGCTCATCGCTCGACAGCGCCCGGATGGCGTCAAAGAACGCCGACAGTCGCGCCCCCGCCGCCCCATAGTCGAACGCCAGCGAGTCGTCCCGCAGCGGCTCGTACTCCCACGCCGGTCGAGTTCGCTCCGCTCGCTCCCAGCTCCACGGTGGCGGTGAGGAGGAGGGCGGAGGTGGAGCCGGCGGAGGTGGCGGTGTCGAAGGCGGAGGTGTCGGCGTCGGCGACTCGCGCCCGGCCCTGCGCCCCCAGCGCCGCGCCGGAGGAGGCAGTTGTGCCCGCAGCTCCGCATCGAGCAGCCATTCACGGGCGATGTTGAGGCGCTTGGTCTCGTTGAGTCCGGCCACGCCGGCGATGTCCGGGTGGACGTAGCGGATGCGCGCCTTGTAGGCGCGGTCGATGGTGGCCGCGTCGGCGCTGGCATCGACGCCGAGAAGCTCGAAGGGATCGAATCCGGGAAGCTGCGTCATCACCCGGGAGGATGGCAGACGACGCGCCGGTCGTCCCGCCCGCCCGTTCGGGCCCTACGCGTGCGCCGTCATCCTTCGCGCGCGGGCCCCGCCCGACGCCCCCGGCCCCAGCCACTGCGGGTCGACCTCCAGGCCGCGGCGCCCGGCCTCGATCGCCAGCGCCACACACATCACGCGCCAGTAGGGCGGCTCGACTGCCCGCCGCGCCTCGGCGAAGCGGAGCAGGTCCTCATCACTGAGCGATCGCAGGAACCGCTCGAACGTCTTGGTCATCGTCTCTCCCGGTGGCATGGCGCGAAGGTGCTCGACCCGATGATGCGTGGGTGGCCCGGCTCGCTCCATGCCCCACCACGGCATTCGCGCCGCGACAGGACTGCCGCATCCGCGCAAGCGTCGGGCGGCGTACCATCGAGGGACGACACACAGCGGCCCGAACCCGGGCACGGAGGGAGCACTGATGATCGACCGCACGTCCCACACCGACGCCGAACGCGAGGCGCGCGAGAAGCCGGCCGTGGAGGGCCAGGACGCCCAGCCGTACTACTGGCCGGCGCAGGACCGCTACCAGCAGATGCAGTTCCGCCACAGCGGCAACAGCGGCCTGGTGCTGCCGGCCATCTCGCTGGGCCTGTGGCACAACTTCGGCGATGATGTCCCCTTCGCCCGCCAGCGCTCGATCATCCGGCGCGCCTTCGACCTGGGCATCACGCAGTTCGACCTGGCCAACAACTACGGGCCGCCGTTCGGCTCGGCGGAGGAGAACTTCGGGCGCATCTTCGCCAAGGACCTGCGTCCCTATCGTGACGAGCTGATCATCACCACCAAGGCCGGCTGGCACATGTGGCCCGGCCCCTACGGCTGGGCAGGCTCACGCAAGCACGTCCTCGCCAGCCTCGAGGCCAGCCTCACGCGCATGGGGCTCGACCACGTCGACATCTTCTACTCGCACCGCATCGACCTCGACAGTCCCCTTGAGGAGACGATGGGCGCCCTGGCCACGGCGGTGCACCAGGGCAAGGCCCGCTACGTGGGCATCAGCTCCTACTCACCAGCGCGAACACGCAAGGCGGCCGCCATCCTGCGTGACCTGGGAACCCCCCTGCTCATCCACCAGCCCAACTACTCGATGCTCAACCGCTGGATCGAGGCGGAGCTGCTCGACGTGCTGGAGGTGGAGGGCGCCGGTTGTATCCCCTTCTCGCCCTTGGCCCAGGGCCTGCTCACCGACAAGTACCTCGCCGGAGTGCCCGAGGGCAGCCGCGCATCGCAGTCCAAGTCGCTCTCCGGCGACATGCTCAGCGAGACGAACCTCGAGCGCATCCGGGCCCTGCACGAGATCGCCCAGCGCCGCGGCCAGTCGCTCGCGCAGATGGCCATCCTGTGGACGCTGCGCGACCCTCGCATCACCTCGGCCCTCATCGGAGCCAGCTCGCCGGGGCAGCTGGAGGACAGCGTGGGTGCGCTCGACGGCGCCCCCTTCAGCGACGAGGAGCTCGCCGAGATCGACCGCTACGCCACGGCCGGTGAGGGCGTCGACCTGTGGAACGTGTCAGCGGGGCTGTGACACCCCGCTGATCTCGCGCTACGGGGCGAGCGTGCCGAAGAAGACCTGCCAGGCAAGGATGGTCTTGGCGAACAGGCTCATGAACATGTACGTCTTCTCGCCGACCAGGTAGTCGCGCCAGCGTCCGATCTTGCCGTACTGCAGGATCATCGTGATGGCGAAGACGTTGAAGGCCAGGAAGAGTGAAACGAAGATGGCGATGACGAAGCCGGGGATGGGCGCGGCACCCGGCTCGACCGCGGCTGACCAGAGCGCGATGCCGATGACGATCCAGGGCACGATACCTGCGATGACTCCGAAGACGTAGTGGTTCCACTGCGTCTTCTCGCGCCCCTGGTTGGCCGACTCCATCGACCAGCCGAAGAGGTTCATGGCCGCGTTGATGCCGAAGATGGCCACCAGCGTGCCGATCTCCTGGATGCCGGACAACGCGGCGATGATGACGATCATGACGCTCGAGCTCAGCGCGTACTCGATCCAGCGCATGGGCTGGATGTGATCGCCGAGCCGCCGCTCGTACCAGCCTCGCAGCGGCCACGCCAGCAGCGCGTGGGCGATGGCGCTCATGAAGAAGAACAGGGCCACGGCCGGCCCGATGGGCAGGTCGAAGAGTGGGCTCTGGGCCGGCACCAGCGTATCGGCCGCGGTGTCGAAGCTGAGGTAGCTGGTCACGACGGGACTCGTCACGAGTGGGTCGCGCGCGAACGAGAGTGCCAGGATGATGAGTCCCTGGACCGCGTGGAGGCCCGCGAGCACGGCGTTCCAGCGGTACAGGCTGTGCGCCCGGTCCTCGGGGATGGGCTCTGGGATCGCTTGCTCGATGGTCGGGCTGGCGGCTGTCATGTGCGCGGGTTCCTCCCCCTTGATGCGTAAGGCTTCACGAGACCGAGATGCTACGCTCGTGTCTATCCTTTGTCAATGGTTTGTCCAATAAGGCCCCTCAGGTGGTCAAGGTCACCTTGCGGATGGAGCGCGGCAGCTCCGGATCGCGGCCCTGCACGATGGTGCTGTGCATCGCGTGCAGCTGACCAGGCACGATGGACACGATGGGCATCAGCCACTCGGGCAGGCTGGGCAGCGTGAGTGACCATGTCCCCCGCGCGCAGACACCGGGGTCATCTGAGGCGATGAGCAGGCGAGCGCCGAGCTCGTCACCCAGTCGGCCGATGACCTCGGCCATGTCCGCCTCCGTGGCACCCCGCGGCGCGACACAGAAGGTGGGGAAGCCGGCCTCGATCAGCGCCAGGGGCCCGTGGATGAAGTCGGCCGACGAGTACGGGTCGGCCAGCACGTAGGCCAGCTCCTTGAGCTTGAGGGACCACTCGCGCGCGGTCGCGTAGTGGTAGCCGCGCCCGAGCACGACACAGCGGTCGAGCCCGGCCTGATCCTCGGCGATACGCCGGGCTTCCGCCTCAAGGTCGAGCGCGGCCGCCAGC
This sequence comes from uncultured Chloroflexia bacterium, assembly GCA_963712735.1. Classification (GTDB taxonomy): domain Bacteria; phylum Chloroflexota; class Limnocylindria; order Limnocylindrales; family CSP1-4; genus JAFMJV01. The sequence goes on along the minus strand of CAVQIZ010000005.1, from coordinate 280,414 downwards.
GCGGCCGGCAGCCGGGCCAGGTCAGCCTCGGCCTCGGCGACACCCCGCAGGCCCGCGCTCAACATCGCCAGCACCAACAGGGTCGCGGTGTAGGTCTTGGTGGCGGCGACGGCCTGTTCGGCGCCAGCGCGCAGCGCGATGTGGTGCTGGGCTGCCTGCGCCATGTCCGAGCCGGGCGTGTTGGTGATGGCGAGCGTGATGGCTCCCTGGGCGCGGGCCGAGCGGATGACACCCACGACATCGGGAGAAGCGCCGGACTGGCTGATGCCGATGACCAGCGCGCGGCTGTAGTCGGGTGCCGCACCGTAGAGTGAATGGACGCTGGGCGTGGCGAGTCCGACGTAGGTGCGCGCCAGCACGCCGAACGCGTACTGGGCGTAGATGGCGGCGTGATCGGAGGTGCCCCGTGCCGCGATGACGACGTGGCTGGGATCGGCCGCTCGAACGGTCTCGCAGATGGCAGCGATCTCGGGACCAGCCTCCTGCAGCAGGCGCGCGGCCACCTCCGGCTGTTCTCGGATCTCGTCGATCAGGGCCACTGTGCAACCTCCAAGCCGTGTCCTCGAGGATAGAGCCCGGGGATAGCCACGGGCAGCCGGCCGCTCACGGGGATGGCCCCGAACAGCGCATCCGCCACGGCCCCGACACTGGGAGGCACGATGGCGTACGAGCACAGGTGTGTCGCGGCGCGAGGATAGGTGCCCAGGTCGTAGGGCGTGCGCATGGCGACCGTCACGGTCGGCGTGCCCGTCTCCAGGATGGCCTCCACCAGCCGAGCCTGGGCCGGTTGCACGTCGGCCGCGAGCGTGACGACGACAGCACGCGTGGCTGCTGCCGCCCCCTCACGGGCACCCGCAATGTCCGCCTCGCTCGGCTCGGCGGCCAGGCGCAGGTCACGAACGTCGCGGTGGTGCCGGCGGAGCGCCTCGGCCAGAGCCAGCGGCTCATCCCCCGACGAATCCGCCGGCGTCAGCTCGCGCGGCTGTGGCGTGACCACCAGGACCTGCTGACCCTCGTCGAGGCGCAGCGGCAGCAGGCCCACCTCGTCACGCACCAGCGTGAGCGCGGCACGGGCTGCCTGACGGGCCAGCTCGCGGTGCGCCTCGCTGCGCACGACCTCGCGCGGTGGCCAGCCGAAACCGCCCAGCCAGCGCCGCAGCGCGAGGATGCGCCCGACCGATGATCGCACCGATCCGGGCGCGATCAGCCCGCGCAGGGCCGCCTGCCGTAGTCCGTCTTCGAGACGCTGCTGAGCGGCCCGGTCGGGTGTCATCAGCAGCAGGTCAACGTCCGCCCGCAGCGCCATGATGCTGTCGATGACCCCGCCGGTGCCCTGGGCCACGGCCTTCATGTCCATGGCATCGGTCAGCGAGACGCCGCTGAAACCAAGGCGTTCGCGCAACAACCCGTGCATCACCACGCGTGACACGGTCGCCGGCAGGGCGCGATCGCCCGTAAGTGCCGGCAGCGCCACGTGCCCGGACATCACCATCATCGCCCCCGCCTCGAAGGCGGCCCGGAACGGCACCAGCTCACGCGCCTCCAGGGCCTCGACATCGAGGTCGATGGCCGCCAGCTCGTAGTGAGGGTCGACGTCGACGGCACCGAAGCCGGGGAAGTGCTTGGGCGTGGCCACCACGCCGCCGCCCTGCAGTCCGCGTACCATCGCCGCCGCGTGCCGGGCCACGAGGCGCGGCTCCGCCCCGAAGGCCCGGGTCCCAAGGCTCACATTGCCCGGCTCCACGGCAACGTCACAGACCGGCGCGTAGTCCACCGTGATGCCGAGTGCTCGCAGCTCGGCCGCGGTGGCACGCCCCACGGCCTCGGTGAGCGCGGCATCATCGGCGGCGCCCAGGGCCATGGCCCCCGGGAACCGCGTGGTCTCGTGGCCTAGGCCCACGAGCTGGCCGCCCTCCTGATCAGCACCGATGAGCAGCGGCAGCTCGCCCGGGGCGGCCTCGTGCAGCAGCCGGGTCAGCCCGGCAAGGGCATCGGCCCCAGCAGCGTTGGCGCGCAGGAACAGGGTGACCCCATGAGCCTGGCCGGCCGCGATGCGGGCAAGCAGCCATTCGGGCGGCTGGGAGCCTTCGAAGGCCGGCAGCAGCTGGCCCAGTACGGCCTCGGCTGGCGACTGGTCGCCAGCCGGCGATGGCTCACGCTCAGAGGACATGGCAGGCCGTCCGTGGGCCCATCCCGGACCGCTAGCCCTTGACCGAGCCCGAGAGGATGCCGCGCACGAAGTAGCGCTGCAGCGCTAGGAACACTGCCAGCGGCACCACCATGGTGACGAACGCGCCAGCGGTGAGGATGTGCCACTGCTCGCCGCGGTTGCCGACCAGCTGGTTGAGAGCCACCGTGGCTGGTGCCACGTCCTGCTGGGGCCCAAGGAACACCAACGCCACCAACAGATCATTCCATACCCACATGAACTGGAAGATCGCGAATGCGGCCAGGGCCGGCACCGAGAGCGGCAAGACGATCCGGGTGAACATCTGAAAGTGCGTCGCCCCATCGATGCTGGCGGTCTCGAAGAGATCTTCGGGCAGTTGCGAGATGAAGTTGTAGAGCAGGAAGACTGCCAGGGGAAGGCCGAACCCGGTGTGCGCCAGCCAGATTCCCAGGAACTGCCCGGATAGACCGAGGGCCGAGAAGATCTGGAGCACCGGGATGAGCGCCATCTGCAATGGCACCACCAGCAGTCCCACCACAAGGATGAACAGCGGGATGCGCAACGGGAAGCGCATCCAGGCGAAGGCATATGCGGCGAAGGCCGCAACCGTGATGGGGATCACCGTTGCCGGGATACTGACGATGAAACTGTTGATGAACGCGGTGGCCATGCCCTCGGCGTTGAGGACGTTGACGTAGTTCTGCAGCGTCCACTGCGTGAAATCGAGCGGCGAGAGCAAGGCATCCCACCACCCGGTCCTCGTGATGTCCCTCGGATCCCGGACCGAGGTGACGAGCAGGCCGATGGTCGGGATCGACCACAGGATGGCGATGGCGATGACCGCGAAGCGAAGTGGCGCGCGCCTCACGAAGGCATTTCGCCAAGGCTGTGGCCCGGGGGCACCGTTCGTGTTGCCGTTTGATGCTCGAGCTGTCATCAGCGCAACCCCTGCTGGCGCATCTGGCGGACGTTGAGGATGAGCAGCGGCAACACAGCGCAGAACAGCACGACCGCCAGCACAGCGCCGCGTTGCTCGTCGTAGAACTGGAACATCTGCCGGTACATCTGCGTGGCCACGACGTCGGTTTGGAAATTGCCGCCAGTCGTGACGAAGACGATGTCGAAGATCTTCAGCGTGAAGATTGCGACCGTGATGGTCACGGTTACCAGTGACCCCTTGATCATGGGCACCACGATGCGCAGGAACTTCTGCCGCTCATTGGCGCCGTCGAGACCCGCCGCCTCGGTGATTTCGACTGGAACCCCCTTGATGGCCGCTGACAGGACGACCATGGCAAAGCCTGTCTGGAGCCAGATGAGGATGACGATCATGAGGTACGTGTTCAGTGGTGGCATGGCCAGCCACGGCTGTGGTTCTCCACCGAGTCCGGTCCAGATCGCATTGAGTAGACCGTATTGGGGCCGCGACCCCGGGGCCCAGGCGTAGACGAAGCGCCAGATGACAGAGGCTCCCACCAGCGAGATGGCGAGCGGCAGGAAGATGAGCGTCTTGACGGTCGACTCGTGTTTGACACGGTCGACGAGTCCCGCGATCAGAAGTCCCAAACCGACCGATCCGAGCGTGCCGAAGACCAGCCAGATGATGTTGTTCCAGTAGCGCTGGTGGTTGGTCGGGTCGGTGAGACCCCAGTTCCAATCGGAGAAGCCCGCCCCGTCGGTGACCACCAGGGAGGGAGGGATCAGGCGGACGTCGATGCCGAAGCTCAAGAAGATGGTCTGCACCGCCGGCCAGATGAGGAAGATGAAGAGCAGCAGCAGCGCGGGCCCCACAAAGACCCAGGGCATGAGCCGGTGAGACCATGGGCTGCCCAATCGCTCCACAAGGACATTGAGCCCGGTGTAGAAGAGCCAGACACCTCCAACGCCGATGATGAGTGCAGCGACGAGCCCGACGATCTTGGAGGGCAGGTCCGCGGCACCGCTCAGGCGTAGCTGGTTCGCTCGTTCGCTATCACCGACGAGCTCGTAGAACACTGCCGCGAGGTTGGCGGAGTTCTGGTTGTCCGACAGGAAGATCAGGCCCACGATGATCCCGATCAGTCCGAGGATGGCCCCGATGGGCAGTAACAAGCCCCGCCAGCCGCTCGGGTGCTCCCCGGGCGCCATATTCGTCATCGCCAGTGTCCCTCGTTGGCGCTAGGAGTGATGGATCCCGGTCATGGTATGGGGTGCACCGCTGCGGCGGTGCACCCCATACGCTTGAAAGGACTATTCAGGCCAGGACGCGTCGATGGCCTGGAGCACCGCGTCGGTGTTCTCACCGTTGGCGGAGATCCAGTTGACCATCTCGGTCCAGAACGAACCCGCGCCGACCGCGGCCGGCATCAGGTCACTTGCGTCGAAGCGGAAGTCGGTGGCGCTGGCGAGCAGCTCTGCAGCGACTTCTGACTCGTAGTTGCCCGCGTACCACTCGGCGGGAACGGCCGTGTTCGCCGAGATCGCAGCGCCCTTCTTCACCCAGGTCTCGATACCGGACGGCGTTGAGAGGAACTGCGCGACGGCGCGCACCTCAGGTCGGTCGACGAAGACCATCAGGCCATCGCCAGCGCCAAGAGCCGGATTCAGGTCCGGGGTGACCGGCGGGATCGGGAAGAGTCCCGATCTCCTCGCCGACCGTGTACGGCGTCACATAGTCAGGATTGCCGGCGCCCTCGATCCGGACGTCCGGGAAGAAGTCGGGGCCATACCAGAATGGGATGATGTGCATCCAGCAACCTGGCATACCACCCATCTCCTCATCGAACGCGTCGAACATCGGGTCCATCGGTTCGGTCTGCGGGATGTTGATGATGGCCGTGCTGCCACCCAGGACATAGTCCGGCGTGAAGTAGATGCCGGCGACCAGATCGAGGGCTGCACGGACTTCGGGGGAATCGAAGGGCAGTTCGTGCGAGACCCACTTGTCATAGGCCTCCGGTCCTGCGGTGCGAAGCATGGCGACCTCGACGAGGTCAGTGGCCTGCCAGCCCGTCGCGGTGCCGGCGTTCATGCCCACGCAGAACGGGTTGCCGTTGCCATCAGCGACGATCTGGTCGGCGAGCGCCATCCACTCGTCCCAGGTCGTGGGAATGGTGTAACCGGCCTCCTCGAAGGCACGGATGGGGTACCACACGACACCCTTGACGTCGACCTTGTAGGGGATCGCCCACACGCCGCCCAGCGCCTCGTACAGACCGATCGTCGCGGCATGCTCAGCGGACAGCTTCTCGGTGTCCATGATGGTGCTGATATCGATGATCTTGCCGTTCGCGCCGTACTCGCCGGTGATGACCGACGGCTGCGCCAGCACCGCGATATCGGGCGGTGCGCCGCCATCGACTCGAGTCTTCAGCACGGTCTCATGGCTCGAGCCGATGCTGTCGATCCTGATGTCGATGCCGGTGGCCGCTTCGAAGCCTGCGATGGCCTCTTCGAAGTTCGCGCCCTCTCCGCCGATCCACTGGGTCTGGAATGAGACAACGGTGCCGCTGAAATCACCATTGAGTGCCTGGTCGAGCTCGGCATAGCCGGTCGGTGCAGTCGGTACCCCGACCACATCGTCCTGGGCGACGACGCCGAAGCTGCTGAATGTAAGGGCCACCGTCGCCAGCGCCGTGCCAACGAGTGCAGTCCTTCGATGTGCCTGGTGCATTGCACCTCCTCCTTGATCCCGCCCGATCGTCGGACGGGAAGGGTTGCTGGGATGGCCGTGGCACCAACGGCGCCCGGCCGCAACTGCTATGAGCCTTGGCTGCCCTCCTCCCTGTGCGTCCTCCGTCGCACGAGGGCTCGCTGGTCCTCGATACGGGGAATGCTAGACCTGATGGACGGCACGTTCCAGCCCGCTGCGCGTCTCATGCGGCGAGCGCCAGCCCGAGCTCGGACGTCATCAGCATGGCCGCCGCACCCAGCGCGACCGCGTCGTCGCCGGTGCGGCCGAAGTGGATGTGGCTGCGCTCCATGAGCAGCGGCAGAGCGGAACGCCGGGCCTCGGCACGAACCGCCTCGAGCCAGGGCTGGCCGAAGTCGGTCATGGGGCCGATGAGAACGATGTCCCTGGCGCCAAGGGTCCCGATCATGGCTCCCAGCACCCGCCCCAGTGGTCGAGCAGCGTCGAGGACCAGCTCGATCGCCAGGGGATCGCCGGAGCGAAACGCGGCCATGACACCGGCCGCTGTCACCGGTGCAGCGGCGAGGACGGATGTCGGTCGCGTCGCAGCCAGCGCGGTGGCCCGCTCGAGCACGGCGCGTAGGCTGGCGACCGTCTCGAGGCAGCCGGTCCCGCCGCAGCGGCAACGGGCGCCGTCGTCGGTCACGCGGGTGTGGCCGATCTCGCCGGCACCGGAATCATCGCCCGCGTAGACACGCCCACCGATGACGATCCCCGCGCCGATGCCGACACCCACCTTGACCACGACCATGGCCGAGGACGTGTCGTGGTGGCCGAAGGCCCACTCGGCCATGGCTGAGGCCTGCGAATCGTTGACCACCACCGTGGGCAGGCCGGTCACCCGCGCCAACCGTTCTCCAACCGGGATGTCGTGCCAGTCGAGGCCGACGGCCCAGCGAACCCTGCCGGCCGGTTGGTCGATCAGGCCCGGTGTGCCGATGCCGACGCCGACCAGCGGACGGTCGGCCGCAGCCGTGAGCGCGGCCACCAAATCCTCCAGCACACGCAGGGCGGCCTCGCCGTCACGCCCGTCGAGCTCACGCGACTGGCGAGCCCGGATCTCACCGTGCAGGTTGACGACCGCACCACTCAGACGATCGCGATCGACGTCGACGCCCACGAGGTGACGCGCATCCGGCGGCACGCGCAGCAGGATCGGCGCCTTGCCGCCGGTCGAGGGGCCGACGCCGGCCTCGATGACCAGCTGGTCGAGGATGAGGCCCTCCACCAAGTCGCTGACGGTCGTGCGAGTGAGGCCGGTGGTACGCGCGACATCGGCGCGACTCAGGGGTCCCAGCTCGTAGATCGTGCGCAACACCAGCTGGAGGTTGGAGCGGCGGGTCAGGCGATGGGTCGCCTTGGCTAGCGTCGCGGTGGGCACGGACCTCACTTCGTCAGCGGTCTGGACAAAGGTAGCGTAGCGCCTTTGTCAAGTCCGTTTACAAAGTACCCCAGCGGCCCGACCCGGGGCCGCCCTGGCCGTGGTATGCGGGCTCAGGTCAGCGATGCCGCCCCTGTCAGCCCCGGCTGCTCGGGCTCGCCGGCAGGGGGGCGCGGCGCCAACATGCGTGTCTCGCGCACGCCCCGGCCACCACCGACGCGCGAGCGCTTGTGCGTATACATCGCCGCATCAGCCGCGTGCAACAGTGCCTTGCCGGTGCGGCCATCCTGCGGGTGAAGCGCGAGTCCCACGCTGCACGTCACGTGGACGACCGAGCCATCGGCCATGGGATGGGCCAGCCCGGCCACCGCCTCAGCCGCGCGCCGCGCGACCTTGCCTGCCTCGACGTCATCGGTATCGGGCATCAGCACGACGAACTCGTCGCCACCGTACCGCGCCACCACATCACTGGTGCGGACGGCCGCTCGCAGCGCACCGGCGATGGCACGCAAGACGCGATCGCCGGCCTGGTGCCCGTGCTCGTCGTTGATGCGCTTGAAGTCGTCCAGATCGACCATCAGGACGCTGAGGGGTGAATGGGCCCTGGCAGCGCGGGCGGTCTCCTGTCGCACGCGGTCCTGCAGGTGCCGGTGGCTGTAGACGCCGGTGACCAGGTCCGTCTCGGCGGCGTCGCGAAGCTGGCGCACCAGGCGGGCGTTCTCCAGCGCCGATGCCACCTGGTTGGCCATCGTGCGTAGCAGGGCCAGCTCGCCTTCCCGGAAGCGGCGCCCGCCGCTGTCGCTGATGAACTCGACCACGCCGACGACCCGTCCGGTGGCGCTCAGGGGCAGCAGCAGCATGGCCGCACCGCCGAGCGCCCGCAGCCGGTCCAGCTCTGCAGGCTCCAGGCTGTCCACCGCAGGATCCAGCCAGAGTGGCTCATCGTTGAGCAGCACGTGTCGCATCCCCCGTTGGGCGGAGAGGTCACGCGTCGGACCGATGAGCGGCCGGCCGTCGGCGCCGATGGGCAGGAGCCGGCCGCTTTCCTGGTCCCAGCGCGAGATGAGGCAGGCCTGCATCGCCGCGGCAGTCCGCAGCTTGACCGCCAGCACGGTGGCGAGATCGCGCTCGTCGGAGGCGCCGCCGCCGGCCTGGCTGATATCGAGCAGTGCCGCCAGCTCGCTGACGTGGCGATCGCGCTCCGCCAGCAGGCGCGCGTTCTCGATGGCCACGGCGGCCTGGTCGGCCAGCACACCGAGCAGGCGCAGCTCATCCTCGGAGAACCGACTGAGCCCAAGTCGGGAGAGCACGACGACGCCGATCACGCGGCCCTCCGAGCGCAACGGCGCCAGCAGCATGGACTCCTCGGCCAGCTCGGGCGAACCGGGGACGTGGATGGCGCGTGGGTCACGGGCGGCGTCGTGGACGATGAGCTGCTGCCCGTTGGCGGCGACCCAGCCGGTGATGCCCTCCCCCACGGTCACACGCAAGTCCGCCGCGGACTCACCGAAGTACTCCCTCGCGTGCGACTGGAAGGCTACGGGGTCGAGCGTCTCGCCATCGTCGCGCAGGACGTAGACACGGGCGTTGTCGAAGGCCACCACGCGCTGAGTCTGCGAACAGAGCGCGGCGCTCACCTCCTCCACGCTGGTCAGGCGCGTGAGCTGCGCAGCCACCGACTGCACCGCCTCGAACTGGGCCGACCAGGCGATCGGCCGAGGCCCCAGGCGGGTGGTCACGTTGCGAACGAGCTGCCGAGCCTGCACCCGCGCCAGCGCCAGGTCCTCATCGTTGAAGGGCTCGCTGCGCTGGCGTTCGAGCACCAGCAGGCCACCCCGCTCATCGGGCAGTGCCAGGCGTGCGACAGCGCCAGCCGGGCTTGCCCCCCCGCGGGCGGTCGTGAGGAACCGCCGCAGCCTGCGGCCGCTTCCGACGGGCGGCTCGTCGGGGCGCGTCGGTGGCGACACGGACTCCCCGTCGCAGATGGAAGCGATCAGCTCGAGCACGCCGTCGCCACGGTCGAGGTAGAGATAGGCGCCCCGGTCGGCCTCGACCGCCGTCGCGAGCCGCCGAAGCGACGCGCTCGCCTCCTTCGCCCCTGCACTCATCAGCGTGGCGCCGGCTGCGCTGACGGGGCTGCCGTCGGCGGGGGCACCGGGGCGCCCAACGCCGCCCTAGCGGGCCATCGCATCGCCGTGACGAGGAAGATGATGGCGCCCAGCGCGATGAGGGCATCACCGATGGAGAAGGCGGTCGCGAGCGGCAGTGGCCGAGGGAAGACGAAGATGTCGCCGAGGAAGGGGAACAGCGTGTCGGGACCGATGAGGGTGACGTTCGAATAGTGCGCCACCGGGATGGCCGCGCTACCGGTGAGCTCCAGCCACGCCTCTGCCGAGGACGGCATGAAGCCACCGTTCGCTACTACTGCGACCAGGTTGAGGATGGCACCGCTGGCCAGGATGAGGAACCCCGGCAAGCGCACGTTGCGCAGCAGCGCGAGCAGCACGGCGACTGTCGAGGCGACGTAGATCAGCGGGCCCTCAGCGCCGACCCGCACCTGGATGGGATCTGCGAACAGCAGCAGCTGCACGACGAAGCCCGCCAGTGCCAGGGGCCACCAGGCGAAGCGCACAGCTTCGAGGTTGCGGGTACGCCCGCCGACCAGCCGACCGATGATCAGGCCGGCGGCGATGGAGTACAGCAGCAACACCTGGTTCTCGGAGCCTCCGCTATCGACGACGCCGGCGCGGGAGGGCGCCGGCGGCTCAGTCGAAGATGGGTGGTCGCGCAGGATGGAGGGTCGGGCCGGCGGCTGGCGCGACGATGCTCGGCGCCGGCCCCGAGACTCAGCTGTTCGTTACCAGCGGAACGGTGCCGCCAGAACGAGCACGAACGATGCGACCACCGCGAGGCGGAGCGCCAGGTCCTTGTATCGGCTCATCATGTTCTCCACGTGGATCCGGGCTGTGGCCCTTGGTGGCTGCGAGTGCTCGGGGCTCGGTCGGGAGGGAGATCCCTGACGCTCTGCATGCTCGCGGTCGCACGCGTCACCCTCCATGGCGAAGTGGTACTAGGACGGGGTTTGACAGCACGCACCGCCCGTGACCAGGCCGCTCTACGCCACACCACAGCCAACGTCAGCGGGCCTGCGCGTATGCTGAGCAGATGACCGACGACCACCTCATCGAGACCACCGTGGAGCGTCGCGTGCTGCACCGTGGCCGCTTCATCACCTTCCGCGTCGACACCATCGAGGACCCCCAGGGCAAACAGCACCCGCGCGAGGTCGTGGAGCATCCCGGTGCCGTGGGCGTGGTGCCGCTCGATGGCCAGGACGTGCTGCTCGTGCGGCAGTTCCGCACACCGGTGGCACAGGTCCTGCTGGAGCTGCCGGCCGGAACGCTGGACCGCTCGCCGGACGGTAGCGTCGAGGACCCCCAGGATGCCGCCCCGCGAGAGCTCGCCGAGGAGACCGGCTACCGCGCCGCCACGTGGCGCTCGCTGGGCCGCTTCTGGACCGCCCCGGGCTTCACCGACGAGCTGATGCACCTGTACCTGGCCACGGACCTGGCGCCGCTGGACGACTACCGTGGACCGGACGTCGATGAGTACCTCGACCTGGTCCGCATGCCCTGGCGAGAGGCCGTGGCCATGGCTGAGGCCGGAGACATCCACGACGCCAAGACGCTGGTGGGCCTGCTGCGAGTCGCGCGACTGGCAGACGCTGGAGAGCTACCCGGGTAGCCACTCCCGAAGGTCGACCACCCCCAGGCGGGGGCTGGGGGTGATGCCGGGGATGCGGCCACGCTTGGCGATGGCGACGCCGTCGATCTCCTTGAGGTCACCGGTGAAGTCGATGGGCGAGGCGCCACTGATGTAGCTGCCGACCGCGAAGTAATCGACGGGCGCGCCGGCATCCTTGAAGTACCAGATGCGGTCGGGTGTGAGCCCGCCGGAGACGATGATCTTGACGTGCTCGAAGCCATCGAGGTCGAGCCGCGCACGGACCTCCATGACCAGGTCGGCCGTCACCCTGCCGCGCTCGGAGGGCGTGTCGAGCCGTACGCCATAGAGGCGGTCGCCGAGGGCATGGGCCACGCGCAGCGACTCCTCGGCCTCATCCTTGAACGTGTCGACCAGCACGATACGAGGGACATCGGCGGCGACGTGGCGATCGAAGGCCTCGGCGGCGCGGACGGTATCCCCGATGACCAGGACCAGCGAGTGCGGCATGGTGCCCGTCGGCGCCAGGCCGGCCAGGCGCGCGCCGGCCGGCGTCGAGGCGCCGACGCAGCCGCCCACGATGGCGGCATAGTCGAGCGCGTCGGTGATGTGGGGATGGACGTGACGGGCACCGAAGGAGATCACCGGCTGGGGCGAAGCTGCCGTCACGCACTCACGCGCTGCGTTGGCCCAGCCCGTCGATTGCGCCAGCATCCCCAGGATGGCCGTCTCGTAGAGGCCAAAGGCGCGGTACCGCGCCTTGATGCGCATGACGATCTCTTTGGGCGAGAAGGTGTCGCCATCGGCGAGTGATTCGACGACGTGGTCCTCGCCGCTCTCGACGAGCACGGACGCCAGCAGAACCTTGGCCTCGTCGATGCCGCACAGGATGCCCTCCGCACGGGAGAAGACCTCCATCACCACGACGGGGTCCATGCCCTCGCCCTCGAGGATCTCCTCGGCGCGCCGGAAATAGACGTCGGCGGACTCCCCGCTCAGGACGTCGGTCGAAGGTCTGCGGCGCTCCCGGGTCACGCTTTCCATCAGCTGCGCAAGTGTAGCGACTGCACGACGCGCAGCGAAGACGATCCGAGCGTGCCGAGCCTAGTCCCGGTCATCACTCAGGACCAGGCGCCCCGCCTCGGCATCGGTCCCCAGCAGCTCGGCCAGCTCCGACGCGTAGCGCTGGAACAGCGCGGCCTGGCGCGATGGTCGATCCATCGCCGGCGCCTTCCTCGCCCCGGGGAACAGCCACACCACCGCGCGGTCGAGGGTCAGGTCGCAGACCGCCAGCAGTCGCCCGATGGCGACACCGAGGGCATCCCGGTCAAGGCTCGACAGCGGCAGCTCGGCGGTCAGCACCGGGCGGTCGTCGGCCGAGAGCGCGAACTTGACGAAGGGCAGCTCGTCGTTCCAGCGCAGGAACTGCCGGTAGGAGACCCGGAAGGAGTCGTTCAGCGGCGGGGCGTAGTGCACCCACAGCAGCATCGCGCTGGCAGGGTCGAGGATGAGCGTGAGACGGACGTCAGCCCGGCGCTGTCCGTCGAGCCGCAGGTCCCAGCTGCTGATGCCGTCACGCTCTCCGCGGTCGATGGGCTCCAGTCCGAGCTCGGCGAGCCACGCATCCACGCTCGCGGCCGCGACGGTCGGCACCAGTGGGTCGGTCAGGTCTTCCTGGCGCGTGTGCGGCGTGCCTTGTGTTCGACGCTGCCACCGCTCGGAACACGCTTGGACCTGAAGTCGGCGGGGCGCACATCACCGCCGATGCGGACGTTGCGCCCGATACGCGCAGACGCCGGGATGACGGCGCGCTTGCCGATGACGGTGATGCCGGTGTTGAGGCGCTCAGGCTCGTCGACGTTGGGTGTGTCGAAGTCGTTACCCGTGCCCACGATGGCGTTGGGCCCGACGTTGACCTCCTTGTCGAGGATGGCGCGGTCCACCACGGCACCGGCGCGGATGTGCGTGTCGAACATGATCACGCTGTCGCGCACGATGGCACCCGGGTCGACGCGCACACCGGGCGAAAGGACCGATCGCTCGACCGTGCCCGCGATGGTGCAGCCATGGCTGATGAGGCTGCGGTGGACGTTGGCGGTGGAGCCGATCCGCGCCGGCGCACGCTCCTCGGAACGTGTGTGCACGACCCAGTCGCGGTCGTAGAGATCGAGCGGCGGATGATCGTCGAGCAGCTCCATCTGGGCTTCCCAGTAGCTATGCACCGTGCCCACGTCCTGCCAGTAGCCTTCGAAGCGGTAGCCGTAGACGCGGGAGCCGGCTTCCAGCATCGCCGGGATGATGTTCTTGCCGAAGTCGTGACGGCCTTCGCCAAGCCACTTGTCGAGGGCCTTGCGGCTGAAGACGTAGATCCCAAGGCTGGCCAGGTTGCTGCGCGCCTGGCGTGACTTCTCCTGCCAGTCCACGACCGCATCGCTGTCATCGAGCGCCAGCACGCCGAAGCGGTGGGTGTCCTCCATGGGCACCGGCTTCGCGGCGATGGTGACGTCGGCACGCTTGCGACGGTGCTGCTGGATGAACGGCCCGTAATCCATCTTGTAGATGTGGTCGCCGGCCAGCACGAGCACGATGTCCGCGCCTGACTGATGGATGGCATCGAGGTTGGCAGCGACCGCGTCCGCCGTGCCCTGGTACCACTCGCGCGGACGGCCGCGCGACAGGAAGGGCTGGAAGATACGGATACCGCCACTGTTGCGGTCAAGGTCCCACGGACGACCGGCCCCGATGTGATCGTTGAGCGACATCGGTGCGTACTGCGTCAGCACGATCACGTTGGTCAACCCGGAGTTGACGCAGTTGGAGAGCGTGAAGTCGATGATGCGGAACTTGCCCGCGAAGGGCACGGCAGGCTTGGCGCGGACTCCAGATAGCAGGGAGAGGCGCTCCCCCTCGCCGCCGGCAAGAACGACCGCCAGTGTTCGGCTCACGGGTCCGATGCTACACCGCACACACGGTCGTCCGTCGCGGGTTCATGCAGCCCACCCCTGACACACCGGTGCGCGGCACCCCACCCGATGGTCACCGGGACCCCGATACCCATGCCCCACATCCGGCGCGGACGCTCCCTTCCTAGCATCGCCCTGCGGTCGCTCCCCGTGCTGGTGCCCACCAGCGGTGCGGGACCTGTCGAGCACCGCGAGCTACAACGGGAGAGACGACGCTGTGCCTGCCATCGCGACGCATGCGGCGAACCAGCATCAGCATCACCGGCGCCTGTTCGTCGGGGCCTTGGCGCTCGTCCTGCTTGGCACGCTGGGAGTGGCCACGGCGGCGCCGGTCGAGGGGCGCAACTGGACACGGGACATCGCGGCCACGCGCGCCAGCCAGATCTACTACGAGAGCGTGATGCGCGCCGCTGACGGGGAGGTACGGGCGCTCCAGCGCGCTCAGAAGCAGACCCGGCGTGCCCTCCAGAAAGCACAGCGCAACCTGCGCGCGGCGGTCACACGTCGCGGCGACACCAAGCGGCGACTGGCCGACGCGCGCACACGGCTGCGCAGCGCTCGGGTCGCGCTGGCAGCGCCTGCCTTCGAGCCGCCACCGCCTCCCGACGCGGCCAGCGCCATCCTGGTCCTCACCCAGCCGGGTGATCCCATCGCCGATGCTGGGTCCGTCTCCGATGCGGGGTCCGCTGCGGTGCGTCACGTCGACAGCGACCTGGGCTTCCTCGGCACGTCCAGGCTCGGCGTTCCCGTGCCATTCCTGCGAACGGCGAGCGTGCAGGACGTCGTCGCCATCGAGCGCCAGGCGCGCAAGGCGCAACGGTCCTTCAAGCAGGCCCGTCAGCGCGCGCGACGGATCAGTCACCAGGTGCGCGTCAAGCGCAATGCACTCTCGGCCATCCACGCCCGTCAGCGCGGCGCCATCGCTCGGCGCGAGGGCGCTGAAGCCGCCCTCGGCGGCCGTATCCTGGCGATGTCGCGGCTGGCACAGCGCCGGGTGGCCAAGAAGACGAGCGTCCGTCCCGGCGTGAACAGCGGGTTCACCTGGCCTGCGCGCGGACGCATCAGCCAGACCTTCGGCTGCACCGGCTTCCGCCTCAACCCGGCGCGCGGCTCCTGCCGTCACTTCCACGACGGCCTGGACATCAGTGGCTATCGCGGCACGGCCATCCGCGCGGCGGCGGTCGGTGTCGTCAGCTACGTGGGCTGGAACCCGTGGGACGAGGAAGGACGCGCCTTCATGGTCGTGGTGGCCCACCCGGGCGGCTACGAGTCCCTCTATGGCCATGTCCTGCCGTCGCGCCAGGTGCGCGTCGGCCAGCTCGTGCGCCGTGGTGAAGTCATCGGCTACATGGGCAGCACGGGCCGCAGCACTGGCGTGCATCTCCACTTCGAGCTGCGACGCGGTGGCAGCATCGTGAACCCGCTGGCCTTCTTCTAGCCGCTCGCGCTCCGCCGACCGCTGGACCCTTCGTACCCCGGGGGTCCCACCCTCGGGTGGTGCCGCCGGACACCGCGTCTCGCGAGCATCGGCAGCATGGTCCGAGCATTCCGAGCGCGCTCCCGTGCCGAGCTCGCCTGGCGCCTGCTGACGCCGATCCTCGTGCTGGCCCTGGTGCTGTCGGTCGAGGCCGTCGCGGCACCGCCGGCAGAGGCCGGCGGAACGGCGCCGGGCACCGCCCTCCGTCAACGCCAGCAGCAGGCCGAGGCCACGATGCTGCGCGCCGACAGACAGATCAGGCGCCTCCAGAAGCAACGTCAGCAGCATTCGACCGCGGCTCAACGCGGCCAAGCGCGCGCTGGAGAAGGCCATCGCGCACCGCGACCGGGCTCGTTCCAAGCTCGAACGGACGAGCACGCGCCTCGAGAGTGCCAGGTTCACCTTCGCTCGCGCGGTGTTCGTACGGCCCAACCCCGCTGGCACCCAACGCCTCGACAAGCCGCACCTGCGCAAGCAGATCCGCGCGCTCGAGAAGAAGAGCAGGCAGCTGGCCCGGCAGACGCGGGCGCTCGAACGCAAGGTCGAGCAGGCTCGCAAGATCAAGCAGTCGCGCTGGACGAAGGTCAGCACGTCCCGCATCAGGGCGCGCAAGGCCGCCCGCGAGCGGGCCGAGGACAAGCTCAGCGCCGCCATCAGCCAGATGGTGGCTCTCTCGCAGCAGCGGGCCGACCAGCGCCTCAGGCTCGCCTCGGCCAGAGGGCTTCAGCGCCCCAGCGCGTGGCACCATCAGTCAACGCTACGGATGCACCGGCTACGGCACGCAACCCACGCCGCGGCGGCTGCCGGCACTTCCACGACGGCATCGACATCGCCGCGCCCCGTGGGGCCCCGGTGCGTGCCTCGGCCGACTGGCTACGTCGCCTACGTCGGCCGCAACCCGTGGGACGCCGGCTCGCGTGCCTACGTCGTCATCATCGGGCACGCCCGAGGGTACGAGACGATCTACGGCCATCTGCTGCCGCGGCGGCTGGTCCGCGCCGGTCAGCGTGTCGAGCGGGGCGACCTGATCGGCCGTGTCGGAAGCACCGGTCGCAGCAGCGGGCCGCATGTCCACTGGGAGGTCAGCCGAGGCTTCCGCACCATCGACCCCCGGCGGGCGGGACGCTGACGCTTCGGCTTTGCTAGCCTCGTACGTGCTCGTCACCACCGGAGGATGAATCGCGCTCGTGACGATCAGGAGGGTCCTGCCCGTCGTCTGTCCTGAGTGCGGCCCTGACGCTCGTCGGCCGCATCCCTGGGCCTGCCCACGCTGTCGCGGGACCCGGGCACGGCCGCGACCCGGTCCCTCCCCCGTCCGGATCGAGCGGCCGACCGCCGGCCGACGCCGCTCAGCACTGGATCGCCTGCGCGCCAGCATCGAGCGGATGGTCCAGGCCGTAGCCGCGGCGAGCGAGCAACTCGTCCGCACGCTCGTCACCAGCAGGCGCCGCGCCGCGTGACGCGCAAGGAGCGGCGGCGCCAGCGACGCGATGCTGAGCCGTCCACCAGGCACCGTCTCACGCTCATCCGCACCATCTCCGGCGGGATCACGCCCAAGTCGATCGTCTCGGCGCAGAACGGCAAGATCTTCGCCATGAACATGATGTACGGGCACACGATCACCGTCTTCAACCGGCGCTACAAGCGGACCAAGATCATCGACGACTCGGTCGACCTCTCCAAGTTCGGCCATCGGCAGTACACCGAGAAGGTCCAGGGCGCACCCGTGGAGGCCGCACTGAACCCGGCGACCGGTCGGCTCTACGTCTCCAACTACTCGATGTACGGTCCGGGCTTCAGTCACCCCGGCTTCGACCTGTGCCTCGAGTCGGACCGCATCGACCGCAGCTTCGTCTACGAGATCGACACGCGCACCCTGCGCAAGACCGACGTCATCGAAGTCGGCGAGGTGCCCAAGTACCTCGCGGTGTCTCCCGACGGCCGCTACCTGCTGGTCGGCAACTGGTGCTCGTGGGACATCAGCGTCGTCGACCTGCGCAAGGGCCGGGAGATCCGCCGCATCGACGCCGGAGTCGCCCCTCGCGGCATCGCCTTCTCGCCCAACGGCAAGACGGCCTACGTGACGCTGGTCGGCGAAGATCGCATCCTCGTCATCGACATGCGCAGCTTCGTGGTCAAGCGACGGATCAGCGACATCGGGGAACGGCCGCGCCACCTGGTCATGAGCCCCGACGGCCGGCTACCTCTACATCACCGTGGAGGGCTCGGAGAGGACAGCACCGGGTCGACGGCGGCATCATCACGCTACGACACTGCGCAAGCGACGGTCGTGGCTCGCAGCGCGCGACTGGCCGAGCCGCGCACGACCGTGCTGTCGGAGGACGGCAAGTCGCTCTACGTCGTCGACTACTACCCCGGCACGCTGGTCAAGCTGCGGGCCAGCGACCTGAAGGTGCTCCAGACGGTCGAGCTGGGCTATCACCCCATCGGCGTGACCTACGACGATGCCACCGACAAGCTGTGGGTCGCGGGCTACGGCGGACAGGTGTGGGTGCTGAAGGACCGCTAGCGCGCCCGTCGGCCTAGGGCAGGTAGGCGTAGGGGTTGACGGGCGCCCAGTCGCCGCCGGCCCAGACCTCGAAGTGCAGGTGGCTGCCGAAGCTGCCGCCGGTATTGCCCATGCTGCCGATGCGTTGGCCCTTGCGCACCGACTGGCCCACGCTCACCGGGTAGGTGGCCAGCATGTGCGCGTAGAGCGTGGAGATGCCGCCGCCGTGGGCGATGACCACGATGAACGCCGGGTTGTACTCGTAGGGGTTCCAGCCGATGAACGCGACGACGCCACTGGCAGCCGCGTAGATGGGTGTGCCAGAGCCGTTGGCGATGTCGATGCCGTCATGGAAGTGCGGGCAGGAGCCGCGCGGCGGGTTGATGTAGTAGCCGGTGCAGCCGTATCCCTGGCTGATGGCGCCACGGGTGGGCCAATCGAAGCGGCCGCTGCTGCCGGTGGGCGCCACGCCGCCGAACTGGGCACTGGCCCGGGCCTGCATGGCGGCGACCTTGTTGCGGATGTTGCGCATCAGCGCGTTGCGCGCCGCCTGCTGCTTGGCCACCATGCGCATGGCCTGCTTCTTGTTGTTGGCGATGCGCAGGATGGCGGCCCGCTGGCGGTCGCGCGCCTTCTCCGTCCGCGCCCGCAGCTGCGCCAGGCGCTGCTTGGCCTCCCGGAGCTGCTCGCGCAGCGCCACGACCTGCTCCTGCGTGTCGAGCGTCTCGCGCCGCAGCTGGTCGGTGCGCAGGCGCGTGGAGGTGGTCAGCAGTCGGAGCGAGTCGAGCGCCTGCTGGTCCTGCGTGATCTGTCGTGCCAGCTGCGCGTCCTGTTCGCCGTAGGAGAGATAGGCGGAGGCGTCGGTGAGCGCGTCGGAGAACGACTCGGCGGTGAAGAACTGGTCCAGCAACGTGGTGTTCTCCGCGCGGTACGCCTCCGCCAGGCGGAGTCCGAAGGCCTCGCGCCGAGCCTTGAGATCGGACTCGCCGTTGGCCAGCTCCTGCTCCAGCAGGCCCAGCGTGAAGTCAGTCTGGCGCTGCTCCTCGACCAGGGCAGCGTGACGCTCCTCGATGCGCTTGAGCCGCTCCTGGACCTTCTCGATCCGCGCCTTCACCGCTTCCTGGTCGGCGCGGATGTCCTTCAGTTGCTCGGTCGTGGCGTCGAGGTCGCGCTTGGTCTGCTCCTCCTCCGACTTGAGCTGGTCCACCAGGCGCTCGGACTGCGCGATCGACTTCGTCAGCGCCGCCTGCCGCTCCTTGGCCGCGGCGATCTGATCCTTGAGGCTGGCACCTTCGACCGCGCTCGTCGAAACGACGGGGACGGCGAGGATCACGACGAAGAGGAGCACGAACAGGCGGGACCAAGACACGGCGGCCCCCTGTGCTCGCGCATTCACGCTAGGCACGATTCGACTATGCAACTCCCACTTGCTGCCGTACGCAGCACCCCGGGCACGGGGGCGGACCGAACACGGCACTCGGTCGTCGGCGACATGCTACTCCCCCGGCTCACTTGCCGCAAACCCCGGGAGCCGCGGCGTGGTGGCTAGTACGTTCGAGCCGGTGCGCCACGGCACCACGTCGGGCACCCTTCGGGCATGGATCTCGCTGTACTCCTTGCGGCTGCGCTTGGCGCTGCCTTCGGCGTTGGCGCCGATCGCCTGGCTGCCCGCTGGCCGGTCCACGAGGATGGCGTCATCCGCGCGCTCGACTGGCGCACGCCGGTGGTCATCCTCGGCAGCGCCGTCTCCTTCGCCCTGCTCGCCTGGCGCTGGAGTGAGCCAGCCGACCTGCTGGTCCTCGGCCTGTACGTGGCGGCGCTCATGGTGCTGCTGGCGACCGACCTCGACCAGCGCCTGCTGCCGGACCTGATCACCCTCCCACTCATCGGCTATGCCGCCGTCGTCACGCTGCTCGGCCTGAACCCCATCCTCGCCGGCAAGACGCAGCTGCTGCTGGCCGATGGCGACCTCGCGGCCATCCTGGGCGCGGTGCTCGCACCGGGTGTCCTGGCGCTGACCGATCGCATCTTCCGCGGTGCGCTGGGCATGGGTGACCTCAAGCTGGCCGTGAGCCTGGGGCTGCTGTTCGGCCTCTCACAGCTGTTCATCGGCTTCCTGGCCGCGAGCGTGGGCTTCGCCACGGTCGTGCTGCTGCTGATCCTCACGCGCCGCGTCTCACTCAAGACGGCCATCCCCTTCGGTCCTGCGCTGATCGGTGCGGGCGTGCTGGCAGCCGTGCTCCAGCCCTAGCCGGAACGGCCCCGTCTGCGGCTAGCCCTGCGCCAGGGCCAGCTCGACGAGCGTCGCATGCATCACACCGGTGGCGCCCTTGGTCGAGAAGGCGTCGACCTTGTCGAGGAAGGCCGTGCCGGCGATGTCGAGATGGACCCACGGCACGGTGACGAATTCCTGCAGGAACAGCGCCGCGGTGATGGCGCCCCCCTCGGCCGGCCCGGTGTTGGCCATGTCGGCGAAGGGCGAGTCGATGTCCTTGCGCAGCTCGGCGATGATGGGCATGCGCCACAACGGCTCCCCCTGGCGCGCGGCGGCCGTGGCGACCTCCTGCCACCACGCGTCGTCGTCGCCGAAGCCGCCCGTCATGTAGCGACCCAGGGCCCGGGACATCGCGCCGGTCAGGGTCGCCACGTCGACGAGGTGCGTGGCCCCCTGGCGCTCGGCCCACGTCAAGGCGTCTCCCAGGATCAGCCGCCCTTCGGCATCGGTGTTGGTGATCTCGACGGTCTTGCCGTTCAGCGCGCGGATCACATCACCGGGGCGGCTCGAATAGGGCCCGGGCATGTTCTCGACCGCCGGTGCGACCGCCAGCAGAGGGAGCTCCGGGGCCAGCTGTGCCACCGTCGCGATGGCCTGGATGACGGTGCAGGCGCCGGTCTTGTCCGTCTTCATCTCGCCCATGTTCGGCGGCGGCTTCAGGCTGATGCCGCCGGTGTCGAAGGTGACGCCCTTGCCGACCAGTGCCAGCAGGCGCCCACGAGCGTCGTGCGCCGCGGCGGGATTGCTGCGCAGCACGATGAAGCGAGGCGGGTTGGCCGAGCCCTTGCCCACGGCCATGAACATGCCCATGCCCATCTCGGCAGCTTCATCCGGGCCCAGCACGGTCAGCTCCAGACCGTGCTCCCGAGCGAGATCGCTGGCCTCGTCGGCGAGCACCTCGGGGCTGACGTCATTGGCCGCTCGCTGGGCGAGCCGGCGGGTGCGGTTGCCGCCGTCGCCGATGATGCGCCCCCGCTCGGCCGCTCGTTCCAGCGACTCCAGGTCGCCGGCCTCCACGGCGATGGTGACGCGCTCAGGCCTCGGCGGCAGCTTGTCCGGTGCCTCACGGTAGATGTCAGCCGGGTCGGCGGTGCCTTCCACGATGCCGCGCGCGACCAGCTCGACGACGCTGTCCTGGCGACGGCCGATGGCGCTCGCGGCCGACGGCAGATGGAACGCGAGGCTTCGCACCTCGAGGCCGACCAGGCCGCGGATGGCCAGCGAGCCGAGGCGACGGGCAGTGAGCTCATCGATGTCATCGGCATCGCCGATGCCGAGTGCCAGCACGAACCGGGCGCCGATGCCCCTGGCCGCGATGAGACGGGTCTCCCAGCGCGATCCGCTGATGGCACCCACTTCCCGCATGGCACTGAGCGCTCCCTCCAGTCGCCGGTCTAGCTCGCGGAGGTACGCCGGCGTCTCGGCGGCGGTGGGCACGGTGATGGCCAGGACATCGGCCTCGATGTCCCAGGGCATTCGGTCGGTGACGTTCAGGCGCATGCGTTCTCGGTCTCTTTCGTCGCTTCGGTGCCTGTCGGGGCAGACGCAGACAGGGCTGGGCACGGGGGCTGAGCGAAGTCTATCGCTCCCGGGCGGCTCGCCAACGCTGGGCTGGCTAGCATGTGCCGGATGGACCCGATCGATCGACCCACGCTCGAGCTGGCTCCGTGCCATGCCCAAGGCGGAGCTGCACCTCCACCTCGACGGCTCGCTGCGCCCAGCCACCGCGCTTCAACTCGCGCGGTCGCGGGAGCACGGCATCGCCGACATGCCCACGGACACCGCGTCCATGCGTCAGCGGCTGGTCGCTCCGGCTCGCTGTCGTGACCAGGCCGAGCTGCTGCGCGCCTTCGACCTGCCCGTCGCGCTGCTGCAGGACGCCGAGGCGCTGGAGCGATGCGCCGGCGAGCTGGTCGAGGACGTGGCCGCGGAGGGCACCGTCTACGCCGAGATCCGCTGGGCTCCCTCGCTCCATGGCGAGCGCGGGCTCGGGCTGCGCGACGGCATCGCCGCCGTCGTCCGCGGCAGCCGGCGAGCGGCGGCGGCCGCGGACATCGAGGTGCGGCTCATCGCCGTGGCCCTGCGGACCCACGACCCCGAGACCGCGACAGCCGTGGCACGGGCCGCGCATCGACTTCCTGCCCGACGGTCTCACCGGCTTCGATATCGCCGGCATCGAGCGCGCCGCGCCCGATCCGCGCGTCTTCGCGGATGCCATCGCCGTGGCCCGCGACGGTGGGCTGGGCATCACCTGCCACGCCGGCGAGTGGGGCGGGGCCCCACAGGTGTGGCAGGCGCTCGAGATCGACCCCTGGCGCATCGCCCATGGCGCCGTGGCCGCCGACGACCCGGCGCTGATGGCGCGGCTCATCGAACGGGGCGTGACCCTCGATGTCTGCCCCAGCAGCAACCTGCAGGCCGGCATCGGCAGCGCCGATGGGCGCGCTCCCCTGCCCCGCCTGCTGCGGGCCGGCGTGCCGGTCACCATCAGCACCGACGACCGCACGGTCAGCGACCTGACGCTGGTGCGTGAGCTGTCGTTCACCCTCGAGCACCTGGGCCTCGGAGCCGAGCGAGATCGTGCGCGCCATGCGCCAGGCCTTCGCCGCCGCCTTCCTGCAGCACGATGAGGCGCTGCGGCGCGCTCTGCAGGCGCGCTTCGAGTCGTGGCTGGCAACGGCGCCGACGCCCGCCAGCTGAGCGGTCAGGCCGCCGCGAGTCGGTCGAGGACGGCACCCAGGTCGGCTGGCCCGGCAGCGACGGCCGTGGGCTGCTCGTCGAGGGGCAGTGCGGCAGCCTGCTCGGCGGTGCTCACCCCGGTCAGCACCAGCACGCTGCGAGCGCCGACGGCGTGAGCGGCGGCGATGTCGGTCAGCAGGCCATCCCCGATGACGACGGCTTCCGCGACCGGGACGCCGGCCACCTCGGCTGCCTCCCGCATCAGGCCGGGCTCCGGCTTGCCGATGACCATGTCAGGCTCGCGTCCCGAGGCGGTGACCATGGCCGCGACCATGGCTCCGGCGCCGGCCTTCAGGCCGTCTGGCATGGGGAAGATGGGGTCGCGGTTGGTGACGGCGAAGTAGGCACCCTGGCGCACCGCGGCTGCCGCTGCCGAGAGCCGCTCGAAGGACAGATCGAAATCGACACCGACTGCCACCGCATCGGGCCCCTGCTCCAGCCCGGCGTAGGAGCAGGCCGTGGTGGCAAGGCCCGCGTCCTCCAGCTCACGCTGCAGCCCGGCACCGCCGAAGACCATCGTCAGGCGTGGTGGCTGCGGCAGGGCCGCCAGGGCCAGGGCCGTCCCACGTGCCGAGGTCAGGATGCGCTCGGGGTCTGCCGGTGCACCCATGCCAGCCAGGCGGGCCTGGTACTCGGAGCGATGCCAGCGCGAGTTGTTGGTGACATAGACGATGATGTCCCCGTCAGCCTCGCGCCGCGACGAGCAGCTCGGGCATGCCGGGGATGGCCTCTGTCCCACGGTAGACGACACCATCAAGATCGACGAGAAGGAGCATCACCCGATGGTAGCCGCAGTCCCCGCCCGCCGATGAACCGCAGCGGCGGCGTCGATGAGCTGGACCTGCTGCTCATCGACGGTGACAACCTGCTGCACGACGTCCGCGGCATCCGCGACGAAGGCGGCGTCGCCTGGCTGCTGCCCCGTCTCTCGGGATGGCGACCCGAGCACCTGCGCATCGTGGTCGGTCTCGATGGCCACCCGCCCCAGGGCGAGGGCAGCCGGACGCGCGTCACGCGCGGTATCGAGTTCCACCACTCGCGTTCGCGGAGCGCCGACGACATGCTGCTCGACCTGCTCATGGCCCAGCCCTACGCCGACCGCAGCCGCAGCGCCATCGTGACGCGGGACCGCGGCCTGCAGGCTCGCGCCAATCGTGCCGGGGGTGCGACACGCTCGGTGGACTGGCTGATGCAGCAGGTCGCTGCCGGGCCGGCTGCGAGCGGCTCGACGACCAGGCCCATCGGCATCGGACAGGGCAAGCCACCCCGCGGCCGCCACCTCGATGCGGCCGACTCGGCCGAGTCCGATCGTGTCGGCTGGCAACCCGGTCGTGGCGCGACACGCAAGAAGGGCAACCCCAGGCGCAGCCCCAAAGGCGCACGTCAACGCTAATATCTCAGCATGGCATCAGACCCGTGGACCTCGTTCCTCGATTGGCTGACCACCGTCCTCGTGCCCGCGTGGGGCGAGCTCATCAGCCTGCTGCCGTACGTGCTCCTTGCCAGCCTCGCCGGACCGATCCTGACCATCATCGTGGCGATGTGGGTGTGGTACCTCGTCAAGCGCCGTCGCGGACGTGTCAGGCGGACTGAGCCTTCGCCGGTGGCGGCGGCGATCGGCGCAGGCGGCAGGCCGGTATTCCCGGCCAACGTGCCCTATTGCGAGGAGCACGCCCTCGTCTTCCCGCCCCGCGCCAGGCGGTGCACGCTGGATGACCAGCTCCTCAGCGTCACCTGTCCGGTGGATGGCACCGTGCGCAAGGCCGAGATCGACACCTGCTCCGCCTGCGGCACGCGCTTCACGCTCGGTGCTGCGTCCGGCTCGGCCGTCGTGCTGGCGACGGACGGCCCACCTGAGGGTGGAGCGGCCATCGCCTAGCCGCGGCATCCAGCCGGGCAGGGCGATCGGCGACGGTCCATGGCGACCCTTTCCCAGTACCTCTTCGTGACGGGGGCGCTGCTGCTGTTGTTCGCCTTCGTCCTGGCCGTGGCCTACACGACGTGGCTGGCGGTGGGGCGGCGCAGCGTCGTCGCGGTGACCGCCACGCAGCCACGACTGGCGGCAGCCGGCGCGGGCAGCTCCAGCCCACCGACAGCCCCGGCCGCGCTCCCCGGCGGCAGCACCGTCGAAGCCATCGGCCACGGCCTGACCTGGGCCAGCTTCCTCCTCATGGCCGCCAGCCTCCTCGTCCGCGCCATCATTGTCGAGCGCGGCCCGTGGGGCAATATGTACGAGTTCTCCATCGCCTTCGCGGTAGGCATCCTGGGCGGCTACCTCTTCCTGCAGCGGCGCTATCCCATCCGCTCGATCGCGTTCATGCCGCTGGGGGTCGCCCTCTTCCTCGTGGGCTACGCGGCCTCGCTGCCCGCTGCCATCGAGCCGCTCGTACCGGCGCTCGACAACCCGCCCCTGCTGACGGTCCACGTGGCCATGGCCATGATCGCCTACGGCGTGCTGGCCATCTCCTTCGCCGCCGCCGTCGGCTATCTGCTGCAGGGACAGAGCGACCGGTTCGGCTGGTTGCCCAGCCACCGGGTGCTCGACGAGGTGGCCTACCGCTCGGTCGTCATCGGCTTCCCCGTCTTCGCCACGATGCTCATCCTCGGCTCGTACTGGGCATCGATCGCCTGGGGCCGCTACTGGGGCTGGGACCCCAAGGAGACCTCGGCCCTGGTGACCTGGCTCATCTACGCGTTGTACCTGCATGCGCGCAGTCGCAAGGACTGGGCCGGTCGTCCCTCCGCGCTCATCCTCGTCATCGGCTTCGGCGCGGTGCTCTTCACCTACTTCGGCAACCTCTTCTTCAGCGGGCTGCACTCGTACTCGGGCCTCTAGGCTCGACGCGCGAGGCCAGCGACCTCGCGCGCAGTCCCGAGATGATGCGCGAGCGGTAGGTGTCGAAGATGACCGCCAGGATGACCACGAGGCCGGTCACGATGACACGCCAGTTGTCAGTCACGCCGAGCAGGATCAGACCTGTACTCAACACCTGCAGCAGGCACACCCCGAAGAACGTGCCGATGACCGAGCCCTTGCCACCGGTGAAGCTGGTACCGCCGATGATGACCGCGGCGATCGCTGTCAGCTCGTAGCCCACCGCTGCGATGGGGCTGCCCACATTCAGGCGCAGCAGCCACACCAGACCACCCAGGCCTGCGAGCGTGCCGCAGATGACGAAGGCGCTGATCTTGTAGGGCACCGGGTTGTGGCCCGACAGGCGCACCGCTTCCTCGTTGTTGCCGATGGCGTAGATGAAGCGCCCGAAGATGGTGAAGCGAAGCACGAACCAGGCCACGGCCACGACGGCGATGGCGATGAGGAAATAGACCGGGATGCGAACGATCCCGAGGTCGATGAGGATGTTGCCGAAGTCGATGAAGGGGCGCGGCAGGCCGGTGATCGTGGCGTTGTCGCTGACCACCTGCGAGGCACCGCGGGCGATCGACATCATGCCCAGCGTGACGATGAACGAGGGCACCTTCCAGCGCTCGCTGACGAAGCCGTTGATGAAGCCACAGAGCGCACCGACGAGCAGCATGACCACGATGGCGAGCGGGATCGAGACCAGCGGATCCAGCTCGAACGGCACCCAGAGGGCGAGGAAGTCGGGGACCATGATGGTCGCGCCGACGACCGTGGCCACGGCCAGCACGGAACCGACGGAGAGGTCGATGCCGCCGATGAGGATGACGAAGGTCATGCCCACCGCGAGCACCGTGTTGATGGCCACCTGGCCGAACATGCGCGTGAAGTTGTCACCGGTCGCGAAGTACGGGGCGAAGACCATGAACAGGACGACCAGGACGACAAGGGCGAGACCGACGCCGGCTTCTCGGAGCGAGAAGGCGACGGCACGGTTGGCCAACGACATCTGACCCTCGCCCCGGGGCGTGGACGGTGTCGATGCTGCGCTCATGCCGTGTCTCCTGTCGTGGCTTGGCTGGCTCGGGCGGCGGCGGTCGCGGGGTCAAGGTAGTTCTTGTAGGCCAACTCGAGCACGGCCTTCTCGCTGAACTGCTCACGCAGCACTTCACCGACGATGGCGCCCTTGCTGAAGACGATGATGCGGTGGCAGATGCCCAGCAGCTCCGGCAGGTCCGACGAGACCACGATGGCGCCTTTGCCGGCCTCGACGAGGTCCCAGATGAGGTTGTGGATCTCGAACTTGGCGCCGACGTCGATGCCGCGCGTGGGCTCGTCGAAGATGAGGATGCGTGACTCTGCGAAGAGCCACTTGGCCACCACCACCTTCTGCTGGTTGCCGCCGGAGAGGTAGCGCGCCAGCTGCGCCGGGGACTGTGCCTTGATGCTGAGCGCGTCGATCAGCTCCTGAGAAGCCGCGGCTTCGTCACGAGTCTGGAGCAGGCCGCGCTTGGTGACAGCCTCAAGCTTGGTGATGGTCGTGTTCTGGGCCACGCTCATGTCCAGCATCAGGCCCTGCGTCTTGCGGTCCTCGGTGAGCAGACAGATGCCGACGGCCACCGCGTCGCTGGGCTCGGCGATGCGGACCACCTCGCCCTCGACCCTGATGACGCCGGTGGCGGCCTTGTCGGCGCCGAAGATGGCACGCATGGCCTCGGTCCGCCCGGAGCCCACGAGGCCGGCCACGCCCAGGATCTCGCCTTCATGCAGTTGCAGCGAGACCGGCTCGAGATTGCCGCGGTAGCTCAGGTTCTCGACCGTGAGCAGCTCGCCACCCAGCTCGACCGACGGCCGGAAGGGATAGGCCTCGGTCATGGCCCGCCCCACCATCAGCTCGATGATCTGAGGCACGGTGACATCGCGGACGTCCTCGGTCGCGACCCACTGACCGTTGCGCAGGACGGTGACGCGGTCACCGATCTCCTTCACCTCGTCGAGATGGTGGCTGATGAAGAGGATGCCGATGCCTTGTCCAGCCAGCTTGCGGATGATGCCGAAGAGCTGGTCCGTCTCGCGCGGCGTCAGCGTCGCTGTGGGCTCGTCGAGGATGAGCAGCCTGGCCTCGGTCAGGAGCGCGCGGGCGATCTCGACCATCTGCATCTGGGCGATGCCAAGGTCCTCGACCGTCGTGTTGGGCGGCACGTCCAATCCGACGTCGGCCATCAACCGCTCGGCGCGCTCGCGCATCACTCCCCTGTCGACGAGGCCGTGATGGCTGGGCAGCGACTCGAACGACAGGTTCTCCTCGACGGTCAGGTAGGTCAGGAGATTGAGCTCCTGGTACACGACCCGGATACCGGCCTCGATGGCCTCCTTCGGATCGTGCGCGAGGTAGCGCTGGCCGTTGAGCAGCATCTCACCGCCATCGGGCTTCTGGACGCCGGAGAGCACCTTGACCAGCGTCGACTTGCCGGCACCGTTCTCACCGACGAGGGCGTGGACCTCACCCGCGCGGACGGTCAGGCTGACGTTGTCGAGCGCGAGGACGCCCGGGAACTCCTTGCTCACGTGGCGTACGTCAAGCAGGGGTGTCCCAGCAGCTGGCGCGACGGTCTCAGCCGACGATCGGGCTGTGACCGTGGCGTCGCCTGTGGGTCTAGTTCATCAACCCTGCTCCGTGCCTGTGAGTCGCGTGAGTGTACGAAAAGGGTCAGCCGCCGGAGGAGGCCAACGGCTGACCCAGGTTCTGCTACGTCAGCGTCTTACTCGACGACGACGTTCTCCGCGGTCACAAGCTCGATGGGAGTCAGCTGCCAGCCGCAGAACTCCTCACCGGCCAGCTCGCGCAGGCCCATCTCGATGCCGAAGACGGCCATGTCCGACCCGAACTGCTCGATGGTGGCCAGCATGGTCCCATCAGCGATGAGCGGGCGTACGCCGGGGATGTTGTCGAAGCCGACGACCTGGATCTCACCGGTCTTGCCCTCGGCGTCGAGGGCTGCGACCACACCCAGAGCCATGCTGTCGTTGGCAGCCATGACCCCCTGGATGTCCGGGTACTGGGTCAGGAAGGTGGTCATCAGCTGGTTGGCTTGCTCGGTCTCCCAGTTCGCGGTGCGGGAGTCGAGCAGGTTGAGGCCGCCCTCGGCGACCGCGTCCTCGAAGCCCATGCGGCGCTGGTTGCCGTTGTCGGCCTCGGGGTTGCCCTCGAGGATGACCACGTTGGCGCCCTCGCCCAGCGAAGCGGCCAGCGCGTCGCCGGCCATCTTGGCGCCGAGGCGGTTGTCCGGGCCGAAGAAGGCCAGGTCGATGCCCGCATCGGCCATGGCGTCCTGGTCGAGTGCGACGTCGATGTTGATGACCTTGATGCCCGCGTCGAGCGCCTCCTTGATGGGCTCGACCATGGCCTTGGAGTCGGCCGGGGCGATGACGATGACGTCGAACTCCTGGGTGATGTAATTCTCGACGGCCTCGACCTGGGCGGCGAAGTCGCGCTCGTCCTTCATGCCTACGGTCTGGAACTCGAAGAGATCCTCGTTCTCGGCGGCGAAGGCCTTGGCGCCGTTGTCCATCTGCTGGAAGAACTCATTGGCCAGCGACTTCATGACGAGGCCGACCTTGGGCGTGCGGCCCAACTGCTCGGTCAGGTCGGGCAGCACGCCCGTCACCTGGGCCGGTGGGCACTCCTCGTCCTGCGCGAAGGCGGCTGCGCTCGAACCGACGACCAGGCCGGCCGCCATGATGGTGGTGAGGCCGGCGGTGAGCCAGCGGCTCCTGGTGATACCAACCATGCGGTGGATCCCTCCTTGTGCCCCCTCCAGGGCCTGCTGCTGTTGCGCGGGAGTGGATGAGGCCGCCCCCGACACGGGCGCGCAACCGTTTGCGCAACCGTTTACGCCGAAAGTCTACTGCGGCCCCGAGGCCGAGTCAACGGTCAGCCACAAGATGTCTCCCCGGCCCGACGGGTCGCCGCGAGGTGACACCGGCGGCAGCACTGTGGGTCCGCTCACGTGGTGGCAGGTCGCAGAGCCGGACGAGGCTGTCGGCGAGGTCGTGGTCGGCTCCCCCGTCACGGGCACGCGGAGCTCCCGGCCCGGCTGGCGGCGCGGTCGCTCAGGCCAGCTGGCGCGCGATGGCCTCGCGGTCGGGCAGCCCAGCCTGGGCGCCGGCGCGTGTGGTCTTGAGCCCTGCGCCCACCATGGCCCAGCGCAACGCCTCGCGCAGATCTGCCCCGCCCGCCAGCTCGGCCGCCAGGATGCCGTTGAGCGCGTCGCCGGCACCGGTGGTGTCGACGGGCGTCACCGCATGAGCGGGCATCCGCTCAGCCTGCCCGTCCCGCCAGAGCAGCGCACCCTCGGCCCCGAGGGTCACGATCACGGGCGCACCGCTGCGACCGGCGAGCACGCGTGCAGCTGCCTCGGGTTCGGCCTCGCCCGAGAGCATCTCCGCCTCTGTCTGATTGGGCGTCAGGATGGGACCCAGGCCGATCAGCTCGGCGAGGAGCGGCCGCGCCGGGGCCGGGTTGAGGATGATGCGAAGGCCCTTCTGCGATGCCCAGCGAGCGGCCGCCAGGACCGCCTCGTCGCGCACCTCGAAGCCCAGCAGGCAGACGGCCGTCGGCGCCAGCTCGAGGTCCAGCACCTCCGCCGCGATCATGGCCGCGTCAAGGCGAGCGTTGGCGCCCGGTGCGACGGCGATCTGGTTCTCGGCTGTCGCATCGACGATGATCAACGCCAAGCCGGTGTGCTCGCCCGCGACCACCCGGCAGCGGGCCACGTCGACGCCGGCCTGCGCGAGGCCCACCAGGGCGCTCCGGCCCAGGTCGTCGTCGCCGACCGCGCCGAGCATCGTCACGGCTGCCCCGACCTTGCTGGCCGCTACCGCCTGGTTCGCGCTCTTGCCGCCGTTCTGCTGCACGAAACGGTCGCCCAGCACGGTCTCTCCGGCCGCCGGCAGGTGGGGCACGCCCACGATGAGGTCCACGTTGATGGAGCCGGCGACCACGACGGCAGCGTTCATCTCGGATCGGGCCATGAGGACGGCATACCTCCAGGTCGCACCCGGATCTAGGCGAAACCGATTGCGCAACCGTTTGCGCCAGCGTATCCTGCAGCCGATGACCGTGTCAACGCCGTTCCCGCCATCGACCAACGTGGCGCATCCATGACCACGATCCGCGATGTCGCAGAGCGTGCCGGCGTCTCCACCACCACCGTCTCGCACGTGGTCAACCGCACACGCAAGGTCGACCCTCGCACGGCTGCGCGCGTCGAGGCAGCCGTCGAGGAGCTCGGCTACCGACCCAATGCCCTTGCGCGCTCCATGCGCCGGGGCCGCACCCACACCGTCGGCATCGTCGTGCCCGACATCGCCAACCCCTTCTTCGGCGACCTCGTGCGCAGCCTCGAGGACCACATGTTCGAGGCCGGCTACAGCGCCATCATCTGCAACTCCGACGGGGACCAGGTCAAGGAGGCAGCCTACCTCGAGGTCCTGCTCTCCAAGAAGGTCGATGGGCTGCTCCTGATCGCCGCCAGCCAGTCGTCAGAGGGGTTGCGGCACCTGGTGGACAGCGGCCCGCCCACGATCGTGGTCGATCGCGAGCTGGGCGACCTGCCCGTGTCGCAGGTGCTGGTCGAGAACCATCGCGGTGGCTACCTCGCCGGCCGGCACCTGCTGGAGCTGGGCCATCGCGACATCGCCGTCATCGCCGGGCCGGGAGGCACCGGTACCAGCGCCCGTCGACTGG
The DNA here is from genome assembly GCA_963712735.1 of uncultured Chloroflexia bacterium. GTDB lineage: Bacteria > Chloroflexota > Limnocylindria > Limnocylindrales > CSP1-4 > JAFMJV01. The sequence goes on along the minus strand of CAVQIZ010000005.1, from coordinate 248,895 downwards.
AAGGGTTTCGCGGCGCCACCGACGAGGCCGGCGTCACCATCGACGAGCAGCGCATCTTCCGCGGTGACTTCCGTGCCGCCAGCGGCCGCGCCGCCATGGAGGGCTGGCTCGGGAGCGGCTCGCCGCCGACGGCGGTCTTCGCCGAGAACGACCTCATGGCCGTAGGCGCACTGAGCGCTGCCCATGCCGCCGATGTCGGGTGCCCCAAGATCTCTCGGTGGTGGGCTTCGACGGCATCGCCTTCGGTGCCGACGTGACGCCGCCCCTGACCACCGTCGCCCAGTCGACCAACGACGTTGCCGCCACGGCCGTCGAGATGCTCTTCGAACGACTGTATGACCGTGCTGTCGCCCCTCGCCGTGTCGAGCTGCCGGTGACGCTGCTGGTGCGTGGCTCCTCAGGCTCTTCGCCGGCCCGGTAGGACAGCACGCTCGGCGCCGTGGCCGTTCGACAGATACGAACGGATGTTCTATCCTCGTTCCTGTCCGCCAGCCATCCACCAGGCGTGTGCACAGGTCGTCCACAGCGTCGGCCCGTGAAGGCATGCGACCGCTACATATTGTGTAGACGGCGCCGGGCCTACCCCAACATGTAGTGTCTGAGGGCTTGACACCGCCCTGGGGCCGGTCCACAATCGGCGTCCCGTCGCCAGGTAGGGCATGCCCCCGGAGCGACCCCTGAGGGTGGCTAGCGGGGCCGGAGCCCAGACACAGATCCGGCCGCTGACGACGGCATCGAACGGGCCCCTGCGGTGGACCCATGTGTATCCGAGTGCGCTGGTGTCGTCGCCGGCGCGGGAATGAGAGGAGAGGTCATGGCTGAGGCTGTCGCCAAGGTCCGCAACGCCACCGCCGGCAAGGAGGCGACAGCGCGCTCAGGGGCACGCAATGGCCGGAGCAAACGCTCCGGCACGCACGTCGCCATGGACGATCAGTACCGCTTCACCGGTGCCAACGCCGTGGGCCTGACGTTCGAACGCCGCTGGACCACACCCGGGATCCATCCCTACGACGAGGTCGCCTGGGAGCTTCGTGACGCCAGCATCGCCAACGAGTCCGGCAAGTCGGTCTTCGAACAGAAAGACGTGGAGGTTCCCGAGTTCTGGAGCCAGCTGGCCACCAACGTCGTCGTCAGCAAGTACTTCCGCGGCCACATCGGCACCGCCAGTCGCGAGCGCAGCGTCAAGCAGCTCATCGACCGCGTCGTCAACACCATCACCAGCTGGGCTGCCACGCAGCGCTACTTCGCCACGGATGAGGACCTCGCCACCTTCAAGGCAGAGCTGACACATCTGCTGCTGCACCAGAAGATGGCCTTCAACAGCCCGGTGTGGTTCAACGTGGGTGTGGAGCCCAAGCCTCAGTGCTCGGCTTGCTTCATCAACTCCGTGCAGGACTCCATGTCGTCCATCATGGACCTGGCCAAGACCGAGGCCATGCTCTTCAAGTACGGCTCGGGCGCGGGTGTCAACCTCTCCCCCATCCGCGGCTCGAAGGAGAAGATGTCGGGCGGTGGCGTGGCGTCGGGGCCGGTCAGCTTCATGCGTGGCTTCGATGCCTTCGCTGGCGTCGTCAAGTCGGGCGGCAAGACCCGGCGCGCGGCCAAGATGGTCATCCTCGACTCGGGCCATCCCGACATCCTGCAGTTCGTCGACTCCAAGGCCAGCGAGGAGCGCAAGGCCTGGGCGCTCATCGAAGCCGGCTACGACCCCTCCTTCACCGGTGAGGCCTACGGCTCGGTGTTCTTCCAGAACGCCAACCACAGCGTGCGCGCTTCCGACCGCTTCATGCGGGCCGTGGAAGATGACGCGGACTGGACCACCTACGAGGTCACCACGGGCGAGCCGGCGGATACGCACAAGGCACGCACGATCTTCCGCCACATGGCGGAGGCGGCCTGGATCTGCGGCGATCCCGGCATCCAGTACGACACCACCATCAACGACTGGAACCCGGTCGCCAATACGGATCGCCAGCACGCCACCAACCCCTGTTCGGAGTTCTCGTTCATCAACGACACCTCCTGCAACCTGGCTTCGTTGAACCTGATGAAGTTCGTGGATGCCGCGGGTGACTTCGATGCCGAAGCCTTCCGCTACGCAGCCCGGCTGACCATCACGGCACAGGAGATCCTCGTCGACAACGCCTCCTATCCGACCGCGCAGATCGAGGAGAACTCGCATCGCTTCCGGCCGCTGGGGCTGGGCTACGCCAATCTTGGGGCGTTGCTCATGAGCCGCGGCCTTGCCTACGACTCCGAGGCGGGCCGCGCCTACGCCGGCGCCATCACCGCCATCATGACCGGCGAGGCCTACCGGCAATCTGCCGTCGTGGCGCGCGATCACGACGGTGCCTTCAACGACTACGCCATCAACGAGGGGCCCTTCCTGCGTGTCATCGGCAAGCACCGTGACGCCGCCTATGAGATGGAGGAGGGCGGCGAGGCCGGGGCGCTCGTGGCTGAGGCCCGTACGACCTGGGACGAAGCCCTCGCGCTGGGCGAGAAGCACGGCTACCGCAACGCCCAGGTCAGCGTCCTTGCACCCACCGGCACCATCGCTTTCATGATGGACTGCGACACCACCGGCATCGAGCCGGACATCGCGCTCATCAAGTACAAGAAGCTCGTGGGCGAAGGCTTCCTGAAGATCGTCAACGGCACCGTGCCCAAGGCGCTCAAGCGCCTCGGCTACAGCCCTGACCAAGTGGAGTCGATCATCGACTATATCGATGAGTTCGAGACCATCGAGGGGGCGCCGGACCTCCGACCTGAGCACCTGCCGGTCTTCGACTGCGCCTTCAAGCCGGTCAACGGCGAGCGCTCCATCGGCCACATGGGTCACCTGCGCATGATGAGCGCCACGCAGCCCTTCCTCTCGGGCGCCATCAGCAAGACCGTCAACATGCCGGAGGCTGCCACGGCCGAGGACATCGAGGATGTCTACCTGCAGGGCTGGAAGCTGGGACTGAAGGCCATCGCCATCTATCGCGATGGCTCCAAGCGCAGCCAGCCGCTCTCGACGGGCAAGAAGAAGGACACCACCACCGCGAACACCACCACGGCAGGCGAGGCGCCGGTGTTTGAGCTCACTGGGGAGCCCAAGCCTTACCGGCGCCGCCTGCCGGACGAACGCCGCGCGGTCACGCACAAGTACCAGGTCGCCGGGCACGAGGGTTACATCACGGTGGGCCTCTATCCTGACGGCCAGCCCGGTGAGATCTTCCTGAAGATGGCCAAGGAGGGATCCACCGTCAGCGGCCTCATGGATACCCTGGCCACGATGACCTCCATCGCCCTGCAGTACGGCGTGCCGCTGCGTGACCTCGTGAGCAAGTTCACACATGTGCGCTTCGAGCCGTCGGGCTTCACCGGCAACCCGGAGGTGCCCATCGCCAAGTCGATCGTGGACTACATCTTCCGCTGGATGGGTTCCCGCTTCCTCAGCAAGGACGATCGTGATGCGCTCGGCATCATGGGCGGCGGGATGGTGAGCGAAGTGCCCGCGACACCGTCGGCCCAGCTCGGCGCATTCGATCGTCCCGACGGCCTGAGTGACTCCACCCCGGCCGCGGCCCCGCCCGCTTCCTCGACCTCCTCCGAGGGAGAGGGCGGGGAGCGGCCGTCGAGCCTGGGGGCCGCGGGCGCCGGCGCTGATGCGACCACCGCCAACGGCAGTGCCAACGGCAAGGCCCAGGTGATCGCCTCGCTGGGCGCCGGTCAGCGCATCGCCTTCTCGGTCAGCGCCGACTCACCTTCGTGCATGGACTGCGGCAGCATCATGGTCCGCAACGGCAGCTGCTACAAGTGCCTCAACTGCGGCGCCACCAGCGGCTGCAGCTAGCAGACGCTCACGATCCGATCTTCACGAGGCTCCGTGGGAAGACACGGGGCCTCGTGCTTGGCGCCGCGCCGGGCGCGGGGCCGGACACGAGGACGCGCTGAGCGGCTACCCTGCTCCTCGATGCGTATCGCGACGTGGAACGTCAACTCGCTCAAGGCACGCCTGGACGCTGTCGAGCAGTGGCTTGACCGGGCTGCCCCCGACATCCTGCTGCTGCAGGAAACGAAGCTGGCCGACGACGACGTTCCGGAGATGCCCTTCCGCATGGCCGGGTATGAGCTGCTCCATCACGGCGAGGGCCGCTGGAACGGCGTTGCCATCGCCAGCAAGCTCGGGATCGAGGAGCCCATCGCCAACTTCGGAGATGGGCCGGTGCGCCAGAGCCGCAGCAGCAAGGATGCCCCCAGCGCCGACGATTTCGATCCACTCACCGAAGCTCGGATGATCAGTGCCGTGTGTGGGGGCATCCGCGTGGCCAGCCTCTACGCACCCAACGGTCGTGAGCTCGGTTCGGCATGGTACGCGGGCAAGCTGCGCTGGTTCGAGCGCCTGGCCGAGTGGCTAGCACAGGTCGCAGAACCGACTGATGCCATCCTGCTGGGCGGCGACCTCAACGTGACCCCCAGCGATGAGGACGTCTGGGACGCTGGCGCCGCGCATGGCGCTACGCATGTCTCGGAGCCGGAGCGCGCGGCGCTCGCGCGGCTGCGCGACTGGGGCCTGGTCGACACCTACCGGCTGCGACAGCCCGATCCCGACCGCTTCAGCTGGTATGACTATCGCGCCGGCATGTTCCACAAGAACATGGGCATGCGCATCGATCTGCTGTACGGAACCGAGAGCGTGGCTGAGCGGGTGGTCTGGGCCGAGATCGATCGCGAGGCGCGCAAGGGCCCGCCGACACCGTCCGATCACGCGCCGGTCCTCATCGACCTCGACGAGCCCGGCAAGCCGATCGACGCCGGCTGGGAGGGAGCGCTGGCGCGTGTGAGGAAGCGAGCGCGGTCCGTCTAGCGCGCTCGCTCGCCTCATCGCGGTCGGATCACAGCTTCTGGGCGAACCAGTCGGCGGTCATGCCGATGACCTCGTCGGCGAGGGTCTGGTCCTCCGTGAGGACGAGATAGATGTGGTCCGCTCCCTCGATCATCTCGAGCGTGACATCGTCGCTGGCACTGGCCGTGGCGGCGTTCTCCGAGACACTCGGATCGACCGACTCATCGGCAGTGCCGGCGATGAGCAGGAGCGGTCCGGAGTAGTCGGCGAAGTCGGTCAGCGCTGTGCTGGCCAGCTGCGAGCTGAAGTACTCGCAACTGTGGTCGAGGGTGCGCCAGCCCAGGTCGAGCTCAAGATGACCTTCGCCCGTGGCCTCACACTCCTCCAGGCTTGGCGTCAGGGATGGTGCCTGTGCGCTACCGTCGTAGATGGCGCCCGACCAGGAGGCGAAGGCGGCGGCACGTGGATCGGTGCCGACAAGGTGCGAGCCGATCATGGAACCGTTGCTGAAGCCCTGGACGCCGACACGCTCCGGGTCGACGCCTTCCTGCGCGACGAGCCAGTCGAGGGCGGCGACCGCGTCACCCGTCTGCGAGCCCCAGTCGTAGTCGAGCGTGGAGGCCCCACTCGCTCCCATGCCGGCGAAGTCGATGCGCAGCGAGCCGATGCCCTCCGCCGCCAGGGACTCGGCCAGTCGCGCGTACATGTTGCCGACTTCGTCGGCACTGCTGCCGTAGCCGTGCAACATCAGCACCGCCGGGACGGCGCCAGCAGCGTCGGCGGGCATGGCCAGCGTGCCGGTGATGTCATAGCCGTCGGAAGGGATCGCCACCGGCGTCTCGACCGCGGCCGTATCCTGCGCCGTGGCCGGGGCGAAGCTCGCCGCACTCAACAGCAGCGCCAACGAGGCACCCGCGGCGAGCGTTCGCGTCTGTGTCCTGGTCATCCTCATCTCCTTGCGTGGACTGCGCCATGACCGCCGGGCGGCGGCTCCCCTGAGTATAGGAAGGTGGCCGCTGGCACTGCCGCCGTCAGCCGATAGCCAGCGCATGTACGACGCCGATGGGCACGACCGCGCGATGCCGCTGATACGCCAGGCAGGCGACGAGCCCGACACTGGCCTGGAAGAGGACGCCATTGGCCAGCGCCGCCAGAAGGTCTCCGCCGTTCGGCGCCAGCAGCAGCGGCACGTGGACAAGGGCGAACAGGAGCGCCGAGGTCACTGCCGCAGCGGCGGCGTGACGGGAGGCGGCCTCGAGCGGCGCATAGAGGCCGACCAGGTAGAGCAGCTGTTGGCCGATGCCGCTGGGCAGGGCCAGTGCGGCACCGACGAGGTAGGCAGGGCCGCCGGCAAGCAGACGCGGCAGCCCGATCAGCAGCAGCAGCGGCAGGAACGGTCGCGGATCACGCGTGAGCCGCTCTCGCAGGTGACGCACACCACCGCTGCGTAGCGCCGACCACAGCCAGCCCCCCACACCGCATGCCAGCAGGACGAAGCCAGCTCCCTCGCTCAGGCCGGATCCCCACACGGTCATGCCGGCAACGCCGACGAGAGCGAACGCCGCTCGCGAGCCGGCGGCCGGTACCGCATCCGGCCGCGGATGCGCGGCTCGCGAGCGGCCGGCCCACCAGGCGAAGAAGGCCAGCCACGCCAGGCCCAGCCAGATGAGCAGGACCGTGGAGACGGAGTCGGGCCCACGGCGCCACACGAACACGCCCGCGGCAAGTAGCTGCAGACCCAGGTAGAAGCGGATGGGATTCGACCGCAAGGCCGTCCTGAGATCCAGGCTGAGCGCACGATCGAGCCGCACGCCGCGAAGTCTACGGCAGCATCAAGGAGCCACAGCCCATATCCTGTCGGTGTGACGCTCTACCACCTGCTCGATCACGCCGAGCTGAACGATCCGCTCATGATCGTCGCCCTCGATGCCTGGGTGGATGCCGGTGCGGCCGCGACCACGGCCGCGGCGCTCCTGGCGCAGCACGCCGTGCCCATCGCCGGGATCGAGGCTGACGGCCTCTACGACTACCGCGCCCGGCGGCCCACGCTGCATATCGACGACGGACGGCTACGCTCGCTCGACTGGCCGCGATTGCAGGTCATGCACCGGTCCTTCGCCCGCAGGGATGTGCTGATGCTGAGCGGCCCCGAGCCGGACTACCGCTGGCAGGAGCTGTCGCGCGAGCTGGTCATGCTGGCGCAAGACCTCGGCGTGGCCGAATGGATGACGCTGGGCTCCATCCCGGCTGCGGTGCCGCACACGCGTGCCGTCAGCATCCTCGGCATCGCGTCCGCTGACGGCCTGCTGCAGGGCGGGGTGGAGGCCGGACCCATCGGTACCATGCGGGTGCCCTCGGCCGCTGTCTCGGTCATCGATCTGGCGGTGGCCGAGGCCGGCATCCCCACCTTCGGCTACTTCGCCCAGGTGCCGCACTACATCAGCGGTGAGTACCCCGCTGCCGCGGTCGCCCTCGTTCGCGCGGTCGAGCCGCACATCGGTGAGTCCATCACCACGGCCGTGTTGGAGCTGGAAGCCCGCTCCATGGCCGCCAAGCTGGACGTGGCGGCGTCCGCGGACGACTCCACCCAGTCGTACGTCGACCGCCTCGAAGCGATGGTCGACGAGGCCCGACTGCCGTCGGGCGATGAGCTCATCGGGGAGATCGAGCGGTTCCTGCGCGAGGGCGACCCCGAGAACAGCTGAGGCGGGCCGCCCGCCTCCCCGCACGTCACTGGCGCTGCTGGTCGGGCTCGCCATCGGGGGCTCGGGCCGCCGCTTGCTGGTGCGCGCCGAGAGCCAGCACCTCGCCACACCGAGCTCGCGCCAGCTCGCGGTGCTGGTACTCGCGCTGGGGGCCTACTTCGTGGCTGCCGGACTGGGAGCCAGCGGCTTCATCGCCTCGTTCGCTGCCGGGCTGGCGTTCAGCCTGGGCAGCAAGGAGCAGGTGGGGACCGATATCGCGTTCACCGAGACCCAGGCGGTGCTGTTGTCGATCGCCGTCTGGCTGGTCTTCGGGCTCCTCGTGAGCGAGCATCTGACCAGCCTGGCCGACCCGGCGGTCCTCGCGTACGCGCTGTTGGCGCTCACGCTGCTGCGCATGCTCCCGGTGGCGTTGGCACTGCTGGGCAGCGGCTTTGACCGCGTCAGCGTCGCGTTCATCGGTTGGTTCGGCCCGCGGTGGCTGGCATCGGTGGTGTTCGTCGTCCTTGCGCTCGAGGTGCTCGAGAACGCCGGCGTGCCATCCGATCCGCTGGGGCCGGTGGTGATCTGGACGGTGGTGCTCTCGGTCGTCGCACACGGCTTCAGCGCCCGCCGATCGGCGGCCTGGTACGGGCACTACGCGATGGGTATCCCTCCCGAGCGCCCCGAACACCTGGGTGAAGGCGAGCCACGACGACGCGCATGGGCCATCCACCACCACGACGACTCGGCCTGAGACCCAGCGCTCGACTACCGGACCGCAGCGGCCGGTCTATCCTGAACAGCATGAAGAGCCGAGCTGCCTTGTCGATCACCCTGCTGCTGAGCGTGATGCTGGTGGTGCTGTCAGTGGGCGCCAGTGCCCAGGTCGCGACCCTGGGCACGCCCGGACCGGACGCAGCAGCCAGCGAAGCTCCCACCCAGGGCGTCGAGGGCGAGGATGCCATCCTCGAGTTCGTCGGCTGCCTGCGCGAGAACGGGCTCGATATCCCGGATCCGCAGTTCGGGCCCGAGGGTGTCCGCTTCGCCGACCCCTCCGTCATCGCCGGCATCGACTTCATGAGCAGCGAGTTCCTCGATGCGCTCGAGGCCTGCCAGGGGCTGCTGGCAGCACTCCAGCCAGACGTGGACCCCGAGCAGCAGGCCGAACAGAACGAGCAGCTCCTCGCGTTCGCCGAATGCATGCGGCGCGAAGGCATCGACTTCCCAGACCCCGACCCGGTCCGGGGTCTCACCATCGGCTCGATACGCGGGGCCGACGGGGAATTGACGCTGGACCCGTTCTCGCCCGAATTCCAGGCTGCCAGTGGTGTCTGCACCGCCGAGGTCGGCCTCCAGGTGCCCGGCGGCCCCGGGGCGCCGTAGGAAGCGCCGCCCAGTGGGGATTACGTCGCCCTTACACGCGTCCACGCGCGCCTGACCGCATCGTCGCAGGCTGGGTGATGATTCGATCGCTACGCTCAGGGAGTATCCGATGCCGCACTCGCCGACACGCGCCCGATGGGGCGCCATGCCGCTCGCCGTCGCCATGAGCCTTGCCCTGGCGGTGCCGGCGGCGGCACAGGTAGCGACGTTGGCGAGCCCTGACGAGAGCCCTTCACCGGCTCCCGGCAGCGTGGTGACCGAGCTGGCGTTCGCCGATCGCGAAGAGGCACTGCTGGCATTCGCTCGCTGCATGCGTGACAACGGCATCGACATGGACGATCCACAGGTCAGCGGGGGCGAAGGCGGCGGACGCTTCCTGCGCGGAGCGGTGGGTGGTCGAGGCGGACTCGACGACCTGAGCGAGGAGTTCATGGTGGCGCAGGAGGCATGCGGGCCCATCCTCGAAGCAGCGCGCCCCGACATCGATCCGGTCGAGGAGCAGGAGCGGCTCGAGGAGCAGCTACTGCTGGCCCAGTGCCTGCGCGATAACGGCTATCCGGAGTACCCCGATCCCATGCTCGCTGCCGACGGCCGGCTGCAGCGGGGCGGGTCGCGCTTCGCAGAGCTGGGCATCGACTTCCGCTCCGAGGCCTTCCAGGAGGCGCGCACGGCCTGCGCCGACGAGCTGCAGATCGACGGCATCGGACCAGGTGGCGGCCCGGGAGGTCTGGCCGGAGGCCGCGAGTGATGGCTCGACTGCTCGCGTTCGGCGTCGTCGTGGCCGCGATCGTGGGCGTCGTCTTCGTCGCCACCAACCTGCCGCGCGGTACCGATGGCGATGCCGTCAGTGCGGCCGCGACGCCAGTCGTGCCGGTGTCGACCGCCACCATCCTGGAACGCACGATGCGGTCGACCGAGGCCTTTGACGGCACCCTCGGCTACGCCGGTGAAGGCGTCATCATCTCCGGCATCACGGGCACCTACACCCGGCTGCCCGCGGTGGGCGACATCCTCAGCCTGGGTGACGAGATCTACGAAGTCGACGGCACCAGCTCCTCCTACCTCTTCTACGGCTCACGTCCGGCCTACCGGCCGCTCAGCAACGACAGCGATAACGGTCCCGATGTCAAGCAGCTCGAGGAAAGTCTGGCTGAGCTGGGCTACCTCGACAGGAAGGTCAAGCCCGATTGGAACTACCGGCTCAAGACCGAACGCGCGGTGCGCCGCTGGGAGCGCAAGACCAACCAGGAGAAGAACGGCGTCATCGATCCGGGCCAGGTGACATTCCTGCCCGGCGCTGTGCGCATCACGCAGGTCGTGCCGGAGCTGGGTACCCGTTCGCAAGCGGGCAGCGTGCTGGCATATACCAGCGGCACCGACCTGGTGGTGACATTCGACCTGGAGGCCGATCGCCGCGACATCCTGAGCGAGGGGGATGAGGTCAGCGTGGAGCTCCCCGACGGCACCGACGCGGCCGGCATCGTGGCCGAGATCGATAGCGTGGCACAGACCCTGGCAGGAGCCAGCGAGCCCACCGTCGAGGTGACCATCGTGCTCGCTGATGCCCAGGCGGTGGGTGACCTCGACGGGGCCGAAGTGACCATCGACGTCGTGCGCCAAACGCGGCCAGACGTCCTGACCGTCCCCATCGACGCCCTGCTGGCCCTGCGCGAAGGCGGCTACGCCCTGGAGATCGTGGCCGAGGACGGTTCGACATACCTGACACTGGCCGAGGTGGGACTCTTCGATGACAGCGGCGTTGAGGTCAGCGGCGACTTCGATGCCGGTGACACCGTGGTCGTGCCCGCGTGAACGACCCACGGCGACAGCTGCTTCCTGCCCCACCCGGGCAGCCAGGGAGCAGGCCGCCATCCACCCCGCCCTCGGCCCCGACGCCTCCACCGGGATCCCGCCCGGCACACGCTGCCCTGCCGGCGTTCCGCCCGGCACACGCTGCCCCGCCGGCGTTCCGCCCGGCACACGCTGCCCCGCCGGCCGGGCGACCATCGCCGCCACGTCGCCCGCTGGGCCCGGTCGTACTGGATCTGCGTGACGCCGTGCGCACGTATCCCGGAGACCCGCCGGTAGAGGCGCTGCGCGGCGTGAACCTGCGCATCCAGGCTGGCGAGCTGGTTGCCATCGTGGGCCCGTCCGGGTCCGGCAAGTCGACCCTCCTGCACGTGCTGGGAACGCTTGACAAGCCCACCTCGGGCATCGTCAAGGTGGCCGGTTACGACATCAGCCACCTCAACGACACGGACCTGTCGGGCCTGCGCAGTCAGCACGTCGGGTTCATCTTCCAGCAGTTCTTCCTGCTCGAGGGCATGAGCGCCCTGGAAAACGTCGCCAACGGCCTGCTCTACCGCGGCGTCGGGCCCTCCGAACGGCGAACGCTCGCCGCTGAGGCGCTGGAGCGAGTGGCCCTTTCACATCGCGCCGGCCACCGACCTTCCAAGCTGTCGGGCGGTGAGCGCCAGCGTGTTGCCATCGCGCGCGCCATCGTGGGTCGGCCCAGCGTCGTCCTGGCCGACGAGCCCACCGGCAATCTCGACAGCCAGACCGGCAAACGCATCCTGGATCTGCTCGACGAGCTCAACCGACAGGACGGCACGACCATCGTGGTCATCACGCACGACCACGCGGTGGCGGCGCGTTTGCCGCGTCGGCTTGAGATCCTGGACGGCCGCATCGTGCGCGACGCTACCGGTGTGGCGGCATGAGCGCCACGGCCGAACCGGCCGCCCGGCGAGCACCGCCAGCGGCCGGCGCCCCGGCGCGGCGCGGGCGGCCCCGCTCCAGCCGCCTGCACCCTTCGGACCTGTTGGGACTGGGCGCTATCGGCCTGCGGACCAGTCGCGTACGTGCCGCCCTGACCATGGCAGGCATCGCCATCGGTATCGCCGCCATGGTCGGCGTCCTCGTCATCAGCGAGTCCAGCCGCTCCGACCTGCTCGCCCAGCTTGACCGGCTGGGCACCAACATGCTGCGCGTGACCGCCGGGCAGACGCTCTTCGGAGGCGAGGCCGAGCTGGCTCCTGAGGCGCGCGGCATGATCGCGCGCGTGGGCCCCGTGGAGTCGGCTTCAAGCGTGGCGACCGTCGACGCGACCGTACGGCGGACCGACTACATCGACGAGGGTCGCACCGGCGGTATCAGCGTGACCGCGGCCGACCTCGACCTGCTCGACACGCTGCGGGCAGAGGTCGGGGTCGGCAGCTGGCTCGACCCGGCGTCGGCCACCCTGCCGGCGACCGTGCTCGGCAACACTGCCGCGCGACGGCTGGGCATCGACGAGACCGGCGTACGTGTCTGGCTGGGCGACCGCTGGTTCACGGTCGTGGGCATCCTGGCCCCGGTGGAGCTGGCGTCGGAGCTGGATTCGTCGGCGTTCGTGGGCATCCCGCTGGCTGAGAACCTCTTCGAACACGACGGCTCGCCTTCTACCATCTACGTCCGCAGCGATGTCGACTACATCGAGGACGTGCGCGCAGTCATGGGCCGCACGGCCAACCCCGAGGACGCCAGCGAGGTCGAGGTCACCCGGCCCTCGGACGTGATCGAGGCCAAGGCCGCCGCTGCCACCGCCTTCACCGAGCTGTTCCTGGGGCTCGGCGCGGTGGCGCTCATCGTGGGCGGCGTCGGTATCGCCAATGTCATGCTCATGTCCGTGCTCGAGCGCCGCTCGGAGATCGGGCTGCGGCGCGCGCTGGGTGCCACTCGCCGCCACATCGCCATGCAGTTCGTGAGCGAAGCGCTGGCCCTGGCGCTGGTCGGCGGCGTGCTCGGCGTGCTGCTGGGCGCGGGGCTGGCCGTCACCTATGCGCTCTCGCAGGCATGGATGCCGATCATCCCGCCCGTGGCAGTGGTGGGCGGGATCGTGGCTGCCCTAGCCATCGGCGCCATCGCCGGCTTCTACCCCGCCATGCGCGCGGCTCGCCTCTCCCCCACCGACGCCCTGCGGGGCGCCGAATGAACCGGCCAGCCAGCTGAAGTGAGCCCGGTTGCGGGCGAACCAGCGGTATCCCGGCTCGACCAACAAGGCGAGCGGCCACCGGCGGGCGAGCACGGCCACGGGACCGAAGCCCGGCAGCCGCTCCAGCGCCCGCAGCATGGCCTCGCCGCCGGTCGCCCAGGCGCCACTCTCGTCGATGACGTGGAGCGCCCGTCGCAGATCGGACCGTGCAGCCAGGTCGCGCACGACCGGCCAGGCGTCGCCCGCCGCGGATTGCAGCGGTCGGATCCGCAGCCGTTGCCCTCGGTCCGCGCCCGCCAGGCGACCCGCGATACGGGTGCAGACACGACACCTCGCGTCGTAGAGCACCGTCAAGCGGCCGCCGGCGTCTGCGCTAGTCACGCACGCGCACGAGCGAGACACCGTCGCGGATCGTGAGCATGACCACCTCGACCCTGGGGTCACTCACGACCCGGTCATTGAACGCGCGCATACCCACGACTCCGGGGTCACCGCTCTCGGCATCGAGCACTCGGCCGCTCCGCAGCACGTTGTCGGCGACGATCAGCCCACCCCGGCGCATGCGTGGCACGATGGCTTCGTAGTACTCCGGGTAGCCGGGCTTGTCGGCATCGATGAAGGCCAGGTCATAGGGGCCCGGCAGGCGGGCCAGCGTATCGAGGGCCATGCCTTCGTGGACACGGATACGATCCTGTTCGCCCGCCAGCTGGATGTACTCACGCGCCTTGGCCGCGTGATCGCGGCTCAGCTCGAGGGTGTCGATGAGGCCGTCAGCCGGAAGCGACTCCGCCATGGCGAGCGCTGAGTAGCCGCTGAACGTGCCCACCTCCAGGATCCGGCGCGCGCGGCTGATGGCGACGAGCAGCCGCAGGAGCTGCCCTTCGGTGGCGTCGATCATGTAGCCGGGGTGATCGCTCCAGGCACGGGTGGCATCGGCCACGCTGCGGAGACGCTCCGAGGAGCGCGTGGTATGTCGGCCGGCGTAGGCCTCCATCTCGGGGTCCGCTATCGGTCGCAGGGGCCGATTGCTCATGAGGCGCGCAATCGAGTCGGCTGGATATGGATGCGAACGGGGTAGTCGGCAGCGAACGATTCGGGTGTCATGCCCAAGTCGGCCATGGGCACCTCGTACTTGGCCACATAGCGCTCGTCCTGGTTGGCTGGCAGACCGTCCGTCACGATGGCCGCGACGCCCTCGATGATCACGACGTCAGCACCCGACGGGGTGCTGTTGAGGTTGAGGCAGACACGCCCGTTGCCCGCGATGTTGCGCGTACGAGGCGTCCTGTCCAGCGAGTAGACGACGATGACATCGTCCTCGACGAGGAACCACACCGGCGATGTCTGGGGTTGTCCGGCGGCATTGACGGTGGTCATCCAGGCAACGAGCTCTCCGCCCAATCGCTCCCGGATGTCGGGACGTTCATCGAACATGGGCACAGGATAGTGGCCGCGCCCGACGTTGTCGGAGGCTGGTCGGCGGGCGCGGTACCAGGCCCGGCCGAGATGCACCTGGCCTGTTGTCCCCTACCATGTGCCGATGCTGCAACCGGACGGTTCCATCCGCATCGCCTGGCAGGCCGATGGCTTCGAGGCCATCTTCGTGCGGGCGCGGTTCCGCCCCGCCGTCGAGCTCGACCTGTTCGCACGTGGGGTCGCCGACGTGGCCCTGCTGGAGCGAACGCTGCCCGACCTGCGCACGGAGCTGCGCAAGCGCTATCCAGGCGAGTTCGACCTCGTCACCGACGAGCCGGTCTCCCAGCCCGGACACGTGGTCGTCTCGTTCCATCCACCGCGCGGCAAGCCCAACCCCGATCCATGGTGAGCACGTGAGCGATGAGTTCCTGGAGGTCCACGCAGCAGCCGGGGCGTTCGAGGTGCTGGAGAACCACCTGCGAGCCGCGGGTTTCTTCGATGCCGGCGGGGCCGCGGCGGAGGGGCGCTGTGCCGACATCTACCTGGGCTACGCGATCTCCGAGACCGCTCGACGGAGCCGCCGGCCGGCATGCCCGGAACCAGCACCCCTGCCCGTGGCGGCCTGCCGCGTCCGATCCGCCGATGAGGCGGCACCCGTGGCGAGGGCGTTCAGGGTAGGCCACTGGCAGCGTACCTGGACCAGCGCTGACTATGGTCGAGCGGTCTCCGCGGCGCGGGACGCCATCGCCGCCGGAGAGATCTACCAGGTGAACCTTGTCCAGCACATGGCCGCCCCCTTCGAGGGTGATCCAGCCGGCGTGGCTGCCGCCGTGGCACCCTTCACGCCACTGCTGGGTCGCCCCCTGCAGGGCCCCGACTGGACCATCGTCTCCGCCTCGCCCGAGCTGTTCCTCGCTCGTCGCGGACCACGCATCTGGACCATGCCCATCAAGGGCACGCGCCCAGCCGGCGACGCCATGGCGCTGCGCGGGTCGGCCAAGGACGCGGCGGAGCACGTCATGATCGTCGACCTCGAGCGCAACGACCTAGGCCGTATCTGCGAACCGGGGAGCGTCAGCTGGCCGGAGCTGATGCGCCCGCGGTCGATGGCGGGCGTCGAGCACCTGGTCTCTCTCGTGGAGGGCCGCATCCGGGCCGATGTCGGCTGGGCCGAGGCGATGGCCGCGATGTTCCCCGGTGGCTCCGTGACCGGCGCGCCCAAGATCGCCGCTCTCGACTACATCAACGCTCTCGAGCCCGTCGGCCGCGGTGCGTCCATGGGTGCCCTCGGCACCGTCTGGCCGAACGGCGACTTCGAGCTGGCCCTGACCATCCGCACCTTTGCCATCGTGGAGGGCCGGATCCATCTCTGGGTCGGCGGCGGGGTCGTGTGGGACTCAGAGCCGGCCGCGGAGGTCGAGGAATCATGGGTCAAGGCGCGGCCACTGCTCGATGCCATCGCCGGCGCCTCACGCAAGGTCGTGGCGGCATGATGTCCACCGCACGCCCACTGGCGGTAGGCGTGCTGGGATCGGGCGTGGTCGATCCCGATGTACCGGTCATCCATGCCGACGACGCCGGCCTGCTCCGCGGCCTGGCGGCATTCGAGACCCTGCGCGTCTACGCCGGGCAACCCTTCGCCATGGCCGAGCACCTGGAGCGGCTGTGCCGCTCGGCGGCGCGGATGCGGCTACCGGAGCCGGACATCGCGGCCCTTGAGCAGCTCGCCGCCGACACGCTCGCTTCCGGCGGCGCTCCCGACTGCTCGCTGCGCTTCACCGTGACCGGGGGTCGCCCTGGATCCGGGCCGGTCGCCATGGTCGTCGTCCTGCCTCTGCCGCCAGATCTCGAAACGGTGCGGGCGCGGGGCATCCGTGCTGTCTCGCTGCAGCTGGGTACCGACCCGCGCCTGCGCAAGGACGCGCCCTGGCTCCTCGACGGCGTCAAGTCGACCTCGTACGCGGTCAACATGGCCGCGTTCGACGAGGCTCACCGGCGCGGTGCGGACGATGCTGTCTTCGTCGCCGCCGACGGATCCGTCCTGGAGGGTCCTGTCACCAACGTGTGGTGGCGCGGTGGCGAGGTGCTGTACACGCCGGCGCTGGACCTGGGCATCCTGGCCGGGGTGACGCGGGCGCACATCCTGCGACTGGCACAGACGGCCGGCTACCGCGTGGCGCAGGGCTGGTACTCGCTCGCGGAGATGGCCGCGGCTGATGAGGCGTTCAGCTCGTCATCGGTGCGGGAGCTCATGCCCATCGTCGCGCTCGACGACAGGCCCTTGGGCGGCGGCAGCCCGGGCACGGCAGCACGGGCGCTCCAGGTCGCGCTGCGGCAGGCCGCCGGCGTCTGAATCACGAGACCCACGCGCCAGGCGTGGGTCGAACACGAAGTGCTTGCGGCGACCGGGTGTGGCGCACGTGCATACGCCCCCAGTCGCACGGATCAGCCGGCTCGCGTGTCAGATGAGATGTTGCCCGCACGGGGCACGGTCTGAAGGTTGCTCATGCCGCGCGATCCATCCGCCGTTTGCAGCAGCGACCAGGAGCTCTTCAAGGGCCTGGCGCTCTGCGTATTCCGGACCTGCCGGTTGCGGAGATCGATCATCGATCCGAGTACCTCCACCTCGACTGTACTCCCCCCTGAAGCCGATTGGAAGCCCCAATCGGCTATTTCGACTAGTGCTTTGGGGCCGCTCCCACGACGCCGGCATCGAAGCTGCCGCCCTCGGCCTTGAGCTTCTCCTTGTAGGCGCGCTTCTGCGCCTGGTAGTCGGCCAGCGCTGCCGCCGAGTCGACGTCGGCGAGGGTGGGGTAGGTGGGCATCACTGCGTCCATCCCCTCCAGCTCGACCCCGAAGCGGCGGCCCAGGATGGCCAGCAACGCCCTCGCCTTCATCTCACCGATGCCCGGCAGCGCCAGGAGTCGGCGCTCGAGGTCAGGACCGTCGGCCGCCTCGGTCCAGATACGAGCGGGATCGCCCGCGTACGCCTCCGCCACGGCGGCACAGAGCGCCTGCGTCCGCTTGGCCATGTTGGCGGGAAAGCGATGCAAGGCCGGCCTGTCCCGGAAGGCACGCTCCAGGTCGCCGGGGTCCATGCCCGCGATGGCGGCCGCGTCCAGCGTGCCGATCCGCCGCTGCAGCTCGAGCGGCCCGCTGAACGCCTTCTGCACGGTCACCTGCTGGTCGAGCGTGAAACCGATGAGCAGGGCCATGGGGTTCGCGGCCAGCAGCTCGTCGGCCGCGGCATCGCCGGTGTACGGAAGCTGAGCGGGTCGGGTCGCAGTCATGTTGCGCAGGGTACCCCGACCATCGTCAGGGGGCAGATCCGTGATGATGCGCTACACTCGTGTCACATCCCCGACCCGCCCGCGGTCGAGCACCGGATCACCGGCGTGCTCCCGCAGGCCTCAGCCTCCAGATGATCACCGCTCCCCTACCGGGATGCGTCGAGCGGTACCAACGACATGGCTGGCCCGAGCGCACGAACCGTGGCGCCGCCGGCCGAAAGGACACACATGCTTACCCGTACTCAGCACACACCGGCTGCCATCAGCCGACGTACCCATGCCCAGCGGCGCCTTCGCCGCACCGCCGTCAACCGGCTGTTCTGCAGCACCAACGGCTGCACCACCTTCCTCCTCCCCGACGAGGACGGTCTGCGCGCCGTCTGCCCGGTCTGCGGCCTGGAGCGCGAGCTGCGCGCCCGACGCCAGGAACGCAACGCTCCGCTGCCGCACTAGGCTACCGGTTGCACGAGCCGCAGCGGCCGGGAGACCGGCCGCTCGTCCATCGCGATGCCGACGGCCGTGAGCGCACGGCATCCGACTGGGAATCGCTCACCGAGCGCCTGATCCGCGAGGCACAGCAGGCCGGTCGTTTCGATGATCTGCCTGGCCGCGGCCGACCGTTGCGACTCCCGCCGGACGAGCACGCCGGCGAGATGGCGATGGCCTTCAGCCTGCTTCGCGATGCCGGTGCCGCGCCGCCGTGGATCGAGACCGACAAGCAGGTGCGCGCCCTGCGTGCGCGACTTGAAGCCCTCATCGACAGCGGCCGCGGCGCCTCACCTCGCGCCGTCGCACGGCTGAGCCGAGAACTGGAGGCGCTGGCAGACGAGCACGACGACGCAGTCGGCCGGCTCGAAAGCCTCGCGCCAACGCCCCGCCAGCAGCGCCGTCGGATCGATCGAGAGGCATACCGCGCCCGACTGGCCGCCGCGCTCGGTGGCGGAGATGCGGCGCCGTGACCGCAGATGAGGATGTGCCCAGCTCGATGGAGGCGGACCTTGCCGCCTGGGGCAAGGTCATCACGCTCGAGACTCGCGGACGGCACAGCGGCCAGCCAAGGCGCGTCACCGTCGGCTTCGTCGAAGAGCCCGGTGCCGTGCTGCTCGTCGCTGCCGCCAACGAAGCCAGCGCGTGGGCCGGTAATCTCATCGCGGAGCCAGGCTGCCACGTGGAGCGCGACGGTCGGCGATCGGCCTACCGCGCCATCCCGCTGGTCGGTCCCGCCCGCGCGGCCGCGGTGAGTGCGCTCATCCTCAAGTACGGCACGCCTTCCGAGCGGCTCGGCGCGGGGCCCGCCTTCCGGCTGCTCCCGAGCATCGACGACGAGTGACGCAACGCACCCACACGCGTGCCAGCGACTACACTGGCGCCACCATACGCACGAGCTCCCGTTGATCTCAGATCGCGGCACCTCCGGGTCGGTGCCACGCGCCGCACGCGCCAATCGAACGTGTCAGCCCTGGACCTGGCCCTGCGGGGTGGGCGTCACGACGACCCGAAGGATCTGTATGCCATTCGATCATCTGGGCCTAGGCCCGGAGCTCCTCCGCGCCGTGGAGGAAGAGGGCTACACCGACCCCACCCCCATCCAGGAGAAAGCCATTCCCATCGTCCTGCGGGGCGGTGACCTGATGGCCCGCGCGCAGACCGGCACCGGCAAGACCGCTGCCTTCGCGCTACCCATCCTCGAGCGCATGAAGGTCCACGCCAACAAGTCCTTCTCGCCTGCGCGCCACCCCATCCGTGTGCTCGTCGTAACGCCCACGCGCGAGCTGGCCATCCAGGTCCACGCCAGCTTCAAGGCCTACGGCCGCCATGTCGGCCTGCGTTCCACCATCATCTACGGCGGCGTGCCCATGGGGCCACAGGAGAAGGACCTGCTCGGCGGCGTCGAGATCGTCGTGGCCACGCCAGGTCGGCTCCTGGACCACGCCGGCAGTCGCACGCTGAACCTGGGCCAGGTCGAGGTGCTCGTCCTCGACGAGGGCGACCGCATGCTGGACATGGGCTTCATCGACGACATCCGACGCATCCTCGCGCTGCTACCGGCCAAGCGCCAGAACCTGCTCTTCTCGGCCACCCTCGATGCCGAGGTGCGTTCACTCGCCAGCACCTTCCTGCACCAACCCGAGTCGGTGGACGTGGCGCCCACCATCCGCGCCGCTGAATTGGTCGAGCAGGTGGCCTATCTGGTCGACCCCGACCGCAAGCGCGAGCTGCTGTCGTTCCTGGTGCGCACTCGCGACCTGCGCCAGGTGCTCGTCTTCACGCGTACCAAGCAGATGACCCGTCGACTGGCCTCGCAGCTTGATCGCGGGGGCGTGGAAGCCACAGCCATCCACGGCGATCGCACCCAGCCCGAGCGCGAGCGCGCCCTCGAGCAGTTCAAGAGCGGTGAGGTGCGCGTGCTGGTGGCCACCGACGTGGCCGCCCGCGGTCTCGACATCGAGGCGCTGCCGGTGGTGGTCAACTACGAGATCCCGTACGACCCCGAGGACTACGTCCATCGCATCGGCCGTACCGGCCGCGCCGGCATGGAGGGCATCGCCATCTCGCTCGTCTCCTTCGAGGAGGAAGAGCAGTTGAAGGCCATCAATCGGCTGCTCAAGCGCGACCTGCCGGTGCGCCAGGTTCGCGGCTTCGAGGTCGACCCGGCCTCGCGGCCAGTCCGCTCGGTCGGTCGCAACGGACGCGGTCCCGTCGCCGGCCGTCGCAGCAGCGGCGCACGCCGAAGTCCCGCCCGGAGCGGATCCCGCTAACCGACAGCAGCTTCAGACGCTTGCGGTGTTCGCGCGTACGCCCGTACGCGGATGTCCCGTTCAAGGTCGTCGGCGACCTCCACAAGGTGCCGTCGCAACAGGTCCTGCCCCTCATCAAGCCGGCCGGCGACGGCGCGGATGCGAGTGAGCTCGGAAGACTCCGCCCAACGATCGGGAACCAGGGCACGAAGGTAGCTCTCGGCGTAGGCATGGTCGCGGGTGGCATAGACCTCCACGACGCGCTCGTAGAAGGGCTCCCGGAAGGGCAGCAGGACGTCGCGCTGATGGATCCACTGGAAGCCGGCGATGGCCGCCCGTGTGAGGTAGTCTGAGCCGTAACCCTCGGCGTGGATGCTGCTCCCAGGCCGGCGCTTGTCGGCTGCTGCGGGCGCACTCACCTGGGCCCGGATGTAGGCGCGTTGTCCCCGGTCGGATGGGTCGCGGTCGTACTCCGCGGCCACGCGATCGAGGGCGCCGTCAAGCCCGTACGCGACCGCCTTGGTAGCCAGCGTCCAGCGCAGCTGCTGGTCGGGCTCGAAGCCGTCGACCGACCAGCGGCCGTCGACGAGGTCGAGAAGTGTGACGATGTCGGCCGTAGTGGCGGCCGCCGCAGCCGCGGTGCGTGCCCATACGAGTCGCCCATCGCCATCGACGCGGTCGCGCAGCGCCGCGATCGCCGCGTTGGTGAGCGCCGTGGCCGTCTCGTCGAGTTGAGCCGCGGGCACGAAGCGACGCTGCGCCACCAACGCGCGGTCGACGATCGACTGCAGTAGCGAGCGATCCGTCTCACGCGGAGCGAACTGGCGTACGGCCTCGAGGTATTCGGTCGATCGCAGGCTGGCGCCGCGAACCATCTCCCACAGGGTCGACCAGACCTGCTGGCGCAGCAGCGCGTCCGGCAGCTCGGGCAATCGTTCGAGAGCGAAGTCCAGTGAGACCGGGTCGAGCTCGGCGAGCGCGTAGTCATGGTCGCCGTGGTTGGGATAGACGAACACCGGCGCCGGGCGGCCGATGGCATCGGGCACCGCGGTGCGAGCCCCCTCGATATGGACCGGGATGGCATCGACACGGAGAGTCCCGCGCTCCATGTCAGGGGAGACCAGTCCCAGGCTGGTCGCGTGCGGCCGCAGCGTGGCGTGTTCGGCCGGTGCCGTCTGGCGTAGCTCGAGGTCGGCGATGCGCCCATCCGCCACGCTCCAATCGACACCGATGGTGTTGAGCGAGGGCGTCTGAAGCCACAGGCGAGCCCAATCGTCGAGCGAGCGCCCGGCCGCCTCGCCCAGCGCGCCGAGGAAGTCGGCCAGCGTGGCATTGCCCCAGGCATGGCGATCGACGTAGGCGTGCAGCCCGCGGCGGAACGCGTCATCGCCCAGCGTCGCCACCAGCTGCTTGATGACGGCAGCGCCCTTCTCATAGGTGATGGCGTCGAAGTTGCCCACGGCCTGGTCGGTGTGCTCCACGTGCGTGGCGACAGGATGCGTCGTCACCAGCTGGTCCTGGCGATAGGCTGCCGGTCGCATCTGGCCGTTGAAGACGTGCCAGGCGTCGTCGAAGCGCGTGGCGTCGGCCAGGCAGCGGTACGAGAGGTACGTGGCGAACGTCTCGTTGAGCCAGAGGTCGTCCCACCAGCGCATGGTCACCAGGTCACCGAACCACATGTGCGCCAGCTCGTGGAGGACGACCTCGCCGCGAACGAGCCGCTGTGCATACGTGGGCGGGTCACGGAAGAGGAACGCGTCGTTGAACGTGACAGCACCCACGTTCTCCATGGCGCCGGCGTTGAACTCGGGCACGAACAGCTGGTCGTACTTGCCGAAGGGAAAGCGTCGGCCGAACAGATCGGCGTAGTAGTCCAGGCCCTGGCCGGTGATCTCGAAGATCTCGTCCGCACTCCGCTCCAGCTCCGTGCGCATGCTGGCGCGGCCGTAGAGCCCGAGCGGGATGCCGTCGTGGGCCGATTCCAGCCTGACGTACGGACCCGCGATCAGCGAGAACAGGTAGGTCGAGAAGGTCTTGCTGCGAGGGAAGTCGAACATGCGTCGCTCGCCAGAGACGAAGGTGGTCTGCGACGGCGCCTCCGCACTGACGACCTGCCAGCGCTCGGGCGCGGTCACCAGCAGTCGGTAGGTAGCCTTGATGTCGGGCTGGTCGAAGCAGGGAAAGATGCGATGGGCGGAATAGGGCTCGAGGTTGGAGTAGAGATAGGTGGCGCCATCCTCGGGATCGATGAAGGCGTGGAAGCCGTCGCCGGTGGCGTCGTATGAGTTCTCGGTACTCGATGACGAAGCGGTTGTGCATGCGCAGGTGCTCCGGCTCGATCCAGATGCGACCGTCGCGATGATCTGGCACCAGGTCCTGGCCGTTGGCGCGCAGAGACACCAGCGTGCCACTGAAGTCAAGGAACAGCGGCGCCGCACGCGAGGCGAGGCGGAACTCGATGACGACCCGGCCCGTGTATGCCTCGTCGTCCTCGGTCAGCTCGAGCTCGAGCTCGTAGCTGACGTCGTCGACGCGCGCCCCACGATCCAGAGCCTCATGGCGATAGAGGACATCGCGCACCTGGCCGCCGTTCGATCTCATCCTGACGCGAGCACCCTCAAAGTCGACTGCTGAACGAACCGGAGTCTAGCCTGAGCCCGCTTAGCCGCGACTTTTCTGGCGGCTGTTACGCGGTGGACGGAGCCCGGCGTCGCTTTGTGTCACTCTCTACGTATGCCCACTGCACCCTCCGCCCCCGAGCTGCTGCGCTCCATCGGCCTCGACGTGGACGGTCCATCGCGCTGGGGCAGCAAGCCCAGCAGTCGATCGGCCGGCGTCTTCGTGGTCGAGATCGCCGCTCCGCAGGACTCAGCTCCCATCGACGTCGATGAGGTTCGGCGCTGGCTGGAGCGCGTGCCCGATCTGCGAATGGACGGCGAGAGGCCCACCCAGACCGCGCTCGCGACCCGTCTCGCGGCGTTCTGGCTGCCCGGCCAGACGCTGCTCTACGTCGGTCGCACCGGCAAGAGCCTGAGCGGGCGCGTGGCCTCGCTCTACGCCACCGAGCTCGGCCACGCCCAGCCACATCCGGGCGGACACTGGCTCAAGACCCTGCGGGAGCCTTCGCGCCTGCGCCTGTGGTGGGCGGAGACCGACGCGCCCGAGGAGTACGAGGACGAGATCATCGAGGCCTTCGCGGCCGGCGTACCTGATGACGTCCGCAGCCGCCTGCCCGAAGGAGCCCCCCTGCTGCCCTGGGCCAACCTGGACTCGCCGACCAGCCCTGCCCGCCAGACCGGACTGAGCCAGGCCTTGCTCACGATCGAGTCCACACCCGTGAAGCCCTCGGGCATCAAGCGCTCCGACAGCGGCGCCCGAAGGCGCGCCGCGAGCACCCCGTCCGCCAGCCGCAGCCCCCGCCGGACGGCAACGAGGGCCAAGCCCGGCAACGCAGCGGCCGCAGCCACCCCGCCGCGACAGGCGCCCACCCACGTGACGGCGGAGGGGCTCGCTGCCATGCAGGCCGAGCTGGAGCGGCTCAAGACGGTCGAGCGCCCGCAGGTCGTGGATCGCGTCAAGAACGCGCGCGAGCTGGGCGACCTGCGTGAGAACGCCGACTACGAGGCGGCTCGCAACGAGCAGTCATTCCTTGAAGGTCGCATCCTCGAGCTGGAGCAGCGGGTACGCACCGCCGCCGTCATCCAGGTCGGCTCCGGTGGTGCCATCTCGATGGGCTCGACCGTGGTGTACGAGATCGATGGCCAACGTGACCGATTGAGCATCGTGGGTTCGACCGAATCCGACCCCGGCGCGGGCAAGATCAGCGCTGCGTCACCCGTGGGCAAGGCGCTGCTCGGCCACCGCGAGGGTGATGACGTCATCGTGGCCACGCCGGGCGCCCAGATCCACTACCGCATCATCGAGGTCAAGTAGCCTTCGAGCGGGCTAGCGAGGACGCGGCCGGACGCCCTTGCGGTCGCGCTTCCGTTCGCTGCCACCCCTGTCCTTGACGTCGGCCCAACGAGCCGGCGAACGCGGTTTGGCGGAGGGCAAGGTGGAGCGCTGCTTCATCCAACCCAGCCGGCCATCGGCGGTGACGACCTTCACCCAGACCTCACCCCGCGGCGTCGTCTTGACGGCCTTGACCTTGACGACCTGCCCGTCCCGCACGCGACCCCCTGCCGGCCACGCCCGGCCCCCCACCGACAGCCGCAGCTTGTGCGTGTCGGCGGCGCGCCGCCAGTCGCCCTTGTCGGGCCGGGAGCTGGTACGAGGTGGCATCGCCGAGCCGGAGCTCGGCGCACGCTTGCGCAGGCGCATGATGTTGGTGACATAGCCCCGGGCGTAGCTGGACCAATGCTTCTCGTTGCGGTCGGTCCGGCCCGTCAGCCACCAGTACGCCACGCGCTTCCACGAGCCGAGCCAGCGGTAGAGATCACGCAGCTTGCCGTAGGCGACCTTCTCCTGGTTGAAGGGGGTCTGGTCGGCTCGCCGGTCGCCCAGGTACTGCTCGGCCCAGACCGGCCAGTTGAAGGGCATGATCTGGTATTTGCCGAAGGCTCCCGAGGTGCTGTTGCGAGCGTAGTAGTCCCAACCCGATTCCTGGCCGGCCATGGCCCACATGAAGCGCAGCTGGTCGCGATGCCCCGGCGCCCCGGCCTCGGCGGGCCGGACGGTCGCAACGCCAAGCATCGTGGCCACCAGCGATGACGCCAGCAGCAGCGATAGCCAGCGCCCCACGAGCGCAGGGCGCGCAAGCGTCCGAACGGAAGGGAACAACGGATCCTCCAGTGGCCACGACGATCGGGCACTGCGGAGCGTGATCGGACGCAGCCGGTGCGGCTACGTGACGATGGTCGGGTTGGAGGATGGTCCTGAGGGGTCCCGAGAGGGGCGGTGCAGTCAAGCTGCGTCAGCCGGGCTGGTCGGCGAGCGCCGCCTCCGCGCGCCGGACCGCGAGACGTAGCTGCACGTCAGCAGCAGCCTCGAACTCCGCTGCGCTCAGCGACAGCAGATCGCGCGGTCCAAGGCGCATCGCCCCCAATGGCAAGGACACGCCTTCGTCGGGCGCCACACCCAGCCGAAAGACACGTTCGCCCGCTGGTGTCAGCCACTCGCGCACGCCCAGGCGCAGGGCCGACCCATCCGACAGGCTGATGGTGTTGAGGATGGTGCCCGTGCCGAAGGTGGTCTCGCCTACGATCGTGGCGCGGTCGTTGTCACGCAGTGCCGCTGCCAGGATCTCGCCACTGCTGGCCGTGCCGTAGTCGACAAGGACGACCAGGGGCATCTCGGTATCGATCGCCCGGCCGGTCGCGATCGCGACCGGCCGCGGCTGCTCGTCGCGCGCTCGCTCCTGGTACGCCACTCCCCCGTCAAGGAAGGCAGCTGCAGCGTCGAGGGCTTCATCGACCAGCCCGCCCGGGTTGCCGCGCAGGTCGAGCACGACCCCGAGGGCACCGGCCGCCCTGGCCTCACGGACGGACCCGCGGACCTCCTCGCCGGCCCCCGCCGAGAATTGCACCACGCGGATCACGGCCACGTCGGAGCCCGGCGCGAGGGCCCAGCTGACCGGGTCGACTTCCACCTCATCGCGAACGATGTCGACGATCTCGCGATCGACGTCACCCGGACGCTCGATACCCAGCCGCACCTTCGTACCGGGCTCTCCACGCACGAGGTCAGCCAGCTCCCCCAGCGGGAGCCGGGCGGTCTCGACCTCGTCGACGCTGGCGATGATGTCACCGGCGCGCAAGCCGGCGCGCGCCGCAGGCGATCCGTCCAGCACCGAGATGACCAGCGGCGCGCTCGAGCGCTGGTCGAGCACCACGCCGATCCCCACCACCCGGCCCTTCAGCACGTCCTGCTCGACCTTGAGCTCCTCCGGGGTGAGGTATTCGGTGTGCCCATCGTCGCCGAGGGCATCGACGAGGCCCCTGATGGCCCCCTGGCTGAGGTTCTCGCTGGTGATGACCGAGTCGTCCACGAAGCGCTCTTCGAGCAGCTCGATGACCTCCGCGATAAGCGCCTCATCAAGCACGAGGGGCTCATCCGATGGCGCACTGGCGGCCGCCGGCAGCGGGAGGCTGAGGGCCAGGGCGAGAAGGAGGGCGCCGAACACGCGCGGTACACAGGGGCGATGCATGCTTCGTGCATCATCGACCAGATAGGCCGGACGTGCAGCCGGAGTCACGTCGGGCATGAGCCCCGGGCCAGGCGGTGTTGACGGATCGTGGACGGAGGCTGTGGATCGATCGTGGATGGACCGCCTGCGAATCCGCCCGAGTTCGTGGACAACTCCCTTGCCCTCGCCTCGCCGGGCCCGTATCGTAGATATCAGCCCGGAGGGGTCATCGAAACGGAACCGGAGAGGCTGGTCCGCCAGTCACTTGGGATCCGGAGCGACGGCTCAGCCGGGCTCTTTCGCGCCCTATCCCTGAACCCTCCCGGCGCCGTGACAGCGTAGCTGGCACGACCTGCCTCCAGCCTGCACAAGGACGGTCGGCCACATGGCCACCAGACCCGTGCATGGAGGCCCAAGATGGTCACGATCACCTGTCCCTGGTGTGCCGAGGACGGAACCCTGGAGTGGGCCGATCTGGCGGCGCTGGAGACGACGTTCACGTGCTCTGAGTGCGGCACAGCTGTCCGGCTCGTGGACGAGGTCACGCCGGCACTGGAGGTCGCCGCCTAGACGAGCTTCGGCGACTGCGCCTGGACCTCCGCCTTGAGCCGCTCATAGCCCGGCTTGATGACACCGTTGATCAGCCGCAGCCGCTCGTCGAACGCCAGGAATGATGACTTCATGGCGTTCGTCGAGAGCCACTGCATCTCATCGAGGCCGATGTCGAACGTGTCGGTCAGGACCTTGAACTCGTGGCTGAGAGAGACGCCGCTCATCAGGCGGTTGTCGGTGTTGACGGTGACGCGATAGCGCAACCTGCGAAGCAGATCGATCGGGTGCTGCTCGATCGAGGCCACGGCCCCGGTATGGACGTTGGATGTGGGGCACATCTCCAGAGGCACGCGATTGTCGCGCACGAACTGCGCCAGTCGACCGATCACCGACGTCGCCGTCAGGCAGGACCTCGATGTCGTCGACGATGCGGACCCCGTGACCGAGCCGCTCGGCGCCACACCATTGCAGCGCCTCCCAGATCGAGGGCAGACCGAAGGCTTCACCGGCGTGGATGGTGATGTGGAAGTTCTCGCGGTGGATGAGCTGGAACGCGTCAAGGTGACGACTGGGCGGAAAGCCGTCCTCAGGGCCGGCGATATCGAAGCCGACCGTGCCCTGGTCGCGGAAACGGACCGAAACCTCGGCGATCTCGACCGAGCGGGCGAACTGGCGCATGGCGGTCACGATGGCGCGGATGACGATGGGCGTGCCGGCAGCGGCAGCCGCCCGTGCGCCGCGCTCGAAGCCGTCAAGCCACGCCTCCATGACCTCGTCCAGCGAGAGCCCGCCCTGCGTCGACAGCTCGGGCGCGTAACGGACCTCGGCGTACACGATACCGTCTGCCGCCAGGTCCTCCGCACACTCAGCGGCCACACGAGCGATGGCGGCGGGCGTCTGCATGACGCCGACCGTGTGCCGGAAACCCTCCAGGTACAGCTCCAGCGAGCCACGGTCAGCCCCAGAACGGAACCAACGGCCCAGCTCGACGGGATCCTCGGTCGGCAGGCCAGCGTAGCCCGTCTCCTGGGCGAGCTCGATGACAGTGGCCGGTCGCAGCCCGCCATCGAGATGATCGTGCAGCAGCACCTTGGGAGCACTGCGAATCGTCTCGGTCGTGACCATGCAAGGATGGTACCGCTGATGCCGGACTGCTCGTTCGGTGATACTTGAAGCGTGAGCGACCGCGACGATCCCCGTGTGACGTTCCTGGGCCACGCGACGGTCCTCATCGAGATGGACGGGGTGCGGGTGCTGACCGATCCCATCCTGCGTACTCGCATCGGGCCGCTGACGCGCCTGGCCGGCCCGCCCGCGCGCGAGCACTGGGCTGATCCGGACGTGGTCCTGATCTCACACTCGCACTGGGACCATCTCGACTACGGCTCGCTCAGACTGCTGGGCACAGGCGTCCGCCTCGTGGCACCCAGGGGCCAGGGCGGCGAGCTCCGGCGGCATGGGTTCGACGACCATCACCGAGGTGGTCGCAGGCGACCGTATCGAGGTCCGCGATCTCGTCATCGAGACCGTGCCACGCGGAGCACAAGGGCTTCGGGCCCCCGGTGGGCGGCACCGAGCTGTCGCTGGGCTTCATCGTCCACGGCTCGCAGCACCACTACTTTGCCGGCGACACCGCCTTCTTCGCGGGCATGGCTGACTTCGATATCGGGCTCGACCTGGCGCTCCTGCCGGTGTGGGGCTGGGGTCCGACCGCCAAACCAGCCGAGCATCTCGACCCCATGGGCGCAGCCCGGGCGGCAGCGGTCATCAAGCCGCGCATCGCGATCCCCATCCACTGGGGCACGTTGCACCCGGTCGGGCTCGGCTGGATGCGGCCATCGACACGTATCGACCCTCCGCACCAGTTCGCCCAGCTGGTCCGACGCATGGCACCGGACACCATCGTGCGCGTGCTGCCCAATGGCGCCTCGCTGGTGGTGCCGCCGGCGTCGCACCGGACGATCCCGCGAACGCCCGGCTAGGCGATGGGCCCTGGCCCACCCAGCCCGCCGGCGAAGGCGGCGACTTGATCGAGCGCCTCGTCGAGCACCGCCTTGAGGCTGTGGCCGATGCGCGGGATAGGTCACCAGCCGGGCACGTGGCAAGCGTTCCCCGATGGCCCGCTGGAGGAGATCGATCCGTGCGAACGGGTCCGACTCGCCCGCGAGCAACAGCACCGGCACGTCGATCGCCGGCCAGTGGGCGCTGCGCACTTCCCAGTCGGGAACCCCGGGTCGGTGGAGCGGATAGCTGAAGCAGACGAGGCCGGCACAGCGGCCGGGCTCCGCGGCCGCGAGGAGGCTAGCCACGCGGCCACCGTACGACTGACCGCTGATGAGCAGCTGTGCCGGCGGCACGCCGCACGTGTCCAGCTGCTCTCGATACGCAGGCACCGCCAGTTCGGCCTTGCGCAGCGGCAGGTCGATCGCGCCGGCCCCAAGGCCGCGCGCGCGCAGTCCGTCGACGTGCCGTTGCATGGAGGCGGCCCTGCCGGAGGCGCCATGGGCGACAAGGATGTGCATCAAACGAGAGTAGCGACGTCCGTGCCACACAAGGTGGCACGGACGCGGCCGACGCTCCTCGCATGGAAGCCGCAAACATCGTCCAGCTACCCGAGTCGCCGGCCGCGCCTGACCGCGTAGATGTCAGCGGCGAGCGCATCGTCATCGACCACCTCAGCCTTGTCGACAGTGGGCTCGCCACGTTCGTGCGCGAACGTCCACCTGACGACCGTCCCGCGCTCGTTTCGCGTGCGCTGCGGATCGGCCTCCTGGCGCTCCAGGATGCCGGAGCATCCCTCGACGTGGATGTGGTTCGGCGCGAGTTCGAGGCCATGGTGCGGCAAGCGGAGTCCCTCAACGAGCGCGTCGCCGCCCAGGTGGACGAGGTTCTGCGACAGAACTTCGCTGATGGGGAAGGCCGCTTGCCGCGCACACTGGAGTCGTTCCTGGGTGACCGCGGCCAGCTGCGTACGTTCACTCGCGAGCTGTTCGACGAGGACCGGCGTGATTCGGCCATCGGTCGGATGCGCGCGCTGCTGGGTAGCTACTTCGAGGGCGACGAGTCGCGCCTGGCCCGCCTGCTCGACCCGACCCGCCTGGGGTCACCGCTGCACCAGTTCCGGGTAGAGGTCGGCAAGGGCTTCGAACAGCTCAACGACCGCCTCACGGCCATGGAGGCCGCGGCGTCCGCACGGGCGGGTGAGCGGGCGAGATCGGCCGCCAAGGGCGCCGACTTCGAGGACCTCCTGGAGGGCATGCTGGCGGACGCGGTGCGCGGGAGCGACCACGTCGTCGAGCGCACATCCGACCTCTCGGGCAACGTCATCCGCTCCAAGAAGGGTGACTTCGTGATGACCCTCGACCCGGCGACCACCCGCGGATCCGCGGTGCGTCTCGTGGTGGAGGCCAAGGATCGCGCCGTCTCCGGCCGGGCCATGCGAGACGAGCTGCTGGAGGCCAAACGCAACCGGGACGCAGCCGTCGGCCTGGTCGTCTTCAGTGTCTCGCATGCACCCGCCGGCATCTCCCCGTTCGACGTGCGCATGGGCGATGTCTACTGTGCCATCGACCCAGCACAGCCTGATGCGGCCACCCTGGATGCGGCCCTGCGCCTCGCGCGGCTGCTGGCACTGGCAGCCACCCGTGACTCAGGCGAGGAAATAGATGCGGCGGCGGTGCACGACGCACTCGGGCGCGTGCGCGCGGAGCTGGACGCGGTACGCGGACTGAAGACCAAGTTGACGACCATCGGGACGGCCGCCAAGGCCGTCAACGCGGGGCTGGACCAGCTGCGAGACGGCATCATCGCCCGTATCGCTGAGGCCGAGGCTGAGCTCAAGCTCGAGGGTGGCGCATCCAGCCAGGTGTGAAGGCGAGGCTCAGCTGCCCACCGGTCGCCACGGTGTCACCGAGGTGATCGCTGCGCGCAGCTCGTCGCTGCCGATGACACCGGTGAACTTGGCGTGAAGCCGCCCTTCCCGATCGATGACGAACACCCAGGGTGGCTCGGTGATCCCCCAGGCCTCCGCGTAATCAGTGAGCACAGCCGGGCCACCCGGTGGGTCCAGCTCGAGCATGCCGCCCTCGCTGCCGGGGGCCATGTGCCACGGCTCGGCATGGATGAGGTAAGGCCGGGATAGTCGATGAAGACCTCGTGCAGGATGCCCAGCGCGCCACCGCAGGCGGCGTTCGGACGGAACGCATACGAGTCCATCACGAAGACCGTCGGCTGGTGCTGGGCGAGCGCATCGTCGAGCGACCACGTGTAGAAGACGGTCAACGGTTCCGGGATCCGAGCTGATGTGATGCATCATGCTGTGCGCATCCCGCATCGTCGGCGTGGCGCCGCCGGGAACGAGCGAGCCCAGCGCGGGCGTGCCCTGGTCGGGTGAGACCTCGAGGGAGGCTTCACCCGCGGACGCGACACCGTCGGTCTCGGCGCTGACCTGGATGTCCCAACGACCCAGCTCGTCGAGTGGCACGCGCGCCCGATAGAGCCGCCGCCCATAGGTAGCGAAGCGCTCGATGGCGGGCTGGGCGCGGACACGTCCGCCGTCGGGCGCCGTGAGCTCGACGAGCAGCGGAACCTCGTCGTCGGCCAGTGAGCGGCCCTCTGCGTCGTAGACGCTCATGAGGACGTCGTTGGTGCCCAGCCAGTGCTGTGTCGAGTCGAGCACCACGTCAAGGCGCGTGTCCCCGTCGGTCGGCAGAGACGACGACAGCAGGCAGCAGCGCCATCATCAGACCCATGATCACAGCCGTGCCGGCTGCGGTCCAGCCCGTCATGGCGTCGCCCCTGGTGCTGCGTCCCCCGCTCCGCGCCCCCTACGCCCCGTCGTCATGACGCTTGGACGGACGCACGACGAGGACGGGGCAGTCGGCGTGTCGCACCACGTGGTCCGAGACCGACCCGAGCAGCATGCGCTCCGCGCCACTGCGACCGCGGGTGCCCACCACCACGATGTCGGCGTGCTCGGCCTCGGCAGCGGCCGCGATGGAGTCACCTGGGTCTCCCTCCCAGACCAGGAACTCCGCCGTCGCCCCGGCCTCGCGGGCAAGCCGGACGACCTTCACCAGCAACGACTCGCGCTCGCTGCGGGCCTGATCGACACGATCGTGCGAGCCGCCACCGGACAAGCGGCGCTTCTCCAGGACGTTGACGATGAGCAGACGCGCTTCGAGCCGAGCTGGCCAGCTCGACGGCACGGTCGGTCGCCTCACGCGATGCCGCGGTGAGGTCGGTGGCCAGCAGGATCGTTCGGATAGGTGGCACGGTCACCCCAGACTCGGGTGCGACCGCCATGGACGCGTAGGGGCTCATGGACCCTTTATGGGGTCGCTCTCGCCTACTCGGGCAGGACGACGAGCGCGGTCACCATGCCGAACATGCCGTCCAGGCCCTCGACGTGGGGCAGGATGTGGCAGTGGAAGGCCCACACGCCTACGCGGTCGCACTCGACGATGGCATCGAAGCGCTCGCCGGGGTTGACGCCCAGCGTGTCGCAGTAGAACGGGCGCTCGCCCAGCTGCGCTCCATCGCGTGCGACGACGTGCTGGCGGAAGCCGTGGGTGTGCCACGGATGCATCATCACGCCCTCGTTCTGGTAGCGGATGAGCACGCGTTCGCCCTTCTTGGCGATGATCGGCACCGTCGCCGGGAAGCCCTTGCCGTTGATGGTGAAGCCGCCCAACGAGTCGTTGTGGATGAAGATGTACTCCTGCGTCACGCCGTACTTGTTGGCGTAGGTCTCGGCCGGATCCGTGGGGTCGACGATGAGTGCGCCCAGCAGTCCGCGACCGACCTGGTCGGTCGCGTTGTGGTGCGAGTGGTACATGTGCGAGCCGTGCGGCGTGGCCGTGAACTCGTAGGTGAACGTCTCGCCGGGGATGATGGGCAGCTGCGTCACGAACGGGATGCCGTCCATGTGGAAGTCGTCGAACTCGATGCCGTGCATGTGCACGCCGGTCGTCTCGTCGAGGTTGTTGGTGACGTTGATGCGGACCTTGTCACCCTCGGTCACGCGAATCGCCGGACCCGGCCACATCTTGTTGTAGCCCAGCGCCTTGACCGGCTCCTTCATGGCGTCGATCTGCCAGTCCATCTGGTCGACGGTCATCTCGAAGACCTTCCAGTCACCGTCGATGGTGGGCTCGAGGGGCTGGTTGCCGTGGTCCACGAGCTGATACTCGGGCTTCTGGGTGGGCTCGCCGAGGTACTCGCTCATGCCCAGGACCGGGGCCAGGTTGCCGACGAAGCGGCGCACCTTCTCGCGCGCGGCCATGTCGTGCTCGGTCCAGCCCGGCGGGATGGGCTCGGTCGTGCCGGTGTCCTCGGTCAGCGGCTCCGTCGTCTCGACGGCTGCGGTGTCCTCCTCGAGCGTCGGGGCTGGCCGCCGCCGCAGTCAGTGTGCGCAGCGGCGCGTAGGACCAGGCGCTCCCGGTGGCGGGCGCGCAGGCCGCGATCGCCGCCGCGGCGGCAGTGCCACCAGCGACGGCGAGGGCGCCGCGCAGGAAGCCACGCCGCGTCGTCGCGCCCAGGGCGACGGGGACCATTCGATCAGGATCGGCCGCCTCCTCCGCGGCCGCGGACGCGATGGCCTCATCGATCGCATCGTCAGTGTGGGTGGCTTGGTCGGACGTCGGGGGGGCTGCCTTCGCATGCATGGCGGAAGGGTAACCATCTTCGTTCGTGATTTCAGGGCCGTCGGGACACCCGACGGGGGGCCATTGGTCACGTCAGGACTGGTAGATTGGACACGATGGAACGTTCCACCGCTACCCGCCGACGCCGGGGCATCGACGCCCGCCACCGGAGCAGTTCGCGGCCGCCATCCGCGAGGCCGAGAGCTGGGCCGCAGCCGCCCACGACGCGCGGCGTCGACTCGAGGCGCTCGACGCCGCCACCGTGGCCATCTCGCAGGAGCTGTCGCTCGAGCGCGTGCTGCAGATCATCGTCGACAGCGTGCGCCCGCTCGTGGGGCCCGCTACGCCGCGCTCGGGCATCCCCGATGACCACGGCTCCATGGAGCGCTTCATCACCAGCGGCATCGAGTGAGCGCGCAACGCGAGGCGGTCGGGCATCCGCCGCGCGGCCTCGGGCTGCTCGGGTGTCATCCTGCAGCGGCGAGAGGCGGTGCGTATCGCCGACATCGCATCCGACCCACGCAGCGTCGGCTTCCCGCCGGGACACCCGTCGATGCGCACCTTCCTGGGCGTGCCGGTCAACGGTCGAGGGCCGTGCCATCGGCAACCTCTACCTCACCGACAAGTCCGGCGGCGACGGCTTCACCGAGGACGACGAGCGGCTCGTCGAGTCGTTCGCGCGTCATGCGGGACTGGCCATCCACAACGCGCGCATGCACGAAGAGCTGCGACAGCTGGCGGTGCTGCAGGAGCGCGAGCGCATCGCCCAGGACCTCCACGACGGCTCCATCCAGTCGCTCTACGCGGTCAGCCTGGCGCTGGAGGACACCGAGGAGCTGATGGCCATCGACCCGGCCCTCAGGCGGCG
The DNA here is from genome assembly GCA_963712735.1 of uncultured Chloroflexia bacterium. GTDB lineage: Bacteria > Chloroflexota > Limnocylindria > Limnocylindrales > CSP1-4 > JAFMJV01. The sequence continues at coordinate 214,389 of CAVQIZ010000005.1, read as the reverse complement.
ACCGCATCGACCATGCCATCGATTCCATCCACGGCACCATCCAGGAGATCCGGGACTTCATCATGGGCCTCGACCCGGACGCCCGGACGGCGGTGGACCTGCTGGCCGGCCTGACCGCGCTGACCGTCGAGTTCGAGCGCAGTACCCTCATCGAGGTCGAGCTCTCGAGCGACCCCGACGTGCCACTCGATCCGACGAGACGCTGCAGCTGATCCAGCTCACGCGCGAGGCCATGAGCAACGTGGCACGCCACGCCGACGCCTCCAAGGTCATCGTCAACGTGGAGGATCGTCGCGAACGGCTGCGCCTGTCTATCATCGACGATGGCCGGGGCTTCGACACCAGCGAGGGACAGCGACCTGGTCATCACGGCCTGACCAACATGCACGCGCGCGCGGAGTCGCTGGGTGGCTCGCTCGCGATCGAGAGCAACGACGACGGCACACGGGTCGTCTTCGAGATGCCGCGAGAAGAACGCGGCGGAGTCAAGGAGTCCAGCCACATGACCGACCCGACCGAGTCCCAGGGGATCCCCAAGAGCGCGGCCGCCGGCGACAAGTCGGCACCGGCCAAGAAGCTGCGTCTGCTCGTCGTCGATGACCACGAGGTCGTGCGCCAGGGTCTGGCCGCGCTGCTGAACCGGCGCGAGGCCTTCCAGGTCGTGGCCGAGGCGGGCACCGTCGAGGAAGCCCTGAGCGCGGTCGAGCGCTTCGCGCCGGACCTGGTGATCATGGACGTGCGCCTGCCCGACGGCTCGGGCATCGAAGCCTGCCGCGACATCCGCGCCGAGCATCCCGACGTGCGCGTGGTGATGCTGACCAGCTACCCCGACGAGGAAGCCGTCCTCTCAGCCATCGTCGCCGGTGCCAGCGGCTACCTCCTCAAGCAGGTGCGCGCACGTGACCTTGTCAACGCCCTCGAGGCCGTCGGGCGCGGCGAGTCACTGCTCGACCCGGCCGTCACCGAGAAGGTGCTCGAGCGCGTGCGGCGCATCGCCACCAGCGCCTACACCGACGAGTTCGCGCAGCTCACCGCCCAGGAGCAGAAGATCCTGCTGCTCGTGGCTGAGGGCAAGACCAACAAGGAGATCGCGGCCGAGGTCTACCTGTCGGACAAGACCGTCAAGAACTACGTCAGCTCGATCCTCTCCAAGCTGAACCTGCAGCGGCGCGCGCAGGCGGCCGCGTACGTGGCCAAGCACAAGCCGGGCTCCAGCTTCTGACCCTGCGAGCCGCACGCGGCCCGGCCGCCCGGACCGTGAGGCCAGGGCGAACCACCTCCGCCCGCGCTGGCTCGATGACCGGCACGCCCTTGCTGCCGTCGACCACATCTGCGACCGACGTCTCAGCCAGGCGCGCCAGGATCGCCTCCTGGGCGTCGAAGAACATGGCGTGGACGTCGCACGGCTCGCGGCCCTGCCCGCAGGGCTTGCCGGTGAGCACGCACGTCTGGCGGCGGGCATCGCCCTCGGTGGCCTCGATGATGTCGAGCAGGCTGATCCGCGCGGTCGGCCGCGACAGCCGGTAGCCACCGGCACGACCGAGTCGTGCCTCGACGATGCCCGGCTCGGCTGAGGTCGCCCAGCACCTGTGGCAGGAACCGCACCGGGATGTCCATCTCCTTGGCGATGCGGCGCGCCGGCACGACGTCGGCATCGTTGGCGCGTGCCAACGCCAGCACTGCCCGGATGGCGTAGGAGCCGCGATGCGTCAATTCCAACCTCACGACTCCTAGTTTCGCACGTTCGACTGCGCAGTCGTCGGTCCGAACGGCACGGGCTCCATGTGCCCGTTGCACCGAAAGCGACGCCACCCATCGGCCTGAAGCCGCAGGGCCGATCGGCCCCCGGATGAGTGCCATCCGGCCATCGTCAGCCGGACCGGTGAGATGGCGACGATCGAGATGTTCGCTCGCGGATGGCTCCTTGACCGGCCGTCCGTGATCGAAAGGTGCTCGCCCGCGATGGGGCAACCCATCGGGGGGAGCGGGCGAGCGCCACCTCCTCTCGCTGCCCAACGCGGCGTCTCGGTCCGACCGAGACGCCGTGGTGTCGTCTGAGGTCCCACCAGCTCGACCGGTTCGGGACATTCGGCCCCAGCCTCGTGACGGATCGGACCTGTGCGCGGGCCTGCTTCCGGTCGACGATGCACCCACGACCAGAGACCGGTCCACCCCGTCCAGGCACGAGCCCCTGGAGGATGGCCGGATGAAGAAGATCCTGGTTGCCTACGACGGACACGAGGCCGGCCACCGCGCCCTCGAGATGGCGGCCCGGCTGGCCATCGCGTTCGACGGCCGCGTCGACGTCGTCAGCGTCGTGCCCGAGGGCTTCGGGACGCGATCGAGGGCCAGGCGCACGAACCGGCGGTCGAGCACGCGCGTGAGCTGGTGGAGGCACGCGGCATCCTGCGTCGACCGCGGCGTCGAGGCCGGCCTCATCGAGCCGGCCGGCGACCCCGCCGAGACCATCGAGCGGCTCGCCCAGGAGCGTGGCTACGACACCATCGTGGTCGGCGGCAATCGCCCGGCCGCAACGGGCAGCCCTGGATGGACAGCGTCACCGCGCACGTCGCGGCCAACGCCAAGGCCGATGTCGTCGTCGCCCGGCGAGCCAGGGGCCCGATCAAGGAAGCCGACTGACCAGCGGCCGCCCGTCGCCGCGCCTGCGCCATCCTCGCCTCGCCCGTATCCTGTGGCTCCACGACCCAACTCCCCCAGATGGTGGTCCCCGATGAGTGCGAACGATCCCAAGGCTCCTCGAGCGACGACATGACCCGCAAGGAGCGGCGTGCCGCCGAGCGCGCCGCCCGCAAGGATGGCGGCAGAGCCCCCAGAGCACGAGCAGTCCGGCGGGTCAGGGCCGTCGATGCTGGTCATCAGCATCGGCGCCGTGCTCATCGGACTGGTCGCGGTGGCCGCCCTGATCGTGTTCAGCGGCGGCCTCGGCGGCGATGACGAGCGGCGCGGTCAGCGAGCCCGACGTCCCGCCGCCGGCCGCAGGAGCTGCGGGAGGGACGCACCCTCGGCAAGCCCGATGTACGCCGCCGGTCACCATCGAGGCCTACGAGGATCCGCAGTGCCCCGCCTGCGGCCTGTTCACCGAGCGCATCGAGCCGCTGATCATCGCCGAACCCGTCACGACGGCACCGTCAGCTTCACCTACAACGACTTCGCCTTCCTGGGCGACGAGTCCTGGGATGCTGCCATCGCCATGCGCGTCGCCGAGGCCATGGACGGCAAGTTCTGGGACTACCAGCAGGTGCTCTTCCACAACCAGAGCGGCGAGAACCAGGGCGCCTTCTCGCGGAGCGACTGGCCGACATGGCCGTGGCGATCGGCCTCGACCGGGACGAGTTCCTCGCCGGATGGAGGACCCCACCTATCGCGAGGCCGTGGAGGCCGAACGCAGCCGGGCGGCGAGCCTCGGCGTCAACAGCACGCCCACCATCTTCGTCAACGGCGAGCATCGTCCGCGGCGTGCCCCAGTGGGAAGAGCTCGATGCCATCGAGACGTGCCGCCGCCGAGGCGACGGGCCGGCTGAGTCAGGCTCGAGTCGAGCCGTCGGTGAACGCGCGCCGCGCGAGGCTCGGGCGTGAGGACGCGCCCACTGATCCGCTGGTCGTGGCCTCGGTCTGCTCTCGCCGGCGGTCCTCAGCGCCCAGGCTGCCGCGGCCGAGCCGCTGCCGCGACCGGGCACCCCCCTGGAGCCGGGACGCTACGTCAGCAATGCCGTCGGACCGAGCATCGACTTCCGCGTCGAGGATGGCTGGCTCGTCGGCCCGGCGCCGACGGGCCCATCTTCACGCTGGAGCGAACCGACCCACCCGGCACGGTCCTCTCGTTCACGCGCTTCGACGGCGACGCCTTCCTCGACTCGTGCGACTCCACCTCCCTGATCGACGGTCGAGTCGAGCGTCCGGCGCCTGGCTGAGATCATCGGTGGCAACCCGTACCTCAACCCCGGTCCGCCGCCAGCCATCGAGGTCGATGGCTACGCCGGTCTCTGGCTCGATGTCGGCGTACCCGCCTACACCGAATGCGCGCTGCCCTTCGTGCTCCTCTGGGCGCTGCCCATCGGCGAGGGCGGTGAGTTCGTCCAGGTCGCCGACCAGCAGTCGCGCTTCATCATCCTCGACGTCGACGGCGACGTCATCGTCATCGCCATCGAGTCGTTCCCGGGCGTCCCCTTCGGTGGACTGCTCGAGGCCTCGATGGAGCTGGTCGACATCGATGCGCATCGAGCCCGGTGAGTACGTCCCGCCTGAACCGACGGGCCAGCCCGCCGCCAAGCCCGGACGCTGCGGCGGATCCCGAGCCAGTCAGTCGCATCCGCCTGCCGCACCCGACCGCGAGAGCTGACCCCTCGCGCCTCAGCTTCCCGCCGGCGCCTCGATCCTCGCGCGACGCCCCGCTCGTGACCCCGCTAGTCGGGCGGCCCTCCGACCGGTCCGAGACGGCCCGTGCCGATGTGACTCGATAGCACTCATGCGCACATCTGCATATCGCGATGCTACTGGCATGGACCCGATCCACGAGCTCCAGGCAGAGATCTGCCGAACGCTCTCCCACCCGGCGCGCATCGCCATGCTGCACCTGCTGGCGGACGAGCCGCGTGAGGTCGGCCGGCTGGCCGCCGCCATCGGCATCAGCCAGCCCAACGCCTCCAAGCACCTCGCGGTGATGCGCCAGGCCGGCCTCGTCGAGGCGGAGCGTGACGGGCGTGGCGCCATCTACCGGCTCACCGATCCCGGCGTCATCGGCGCCTGCGACCTGATGGCCCAGGTGATGCGCCGGCGTCTGGCGCGAATGGCCGAGCTCTCTGCAGCCATCGAAAAGACCGACAACGACTCGGTCCCCACCACGTAAGGACGACTGCAACATGGACGACCAGCCCCTGGCGATCGTGCTCTTCAGCGGCACCGACGACAAGCTCAACGCCGCCGCCGTGATGGCCGCCGGCGCCGCCGCCCTGGGCCGCCCCGTTCACATCTTCCTGCAGTACTGGGCGCTCGACGCCTTCCGCGCGGACCGCATCAAGAACGACCATGGCCTCGCCGCCGAAGCCGGCGCTGAGGGGAAGGCCGCGGTCGACGCGCTGCGAGCGGAGGGCCAGGCGCCCTGGTACGAGACGCTGGCCATGGCCAAGGAGCTGGGCGGCCTCGAGATCCAGGCCTGCTCGCTGTCGATGGACCTGCTGCGCATCGAGGAAGGACCTCGATCCGCTGGTCGACGGCACCGAGGGTGTCACCGCCTTCTACCTCAACGCCGGCGACGGCCAGATCCTCTTCATCTAGCAGCCACACGAGCACCACAGCGAACAGTGCGAGGAACACCATGAGCGACATCCACACCACCGTCGACGCCAAGGGCCTGTCCTGTCCGATGCCCATCGTCAAGACCGCACAGGCCGTCAAGGCCGTGCCGTCCGGCGAGCTGATCGAGGTCCTCGCCACCGACCCGGGCTCGGTCAAGGACTTCGCGGCCTGGACCCGATCTACCGGCAACGGCATCGTCGAGCAGACCGAAGACGGCGGCGTCTACCGCTTCGTCATCAAGCGCGCCTGAGGCGGGCGCGTCAACCGAGAGAGGAACCACATGACGACCGAGACGGCAGCGCCCGAGGCCGCCGCCGAGGCGCCGAGCAGCTGACCGAGGCCATCGCCGCCGCAGCGCAGCCCGAGCACGAGCGCGCCGGTCCAGCGCCAGCTGGTGATCATCAACTGGAGCGGCGAGTACGACAAGGTCATGCCCACCCTGATCATGGGCAGCGTGGCCGCCGCCAGCGGCTACAAGACCTCGGTGTTCCTGACCTTCTGGGGCCTGCTGCCCTTCGTCAAGGACTCGAGGCGCATCACCGGCGACAACTGGATGCAGAAGATGCTGTCGTTCATGCAGCGTCCCGGCATCAGCCACCTGAAGATGTCGCAGATGAACTTCCTGGGCATGGGCCCGTGGATGATCGGCAAGCTCAGCAAGCAGTACAACGTGGCCTCGCCCAAGGAGCTGCTCGAGGCCTGCCAGCTGATGGGCGTCGAACTGCTGCCCTGCCAGATGACCATGGACATGTTCGGCCTCAAGCGCGAGGACATGATCGACGGCCTCGGCGATCCCGTCGGCGCCGCCACCGTGCTCGAGCTGATGACCGAAGACCACACCGGCTCCCTCTTCATCTAATCCATCCCCGTCCACACACGCGAGGAGACAGAACCCATGACCACCCTCGACCTCGAGACCACCCCGACCACCACCATCGACGCCCGCGGCAGCTTCTGCCCTGGCCCGCTGATGGAGCTCATCCGCGGCATCCGCGAAGGCGAGGTCGGCGACGTGCTCGCCGTCATCTCCAGCGACAACGGCTCCAAGACCGACATCCCGGCCTGGGTCGACAAGGCTGGCCACCATCTCGTCGGCGTCTTCCCCCACGAGGGCTACGACGAGATCGTCGTCGAGAAGCTCAAGTAACGATCCAACCGCAGCCCAGGAGTCACCGCATGAAGAACGTCCTCATCCTCGGTGGCGGCGTCGGCGGCACGCTCGTCGCCAACCTCATCAGCCGCAAGATCAAGAAGCAGATCGACGCCGGCGAGGCCCGCGTCACGGTCGTGGATGAGACGGGTCAGCACGTCTACCAGCCCGGCTTCATGTACATCGCCATGGGCAACGAGAACCCCAAGTCCTTGCGCAAGCCGGAGCGACGCCTGCTCGACGACCGCGTCGAGCTGGTCATCGGCGAGGTCAGCGCCATCGACGAGGAGGCCAGGACGGTCTCGCTCGCCGACGACCGACGCTCGACTACGACTACCTCGTCCTCGCCACCGGCTCGCGCATCCTGCCGGAGGCCATCGAGAACTTCGAGCAGGAGGCGCACCACTTCTACAGCGAGGAGGCGGCGCTCAAGCTCCGCCACGCCCTCGACGCCTTCACCGGCGGCAAGGTCGTGGTCGGCATCGCCGGCATGCCCTACAAGTGCCCACCCGCACCGCTGGAGGTGGCCCTGCTCATCGAGGCCGAGCTGCGCGATCGCGGCCTGCGCGACAAGAGCGAGGTCCACTTCTGCTCACCGATCGCCCGTGCCTTCACCATCGAGAGCGTCAGCGAGATGGTCACGCCCGAGCTCGAGAAGAAGGACATCGAGCTGCACACCTTCTTCAACGTCGAGACCATCGACGCCGAGCGCAAGGCCGTGCTGAGCCTCGAGGGCGAGGAGCTCGACTACGACCTGCTCGTCCTGGTGCCGCCGCACAAGGGCGCCCAGGTGCTGATGGACAGCGGCATCGCCCCGGCCCCGGGTGGCTGGCTGCCGACCGACCCCAAGACGCTCAACGTCGGTGAGCGCCCCGACATGTGGGCGCTCGGCGACGCCACCAACCTGCCCCTCTCGAAGGCCGGCTCGACCGCGCACTTCGAGGCGCCGGTGGTGGCCGAGCGTGTGGCCGCCATGGTGCAGGAGCGCAAGCCCCACGCCAAGGAGTCCATCTACACCGGCAAGGTGATGTGCTTCTTCGAGGTCGGCGACGGCAAGGGCACGCTACTGCGCTTCGACTACGAGAACCCGCCCAAGCCACCCAAGCCCAGCCGCCTCTGGCACGTCGGCAAGATCTTCTTCAACAAGACCTACTACCGCATCGTGCCCAAGGGTCGCGGTGGCAGCATCGAGAAGCGCCTCTAGCGAGCGGCGGCGCCGCCCTCCGGTCTTGCGACGCCGACACGGGGCCGGCCCCTGGCGTGGGACCTTGCTGGGGCCGACCGGTGCGGCGCCCGACGTGGCGGGAGCCGCGCCCGGCAGGCGCTGCTCGGCAACGTGGGCTGCCCCATCTCGAAGGCGAGCCTCGGTGAGCAGCACGACGAGGATCTCGCGCCAGCGCTCGTACACGAAGTGGTGGCCCTCGCGGGGATAGTAGGTCGCGACCGCATTGGGCACGTTGCGCTCGATGTACTTGCCCATGCCGACCGGCACGACCTGGTCCTGTGCGCCATGCCAGATCCGCACCGGCACCGTCACGCCACCGATGGGGAAGCCGAACGGGCGCGCCAGGCAGAGCGCCTCGTCATAGACGCCGCCAGTGCCCTGGCGATACATCTCGGACGCGTTGGCGATCATCACCGCCCGCAACGCCGGATCACCCAGGATCTGGCGGTCGGCCTCGACCATGCCGGAGATGGCCTCGTCGAGCTGCTTGTTGGGGTCCGACTTCTGCTGTCGCGACCACTGCCACATGGCCAGGGCGATGACCCACGGTGCATGGTCGGCGGTGCGCGACATGGCCCGATGGCGCCGCCACGTGTAGCCGCTCGAACCGGGTGCGCCCGAGAGTGGAGCCGGGCGCGCTGATGAGCCCGACGACCGAGAACCGCTCCGGCATCTGCCAGGCGCAGGCCAGCGCGTACGGGCCGCCGCCCGACCAGGCCACGACCGCGCAGCGCTCGATGTCGAGGATGTCGAGCAGCTCGGCGATGTCGCGCGGGAAGTCGGTCACGCGACGGTTGGGCTGGCGCGTCGAGATGCCGATACCGGGACGATCGACCGCGATGACGCGCGCGCCCAGCTCGGTCGCGATCTCGTCGTCGGGGTGACGCACCACGCGAGAAGAGCCGAAGCCGTGGAAGAACAGCACCGGCGTACCGTCGGGGTCACCGAAGTCGTCGAAGCCGAGGGCGCGGCCATCCGAGAGCGTCACCTGGCGCGACTTGGGTCCGAGCTCGACCAGCGACTCCCGGAACCGGGCGCGCCGACGGGCTCGACGCAGTACGCGTACTCGGCGCGGTCCCCGCGTCCCCGGCGGCGTCCGCGTTCCTTGCTGTCCATCGCTGCCAATGATGCCACGGGGCCGGTCAGCAGATCGAGGAGACACCCCGGGCCACGACGGCGAGAGCTGCAGCAGCGTGTCGCCGAGCAGGCCGGCGGTATCGTCGTTGTCGTCCGTGATCGCGACCTCACCGAGGTCGTGGCAAGGACGCGCAAGACGGAACGTGCGTGGAGACCTGGCCGCACGCAAGCCCGCGTCAGCCGCGGTATCTCTCACCGGCGCGCGCGTTCGGCACGTGTCACCTGCGCGGCGGGGTGGGCTTCGTTCAGACCAGATCGAAACGGTCGGCGTTCATGACCTTCGTCCAGGCCGCGACGAAGTCGTTCACGAACTTCTCGGCGTTGTCGTCCTGGGCGTAGACCTCGGCATAGGCCCGCAGGATCGAGTTGGAGCCGAAGACCAGATCGACCCGCGTCGCCGTCCACTTCAGCTCATCCGTCTTGCGGTCGCGGATCTCGTAGAGGTTGTCGCCGGCCGGCTGCCATTTGTAGGCCATGTCGGTCAGGTTCACGAAGAAGTCGTTCGTCAACGTGCCCTCGCGGTCGGTGAACACGCCGTGCTTGGTGCCGCCATGGTTGGTGCCGAGCACCCGCATGCCGCCGACCAGCACCGTCATCTCCGGCGCGGTCAGCCCCAAGAGCTGGGTGCGGTCGAGCAACAGCTCCTCAGGGCTGACCACGTAGTCCTTCTTCAGCCAGTTGCGGTAGCCGTCGGCCACGGGCTCCAGGACATCGAACGAGTCGGCGTCGGTCATCTCGTCGGTCGCGTCGCCACGGCCCGGCGCGAAGGGGACGGTGACGTCGAAGCCCGCGGCCTTGGCCGCCTGCTCGATGCCGACGTTCCCGGCCAGCACGATCACGTCCGCGAGGCTCGCGCCGCTTTCGGCTGGCGATCGGCTCGAGCACGGCCAGGACCCTGCCCAGGCGCTCGGGCTCGTTGCCTTCCCAGTCCTTCTGCGGGGCCAGGCGGATACGGGCGCCGTTGGCACCGCCGCGCAGGTCCGAGCCGCGGAAGGTGCGCGCGCTGTCCCAGGCGGTCGCGACCATCTCGCTGATGCTCAGGCCGCTGTCTGCGATCCTGGCCTTGACCGCGTCCACGTCATAGTCGGTGCGACCCGCGGGAACCGGGTCCTGCCAGATCAGGTCTTCCTGTGGGACCTCGGGCCCGATATAGCGCGCCTTCGGCCCCATGTCGCGATGGGTCAGCTTGAACCAGGCCCGGGCGAAGGCATCGTTGAAGCCCTCGGGGTCCTTGCGGAAGCGCTCCATGATCTCGCGATAGACCGGGTCCATCTTCATGGCCATGTCGGCATCGGTCATGATCGGCATGGTGCGGATCGAGGGGTCCTCGACATCGACCGGCATGTCCTCTTCGGCGATCTCGACCGGCTGCCACTGCCAGGCGCCCGCGGGGCTCTTCTTCAGCTCCCACTCGTGGTCCAGGAGCATGTCGAAGTAGCCCATGTCGAACGTGGTCGGATGGGTCGTCCAGGCGCCCTCGATCCCGCTGGAGACGGTGTCGCGGCCCACGCCCTTTCCGGTCGGGTTCTTCCAGCCGAGGCCCTGTTCCTCGATCCCGGCGGCCTCGGGCGCGGGGCCCAGAAGCGCGGCGTCGCCATTGCCGTGGGTCTTGCCGACGGTATGGCCGCCCGCGGTCAGGGCCACGGTCTCCTCGTCGTTCATCGCCATCCGCGCGAAGGTCTCACGCACTTGCCCCGCGGTCTTGAGCGGGTCGGGCTGGCCGTTCACGCCCTCGGGGTTGACGTAGATCAGGCCCATCTGCACCGCGGCCAGCGGGTTCTCCATCGTCGAGGGATCGTCGACGCTGTCGTAGCGTTCGTCGCTGGGGGCGAGCCACTCCTTCTCGGCGCCCCAGTAGGTGTCCTTCTCCGGATGCCAGATATCTTCGCGGCCGAATGCGAAACCGAAGGTCTTGAACCCCATCGACTCGTAGGCGACGTTGCCCGCGAGGATCATCAGGTCGGCCCAGCTGATCTTGTTGCCGTACTTCTTCTTGATCGGCCAGAGCAGGCGTCGCGCCTTGTCGAGGCTCACGTTGTCCGGCCAGGAGTTCAGCGGCGCGAAGCGCTGGTTGCCGGTGCCGCCGCCGCCGCGGCCGTCGGCCAGGCGATAGGACCCGGCGGCGTGCCAGGCCATGCGGATCATCAGACCGCCATAGTGGCCCCAGTCGGCCGGCCACCAATCCTGGCTGTCGGTCATCAGCGCGTGCAGGTCTTGCTTGAGCGCGTCGAAGTCGAGCGTCTTGACCTCCTCGCGATAGTCGAAGTCCTCTCCCATCGGATCGGTCTTGGTATCGTGCTGATGCAGGATGTCGAGGTTCAGTGCGTTGGGCCACCAGTCCATGTTGGACACGCCGGCGGCCGTGTTGCCACCGTGCATCACCGGGCATCTTGCCGGTCGGGTTCAGGTCAGTGCCGATCCATGTTGCTCTCCGATCATGGCTTCATCGCCGAGAGGTCGCGAAGACGCCTCGTGGGCACATTATGCAGAAGCGGTGCGGCTGCAGCGCCGATGGGCGAGTGCATATGGATCGCCAGCTGCGGATCGACGCGTCGTCGGCAGCGCGGTCGAGGCGCCTCGAGTGGCCGGCGCGCCGACTCGCGTCTGAGGACGCGCCTCTCCGGGCGCCGCCAAAGCAACTGACCCGCTTGAGCGCCTACGCGCCCCGGGCAGCGCGCATGGCCTGGATGGCGGCCAGCTGGTCGCGGAACTCGTCGCGGATCGCGTCGACCTCGTCGGCGCGGAAGCCCAGCTCCTTGCCGATCTCGTTGAGCTCGGCACTCTCGGCTGCGGTGATGCTGTCGTCGGCAGCACCCACGGCGAAGGCCGTCCGCAGCAGGTCCTCGCGCTGCTCGCGCGTGGAGTTGCTGGCGAACTCGCGCGTCACCACGAAGTCGTCGGTGGCGCCGTAGAGCTCGGCCATGTTGCGCGCCATCTCCACCACCAGCACCGCCTGGGCCTCGCTGAGGTGGCCGACCTCGACGACCGCCTGCTCCATGTAGCGCAGCTCGGCCGTCGCTGAACTCGAGGTCGGCGTGGGCGGCCCGAGCGAGCACGTAGGCGAAGCCGGCGATGAAGCGACGCTGCTCGATGGGCAGCGCCTCGATCTCGCCGGCGATGCGGCGGATCGACTCGGTCTCGTTGCCCGGCTGGCGGCTGGGCGCGGATCGGGCTGCGGGCTCCTCGTGGCCGCCGAAGAGGCCTCGCAGGACCATGTGGGCTACCTCGGTTGCGTGCGGGTGCGGTGACTGGGTCATCACGACGCTAGCACGTCCGGCCGCGACGCGGGTCAGGCGGCACGGCCAGCTCCGATGCTGCCTAGACTGCTAGGCTGTGAGCCTCTCGACGCCCCACAGGGAGGGACCTTCGCGGCCGGCGGCGGTACCGGCGCGTATCCGCGTCACCCGGGTGCACGTGCGGGCGTGGCTCATCGCTGTCGTGGCGGCCATCATCACGTTCACCCTGCTGTTCGAGGCCATCGAGGGCTGGTCCTTCTCGGATGCGCTGTACATGACCGTCATCACCCTGACCACGGTGGGCTACGGCGAAGTGCGCGCCCTCGACGAGAGCGGCCGCGTGGTGGCCATGGCCGCAGCCGTCGTCGGCACCGCGTTGCTCTTTGGCGGCGTCGGCATCATGGCCGAGGTCGTGCTCGCAGAGATCGGCAGCGGACGCAGGGAGCGGAGGAAGATGCAGAGCGCGATCACAGGCATGAGCGACCACTACATCGTGTGCGGCTACGGCCGCGTCGGATCGACCGTCGCCGCCGAGCTCCGCGACAGCGGGCGCGAGCGTCGTCGTCGTCGACGTCCTGGCCGAATCCGTCGAGCGCGCCCGCGAGGATGGCTACCTGGTCGTCGAGGGCGACGCGACCGACGAAGCGACGCTCCTCGCCGCCGGCATCGAGCGTGCCGCGGGGCTCGTGGCCACCATCGATGAGGACGCCTACAACGTCTACGTCGTCCTGTCGGCGCGAACGCTCAACCGCCAGCTGTTCATCGTCGGCCGCGCCAACGCCCCCGTCGCCGAAGCCAGGCTCAAGCGCGCCGGGGCCAACCGCATCGTTTCGCCCTATACCGATGGCCGGCCATCGCATCGCCGAGCTGGCGGTACGACCGGCGGTCAGCGACTACATCGACGCTGCCTTGTCGCGCGCCCACCTCTCCTTCTCCATCGAGGAGTACCGCGTCACCAGGGGCGGACCGCTCGACGGCACGAGCGTGGCTGACCTGCTGGCCCGGGGCATCTTCACGCTCGCCATCGTGCGCGGCCCCGGGGAGTACGACGCCAATCCTCCGCCCGAGCGCCGCCTCCAGGCCGGCGAAGAGCTCATCCTCTCCGCGTCACGCGACACCCTCCGCACACTCCTCGCCAGCCAGGAGGGTGACGGAAGCTCGAGAGGGGCGCCATCGCGCCCGCTCTCGGACAGCAGGCGCGATGGCGTCCGCTACACTCGCGCGGTGACCGACTCCCCGACCCCCGGCGGCGGCTCCCGAGCCCAGGCCGCCGAGCGCCACGCCCCGCAGTCCGGCCACGCGCGACCTGGGCATGCGCGCCACGCTGCTCTTCCCCGATCGCGAGATCGTCGAGCAGCTACTACGTGCCGCTCATCTACACCGCCTGCCGCACGTGCTACAGCGAGCTGGAGCCGCAGGACATCTTCGAGCGCGCCACGAGCGGTCGCGTGGCCGCGAGAAGCAGCAGGACCTCGTGCGCCGCGTCATCGACTCCGGCCACGGCTCGACCATCGAGCACATCGTCTTCACCTTCGCCATCAGCGGCGTGACGCGAACGCTCTCGCACCAGCTGGTGCGGCATCGTGCCGGGCTCGCCTTCGACCAGCAGTCACAGCGCTACGTCAAGTACAAGGAGCCCAGCTACATGGTGCCGGGCTCGGTCAGCGACGCCGACGACGAGGTCCGTGAGCGGTTCGAGGAACAGCTGGCCGGATCGCTCGACATCTACGAGGACATGCTCGAGGCCGGCATCCCCGGCGAGGACGCACGCTTCGTGATGCCCAACGCCACGCGCACGAACCTGGTGATGACCACCAACCTGCGTGCCCTCATCCACATGTCCGGGCTGCGCCTGTGCGTGATGGCGCAGTGGGAGATCCGACGGCTGTTCCAGCTCATCCGCCACGAGATCTTCGCGGTGAGCCCGTTCCTGGGCTCGTTCCTGGCCCCCAAGTGCGTGCCCCTGGGCTACTGCGACGAGGACCGCAACCGCGACGAGCACTGTCCCATCCGGCCGCACAAGGACAACGTCCTCAACGCGTGGGCGGAGAAGAAGGCGGCCGCCAAGGCCAGCGGGCAGGACCTGCCCACGCTCTAGCACGGAGCCGCCCCGGGCTAGCCTTGCCCGGCGCCAGGCCCTCGCGCGAAACGCCCGATGACGCGCGCCAGCCGCGGACCGGCCTCGTTCGCCGCCGCCACGACCTCCGCGTGTGTCAAGCGGCGTGGGCGAGAGGCCGGCGCCTGCATTGGTCACGAGCGAGACGCCACAGACGCGCATCCCCGGCCCAGTGGGCGGCGATCGCCTCCATGACCGTGGACATGCCCACCGCATCGGCGCCCAGCCCCGCAGCATGCGCACCTCGGCGGGCGTCTCGTAGGTCGGGCCGGTCAGGCCCGCGTAGACGCCCTCGTGCAAGCGCCACGTCCTCGGCCCGGCCGGCGGCGTGGAGCCGCTCGCGCAGCTCGCCGTCCCAGACGCTGGTCATGTCCGGGAAGCGTGGGCCCACGGTGTCGTCGTTGGGGCCCAGCAGCGGGTTGCGGCCGGTGAGGTTGATGTGGTCGCGCATGACCATCAGCGTGCCTGCACCGAAGGCCGGATCGACACCACCGGAGGCGTTCGTCAGCAGCAGGATGGGCGCACCCAGACGGCCCATGAGCAGCGCCGGCTCGACGACCAGGCGCTCGGAGAGGCCCTCGTACATGTGCAGCCGGCCACGCAGGCAGGCGACGGGCAGACCTCGCAGCGTGCCCAGCAGCAGGCGCCCACTATGGCCGGGGACGGAGGGTGCCGGCCAGCCAGGCATCTCGCTCGAAGGGGATCGAGACGGCGTCCTCGACCTCGTCGGCGAGGCCGCCCAGATCCGGAGCCCAGCACCATGCCCAAGCGTGGCTGGATGTCGGTCTCAGCCCGCACGCGAGCCTCGAGCTCGTCGAGCCGCTGGCTGATAGGGAACGATCGGCGGGTCATCGGCGCTGTGCTCCTGCGACTGAGTGCACCACAGGGTAGACCGTGCCGCCGACGACGAAGTGCCCGGAGCGACCTCCACGCGTCCCGGTCCGCCTTGATGCGATCTCAGCGATCCGAGCTGCCGGTTCGCTTTGATGTGATCGCAGCGATCCTGGTTCGTGTGTGGCCCCTCCGGGCAAGACCTACTATGCCCATCCGCCCGCAGGTGGGTCAATCCACTTATCCACGCAATATCGCGCAACACTCGCGAGGTTGTACACATCTCGGCCGCGGATGTTGATAGCTGGTGGACAACGTCCGGGTTCGGCTAGGCGCCCCGCCGCCGAGCGCGCACGACGATGGAGTGGGCCAACCGGTCGTGCAGTCCCTGCTTGGTCGGGCTCTGCGCCATGCCGTACAGCAGCAGCAGCAGCCAGACCAGGCCGAAACCGGCGAGGATGAGCGCGATGGTGCTGGGCACGTAGAACGGCAGCGTCACCAGCAGCGAAGGGACGCCGAGGATAAGCCAGCGGACGACGGCGCTGGCGCAGGTCCAGCGAGCGCCCAGTCGTGCTCGTCACCCGACGCGCAGGCCCAGCAGGATCATGCCCGCGGTGGCCGTGAGCAGCACCCACGAGCCGATGAAGTAGCCGAAGCTGATGGCGAGCTGCAGCAGCAGCAGCACGAGGAAGGCCACCACGTCCAGCTCGCCACCGGCGCTGTCCAGCGCCCCCGGCTCGCTCACCAGGCCGCCGAACAGCCTGCCAGCACGAAAGCCGACGACCGCCAGCAGGATGATGTCGATGACCAGCGCCATGATGCGGTTGGGCACATCCGCGAGGACGAGCCCGGCCGGGCCGCGGACACGATCGGTCGTGAGGTGATGCCCTGGGTCAGGCCCGCGCGATGCGCCGCCCTGCGGCGCACGGCTGACATCGGCGCGGCCTCCGCCGGCTGGTTCCCAGATCCGTTCCGGCTCGAGGTCGGCGTCGTCGTCGTGGGCGGTCCGGACGGTGTCATCGCTGGCCTCCTGTGCCGCGCACGGACCAGCGACAACCCGATCGCGAGGCACGACGCGTTCGGCCGTCAGGATACCTGCCCGCCCGAGGCCGAGCGACTCCGACCTCAGCCGCCGATGCGCGACATCTCGACCCTGGGCAGGCCGGCGGTGGCCTCCGAGCGGAGCTCCGAGTAGCGGTCGCTGCGCCGAGACCAGACGTCCGCGAGCAGCGCCCGCAGGGCCGGCGTCATCAGCTCCATCGCGCAGCGGCGCCCGCAGGTCGGTGCCCGCGCGTGCCGAACAGGCAGGTGTAGAGGCCACCCTCCGCGGTGAGCCGGGCCCGCGTGCAGGCGCCGCAGAACGGCTGCGTGACCGAGCTGATGACGCCGACCTCGCCGCGGCCGTCGCGATAGCGCCAGCGCGTCGCGACCTCGCCGGGGTACTGTGGCGCCAGCGGCTCCAGGGGCAGCTCGGCGTCGATGCATGCCGACGACCTCTGCCGAGGGCACGACCTCGTCGAGCGCCCAGCCGTTGGTGTGTCCCACGTCCATGTACTCGATGAAGCGCAGCGTGTAGCCACGTTCCCGGGCGAAGCGAGCCATCGGCAGGACGCTGTCCTCGTTGAGGCCACGGCGCACGACCATGTTGACCTTGATCGGGTGCAGGCCGGCCCGGTCGGCAGCCTCGATGCCCTCGAGCACGCGCGCCACCGGGAAGTCGACGTCGTTGAGCCGCGCGAAGACCGCGTCATCGAGCGAATCGAGGCTCACGGTGACGCGCCGCAGGCCGGCCGCCGCGAGGCTGCGGCCTTGGCCGCCAGCAGCGAGCCGTTGGTGGTCAGCGTGAGGTCGCGCAGGCCATCGAGCCCGGCCAGCATGGCCACCAGTCGCTCGACGTCGCGGCGCAGCAGCGGCTCGCCGCCGGTGAGCCGGATCTTGGTCACACCCAGCGAGATGGCCACGCGCGCGAGGCGCGTGATCTCCTCGAAGGTCAGCAGCTCGGTCGTGCGGCAGGAAGCGGAACGCGGACCCGTAGACCTCACGCGGCATGCAGTAGGTGCAGCGGAAGTTGCAGCGGTCGGTGACCGAGATGCGCAGGTCACGCAGCGGTCGACCCAGTCGATCGATGCTGGTCGCGAGAGCTGGCACTAGCTGCGGATCGGTCGCGAGGCTGCCCGCCCGAACTCGCGCTTCTCGACGCCCCGACCCATCCAGCCGATGACGATGGCCGAGCCACCCAACAGCAGGTGGGCCAGCTGATCGAAGCCTGATGTCGGTGCGTCGTAGAGGCCAAGCAGGTCGGTCCTCAGGAGGCTCAGCAGCCCGGTGACGAGGAAGAACGAGCCGAGGCCGATGAGGCCGTAGGCGCGGTTGCGGCCGTTGAGCGCGATGCCGACGTGCAGGAAGAGGGCCCCGCAGACGAGGTGGACCAGGTCGTGGCCGAAGCCGGTCACGAAGAGGCCCGTGGTATCGGGCCGCCCCACGATGGGATTGCCGAGCGAGCCGGCGATGCCGAGCACGATGAGCACGGCACCGACGACCATGGCGAAGGTGCGCTCCAGCCCCAACGAGCCCATCCGGCCTCCTGTCCGTGCGCCAGGCGACGCCAGCGCGGCCGTCCTGGCGCAGCCCGAGCCTAGCCCTCTTCGGCCGAGCCTGCACCTGCGCGGATCGAGTCGAAGACCGAGGCGTCGGCCAGCGTGGTCGTGTCACCCAGCGAGCGCCCCTCGGCGACGTCTCGCAGCAGGCGGCGCATGATCTTGCCCGAGCGCGTCTTGGGCAGGTCCGGCGTGAACAGCAGGTACTTGGGCCTGGCGATGGGTCCGATGACCCTGGCCGACGTGCGCGCGCAGCTCGGCCGCCAGCTCGTCGCTGGTCTCGACGCCGGCGCGCGTGATGACGAAGGCGAAGATGGCCTCGCCTGTGACCGGGTCGTGCTTGCCGACCACGGCCGCCTCGGCGACCGCGGGATGGTCGACCAGCGCCGACTCCACCTCGATGGTGCTGATGCGGTGCCCGGACACGTTCATGACGTCGTCGACGCGGCCCGAGCAACCAGAAGTAGCCCTCCTCGTCACGCTTGGCGCCGTCGCCCGCGAAGTACATGCCCTTGAAGCGGCTCCAGTAGGTGGCCTTGTAGCGCTCCGGATCGCCGTAGATGCCGCGGAGCATGCCCGGCCAGGGCCGCTTCAGCACCAGGTAGCCGCCCTGCCCCAGCGGCACCGACTTGCCCGTGGCGTCGACGACGTCGGCGTCGATGCCCGGGAACGGGAAGGTGGCGCTGCCGGGCTTGGTGGCGGTGACGCCGGGCAGCGGCGTGATGAGGATATGGCCGGTCTCGGTCTGCCACCACGTGTCCACGATCGGCGCCTTGCCGCCACCGATGTGCTCGTGGTACCAGAGCCAGGCCTCCGGGTTGATGGGCTCGCCCACGCTGCCCAGCAGCTTCAGCGACGACAGGTCGTGCCGGCCGGCAGCTCTTCGCCCTGCTTCATGAAGGCGCGGATGGCCGTCGGGGCGGTGTAGAGCTTGGTGACCTTGTAGTCCTCGACGATCTCCCACCAGCGCTCCCAGGTGGGCGTGTCGGGCGAGCCCTCGTAGAGCACGCCGGTGGTGCCGTTGGCCAGCGGCCCGTAGACGATGTAGGAGTGGCCGGTCACCCAGCCGATGTCGGCTGCGCACCAGTAGACATCATCGTCCTTGATGTCGAAGACCATCTCGTGCGTGTAGGCGGCGCCCGAGCAGGTAGCCCGCGGTGGTGTGCATGATGCCCTTGGGCTTGGCCGTGGTGCCCGAGGTGTAGAGCAGGTACAGCATGTGCTCGGAGTCCACCGGCAGCGGCGGCACAGTCGGGCGCCTGCCGATCCACGATGTCATGCCACCAGACGTCGCGGCCTGCGACCATCGTGGCCGGCGCCGCCTCACCGACTCGCTCCACGACCAGGACGTGTTCGATGGTGCTGGTCTGCTCCACCGCCGCGTCGGCAGCCGACTTGAGGTCGACGGCCTTGCCGCGCCGCCAGCCGCCGTCGGCGGTGATGAGCAGCGTGGCCTGGGCATCGTCGATGCGGCTCGCCAGCGCATCGGCGCTGAAGCCGCCGAAGACGACCGTGTGCGGTGCACCGATGCGAGCACAGGCGAGCATGGCGATGGGCAGCTCGGGGATCATGGGCATGTAGATGGCCACTCGGTCGCCGCTGCCGACGCCCAGCTCCTTGAGCGCGTTGGCGGCCTTCTGGACCTCACGGTGCAGGTCGTCGAAGGTCAGCGTGCGCGTGTCACCGGGCTCACCGATCCAGTGATAGGCCACCTTGTCGCCGCTGCCGGCATCCACGTGCCGGTCGATGCAGTTCTCCGAGACGTTGAGCTTGCCGTCCTCGAACCACCTGGCGAAGGGCAGTTCCCAGGTGAGCGTCCGGCTGAAGGGCTCCATCCAGCGCAGCTTCTGCCTCGCCAGGTCGCTCCAGAAGCGCTCGTAATCCTCCTCGGCGAGGGCGTACAGCTCCGGTCCCGCATTGGCCTCCGCGCTGAAGGCCGCGTCAGGCGGGAAGACGCGCCCCTCCGCCATCAGGTTCTCGATCTCAGGTCCACCGGCCGTTGGGCGCTGCTGGTCGGTCACGTTGCCATCCTCCTCTGATCGTCGTGACATCCGACGACGACACCACTCGGAGCGGGCAGGATAGGCCAAGGCGCCGCGTTGCGCGACGCCGTGCCTTGGCCCCCCCGCGGTGTGGGCCCGGTTCGGGACCACGGCCTGTCAGGCGCGAGGCCTGCGCAGACGTCCGCACGCGCGAGCCCCTTCCACGACGGCCCCGCCGATCGGTCAGTCCCTATCGAGGCGAGTCCCTGCCTCATCGTCGGCCGAGGCGTCCTCGACGTCGGGGGGTGCCACCGAGACCACCGCGCCTGAGGGGGACAGGAAGGCGTTCGCCAGGAAGCCGGTGAGCGTGCCGAAGACACCCACGCCCACCACGATGATGATCGACCCCGTGAGCCGGCCCAGGCTGGTCACCGGGTACTGGTCGCCGTAACCGACGGTCGACATCGTCACGATCACGTACCAGATGGCGTCCTGTGCTGACTCGATATTGGCACCTGGCGCCCCGCGCTCGACGGCCAGCACTGCCACGGCACCGAACTCCATGACGAGCAGCGCGATGAACAGGACCGAGAGCAAGCCTCCAGCGGCTCGATTGGAGAAGAAGGCCTTGAAGGCCGTTACCGGACCGCTCAGGCGGTTCATGATGCGCAGCATGCGCACGATGCGGAAGACCCGGAAGATGTGCAGCACCGGAAAGACAGCGATGGCATCGATCCAGCCCTGGCCGCGTCTCAGATAGGCCGAGCGACGCTCCGCCACCGCCAGTCGCCGCAGCAGGTCGAGGGCGAAGATCACCATCAGGAGCAGGTCCATGATGATGTAGACCATCTCGGTGTCAGGGTTGCGAATGAACCACACCGCGAACAGGTTGAAGATCGACAGCATCGACGTCGCGAGGATGAAGACTTCCCATGCCGGTGAGAGCAGGACGTCACCGTTCTCCTGTTGCTTGCCCCACTCGATGCGGTCGAGATGCTGGTCGATGTCGGATCCCACCGATGATCGCTCCTGGCTGCAGTTGGTCGCGCGACCCAGCCTAACCCGAGTCCCGGAACCCGCATCCGCCCGACGCACAGGCATCGCCTTCGTTCGGCGTCCCCGGAGATACCATCGGTGACGATGTCGACATCGGGATCGGAAGGCACATCGCCCTCGCCAGCCACTGTGCTCCTGGCGCGGTACCTGCCCATCACCAGCTGGCTACCACGCTATCCCCGTGCATGGCTGGGCGCCGACATCACGGCCGGCATCACCTCGTGGGCCGTGATGGTGCCGGTGGCCATGGCCTACGCGGAGCTGGCCGGCGTGCCCGCGGGTATCGGGCTCATCACCGCCACCGCCGGGCTCACCGCGTACGCGCTGCTGGGCACGAGCCGACATGCCAAGGTCACCACGAGCTCGACCATGGCCGTGATGTCCGCCTCCGTGGTCGCACCGATCGCGGCGGGCGACACGGTCACCTACCTCGCCATGACCGCGATGCTGGCCATCATGGTCGGCGCCCTGCTGCTGGCTGCAGGCCTGTTGCGGCTGGGGTTCCTGGCCGAGTTCCTGGCCAAGCCGGTCATCACCGGCTTCATCGTGGGTCTCGCCATCAGCATCGTGGTGGGCCAGCTACCCAAGCTCTTCGGCGTCCAGGGCTCAGTGGGCAACGTCTTCGAACAGCTGCTGCACCTGGTCGATGCGCTGCCCGAGACGAACCTGGCGAGCCTGCTCCTGGGTAGTGCCGCGATGGTGCTCATCCTGGTCCTGCGCCACATCGACCGGCGCATCCCGGGTCCGCTCATCGCCGTTGTGGCCGCCATCGCGCTCTCGAGCGCGCTCGACCTCGCCGACGAGGGCGTAGCGGTCGTGGGCGACGTGGCGGCCGGCCTCACCGCGCCGGGTGTGCCCAACGTGAGCATCGGCGACATCGCCTTTCTCGCCACCGGGGCAGCCGGCCTGATGTTCCTGGCGCTGGCCGAGTCGCTGGCGGCCACGCGCTCCTTCGCCAACCGCCATCGCTATCACGTCGATCCCGACCAGGAGCTCATCGCGCTGGGTGGCTCCAACCTCGCGTCGGGGCTCTTGGGCGGCTTCGCCGTCGACGCCAGCGTCAGCTCGATGGCCACCGGCGAGGCGGCCGGCAACAAGACGCAGCTGGCCTCCCTGGTGACGGCCGCGGGGATGCTCCTGACGGTCCTGGTCCTGGCGCCACTCTTCGTGGAGCTGCCGCAGACCATCCTGGCGGCCGTCATCGTCACTTCCGTCGTGAGCCTCGTGAACTTCGACGAGTGGCGACGCTACATCGCCTGGCGCAGGACGGACGCCCTGCTGGCGCTCGTCGCTGCGTTCGGCGTCATCGCCACCGACGTGCTGGTCGGGCTCATCATCGCCGGCTTCTTCTCCATCGTGATCCTGCTCTATACCGCCAGCCAGCCCTCGTTGGCCCGCTTGGGACGCCTGCCGGGCCCGGGCGGGCGCTTCGTCGACGCAGATCGGACACCTGAAGCCGAGGAGATCGACGGTCTGCTCATGCTGCGCCTTGACACGCCGCTCTACTACTTCAACGCCACGGCCGTCGGCGAGCGTGTCCTGCGGGACGTGGACGCCCGGAGCGTCCAACCACGCGCGATCCTGCTCGACATCGAGGCCACCGCGGAGCTGGACGTGACCACCGCTGATGCCATCTACGAGCTGCTGAGCAGCCTGGAGGGTCGCGGGGTCCGACTTGTCATCGTGCACGCCAAGGGCAAGGTTCGCGATCGCATGCGCAAGGTCGGCCTCATCGAGAGGCTGGGGCCGAGGGGCATGTACCCCAGCGAACGAGTCGCCGTCGAGGCGCTCACAGAGGCCTGGGAACGCGAGACGGCCGACGGAGGATCCGAGGCAGCCGATCGCGCTGCGGGCGATGCCCCCGCTGCCGGAGCCGACGATACGAGCCACACTCAGGGCGCGGCCGACGATGATGGCTAGTCGGCAGCCTCGCCCTGCGGTGGCGGTGCTGGGATAGCGCTCGCTGAAGCCGCGAGCGCGCCGGCAGGCACCTGCACCCAGCCCGTGCCGAGGTCGGCGTGTCGCGTGCCTGGCGCGACTAGACTCCGGCCATGACCGACTGGGACATCGACTCCATCCGCTACCGCTTCCCCTCGTTGCGCCGACCCGGCCCCGACGGGTCAGCCCGTGGCCTGGCTGGACAACGCCGCCGGCACACAGGTCGTCGACACCTGCCTGCGGGCCATCAACGACTACCTGCTCGACAGCAACGCCAACCAGGGCGCCCCCTTCGCCGCCAGCATCGAGAGCGACGAGATGCTGCTACGAGACGCGGCTGGCCATGGCCGACTTGCTGGGCGCGACCGATGCCGACGAGGTCAGCTTCGGCGCCAACATGACGACCATCACCTACGCCGTCAGCCGGGCCATCGGGGCCACGCTTCGGAGCGGAGACGAGGTCGTGGTCACCCGCCTCGACCACGACGCCAACGTAGCTCCCTGGTTGGCCATCGCGGAGGAGCACGACCTGGTCGTGCGCTGGGTCGGTCTCCGCGCCGATGATGCTGCGCTCGACCTGGAGCAGCTGGAACGCGGCACTCGGTGCGCGCACGCGCCTCGTGGCTGTCGGGCTTGGCCTCCAATGCCCTCGGCACCATCAACCCGGTGCCACAGATCGCCAAGCTGGTCCACGCCGCCGGGGCGCAGCTCTTCGTCGACGCCGTCCACGCGACGCCACACATGTCCATCGACGTGGCCGCCCTGGGCGCGGACTACCTGGTCTGCTCGCCATACAAGTTCTACGGCCCTCACCTGGGCGTGCTGTGGGGACGTCGCGAGCGCTCGAGGCCCTGCCGCACTACCATCCGCGTCCGGCCGGTGACGCCATCCCGGGCCGGTTCGAGACCGGGACCCAGGCGCATGAGCTGCTGGCGGGCCTTGGTGGCACGCTGCGCTACCTGGAGAAGGTCGGTATCACGCAGGGCGGCGCGCCTGGCTTGCCGGGCCAGGGAGACCGCTTCCGCCGGCCACGCCTGCTGGCGGCGATGAGCGCCATCCGGCGCTATGAGGCCGGACTGTCGCGCCAGCTGCTCGAGCGCGCTGAGGGCCGTGCCGGGCGTGCGCATCTACGGCCTCACTGACCCGGCCGCGGTCAGCGGTCGCTGCCCCACGGTGGCCTTCACGCTCGACGGGCACACCCCGCGCGAAGTCTCCCGATTCCTCGCGCAGCGCGGCATCTTCGTGCGTGACGGCCACCACTACGCCTGGGAGACTGCATCGGGCGCTGGGGCTGGACGAGAGCGGCGGCAGCGTCCGCGTCAGCCTGGCCCACTACAACAGCGCCGGGGAGATCGAGCGACTGGGCGTCGCCCTCGAGGAGCTGGCGGACGCCTGAGGTGCCGCAACGGGAGCCCTAAGGCCTGGGCTTGACCCAGTCGGGCAGGTGCGCGCGCAAGACGTCCAGCGGCAGCGAACCGTGACCGATGACGGCATCGTGGAAGGCCTGCCGGTCGAAGCGGTCACCGTCTCGTGCTTCCAGCTGTGCACGCAGTCGCAGGATCTCCCGCTGGCCGATCATGTAGCTGAGGGCCTGGCCGGGCCAGGCGATGTAGCGATCGGTCTCGATCGTCGGCGTCGAGCCGCGCCAGGCCGGCCCGTTGCACCAGCAGATCGATCGACTGCTGACGTGTCCAGCCGAACGCGTGCAGGCCGGTATCGACCACCAGCCGGGCCGCTCGGTGGGCTTCTGACTCCCACGCTCCGAACCGCTCGAGCGGAGTGTGGTAAAGGCCCATCTCCACGGCCAGGCGCTCGGCATACAGGGCCCAACCCTCCACGTAGGCGGTGCAGGCCAGCATCGCGCCGTGGCGTCGAAACGCCGGCAAGCTGCCGAGGTGTCGCTCGACGCTGAACTGGAAATGGTGGCCCGGGACCGCCTCGTGGTAGGTCATGGGCACGGCCTGGTGCAGCGGGCGCGAGGGAGGGTCGTAGGTATTGAAGAAGTAGGTGCCCGGACGGCTGCCATCGTCCGCGGGTGGATAGTAGAAGGCCGCCGGTGCGTCACGTTCGGCGTGCGGTTCAACGGCCTTGACCACGCACTGCTCGGCGGGTGGGTTGCCGAACCACCTGGGTGCCTCCGCCTCGGCCCGCAGGATCCAGGCTTCCGCGGCAGCCAGGAGGTCGGCCGGGTCCTTGACGTGGTTGGCGGCGTCGGTGTCGAGGAAGGCGCGCAGCGAGGCTACGCTCTGGTGCCCCAGCTCGGCCGCGATGGGCGCCTCGGCCGCCTCGATCTCGTCCAGGCGCGCCAGACCGTAGTCGTGGATCGCTTGCGGGTCCTCGTCGAAGTTGGTGTAGGCACGAATGTGGTGGCGGTACAGCGCAGCACCGTCGGGCAGGTAGCAGAGGCCGGGGCCCGACCGTACGTGCGCGGCGTAGTCTTCGAGCGTGGCCAGCCACGCCTTCAGCGCCGGCTGTACGTGCTCCTCGACCGCAGCGAGCAGGGCCGCTCGCTGCTCGGCCGCCAGATCGACGTTGGCCAGCATGAGCGGCGACTCCGCGGCCGGTGCCTGCACCAGGCGGCGGGTCTGGTCGAGGCAGCGGTCGAGCACCTCGGCCGGAGCGGTACGCCCGGCAGCGACACCCTCGGCCACGTTGGCCCGATGTGCTTCGATCCAGCCCGGATATCGTGCCAGGCGGGCGAGCAGTTTCTCGAAGCGGGCCTGCGTATCGGTGCGCTGGAAGCGGGCGAGCTCGCCCACGAGGGCCTGCGGCCCACCGATCTGGTCAAGCGCATCCAGTTGCCACAAGCCGCGTGCATGGGCACTTCGGAAGCGCCAGACGACGGCCCGCATCAGTGCCAGCGTGACGCTGTCTTCGACCGCGAGGTCGACCCTCTCGAGCTGGCTGATCTCGGCGGCCCATGCTTCGACCATGGCCATGAAGGCAGCCCGGCCCGCCGGCGAAGGGTCGTCGAGCCGGTCGTCCCAGCGCTCATCACCCTGGACCGTGGCCCAGAGCGGGTTCGACTCGAGGAACTGGTCCCAGGCACGGTCGGCGAAGGCGTGGACGAGCGAGGCGGTCACGTCGGCATCCCCTGGCATGGTCTTGTGGACGAGAGTTCAGTCGGGCCTGGGTCGGACCCAGGCGGGCAGCATCGAGCGCAGCGTCGACAGCGGCAGCGAGCCGTGGCCGATGACCTGGTCATGGAAGGCGCGGTGGTCGAAGCGAGTCCCGTCGCGTGCCTCGATCTCGGCGCGCGAAGCGAGGATCTCTCGCTGCCCGATCATGTAGCTCAGCGCCTGGCCGGGCCAGCTGATGTAGCGATCGGTCTCCGTCTCCGCCTCCAGGCGTGAGAGGCCAGCGCGATCGACCAGCAGGTCGATCGACTGCCGCCGTGTCCAGCCGAGGGCGTGGATGCCGGTGTCGACCACGAGTCGCGCAGCACGCCACGCCTCCGTCTCGAGCGCACCGAAACGCTCCAGCGGCGTCCGATAGAGCCCCATCTCAGCGGCCAGCTGCTCGGTGTAGAGCGCCCAGCCCTCCACGAACGCGCCACCTGCGAGACGCGAGCCGAAGCGGCGGAAGGTGGGCAGGTCGGTGAGCTCCTGCTCGATCGCGATCTGGAAGTGGTGACCCGGCACGGCCTCGTGGAAGGTCGCCGCCGGGATGCGGTGCAGGTGCCGTGAGGCCGGGTCGAAGGTATTGATGAAGTAGATGCCCTTGCGCGTACCGTCCTCGGTCGGCGGCATGTAGAACGCCGGTGGCGCCTCCTGCTCGAGGTGGGCCTCCACCGCGCGGACCTCACAGGTGTCCCGGGGCAGCCGGCCGAACCAGGCCGGCGCCACCGCCTCGGCCCGCTCGATGAGCTCCGCCGCAACGCCCACCAGGTGGGCAGGTTTCGTCACGTGATTGTCAGGCGCCGTCTCGAGATGCGCGCGCAGGGCGGCGACGTCACCGAAGTCGAGCTCCGCCGCGATGGCCCGCTCCTGCTCATCGATCTGCGCCAGTCTCGCCAGCCCATACTCGTGGATGGCACGAGGCTCCTCGGCGATGGTGGTCCAGGCGAGGACATGGTGTCGATAGAGCGCCTCGCCATCGGGCAGGTAGCAGATCCCGTCCCCACCGCGCACGTGCTGGCGGTAGTCCTCCAACAGGCGCAGCCACTCCCGCTGGGCCGGGATGACGTCCGCCTCCACGGCGGCCGTCAGCGCTGCCCTGCCCGCCTCGTCGAGACCAGCGTTGGCGACCACGATGGCGGATTGCGCTGCCGGTGTTTCCAGCATGCGCCGCGTCTGGGCCAGGCAGCGCTCCAGCACCGGCGCCGCCGCGGTGCGCCCGGACGTCATGCCCGCTGCCAGATTGGCGCGCTGCGCCGCCATCCAGGCGGGATACGCCGCCAGCCGGGCGAGCAGCTTGTCGAGGCGCTCAGGGCTGTCTGCACGCTGGATCCGAGCCAGCTCGCCGATCAGCGACTGCGGTCCACCGTACTGGTCGATGGCCTCCATCTGCCACAACCGCAGGTCCTCGGCCTCGCGTGTCCGCGCCACGACGATGCGGACCAGCTCGAGCGTGATGGTGTCCTCCACCGATAGCGACAGGCCGGTGAAACCGTCCATCTCAGCTGCCCACGCATCCACCAGCACGAGCATGGCGGCCCGACCGTCGGGACCGGGATCGCCGAGCCGATCGTCCCAGCGGTCATCACCCTGTGCCGTGGCCCACAGGGGGTTCAGCTCCAGGTACTGGTCCCAGGCGCGCTCGGCGAAGGCGTGGACAGGTGTCGTGGCGGACTCAGGCAACTGAACGGTCTCCATCTGCGAGGGTCGTGTGTAGGGCGATGCCGGTCAGGACCCGAACATCGCCATCTGGTCCTCGCCGCGCTCGATCTGCGGGTCGAGCCCGAGGAGTGGCGCCAGCAGCGACAGGCTGGCCCGCTCGGCAGTCTCCAGCCGCCGCACGTGACTCCACTTGAGGATATGCCAGTTGTCGCGCTCCAGCTGCCGTGCCAGGACGGGCGAGTCCGCCAGTCTCAAGCGCAACAGCGGCGTCCGCTCGTCGGGCACCACGAGGAAGCGCACGATGTTGTCGTTGGTCTCGATGCGTGGGCCGCGCTTCAGCACCGGCTCGTCCAGCAGCGCCTGCCATTCGACATCGAAGAGGAAGGCGCCCTTGCCACGCACGTACCAGATGCAGTCGATCTGCTCCAGCAGCTCTTGGGGACCGGGTGCCACGAGAGGCAGATAGACGCGCTGTTCGGGATCGCTGAGCAGCTCACCCAGGGTGCCGTCGCGGTAGCGGCGACGCTGCTCGCGTCGCGCGATCCAGACTCGCATACCGGCGCGGTGGGCGAAATCGGTGAGCAGGCCCACCATCTCGCCGTGCTCGGCATAGCGGCGCTGCAGTGATTCATCGCAGCGGATGAGGCCGTCCTCCGAGGGCTCCCGACTGCGGTAGCTCTCCAGGCAGGCCTGCACCAGTCCGGTGTCGGCCGTCTCCGGACCACGGAAGAGGCGAGCCACGCGCTCGTCGAAGGCGTTGCGGCTGAGTCCACCGCTGGTCGTCAGCAGGCTGAAGATGCCCCACTCCACGCGCTCGGACAGGGGTTGCTTGGCAGCCGCCAGGTCGCGCGGATCACGCAGCCACCAGAGGTCATCGGCCACTTCGCGCAGGCGGGGATGATCGGCCTTGCGCAGCTCACGGCGGATGATGTCCAGCGTCAGGCGTACCGGGTCGGAGGCGGGGCCGTGGTCGGTCCAGTCGATCGACTCCTGCAGGGGTCGGTCGTCGTCGCCTGCGTCCTCTCCATCCGGTCCGGGCGCGCCGCCGCTGTCTTGCGCAGCCGCCCGGGGTGGGTGCGTCGCGGTGGGGTCGCTGACGACGCCGAACAGACCCGGCTGCCGCTCCCCGGCCTCGTCCTGGGACTCTGCGCTCGCCCGAGGCGTCCCGACCAGGCGGCGGAGATGGCCCAGATGGTCCAGGCCCAGCAGCACCTCACCCAGGATGCGCACGAAACGCGTGGGCTCCCCGCGCAGCTGCATGACCGCCACGGCGATGTCGGCGATCGCCGCCTCTACGGCCGAGATCTGGAATGGCCCCGAGGGATCAGAGGCGGAGTGGATGGGAACGTCGCGATCGTTCGAGGCCGACTGCGCCTGCCCGAACTGGACATGGCCGTCGACACCATCGGGAGTCTCGGCGAGCACGGCATCATCGGCCCGCATGCCCGCGCCAACGCCGCCGAGGACGGTCGCCACGAGGGCCTCGGGACTGGCGGCCTCGAGCAGGATCACCGCTTGGGCGTTGGGTAGCAGCACTGGCTGCACCGCGCTCAGGGCCCGCTGGAGGGTGGCGGCGTCGCGTGCCCATTCGGCCTTGGGGGCGGCGCCGAACAGGGCCGCCAACGGCAAGGTGGCTGCGCCCTCGGGTCCGATGGCGAGCGACGACGCCAGGTAGGCGAAACCCAGGTTGTCGGCGGACCAGTGGATGGGGGCCTGACTGAGGACCAGCTTGACGCCCGGGCGCACGCGCGGGCGTGCTCCCGGCTCCACACCCGGGCGCGGTGGTGGGCCGAAGGTCTCGCGTCCGTGCGGCACGCCGAACCGCAGGGCCACGTTGGCCGAGCCGTCCTGCAGCGCGCGCAGGTCGGGCCCGATACGCGCCGGAGTGCGGCTACCCGAGGCCTCGAGGGCAGCCACGAACTCACGTACCGCGCGAGTGCCTTCCTCGAAGGCCGACCAGGCGTTGCGTTCACGCCACTGGCGCGAGCCCGGGCCGCGCACCTGGCCACCGCTGATACGCAGCTGGGCCACACGCCCTGGGTACCCGTTCAGACGGCTCACGGGCAGCACCATGTGGACCACTGCCAGCCGCAGGGCCGCCTGGATGGAGGGTGCCCGCAGCTCCGTCTCGATGCGCTCGAGGATGGCGGCCAGGGCCACCTGTGCCCGCGGGGGAAGAGATCGACCAGCTCGTCCGGCAGCGGATGGCCGGCGCTGGGAGCAGGGAAGCGATCGCGCAGTACTTCCCGCGCAGCCGTCGCGTCGACGGATCGCGAACGGTAGAGGTCGTCGGCATCGACGCCGCTGGGGCGCTTCTCGGAGCGCTTGTCGCGACAACGTGGGCAGCTGAAGGTCTTGCGTGACGGGTCGCTCGCGTCGGCGTCCCAGATGAACTCGGACACGGTCACGCCGTTGCCGCAGCTGGGGCAGCGAGAGGCGTAGCTGGCCTCGATGGCGGAGCGCAGCCCGCCTTCCATGCCGCGCGCATCCACAGCGATGCCCGAAACGGCGGCATCGAGGTGGCGCAGATCGGGTGGTCGCAGCACGACCTCCGCAACAAGCCGCGTCAAGGCCGTCGATTCGACGACGAAGCGATCGGCGCAGGGCGTCGATGGCGCCCCGCGTGACCCAACCACCGCGGCCGTGCAGCTCGAGGACCACGTCTCCAGCCTTGGTGCGGGCCTCGATCTGCGCTCGTAGCGCGGTCAGGTCGGGCGTGGGCGCAAGCCGCTCGAGCGCGGGCAGACGCGGCCCGCGGTCATTCATGCTGGGAGGCTGGTGCGGTTCCGCCATCGTGTCAGCCTGAGTCTATTCCGGGATGGCGAAGGTGGTTCAGTCCTCCTCGACGTCCTCGTCGTCGTCGTCGCCGTCGGCGATGTCGGAGTCGTCGTCATCATCGTCTTCGGGGTCGCCCTCGCCCTCGATCTGGAAGCCCTCCTCGGCATGGGTCTGCGCCGGCAGCACCGAGCCGATATCGTCGAAGGTGTCAGGCTCGTCGTCGAACTCGAGATCCTCCTCCAGTTCAGCCTCCTCGCGAACCAGCGTGCCCTTGGTGTAGGGCCGCAGGTCGGAGACCTTGGCAGCGGTAGGGAACGAGACCTTGCCGTAGTTGGTCGGGATCCTGGTAGGTCTCGCGGATGATGATGCGCACATCCTCGTCACCGAGGCTGGTGACGCCGGCCGCGTACTTGTTGCCGTCGGCCATGAGCCGCAGCAACCGGGCAGCCACACGCGGCTCCACCACGCCGATGCGAACCCCGTTGGACTTGGCCACGACGCGCGGTCCGGACGGTGCCAGCTCCACGAAGTCACCCGGGTTGACCTGGGCCAGGTCCATGGGGCTGGCGAGGTCGACGAGGTGGGCGAAGCCGGTCTTGCCCGTCTCCTCGACGAAGATGCTGACCGGCGCCTTGCTGCCAGGAGTGGCCGGCACGGTCTTGGAGCCGGCGTCGACCATGAGCATGCGCAGGCGACCGATGTTGCGTTCGGCGATGCGATTGGTGGGGTCGATGGCCAGCGCGGACTGGTAGTGCTCGCGCGCTTGTCCCAGCTCGCCCTGCTCCCAGTAGGCCTTGGCCGCACGGTTCTCGGCGGCGCTGTCGGGGCCCATCTCGAGGATCTTCTCGTTGATCTCGGCAGCGCCGATCCAGTCGGCCTGGCGCGCGGCGTCGATGGCCTGCTCGACGAGCTGTCGCTTCTGGCGACTGGCAGTGATGGCGCTCGAAACGGCGGCGGGTTCATTCTCGGTCAGGGGGTCGAAGCTCATTCGTTCCTCGGGCGTGGGTGGGTGAGCCGCTGGAGGCGGCACGTCGCGGTGTTCCGGGCATGCACGAACACCGGCGACTGGCGACGTCGAATTCGTACCACCGCTTGCGCCACCGGCCTAGAGGCGATGTGGCTTCTCTCGCATCAGCGCCACGAAGGCGTCGCGCGGTAGCGTGTTGGCCACCGACTCCGGCCCGACCCAGCCGCGACGGGCGATGGCCGTGCCCCAGTTGAGATTCTGCCACTCGCTGCGATCGTGGGCATCGGAGTCGATGGTGAAGCCGCAGCCCGCCTCGAGGGCAGCACGGATGTGGTGCTCGTCGAGGTCGAGGCGCGCCTCGCTGCCGTTGATCTCGAGCAGCGTGCCGGTCTCGGCGGCCAGCCGGTAGAAGGCCTCCCAATCGAGGTCCAGGTCCGGCCGCTGGCCGATCTTGCGACCCGACGGATGGCTGATGATGTCGACGTGGGGACTGCGCATGGCCCGCTCGTAGCGCGCCATCAGCTGCGCGCGAGGCTGGCGGCGGCCGACGTGCAGCGAGGCCACCACCACGTCGAAGCGCGCCAGCACCTCGTCGTCGTAGTCGAGCCGACCGTCCACGGTGATCTCCAGCTCCGTCCCGTGCAGCAGCTGGAAGCCGTCGGGGCTGGCGCCGGGGGGCAGCTCGCCTGTGGCCCGCTCCGGGCGAACCGCTCGTTGAGCTCGCCGATGACACGGCGCTGCGCCTCGACCCGTTGCGGCGAGAGGCCGTTGGCGATGGTGAGGCTCAGCGAAGTGGTCGGTCAGGACCTGGTACTCGCGACCATCGCAGCGGGCCGACTCCACCATGACCTCGAGCGGCTCCCGCCCGTCGGACCAGTGCGATGTGGCTGTGGCAGTCGCCGCGCAGATCGGTGCGAGCGACGAGAGCAGGCAGCCCTCGGTGCTCGGCGGCCTCGATCTCGCCCCGGTCCTCGCGCAGCTCGGGCGGGATCTCGGCCAGGCCGAGGAAGGCGTAGAGCTCGGCCTCCGTGGCGAAGGTCGTCGGTGGCGCCGTGTCGTCGTCGAGCGGGACGAGGCCATGCTCGGAGAGCGACCAACCCAGCTCGCGGGCGCGGTGGCGCAGAGCCACGTTGTGCTCGGCGGAACCGGTGAAGTGGACGAGGTAGCTGCCGGCCCGTCCCGGTGGCATGGTCATCACGTCCAGCTGCGGGCCCGTCGGGTAGCTGCCAGGATGGCGCGGTCGTGGCCGCCGCGTGCGCCGGCCTCCACCGACTGGGCCGGGATGACGCCGCCAGGGCCGCCAGCACGGCTTCGGGCTGCTCGGTCTCCACCAGCACGTCGATGTCGCCCACCGTCTCACGCCAGCGGCGGACCGAGCCGGCCAGCGGTGACCGAGATGACGCCCGGCAAGCGTCTCGATGAACGCGACCACCGCGCCGCCAGCGCGTGTGCCTCACCCATCAGCATGCGCCGCGGCGGGCGACGCCGCAGCTCGCCGATGCCCTCCACGATGCGCGCCTCGGTGCGTGGCGCTGATGCCCCGGACCTGGCGCAGCCGTCCGTCACGCGCCGCCGTCTCGAGCTCGGCCAGCGTGGCGATGCCCAGCGTCCGCCAGACCTCACCGACGGTGCGCGGACCGACGCCGGGGATGGCCAGCAGCTCCAGCAGTGTCGGCGGCACCTCCTCGCGCAGGCGCTCGAGGTACGCC
Organism: uncultured Chloroflexia bacterium; assembly: GCA_963712735.1. GTDB lineage: Bacteria > Chloroflexota > Limnocylindria > Limnocylindrales > CSP1-4 > JAFMJV01. Next base: position 181,573 of record CAVQIZ010000005.1, on the reverse strand, counting down.
AGATCGTGCCGACCGTTGCCAGCTCGGCGATGCGCTCGGAGATGCGTCTGCCGACGCCGCGCAGCCGGGGCGGATCGCCGGCCCGGATAGGCCGCGGCGACTTCGACCCCGCTGCGCGCCACCGAGTCGGCGGCGCGACGGTAGGCGCCGACCTTGAACGACGACTCGCCCTTGATGTCGAGCAGGTCGGCGATCTCGGCGAGCACGCCCGCGATGCGTGGAGTTGGTGAGCGGTCCCGTCGTCGTCGAGCGGCAGGCCGCGACGCACGCGTCGGACACGCGCCGCTCAGGCCGCGACGACGCGGTCGCGGCCCAGCCGCTTGGCCCGATAGAGCGCCTGGTCGGCGCGCTCGACGAGCCCGGGGATGGCGACCTGGTCGGCGCCGGCCACGGCCACGCCGACCGACACCGTCACCGGCTCGTCGATGCCCAGGCTGGCCGGATGCAGTCGCACCACGGACCGGCGGATGCGCTCACCGACCTCGATGGCCTGCTCCGCCGAGGCCCGCCGCAACAGCACCGCGAACTCCTCGCCGCCGTAGCGCGCCGGCGTGTCCTCGGCACGCACACCCTGGGCGATGGCGCCGGCCACCGCGCGCAGCACGCGATCGCCGGTGGCATGCCCGAAGCGGTCGTTGAGGATCTTGAAGTGGTCGATGTCGACCATCAGGATGCCGAGGCTGTCATTGGCACGGCGCCTGGGCCGCTCGATGGCCAGGACCTCGTCGAAGTAGCGCCGGTTGGGCAGGCCGGTGAGCACGTCGATCTTGGCACCTCGCTCGGCGGCCTCGAGCGCGTACGCGCGCGAGAAGGCAGTCGCCACCTCGTTGGCGGCCCAGGTCAGCAGGCGCCGATCGCCCTCGCTCCAGTCGTCGCGGCCGACGTCGTGCCAGCAGCAGCGCACCCAGGAAGCGGCGGCTCGGCCACCAGCGGTGTCGCGAGCGTGTGGGGCAGGCCGTATGCGGAGCGCACCCGTCGGGCGATCTCCTCGGCTGCCGCCACGGCTGCGTCGGACGAGTCGCCGGCACTCTCACCGACGCCCTCGTCGACTGCTCGTCAGCCGACAGCGCGCCCGGGCGCGTCGATCTCGGGTCTCAGCGTGGTTCGCGACGGCGGCGCGTCGGCCTGGGCGGCGACCAGCGTGACCTCGACGTTCATGTCGGGCTGGCTGACCCGGGCCACCACGACATGGTCGGCGTCGGTCGCCGAGCGCAGGTCGGTGATGACCGTGTCCACGACCGATTCGGGCGACAGCGACCGCGACAGGCCGGTAACGATGCGCCGGATGCTGGCCTCGCGCTCGAGGCGGTTGCGAGTCAGCGCCTCGGTCGTGGCATAGAGGACGTAGAGCGCCAGCACCAGCGCCACCAGCGCGACGGTCAGGACCAGGTCGGCAGGAGCCGATGCCATCGTCGTACAGCAGCCAGACGGCGACGCAGGCCGAGGACCGCGAGGCTGACGAGCAGGGCCCGACGAGCCAGCTCGAGGCGCCGATTGAGCTGGGCGTCAGCGACCGAGTCCGGTGCGATCTCGAGGTCTCGGCGCCAGCCGCGTAGCCGGGCTCGTCGAGTGATGCGGTCACCTCGCGAGGATGGCACAGCGCACGCCGGGCGCGACCCCTGCGACTTCACCGCTTGCTGCGGTGGAGCTCCAGTCGGCCCTGCTGCCGCCCTTGACCTTGTAGAAGTTCTTGTCCACCCAGCCCCGGATGCTGCGCGAGGTTCGGCCTGCGTGCTGCCGTCGGCGGCGAGGCCGGCCCAGGTCGCCGGTGCCAGCACCTTCATGTTGGCCTGGGGCAGCTTCATCTTGTGGAGCAGCGCGTAGAGCTGGGCCGCCGCCTCGGTCGTCTTGGGGATGTTGGTGTCGATCTTGTCGCGCACGTTGAGCAGCGTGCCCAGCAGGCGGATGCCAGCCCCGTCGCTCTTCGAGGACGTGCTTGACGGCGGCGCGCACGATGTCCTGCTGTCGCTCGGCTCGCGCCCAGTCGCTGTTGAAGGTGTCGCCCATAGGTGCCCTTGCGAGAGCGCGCGTAGACCAGCGCCGAGCGGCACTTCTGGGCTTGGGCTTGCACTTGCGGATCGCCCCGGAGCTTGTAGTCGTCCTTGGCCGGGAACCAGACGCCGCGCGAGTTCCCGTGGTGATACGAGGAGTCGAGCACCTCCTCCTCGATATCCACGCGCACGCCACCGAGCGAGTTGACGAGGTTGGCGAAGGTCGCGAAACGGGTCATGGCCCAGTAGTCGATCTCGGTGCCGAGGAAGGCGCCGATGTCCTTGCTGAACCGCTTCAGGCCCTTGCGGTCGACGTCGCGCGTGCCCGAGGCGACGGGTCCCGATAGCGGATGTAGTAGATGGAGTTGACGCGCATGCTGCCGCTGTTGCCACCACCGGCGAAGGGGATGCCGGCCATGTCGCGCGGGATGCTCACCACGGCTGCCTTGCCGGTCGCGGGTCGATCGTCGCCACCATGAGCACGTCGAGTCGCTCGCCACCGGCGTTGGGGCGCCAGTCGGAGCCGATCAGCAGCACCGTCAGTCGACCGTCCTTGCCCAGCTTGAGGGGCAGGCCCTTGCGCGGACGCGGGTGGTCTTCTTCTGGTCTTGGTTGTTGCGCGTGTCGGTGGCCAGCTGGCGCATCGAGTCGATGGCGACGCGCAGCCCCTCCTCGCCCTGCGCCGAGCCCGGGGTCACGGCCACGGCCGGCGATGGCGCCGGCCAGCAGCACGAGCGACAGCAGCACGGCGCGCGAGGCGGCATCGGTCGAGGTATCCCACGGCCAAACCCTACCCCGTCTTCGCTACATCATCACCAGGCCGCCATCGACGGCCAGCACCTGGCCGGTGATGTAGGCGGCTTCGTCGGAGGCCAGGAAGGCCACGGCGTCGGCGATCTCCTCGGGCGTGCCGAAGCGCCCCAGCGGTGTCTGCGCCTTGATGGCGTCGAGCAGCTTGGGGTCCAGGTCCTGCGTGAGCTCGGTCATGACGAAGCCGGGCGCGACGGCGTTGCAGGTGATGCCGCGGGAGGCCAGCTCGCGGGCCGTGGCCTTGGTCAGGCCGATGAGGCCGGCCTTGGCCGAGGAGTAGTTGGCCTGGCCCATCTGGCCGGCCTGGCCGGAGACGCTGGTGATGTTGATGATGCGACCGCTGCGCGCCTTCATCATCGGTCGCGTCGCCGCCTTGATGGCCCAGAACGTGCCCGACAGGTTGGTGTCGATGACATCGTTCCAGTCCTCGGGCTTCATGCGCATGATGAGGTCGTCGCGGGTGATGCCGGCGTTGTTGACGAGGATGTCGATCTTCCAGGCGCGCCGAGCGCGGCCTCGACGAGCGCCTTGGCGGCCTCCATCTCGGCGACGTCGGCCTGGACCGCGAAGGCCTTGCGGCCCAGCGCCTCATCTCGGCCACGGTCTGCCTCGGCGGCCGTCGTGTTGCCGCGGTAGCTGATGCAGACGTCGGCGCCCTGGGCCGCGAGGCGCAGGGCGATGGCACGGCCGATGCCGCGCGAGCCGCCGGTGACGACGGCGGTCTTGCCGGAGAGATCGATCATGACTGCTCCTCATGGTGGGCAGGCTCGGGCTCGCCGGGTACGACATCGTCGAGCGGGACCGGCGGGCCGTGGGGGTCGTTGAGCACGGCCGCCAGGCGGGGCGGGATGGGATCGACCGACGCCCAGTCGAGCGGCGCGCGCACGCTGGCGACGGGCTCGACGGCGTCGCTGCGCGCCGATGCGCCGGGTCGGCCGTCCAGGTGACGGCGATGGCACCGGTGGTGAAGCCGGCGCCGAAGGCCACGAAGACGAGCTTGTCGCCGGGCTTGACGCGGCCCTCGCGAACGGCCTCGTCGAGCGCGATGCCGACCGAAGCCGCCGACGTGTTGCCGTACTTGTCGATGTTCACGAACATCTTGTCCATGGGCAGCTTGAGGCCCTTGGCCACGGCCTCGATGATGCGCACGTTGGCCTGGTGCGGGATGAAGAGGTCGACCTCGTCGGGCGTCCAGCCGGCCTTCTCGATGGCCGCCAGCGCCGAGGCCGCCAGCGTGCGGGTGGCGTAGCGATAGGTCTCGCGACCCTCCATGCGGATGAAGTGCTCGCCTCGCTTGGCGGTCTCGCTGCTCGACGGGCTCCTGGAACCGCCCGAGGGCAGCCAGATCATGTAGGCGCCGTCGGGGTCGGTCGTCAGCTCCAGGCCGGCCATCCCGCCGCCCTCCTCGTCGGAAGCGGAGAGCACCACGGCTCCGGCGCCGTCGCCGAAGAGGATGCAGGTGCCGCGGTCCTCGAAGTCGAGGAAACGGGTCAGCAGCTCGGCGCCGATGACCAGCACGTGGCGGGCCATGCCGCTGCGGACGTAGGAGTCGGCCGTGGCGTAGGCGAAGACGAAGCCGGAGCAGGCCGCGGCGATGTCGAAGGCAGCCGCGGTGGTGTTGCCGATGGCCTCCTTGACCAGGGCCGCGGTCGAGGGCATCGGGTAGTCGGGGGTCAGCGTGGCCACGACGATGACGTCGATGTCGTCGGGCTCCAGGCCGGCCATGGCGATGGCGCGCTTGGCGGCGATGGCACCCAGCGTGGCCGTGGTCTCGTGGGGTGCGGCGACGCGACGCTCGCGGATGCCGGTGCGCGTCCGGATCCACTCGTCGGAGGTGTCGACGATGCGCTCGAGGTCGGCGTTGCTGAGCACGCGCTCGGGCACGTATGAGCCCCAGCCGCTGATGCGTACGCTGCGGGGCGGCCCTGCTCGCCGGCTCCGGGGCCGCTCATGTGGGATCGACCTCGATGAGCGTCTGCGTGCCTTGACGAGGTCGCCGTCGCCGGCCGCGATATGCCGGACCATGCCGGTGACGTCGCTCTTGATCTCGTTGAACAGCTTCATGGCCTCGATGAGGCCGATGACCTGGCCGGCGTTGACCTGGCCGCCTTCGCGCACGTAGGGCTCGGCCCCCGGCGACGGCGAGCGATAGAACACGCCGGTCAGGGGTGCCACGATGGCGTGCGCGCCCCGCTCCCGCGCGGGCTCCTCGGGCAAGGGTCCGAAGGGCTCCGTCGCCGGTCGCTGAGGGCGGTGGCCGTGGCCGGTGCAGCGGGGCGATGGCCGCGGGCGTGCGCAGGATCGACCGTGGTGCCGTCGGCCTCGAGCTCGAGCTCGGACAGAGCCGACCGCTCCAGCAGCCGCTCCAGGCGGTCGACCAGGCGCGACCAGCTCGGTGACGTCCTCGCGTGACGCCATCAGGCGTCCCAGCGCTGCAGGATGACGGCCGAGTTCTGGCCGCCGAAGCCGAAGGCATTGACGAGGGCCACGTCCAGCTGGCGCTCGCGGGCCTTGAGCGGCGTGAGGTCCAGGGCGCCGGCGCGCTCGTCGGGCTGGTGCAGGTTCAGCGTGGGCGGCACGACGCCCTCCGAGCGCCTTGACCGTGGCCACCGCGGCGACCGCTCCGGCCGCGCCGAGGGTGTGGCCGATCGACGACTTGGTGGCGGTGACGCTGACGTTGGCGGCGTGGTCGCCGACCAGCGCGTTGATGCCCATCAGCTCGGTCGGGTCACCCTCTCCGGTGCTGGTGGCATGGGCGCTCACCAGGTCGATGTCGTTCGCCGCGCAGGCCGGCCTTCTCCAGCGCCCGGCGGGCCGCGCGCACGGCGCCGGCGCCACCGGGCGAAGGGCGTGGTGATGTGGTGGCCGTCGGCGGTGGCGCCGTAGCCACAGACCTCGGCGTAGATGCGTGCGCCGCGACGCCGAGCGTGCTCCAGCTCCTCGAGGATGAGCGCGGCGGCACCTTCGGCGACCACGAAGCCATCGCGGTCGGCGTCGAACGGGCGGCTGGCGGCGGTCGGGATCGTCGTTGCGCGTGGAGAGCGCCTTCATGCGCGCGAATCCGGCCACCGTGGCGTCGGCCACCGGAGCCTCGCAGCCGCCGGCGACCATGACGTCGGCATCGCCGCGCCGGATGATCTCGTAGGACTCGCCGATGGCGTGGCCCGACGAGGCACAGGCGCTGGTGGTGGAGTAGTTGGGGCCCAGCGCGCCGAACATGATGCCGGCCACGCCGGCGGGCATGTTGGCGATGGCCATGGGGATGAAGAAGGGGCTGACGCGGTTGGGCCTTCGATGCGCATGGTGGCGATCTGGTCGATGAGCGTGTTGGTGCCACCCAGGCCGGACGACATGAGGATGCCGGTCACCTCGGCCAGCTCGCCGTCGAGGCGCTCGGGCAGGCCGGCATCGTCGAAGGCCTCGCGTGTCGCCACCAGCGCCATCTGCGTGGTGCGGTCGTTGCGGCGGACCTCCTTGCGGTCGAGCACGTCGGAAGGATCGAAGTCGAGCACCTCGCCGGCGATCCGGCTGGTCAGTCCCGAGGCATCGAAGAGCGTGATGGGCCCGACGCCGGACTCGCCTGCCACGAGGCGCCGCCAGTAGGTCGGCACGTCGGAGCCCGAGCGGCGTGACCGCGCCGAGGCCGGTCACGACCACGCGGCGTCCCCCGGCCACGGTCGTCATCGGACGAACCTGCCGGTGCGGATGGTGGCAGCACGGTAGACATCGCCGGGCAGGCCGCGCTGGCGACCTCCTCGGCGGCCGGCTGGGGGTCGTAGTCGGTGCGGAACAGCTCGCCTTGGGGCTCGCCGTCGTCGGAGACGCTCAGCAGCGCCCAGCAGGCGTCGGGCGTGCCGTCGAAGGCGTAGCCGCAGGAGCCCGGGTTGACCAGCAGCTTGCGGCCCAGCTCGCGCACGTCGGCGACATGCGTGTGGCCACAGCAGATGACGCGGGCGTCGGTGCGCGTCACGCGCTGCACGGTGACGGCCGCGTCGAGGTCGGCCGGCAGGCCGCTGGTCTGGCTGCCCGGCGAGGCGTGACAGGCCAGGACCAGCTCGTCGCCGACGGCCACGCGTCGCTCGGCCGGCAGGCGGCGCAGGTAGTCGAGCTGGTCGTCCGCAAGCGGTCGCGAGCCCATTCGGCCGCGGCGACGTGCCCGTCGGGCACCTCGTCGAGCCATGGGAAGGCCGCCGCGTAGTCGCCATCGGCCACCGCGATGTCGGTGTTGCCGGCGATGACCAGGGCGCCGGCGGCGTCGAGCTGCATGACCGCGTCCACGGCCTCCGCCGGGCGTGGACCGTTGAGCACCAGGTCGCCGAGGACGGCGATGCGGTCGGGTGCGTGCTTCTCGATGGCCAAGGGCGGCCTCGAGCGCGACGACGTTGCCGTGGATGTCGGAGACGAGGGCGAGCGAGCGTCATCGGAGTGCGTCCGCCGGCGGGATGATGAAGGAGATGCGCGCCTCGCAGGCGACCTCGCCGTCGACCGAGGCGACCGCGCGGCCGCGGCCGATGCGCCGCCCGAGCTTCTCCATGGTGACCTCCAGCGTGAGGCGGTCGCCCGGCTGCACGATGCGCTTGAAGCGGCACTCGTCGATGCCGGCGAACAGGCCGATGCGGTCGCCGAAGCCCTCCTGGCGAGCGACGTACACCGCCATCGTCTGGGCCAGCGCCTCGACCTGGATGACACCGGGCATGACCGGCATGTCCGGGAAGTGGCCGCCGAAGAACCACTCGCTGGCGGTCACCGCCTTCTCGCCGCGGATGTAGCCGCGCTCGCGGTCCTCCTCGACGATGCGGTCGACGAGCAGGAACGGCCAGCGGTGCGGGATGAGCTGCTGCAGCTCGCGCGGTCGTGAGCAGCACGGCGGGTGTCTGCTCGGCGCCCTGCGCCTGGCTGTCGGTCATGGTCTTCCTCTCGTGTCCGGGCCTGGTCGCTCAGGCCCGTTCGGCGGCCGGCACGGCACTGAGGAAGGCCGCCGCGCCCTTGCGGTCGAGCAGGTTGGTGTCGAAGCCACCCGACAGGAACGTCCTGTCCTCGAGGATGGCCCGATGGAACGGGATGTTGGTCTCGATGCCTTCGACGAGCAGCTCGCGCAGGGCCACGCGGGAACGCGCGATGGCGGCTGTCGCGGTCAGGACCCCAGACGATGAGCTTGCCGAGGAGCGAATCGTAGTACGGCGGCACCTCGTAGCCACTGTACAGGTGCGTCTCCATGCGGATGCCGGCGCCGCCGGGCGGGACGTAGTGCTCGACCCGGCCGGCCTGCGGCTGGAAGTCGGCGCGCACGTCCTCGGCGTTGATGCGGAACTCGATGGCGTGGCCGCGCAGGCGCACCGCGTCCTGGCCGTAGCCCAGCTCCTCGCCCGCGGCCAGACGGATCTGCTCAGCCACGATGTCGATGCCGGAGAGCATCTCGGTGACCGGATGCTCGACCTGGATGCGGGCGTTGATCTCGATGAAGTAGTAGTGCCCGGTGCGATCGACGAGGAACTCCAGCGTGCCCACGTTCGGTAGCCGGCACCGATGGCGGCCCGGATCGCCGCATTCGGTCAGCTCGGTCCGGGTGGCATCATCGATGGCCGGGCTGGGCGCCTCCTCGACGATCTTCTGGTGTCGCCGCTGGACCGAGCAGTCGCGCTCGCCGACGTGGACGCCGTGGCCGTAGTTGTCGATCATCACCTGGACCTCGACGTGGCGGGTCTGCTCCAGCCACTTCTCCAGGTACAGCGAGTCGTCGCCGAAGGCGGCTCGGGCCTCCGAGCGACAGACCGTCAGCGCCTGCTGGAGCTCGCGCGGCGTCCGCACCATGCGCATGCCCTTGCCGCCGCCACCGGCGGAGGGCTTGATGAGCAGCGGATAGCCGACACGCTCCGCCTCCTCGAGGGCATGCTCGTCGTCGCGCAGCATGCCCTGCGATCCGGGGACCATGGGCAGACCGTGCGCTGCCAGCAGCTCGCGCGTGCCGGCCTTGGAGGCGAAGCGCTCGAGGACCTCGGCCGAGGGGCCGATGAAGGTGAGGTCGTGGGCGCGCGTCATCTCGGCGAAGCCGTCGTCCTCCGAGAGGAAGCCGTAGCCGGGATGGATCGCGTCGCAGCCGCTGACGAGCGCAGCCGAGATGACCGAGGCGGCGGAGATAGGAGCGAGCCGATTCGGCGGGTCCGATGCAGATGGACTCGTCCGCCATGCGCACGGCCCGTGACTCGGCGTCGGCCTCGCTGTGGGCGACGACGGCCTCAAGGCCCATGCCGCGGCAGGCGCGCAGCACGCGCACGGCGATCTCGCCACGGTTGGCGATCAGGACGCGTTCGATCATCGGTCGCCAGCCGTTCCGGCGGAGTTCGATCTCGAGGTCGAGCTCGAGCGGATCGATGTCCGCGAGCGCCTGGCCGTACTCCACGGCCTGGCCGTCCTCGGCCAGCACGCGGCTGACGATGCCGCCGCTGGGTGCGATGACCTCCTGGGCGATGCCCAGCACGTCGACGCTGCCCAGCACGTCGCCGGCCTGCACGGAGCGGCCGACGGCGAGACTCGGGAGCGGGCGTGAAGTAGCCCACCGCGGGCGACGTGGCGACGCTGCCGCTGAGTCCGTCGTCGGGCTCAGCGGCGGTCGTGCCCGCGGCGCCGACATGCGCGCCAGCGGCGGCTGCTGTCGCGGCGCAGCCGGACGCGCCAGTCCGCGGTGCGGACCTCGAGCTCGCCGAGGCGGCTGGCGCGCAGGCGCGTGATGAGCGCCGGCACGCACCTCGTCGGTGAGGACGTCGAGCCCGCCGGGCGCTCGCTCGCTGGCTCCCGGCGGCGGTCCCGCCGGCGATTCGTCGCTCACTTGTCACTCCCCTTCGCGTCCAGATGGGCATGCCCATCGACCTCGGTCTCGCCCGCCGCATCGATGTCGTCGGCCGCGTCCGGGTCGAGCCGGTCGCCCTCGCCCACGCTGAGCACGCGTCCGGAGTCCAGCAGCGCCCGCAGGCGATCGCACGAAGTTCTGGCGCTCGCGCCGTTCGCGCACCGGCATCTCCTTGGTGGTGAAGGCGCCGTACTCGCGGTAGCGCGCGTAGCGGGCCTCGACCAGCTCGTCGAGGTCATGGTGGACGAGCGCCTCGAGCTGCGCCTCGATGGCCTCGCCCAGGCGGCGCGCCGTCTCCTCGGGATCGGCGTGGGCGCCCTCGCCGGGCTCGGCGATGACGGTGTCGATGACGCCCAGCGCCTGCTGCTCGCGAGCGGTGAGGCGCATCGCCACGGCAGCCTGCTTGGCCATGTCGCTGGTGCGCCACAGGATGCTGGCACAGCCCTCGGGCGAGATGACCGAGTAGATGGCGTTCTCGAGCGCCAGCACGACGTCGCCGACGGCGATGGCGAGGGCGCCGCCCGAGCCGCCTTCGCCGGTGATGACGGTCACGATGGGCGTGCGCAGCGAGGTCATGACCGCGATGTTGCGAGCGATGGCCTCCGCCTGGCCGCGCTCCTCGGAGGGTGCATCGGGGGCGGCGCCGGGGGTGTCGACGAAGGTGACCACCGGCAGGCCCAGCCGCTCGGCCAGCTTCAGCAGCCGCCCGGCCTTGCGGTAGCCCTCCGGATGCGGCATGCCGAAGTTGCGACGGATGTTCTCGTCCACCTCGGCGCCCTTCTGGTGGCCCACGAAGACGACGCGATGGCTGCCGATGGTGGCGAAACCGCCGACCAGCGCGGCATCGTCGCCGAAGAAGCGATCGCCGTGCAGCTCGACCACGTCGGTGGCCATGCCGGCGAGCAGCTCGAGGGTGTGCGGGCGCTGCACGTTGCGGGCCATCTGGACACGCGCCCAGACGGCCTCGCGCAGGGCCTCGTCGTCCACGGCCGGGACCGCGGCGATGGCCTCTGCCGCAGCATCGCCCGGCGCCCTAGCCACGGATGGCCTCCGCGTCAGCGCCACCACGGCCGTCGACACCGGCGCTGCCGTTGTGGTTGGGTGTGCGCTCGGGTCGCGGCTGCAGGTAGCGCAGGAGGCGGGCCAGCTCGTCGCGCAGGTCAGCGCGGGCGACCACGAGGTCGAGGAAGCCGTGCCGGAAGAGGAACTCAGCGCGCTGGAAGCCCTCGGGCAGCTCGTCACCGGTCGTGCCCGCGGCCACTCGCGCTCCGGCGAACCCGATGAGCGCGTTGGGCTCGGCGATGTTGACGTCGCCGAGCGCCGCGAACGAGGCGAAGACGCCACCCGTGGTGGGGTCGGACAGGATGCTGATGTAGGGCACGCCGCCGAGCGCCAGGCGCTCCACCGCCGCGCAGGTCTTGACCAGCTGCATGAGGGCCAGCGTGCCCTCCTGCATGCGCGCCCCACCCGACGTGCTGATGGCGATGAAGGGGATGCGCTCCAGCGAGCGCGGTCTCGGCCGCGCGGGTGATCTTCTCGCCCACCACCGAGCCCATCGAGCCACCCATGTAGGCGAAGTCCATGGCGCAGATGGCGACGCGCTGGCCGTCGATGGCACCCAGGCCCCAGACGGCCGCGTCGCGGACACCGGTCTTGGCCTTCTGCTCGGCGACCCGCTCAGGGTAGGGCTTGAGGTCGACGAAGCCGAGCGGGTCGAGTGACTCCAGACCGGCGTCGCGCTCCTCGAAGCTGTCGGGATCCAGCAGGTTGCCCAGGCGGACGTCGACGCGCAGGCGGAAGTGATGGCCACACTTGGGGCAGACGCGTTGGTTCTGCTCGAGCTGCTTGTTGTAGATCATCTCGCTGCAGCCGGGACACTTGGTCCAGAGGTCCGACCGGGACGAGTCGGGGCGTGGTCGGAAGGGCAGTCGGATGGGCATCAGAGCAACCCTCCCGAAGAGCGCGACCGGCGCCACACCACGAGGGCCGCCCCGGCGATGGGCAAGGCCAGCGAGACGCCGGAGGCGATGGCGCCACCGGCGAGCAGGCTGCGGCGGCGGCGTTCCGCCGCGTCGAGGACGCTGGCGGGCGGCGACACGGGCACAGCAGGCGTCGCCCGGATCGGGGTCGGCGTGGGCAAGGCTGCCGCGTCGGCAGGGCGTCGGGCGGCAGCCAGTCGCGCTGCCAGCAGCTCCTCGAAGCCGAAGCGCGGATGGAGTCGAGGCAGGGCGTCACGCAGCAGACGCGCCGTGGCCGTCAGCTCACCGTCCGCCGCCAGGGCCGCGCTGGGCGATGCCCGCAGGAGGGTGTCGATGGCGGCGTCGAGCTGGGCCGCGGTCTCGGCGTCTCTGGTCATGCTTCCAGGCGCCGCCGCACCGACAGCAGGGCGCGGTGGATGAGCACCCGGACAGCACCCTCCGACTTGCCCATGATCTCGCCGATCTCGCGCGCGCTGAGCTCGTTGACGAAGCGCAGCACGACGGCCTGGCGACGATCCGGCGGCAGCTCCATCACGGCCGCCAGGGCCCGCTGAGCCTCCAGGCGCGGCTCCGCGCTGGCGGCCGGATCATCCATCGCGCGCAGCTGCAAGGCCAGCTCGATGGGGTCCTCGGGGTGGCGCCGCTGGCGACGCCGCTCGTTGGCGATGACGTTGCGCGCGATGGCGTAGAGCCAGACCTTGAAGGTCGAGTCCTGTCCGTCGCCCTGCTCGCGGAACCGGGGCAACGCATCGAACGCCTTCAGGAACACCGTCTCGGTGATGTCCTCGGCGAGGTGCGGGTCGCGGGTCTCGTAGAGCGCGAGGCTGTAGATCTGGGCCACGTACTTCCGTATACAATTTCGAAGGCTGCTGGGTCGCGTTTGGCAGCCTCGACCGCCGGCCGATCCGAATCGAACGGAACGACGACAGCCGCAGCCGGAGCACGCCCTCTCCCCTTCCAAAACACCGGGGAAGTCTAGCCGTTACAGGCGTCAGGCCGCGTCCTGCACCGAACAGCGCACCACATCGCCGACCGAGATGGCCGCCAGCGGTTGACCAGGACCCGTACGCACCAGCAAGGCCCCGGTCTCCCGATCGACGCCGACGCCCGTGCCCTTGACGCTACCCGTGCCGGTCTCCACCTCCACACTCGGCGCCGGTGGTGATCTGGGCATCCGCCCAGCGCAGTCCGTCGAAGCGCCCTGCCGACAGGGCCCCGTACAACGGACCCAGCCGCTCCAGCCAGGCCGCCAGCAGCGCATCGCGATCGATACGTCGACGACCCGAGGCCTCCGACAGGCTCCACATGCGTGTCGGCAAGGTCAGGCGGGTAGTCGGCTGGCCGGCCAATCCACGTTGACGCCGATGCCCACGACGACGTCGAGGATGTCGACGCCGGCCAGGCTGCTCTCACTGAGCACGCCACGCCACCTTGCGCATGCGTCCGCGGTGCACGGCGATGATGTCGTTGGGCCACTTCAACGCCAGTCGATCGGCCGTGGGCCCCAGCAGCGACGTGGCCGCCCCGAGCATGGCGATCGAGGCGATGGCAGGCAGTCGCCAGGCGTGGCGCAACTGCACCGCCGCGGGCCGGAAGCCCGCCGAGACCAGCAGCGAGCGAGCCGCTGGGCGGCCGCCAGTCGCGGTCGAGGCGGCCGCGTCCCTGGGTCTGCTCATCGGCCACGGCGACGCAGACCTCGGCCGACGCCGTCGGCGAGCCAGCTCGCGGACGATCGGCCTGCGTCGACTCGACGCGGTCGAAGCGCTCCAGGCGCGAGACGAAGCGCGGGCAGCTCGCCTGCCTGATCAGTCAGCGCCGGCCTCCTCCGGGACCTCGACGGTCTCGGGCTCCTGCAGCCGGAAGGTGCGATGGATGGCCTTGGCCGCCGCGTCGAGCTGGTCCTCGGCGATGATGCAGGTGATGCGGATCTCCGAGGTCGAGATCATGCTGATGTTGATGCCTTCGTCGGCGAGCGCACCGAACATCTGGGCGGCATAGCCGGGGTGGTTGTGGATGCCCTCACCCACGATGCTGACCTTGGCCACGGCGGCGTCGGTCTTGACCGACTCGAAGCCGAGCTCGTTGGCCAGCAGCTCCAGCAGGCGCTCGGCGCGGGCGAGGTTGGCGCGCTCGACGGTGAAGGACATGTCGGTGCTGCCGTCGTGGCCGACGTTCTGCACGATCATGTCCACGTTGAGACCCTGATCGGCCATGGGCTCGAAGATGGCCCGCGCGATGCCGGGCCGATCGGGCACGCCCACGATGGTGACCTTGGCCACCTTGCGATCGAGCGCCATGGCCCGGACCTTGTCTCGCAGCTCCACAGCGGATACCTCCTGGATGCTGGTGCCTGGGTGGTCGCTGAACGTGGAGCGCACCCGGATGACGACGTCGTTGACCCAGCCCAGCTCGACGGCACGCGTCTGCATGACCTGGGCGCCCTGGTGGGCCAGCTCGAGCATCTCCTCGTAGCCGATCTTGGGGATGAGCTGCGCATCGGGCACGACCCGAGGGTCGGCCGTGAAGATGCCCTCGACATCGGTGTAGATCTCGCAGGCGTCGGCGCCGCAGCCGCGCCGCGAGGGCGACGGCCGTGGTGTCCGAGCCACCTCGTCCCAGCGTGGTCACCTCGCCGGTAGCGAAGGTCTCGTCGGTGGAGCCCTGGAAACCGGCCACGATGACGACGCGGCCGCGCTCGATCTCGCGGTGCATGCGGGCCGGGTCGATGTTGGCGATACGGGCACGTCCATGGCTGCTGTCGGTGCGGATACCGGCCTGCGGTCCGGTGAACGAGATAGCCTCGATGCCCTGGGCCTGCAGCGCCATGGCCACCAGCGTGCCGCTCATGTGCTCACCGGTGGCCAGCAGCAGGTCCATCTCGCGCGGATCGGGTTCGTCGGTGATGGCCGCGGCCAGCTCGGTGAGATGGTCGGTGGTATCGCCCATGGCGCTGACGACGACCACCAGGTCCGCGCCATCGCGGCGATCCCGCGCGATGCGGCCGGCGACGTGGCGGATGCGCTCGGCGTCAGCGAGCGATGAGCCGCCGTATTTCTGGACGATGAGTCGGGACATAGCTGGAGTCTACGTGAGGTGGCGCGAAGACCCGCCGGGCCGGACGTCACCGTCCTCGATGACCGTCGCACCTTCGGCACGTGCCGCCTGGACCGCTGCCCGTCCCGTCAATCCCAGCGCCTGTGCCCGTCGCTCCATGGCAGCTGCGATCGTGGCGGCCGCGGCGGCGTCATCGCTGAAGGCGATGACCGTGGATCCGGCACCGGACAGGCAGGCGCCCCTGGCACCGGCGGCCAGCGCCGCTGCCACCAGCTCGGGCAGCTCGGGGTAGGCCTCGGCCCGGTAGGGCTCGTGCAAGCGGTCGACGGTGCCCGCGGCCAGCAGCTCCAGGCGACCCTGGCTGAGGGCGGCCAGCGCCAGCGTGGCCGCGCCGACGTTGTGAACGGCATCTGCGAATGGGACGCTGCTGGGCAAGGCCGCGCGCATGGCCGCGGTCGAGAGGTGTTTGTCGGGGATATACAGCGCCGCCAGCAGGGCCTCCGGCGGGTCGAAGCGGACGGCGCGGGGCACCCCGTCCACCTCGGTCACCACACACAAGCCGCCATAGACGGCCGCAGCGGCATTGTCGGCGTGGCCCTCCGCCAGGGCCGCCAGCTCCAGCATGCGCTCGCGCCCGAGAGCTCCGCCCACCAGCGCGTCAGCTGCCACCAGCGCCGCCACCGTGGCTGAGGCCGACGAACCGAGGCCGCGTGCAACGGGGATGCTGTTGTCCATGCGTACGCGCCAGCCGGCACCGGCCGGGTCGACACCGGCGTCGGCCAGCCCATCCAGCAGCGCGCTGACGAAGCGATTGCGTCGCCCCGTGGGCAGCTGGCCTGCACCTTCGCCGTGCACGTCCACCCAGATGTCGGGATCTGCTGTCGGAGGCACGACCTCCAGCGTGATCTGCGTGGCCAGGTCGAGGGCCAGGGCGAGCGCGTCGAAACCGGCCCCCAGGTTGGCCGTGGTGGCAGGGACGTCGATGCTGACCCTGCGCCCGACGAGGTCGGCACCCGACCGCGCTGTGCTCACCAGCCCAATGCGAGACGGACGCTGTCGACGGTCGGGTCTGCCTCCAGCGGCGCTCCCGCCAGCCGCAGGCCAGTGTCAGGGTCCTTCAACCCAACGCCCGTGAGCACGGCCACGATGGTGGCACCGGGGTCGATGCGACCGTCGGCTGCAGCTTTGCGCACGCCCGCCACGGAGGCTGCGCTGGCGGGCTCGCAGAAGATGCCCTCCATGCGCGCGACGTCTCGATACGAGGCCAGGATCTCCTCGTCGCTGACGGCGTCGATGAGACCATCCGACTCGTCCCGTGCTGCCAGCGCCAAGTGACCACTGGCCGGCCGCCCGATGCGGATGGCCGTAGCGATGGTCTGGGGATCGTCGAACTCGTGGCCTGCCACGAGGGGCGAGGCGCCCTCTGCCTGGAAGCCGATCATCCGGGGCAGCGTCTCCACCAGGCCGCTGTCGCGGTACTCCTTGAACCCGCGCCAGTAGGCGCTGATGTTGCCCGCGTTGCCGACAGGGATGGCCAGGTAGTCGGGAGCACCACCAAGGTCCTCGCAGACCTCGAAGGCGGCTGTCTTCTGGCCTTCCAGACGGTACGGATTGACGGAATTGACCAACTCCACAGGGTAGTCGGGGTCGCGCTCGGCGGTCATCTCACGCACGATGCGCAAGGCGTCATCGAAGTTACCCTCGATAGCCACCACGCGAGCGCCGGCGGCAAACCCTTGCAGCATCTTGCCGGCTGCGATCTTGCCCTTGGGCAGGACGATGACGGCCTCGATGCCGGCGCTGGCCGCATATGCCGCCGCCGACGCAGAGGTATTGCCGGTCGATGCACAGATGACGGCGCGCGCGCCGCCCTCCAGGGCCTTGGCCACGGCCACGACCATGCCACGGTCCTTGAATGAGCCGGTCGGGTTCTGGCCCTCGATCTTGAGATGAAGCTGCGGTACCCCGATGGCGCGCCCGAGGTTGCGGGCGTGTACCAGCGGCGTGAAGCCTTCACCCAGGCCCAGTCGCGGCGTGTCCTCGCTGATGGGCAGGAAGTCGGCGAAGCGCTCCATCAGTCGCGGGCGGCGGCCCATGCTGGAGTGCTCCGCTCGCAGCTGGCGCAGGACCTGGCTCATGCGCACCGGCTAGGCGTCCGTGAGGATGGGATAGACGCTCATGGCGCGGTCGAACAGGCCGACCCGGCCGGTCATCTCGATGAGCGTGATGGGGTGGCTGACGAAGCCCTCGTCGGTCGTCGCCAGTGCCAGCTGCTTGATGGCTTCGGGGAAGCCGGCGGCGCCGAGGCCCTCGACGATCACCAGCCAGCCCTGCTCGCCTGACAGGTCGTCGGCGAGGCTGAGGTCAGACGCCGGCGGCAGTTGAGCCCAGGTCGAGTGGCCTCCGGCGGACAGCGCCAGGACGTCGGCGAGGATGGCCGCTGAGGTGGCCGGGCCTCCGGCGCCGGGCCCGCTCATGGCGACGCGGCCGACCGGGTCGGCCAGGAACTCGACGATGTTGGTGACACCGTGAGTGGAGCCGATGGGCGAGCCGGCAGCTACCGCCATGGGCGTGACCGCACCGCGCACCGACCCATCGGCCTGCCGCTCAACCCGCGCTACCAGCTTGATGCCCATGCCCAGGCGCGCCGCCGTGCTCAGGTGGCTGCGCCTCAGACCGGTGATGCCGTTGGCCTCAGCGCCGCCCAACGTGGGCACGCCGCGCCGCATCTGCTCGATGTCGACCCAGCCACCCCAGGCGAGCCGCGACAGGAGCACCAGCTTGTAGGCCGCGTCGAAGCCTTCGACGTCGCTGCCGGGGTCCGATTCGGCGTAGCCACGCGCCTGCGCCTCCGCCAGGACGTCGTCATATTCGCGGGCGTCGGCGGTCATGGTGCTCAGGATGTAGTTGGTGGTGCCGTTGAAGATGCCCCGGATCTGGCGCACGTCATTGCCGCCGAGCTCAGCCACCAACGGACCCAGCACCGGCACGCCGGCCAGGACGGCGGCCTCGAAACGCAACGACACTCCGGCCTCGCGCGCAGCGGCCTCCAGCTCGCGACCGCGACGCGCGATGAGGTCCTTGTTGGCAGTGACCACGCTCTTGCCGGCGGCGAAGGCGTCCATGACTGCGTCCCCCGCCACGCCGGCGCCCCCGATCAGCTCGATGACGACGTCGATGTCGTCGCCCAGGAGCTCGTGGTAGTCCGTCACCTGGCGCACGTCGTCAGGGATGCTGAGGCCGCGATCGCGCTCGAGGTCAAGATCGGCGATGCCCGCAAGTCGCGGGACCCGATGCCCGCGAGCCGCCACCGCGGCGCCCCAGGTGGGATCGAGCAGGCGTGCAGCCACGGCGCTGCCGACGGTACCCAGGCCGAACAGCGCGATGCGCAGGCCGGTCTGCGGAGATGGTGCTGCGGAGTCCGTCATGTCTTGCGCATCATGATCCATCCTCCGATCGTAGCGCAGCCTTCGCCTGCTAGAGTCGAGCGCCAGTGACAGCGCTGCCCCGACCCACCCTCACCGTACCCGCGAGCCCATGACCGACACGACACTCCAGCCCGAAACACGCCCCACACCCGGCACCGGTGGCCGTGTCTTCAGTGGCGTGCAGCCGTCCGGCCTGCCCCACGTGGGCAACCATCTGGGTGCCTTCTCCAACTACATCGCCATGCAGGATGGCTACGAAGCCATCTACTGCATCGTCGACTACCACGCCCTCACCTCGACGCATGATGCGGATCTGATCCGTCGCAATACCCGTGAGATGGCGCTGGGCCTGTTGGCCCTCGGCCTGGACCCGGAGCGAGCGGTGCTCTTCCGCCAATCCGATCGACCCGAGCACCTCGAGCTGATGTGGCTGCTGGCATCGGTCACGCCGACCGGCTGGGTCGAGCGCACGCCTTCGTTCAAGGAAAAGCGCCGCTCCCAGCCCGACGACGTCAACCTGGCACTGCTCAACTACCCCGTCCTGCAGGCCGCCGACATCGCCATCTACAAGGCGAACTACGTGCCCGTGGGCAAGGACCAGGCGGCGCACCTGGAGCTGGCTCGCGAGATCGTGCGCTCCTTCAACAGTCGCTACGGCGAGGTCTTCCCTGAGCCGCAGGCCGTCTTCAGTGACGCGCCCATCGTCAAGGGCACCGACGGCGCCAACAAGATGTCCAAGTCGCTGGGCAACGTGATCGAGATCTTTGCCGACGCGGACGTCATCCGCAAGCAGATCATGAGCATGGTCACCGACACGCAGCGCCAACGCCGGACCGATCCCGGGCGACCGGAGGTCTGCAACGTATGCCAGCTGCATCGCATCTTCAGCCCTGACGACTACGAAGACATCTGGGAGGGTGAGCGGACGGCTCGCACCGGCTGCGTCGACACCAAGAAGCTGCTGGCCGAGCGCATGCTGGGCTACTTCGGAGAGGCGCGAGAGCGCTATGCGGATCTGAAGGCCAGACCGGGCCTGGTCGAGGAGATCCTGGCGGCGGGCGCGACACGCCTGGCGCCGCTGGCCGCCGATACGCTGGCCGAGTGCCACGAGCGCATGGGCCTGGGGCCGCGCGGCTGACCGTCCGCTCGGCGCCTGCGTGGGTCTCGCGCCGCAACCCGCAGGGTAGACTCCGGCCATGATGTCCCGCCTCGTCGAGCAAGAGGGGCGCTGGATCCGCGCCTTGCTGGTCCTCGCCACGCTGACCGTGGCGCTGGTGTTCACCGGCCTCGCCGCGGAAGTCATCGTCTACTTCAGCGACATCATCCTGATCGTGGTGATGGCGTGGCTGTTCGCCTTCGTGCTGTCGCCCATGGTCGATGGCATCAAGCGTGTGCTCCCGGCGGCCCCTCGCACACTCGTCGTGGTCCTCGTCTACGGTCTGCTGTTCCTGGTCCTGGGCGTCCTCGGACTGATCATCGCGACCCAGCTGGCCAACTCCATCGTCGCCTTCACCGATGAGCTGCCCACGCTGCAGGAGCGCATCCCCGAGATCGTCCAGCCCTACCAGGAGCAACTGCGCGAAGTGGGACTCCAGGTCGACCTGGTGCTGGTCCTCGATCAGACGCTGCAGCAGATCGCCTCGTCGTCGGGGGAGTTCGTGGGCCCGCTCCAGGACATCGCCTTCGCCAGCCTGGGCATGCTCGGCAACCTCATGTTCATGATCTTCCTGTCGCTGTTCATCGTCATCGACAAGGATCGCTTGCTGGCCTTCGTCAACCAGGTCACACCCCCGCGCTACGCCCCCGAGGTGCGCCTGTTCCAGACCAGCGTGGCGGCCTCGTTCGGCGGCTTCATCCGCGGCCAGGCCATCCAGGGGGCGGTGTACGGCGCCATCGCCGCGGCCGGCAGCCTGGCCCTCGATATCGAGTACGTACCCCTCACCACGGCGCTGGTGGCGATCTTCCAGTTCATCCCCTTCTTCGGGCCCTTCCTCTCGTGGGCACCACCCGTCGTGGCAGCCATCCTCACCCAGCCTGATGCCCTCATCCCGATCATCGTCGTCATGGCTGTGGGCTGGTTCATCACCATGAACATCGTGCAGCCACGAGTCATGGCCAGCTCGGTCGGCATCCACCCGGTCGTGGTGCTCGTGTCGGTGCTCATCGGCTTGCGACTTCAGGGCGTCATCGGCGCCGTCTTTGCCATCCCTGTCGCGGCCGTCATCTCCGCCTTCTTCTTCCACTACCTGAACCGATCCCAGGGTGGCCCGCGTGATGTCGCCAGCCGCGCCGCGCGCCGCCTGGAGCAACGCGACGGCCGGCCCGTGCGTGTCCCAACGCCGCCGGCGGTCGGTACCCCGACGACAGCGGGAGCGGCCAGCCCGCGATCTTCCGCCCCCGACCACGATCAAGCCAAGGAGTCGACATGAGCGACGAGCAGGAGCAGTCCGCCACCGAAGCACACGATCCACCCTCCGCTCGAGCCGGTCGCGGCGCGCCCGTGGATGCGCTCAGCGGCAGCTACGGCGACGGCCGTGAGCTGGACACAGCCGAGCGCTACATCCCTTCCGCTCGGGCCACGCCGCGGCAGGCGCAGGCCCCTTGCCGAGTGGGAGACACGGCCGCGCATCCTCGTCACCAACGACGACGGCATCGAGTCACGCGGCCTGTTGATCCTGAAGCAGGCGTTGGAGCCCATCGGCGACGTCTACGTCATGGCACCGGACACCAACCAGTCCGCCGTCGGCCACTCGATGACCTTCATGCGGCCGCTGCGGGTGCGCGAGCGTACGCTCGACGACGGCTCGCGTGGCTGGTCGGTGGACGGCTCCCCCACCGATGCGGTCAGTCTCGCTTTCCTGGGCTACTTCGGCCTGGGCTTCGACCTCGTCGCCTCTGGCATCAACTACGGCTCCAACCTGGGCGACGACATCACCTACTCGGGCACGGTGGGCGCGGCCATGGAGTCTGTGCTGTCAGGTTGCCCGGCCTTTGCCATCAGCCAGGAGTTCAAGGGTGAGCCCGACTTCGAGCTGGCCGGACGAGTCGCCGACCTGGTGGCGCGCAACATCCTCGAGCACGGCCTGGGTGCGGGCGAGCTGCTCAACGTCAACCTGCCCGCTGTCCAAGCCGACGAGTTCGAGGGCATCGAGCTCACCCGCATGGGCAAGCGCGTCTACCAGGACCAGCTGCTGGAGCGGCTCGATCCGCGTGGCACGCCCTACTACTGGTTCGGCGGACCGCCGCCCACGGGCCTGGCCGAGCCGGGCACCGACTTCCACGCGGTCGTCAACAAGCGCGCCGCGATCACGCCCATCCAGTTGGACCTCACTGCCAAGCGCCTGCTCAAGCGCATCCACGCATGGGATTGGCAACTCGAGGAGCAGCCTGGGCCGACCGCCGCTGGCGACTGAACGGCGTGACACCACGGCCGCCGCAAGAGCCCGCGCGGCCCGACGGCACGCCGCCCTCAGACCTCTCCGCGGCCCTCGAAGACGGCCGGCAGAGCACCTCCGGGTGAGGGGAACACCGACAGCAGCTGCAAGGGCAGCGAGCCGGCGTTCGTGAGGGCGTGAGCCCCGCTCGGTCCGGCAGGGCACGAGACCAGGCCGCCCGGGCCGATGGCGATCTCAACGCCCTCGGCATCGCTGACGACACCCGTGCCGGAGAGCACGTACAGAAGCTCGTTGGCGCCGTGGTGGTGCAGCGGCAGTCCGTCACCCACCGCCAGCAGCCTGCCGTGGAGCTCAGCGCCAGCGACGCGGTCGTCGATGATGCAGGCCGTCCTCGGCCCGGGAGCATCGGCCCGAACCAGGCGCACGTCGCCGGGCGCCACATAGATGCTGCGCGGACCCGCACCCGGGGGCGTGGCCTCGTCGAAGACACTCCGGTCGGGGGTAGCGCCAGCCGGCGAGGGATAGATGCACAGCAGGGTCAGCGGCAGTGGGCCCAGATTGCGGAAGCCGTGGGCGCCAGCTGGTCCGGCCGGGCTGAGTACCGTCCCCCCGGGCGCGATGGGCACCTCGCCGCCATCGGCGTCGAGCGCCAGACCCGTGCCGCTGACCACGAACTGGAACTCCATCATCGAGTGGAAATGGAGCGGGATGACACCGCCGATGGCGACGGACACCGCGAAGAGGTCTGCGCCCGGCGTGCGGCGGTCGAGCACGATGCTGATGGGCGCGTCGGGGTAATCCGCAGGCGCGCGGATGCCCTGGTCGGGTGGCCGGTAGCTGAGGCCGGAGGCACCCGAGACCACACGTACCATCGGCTGGTGCTAGCCCTTGCTGGTGCCGTCGGCCAGCACCGCCCGGGCCGCGTTGCGACCGGGCAGGCCCGTGACCCCACCACCGGGGTGAGCACCGGATCCGGCCAGGTAGAGCCCCCTGACGGGCAGCCGATGGCGAGCGTAGCCCAACAGCGGTCGCCAGGCGAACCACTGGTCCAGCCCCGGCTCCAGGTGCAGCGGGTGACCGCCCGAGAGTCCGTATTCCCGCTCCAGGTCCAGCGGCGTGAGCACCTGCCGCGCCACGATCTGTCGGCTGATGCCCGGCGCCGCTGCCTCCAGCGTCTCCACCACCAGATCGCCGAACGGCTCCCGCTCCGATCTCCCATTCGCCGTCGCGCAACGCGTACGGCGCCGTCTGGGCGATGACGCTCATGACGTGCCGGACGCCAGCGGCTGCGGCGCCGTCGACGAGCAGCGGGTCGACCAGGCTGGGAATGGTCGCCTCCAGCCAGGGTGCATCGCTGATGCGGCCGTACTTGGACGCGTCGGCGGCCTGGTCGAGATAGCGCATCGTGGGCGCGATGACGATGCGGCCGCGCAGACGCAGCGCCGCGTCCTCGCCGTCAAGCCCGTTGAACTCGGGTAGCGCCGAGAGCGCCAGGTTGACCTTGGCGGTGACCCCACGGTCACGCAGGTTGTCGACCTCCCAGCCCAGCTCGGGTCCGAGCGTCTCCGGATCGACCAGGCCCTGCAGCGTCGTGCGTGGATCCATGCCGCTGACCACCACCGCCGACTCGATCTCTTCGCCGCTGGCCAGGGCTACGCCCTTCACGGCTTCGTGGTCGTCGCGAACCGCGATGACCTCGGCACCGGTGCGGATCTCGACACCGGCCGCGCGGGCCGCCGCGGCCAGGGCCGTCGCCAGCGCGCCGGGACCGCCCCGAGCGTATACGGTCCCACCGGCCGCTCCACCAGCGTTGCCGGCGGAGTCGGTCAACATGACGGCGGCGCTGCCGGCCATGTGCGGGCCCATGGCGGTGTAACGGATGCCGCGCGTCGCCAGCATCGCCCGCAGGGCGTCCGACTGCAGGTTGTCCTCGAGATAATCGGCGATGGACATCGGCAGCATGCGCGTGAACTCGCGTGCCAGGCGCGCATCGAGCCGCCGGTAGCGCCAGCCGAAACGCAGTCCGCTGACCAGGACATCGGGGTTGGCCTGCTTCGCGTCGGGCGGCGTCATCAGCAACAGGCGCCAGAGGGTCGAGGCGAGCGCACGGACCTCCGCATCGAACGGCTCCCACGCGGCCGCGTCGGCGGCCGACACAGACCTCAGCTCGGCCGCGGTTCGGGCCGTATCGGACCACAGGGTGATGGCTGGGCCATCGCCACCCACGGAGGTCACGAGGGCGGCCGGCTGTACGAGTCGCAAGCCATGCGCCACCAGATCGAGCTCGCGCACCACCGAGGCGGTGAGGCGTCCGACCGTGTGGGCCAGCGAGGGCACGCGTGCGGATGGCGCGATCTCCGAGGTGCCGATGGCACCACCAACCACGTCGCGCTTCTCCAGCAGCAGTGTGCGCAGGCCGGCACGGCCCAGGTACGCGGCGCAGACGAGGCCATTGTGGCCGCCGCCAACGACGATGGCGTCCCAGCGCGCTGCGGTCATGCCGCACCTCCCTTGCGCTTGGCTTCAAGGACCTTCAGCGCGGCCAGGCGCCCGTTCGCGCCCATGATGCCGCCGCCTGGATGGGCCGACGAGCCGGACAGCCAGAGGTTGCGGACCGGCGTCTCGAAGCGGCTCCAGCCGGGGACCGGTCGATTGAAGAAGAGCTGCTCCAGCGAGAGCTCACCCTGGAAGATGTTGCCTTCGGTGAGCCCGATGTCACGTTCCATGTCGAGGGGCGTGACCACCTGCCGGTGCAGGATGAGGTCACGGATGTTGGGAGCGCGCTCGGCGATGACGTCGACGACCGCGTCGCCGAACGCCTCGCGCTGGTCGTCCCAGGTGCCTGCGGCGAGCTTGTAGGGCGCGTACTGCACGAAACAGCTCATGACGTGCTTGCCGGGTGGAGCCATGGTCGGGTCCACCAGCGTGGGGATGATGCTGTCGATATAGGGGCGACGACTGAAGCGCCCGGCCTTGGCGTCGTCGTATGCCTGCTCCATGTAATCGAGCGAGGGCGAGAAGCTCATGGCTCCGCGGAGGTGTTCACCGGGGCCCGGCAAGGAGGTGAACGAAGGCAGTCCGTCGAGCGCCAGGTTCACCTTGCCCGACGAGCCGCGGAAGCGGAACCGCCGTACCTGCGCCTCGAAGTCCGGGCTCAGCGTTCCCGCCGGGAGCAGGTCGAGGAAGGTGCGCCTCGCATCCGTGCTAGCGAGCACGTGATCGGCCTCGATCTCCTCTCCGCTCTCCAGGATCACGCCCGTGGCGCGGCCATCGCGGGTCGTGATCTGCGCCACCGGCGCATCGGTGCGGATCTGCGTGCCCAGCGCCCGTGCCGCGCTGGCGATGGCAGCGGCCACGCCACCGGTACCACCCTTGGGGATGCCCCAGGCCCGGAACGCGCCGTCGATCTCACCCATGTAGTGGTGCAGCAGCACGTAGGCCGTACCGGGCGAGTGCACACCGAGGTAGGTCCCGATGATGCCCGATGCACTCATGGTGCCCTTCAACGGCGCCGTCTCGAACCAGCGCTCCAGGAACTCGGCTGCACTCATGGTCATGAGCTGGATGAAGGTCAGCTGCAACCGGCGCGGAAGCGCACTGAAGTCCTTGACCAGGGCGCCCAGCGCGGCGGCGTCACGCGGGTCGGGGCGGCGGGGGTCGGTCGGCGTCATGGCCAGGATGGGCTTGATGAAGCGCGCCATCTGCGCCATCAGCTGGCCGTATTCCTCGTACGCCTCCGCGTCGTTGACCGACCAGCGGCGCAGCTCGCGCTGGGTGTGCGCGTGGTCGTCGGTACGCCACAGGTGGTCGCCGTCCACGGGGGTGAAGGTGCCGTCCAGCGGCAGGATGTGCAGACCGTGCCTCGGCAGCGCCAGGTCGCGGATGATCTCCGGGCGCAGCAGGCTGACGACGTAGGAGACCACGCTGAAGCGGAAGCCGGGGAAGATCTCTTGCGTCAGTGTCGCCCCGCCGAGGATCTCGCGACGCTCGAGCACGAGCGTGCGCAGGCCGCCCCGCGCGAGGTAGGCACCGCTGATGAGGCCGTTGTGGCCGCCACCGATGACGACCGCGTCGTAGCGTTGTGGCACGTTCTCCTCGCTTGGCGCGCCTCCACCTGCCCTTCGGCAGGTTTCCCCCACGCACCCTCGGCAGCATCGCCGGACTCTGCGCCCATGCTACCCGCCCGACCGAGCTGCGGTTCGGCGACATCGACGGCGGCGCTGCGTCCTAGACTCAGACCATGTCAGTCGGATCCGCCTTTGACGAGCGGGCCCTCGAACTGAACGTCCGGCGACAGTGGCGGGAATGGTCGGGGGTCTTCAGCTCCAGCGCGTACGCGCCGCATATCGACATCGAGTACAACGCCATCCGCAACGCGGCCGCGCTGATCGATGTCTCGCCCCTCTTCAAGTACCGCGTCGGCGGGCCCGATGCCGACCGCCTGGTCGATCGCGTCATCACCCGGGAAGCAGCGACCGTCAAGCCGGGCCGGGTGATCTACACGCCCTGGTGCGACAGCAGCGGCAAAGTCATCGACGACGGCACCCTCATGCGTCTCGACGACGGCGCCTGGCGCTGGACGTCTGCCGAAGGGCAGCTGCGCTGGCTGCGCCTTAACGCCCGCGGCCTGGACGTCCAGATCGAGGACCAGACGGACGCGCTGGCGGCGCTGGCGCTACAGGGCCCACTGTCACGCGACGTCCTGGAGGCAGCGGCCCAGACCTCGCTGGCCGATCTGCGCTACTTCGGCCGGCGTGAGCTCACCCTCGGCGGCGTCAGCATCGATGTCAGTCGCACCGGCTACACCGGCGACCTGGGCTACGAGCTGTGGATCCCCGCTGCTGACGCCCTGGCGGTGTGGGATGCCCTCATCGAGACCGGTACTGCCTACGCCATCCGTCCGGCGGGCATCCTCGCGCTCGACGTCGTGCGCGTGGAGGCCGGACTGATCATGGCCGGCGTCGACTACAGCTCGTCCCACCACGCCCTCATCCCCGACCAGGCCTACTCACCCTACGAGCTGGGCCTTGGCGGGCTGGTGCGACTGGACAAGGAGGTGAACTTCGTCGGCCGTGCCGCGTTGCGCCGCGAGCAGGCGGCCGGGGGACCACCGCGACGTCTCGTCGGGCTGGACCTCGACTGGGCCGACCTTGAGCGGTTGTATGCGAAGCACGGTCTGTCGCCCGCACTGTCGGCCAACGCCTGGCGTGACGAGATCCCCATCTACGACTTTGGGACGCAGGTCGGCCGCGCCACCAGTGGCTCGTGGAGCCTCGTCCTGAAGAGGAACCTCGCCATCGGCACGGTCGTGGCGGCTTCGGCCGAGATCGGCACCGAGCTGGAGATGGAGTGGTCGGTCGAGGGCGAGCGCGGCCGCATCGGCGCGGAGGTCGTGGAGCTGCCCTTCTTCGCACCGCCCCGCAAGCGGGCATAGCTGGCTGGGAGACGGCCGGCGGACGTGACGTGGCCTCGGTTCGAGCGCGAGCACCTGACTCGACTCCCCGAAGCCAGGCCTGCACTGGACTCACGATGGGGACGCGCCAACGCACCCGCCGCGAAGGCCTCGGCGCCCCCCGCTGGCGTACCGGTGTCGACTACACCAGCGCCGGCACGAAGCGCGGATCGACCCGGTAGACATCCCGGATGCGGTCGGGCGCCAGCACCTCGCCCGGAGCACCATCGGCGACCAGCCGGCCCTCGTCGAGCAGCACGAGGCGCGGGAAGAAGTGCGCCGCCAGCGGCAGGTCATGCAGCACCGCCAACACTGTCAGGCCCGCCTCGGTCAGCCGTGTCAGCAACGTCAGCACCTCCACCTGGTGGCGCAGGTCCAGATGGACCGTAGGTTCGTCCAGCACGATGAGGCGGCCGCCCTGTGCCACGGCCATGGCCACCAGTACCAGCTGCCGCTCGCCCATCGATAGCTGCTGGACGTCACGCCCACGCAGCTTGTCGATGCCCACGCGCGCGATGGCGGCGTCCACCGCCAGCCGGTCCTGCTCGGTCGCGCCGGTGAAGGGGTTCTCATGAGGCAGCCGACCCAGGCGCACGACCTCCTCCACGCGCATGGAGAAGGGTAGGTCCACCTGGCTGGGCACGACGGAGATGGTGCGCGCGATGGTCGATCGGTCGATGTGAGCCAGCGGTTCGCCGTCGAGCCGGATGTTGCCGCTGGTCGGTTGGACAAGGCTGGTGAGGCATCGCAACAGGCTGGACTTGCCGGCTCCGTTGGGCCCGACGAGGCAGAGTCGCTCCCCTGCCCCGATGGTCAGGTCGATGTCGGCCAGCACATCGGTCCGCCCGAAGCGCAGGCCCAGACCCCTGATGTCGATAGCCAGGCCGCGCTCGCTCACAGCTGGTACCCCGACCGGTAGCGCCGCAGCAGAAGGACGAAGACCGGCGCTCCGATGACGGCCGTGATGATCCCGACTGGCAGCTCGCCGGTGATACGGGCGCCCAGGTCAGCCCAGATGAGGAAGGAAGCCCCGAAGATGGCCGAGAGCGGCAGCACCACGCGAGCGTTCGGACCCACCAGCAGGCGGATGACATGGGGCACGACCAGGCCCACGAAACCGATGAGCCCGGCCAGTGCCACTGCCGCCGCGGTCACGAGCGAGGCCAGGCCCAGCAGGATGGCTCGCTCCCGACGCACGTCGACACCCAGGTGCAGGGCGGTGTCGTCGCCCAGCAGCAGCCCATTGAGCGAGCGAGCCCGGGCCATGATGAGGACGGTCCCGATGGCCACGACCGGCAAGCCGACGGCGAGGCTCTGCCAGTCGGCCCCTGAGAGGCTGCCCAGGAGATAGAAGAATATCTGGCGCAGCTGTGAGCCCGAGAGGTACATCGCCAGCGACAGGCCCGCCGCCAGCATCGAACCCACGGCGTAGCCGGTCAACAGGATGGAGGTCATGGTGGAGCGGCCGCCGCCGCCGGCCACCCGGTAGACGATGGCGATGGCCGCAAGCGCCCCGATGAAGGCGAAGATGTTGACCAGGCCCAGCCCCAGCCAGGCGATCTGGATGGGGATGAGCACTCCGATCGCGGCACCCAGCGCCGCGCCGCTGGCGGTGCCCAGCACGTAGGGGTCGGCGAGGGGGTTTCGCAGCAGGCCTTGGAACGTGACCCCTGCCACCGAGAGGCCGAGCCCGACCACAAGTGCGGTGAGCACCCGTGGCAGGCGCAGCTCCATGACGATGGTCTCGCTTGCCCGCGACCATGTCTCTGCCACCGGCCACCCCAGCAGCTCACGACCCACGATGGCAACGGTGTCGCCGGGCGAGATGAAGACGCTGCCCAGGCCGATGCCGGCCACGATGGCGGCGATCAGGCTGAGCAGACCGATCAGGCCCAGCACGACAGGTCGTCGACGCAGGGCCTCGAAGGTGCCGGGCCGGACCGGCGCATGCTCACGCGCCAGGTCCGTCGTGGTCATGCTCAGCCGGCCTCACACAGGGGCTGGCCGGCCGGGAACTGGGCCAGGTCCAGCTCGGGATGGATCGCCCGGGCCAGGGACGCCAGGCCCTCCATCAGGCGCGGTCCGGGGCGGGTGACGGGCACATCGTCCACGGGTCGCACGTCACCATTGACCACGGCGGTCATCTCATCCCAGCCCGGTCGTCCGGCAACGTCGGCGGGACAGACGCCGTAGTTGGCGTCGCCCAGGATGATCACTTCGGGGTCGGCGACGATGAGCTCTTCGAGAGGGATAGCCCAGGCTGCCGGGTCGGCCGTGGTGATCGCATCTCCACCGGCGAAGGTGACCATGTCCGCCACGAACGATCCCGGCGCGGGCGCGTAGATCTCCGGCTCGGAGCCGACCTGGTAGAACGTCCGCGGCGTGGTCTCGGCGGTGGCGACGGCGGCGGTGATGGCGTCGAACTGGGCAGCCATCTCGGACACCAGCGAGGCGGCCTCGTCGGAGGCCCCGATGACCGAGCCGATGAGCTCGATGTCTGACATCACCGCGGCCAGATCCTGGGCATAGATGACGACGACCGGGTAGCCCAGGTCACGCATGCGGGCGATGTCATCGGGCGGGGTGAAGAAATTGCCCGCGGCAAGGACGAGGTCCGGCTCGAGGGCCACCACCTGCTCCATGTTGACGCCGGTGAAGCTGGCCACGGCGGTGAGGGCCGCAGCCTCCGCCGGGTAGTCGTCCCAGTCGGTGCGACCCACGAGGCGATCCCCGGCACCGAGGGCGAAGACGATCTCGGTGTTGGCCGGGGAGAGGCTGACGATGCGCTGTGGCTCCGCCTCGATGACCACCTCCGTGCCCTCGTCGTCCACGACCGCTTGGGGAAAGACGTCGATGGCGAACGCGGCCGGGGTCCAGGGGGCCGGTCCCGCGATGAGCGTGATGACCAGGGCGAGTATCGCCACAGGGGCGACACGAAAGCCCCGGCCGATGGATCTGCCGGAGCCTGCTGCGACGGTGCGTGTATCCACGTGCTTCCCCTTTCACTCGAAGGGCTGGCGCACGACCAGGTTCACGGCGACCGGACTTGCAGCGTGGTAGCGCTGTTCACCGTAGCGGGACTGTGCCGGAATCGCACCGGCTTCGCGTGAACGCGGTCTTGCTCTTGAGTTGTTGCGCCGAGTGTACCCCTCCCAACGAACCGGCGAAGGGGCGATAAGTCACGCCTAAGTGGCCCACTCGATACTGCCCACGACCGCCTCCACCGCCGGTCGTTCCGCCGGAGGAAGGGTTGTCCATGCAGGGACCCAGACGTGCTTCGATCCGCCATCTCATCGGCCCCGCGCTGGCAGGCAGCCTGTTGGCGGCATCGCCGCCTGGCGTGGCCACAGCGGATGAACCATTCGCTTCAGACCTGCCCCGCTGTGCGGGGGTCAGCCGCGGGACCATCGCTGAGGGCCGCGTGGTCTCACCCTGGCGCGTGGAACTGGACGCCGAGGGCATCGTCGCCGGGCATCGCATCACGCTGCGGCACGCTGGCATTGACAGCGAGCTGGGTACGGGTCCGCGTGGCTTCTCGTTGCGCCCCGGACCACAGCGGCTCCTCATCGGTGAGCGCTCGGACGAGGGCACGGAGCTGACGATGATCGACATCGGTCACGCCTGTCGCCTCTGGGCCCGCCGGCTGGACCGGCTGGCCTACCCCAGCGGCAGACCCGGCGACGTGCGCTCACTTCGGCTCTCGATGCATCGACCCGAGACGCACCGCTTCGAGGGTGACCTGGCACTGGATGTCGAGAGCGGGGCGACCGGCGGGATCATCGACGGGGTTTGCATCACCGAGTGCGAGCCTACTGACGGTGACATCTCGCTGGCGGCCTACGAGCCGGCAGGTGCGCCGCGACCGGTACCCAGCTTTCCGGCCGGCGGCTGGCCGCAGGACAAGAAGCTGCGGTATCGCTGGGGTCAGGGGGCGGCCCCGCCGGCTTGGGCGAGTGGACCGCTGCAGTCCGCCGGGGCAGATGCCGACGGCACGTCCGCTGCGCGCAGCCCTCGCTTCCTGTACCGCTCCGATGCCGGCAACGAGGTCAGCTACAGCGGCAGCTTCCCGACCTACTGCAGCCGCAGCGGCATCGCCTGCGCGGCCCGCCGCATGCCCTCGTACTGGGGCGTGTGGCTGCGCCCACACGGGACGGATCTGGCGTGGGGGACCCTGCGCTGGTGCCAGAAACAGGCCGTCGATGGCTGCTTCGATATCCGGCGCGTGGCGCTCCACGAGCTCGGGCACATCAGCGGCCTGGATCACCCCTCCAACGCGGGCTTCACGCTGACCGCACACGAGACGGTGATGCACGCCATCACGCCGGCACGGCCCCGCCCCGGCAGCGCCCGACATGCCTTCGGGCGCTGTGACGTCGCCACGCTCCAGGAGCTCTACGACACGCCGGACAACAAGACGGGCATCTCCACCTGCAACGACCTGGCCACAGAACTGCGGCTGACAGCGGATCGGAGCGCCATCGATCCAGGCGCTGCCGTCAAGCTCACCGCGGTGCTCGTCGTGGCGGACCGAAGCGGGTACCGAGAGCTCGCCGGCAACCCCCTGAACGGACGCTCGGTGAAGCTCAAGTGGCGCCGCGCCGACAGTGGCGATGCGTGGAACACGGCCTGGATGAAGTCGTTGTACGCCTCAGGCCGGTATGAGCTCACCATCGCGCCGGGGTCGACCTGGGAGTTCAAGGCCACGTTCCCTGCGCCTGGGGACGAGGGGCTGCGTTATAGCCGCTCAGGCATCGTGAAAGTGAGGGTACGGCGTTGAGAGTCCACCCAGTCCTGCTGACGTGCCTGCTGTTGGCCCTGGCGGTGCCCACCGTGGGTGCAACCGCCACGGAGGACACGAGCACGACCACGACCGTCCCGCAAGTCTGGCTCGAGGGCGCCTTCGGTCGCGTCCCCGGCGGCGATCCGCGGACGCCCGCTGCTGCCGCGCCCGATGGGTCGCCGCTGGACACGTGGATCCGAGAGGCACCCCTTTCGCTCCTGCTCGGGGTTCCCCCCGAGGATGTGGTCGAGGTCTCGGTCACAGCCCGGGCCGAGGGCGATGACGTCGACACCACGTTGTCGAGCGGCGCGACGATGTTCGCCGGGCCAGCCGATGCCGGCGTCAGCATCGTGACCGCGACGGTCGTGACGGTGCCGCACGGCAGCCGCAGCTACAGCTGGCTCGTGAGCGTCCCCGATCGAGCGGGTGGAGAAGAGGCGCTCCTGGAGATCCCGGGCCCACAGGCACTCCTCGTCTCGGTGGCCGGCAGCGTCGGCGGCGAGCCGGGCAACGGCTGCTATCTCTACCTTTGCGTGGATGTGGGTTACCGACCACGCCTGGCAGCGCTCGAACCGCTTGACGTGGCTATCGATGAGACGCCCTCCATCCGACTGGACGACGGCAGCGCCATGGTGGGCTGGGCGGGCACCCTCACGCCGCAGGCGTCCACGCCGGGCACATCACGCGAAGCCGCCGCGGCCTATCCGGCCGCGCCCGCGGCGGTCGCCGAGCTGGCCGGCCTTGAGCCGACCGCCGCCGGCGACTGGCTGCTCGAGGTCCGTACCGACTTCGACCGCCAACGCGGGTGGCAGTGGTGGCTCTATCGACTCCGCGTGGAGTAGGTCGTGCTCGCCGGGCTATGCGCCAGCTGGCTCGGCGAGCTCCTCGCCGGTCTCCGGGAAGAGCGACGTCTGGCGTTCCTCGGGCAGCATCACCCCGAGGATCTCCTGCATGGCCGCGATGTGGGCGCAGGTCTTGGCAGACTCGAAATAGTGGCAATTGCACAGCCAGCCATCGGCTTCAAGGGTGACTCGGTGGGCGTCGTTGTCGCCGGCGAACGTGACGCTCAGGCGCTCCACCGTGATGCGATCGCGCTCTCGTGCGTAGCGATGCGCCTTCTCGATCTTGCCGATGACGCTTGAGTGCATCAGTCCCCAACCTCCTGGTCCACCGCCGTCCGCACCGGCGAACCGCTCGACGACGCCGCGCCAGGCCCTTCTGGACCCGCTTGACCGAGCGTCGATTCCTGTCGCCTAGACTAGCGACTCCGCCAAGAGGCGCACAGGCCCCGAAGGTCTACTCGGTTCCAGCCTGATCGGCCAGCGCCAACTGCGCCTTGATGTGCGAGATGACGTCGATCGGCGACGGGTCCACGGCGTACATGAAGGCGAGGTAGACACTGACGTAGTCGCCCATCACGATGGCGCTCAGGGCCTGACCCAGCTTCCCCTCGCCGGGCGCCTCTACCAGCGCATGTGAAACGTGAACGGTGTCGAGGACGTCACCCATGAGCGTTGCGCGAAGTGCGTTGCGGGGATGCTCGTCGGCACCCTTGAGGAAGACCGTGAACAGATGATCACGCAGTGATTCGGGCTGTTCGAAACCTACCACCGTGTTGTGTGTGGCCTCGGGCAGCTCCTCGAATGCCGCGGTGGCCTTGCTGTTCTCGTTGAGCTGGGCCTTCCAGCGGCGCGCCACGGGCGCCAGGAAGCCGGAGCCGGTGACCAGCACGAAACGGTCGACGAGCGACCACGCCAGCTGCTTGGCCGGGTTGTCGGAGGTCGGCACGGCGGGTTGGCAACGAGCGGCCATGGCCTTCCCGGCGAGGATGCCGGCCTCGATCTCGACAGCGTCCAACTCCAACACCCCTGCCTGCTGCAGGATGCCGGCGACGATCGCCATCGAGTAGCCGACCGCCGAGCGAGGAGAGCCCTGTGGCGGGAACGTGGCCAGGGGTAGTCGGGCGGCTTGAGCGACGTTCCTGAGGGCACCGCCCGTGCTCACCGCGATGACCGGACAGCGCCGTTCCAGCGCCGCCTGCAGGGCGCTCAGCGTCTCTTCGGTAGCACCGCTCTTGGAGCTGGCGATGACGAGCGTCTCCTCGCCCACCCAGGCCGGCAGGTCGTAGCCTCGGATGACCTCGACGGGAACCGTGATGCGGTCGGCCCAGATGCCCTTGACCAGGTCGCCGCTGATGGCCGAACCGCCCATGCCCAGGATGGCGACCGAGCGTGGGTGATCCCAGGGCAGCTCCAGGTCGCGGGAGATGCGCCAGCCCTCGCCGACCTGGTCAGAGAGACCGGCCACGAAGCCGAGCATGTCCTCCGTGTCGGCGCGAGCCATGGCGGCGACGTCGTCGAGGATGTTGCCGTCCGTGCGTGGCTCCGTCATCGCGTCGTCCTTCCTATCCGTTGACCATGTGATCGCCCTCGGCAAGGAGGGCATCGCGCAGCTCGGCACTGCTGGCCTCGGCGTAGACCCGGACGAGGGGCTCCGTGCCGCTGAAACGCACCAGCAGCCAGGAGCCGTCGTCGACCCAGAACTTGAACCCATCGCCGGTATCGAGCGGGTTGGTGCGGGCGACCGGCCGGCCGGCCAGCTGTGCCGGGGAGTGCTCGCCAAGCTCCACCAGCAGACGCTCCTTCAGGGCGGGGTAGGCATCGCGGTCGGCGTGAACGTCGGTGCGCAGGTAGAAGGATGGACCGGCCAGCTCGTGCAGGTGCGCTACGACCTCGGACACGCTGCCTCGACCGGCCTCGCGTTCGCGGACGAAGAGGTCCAACAGGAGCAGGTCAGCGTAGATGCCGTCCCGCTCGGGAAGGTGCATGCCG
Organism: uncultured Chloroflexia bacterium; assembly: GCA_963712735.1. Lineage (GTDB taxonomy): Bacteria > Chloroflexota > Limnocylindria > Limnocylindrales > CSP1-4 > JAFMJV01. The sequence goes on along the minus strand of CAVQIZ010000005.1, from coordinate 147,006 downwards.
AAGCCATAGCCACCCGACTCCTCGCCACCCATCATGGCGCCGGTCTCGATCATGCGTGGACCGACGTACTTGAAGCCCACCGGCGTCTCATGTACAGCCACACCGTAGCGCTCTCCCAGCCGGAAGGCCATCGACGTCTCGTTGACGGTCGTGACCACGGGCGCCCGCTCGCCGCGATGCTCGAGCATGTAGTACATCAGCAGGCCGTAGCACTGCAGCTGGTGGATGAAGGTGCCGTGCTCATCGACAGCACCGGCTCGGTCGGCGTCGCCGTCGAGCAGGAGGCCCAGGTCGTAGCCACCCTCGCGGACGCGCACCAGGGCCTCGTCCACGTGCGGTCGGATGGGCTCGGGGTTGATGCCGCCGAACCATGGGTTGCGCTCGCTATGCAGCTCGTCCACGACGATCCGTCCACCGGCCAGCAAGCGGCTGATCCAGCCGGCGCCGGACCCGAACAGCGGATCCACCAGCACGCGCATGTGGGCTGCCTTCAGCAGCTCCAGGTCGAGTGAGCGACGCACGAAGGCCTCGTAGCCGATATACGGGTCGAAGCGCTCCACGGCGCCGGCCGCCTCGGCCTCGTCGAAGGCACGCCGCGGGGGTGTTTCGGACGCCCGCGCGGCGATGACCGCCTCGACCGTGTGCAGGATGCCCGGGTCGGCTGCGGCGCCAGTGGACGACTTGATCTTGAAGCCGTTGTCGGTCCAGGGGTTGTGGGAGGCAGTGATCATCACGGCGCAGGCTGCGCCGCGCTCCACGACCTCGTACGACGTCATCTGGGTGGGGATGGCCTCAGCCGCGAACAGGACCCCGATGTCATGCGCCAGCAGCACCTCGGCGGCGGCCGTGGCGAAGTACTCGCTGGCGAAGCGGCGGTCGTAGCCGACGACCACGCCGCGGGCGGCGGTCCCCTGTTCGATGACCCACTCGGCCACGCCCTGCGCACAGCGGCGGACGTTGTCGTAGGTGTAATCCTCGCCGATCCTGGCGCGCCAGCCATCCGTGCCGAAGACGATGGGCGGCGCCGCGGGCGGTGTATCGGACACGGGCAACAGCCCTCCTCTCGCCTCCTGTGGTGGGCACCCCGCACGGCGTAGGCGGAACGCGCACGAATGGTACCCCGAGCCATCGCTAGACTTGCGCACAGCACAGCAACGACGGGAAGGGAGTCGGTGGCGGGCACTGCAGGCGACACGCAGAAGACCTCCGCGTCCGCGCCTGCCCAGCGTGCCCAGCGGCCCATCTTCGTCATCGGCTCGCCACGTTCGGGCACGACCTTGTTGCGTCTCATCCTCGATGCACACCCGCGCATCTCGTGCGGTGAGGAGACGCACTTCCTGCGCGATCTCGAGGCCATCGTCGGTCGCAACTGGGAGCTGCTCTCGACCTACGGGCTGGAGCGGGCCTGGTGGCTGAGCCGGATCCGGGCGCTGTACGACGAGTTCCAGGCTGAGGTGCTGGCGCGGTCAGGCAAGGCGCGCTGGGCGGAGAAGGATCCAACCTACACCCTCCACCTGCCCTTCATCGAGGAGCTGTTTCCCGATGCCCTGTATGTGCACCTGCTGCGCGACGGGCACGATGTCGTGGCCAGCTTTCGCGACCGCTGGGGCTACGCCTCGGCAGCGCGGGCGGCACGAAGCGAATGGGCCCGCTATGTCGGCGCGGCGCGAGAGCTGGCTGAACGCCTGCCGGAGGATCGGTTCCTGGAGCTGCGTTACGAAGATCTGGTCGCCGAACCCGAAGCGCAGGGCCGGCGCCTGTTCGCCTTCCTCGGCGAGGACTGGGAGCCGGCCGTGCTGGAGTTCGACCCAGCCGCGCACCGCGCCACCGAGCGCTACCAGCGCTTCACCGCCGGCAGGCGTCAGGCCGGCGGCGACGACGGCAACATCTACCGCTCGCGCGTCGGGACCGGCCGCGGCTCCCTGGACCCGTTCCTGCGCGCGCTCCTGCGGCGGCGCAACGGCGCGCTGCTGCGCGCTCTCGGCTACCTCGGTGGCTGACGGCATCGCATGACCAGCGCACGACCCCTGCGCGTCGGGTTCCTGCACGTCGGTCGTGAACGTAGCGGGCTGCGGCGCTACGGCGCCATCCTCGCCGCCGAGGCGGCGCGGCGGCCGCAGCTGGAGGTCGTCGAGAGCGACGCCGGCGGTCGGGGAGCGTCGTGGACGGACCTGCGCGACGCCGCCTGGCGCCTGCGGGCGTGCGATGTCGTGCACCTGCAGTGGAAGCTGGCGGACTGGGATCCACGCACTGGCGGCATCCCGCGCACGGAGGTGGTGCTGCAGTCCCTGCGGCGACCCGTGGTCATCACCCTGCACGACGTCTTCGCCCGCGAAGGCTGGTGGGATCGCCGGCTCTCGCCCAGCGCAGTGGGACTGCGCCGGCTCGGTCACGCTGCGCGCAGCCTCGTGGTCCATTCCGAGGAGGAACGCAGCCGGCTCGAGGGCCTCGTTCCTGCCGGCAAGGTCGAGGTGGTGCCGCACTTCGTGGAGGTACGAGACACACTGCCCGACCGAACGGCCGCACGGGCTGCGCTCGATGTCAGCGACCGGCGCGTCATCACGCTGCTGGGCTACCTCACCCGCCGCCGCGGCCACCGCCTGGTCATCGACGCGCTGCGCGAGCTACCCGAGGAGGTCACCGCGCTCTTCGTGGGCTCCGTGATCGAGGGCCGCGACCACGTGCAGGAGGCGCTGCAGCAGCAGGCGGCGACAGCTGGAGTCGCTGAACGCATTCGCTTCATGGGCTACGTGTCCGATGACCGGCTCGAGGAAGTGCTGGCCGCGACCGACGTGGCCCTCTGCCCCTTCGAGCGCATGTCAGCCTCGGGCGCCCTGGCGACCTGGATCTCCGCTGGTCGGCCCATCGTGGCCTCTGACCTGGCGCAGTTCCGTGAGCTGGCTGCGTTGCAGCCGGGCGCCCTGCACCTGTTCCGGCCGTACCTCGCCGAGGCCCTGGCCAGCTCTGTCCGCTCCACGCTGGCACTGGCCAGCGACGCCCCCGATCCCGCGGTCGAAGCCCTCGCCCAGCGCCTGGCGACCCCGCGCATCCTTGATCGTTACCTGGGCCTGTACCGCGCGGCCGCCAGCGACTGACACGGCTGCGATCGGCCGGCTCCCGGCCGGCCGGCCTCCTGGCCTACAGCAGCTCCTCGTGGCCCTCCAGCTTGAGGCGGTCAACGACCTTCTTGACGTCCTGGGCGGCCCCGGCAGCACTGACCAGTAGCGCATCAGGCGTATCCACCACGATGACGTCCTGAAGGCCAACGATGGCCACGGTCCGGCCAGCGGCGGCGTGCACCAGCACGTCGCGCCCGTCGACATCGATGACGCGCGCCGGCGCTTCGGCGGTGATGACCACGGCGCCCGCACCACCGCGGTGATCGCGCAGCGCCGACCACGACCCCAGGTCACTCCAGCCGATCGCGACCGGCACCACCGCCACCTGCCCGGCCAGTGAGGCCGGCTCCAGCAGCGCATAGTCGATGGATGTCGCACGCAGGGCCGCGTAGGTGTCGGCCAGCGCCGTGCCAGGCCAGCCGGCGGCATCATCGCGCGATGCGGCAGCGACCCAGTCACTGATGGGATGGCTGATGTCGGGCGCATGGCGCGACAGGCCCGCCTGCACCACCGAACGGCGCCAGACGAAGATGCCGGCGTTCCAGAAGGCCGAGCGGGAAGCGATAAGCTCGCGAGCGCGCGCCGGCGAGGGCTTCTCCTCGAAACGCTCGACACGATAGGACTCGCGGCCAGCATGGATGGTGGCGTCTCCCGTGGCGATGACGTAGCCGTAGCCGGTAGAGGGCTCGGTCGGCTCCACGCCGATGGTCACCATGTCACCGGCAGCGGCGCGCTCCCCCGCCGCGAGCAGCGCATCGCGGAACCCGTCCTCGTCGACGACCGCCTGATCGGCCGGGAGCACGACCATGACATCGTCGGGCGGACGGTCGATGACATGCGCCATGAGGGCCACCGCAGCGGCCGTGTTGCGACCCATGGGCTCGCCGATGATGTTGCCGGCGGGAACGCTCGGCACCAGCTCACGAACGAGGCCGGCGTGACGCGCGTCGGTCACCACGTAGACATCGGCCGGGTCGATGAGTGGGGCCAGGCGGCTGACGCCGGCCTGGAGCAGGCAACGACCTCCGTCGAGCAGGGGCAGGAACGGCTTGGGGCGCTCGGCGCGGCTGAGCGGCCAGAGCCGCGTGCCGCCGCCACCGGCCATGATGACTGCGTACATGCCACGATTGTGCACGAGCCGGGCTATCATCCGCCGGGACCCCCGGGACAAGAGGCAGGAAGAGCACGAGCGTGACCGATAGCGTGACAGAGGAACCGACGACCATCGAGCCGGCGCAGGAGGCGCCGGAGTCGCCGCCACCTCGGGGCCTGCACCCCAGTCTCCCGGCAGACGTCGATCCCGAGCCGCTACCCATCGGCATCGCCGACATGTGGCGCATCGCGCGCAAGACCTATCGGGCAGAGCGTCGCTACTACCTCAAGCTGGAGCGCAAGCGACCGATGACATCGCGGCGGCTCGCCGCCTCGATCCTGCCGAAGCTGAAGCGGCCGGTATTCATCATCGGCGCGGCTCGCTCGGGCACCACCTTCCTGGGCGACTGCATCGGCCGTATCCCGGAGATCACCTACCACCACGAGCCACCCGCCACCAAAGCCGCCGGCCGCTACGTCTACGAAGACCTCTGGAGCTTTCGGCGTTCGCGCTGGTTCTTCCGCCTCGTCTACAGCTGGATGGTGCGGGTCGAGCGCGATGGCGACCTGCGCTTCAGTGAGAAGACACCCACCAACATCTTCCTCATCCCCTTCCTGGCACGGGCCTTCCCTGACTCGCAGTTCATCCACATCATCCGCGATGGCCGCGACGCGGCCAGCTCGCACATGCACAAGCCCTGGCTACGTGCCGAGGACGCCTGGTCGGGTGAACGCGAGCCCGGCGGATACCTGCACGGACCGTGGCCCAAGTTCTGGGTGGAGGCCGAGCGCCGAGAGGAGTTCATCCAGACCTCCGACGCACGGCGCATGGCCTGGGCCTGGCGCCGCTACACCGAGACGGGCCTGAGGGAGGGTCCCGCGCTGGGAGCGGAGCGCTATCACGAGCTTCGCTACGAGGACCTGGTGCGTCAGCCACTCGATGAGGGTGAGCGCATCCTCGACTTCCTGGGCATCGACCGCAAGCGCTCCCGGGACGTGTTCCTCTCGGCGACGATGCGTGCGGATGACTCCTCGGTGGGCACGTGGCGCACCACGTTCTACCCTTCCGAGCTGGCCGAGATCGACGCTGAAGCCGGCGACTTGCTGCGACAGCTCGGCTACGACGACGACTGACACTACGATCTGACGATGGCAGCTGAGCTGCGCAACCTCGGGTTCCTGCATCTTGGCCGAACCGAGAGCGGCGTGCGCCGCTACGGCCAGCTCATCGCCGACGAGGCGCGAACTCGCCCGGCGCTACAGCTGACCGAGGTGGAGGCCGGTCGTGTCGACCAGTCGTCCGAGCAGCTGACACGGGTCGCTGCGGAGCTGGCCGCCTGCGACGTCGTGCTGATGCAGTGGAACCGCCGGGGTTGGGGCAAGAACGGTCGCTCGCTGCCGCGCCTGCTGCGGTTTCGCCGGAGCTACAAGGGGGCCCTCGTGGTCACGCTCCACGACGTCTTCGACCGCGAGGGGCTACGCCAGCGCTACCTTCAGCCGGATGTCTGGAGCCTGCGTTGGCTGGGTCGTTCAGCCGAGCGCATCGTGGTCCATTCGCAGATCGAGGTGGAGCGACTGCGCGGCATCATCCCGGTCGAGAAGATCCGCGTCATCCCCCATTTCGTGGAGGACCGCGAGCTGACGCTGACGCCGCCGGAGGCGCGCGCCAGGCTGGGCCTTGGCGACCGGCGGGTGGTGACCCTGCTGGGGTTCGTCTACGGGCGCAAGGGCCACCGTTACGCCGTCGAGGCGGTGCCGTTCATGCCCGACGACGCGGTGATGGTCTACGCGGGAGGGCCGGTGGCCGGCCGCACGTTCGTCTATGACCTCGCGTTGCAGCGTGCCCAGGAGCTGGGGCTGGGTGATCGATTCCGCATCACCGGTTACCTCGACGACGAGGCCTGGGAGACATGGATCGCCGCCACCCACCTGGCCATCCTGCCCTTCACCGACCTGTCGGCGTCGGGGTCGCTGTCATCCTGGATCTCGGCAGGCAAGCCGATGCTGGTCTCCGATCTGCCCGGGTTGCGTGAATACGGTCGGCGTGTACCTGGCGCGCTCAACTTCTTCGGACCGCCCGAAGCATGGCCACTGGGTTCGGCCATCAGCGAGCTGCTCGCCCGGCCCCTGCCCGATCCCGATCCGAACGTGCAGCGGCTGGCACGAGAACTGAGCATGAGCCGCACGGTCGACCGCTATCTGCGGGTGGCGCAGGAGGCGCTGGCCGCCCGCGGAGGGTAGCGGCTAGGCCCTGAGGCCGGCGTCGTCCGCCAGCAGCTGCGCCTTGTCGGTTCGCTCCCAGGGCAGGTCAAGGTCCTCACGACCGAAGTGGCCGTAGGCCGCAGTCTGCCGATAGATCGGCTGCCACAGGTCCAGGGCACTGATGATGCCGCCTGGACGCAGGTCGAAGTGACGCTCGATCAGGCTCTGGATCTGCGCGTCGGGGATGACGCCCGTGCCGAACGACTCGACCGAGATCGACACCGGCTCGGCGATGCCGATGCCGTACGCGAGCTCGATCTCGAAGCGATCGGCGATGCCGGCAGCGACGACGTTCTTGGCCACCCAGCGCGCACCATAGGCGGCAGAGCGGTCGACCTTGGTCGGATCCTTGCCCGAGAACGCCCCGCCGCCATGACGGGCCATGCCGCCGTAGGTATCGACGATGATCTTGCGCCCGGTGAGGCCAGCGTCGCCGAGGGGACCGCCGAGCACGAACCGGCCGGTGGGGTTGACGTGCATGATCGGATCCTGCGGCCGCAGCTCGGGCTCGATGCTGGGCAGGATGACACTCTCGATGACGTCCTGATGCAGGCGCTCGGGCCGCACATCGGGATCGTGCTGGGTCGAGACGACCACGGTGCCGACGCGCCTGGGCACCCCTCCCTCGTACTCGACGGTGACCTGCGTCTTGCCGTCGGGTCGCAGGTAGTGCAGCTGACCGCTCTTGCGCACCTCGGCGAGACGCCGCGCCATGCGGTGCGCCAGGGCGATGGGCAAGGGCATCAGCTCAGGTGTCTCGCGACAGGCGAAACCGAACATCATGCCCTGGTCGCCCGCGCCCAGCTCATCGCGGTCCACGCCCCGGGCGATGTCGGGTGACTGCTCCTTGACCGAGACGAGGGCGCCACAGGTCTCGTAGTCGAAGCCGTACTCGGCCTTGGTGTAGCCGATGTCACGGACGGTGTCGCGGATGATCTTCTGGAACTCCACGTACGTCGTCGTGGTGATCTCACCCAGCACCAGCACCAGGCCCGTCGTCGTGGCCGTCTCGCAGGCGACACGGGCGTCAGGGTCCTCGGCGAGGATGGCGTCGAGGATGGCATCCGAGATCTGGTCGCACATCTTGTCGGGATGGCCTTCGGTGACCGACTCCGAAGTGAACAGGTAGTGCTCGGCGTCGGTGATCTTGCTCATGAAGTCGCGGTCTCCTGTCACGGGGTCCGCGGAAGCGTAGCAGAGAGCCCGCACCGCTCCGTCCGCCGAGCCATCGGGCACGGCTGGCCGGGTCGGCCGGCAGGCGACTTCAGGACCGATGGCCGTGCCCAACGCGACATCGATGGCGCATGCTGCCTGCAGATGGCGCACCTTCCCGAATCGATCGACCCCCGATTGGCCTCGGAACTCCTGGCCGACTGGGGCTTCCTGGCCGATCCCGACCTGCCTGACCGCGCGGGGCCGGCCTACCTGCTCGTGGCCATCCGTGCCAAGCCCACGCTGCGACACTACGACCCCGAGCTGGTCGAGTACTGGATCACCGGTGAGAAGGGCCACGGGGTGCGGGAGACCCTGACGTTCGCCAGCCGCCTGCCACGCGAGATGCAGTTCAGCTGGGGCCTGATCTCCGTGCTCGATCGCAAGGGCGTAGCCAACCGCTACCTCTCCTTCGGCGGCCGCCTGCGAGCCGAGCGCATCGACGGCGAGGTGGTCTCCGTCTTCGAATCGCCCGCGCCCCTGCTGCGCCGCGGTGGCCACTCGCAGGGATGGGACATCGGCGCCCATAGCGTGGGTGGCTTCTTCGGGCGCTTCCGGGCCGCCGCCGGCTATGAGCATGAGTTCGAGAAGCTGGCCGCCGCCACCGACCCCATCACACGCTATGCCGCCTTCGTCAGCGAGTTCGTGGCCAGGTATCGCTCGAGCGAGTACCTGCGGGACCACTACCCCCGCTTGTGGACCATCATGCTCAACGAGGAGAAGCGTCTCCGACAGCAGCACCCAGCCGAGTGGGCCGGCGGCCTGCGCCTAGTAGAGTCGACCAAGCGCGTCGCGTCGGGCGGCGGATTGGCCGAGCTCCTGCGCCCCTTCTGAGGGGGCCAACGCTCAGGTGCCCTGGTCCCAGGAGTTGGTGTACCTGATCTGTTCCTCGGTCATGCCCTCGATGAAGATGCCGCGGGCTTCCAGCTTCAAGCGGGCGATCTCGGCATCGATATCAGCCGGCACCACGTGGACCTTGTTCTCCAGCGACGCGTGATTACGGGCCACGAACTCGGCTGACAACGCCTGCCCGGCGAAGCTCATGTCCATGACGGCGGCGGGGTGGCCCTCGGCGGCACCGAGGTTCACCAGGCGGCCCTCGGCGAGCAGGTACAGCTTCTTCTCGCCGAGGTCGTACTCGCGCACATTCTCACGCACCTCGCGTACGTGGCCCTCGGCCAATCGATCCAGCGCGGCCAGATCGAGTTCGGCATCGAAATGGCCGCTGTTGGCCAGCATGGCGCCGTCCCGCATGACCCGGAAGTGCTCCTCGCGGAAGACGTTGAGGTTGCCGGTGGCGGTCACGAACACCTCGCCCCAGGCAGCCGCGTCGCCCGCGGTCATGACCTGGTGGCCATCCATCAGCGCCTCGATGGCGCGAACCGGATCGACCTCGACCACGGTCACACGGGCACCCATGCCGTCAAGACGGCTGGCGATACCGCGACCGACCCAGCCGTAGCCGGCGACGACGCAGCGGCGCCCCGCCAGCAGGATGTTGGTCGCGCGCAGGAGGCCATCGACCGTCGACTGGCCGGTCCCGTAGCGGTTGTCGAAAAGATGCTTGGTCTGAGCTTCGTTCACGGCGACGACAGGGAAGGACAGCGCACCATCCTTGGCCATCGCCTTGAGGCGGATGACGCCGGTCGTCGTCTCTTCGGTGCCGGCGAGGACCTCCGAGAGCTGCTCGGGCCGCTGCTGGTGCAATAGCGCGACCAGGTCACAGCCGTCGTCCATGGTGATATGTGGATGCGTGTCCGCGGCGGCGTTGAGGTGGCGATAGTAGGTCTCGTTGTCCTCGCCGCGGATGGCGTAGCAGCTGATGCCGTACTCGGCCACGAGCGCCGCAGCGACATCGTCCTTGGTCGACAAGGGGTTGGACGCGACGAGTGTGACCTCGGCCCCGCCCGCTTTCAGCGTGCGCATCAGGTTGGCGGTCTCGGTAGTGACGTGCAGGCAGGCGCCGATACGCAGGCCGGCCAGCGGCTGCTCACGCTCGAAGCGCTCACGGATGAGGCGCAGGACCGGCATCTCTCGCTCAGCCCACTCGATACGACGGACACCTTCGCCCACGAGACCGAAGTCAGCGACATCGTGAGGTGGATAGGACGCGGTCTGGCCAGGGTTGGCGTCACCGGAGGTGGTCTGCATCGGGTTGCCGGGAGCGGGAGCTTGGGTCATCCATTCCTCCTGAGATCGGATAGGTAGGCCCGGACGGGCCCGACGATGCTATCCCACAGCGACGTTCGACGGTGGACGAGGCGCTCGTCGAAGTGGGTGTGCTCGCGGTAGCCGAGCGCCCGGTACGCCGCCAGCGCAGGTGGATTGTCGGCGCGCACGTTGAGCACCACGGTCTGGACTTGCTGCAGGAGCTCCGACGTGACGGCGCTGGTCACGACCTTGGCCAGGCCCTGGCCGCGGTATTCCCGATGGGTGTAGACATTGCCCACCGCGGCGATACCGACCATGGGGCCGATGACATGGGTTCCGGCCGCCGCGATGAGGCGCGTGCCCCGGCGGACGCCGTAGTAGATGCCGGCGGCGACGGCCTCGCGCGGCAGGTACGCGTTGAAGCCGAGCTCATACAGTCGATTGAGGTGCTGCGTGTCGCCCTGGTCCAGTCGCACCGCGTCACCGACCACGGGCGTGAACGTGGCCCGGTCGACGAACATGCGCACCATCGGCGCGGCCTCTTCGACGCGATAGCGTTCACGCACGGCCGGCACCACCCCTGGCTTGGCCGCGAGGTAGGCGATGCGCGGGCGGATGACATCGCGCAGGATGGCACTGATGCCCGCCTGCTCGCCCATCACGAAGAGCGGCTGCGGCGAGATTCCGCGGTACTCCATCACCACGGCCACCGGCGCGCCGTCCCCGAAGGCGATGCCCCAGCGCGTCCGCCCGAACTCGCTGTCATCGGTATCGGCCAGGGCATATGCGGCGAAGAGGCGGTCGCGATTGAGGAACTGGTGCAGGAGGTCGCGGTCGCGAGTGGAACGAACCTCCAGGCTCCGCTCGGCGGCCACCCCATCGCGAGTCACGGCAGCCATCAGCCAGCCCCTCCCGTGCTGGCCACTCCCTGTTCGGTGATGACAGCGCCGATCGTGGCCGCCGGCATGACGTCGGCCGCGGGCACCAGCGCGTCCGAGTCGCGGATGGGCACGTCTGCGAGGTAGTCCGTCAGGTCGCGGACCGGCCGCAGCTCGTCGGGCATGGCGGACCCGTCCGGTGTGGTCGGATCCAGACAGGCGCTGAGACCGCTAGCGATCAGATGGGTCCCACTGACCGCGGCCAGCTGGGCCACGGCACGACTGCCCACGAGCGCTCCGATGTCACCGTTGGCAGCGACCCACTCCGCGCCGACGAGGACCGCATCCACGCGCTCCCGGTGCAGGAGCCAGGCAACCGCGCTGTCGGGGATGACCTTGTGGTCGATGCCCGCCTGGCGCAGCTCCCAGCTGGAGAGGCGGGCTCCGTCCATGAAGGGCCGGCCCTCGGTCACGAACACGCGCAGCCCGCGCCCCATTTCAAGCAGACGCTGCAGCGCGGGCAGCCCGCTGCCCACGACACCACCGCCAAGAGCACCGTGCAGGCCGTGCAACAACAGCACCAGCGAGTCGACGGACCGCGATGCGAGGTGCGTGTACAGCGCGGCCGCGATGGCAGCGTTCCAGGCCGCGATGTCGGTGGCGATGGCGTCGGCCTCGGTGCGCAGGGCCGCGGCGAGCGTATCGCCATCATCGCCGGCGCGCGCGCTGGCGTCGATGACCGCGCCCATCCGCTCCATCGACCATGCCAGCAACCGCGCGGACGGCCGCGACTGTCTCAGCGCCTGCATGGTCCGTCGCAGCTCGAGCTCGCGAGATGCGGCGGGCTGCGCCGCACGCTCGCGGGCGGTCAAGGCCAGACCGTACGCCGCGATCTGTGCCATCAAGGCGCCCCCACGTGCCACACCCAGACCCAGGTAGTAGGCCACGTCGCTGCCGCGCCGAGCCAGCACCTCGTCCAGCTGCTCGGGGATGCCACGCTGGTCCAGCAGCACCAGGCCATCTTCCGTCACGCGATAGGCACTGCGATGGACGCCGTCTGCGGCCGGGCTGGCTGAGCTGACCAGCGCGCGACGCGGCGAGCGCGTGAATGTTGGGCGCGCTGGCGCCGGGCGGGGTGCGTCAAGCCCCAACAGGCTGGCCACGCCACCGCCGGATGCCCGACCGACGAGGTCCGCCATGCCAGCCACCTGGCCGGCCGCGGTCACCGCCTGCTTGCCGAAGTCCAGGAAGAAGGCACGGCGCGCCGGGTCGTGCGCGGGCGCGCCAGACGCCTCCACGGCGTCGACTCCGGGTACCTCCGCCGGAGCGCCGGGTACCTCGGCGGGCCGATCCGGGCTCGACACCTGGGACGGGCCCGAGGTCGAAGCGTCAGCCGGGCTGTCCTGTGGCCCAGGAGCCTCAGTACCCGATGACGCTGTTGATGCGGTAGTCATCGAGGCGCTCACGACCCTTCAGGAAGCCGAGCTCGACCAGGAAGGAGAGGCCCACGATCTCGCCCTTCAGCTGTTTCACCAGCTCGATGGTGCCAAGGACGGTCCCACCCGTGGCCAGCAGGTCATCGACGATGAGGACGCGCTGCCCCGGACGGATGGCGTCCCGGTGCACCTCGAGGGTGTTGGTGCCGTACTCCAGCTCGTACTCGATGCTGATCGTCTCGGAGGGCAGCTTGCCCAACTTGCGCACCGGGACGAAGCCGGCGCCCAGGTGCAGCGCCATGGGGGCGCTGAAGATGAAGCCCCGCGATTCCATACCTACGACGAGGTCGATCTGCTCGCCCTTGAAGGGCTCGTTCATCAACTCGATGGCTTCGTGGAAGGCGGCCGCGTCGTTGAGCAGCGTGGTGATGTCGTAGAAGAGGATCCCCGGCTTCGGGAAATCGGGGACTTCGCGGATCTGAGCCCGTAGCGAATCGGCGGACACGGCAGGAGACTCCCGTCATCAAGATGGCTGTGGTGGGCGCTCCAGAGTCTAGCGCACGCCTGTGGCCACCATGCCTAGCCTGATCGGCCCCGGGAGCGACGATCGCGCTCCGCACCCTTCTCGCACATCGGGCGTGCGCTGGCGCCGTATCGGGCAGCCACGATCTCGGCCATGATGGCGAGCGCGGTCTCCGCCGGTTGGCGCCCGCCCAGGTCGAGCCCGATGGGCCCGTGCAGGCGCTCGACCTGCTGGCTGCTCAGCCCGCCCGTGAGCAGGCGGGTACGGCGTTCACGCTGCGTCTTGCGACTGCCGATGGCACCCACGTAGCGGCAGCCACGCAGGAGCCCCTCCCTGATGGCGGGGTCGTCGAACTTGGGGTCGTGGCTCAGCACTGCGAGGGCGTCGGCCGGGCCCAGGCCGATGTCGTCGGCGACCTCGTCAGGCCAGCCGACGATGAGCTGATCCACGGCGGGGAAACGCTCGCGGGTCGCGAAGGCCGCCCGGCCGTCGACCACGACGGTCTCGTAGCCCAGCTCGCGCGCCAGACCGACGAGCGCGGCCGCCACCGAGACCGCGCCCACGACCACGAGACGAGGCCGCACCGGGAAGGCTTCCAGGAACAGCTGCCTGCCAGCCAGCTCGAGCACCCGGGAGGTGCCTTGCGAGAGCTCGCCCAGGGCCGTGGTGACGAGGGTGGCGTCGGCAGCCGGGTCGCCGAGCGTGCCCTCCAGCCGCCCGTCCTGGTACACCACCAGAGACGGCGGCATCGGCGCCGACGGGCCCAGCAGAGAGGCACCGGCTGCGGCTTCGGGTGAGCCTTCGGGCAGGGTCGTCACCACCACCCGCCCGCTGTCGCGTCCGGCCGCAGCGGCACGGACGGCCGCCACCGCCGCCGGCGGGATGGTCGGCTGCATGAGCACGTCGATGGTGCCACCGCAGGCCAGGCCCACCTCCCATGCCTCGGCGTCACTGATACCGAAGCGCACCACGCGCTGTTCCCCGGCTGCGCGCGCCTCCGCCAGGCGCTCGGCTGTCGCCCCCTCCACACAGCCGCCACTGACCGAGCCCTCGATGCGGCCGTCGGCCGCGCGGAGCAGGCTGGCACCCTCGCGGCGAGGGGCTGAACCGTAGGTACGGATGACGACCGCGCGCGCGACCTCGGCGTCGCCGCCGAGCCAGGCCTCAAGGACGGGCAGGAGCTCTCTCATGCGACGACGCCGAGGGGCGGCATGACGGCCGCCGACGCGCCGCGATGAACGCGCGGCTGCCCATTGCGATCGGGGCGCCGACTGCGCTGGTCAGCCATCTCGGCGAGGAGATCGCCCAATCGCTGCAGGGAAGCAAGGTCGTTGACCGCCACCAGGTCGTCGATGAAGGGATAAGCCGCGGCCATGCCGCCGGCGAGCGGCTGGTAGTACTCGGTGCCGGCCAGCGGGTCCAGCCAGATGAGCCGGTGACAGCTGCGCTGCAGGCGCGCCATCTCCGTGCGCACCACGGCTGGGTCTCCCCGGTCCCAGCCGTCCGAGACGATGATGACGACCCCGCTGGAGCGGAGTGTTCGGCGCGCCCAGCGGCGGTTGAACTGGCGCAGCGACTCCCCGATGCGCGTCCCGCCCGACCAGTCGGACACGGCGGCGGTGACGCGCTCGAGTCCGGCGTCGGGATCACGGCCGCTCAGCTCGTGGGTCACGCGGGTGAGGTGCGTGCCGAAGACGAAGGCCTCGGTGCGCACGGCCGAGACACGGTGGAGTGCCATGGCGAACCGGATGAGCAGGCGCGAATGCCGCTCCATGGAGCCACTGATGTCGCAGATGACGGTGATGGACCGCGGCCGCAGGACCGGGCGACGCCACAACCACTCCACGAGGTCGCCGCCATGCTGCAGGTTGGCACGGAACATCTGTCGCGTCGCCACCTGTCGGCCGTGGCGGTGGAGCTCCTGGCGTCGCGCCCGCCGCAACTCCAGGCGCGGGCGCACCTGGTCGACCAGCCGTTCAGCATCGCGCAGCTCGTCGGGGCTCATGCGGTCGAAGGGCTTGTGCAACAGCCGTTCCCGCTCGCTCCACGAGAGCGAAGCGTCGGTCTCCTCCGCCAGCGGCGAGCCATCAGCATCGGACGCGTCGGCCCCCGTGGGGCCACCGATGACGTCGTTGGCGCCGCTGGCGTCGGCGGCGCTCACCCGGGACTGCTGATCATGCTCCCCTGCCCCGGCCTCGATACGCAGGTCGGGTGTCAGCGGCTCGATGGCCAGCTCGTACTGCTGCCAGAAGCGTGTGAACACCTCGTCGTAGACGGGCACCTCATCGCGACGGCGGACGAAGACAGCCAGACCGGCTGCGCGCACCTGCTCGCGCTCGCCGATGTCGATGAGCGTCAGCGCCCTGGAGTAGTCGATGGCGGCACCGATGTCGGTGCTGATGCCGGCTGACCGCAGCGCGCGCGTGAAGAGCAGTGCGTTCCAGAAGAAGGCGCTGCCGGAAACGCCCATGACCCCGGGGCTGTCGCTCATGGTCTCAGGCGGCTCCTGCCGTGGTCTCCTGGAGATACGCCGCCGCGGTCGCACCACGGACGGCCCGCACGTCCTCCTCGTACTTGAGCACGACACCGAGTGTCTCGTCGACGAGCTCGGGCGTCAGGCGGCCAGCCCCCAGAGCCAGCAACGCGGCAGCCCAGTCGATGGTCTCCGCCACCCCGGGCACCTTGGTCAGGTGACCGGCTCGCAATCGCTGCACGAAGGCGACGATGGCAGCAGCGAGGCGCTCAGGCGTGTCGGGCACGCGAGCCAACACGATCTCGTATTCACGCGCGGCGTCGGGATAATCGATCCAGTGGTAGAGACAGCGACGCTTGAGAGCGTCGTGGACCTCGCGTGTGCGATTGGACGTGAGCACGACGCGCGGCGGTTGTTCCGCACGCACCGTGCCGACCTCCGGGATGGTCACCTGGAAGTCGGACAGGATCTCCAGCAGGAACGCCTCGAACTCCTCGTCAGCACGGTCGATCTCGTCGATGAGCAGCACGGGCGGCACACCGTCGTCCGCCTCGAGCGCCTGCAGCAGCGGTCGCTTCAGCAGGAACCGCGGCGAGAAGATGTCGTCGGCGCTCGCATCGTCGAGGCGGCCTTGCGCCTCCAGCAAGCGGATCTCCAGCATCTGGCGGGGATAGTTCCACTCGTAGACCGCGGTGTTGACGTCGAGCCCCTCGTAGCACTGCAGCCGGATGAGCCGAGCGCCCAGCGTGGCCGCGAGGACCTTGGCCAGCTCGGTCTTGCCGACTCCGGCCTCGCCTTCCAGCAGCAGCGGGCGACCCAGGCGCAGGCCCAGGAAGACGGATGTGACGAGGGCACGGTCGGCGACGTAGTCGTGCTCGGCAAAGGCGACCTGCAGGTCGTCGATGGTGGCGGGGTGGTCGGACATCGTCCGAATCTAGCGCGGTTGGGTTTGCTATGGTTCGACAGCCCATCGCGCCAGGCAGAGGAGTGCCCTTGACCGAGGAACCTGAGCGGCGGCAGACGGCCGCACAACCGGTCGAACCCCAGCCCGAGCCGACCTCGGACGCCATCGTGCCCTACGGCGCACGGCTGGACCAGATCGCGCAGGACCGCTTCAACCGCACCGACTGGATCGAGCTGGCGGCCGCTGTGCTCCTCGCGCTGGCCACGATCGTCGCGGCCTGGTCGGCCTACCAGGCCACGCGCTGGGGCGGCGTCCAGGCCAACTCCTTCAGTGCCGCTGGCGCGGCCCGTACCGAGGCCACGCAGCAGACCAGCATCTTTGCCGCCGGGGTGCAGATAGACGCCATGGTTTGGATCAGCTACCTGGAGCAGCGGCAGGCGGGAGACCTCGAGGGCGCGGCGTTCCTCGAGGAGCGCTTCCGCCCGGAGTTCATCCCGGCATTCGACGCCTGGCTGGCGCAGGTGCCGGAGGGCCAGATCCCTCCCGGAACGCCCTTCGACATGGCGCAGTACCGGCCCCAGTCCAAGGTCCTGGGAGACGCCCTCGACGAGCAGGCTGACGAGCTCTCCGCCACGGCTCGTGACGCCAATCAGACCAGCGACAATTTCGTGCTGGTGGCCGTGATCATGGCATCAGTGCTCTTCTTCGCCGGCGTCGGCACCAAGCTGAAGGCGCGCGGCGTGCGTCTGGCGATGCTCCTCTTCGCCATCGTGCTGTTCCTGGGCGGTGTGACGTTCATGCTGAGCATGCCGCAGAACGTTGGCCTCTAGACCGTCGATGTGCCACTGATGGACGACCTCGGCTTCACGGAGATCATCTTCATCGCGGTGATCCTCTCGCGGCTGCTGGTGCCGCTGCTGATCATCCGTTTCCCGCTGCCGGCCATCATCGCCTGCCTGGTCATCGATGCGGTCGACCAGACGGTCTTCCAGACACTCGCGCCGGAAGCTGACCTGACTGGCTACCAGAGCTACGACAAGGCCCTCGACGTCTACTACCTGGTCATCGCCTACATCTCGACGCTACGCAACTGGACCAACCAGTTCGCCGTGAAGGTCGCCCGTTTCCTGATCTTCTATCGTCTCGTGGGCGTGGTGCTCTTCGAGATGAGCGGCGTCCGCGAGCTCCTCTTCATCTTCCCCAACACCTTCGAATACTTCTTCATCTTCTACGAGTCGGTGCGGCTGTTCTGGGATCCGCGGCGCATGAGCCCCAAGTTGGTCCTGGGCGCCACGGCCTTCATCTGGATCTTCATCAAGCTGCCGCAGGAGTGGTGGATCCACATCGCCCAGCTCGATACCACCGACTTCGTGCAGGAGACGATCTTCGGCGTTCCGGCCGGGACACCCTGGCTCGACACGTTCGCCACGCGGCCCTGGATCGTGGTCATCGCCGTCATCGTCGTGGCCGTGGCCGGCTACGCTCTGTACTGGCTGATGCAACACAAGCTCCCGCCGCGCGACCGCTCGCTGACGATCGACGCCGACGCCGAGCCGGACCGCGCCATCCCCTCGGGGCGGATGCAGGCCGTCCGTGCTCGCCTGATGCGGCGTGTCCTGGACGCCAGCCTCGTCGAGAAGTACGCGTTGATCGGCCTGGTGTCGATCATCTTCGGCAAGATGCTGGGAGTGCGAACCGACCCGATCGAGTTCACCCTGCTGATCGGCATCGTGGTGGTCGCCAACGCAGCCCTCAGCACGTGGCTCGAACGCTACGGCTTCGGGCCAGGTGCCGCGCTACGCCAGTTCGTCGTCACGGGCCTGCTCAACATCGCCATCGTCGGCGTCCTGCTGCTCGTCTTCGACGTGCTGGGGGCACCGGCCGAGCCGACGCGGCTGGGTTTCTTCGTCGTCCTGGTGACGCTGCTGATCACGCTCTACGACCGCTATCGGCCGGAGTACCTGGCGCGCTTCAGTCAGGAGGAGGACCCACGTGCGGCCTGAGGGCACGCTTCTGCTCTCACGCCGAGTGATGTGAGCGAACCCGCGCTGCCTCCGCCAGCCGCCCGATCAACGAGCGCGTAAGGGACCACGCTCGGCCCGGTTCGTCCGGCATGCGGACGCGCACGTGGTTGGAGGCGTAACGGACGCCGCCCCGCCAGCGCGCGCAGCGGGTCGTCCACCGACTGCGGCGCGAGCGCACGCATGGTGTCCGCCCGTGACCAGTCGGGGCCGAAGCGCAGCACCAGTTGGCCCTCCTCGCGGGCGATGGAGCGAGGCCTGCCTCCTCCGCGCCGATAGCGCAGCGCGAGACCTCCAGCAGCCGCTCGACCGGCGGCGGCAGGGCGCCGTAGCGATCGAGCAGCTCGGCCCGCATCTCGTCCAGGCCGTCGTCGCTCACGACGCGGCCCAGGCGCCGGTACAGCTCCAGCTTCTGGGGCTCCTCGGGCACGTAGTCGTCGGGCAGGTAGGCATCGACCGGCAGGTCGATCTTGGCCTGCGTTCGAGCGGTGCGAGCCTCGCGCCCCTCCAGCGCCGCCTTCTCCTCCTCCACCGCCTCGGCCAGCATGCGCGTGTAGAGGTCGAAGCCGACCGCCGCCATGTGGCCGTGCTGCTCGGCGCCGAGGATGTTGCCGGCTCCACGGATCTCGAGGTCGGACAGCGCGATCTGGAAGCCGGCACCCAGCTCGGAGGCGTTGAAGATGGCCTGCAGGCGCTTGCGCGCGATGTCCGACTGAGCGGCCTTGCGCCGGTACAGCAGGTAGGCATAGGCCCGGCGGGACGAGCGACCCACGCGGCCGCGAAGCTGGTACAGCTGGGCCAGCCCGAGGGCGTCGGCGCGGTCGATGATGATGGTGTTGGCGTTGGGGATGTCCAGGCCCGACTCGATGATGGTGGTGCAGACCAGCACGTCGTACTCGCCGGCAGCGAAGGCCAGCATGACCTTCTCCAGCGCGCCCTCGGGCATCTGGCCGTGGCCGACCACGATGCGCGCGCTGGGCAGCAGGCGCCGCAGCTGCTCGGCCTGGGCCTCGATCGTCTCGACGCGGTTGTGCACGTAGAAGACCTGGCCGCCGCGATCGAGCTCGCGCAGGATGGCGTCCCGCACCAGACCGGCCGAGGCCTCCGCGACGCGCGTCTGGATGGGCAGCCGATCCTCCGGCGGCGTCTCGATGACGCTCATGTCGCGCACGCCCACGAGCGCCAGGTTGAGCGTGCGCGGGATGGGCGTGGCCGACAGGGTCAGCACGTGGACCTCGGTCTTGAGCTGCTTGAGGCGCTCCTTGTGGGTGACGCCGAAGCGCTGCTCCTCGTCGACGACCACGAGGCCCAGGTCCTTGAAGCGGATGTCCTTGCTGAGCAGCCGGTGGGTGCCGATGACGATGTCGACGGTGCCGGCCTCGAGCCCCGCCAGCGTGTCGCTGCTGCTCGCGCTTGGGCACGAAACGGCTGAGCGAGCGCACCGTCACCGGGTAGGCGGCGAAGCGCTGGCTGAACGTCACCAGGTGCTGCGCGGCCAGCACGGTGGTGGGCACCAGCACGGCCACCTGCGTGCCGGCCCCGATGGCCTTGAAGGCCGCCCGCAGGGCGACCTCGGTCTTGCCGTAGCCGACGTCGCCGACGACCAGCCGGTCCATGGGCGTGTCGCGCTCCAGGTCGGCCTTGACCTCGATCGGCGGCGCGCAGCTGGTCGGGCGTCTCCTCGTAGGGGAAGGCGGCCTCCATCTCCGCCTGCCACGGCGTGTCCTCGCCGAACGGGCGGCCGTGCGCCTTGGCGCGGTCGGCGTAGAGGCGCAGCAGGTCGCGGGCCAGGTCGCCGACGGCCTTCTTGACGCGGGTTCGGGCACGCTGCCACTCGCCGCCACCGAGCTTGCTGAGCTGCGGATGGTCGCCGCCGGCGTAGCGAGAGACGCGCTCGATCTGCTCGACCGGCACCCAGATGCGGCCGGCCTCGGCGAAGTGCAGCTCCAGGAAGTCACGCTCCTCGGAGCCCTTGCCGCAGCGGCTCGCCGCACGAGGCCCTCGTAGCGGGCGACGCCGTGATCGACGTGGACGACGATGTCGCCGGGCTCCAGGCGTTCCAGCAGGTCACGCGGCACCACCCGGCGCATGGCCTCGCGGCCGGCGCACGCGGACGGTCCCGAAGAGCTCGCGGTCGGTGACGAGGACGAGGCCGTCGGGGCCACCGGCGAAGCCGCCGTTGAGGCTGCGCTCGATGAGCGCGAGGCCGCCGGC
Organism: uncultured Chloroflexia bacterium; assembly: GCA_963712735.1. Taxonomy (GTDB): domain Bacteria; phylum Chloroflexota; class Limnocylindria; order Limnocylindrales; family CSP1-4; genus JAFMJV01. Next base: position 126,721 of record CAVQIZ010000005.1, on the reverse strand, counting down.
GCGGCACCGGCTCGCGGAGGGCGTGCAGCGGTGCGGCCCCGATGCCGGCATCCTCGAGGATCTCCGACAGCCGCGCCGACTGGTCGGAGGCCAGCACCACGCGTGCACCCTCGCCGCGCCAGCGCCGCACGCGTCGCGGCCAGGTCGCCGATGGCCGCGGGCGGCAGCGACCGGCTCGTGCCAGCCGAACGGGTTGCCGCCGGGCGGCGCGTCAGGCGCGTCGGGCTCCCAGGTCAGCTCGAGCGTGCGCGCCTCGTGCAGCGCTGCTTCCACTCGCGCGGCGTGGGGTAGGCCGTGGCCCAGCGTGCGGGTAGCTCGCCGGCCCGCTCCAGCTCGGCGCGGCGGTCGTCGGCCTGCGACTGCAGGAACTCGGCCACGGCGGCCACCTCGTCGGGCTCGTCGATGAGCCAGATGGCCGGGCCCAGGTGGTCGAGGGCCGTGCTCGGGCGCGAGGTAGCCGCCCCACAGCTCGGCGGCATCGCCGAGCGACCCGCTGCCGAAGCGCTCCAGGTCCGCCTGGAGGCCCTCGGGCAGCCGAGCGACCGAGCGACCCATGCGCGTTCGACGAGCATGCTCGCGCAGCGTCGGCGCCGAGGAGGAACTCGCTGGCCGGCAGCAGCGCGGCCGCCTCGACCGGGCCGCGGCCGCGCTGGTCGGCCGGGTCGAAGGCGCGCAGCGACTCGATCTCGTCGCCGAACCACTCGACGCGCACCGGCATCGGCTGGCCGGCCGGGAAGACGTCGACGATGCCGCCACGTCGCGCGAACTCACCACGCCCGCCGACCTCGGGCACGTGCTCGTAGCCCAGCTCGACGAGCGCGCCGACGACGCGCTCCAGGACCGAGCCGCACGCCGCTGCGCAGCGTCAGTCGGCTCGGTCGGGGATGTCGGCCGGCGCGAGCGTGCGCTGGAAGAGCGCCTGCAGGCTGGCCACCAGGATGCGCGCCGGGCCACCCTCGCGGCGCCAGGCGGCCAGCGCCGCGACGCGTGCGGCCGATTCGTCGCGCACCAGCTCCGAGCGCTCGTAGGCCAGCGACGTGCGCGGCTCCAGCGTGACGACGTGCTCGGCGCCGCCCAGCCAGGCGGCCAGCTCCTCGGCCACGCGGTCGGCGATCTCGGCGTCGCGGGCGATCCAGACGAGGCGCTCGCCCGACGCCTGCGCCAGCGCCGCGGCCAGGTAGGTCTTGGCGCCGTGGGGCATGGCCGCGTAGGTGACATGACGCAGGTCGCGCCCGACCCGGCCCGCCGGCGGCCTGGCGGTAGCGCTCGACGAGCGCCTGCAGCTCGCCGGTCCGCGCCAGCAGGCCCGGCAGCGGCGAGAGGTCCGGGACTGCGGTGGCGCGGCGTCGCGGAGCAGCCGCTGCCTCGTCACGCCGGCGACGCGAGCGAGCTGCGCCGAAGGCGTCGGTCACCGCGGCTCGTCCCCGCCGTCGCCGGCGAGGATGTCCGGCAGCAGCTTGCGCCAGCCGGTCCTGCGTCCGGACGATGCCCTCCGCATCGGGCTCCGGTGCGCTGCTCCTGCGGCGAGGCGGGAGGGGCGCCCGGGCTGCTGAAGGGTCGCCCGGGGCTGCCGGCGACGGGTTGTCTGGCGCATCCGAGTCGGCACGGTCGGCCGCCGCTTCTGGCACCAGGTCTGGCTCCCAGCCATTCCAGCGATTGGCGACCGCGTCAGGCCCGTCGGTGGCCCACAGCTCCACAGCATCGGCCGCCGCGTCGAGGATGATGTCGAGGTGGCGCTGCTCGGCGTGCTCGAAGTCGCCCAGCACGTGCTGCACCGCTGCCCCTTGCGGTGCTCCGATGCCGATCGCGCAGCCGGGCGAAGGACTCGGTGCCCATCTCGCGCGATGATCGAGCGCAGCCCGTTGTGGCCACCGGCGCTGCCGCGTGCCTTCATGCGCAGCCGCCCGAACGGCAGGGCCATGTCGTCGACCACCACGAGCACGTCCGCCAGCGGCGCGCGCTCCCGGGCCAGCACCTTGCGCACGGCCTCGCCTGAGGCGTTCATGTAGGTCATCGGCTTGACCAGGATGAGCTCGTCGTCACCGAGGCGGCCACGCACGGTCGCGGCGGCGTCCTTGGTCTTGGCGCGGCCGGACGCACCGCTACCGTCGGCGAGGCGGTCGAGCACCATCCAGCCGATGTTGTGGCGGGTCTTCTCGTAGCGTGAGCCGGGGTTCCCCAGGCCCACCACGATCTTCTTCACGACGTCCTCCCGGGCATGCCGACGGGCCGCGACCCGAGTCGGTTCGGGCGCGGCCGTGTGGGCGATGGTACCTGCCGGCGGTCAGCGAGGGGCGGCGTGCGCCTCCAGGGTCGCCGAGGTCGGCGGCGGCTGCGGCGAGACGGCGCGCGCGGCCCGACGCAGAGGACGATGCGGTAGGTGAACAGGAAGACCACCATCGTGCTCATCACCAGGTAGCCCAGGAAGACCCAGTCGGCTGGCGTGTCGGATGCCGGCCATCAGGCCGTGCGCCGTGGCGCCGAAGAAGGCCACGAAGGAGAGGTAGTGCAGCGCGCCGCCAGATTGGCTGCGCCGATGCGCTTCCGCACGTAGAAGCTGAGGAGCACCACCAGCGTGAGCGCAAGCGTGAGCTGGCCGACGCCGACCCACAAGGGTCGATAGGGACCGCTGAAGGGCACGACGACCTCGAGCGGGCTGTACGGCACGCTGCGATCGATCATGAGCACCGCGGCATGGACCAGTGCCAGCGCCAGTCCGATCGAGGACAGGTCCTGGTGGAGCGTGAACGAGACCGCCCGATGAGCGATGCGGTCGAGGATCTTGGTCGACAGCAGCAGCCCGTAGACCACCGACCCGGTGAGCGCCAGGTAGGCCAGCAGCGCCGTCGACGCGGGTGACGTACCACGGCAGTCGCTCGTACTCGTCCTGGAGCCAGCGTCCGACCGTTTCGATGGCAGCGCCGCCCGGTACCGGCCACGACGATGGCGACGATGCCGAGGAAGAGCGACCAGCGCAGGAGGCGTGTCCGCGGGTGAAGTCCCTGCGTACATCAGGCTCAGCCACTCCTCGGCTGCGGCGGGCGCGACGAGATCACCGCTGTCCAGCAGCAGGAACGCCGGCCCGCGCCCCGGCCTCGCTGCAGCAGGCGCAGACCGTCTTCCGAGCCCGCGATCACCACAGCCTTGGCCAGCGCCTCCGCCTCGAGGGCGTCGTCCGGCCACGACCGTGGCCTGGACCACGTCGGTGGCGGCCGGTTGCCCGGTGCGGGGGTCGATGAGATGATGCGCCCAGCCGTGCTCCAGCTCCCAGCGATGCACGGTCGTCCCGGACGTCGCGATGCCCAGACGGCGCGAGGCTCGTCCGGCCGGGGGGGCGAGGACCGCGAGGTCGCGGTCGGCGCGCCGGGTCGGCGATGGCGATGGCCCAGTCGGAGTGGTGGTCGAGACGCACGGCGATGTCACCGTCGGCGTCGACCATGGCCGACGGGTAGCGGCGCAGGAGCGCCAGGGCCCGATCGGCGATCCAGCCCTTGCCCACACCGTCGAGATCGAACGACACCGCCTGGGTGCGCCTGAGCAGCTGGCCACGCCCCGATCGCTGCAGCCACCAAGGGCCGACAACGACCGTAGCCTCGTGGCCTCGTTCGGCAGCCAGGCGCGCCTCCAACAGCGTGACATCGACGAGGCCACCGGTCAGCGCCGCGAGGTCGTGGGCGCGCCCGAGCAGCGCTCCCAGCGTGGGGCCCACAGCGACCGCGTCGAGCGACCGGGCTCGGTTCAGTCGGGACAGCTCGGAGCGCTCATCGAAGCGGGTCAGGCGACTCGCCCACGCCTCGATACGGCCCGCCACGAGCCGCAGGTCCCGCTCCGCCACCCGCTCCGCGCCACTGGGGCACGCGACGCGCAGGCGGACGACCCCGCCCATGGCCCTGAAGGCATGACTCGCTCCACCAGCTCGTCGGGCGCCGCCTCGGCCGACGCGACCCGCGTGCTGCTCATCCCGACTGCCGTGTGCGCGTCACGACCCTGCGAGGCGCAGCCTGTGCGACCGGCTGGGTCGCCGGAGTGGCGCGACGGATCACGACGCGCGGCGTGGGTGCGGCTTCGCGAATGACCTTCGCACCCTTGGGTGCCTTCTGGCCGGGCTTGAGCCGGACGTACCTGACCGGCTGCTCTGACTTGGACCTTGCCGCTGTGGCCTTGCCGGACTCCGGCGCGGCCGCGACCGGCTCGTCGGCGGCGAGCGGGAAGCGCACCAGGCCGGCCCCGATGACCGTCAGCGCCGCGATGGCAGCGGCTCCGACCATCAGGCGAGCCGGCCGAGGGGACGGCCGACTCCTGGGCGCCGGGCGGGGCGTGTCCGCCCCGGAGGCGCGGGGAGCGCTACTCCCATCGGCTGATGGCATCAGTCGTCCTCGCGCTCCCGCGCGTTCTCGCGCCGTTCCTTTGTCCGCTCGGCAGACTTCTGGCGTCGCTCGGCGGCGTCTTCGCGCTCATGTTCGCGGCGCTCATACGAGTCTTCGCTGCGTACCGTCGCACGCGTGGCGCTTGTGCGCGCCGACGAGACCGCAGGACGCTTCTGCGCCGGCTTTTCCAGAACGATGGTCTTGGGGGACGGAGCCGGCTTCACGTACACGATCTCGGGCTCCGGTAGCTGCTCGGCCGTGGCCGCGGACAGGTCGATGGCGGCATCGACGGGTTCGCCCGGTGCCGCCACGGGCGCGAAGCCACCGGCGACAAGTCCGACGGTCAGGATGAGTACGGCCGCGACGCTGGCGGTGATGAGTGCGAGACGCTGAGGCATAGGGGTTCTCCGCTATGTGGAGTTCGATCTGGATGGAGTCTGTGCTGGCGCAGTCGCGGACGCTTGTGCCGCGCATGAGAGTTTCCAAAGAATGCCCCGCGGCCATTGCGCGAGGCCGACGACAGGGCGAGGATGGGCCAGTGCGGATACTGATCGTGGAAGACGAGAACAAGATCGCCCGGGCGATCGAACGTGTCCTGACCGCAGAGCGGTACGCCACGGACGTGGCCGATGACGGCGTCGGCGCGCTGGCGCTGGCCGCGGATCGGGCATACGACGTGATCCTGATGGATCGCATGCTGCCCGACCTCGATGGCCTCGAAGTCCTGCGGCTGCTCCGCGACCGCGGAGTCGACACGCCGGTGCTGATGCTCACCGCGCTCGGTAGCCTGGACCATCGCGTGGAGGGGCTCGACAGCGGAGCCGACGACTACCTGGCCAAACCCTTCGCGTTCAACGAGCTACTGGCCCGTATCCGTGCACTGACCCGGCGCAACCCGGAACGTGCGGTCGGAGGCCGTTGACGGCCGGCGACCTCGTGCTCGATCCGCTGCGCATCCGGATCTCGGTCGGGACACAGGGTGAAGAGCTGTCGGCCCAGGAGTTCGCCCTGCTCGCCTACCTCATCCGACACGAGGGCGAGGTCGTCACACGCCAGCAGATCCTCGACGCCGTCTGGGGTGCCGAGCCCGATGTCTACAGCAACGTCGTCGACCTCTACGTCCACTACCTGCGGCGCAAGCTCGAGACCCTGGGCCGTCGGGATGTCCTGCGAACCGTAAGGGGCGTCGGCTACTCGCTGCGCGTGGACGCGGCGGCGTGAGCTGGCTGCGCCCACCACACGATCCCTCCGAAGCGCTCCTCTGGCGCACGCGGATCCGTCTCTCTGCGATCACATTGCTGATGGTGGCGACCCTCGTGATCGTCGTCGGCGTCATCTCGGCCTTGGTGGCCACCGAGCTCATGCGCGAGTCCATCGACCGGGCGCTCGACGCGGCTGTGAGTGACCCGCTGACCCTGCACGAACTCCTCGACGATGAGAGCCAATCCAACTACCACGGGCCGCTGGGCGAAGCCGACACGTTCGTGATGCTCGTCGACGCCGAGGGCAACATCTACCGGAGTACGACGAACGCAACCCTGCCCGGCGTTCCCGACGTAGCGGCGATCGAGGCGGCCCTCGTCGGGTGCTGACCGGCGCACAGGCAGCTATGGGGATACGCGCCTTCGACTGCTCACTACCCATTACGGCGAGGCTTCGCTCGAGGAGGAGGACGGCGAAGATCTCGGCACGACCGCGACGCTTTATCTGCAGGCCGGCCACGACCTGTCACTGCAACAGGAGCTGGAGCAGCAGCTCCTTCTGGCCATCGGCTTCGTCGGCCTGATCGGTCTCGCTGGGGCGGTCCTGGTAACGCTCTTCGTGACCCGGCGTGCACTCACCCCCATCCGCGAGGCCTTCGACACCGAGCGTCGTTTCGTGGCTGTGGCCTCTCACGAGCTGCGGACCCCGGTAGCCATCATCCGCGCGTCTGCCGAGATCCTCGAGCGCGAAGGTTCCGTGGCGGCTGCTGGGCAACCCCTGGTCGATGACATCATCGGCGAGTCTGATCGCATGGGCCGGCTTGTCGGTGACCTGATGGCCCTGGCCTCGGCGCAGACGGAGGCCATCGCGATCGAGATGCGACCCCTGGAGCTGCCGACCTACTTCGATGACATCGTGCGCCGATCCTCCTCCATCGCTGAGGCACGGGGGCTCGGGCTCGAGGCCGCCACATCAGGATCCCTCTCGGACGCCTGGGTCCAAGCCGATCCCGACCGCCTCGACCAGCTGCTGTTGATCCTCGTCGACAACGCCATCAGGCACTCGCCACCCGGGGGCGTGGTGAGGATGCGTCTGAACGTGGAGGCGTCACGTCGTACCGCGAGCATCACCGTCATCGACGACGGTCCCGGCATCCGCCCTGAAGATCTGGAACGGATCTTCGAGCCCTTCGAGCGCAGTGCCAAGGCTCGCCGCTCAGGCGAGGGTGCGGGGTTGGGACTGACCATCGCGCGGCGACTGGCGCAGCGCCAGAACGCTGTGCTGGACGTGCAGAGCGCTGTGGGCGAGGGGGCGACGTTCCGGCTGCGCCTGCCGTTGACCGGCGAGCGTCCTGCCCCGGCCTCCTAGCGGACCTCGGCGCCCAGCCTACTCCGCGGCCAGCCCCAGCAGCCGGCGCTCCAGCGCCCGCATGGCACGCTCCTCTTCCGGTTCGGCGTGATCCCAGCCACAAAGGTGCAATCCCCCGTGAGTGACAAGGAGGCGCAGCTCGTCGGCGGGCGCCCAGCGGATTTCGCCGGTCTGACCGCCCGTGCCCGCCCGGGCCTGCGCGATCGCGCGCTCGACCGAGACGATGATGTCACCCAGGTGTGGCATCTGCCCTGGGGCCAGCGGGAACTCGTGCCCAGCCTCGGGCTCTGCCTGCTCCCGGCCGGGGTGCGGCGGGAAGGCGGACGCCGGCAGCAAGGGGAAGGAGAGCACGTCGGTCGGCCCCCGCTTGCCCATGTGCGCCTCGTTCAGGGCGGCCAGCTCGGCATCATCGCTGAGCGTCAGGGTCAACGTGGCCGGCTCGGGTGCACCAGCCGCCCTCAGCGCGGACTCCAGCGCGCGACGACACTCGCCAGCAGACAGCAGCCGAGGCACCCCAGGTCGCCGCTCGATCTCGATGATCAGGCGGGCGGCGGCGCTCAAGCCCCCTTCTTCTCGATGGGACGGCGCGATTCAAGCTCCACGATCTTGTTGGTGGGGTAGGCGATGCGTCGGTGGTACATCGCCAGCAGCTGCTCGATGAAGGATTCCCGGATGCGGTCGAGGTCGCGCAGGGTCAGGTCACACTCGTCGAACTGACCGTCGATGAGGCGGTCGTTGATGATGCGCGAGACCATCGATCGGATCGCCGGTTCGTCGTGGCTGGAGAGCGACCGTACCGACGCCTCTACGCTGTCGGCCAGCATGAGGATGGCGGCCTCGCGCGTCTGTGGCTTGGGGCCGGCATGGCGGAAGCGACGCTGATCGACCTTGTCGGCCGCCTCATCGGCCTTGGCCGAACCGGTGGGCGCCCCCGACTCCTCGGCCGCGATCTGGCGTGCCTTGGCGTAGAAGTAGCCCATCAGCGCAGTCCCGTGGTGCTGCGGGATGTAGGGGATCAAGGCCTTGGGAAGCTTGTACTGGTAGGCGATGTCGATGCCGCGGGCGACGTGGCCGACGATCATCGCGGCCGACTCGTCGGGTGGCAGCTGATCGTGGATGTTCTCGCCGCCGCCCTGGTTCTCGATGAACACCAGCGGGTCGTAGAGCTTCCCCACGTCGTGATAGTACGCAGCCACGCGGGTCACGAGCGCGTCCGCGCCGATCGCCTCTGCGGCCTGCTCCGCCAGGTTGCCCACCATCAGGGAGTGGTGATACGTACCGGGCGCCTCCAGCAGCAGCCGTCGCAGCAGGGGCTGGGTGGGGTTGGCCAACTCCAGCAGCTGATAGGAGGTGGTGATGCCGAAGACCGAGCCCAGGAGCGCGAACGTGCCCGCCGCGGCGATGGACGAGCCGAACGCGGCTACCACCGCAGCCGCCAGCAGCTGCGCCGTGATCTGCATGTCGTCGCTGCCGACGATGATGGTGAAGGCCAGCACCACGGCCACGTTGGTGACCGCGATGGCGCCACCGGCCTGTGCGAACTGGCTCAGGCGCTCCCCGCGCCCGATGACGATGGTGCCCACGATGCCGCCGAGGAAGATGTAGGCGGCGAGGTCCATCGAGCCGGTCACGACACCGGCCATGACCGCGACCATGGCGGTGACGACGCTGGCGATACCTGAATCAAGCAACACCGCGAGCAGCAGCCCGACAGCCGCTGTGGGGATGAGGTATGGGACGACGCTGCGGTCGCCCGTGACGACGAACAGGGCGGTCGCACTCAACAGCGCCAGCGAGATGAGCAGGATGGCGTTGTTGCGGTGCCAGAGGCGCGAACGGAAGCGCCACAGCCAGGCCAGCAGTGTGGTCACGACCACGATCGACAGCAGCAACCAGCCGAAGACCGCGACCACGTCGCCTACAACGGTCATGGTGGCCAGGTCGTCGAAGGCAAGGACGACGGTCAGTCCCGCCACGAGCAGCGTGGAGATCAGCCCCAGGCGGACGGCGTCCCGCTTGGTGAAGGCGAGGATCTGGCTCCCCCGGCGTGCCAGCATGCTAAGACGCTACTCGCTCTGGGCGACCTTGGCCAGCTCCTGGTTGACCAGGCTGCTGACGAGCCTGCCGTCAGCACGACCCTTGACCGTCGGCATGAGCTGGCTCATGACCCGGCCCATGTCGCGGGGCGAGCTGGCAGCAGTGGCCGAGATAGCCTCGACGACCAGCGCACGCACCTCGTCCTCGCCCAGCTGGGCCGGTAGGTAGGGGTCGAGGACGTCGATCTCCGCCTCTTCCTTGTCGGCCAGATCGTCCCGCCCGGCGGCGCGGAACGCGGCGATGGATTCGCGCCGCTTCTTGACCTCGCGATTGATGACGTCGAGTGCCTCATCGTCGGAGAGTGGCTGACGCTTCTCCTTGGCGGCGTTTTGGGCAGCAGCGATCACCATGCGCAAGGTGTCACGTCGTTGCGTGTCGCCATCGCGCATGGCGGTCTTCATGTCAGCCTGGAGCTGATCGGTAAGGCTCACGGCGAACCTCCGCTAGGGCAGGTGGAGGGCTCGGACCTCGTGCGAGGGTAGGCGCGCAGGCTTATTCGCCGCGTGCCGCCTTCTTCCGCTTCGCTTCCTTGCGCTTTCGCTTGACGCTGGGCTTCTCGAAATGCTCGCGTCGGCGTGCTTCGGCGAGGATGCCGCTCTGCTGGATCTTCTTGTTGAAGCGTCGCAGCGCAGCCTCGAATGACTCGTTCTCACCGACTCTGACTTCTGCCAACTAGGAAATCACCTCCCGCTGGTCTGCATCAGGCCACACTCGACCGCCGGGACCAGGACCGACGGGGAGTCTCGCGCAGGGCATAGCCGCGCGAGCAGGCCGGTCGGCAGTGTAGTCGCGCGCACGCGCAGCGGTCAAATGGGTCGCCGCTCCCGGGCGCCCTCGGATCTCGACGGAACCTTTCTGGGGCATCGGCGCTCATGTTGGGCGAATGGGCACGTGCGTGTCCACGTCGTCACACGAAAGGAAGGTTCCATGTCGAACAGGGGGACCAAGAATCCCGCAGGCTTGAAGGCCGCACTGATCATGGGCGCGACGGTGGCGCTGCTGTTGAGCCCGGCCGCCGTGACGGCCGGCACAGCCGATCGCGTGCGTGATCGCGACGGCGACGGCCTGCCCAACCAGTACGAGCGTCTGCGCACGCAGACACGGGCCGGCATGGCGGACACCGATGGCGACGGCATCCGTGACGGCAAGGAGGACCCGGACCGCGATGGGCTAACGAACCGCCAGGAGCTCAAGCTGCGGACGAACCCCCGTGACGCCGACTCGGACAACGACGGCATCAAGGACGGCAACGAGGACTTCGACGGGGACGGCCTGCCGAACCGGATCGAGCTGCGCCTGAAGACGCGCGCCCGAGTCGCCGATAGTGACGGCGACGGCATCAAGGACGGCAACGAGGACTTCGACCGGGACGGCCTCACCAACCGCCAGGAGCTGCGGACCCGCACCCAGCTGCGCAATCCCGACTCTGACGGCGACGGCATCCGCGACTGCGACGAGGACCCCGATGGCGATGGCCTGACCAACTGCCAGGAGTTGCGCCTGCGGCTGCGCGTGCGCGACGCCGACTCCGACAACGACGGCATCCGCGATGGGCGTGAAGATGCCGACCACGACGGCCTGCGCAACCGTGCCGAGTATCGCTACGGCTGCGACCCGCTGAACCCTGATACCGACGGCGACGGCGTCCGCGACGGCAGGGAGAACCACTACGGTGATGGCAGCGGTGCCGGGGAGTGCGATGGCTCCGGTCCCGGCTGCGAGGCCGACTGATAGCCCCCTCGCGCCATAGCGACCCATGCAGCCTGTGTTCGGCGACCGAGTTCCAAGCCTCTCCGGCGCGGGGCTTGGTCGCCTGTGGCCCGCCTCGGCCATGAGCAAGCGTCCGACGTCTCGTTCCAGTCCCAGCGAGCCGTTCGGGTACCGTTGGGTCGATGACTGGGGGGTCCGCGGATCGACAGCTCGTGGACGCCGTCCTGGGTGGGGACGACGAGGCGTTCCGTGTCCTGGTCGAGCGCGAGTCGGCGAACGTGATGGGGCTGTGCCGGCGCATGCTCGGCGACCCCTACGAGGCTGAAGACGTGGCCCAGGAAGCGTTCTTGCGAGCCTATCGATCCCTTCCCACCTACCGTGGGGAGGGGCCGTTCGGCGCATGGGTGTGGCGCATCGCCGTGCGTCTGGCGGCCGCACGACTCAAGCAGCGTCCGGCCGAGCTGCGGGCCGACCCGACTCGCGACGAGGGCTGGCTCGTGGACCTGGACCCCGGCACCGACCCCGTGGGCAACGTGCTGGGGGAGGAGCAGCGACGGGAGGTCGCCGCGGCCATCGCCACGCTGCCCGAAGCTCAGCGCCGGGTCGTCTCGATGCGCTTCTACAGCGACCACTCGCTGGAACAGATCTCGTCCGTCACGGGTGCACCCGTCGGCACCGTGAAGTCTCGCCTGCATCGGGGCTTGGCGACCCTGCGTCGACGCCTGGGATCGGCCCGATGAACGGCCCGACGCGGACGACTCATCCATCGACACCTCAGCGCACGCTCGGCTTCATCGATCGCGTCATGGCCCAGGTGGCGCAGGAACCACGGCCGACGCCAGCTCGTGTGTTCGTGGGGTCGGTAGCGCATCTTCGATTCCGCGATGCCTGGTCCGCTCTGGCGACCGCCGGTCACCTCGCCTTCGGGCGAACCGGACACATCCCCGCGCTGGTGCGAGCGCAGTCACTGCTCCTCGTGCTGGCGTTCAGCGTGGTCGTCGGCAGCGGCGGGACGTTGGCAGCCGCCGGTGCCATCCGCGTCATCGAGGATCGCCACGAGACGCCACGCGTCGAACGCCCGGTCGTCGTGCCGCCGGTCAGCATCAGCCCATCCCCGGTCCCGACCCTCGAGCCCACCAGCCCCGCGTCCGCGGCCCCGAACCGGGTCGGAGGACTTGACGCCGGGGGCAGCGAGAGCGCCTCCACGACCAACAAGGGAGACCGGGCCCGCGAGGGCCAGACCAAGGGCAGCAGCGAGCGCGAACGAACGAGTCAGCCGAAGCAGTCGCAAAGCACGCAGAAGCGGTCCGGCGCTGAAACCCGCAAGGACGGCTCCAGCTCCGGCACGACTGGACCTGCCAACGACGACAGCAGCAAGCGCGTCTCACGGTCGCCGGAGCCAGCGGCGAAGCGTGACAGCACCCCGGCCGGGGAGGAGGAGCGGCGGTCGGGTCGCGGGTCCTGACAGGCAGGGCGCTCTGCGCGAGCAGGGACCGGAGCGGCGACGAGGGTGATCACGCCGACCACCCCTACACACCGATGGCCGGGCAGGTCTACTGTGGTCGCATGGTCGGTCTGGCCCTTCGCTCCGGTGCGGACGCTGCTGCTGCTGGTGCTGCTCATCACGCTGCTGGCCACCGCTGCCGCCCCCGCTGTCGCCCGGAGCAGCTACGAGCTCGACGCCAGCTACGACGTGTCGCTGGACCTTGACTGGGGTAGCGGCCGCGTGCACGTCACGACGAGGATCGAGCTCGTCAACAGCAGCCGCGCCGAGATCGATCGTATCCACCTCAACACCATCGCGGCCAAGCTGGGTGCGATGCGCAAGCTCAAGACCCGCATCGATGGCGTCAGGGTGAAGCCTCGGGTGTCCGGCCAGACCATCAGCCTGGACCTTGAGCCAGCGCTGGCTGCAGACGCCACCGCCACCATCTGGGTCGGCTACCGGGCGCGCCTCCTCACCTCCAACGTCGGGCGCGACTTCCTCTTCTCCGAGCTGGGCGGCGTCGCCCACCTGTACCGCTTCATCCCCTGGATCAGCCGCCGCATCCCGTTCGGCGGCCAGGCGCACGGCGAGCCCTTCCTGACCCCCGTGAGCCGCAGCGTCCGCGTCACGGCCACATCGGACCGCAAGCTGGTGTGGGCCACGACCGGTCAGCGCCTCAGCAAGGAGGGCCGCACCTTCACCTTCGGCGCTCAGGATGTGCGCGACTTCGTCATCACCGCGAGTCCGGGGTATCAGACGCTTCGCGGCACCAGCTTCGACGGCGAGACCCACGATCGTCGTCCATACCCGAACCGCGGACGCTCGCCTGCTCCTGCGCCTGGCGCGACAGGAGCTCGATCGCTACGAACGCAAGACGGGCATCCCCTACCCCTACCCGGTCTACCGCATCGCCGAGTCAGGCGCTGGCTTGCCGATGGAGGCGCCGACACTCATCTGGATCCCGGGCTTTCGAAGTGCCGCCGACCTGCCTTTCCTGGTCTCGCACGAAACCGCGCACCAGTGGTTCTACGGCATCATCGGCAACGACCAATCCAGCGACGCCTTCGCCGACGAGGCCCTGGCCGACTACTTCTCGCGCCGGGCCCGCCTCTCGATCCGCCCCAGCCGCTGTCCGACCGACCGACTGGACCGCGATATCCGCGACTATTCGACGCGGTGCTACTTCGAGGTCATCTACGTGCAGGGCGCCAGCTTCCTCAACGACCTTCGGCGGGACTTCGGCGGTCCGGCGTTCCTGCGCGCGGTGCAGGCATATAGCGCCGACGAGCGCCTCGGTATCGGCAGCAACGCCAAGCTGATGGAAGCCTTCCGTGCCGAGATGGGCGACCGCGTGTTGAAACGCTTCAAGCGGCGCTTCCCCAGCCTGTTCCCCCTTCCGGCGTCAGTCGGCGACGGGGCCGGGGCGACGGCCGATCCCGTCGATCAGGAGCCGCCGGCGAGCTGATCCTTCAGCGGGATGGTCGGCACGACCGCGAGGAACTTGCCATCTCGCTCGACGTAGCCACCCTCGGGCCGGTCCCAGCGCAGGTAGTTGCGCTCCATCTCTGCTTCATCCTGGAAGGTGCCGGGGCTGTCCGACGGTCCCCAGATGGTGGAGACACGCGGATACCAGGGGTCGTAGATGTAGGTGCCGGAGATCCTCGCGTTGCGGAAGACCGTTGGGTCAGCATCGGCGCGGTAGCCGGTCATCACCCACGTATGGGCACCCTTCCAGGCGATCGAGGATCACCGGGGCCCTGGTCTCCGATAGCGCGATGGCGGTATCGCGCAAGGCCAGCTTGCGGCTGCCGTAGGCCCGTACCTCGTAGCCCTTCGACGCCGTTGTCGGCGAGGGCTTCGGCGATGGCCGCCGGGCCCCAGTCGCCGTTGTGACTGTCCCGCCAGCTCTCGTACTTGTCGACCGAACCGGCGATCTTCTTCTGCTCGGGCACCGAGTTGCCCATGGCCTCGTGCATCGCGAGGACGATCTGGATGCCGGCGGGCGAACACCAGTCGTTGGTGGACTGCGACGCGAAGACGCGCGCCGGGTTGGCGCGCAGCTTGACGTCCACGGGCTTGCGCCTGGGGCGCGGCGCGCCCGGCCCCGCGATGTCACCGTTCTCGCCGGCCACATCGGGATCGAGCGGCGGCACAGCGGTGACCTCGACGATGGCGGCGATCTCTCGATCAGGCGGCGGATCGAGCACCAGCAGGACGCGGTCGACGAGGTGCTCGAAACGGGTCCCGATGCCCAGCGTGTCCGTCGACAGCACAGCCGTCGCAGTCGCTGCCCACAGCAGCGCAGACACGACCAGTGCGACGAGGAGCGTGCGGCGGCTGGAGCGGCGGGTAGTCGTCATGAGCGCTTCGGGCCCGATGCTACACCCGCTATGTTCGCCGGGCGGTGTTTGGTTTTCTCAACCCGTTCTTGGGACCCTCGGCGTGCGGCACCTGGGACCAGGGCCTACCCTGACCGCATGCGAGCCAGCCGGCCGGCAACTCGATGATCGCGCGGCTGCGACAGCGGCTCGCCGGCATCCTGCCGCGTGGGGTCATCCTCCTCTCGGCGCTGACGTTCGCCAGCTATGTGATGGGGCTCGTGCGTGACCGCACGTTCGCCCGCACCTTCGGCGCCGGCAGCGAGCTTGACGTCTACAACGCGGCGCTGGTGTTGCCCGAGCTGACGCTTGACGTGCTCGTCATCGCCGGACTCTCATCGGCGTTCGTGCCGGTCTTCGCCCGTCTCAAGCATGACGATGGCGACAACACCCAGGTCTTCGCGCGCACTGTGCTGACCGCCTCGGTCCTGCTCATGCTCGTGGTCGTCGGCATCCTGTTCGTGCTCGCGCCACAGACCGTCCACCTCGTCGCGCCGGGCTTCGACCAGGCCCAGCAGGCGGAGTACACGCGGCTGTTCCGGGTGATGTGCGTGACGGCGGTGATCTTCGCGGCCTCGTTCGCGTTGGGCGAGATGCTCGTGGTGCGCCAGCGCTTCCTGACCTATGGCCTGGCGCCGGTGATGTACAACACCGGCATCGTGCTGGGGACCGTCCTGCTCAGTCCGTCGCTGGGCATCATGGGGGCGGCCGTCGGGACGGTCATCGGCGCCCTCATGCACCTCGGCGTGCGAGTCATCGAGATCATGCGCACCGACTTCCGTTACCGACCCGCGCTGGCGCTGCGCACCGACGGCTTCCGCCAGTACCTGCGACTGGCCCTGCCCAAGGCCCTGGCCCAGCCCATCGAACCGCTGACGTTCCTCTTCTTCACCTCGGTGGCCTCGACCTTCGCTGCCGGCAGCATCAGCGCCGTCAGCTTCGCGCGCAACTTCCAGAGCGTGCCGGTGGCGCTCATCGGCGTGGCCTTCGCGGTCACTGCCTTCCCGCTGATGTCGGCGGCGGCGGCCGATGGGGACCGCGTGCGCTTCACGCGCCTGGTGGCCACCAACCTCGTCACCATCACGGTGCTCACCTTCGGTGCCGCCATCGGCCTCTGGCTGGTGGGTGGCTACGCGGTCGAGCTGTTCCTCGGAGGAGAGGCGTTCGATGCCGAGGACGTGCAGCTCACGACCATGCTGCTGGGGGCGTTTGCCCTGTCCGTCCCGCTGGAGGCGATGACGCACCTGCTGAGCCGCGCGCTCTATTCCACGAGCAACACCGTCCTGCCGGTGATCGCGTCGATCACCGCGCTGGTCGTGACGGTCATCACGGTGAACCTGCTGCTCGAGGAGCACGGCATCGTGGCGCTGCCGCTCGGCTTCGCCGCGGGCCTGGCCGCCAAGGTAGGAGTCTCGGGGGTCGCCCTCGTGTTCCGACTGCGAACGGTGGGCACGGCGCCAGGCGTCGGGGCCAGATAGTCGCCGCGCCTATCCTCGGCCGCGTGTCCGCGTGTCCGCGTCATTCGGGGGCCGTCCGTCAGTTCCCCTCCGGCACCGCGGCCGACTACACTGCCGGCCATGGTCGACGTTCCCCCACGCGTCCGACTTCGACTCGCTCGTCGAGATCCTCGACGACGCCGCGACGCGCTGGCCGGTCGACCGCCACATGTACGGCCTGCGACTCGACTCCGGCGTGGCCATGTCCTGGTCGGCGCAGGAGATGCAGCGGCGCTCGCTGCGGGCGGCGTGGCGACTGCGCTCCGCCGGGCTCGCGGCGGGCGACCGGCTGCTGACATGGTCACCTTCCACACCCCACCTGCCGGCGGTGTACTGGGGTGCGATGCGTGCGGGCGTGGTGGTCGTGCCCATCGATCTGCGCATGAAGGCCGACGTAGTCGAACGCATCGCCTCGATCGCGGACAGCGCGCTGGCTGGCGATCGACGACGGCTACGACGCCCCCGACCCGTGCCGAGGTCGGGCTGCGAGGACCTCGACATCCTCAAGCTGGAGGAGCTGACCGCCGAGCCCGGCGGCCGACTGGCCGGACGACTGGGAGGCGCAGGTCCGGGCCTGGCCACCACCGGGCCGAGACACGCTCTTCGAGGTCCACTTCACCTCTGGCACCACCGCGGCGCCCAAGGGCGTGCTGCTGACCCACGGCAACTTCCTCGAATCGATGGCCATGTTCAGCAACCTGCTCGACGGGCGCCACCTGCGTGCCGTCTCGATCCTGCCGCTCTCCCACCTGCTCGAGCAGATCTCGACACTGTTCTTCGGCACGATGATGGGCGCGGAGGTCGTCTACGTCCGCTCGCGCAACCCGCGCGTCATCTTCGAGGCCATGCGCGAGCTGCGCGCCACGGCCATGGTCGATGACGCCTCAGGTCCTGGAGCTCTTCTGGAGCGGCATCATGCGCGAGGTCAAGGCGCGCGGCCGGGAAGCCCGGTCGAGCGGGCGCGCGCGCATCGCACGCCACCTCCCCTACCGCCTGCGCCGGCTCGATCTTCCGCTCCCTGCACGCACAGCTGGGTGGCTCGCTGGAGCTGCTGGTCTCGGCCGGTGCGTACCTGCCACCAGACCTGCAGCAGGCCTGGGAGGACATCGGCATCGTGGTCATGCAGGGCTACGGCTCGACCGAGTGCGGCTTCGCGATCGCCAACGACGAGTGGCACCACCCCAAGGGACTGGTCGGTCGTGTCCACGACGGGGCCGAGGTCAAGATCGACCCCGACTCGGGCGAGATCCTGGTCAAGGGCCCGACGGTCTCCGCCGGCTACTGGCGTGACGAGGAGAACACGCGTGCCTCTCGCACCGCAGGACGGCTGGTACAAGACCGGCGACACCGGCTACTTCACCGAGACCGGCGACCTCAAGCTCTCCGGTCGCATGCGCAACGTCATCGTGCTGCCCAACGGTCTCAACGTCTTCCCCGAGGACATCGAGGCCGCGCTGGCCGACCATGGCCTCAACCAGGCAGTGGTGCTGGAGACGGAGCCAGGGCGGATCGAGGCGGTCGTGCTGCCGCCGGGGTCGGTGCCCATCCTGCGAGCGGACCAGCAGGCGGCCAACGACCGCGCAGTCCGACGAGGCCCTGGAGGCCGAGATCGACGCCGCGGTCAAGGCGGCCAACGTCGACCTCTCGATACACCAGCGCATCGCCGCCTGGCGCCTGTGGCCGGAACGCGACTTCCCCCGCACGCACACGCTCAAGATCCGCCGCAACGAGGTCCGCGCCTGGGCCGGGGACAAGGTCGCCCTGCAGGTCCGCGAATCCGACGAGGATGCGGCCGCCTGACGCGTGGGTCCGCCGCTACTTGGCGACCTCGACCGGCTCGCCCACCATGGCGACCGCATCGAACACGGCTTCCGCCCGTGCCGGGTCATCGGAACGTCGGCTCGACCAGGCCGTGAAGATGACCGTGTCATCGAGAACGCTCACCCAGAACTGCGTGTCGGCGGGATAGTTGGTCTGGCCGAAGCCGGAGGCGAGGTAGGTCGCCAGGTCGTCGGCATACGCACGCGCTGTGGGCACGCCGGAGGCCTGGTAGATGACGATGTAGCCGTCGTCGGAGTCGGCGAGGTCCGCCCGCAGCACGGCACGTGGAGCCTGCAGCAGAGAAGCCGGCTCCGAGGGCCGATACGCACCGCTAGCCACGTCGAGACGGGCCCCCGTCGGAACCAGGGCAGCCTCAAGCTCACCGATGGCGGCCGACACAGAGGCACCGAATGAGCGCATGGGAGTGGGCAAGGGCACCTCGTCAGCCTGGACGGTGGGCCGATCGGTGCTGCTGCAGGCGACCAGGGCGAGCATGACGGTCACAGCACAGGCGGCAAGGCGCAGCGGACGGCTCACCCTGGTGGCCAGGCCATGCGCCGGCCACCGATGAGGTGCAGGTGCAGGTGCGGCACCGACTGCCCACCGTCAGCGCCGACGTTGGTGACGAGGCGGTAGCCCTTCTCGGGCAGCCCGGCCGCGGTGGCCAGCCTCGAGGCCACCTCGAACAGTCGCCCCAGCATCTCGCTGTCGTCAGCGCCCAGCTCGGCCGCCGACTCGACATGGCGACGCGGGATGATGAGCTGATGCACCGGTGCGACGGGGTTGATGTCATTGAAGGCCACGACCATGTCGTCGGCGTGGACGGTATCGGACGGGATGTCGCCCGCGATGATCTTGCAGAACAGACAGGTCTCGTCGCTCACTCGATCGTCTCCTTCCCAACTCAGAACGTGGGCTTGCTCATCATGAGCCAGCCGATGATGCCGATGGCTGCGGCCATGATGTAGCTGATGTAACGCTGGCGCCGCGCGCGCGCACGCCAGCGCTCCTTCTCTTCCTCGGTGGCAGCTTCGCGCAGGCCCAGCAGGCGGCGAACACCCGGCCGCTGCACGAAGAACGAGACGACCAGGATGGTGGCGTAGATCGAGAGGGCCAGGAGCAACCAGGGCTGCTGCAGGAAGGACGCGCCCAGGATCAGCAGCATGCCGATGCCGGTGATGGCCACGCCGACGCCGATGATGACCGTACCGTGAGCCTCCAGCCAGACCAGCCCGCGCACGAAGCGACCCGACTGGGCACCTACCACGGGCTCCCCGTCGGTGCCGCGGGTGCGCATCGTGAACGGCAACAGGAACGCCGGCACGAACAGCGAGATCGCCAGCAGGATGTGGGTCGTCAACAGCACCGGAAAGAGCTCACCCGGGATCACCGTCCAGGGCGCTCCAGATCGAGGGCGACCCAGTCGGTCTCCTGCTCGCGCCGGACCTGGCGCAGGCCGGCGGTCGCGAAGGCGCGGCGCACCTCCGGCTCCCGCTCGACGAAGATGCCCGACGCCAGCAGCCGGCCACCGCTGCCGGGCGTGCCGTCGCCGGGACGTACCGCAGCGGCCAGCTCGGCGGCAAGGGACACCAGCAGGCTGGCCACGAGATTGGCGAAGACGAGGTCGAAGGGACCGCCGTCGAGGGGCAAGCTGCCCTGGCTGGCGGCGACGCGGACTCCGTTGCGCGCAGCGTTCTCACGCGTCGAATCCGACGGCGATGGGGTCGGTGTCCACGGCGCGCACGTGGCCGGCGCCCAGCAGCGCTGCACCCACCGAAAGGATGCCCGAGCCCGAGCCGACGTCCAGGACACCGGCCCCTGCCACGATGCCCTCGTCCGCCCAGCGCTCCAGGCCCACGAGGCACAGACGCGTGGTCGGATGCAACCCGGTCCCGAACGCCATGCCCGGATCGAGCGCGATGACGACATCCTCGCGCTGCGCCTCGAAGTCGCGCCAGGTGGGCTTGATGACGATGCGACGCCCCAGTCGAACGACGGGAAAGTAGTCCTTCCAGGCGCTGGCCCAGTCCTCCTCGTGCACCTCGCGTACCTGCAGCTCGCCGATGGGGCGCAGGTCGAAGGCGCTGAGGTGCCCGAGGCGCGCGCGCGCGACCGCGACGGCAGCCTCGGCAGTGCCGCGATCGATGGCCGGTAGATAGGCCCGCACGGTCACCGGCGCTTCCTCGATGGGTGCCGCGGCCAGGCCCTCCTGCTCGGTCGTGAAGGGTTGCTCGATCGAGACACCAGCACCGGCATCCCGCGAGAGGATGTCGCTCACGGCCTCCACCGCCTCCGGGTCGGCCTGGACACTCAGCTCCAGCCAGGTACCGCCGGCAGAGGTGCCCTCGTCGGGTTCCATGGATGGCTCCTCGGCCTCGTCTGTGCTCAGCTGATGGCGTCCTTGATGCGATCACCCAGCGAGCGCTTGCCGCGCCGGGTGCGGGGGCCGTCCGCGACCGACGTCTCACCGTCGATGCCGACCTCGCCCGACTCGGCCGCCAGCTCCTCGAGCAGCTCGCGCTGGCGCTCGTTGAGGCGCGTCGGCACCTCGACATCGACCAGGACGTGGAGATCGCCGCGCGCGCCCGGCCGGCGCAGGTGGGGCACGCCCTTGCCACGACGACGGATCTCGGTGCCCGGCTGCGTGCCGGGCTTGATCTCGAGCATCTCCTCACCGTCGGGCGTAAGGATGGGGATGTCAGCCCCCAGCGCGGCCTGCGTGATCGAGAGCTTGAGCTCCTGGTAGAGCTCGGTGCCATCACGCTTGAGCACCGGATGCTCTTCGACGTGGGTGACGACGTAGAGGTTGCCGGGAGTGCCGCCCCGAGGCGCCGCCTCCCCCTCTCCTGTCAGGCGCACCTGGTGCCCATCATCGATACCGGCCGGGATGGTCACGCGCAACGTGCGCTTGCGTTCAGAGCGACCGTCGCCGTGGCAGGTCTGACACGGCTTCTCGACCACCTGACCGGTGGCCGCGACAGCGTCCACAGGGAGTGACGTTGACCATCTGGCCGAGCAGCGTGTTACGCACCTCACGGATCTCGCCACTGCCATCGCACTGGGGGCAGGTGATCGGCTCCGAGCCCTCCTCGGCTCCCGACCCGGAGCAGGTCTCACACGTATCGAGCGAGGTGAAGCTGAGCTCCTTCTCCGCGCCGTGGATGGCTTCGTCGAACGTCAGCTGCAGGTCGTAGCGCAGGTCCGCGCCGGCTGGACGGCGTGTCCGGCGAGCGCCACCGCCGGCCGCGGCGCCACCGAAGAAGGCGTCGAAGATATCGCCGAAGCCCTGGAAACCACCGAACGGGCCGTAGCCCTCCGCACCCGCGCCGGTCCCACCCACGCCGGCACGACCGAACATGTCGTACTGCTGGCGGCGTCCCGGATCGCTCAGGACCTGGTAGGCCTCGTTGAGCTCCTTGAAGCGCGCGTCGGCGTCAGCGTCGGTGTTGACGTCTGGGTGCCATTGCTGGGCCAGCTTTCGGAACGAGCGCTTGATCTCTTCGTCACTGGCACCGCGCTCCAGGCCCAGGATCTCGTAGTAGTCGCGGGTTGTGGCCATGCAATGCCGGAGTATAGGGAAGGTCGGCCCGATGCCCCTGCCACGGGTGTCAAGGCCGCGTATCCTCGGCTGCCCATGCAGCCGCTCGCCATCTCTGCCGCAGCCGCGCGTCGCTTCCTCGTGCGGCGCCACCTGCTGGCGCCCGCTCGCCGCCAGGCCGCGGGCCTCGACGGCGTACGGGTCGTCTTTGACCGCCTGGGCTCGATCCAGTTCGACCCGCTGGCGGTCGCTGGGCGCAACCACGACCTGGTGCTCCACGCCCGCGTCGGCGACTATGACCCGGCCTGGACCAACGAGCTGCTGTACCAGAGGCGCGAGCTCTTCGAGGCCTACAACAAGGGGCTGTCGCTGCTGCCGACCGCCGAGCTGCCGTGGCACAGGCATACGTGGGACACGTTCAAGCGCGAGCACGAGGGCGCCGCCTTCAGGCGCCATGAGCAGACCGTGCAGCACGTCCTTGCGCGCATCCGGGAGGAAGGACCTCTGTGCAGCCTCGACTTCGAGCGCATGCCTGCGGTCGACTGGTACTGGGGCCCCACCGGCGAGGTCCGCGCCGTGCTGGAGGCGCTCTCGGAGGCCGGCATCGTGGGCGTGGCCAGGCGCGAGGGCAACCGCCGCTTCTACGACCTCACCGAGCGTCTCTTTCCGGCCGCCTTGCTGGGAGAGGAGCGGCCCGACCGCGAACAGCGCCGGCACCGGCTGTTGTCGCGCTATCGCGCCCACGGGCTGCTTGGTGCCGGTGGCCAGTCGGAGCTTTGGTACGGCATCGGCCCCGCCCTTCGTCCGCGCCCGACCGACCCGCCCGGCACCATCACCCGGGCGGAGCTGTTGGCTGAGCTGGTCTCCACGGCTGCCCTGGTGCCGGTGACAGTGGCAGGCGTGGGCGGGACCCGCTACGTGCTCGCCGGCGAGACGGCGGCGTTGGAGTCGGCCGCGAGCGACGCAGACCGCGGCGCTGCCCTTGATGATCCCAGCGTGGCGTTCCTGGCGCCGCTGGACCCGCTCGTCTGGGACCGCCGACTGCTGCGAAGCCTCTTCGACTTCGACTATGTCTGGGAGGTCTACGTGCCCCAGGCCAAGCGGCGCTGGGGATACTACGTGCTGCCCCTGCTGTGGGGCGATCGGCTGGTGGGTCGGATCGAGCCGCGCATCGACCGGGTGGCTCGAACCATCCGCGTCCTGGGGGTCTGGTGGCAGGATGGGTTCTCACCTCGCTGCGAGGAGGGCTTCGTCAGCGCCATGCGCGAGGCGCTGGCCGCCTACGCCGGCTTCGGGCGCGTCGAGCGCATCGATTGGGGTCACCTGGGGGCCGAACGGCGTCTGTTCGGCGTGCGGCCACGAAGGGCTTGACACGTACGTAGTATCAGCCTAGACTCCGTACGTAATACGGATACGTGTCTACGTAGAGTGTGACACCCCCTCCCCAGGGCGTCCGCCGCCAGGACTCCCGGACCGGGCGACAAGCCCCAGACCAGCTCGTCGTCAGTCGGGCGCCGTTCCGCGAGGGATCGCGAACGGCGCCTCGGTCTGTCCGGGACTCGGCGCGGCTACCTGAGCAGGAGGCCGCGTAGTCGGCGGGCGGTGATGCCGACACCGACGAGGCCCATGCTGCCGAGGTAGACGACGTCGACCAGCACCATCGGCCCGACCTCGCCCGTCGAGAAGCTGCGCAGCATGTGCACGCCGCGATAGAGCGGCGTCAGCTCGACGATGGCCTCCAGCCAGGCGGGATACACCGAGATGGGGAAGAACGTGCCACTGAAGAGGAACATGGGCATGGTCACCACGGTGATCACATCGAAGTCCTGCCACTTGCGCATGAAGGTGGTGGCGGCCATGCCCACCGACGCCGCCGCCAGCCCGATGAGCAACGCGCCGGGGATCATCAGGATGCCCAGCGGCGACAGGACCAGGCCCAGGAGCAGCATCACGATGAGGAAGGCGATGGCGTAGAGCAGCCCACGCGTCAGCGCCCAGCTGACCTCGCCGATGGCGATGTCGGACGGCCCCAGTGGCGTCGCCAGGAGTGCGTCGAAGGTCTTGGCGTACTTCAGCTTGAAGAACAGATTGAAGGTGGCCTCGAAGAGCGCGCCGTTCATGGCCGCGGTGGCCATCAGGCCGGGTGCCACGAAAGCGGCGTAGGGGATGTCGCCGACATCACCGACCAGGGTGCCAAGGCCGAAGCCGATGCCCAGGAGGTAGAAGATCGGCTCGAAGAAGCCCGAGACGATGATGGTCCAGTTGCGCCGGTAGACCAGCACATCGCGTTCGAGCACCTTGTGGGCGCGCGAGCCGCCGAGCGGCCGGGTGGGGAAGAACCGAGTGGTGATGAACACGGCCCTACTCCGCCAGTCGCCGCTGGAAGGTCACGTACGAGGCCAGCAGGCCGGCCACCATCAGTGTCGCCAGATAGGCCACGTTGATGAACGCGATGGTCGGTTCGAGCGTGTCAAGGGCGATGCCGCGCGCCAGCGAGACCCCGTGCCACAGTGGTGTCAGGACAGCCACCAGCTGCAGCAGCTCCGGCAGCTGACCGATGGGGAAGAAGGTGCCGCTGAAGATGAACATGGGCATGATCACGAAGCGGAAGAGCGTGGCGAACGGGGCATCGTTCGTCTGCGCCGCCGAGAAGGCCTGGATGGGCCCCGCGAAGGCCAGCCCCGTCAGGACCGCCACCGGCAGCATCGCCAGCGCGTGCGGCGCGTCCGTCGCCCCGAAGGCCACCATCACCACCAGGAACACGGCCGCACCGACGACCAGCCGCAGTCCCACCCAGACCAGCTGGCCGGTCGCCACGTGGCGGGCGTCGAGCGGCGAGAAGATCATGGCCACGTAGGTCTTGAGCCAGCGGATGCCGGCCATCACCGGGTATGTCGATTCGCCTGTGGCCGTATTCATGGCCGTTGCCACCAGGATGCCCGGCGCCAGGAACATCACGTACGAGACGCCTTCCACTCCGGCCGGGTTGGCGTCGTCGACGAAGGCACCCAGTCCCACGCCCAGGGCGGCCAGGTACAGCACGGGGTTCAGCAAGGTGGAGAAGACGGTGCCGTGCCACGTACGCCGGTACACGAAGGCGTGGTGCTCCACGACCCGCAGCACACCTCGCAGCGCGGCGCGCGCGTTCACTCGATGAGCCTCCGGCCCGTCAGGCGCAAGAAGACATCCTCCAGGGAGGAGCGGCGAACCAGCTGGCTCAGCGGCCGGATGCCATCAGCATGCAGCGCCTCGGCGGCGGCCTCTCCGTCGTGGCTGTAGAGCAGCAGGCGGTCGGGCAGCTCCTCCACGCGCTCCACGAGACCCTCGAAGCGGCCCTCGAGATGCGGTCGCTCACTGTCGCCGAAACGAAGCTCCAGCACCTCCCGGCTGCTGTGTCGGTCGATGAGCTCCCGGGGAGAGCCCTCGGCCACGATGCGGGCCTTGTCCATCACCACGAGGCGGTCACAGAGCTGTTCGGCCTCGTCCATGTAGTGGGTGGTGAGGATGAGCGTCACGCCCTGCCGCTTGAGCCGATAGAGGCGCTCCCACACCAGGTGCCGGGCCTGCGGGTCCAATCCGGTGGTGGGCTCATCGAGGAGCAGCACGGCCGGTTCGTTGATCAACGCGCGGGCGATGGTCAGGCGGCGCTTCATGCCCCCTGACAGCGGATCGACCTGCGAGCCAGCCTTCTCGGTCAACTGCACGAACTCGAGCAGCTCATCCGCACGGCGGCGACATTCGGCATAGGGCAGGTCGAAGTAGCGTCCGTAGATGATGAGGTTCTCGCGGACGGTCAGCTCCATGTCGAGCGTGTCCGCCTGGGGCACCACACCGAGGCGAGCGCGGATGGCCGAACCCTGGCTGGAAGGGTCCATGTCCAGGACCCGCAGCGTGCCCTCCGTCACCGGCGAGATGCAGGCGACCATGCGCATCGTGCTGGTCTTGCCAGCGCCGTTGGGACCCAGGAAGCCGAACGCCTGCCCGGGCGGGACGTCGAAGTCCACGCCATCGACGGCGACCAGGTCGCCGAAGCGCTTGGTCAGCCCGCGGGCATGGATAAGCGGGGTGGAGGGGGTCGTGGACACGTCCCGATGGTAGACCCAATAGCAGCCCGGGTGGCATGGCGAGGCCATCGTCGCCCACGCGCTACTCTTGGCCGCGTGAACCGTCTTGCTCGCTGCGCCGGACCGGTGGCGCTCTCGACCCTGCTCGTGGGGGCTGCCGGGGCCGCTGCTCTGGCCGCAGACGATGACGCATCGATGGAGGCACCTCGCCCCAACATCGTCATGGTCATGATCGATGACGCCAACCCGCACGACGGTCGGTTGTGGTCGGCCCCGTACATGCCGAACCTCGATGAGCTCATCATCTCGCGCGGGATCCGCTTCACCGACTTCCATGGCGAGGTCCCGTTGTGTGGCCCATCGCGGGCCAGCCTGCTCACCGGCCAGCATGCCCACAACAGCGGCGCCAACAGCAACAACGGGCAGCAGCTGGATGTGTCTACCTCCGTCGCCACCGAGCTGCAGGGCGCCGGCTACCACACCGCCTACGTCGGCAAGTACCTCAACGGCTACCGCCGCTTCAGCCCGGACAAGTACGACCCGCCCGGCTGGGCCGACTTCGACGTCATCAACTCCAACCAGGGCAAGTACTTCTACTACCAGATCCGCGACCGTGACGGCACCATCACCCAGCACAGGACGGACGCGGCCGACTACTCCACCGACGTCATCGCCGACATCGCCGTCGAGCGCATCCGCGAAGCGCCCGCGGACCAGCCGCTCTTCGCGGTCATCGCGCCGTTCACGCCGCATGAGCCCAACTTGCCCGCGCCGCGCCACGTGGACGATCCACGCTGCGCCGACATCGAAGCCTGGGCGCCGCCCAACTACGACGAGGCCGACGTCTCGGACAAGCCCGACTACATCGCCCGCCTCGAACCGCTCGACGATGCCGGCTTCGACCTGACAGCACACTGCGATTCGCTGCTGTCGGTGGATGAGCTCATCGGCCGAGTGGGTGCCGCGCTCGAGCAGGAAGGGCGGCTTGATGACACGGTCTTCATGTTCATCGCCGACAACGGCATGACCTGGGGCGAGCACCGCCGCGTCGCCAAGGTCTCACCCTACGCCACCGCCATGCCGGCCTACGCCGCCTGGCCGGCCGCGCGCGGCGTCGAATCGCGTGACGACACCAGCACCTTGTCGATGATCGACTTCGCGCCAACCTTCTGCGACCTCGCCGGCTGCACGATGGGCCCCTACCCGAACGGTCAGGTGAGCGCTGATGGGCTCAGCTTCGCCGCGCTGCTGGCCGACGAGACGCTGCCGTATGTGCGTGGATCGCTGCTGCATACCGTGCCGTCCGGTGGCGACCGCCCGGTCTGGTGGTCGATCCGCACCAGCTCCGACCACCCCGACGGACGCTGGCACTACATCGAGAACCGCGACGGCTTCCGCGAGCTCTACGACATCAGCGGTGGGCTGTGCTACGAGTGGAGCGTCGGCGAGCCCGGCGATCCCTGTGAGATGCAGAACCTCCTTGCCGGCGAGGTCGACGCGGACGTCGCAGCGCTGGCGGAACGACTGTCGGCCGAGCTTGCGGAGCTCAAGATCGAGGTCGCGCCCCAGCCCGTGCCGAGGGGTACGAGCGGCTAGCGAGCGTCCGAGTCGGAGGCATCCGGCACGCTGCCGACGTGGAGCACGACGATACCGCCCGACATGGGCCGCCAGTCGACATGGAGCAGACCTGCGTCGCGCATGATGTCGGCGATGTGCGCCGGGTCGGGATAGGCCTTGGTCGACTGGACGAGGTAGGAGTAGGCGTCGCCCTGGCCGGCGATGCGACCGATGACGGGCACGATGTTGTCGAACCAGCCCGCCACAAGCCTGCCAGCCCGGCTGGTCGGCCGGGTGATCTCCAGGCAGGCCACCCTGCCGCCCGGTCGCACCGCGCGCGCCATCTCGGCGAAGCCCTGACGATAGTCCGCCAGGTTGCGCATGCCGAACGCGATGGTGGCCGCATCGAAGGCATCGTCATCGACGGGCAGATCGAGTGCGTCGCCCTGCTGGAAGCTGAGACCTTCAGCCGCGGCCGGGGTCCGCTCACGGGCGATCCCGATCATGCCGCCTGAGAAGTCGATACCGAGCGCGGTACCCCCCGGCTGGGCGGCGTGATAGAGATCGGTCGTCACCTTGCCCGTGCCGCAGGCCACGTCCAGGGCGCGGTCTCCCGGGCCGATGCCGCTGGCCTTGACGAGGTGGCGCCGCCAGCGCGGCTCCTGGAAGCCGCTGATGGCGAGGTTCATGCCGTCGTAAACACCGGAGATGCGGTCGAACATCTCCTCCACGCGCTGCGGCGGCGCGCTGTTGCCGTGGCTCATGGCTGCCTGTCTCCATCCACGAATGACGTGATAGCCGCTGCGATGACGTCCGGCTGCAGGATCGGCGCCATGTGCCCCAGTCCATCGAGGCGTACATGGCTTGCGCCCGGGACGCGCTGCACGAGGGCCTCAGCGATGTCGGCATAGAAGGGGTCGCTGGCACCGCCGGTGAAGACGCGCGTGGGGCAGGCGATGTCGGAGAGGCGTTGGGGGTCCATGCCCAACAGGGTCGCATCCGCGACGGCTCCCTGCCCGGCACGCCCGATCCGCTCACGCGCCGCAGGGCCCAACGCCCCCACCGCCGCGGGGCCGCTGACTCCGGCCATGAAGGCCAGCGCCGCGTCGGCGAGGTCGCCACGATCGCGTGCGGCCAGCGTGGAGCGAGCAACCTCTGCCATGTGCGCCCGCACGCGGGGCGGGGCCAGTGGTCCGTAGGGCGGCTCGTACGCCACGACGCTGCTGACGAGGCTGGGGCGCCGGGCTGCCAGCTCGAGCGCCAGGCAGCCACCATAGCTGTGACCGACCGCGACCAGCGGGCCGATCCCCTCCGCCTCGCACAGCGCGACCAGGTCAGCGACGTGGGTGGCCACGTCGATGGGACTCGCCGGCCCTTTGCCGACGCTCTGGCCGCTCCCGCGGCGGTCGACGCTCAGGACGCTGAAGCGGCGCGACAGCAGGGACGCCAGCGAGCGCAGCTGCCGCGACGAAGACAGCGTGGCGTGGAGCAGCAGCAACGGTGGACCATCGCCCTGGCGCTGGTAGTGGATGGCGGTCACGACGTTCCTCCGGTGAGTCGCTCGCGTAGCAGGTGCCGCTGCACCTTGCCCGAGCCAGTGCGCGGCAAGCCCGCGACGCGAGCGAAGCGGACTGGCACCTTGTAGCCGGCAAGTCGCTGGCGGCAGTAGGCGGCGAGCTCATCGTCGGTCGGTGCGGCCCCCCGTCGCAGTACGATCGCCGCCACTGGAACGGCTCCCCAGCGCGCGTCGGGCACTCCCACGATCGCGACCTCGTCCACAGCCGGATGAGCCGCCAGCACCGCCTCCACCTCCGCGGGCGCGATGTTCTCGCCGCCGGAGATGATGAGATCGGCACGCCGGTCGACGATGCGCAGCAGGCCGTCCGCGTCGAGCGTGCCGACGTCGCCACTGTGCAGCCAGCCGTCCTGCATGGCTCGCGCTGTCGCTGCCGGCTCCTCGACGTAGCCGGCGAACACCATCTCACCGCGGACCCGCACATCGCCGCTGCCGTCGCTCGAGGAAGCGGGTTCGATGCGCAGGCTCACGCCCGGCAGCGCCCGCAGCGCGGTGGGGTCCGTTCGGGTGGCCTCGTCAGCACCGCCTACGGCGACACCGGAGCCGGTTTCGGTCATGCCGTACGTGGTCAGCACCGGGTAGCCGGCTGCGCGAGCACGCTCCAGCAGCTCGACCGGGATGGGGCCGCCACCGAGCAGGATCGCCCGCAGCGAGGACGGCACCACACGCTGGCCGCGTGCATCGAGCAGGGTCCTGAGCTGCAGCGGCACGAGTGAAAGGTGGCTGACGCCGGCGTCGATGGCCGCGCTGACCGCGGACACGTCGAACCCGGGCTCGATCTCCAGCTCCACGCCCCAGCGCGACGCGCGCGTGGCGATGGCCAGCCCGGCCACGTGGAAGATCGGCAGGCAGGCCAGCCAGCGATCGCCGCGTCGCGGGCGCAACACGGCCGACCAGGCATGGGCGCTGGCTCCCAGGTTGCCGTGCGTCAGCATCGCGCCCTTCGGTCGGCCGCCGGTGCCGGAGGTGAAGACGATGGCCGCGGTCGCATCCAGGTCGACCTCATCGCGCAGCCTCGGCGGTCCGGCACAGGGGGCCGCGGCCAGCAACGCCTCCACGCGATGGAGCGCGGGGCCGCCACGAGCGACAGCGCTGGCAAGTCCGGCGCGGTCCTCGTCGTGGATGAGCGCCTCGGCATGAACCTGTCCAAGCTGTTGCTGCAGCTCGGGTGCCGCGGCGCGGCGGTTGAGCGGCACGAAGACCGCGCCCAGCCGGCGGAGCGCCTCGATGAGCACGACCGCCGGCAGGTCGTCGGCCAGCAGTGCAGCGACCCGGCTGCCCTCCCCTACGCCCTCGCTGGCGAGGGACAGGGCCAAGCCGTCGGACGCGTCGAGCAGCTGCGCGCGCGTCCACGCCACCGTGCGGCTGCGGACCGCCGGCTCCTGCGGGCGGCGGGCGGCACGCATCACCAGCGGGTCGGGTGCGAGCCGAGTCATGTGACGCGGAAGCGATCGACCGCGGCGCCGTCGAGCTCCACCCCCAGGCCGGGCCCCGCCGGCAGTGCCATGCGGCCGTCCTCGACCAGCAGCGACTGTCGTAGCAGATCGGTCGCCAGCAGCGCGGCCGTGGCCAGCCCATGCGCCTGCGGCCCGGGCGTGACCGCCGCGAGGTGTAGCGCTCCGGCGAGGCCGACGCCACTCTCGAACATCGTCGACACCGTCACCGGCACCGCCGCGGCCGTGGCCAGCTCCACGATGGCCGCAGCCTGCCGCAGCCCGCCGACACGCACCGGCTTCACGACCAGGGCATCCACGGCCCCGGCGTCCAGCAGGGCGCGCGCGGCGCCGACGTCACGCACCAATTCGTCAGCCGCGATGGGTACCGAACCGTTCCAGCGCAGGTGCGCCAGCGCCTCCCAACCGGCCGCGGCTGCGATGGGCTGTTCGACATACTCGAGATCGAACTCGGCCAGGCGCGCCAACACGTCCTTCGCAGCCTTCACCCCAAGGCTGCCGTTGAAGTCAACGCGCAGGCCCACGCTCGAGCCGGCTGCCGCGCGCACCGCGCCGACCCGCGCCACGATCGCGTCGGGCGGCTCATCCCCCGCCTTCAGCTTGAGGCAGGTGAAGCCGTCTGCCACGAAGGCGGCCGCCTGGGCGGCCGTCGACGACGGCGACCCCACACCAAGCAGGGCATTCAGGGGCACGCTCGCGGCCGGGGCAGGCCCCAGGTACGAGGCCACCGAGCGCCCGCCAAGGCGCGCCAGCAGCTCGACCAGCGCCGATTTGGTGGCGGCGCGAGCGGCCCGGCCAACGAAGGGCCAGGTGTCGATATCGCGCAGGGCACCCTCGACCGCGACCGGATCGCCCAGGTGGATGCCCTCCAGCCGCTGCACCAGTCTGGGCGAGACGTCCTCGCCCAGGTCGGCCGGCTCGGGCGCGGCGAACTCGCCGCGGCCTTCGTGCCCGTCTTGCGTGCGCAGCGTCAGGATGCCGGCCCGGCGCCGGCTCCATACCTGCGTGCCACTGATGACCGGCTCCCCGAAGGGGATGCTGACCGTATCGACACGGACGTAGGCGATCTGCATCAGCCCAGACCCGGGACGGCGAGGCCGACCGCGAACAGCAGCGCGAACAGCAGCGACACTCGCGCGGTCTCCTTGAGCACGGGATTGAGGCGGCGCGGATCACCCTCCGCCCAGACCACGCGTCGCAGTGCCAGCGCCAGCGGTGCGCTCGCCAACGGCAGCAGCACGGCCGCTGATACATCGCCCGCGAGGACGAGGCCGACGGGCGTCGCATAGGCGAAGACCAGCAACGTGTCGTACTCCTGGCGGGCGAACCGTGGCCCACGGCGAGCCGCCAGCGTGAGCTTGCCGGCACGACGGTCGGCGTCGATGTCACGCAGGTTGTTGACCACCAGGATGGCGCAGATGAGGGCGCCCACGGGCACGGCTGCGACGAGGGCCAACGGCTCCCAGGTGAGGGTCTGCAGATAGGTCGTGCCGGCCACCGCGACGAGGCCGAAGAAGACGAAGACGAAGACCTCACCCAGGCCGCGGTAGCCATAGGGCCAGGGTCCGCCGGTATAGGCAAGAGCACTCACGATGGCGGCGGTCCCCAGCAGCAGGATAGGCATGCCGCCGACCCATACGAGGTAGAGCCCGACCAGGCCGGCGAGCGCCACCACGACTGCCATCCCGGCCAGCATCTCCCGCTGGCTCAACCAGCCCTGCGCGGCGGCGCGCGGAGGGCCCAGCCGGTCCGCGGCGTCGGCGCCGGACCGGAAGTCAGAGAGGTCGTTGGCGAGGTTGGACACGATCTGCAGCAGCAGCGCCACCGCCAGCGCGCCGACGGCAGGCAGTGGCTCGAAGACCCCGAGGCCGATGGCCACCCCGAGGCCGACCAGCACCGGGCCTACCGCGGCGGGCAGGGTCGCCGGTCGGCTCGCCAGCAGCCAGGCTCGAGCGCGCGAGGGCGGATGGGTCAGGGTCGTCATCGAGTCCTCTAGGGCCGGCGAGGGTACTTGCTGAAGTCGGGCGCACGCTTCTCGAGGAAGGCCCGGCTCCCCTCGTGCGCCTCCTCGGTCAGGTAGAAGAGCATGGTCGCATCGCCGGCCAGCTCCTGGAGGCCGGCCAGTCCGTCGGTGTCGGCGTTGAAGGACCGCTTCAGCATGCGGATCGCCGTGGGGCTCTTGGCCAGGATCTCCTCGGCCCACTGCACGCCCTCGTCCTGCAGCCTCGCCAGCGGCACGACGGTGTTGACGAGGCCCATGTCCAGTGCCTCCTGGGCACTGTACTGACGGCACAGGTACCACATCTCGCGCGCCTTCTTGTGGCCCACGATGCGTGCCAGCAGGGTGGCCCCATAGCCGCCGTCGAAGCTGCCCACCTTGGGGCCGGTCTGGCCGAAGACGGCGTTGTCCGAGGCGATGGTCAGGTCGCAGATGACGTGCAGGACGTGGCCGCCGCCGATGGCATAACCGTTGACGAGAGCGATGACGACGATGGGCAGCGAGCGGATGAGCCGCTGCAGGTCCAGCACGTTGAGACGAGCGGTACCGTCGTCAGCGATATAGCCGCCTTCGCCCTTGACATTCATGTCACCACCGGAGCAGAACGCGACCTCGCCGGCACCGGTGAGCAGCACGACGCCGATGGAACTGTCGTCGCGGACGCGCCGGAAGGCATCGATCAGCTCGGTCACGGTCTCCGGCCGGAAGGCGTTGCGTACGTGCGGACGATCGATGGTGATGAGGGCGATGCCGGTGCCGCTGTGCTGATAGCGGATGTCCTCGTACTCGTGGGCAGTCGTCCATTCGATGGCCATGCTGTTCTCCTCAGTGGGCAGGGTGGTGAAGGTGTTCGCCCGCCAGGCGCAGGAACGCCGACGGGGTCTCAAGGTGGGGCGTATGCCCGGCGCCCGCGACGATCGCCAGCCGGGCCCCGGGGATGCCGTCGGCCACGGCGCGACCGCGGTCGACTCCCGTGGCATCGAGCTCACCGCAGATCACGAGCGTGGGCACCGCGATGTCTGACAGACGGCTGTGGAGCGGTGCCATCACGCCTTGGCCGGCACCGCGCAGGGATGCCGCCAGCCCGGAGGCCTGGTGCTGCAGGCGCTCCGACCGCAGCCGCTCACGTCGCGCGGGTCGCAGGGCAGCATGGCTGGCGAAGAGTGGCAGTGCGTCCCAGCGCTCGACGAAGGCGGCCAGCCCGTCACGCTCCAGGTCGCGTGCCAGCCGCTCATCGGCCGCGCGGCGCCGGGCACGCAAGGCGTCATCGGCGATACCGGCGGAGGGGCTCTCCAGCACCAGCGCAGCCACCGCCTGGGGGTGCTCGAGCGCGAGCACCAGGGCCAGGCGAGCGCCCATGGAGTAGCCCACCACGCTTGCCGGCGCGGCGTCGAGCAGCTGCAGGAGCCCCGCCACGTCGTGTGCCTGTCGATCGATGGCGTACACCGCCGGGTCGGTTGGCGCACTTGATCCGGCGTGGCCCAGCAGATCGGGCGCGATGCAGCGATGGTCAGCGGCCCAGGCCTCAAGCGCCTCATCCCATGAACGCGCCGAGCCCGTGAACCCGTGCAACAGCAGGACCGGTGGCCCCTCCCCCAGCACACGCACGTTGAGACTCACGCCGAACCCTCCAGCGCCTGCGAGACGACAGCCAGCGCCTCGCGGTGCAGACGCACATTGCGGGCGCGGTCGGTGCGCATCTCCACCACCTGGAGCCCGGGCTTCTCCACGCCATGGCGCAGTACGGTGCGCAGCTCGTCGTCCCCGGCCGCCAGCACGTACCCCGCCCCGAGGGCGCGCACGAGTGGACCGAAATCGGTGCCGTGCGGTGTCCCGAAGAGCTCCTCGTAGTGGAGCGGGAGCACCCTGTCCGGACGATCCGCCGAGGCCTGCGGCAGGAAGGAGAAGATGCCGCCGCCATCGTTGTTGACAAGGACGATGGTGGCGCTGATACCGAGACGGCGGGCCGCCACGAGCGCATTCAGGTCGTGCAGGAAGCTGACGTCGCCGACGACGGCCACCACCGGTCGTTCCTGCGCCGCGGCGGACCCCAGCGCGGTCGAGATGAGGCCGTCGATGCCGTTCGCTCCACGGTTGCCGAGGACGCGCAGCTCGCCCACGGAAGAAGGCAGGAAGGAGTCGAGATCACGCACGGGCATGCTGTTACCCACGAAGAGGATGGCCGCTGCGGGCAGGGCCGCGGCGATGACCTCGAACGGCGCGCCCTCGAATGGTTCGGTCCGGTCAGCTCGCCACGCCTCCAGCGCCGCGGCAGCCGCGGCTGCCGCGGCTTGCCACCGATCGAGCCATGCGCTGGCTGCGTCGGCCGGCGGCCGCTCCTCAGCCGGCAGCAGCTCTGCGGCCAGCTGTTCGGCGAACACGACCGGGTCGGCCGTCAGCAGCACCGGTTCGGGCGGTCGCTGCCAGCCACCTCCATCGTCGATGAGGAACTGGGGCGCCGACAGCGAGTCCAGCAGCTGACCCAGCGCCTTGGAGGTCGGGCCGGCTCCGAAGCGCAGCACCAGGTCGGGAGCCGGCCAGTCACGGACCGTAGCCGACCGCAGGAGGGCATCGTGGTGCACGATGAGGTGGCTGCGGTCGTGTGGCCCCTGACGCAGGTTGGACAAGCCATCGGCCAGCAGCGGCAGGCCGGCGACCGCCGCCAGGCGGGTCACGGCGGGCGGGAAGCCGGGCACGTCCTGGGGACCGCAAACGATGAGCCCGCGCTGGGCTCCCCTGATGGCCGCGGCGACCAGCTCGACGTCTGTCGACCGGGGCGTGGGTCGAGCCGCAGCCGCAGGCGCAGCCAGGTCGGCCGGGGCCGCCAGCAATGACCCATCCGGCAGCAACGGCTCGCGCAGCGGCAGATTGACCTGCACGGGCCCCGCCGGCGCAGCCACCGCCTGCGCGACCGCCAGGGCGACGACCTCATGGACCTGAGCCGTCGACGCGGCCGTGGCTTCAGGCACCGCGATCTCCGCGTACCACTTGGCATGCCGACCGAACAGCTCGACCTGGTCGATCGTCTGTGGCGCGCCACGGCCCTGCAGCTCCGGTGGCCGGTCCGCTGTCAGCAGGACGAGCGGCACGCGCCCGTAGCGCGCCTCGGTGACCGCCGGCCCGAAGTTGACGACCGCGGTACCGGAGGTCGCCAGCACAGCCACCGGTCGGCGCGATGCCTTGGCCGCTCCCAGGGCGAAGAACGCTCCGGCCCGCTCATCGAGATGGACCCAGCAACGCAAGTGAGGGTGGGCCCGCAGCGCCAGCGCCAGCGGGGTAGAGCGCGAACCGGGGCAGATGACGACGTCGCGGACGCCGGCGACGGCCAGCGTCTCGGCCAGCGCTCGCAAGGGCGCTGCGGGCGTGCGGTAGCCGCTCACGGCTCGATGCGTCCGAGGGCGGACCCAAGCGCCAGC
Source organism: uncultured Chloroflexia bacterium (assembly GCA_963712735.1). Lineage (GTDB taxonomy): Bacteria > Chloroflexota > Limnocylindria > Limnocylindrales > CSP1-4 > JAFMJV01. The sequence continues at coordinate 91,191 of CAVQIZ010000005.1, read as the reverse complement.
AGCTTGGCCGAGGATTCGTCCCACTCGCGCTCGGGGTCGGAGTCGGCCACGATGCCGCAGCCCGCGAACAGCGAGGCTTCGTGCCCGCGTATCACGCCCGAGCGCAAGGCCACGACGAACTCGCCGTCACCGTGGCGATCGATCCAGCCCAGCGGTCCGGCGTACCAGCCCCGCTCGACCGGCTCTTCCTCGGCGATCAGCTCGAGGGCCAGCTCCCGGGGCGTCCCACCCACCGCCGGCGTCGGGTGCAGCCGCTCCACGAGGGACAGCACGTCGGCATCGTCGCGCAGCCTCCCCGACAAGGGCGTGACCAGGTGCTGGACGTGGCGGAAGCGGACGATCTCCGGGTGCGGCGCGATGTCGAGCCGCGTGACCACCGGCTCGAGGGCCTCTCGCAGCATGGCCACCACGACGGCGTGCTCTTCGCGCTCCTTGTCGCTGCGCAGGAGCTCGAGCGCGAGGGCTTCGTCGCTGGCATCGTCAACGCCGCGGCGCGCGGATCCGGCCATGGCCATGCTCTGGAACTCCCGCCCTCGCCGGCTGATGAGCCGTTCCGGTGTCGCGCCCACGAACGAACGCGCCCCGCGGGTGATGGCGAAGAGCGTGGACTCAGGCGCCGACCGGGCAAGGCGCCGGACGACCTCGCCGACGTCGATCTCGCCGCTGGCCACCAGGTCGACACGCCGTGCCAGCACCGCCTTGTCGAGACGCCCGCGTCCCACCGCACCGGCCAGCCGGGCGACCGAGTGGTGCCAGGCCGAGACCTCGGGCCGGTGCGCTGCCACGCGCAGGGTCACATCCGCCGGCGCCAGGTGGTCCTGCGCGGACGTCTGCACCAGCTCGGCCCAGGTCCGCGCCAGCGTGGCCGGGTCCGGCGACGAACCGACCAGCCACGACAGCGTCAGCCAGGCCCCGTCACTCGTCGTCGTCAGCAGCAATGACGGCAACACCAGGCAGGCCGGCTCGAACCCCTGCCACACGCCCGAGTGCAGCGGTTGCGCGTCAAAGCTGAAGCCGCCCAGCAGCAGCGGGCCGACGCCGCGCGCGCCCTCGTCGCCCTCGACGCGTGCACCGGCCAGCAGGGACGACCACGCCTCCGAGGCTGCCCGGAAGCGACCGTCACCAGCGCCGGGTCGTGCTGCCCATGCCTCTCCGATCCCGACAAGGGCAAGGTCGCGGTCCGGCTGCAGCCACAGCGACGCCCCCAGGGGACGCGCAGCCGTGTGGATCGCCACCGGATCCACCGCTGTGACCGGCACCCTCACGGCCACGAGGCTTCCGACGGCCCGACCGGCGGACGCGTCGCGCAGCGACTGGACCGCTGTCAGCAGCGTCCCGGGATGGGTCAGGGTCATGTGCCCGCGAGCCCGTCGATGCGGTCTTCGGGGATGCCCACGCTGCGCAGCAGGATGGCCCGCAGCGTGGGGTAGGTGTCCTCCAGGTGACCGGGCTCGTCAGCCATCAGCCAGCGCATGACGACCTCGTTGAGTGCGCCGAACCAGGCCAGCGCAGCAACGGACGTGTCGATGGGCGCGATGGTGCCCTCCGCCACGGCTGCGTCCAGCTGCTCGGCGATGAGCCCGCTGAAGCGCTCGTGCAGCCGCTGCAGCTCGGCCTGGAACTCTGAGCCGGCGCCGACCGCGTCGATGAGGAACAGCCGCGCCATCGTGCGGTGGCCAGCGAACACGCCCAGCACGGTGCGCAAGGCGATGTCGGCACGCTCGATGGGGTCGTCCTGGCCGGCGATCGATCGCTCGACCTTGCCCACGAGGCGGTCGGCCGTCGTCCGTAGCAGCTCCAGGAACAACGACTCCTTGGTCGGGAAATGGAAGTAGACGCCACCCTTGCTCGTCTCGGCCTGGCGGCCGACCTCGTCCACGCCCGCCTGCCGGTAGCCACGCTGACTGAACACCGAGAACGCGGCATCGAGGATGCGCTCGCGGCGCCGAGCGCTACGTTCCTGTTTCACGCCTGCGGGACCTCCGTTCCGACTTCCGACGCTCCAGTCGGTTTCTTGTCGAGACGCAGCCTAGCAAGGGTGGCCACGCTCGACAAGCAGCTCTGTGACGACGGCATCACGGCTCTCGCACATTTCCTACTGACATAGGGGACAATGAGGCCCTCATGAGAGTCTCCGCCAAAGCCGACTACGCCGCCCGAGCCGCTGCCGAGCTGGCGACCGCGACCGATGCACCGGTCAAGGCCGACCGCATCGCGGAGGCCCAGGACATCCCGGCCAAGTTCCTCGAGACGATCCTGCTCGAGCTCAAGCATGCTGGCATCGTGCGCAGCCAGCGCGGTCCCGAAGGCGGCTACACGCTGGCGCGTCCCCCCGAGGAGATCAGCGTGGCCGACGTCATCCGCGCCGTCGATGGCCCACTGGCCAACGTGCGTGGCGATCGCCCGGAGAACATGGAGTACCGCGGTGCCGCGGAGCCTCTGACAGACGTCTGGATCGCCGTGCGCGCGGCCCTGCGCGACATCCTTGAGACCACCACCCTGGCCCACCTGCGCGACGGCCGGCTGCCCGCCAACGTCGCCGAGCTCGCCGATGACCCCGAGGCCTGGGTGTCGCTCGGTCGGATCCGCGGCGCCACCCCCAGCGGCGGCCGCAGCCGCACTCAGCCGAAGGCCAGCAGCGCCAAGTCGTAAACGCCCACCTCGTCGGCGCCATCGAGTCGGACGCGGACCGCATCGATGGTGCGCGGCTTCTTCTCCAGCGCCACCAGGCCCAGGTACGTGCCCGGACCGGGCATCTCGTAGGCCGCGGCGGCGCGCCACCCGCCGTCCTCGCGCGCGGCCAGCTCGACCTTGACCGGCAGCGATCCGGAGGCGCTCACGCGCAGCACGTACGCCAGAGCGTGACACCGCAGCGCCGGACCACCCACCCCGATGAGCATGGACCCAGCGCCCTGCTCCAGGCGCACCACCGGCACCTCGCCGTCCTCCAGGCTGCCGCCTTCGACCGACAGGGAAGGCTCGCCGGCGGCCATGTCCCATGCCACCTCCGCCTGCAACCACGCCATCTCCTGGGCGATGTGATCCGACGCCATGAACCGCCCCGGGAGGGGCTCATAGTCGTGCTCGTCCGCGCGCACCATGGCGCCGCGGACCCCGGGCATCGGCAACGAACGGAACGAGCGTTTCTTGCGTGCCTCGGCAAGGCCCGCGGCCTCGTTGGACACGACGGCCGTGGCCTCCTGGCCGAACATGTCGCTGATGGGGAAGCCCTGCAGCCGCAGCCTGCTGCCGTAGCGCGACGGGCTCCGCGCCAGCATCTCCATCTCCGCCATCAACGCCCGGGTGCGCGGCTGCCAGCGGTCGATGACGTGGTCGACCTGTGCCGGGATGTCGAAGGGCACGTCGGGCAGCTGAAAGGCGTGCGTCGAGGTGGTCGCGCGGGTGCGCTTGGCCTCGAACTCCTGGCGGGACTTGGTGAAGTAGTGGTTCATCTGGAGGTTGGCGTAGCTGGGGTCCTCGATGACCGTGGCCTCCTCCGATGTCGGCACACCCGCCGTGTTGACGGTATGGCCGTGCACGGTGGCAGCGTTGTGGATGCCGACCCGCGCCACGCCCCGCGATCGAACGATGGGCTTGGCCAGGATCGCCGACGTGCCCATGCGCGGCACCTGTTCGCTGTACTCGCGGTAGTTCTCCGTCACCAGCCCCTCGGGCGGCGTACGGTGGCCGGAGTAGCAGAACTCCTTGCGTGAGACCAGCACCTGCTCGGCAGCGGGGAAACGCGCCATCACGCGGGTGATCGATTCGTCCCGCTCCGGCACCAGGAACTCGTCGATGTCGACGTAGGCGATCCACTCGCTGGTGTCGCCGAAGAAGCGCACGACGTGGTTGTTGGCGTCGCGCTGCAGACCGCGCATGGGGAAGTAGACGGTGGTGACGATGCCGTGGTCGGCATAGGGCTTCAGGACATCGTGCAGGTCGTCGGTGCTGCCATTGTCATACAGGAAGAAGTGGTCCACGCCGATGGCCATGTGATGGCAGAGCCACTCAGCCATGTTGGGCGCTTCGTCCTTGAGGATGGCCATGACCGACAGCGTGAATCGGCCCCGCTCCAGGAGAGCCGGACGGACCTTGCGCCCCGTGGTCGCGGCCCAGCATGCGGCCGAATCGTTCGCTCAACGCCATGCTGGAAGCCTAGCCGGTGGAGATGACGAAGAGGTCGTGGATGTCGACCTGGTCAACGTCGCCCTCGAAGACCAGGCGCAGCTGCCTGCCGAGCACCGGCTGCGGTTCCACCTCCACGATGCCGGCGAGGGCAGTCGAGGCGGGCAGCGCCAGTTCGATAGGCGACCCCGCGATCCCGTCCTTGTCGAACACGACCGCCTCGCACGCGGACCGCCGCCGACGCCCCCACCACGAACCCCAGCGCATAGCAGCGCCGGGCCTCCTCGGGCGGAAGCTGCAGCAGCACCTCGGCCAAGCCATCCGGGAGGTGCAGCAGGGCAGGCCCGCTGTCGGGGATGACCAGGCTGCCGGCAGCGGCCATCATCGGCAGCTCGTCAGACCTCGAGAGCGTCGTCGCAAGGTGGCCGCGCATGTGCTCCAGCAGCGCCTGCGTGTGGACGGAGTCCGAGAGCCCGTCGCGTTCGGGAACGTAGCCGGTGTCGGCCAGATCGACGATCAGGCCCACGCCGTCGGCGAGGTTGCGCAGGCGCATCGCGGCCACGCGGCTCGGCTGGGGCAGGCCGGCAGCGGTGTTGGCGATGGCGAACTCGCCGAAACGGAAGAGATCGTTCGGCCGCGGGAAGTACTCGAGCGCCAGCTGGCTGCCGTAGGCGTAGGGCTGCGGGTCGAGGCTGCGCAGCCGCGCCAGGCTGGCCTGCGTGCGCCCGGAGAACCGCGACGCGGCCGTGTCGGTCCGGATGGTCGCCAGGTCGAACGGCACCGCCGGACGAGCGATGCGCCCTGTCGCCGAACCCCGGAAGCGCTTGGTCTCGAACTCATCGAACGAGCGTGTGTAGTAGTGGTTGAGCTGGGCCACGCCCCGCACCGACTCCTCGGCCGTCTCGGTCGGCGTGCCGGGCAACGGTTCGTCGGCCGGGAACGCGAGGTGGATATCCACCGCGGACACGGCCGCGGGCTGGACGATCGACTTCACTCGCGGCGGTAACGCCGGATCGAGGTCGAGCACGTTGGCGACCTGGGTATAGGCGTCGATGGCGAGTCCCTCCGGCGCGCGTCCGATGGCCCGAGAAACCGAACTCGACGCGGGGCACGCGGACCACAGCCGCGTCCTCGAAGCGGGCCAGCAACGCCGGGATGTCGTCATCGAGCAGCGGCACCAGGAACTCGTCGACGTCGTAGTAGGCCAGCCAGCGTGACGTCGCCCCGAACATGCGCAGCGCGTGGTTGTAGGCCGCCAGCTGGCCGCCACCGAGGGGCCAGTCGATGCGGGTGACCAGGCCGTGGTTGATGTAGCGCTCCAGCAGCTCTCGCGCTGCCGTCGGTGGAGCCGTTGTCGTAGATGACGAAGTGGTCGACGCCGAGCGCCACGTGGTACGCCAGCCACTCCTCGAGGTAGTCGGCCTCGTCCTTGACGATGCAGACGATGACGACATCGAAGCCGGGGCCGCCGAGCAGCGGGCCACGACCGACCACGTTGGGTGGCTTGGCACGCAGCATGCGACCCCTGGTCCCGCCCTTGGGTAGCGTCGTATCCGGACTGGTCGCGGGAGCAGCGGTCGAGCCGGGCTCGAAACGATGCGACTGAACCGGCGTCGCAGCGTCACGTGCGCACCTCGCGGTCAGCCATAGGCGATGACGAAGAGGTCGTGCACGCCGATCTCGCCGGTGGCCGACGAGAGGCCGACCGGACGCGCGGGACCAAATCGGGCGACGCGTCGAGCTCCACGACGCCAGCGTACGTGTTGCCGGCATCGAGCTTCACGTCGATCGGCTCGCTGCCGCTGCCGTCGGCCTGGGTCAACGACGCTCCGAGGCGCGTGGGCGCCTCGGCGCTGACGACGAAGCCGACCGCGTAGATGCGCCGCTCGCCCGCCGGGTCGAGCTCGAAGTGGAGCGCGCCGTCCTTCAGGCTGCCGTCAGCGAGCGTCGCCACGATGCGGCCACGCGCGCGTTCCAGCAGCGGCTCCAGGTGCCGGGAGCCCGACAGCTCCGCTCCTCGACATCGTGGTCGTGGCCGCTGATGACACCGACGAAGCCGATGCCGTCGTACAGGTTCTCGAGGCGCAGCGCGGGCTCCCTCCGTGGTGCCGGCTCCTCCATGACCGTGTTGGCGATGGCGAACTCGCTGAACAGGCCCAGGTCGTTGAAACGCGGGAACTGCGTCAGCGCCAGCTCGCTGCCGTAGCGGTACGGGCTGGCGCGCCAGGCTGCCCATGCGCTCGATCATGGCCTGCGTGCGCTCGCTGAAGCGGACCGCGCTGGTGTCGACACGCAGGGTGGGCAGGTCGAAGGGGATGGCCGGTCGCGCGATGCGACCGGTGCCGCTGCCCCGGAAGCGCTTGGCCTCGAACTCCTCGAACGAGCGCGTGTAGTAGTGGTTGAGTTGGACGAACGCCCAGGCGGCCTTGCCCACCGTCTGTGCGGGTACCGGCTGTGCCCTCGGCGTCACGCGCATCGTCGGCCACGGTGGCGGTGTGGATGCCGACCGCGGAGATGCCTGCGGTCTGCACCACGGTCTTGACACGCGGTGGCTTGGACGGAGTCCCGGCCGAAGACGTCGGCGACCTCGGTATAGGCCTCGATGGTCAGCCCAGCGGGCGGCGTGCGATGCCCGCTGAAGCCGAAGTCCACGCGCGGGACGCGCACGTCGGCGGCGTCGGGGAAGCGCGCCAGCACCGCGGGGATGTCGTCATCGACGAGCGGCACGACGAACTCGTCGACGTCGAAGTAGGCCAGCCAGTCGAGCGACGGTCCGTAGAAGCGCAGCGCATGCGAGTAGGCGTCGATCTGGCCGCCGGGCAAGGGCCAGTGCACGAGCGTCACCAGGCCGTGGTTGACCCACGGCTCGATGACCCGCTGCAGCTCGTCGGTGCTGCCGTTGTCGTAGATGAAGAAGTGCTCCACCCCGAGCGCGTGGTGATAGGCCAGCCACTCGGGCAGGTAGGGCGCCTCGTCGCGGATGATGACAACGACGCCGAGCTGCAGGCCCGGCGTCGACAGGAGCGGTCCCTTGCCGACGACGTTGGGGGGCGTGGCCCGCTGCCGCCGGCGCGCCATGACGGCGACTGCGCCCCCGAGCCACCTCGGAGGCGCTGCATCGCCCGGCGTGAACGTCCCAGCATGGGATGCAGGGTGGGAGTGGTCGACTCCCGCCCCGGACTAGACCTCCTTGAACTCGCCCTCGACGGCCTCTTCGCCGTCGTCGGCAGTATCGCCTGCCGCGTCGGCGCCCGCATCGCCGGCGGCGCCCATGTCGGGAGCGGCGTCGGGGCCGGCGGCCTGGTAGGCCTTGGTGGCGACCTCCTGGAGCGTGCTGGTCAGCTCGCTCGTGGCGCTCTTGACGGCCGCCTCGTCGTCACCCTTGAGCGCGTTCCGGACGGCTTCGATGCGCGACTCGACGGCCGCCTTGTCCTCGGCGCTGACCTTGTCGCCCAGGTCCTTGATGGTGCGCTCGGCCTGGAACGCCGAGCGCGTCGGCCTGGTTGCGGGTCTCGACGGCTTCGCGCTTGGCCTTGTCCTCGGTGGCATGCTCCTGGGCGTCCTTGACCATGCGGTCGACGTCCTCGTTGGAGAGCATCGAGGAGGCCGTGATGCGCACCGACTGCTCGCGGCTGGTGGCCTTGTCCTTGGCCTTGACGTCGAGGATGCCGTTGGCGTCGATGTCGAAGGTCACCTCGATCTGGGGCACGCCGCGCGGGGCCGGAGGGATGCCGTCGAGGATGAACGTGCCCAGCGTCTTGTTGTCGCTGGCCATCTCGCGCTCGCCCTGCAGCACGTGGATCTCCACCTGCGGCTGGTTGTCCGACGCGGTCGAGAAGACCTGGCTCTTGGACGTGGGGATGGTGGTGTTGCGGTCGATGAGCCGCGTCATCACGCCGCCCAGCGTCTCGATGCCCAGCGACAGCGGGGTCACGTCGAGCAGCAGCACGTCCTTGACGTCGCCCGCCAGCACGCCGGCCTGGATGGCCGCGCCCACGGCCACCACCTCGTCGGGGTTGACGCCCTTGTGGGGCTCCTTGCCGCCGAACATCTTCTTGACCGCCTCGACGACCGCGGGCATGCGCGTCTGGCCGCCGACGAGGATGACCTCGTCGATGTCGCCGGCCTTCAGGCCCGCGTCCTTGAGCGCCGCCTCGACGGGCTTGGCGGTGCGCTCGACCAGGTCGGCCACCAGGTCCTCGAGCTTGGCCCGCGTCAGCGTGGTCACGAGGTGCTTGGGGCTGCGGTCGGCGTCGGCGGTGATGTAGGGCAGGTTGATCTCGGTCTGCTGGTGGTGGACAGCTCGATCTTGGCCGCTCCGCGGCCTCCTTGAGGCGCTGCAGGGCCTGCTGGTCCTTGGCCAGGTCGATGCCCTGGTCCTTCTTGAACTCGTCCAGCAGCCAGTCGATGACCTTCTGGTCGAAGTCGTCGCCACCGAGGTGGGTGTCGCCGTTGGTGGCCTTGACCTCGAAGACGCCGTCGCCCAGCTCCAGGATGGAGATGTCGAAGGTGCCGCCGCCCAGGTCGTAGACCGCGATCTGCTCGTCGTTCTTCTTGTCGAGGCCGTAGGCCAGGGCGGCGGCGGTGGGCTCGTTGATGATGCGCTTGACCTCCAGGCCGGCGATGCGTCCGGCGTCCTTGGTGGCCTGGCGCTGGGTGTCGTCGAAGTAGGCCGGCACGGTGATGACCGCCTCGGTGACCTTCTCGCCCAGGTACGCCTCCGCATCCGCCTTGAGCTTCTGCAGCATCATGGCGCTGATCTCGGGCGGGCTGTAGGACTTGCCGTCGGCGAGGGTCACGACGATGCCGTCGCTGTTGTTGTCCTTCTCGACCTTGTAGGGCACGAGGTCGATGCGAGCGCTGGACCTCGGGATCGTCCCAGCGACGGCCGATGAAGCGCTTGATGGAGTAGACGGTGTTGGCCGGGTTGGTGATGGCCTGGCGCTTGGCGATCTGGCCGACCAGGCGCTCGCCCTGCTTGCTGAAGGCGACGACCGAGGGCACGGTGCGTCCGCCCTCCGCGCTGGGGATGACGGTCGGCTCGCCGCCCTCCATGACCGCGACGACGGAGTTGGTGGTGCCGAGGTCGATGCCGATGATGCGTCCCATGATGAGATGCTCCTTGCGAGTGTCTGCTGGTCAGTCCTGGTTGCTTGTGTCGTCGTCGTTGCGTGCGACCGCGACGAGCGCCGGCCGCAGCACGCGGTCGCGGATCGTGTAGCCGCGCTGGATCACCTTGATGACGGTGCCGTCGGGCACGTCCCGGGTGTCCTCGTATGAGATGGCCTGCTGCGTGTGCGGGTCGAAGGGCTCGCCCTCACCCTCCATGGCCGTCACGCCCTCCGCCTCCAGCAGCGCCCGCAGCTTGCGATCGATGGCGCGATGCCCTCGACCCAGGGGCTGTCCTTGGTCTCCTCGGGCACGTGCTCGACGGCCAGGTCGAAGTCGTCGGCGAGGTCGAGCACGCGGATCAGCAGGCGGTCGCCAGCGATACCGGCCAACTCCGCACGCTCCTCCTCGGTGCGGCGCTTGAGGTTGGCGAAGTCGGCGCGAGCCCGCTGCCAGCCGGCCTCGGCTTCGGCCGCTCGCTGCTCGGCGGCCTCGAGTTGCGCGCCGAGCTCCTCGACCTGTTCGCGCAGTGAAGCACCGCTGCTGTCGAGGGCGGCGATGCGCTCCTCGGCACGAGTGCCGCCACGCTTGGCGGCGCTGACGTTCACGTGCTCTGATTGCTCAGGGTTGCCGTTGGCGCCGGGGGCGCCGTTCTTCTTGTCGTTCATGCGTACAGGTGATCCACCAATTCATTCATGAGGCCGCGCACGTAGCGGACCGTGGAGATGGCATGCGGGTAGGCCATGCGCGTGGGGCCGATGACGCCGACCACACCGATGGCACGATCGCGCCGTCCATAGGACGCGACCACGAGCGAGACATCGTTCATCTCCTCGTGCTCGTTCTCGCTGCCGATGAACACGCTCACGTCATCCGAGGCCGCCAGGCGCTGCACGAGCCCTCCGAGGTAGTCCCGGTCCTGCAGCACGTTGAAGACGCGCCGCAGTCGCTCGGAGCGCTCGAACTCGGGCTCCTTCATGACATTGAGCAGCCCTTCACTGAAGACCTCCTCTACCGCCGAGGCATCGAACTCATGCATCATGCGGGACACGCGCTCTACGGACTGGGTGAAGAGCGGGTCGACCGAGGCCGGACGTTCTCGCAGCGTGTCAAGCACGGCGTCCACCTCTGGCGTGGTCTTCGCGCGCAGGACGCGATCGACGCCGTGGGCGATCTCGTCGAGCTCGGCCTGCGTGTACTCGCCATCGAGGTTGAGCAGCACCTGCTTGACCGGTCCGTCGGCCATCACCAGCAGCAGGCTGGCCGAGCGTTCGGCGGTGGGCACGATGTCGATGCGGCGGATGCGGCACGACTGTGGCTTGATGGGCGTGGCGATAGCGGCGGAACGGGTGGCACTCGCGAGTGTGGACGCTGCCAGCCGGAACCACTGCTCATTGGCGAACTCGACCTGCCCGAACTGGTGCCGGATCATCAGCTGCTCGACCGGTGCCAGGCTGACCTGGTCGGAGATGGACTCGACGTACAGCCGGTAGCCGCGGTCCGTGGGCACGCGACCGGCACTGGTATGCGGGTGGCCCAGGAGCTCCGCGGTCTCCAGCTCGGCCATGATGTTGCGCACGGTGGCAGGGCTGATGGAAAGAGCGTACTTGTCCACCAACGCGACACTGCCCACCGGCTGCGCGGTGGCCACGTATTCCTCGATGATCGCCCGCAGGATGGCCGCTGAACGGTCCTCCAGCGGTCCGGGGCGTACCTTGCGCCTCGCCAATAGTTCCTCTTGGTTCGTCCTTGCGTCACTTCGCCGGGTTAGCACTCACCTCGTAGGAGTGCTAACTGAATGGACAGTATCCTATCAGTCCCCTGCCCCGAGTGTCAACGAAGCGAAAGGGCTCGAACCGGACGTCGACCCGGGCGCTATGCCCTCTGTGGGCCTGCTCCAGCGGGCCGCCGGCGACTACCAGCTCTGGGCTTCGCCCCCCACGCGGTCGGCGCTGCGCTGCTCATCCTCGCCGCTCTCGAGGTAGGCGTGGAAGGGATCGGCCGGCATGCCCCGCTCCTGGCGCAGCTCTCCCAGCGGCCCCCGCACGTCCGTGAAAAAGGCGCTCCAGAGCAGGTTGTTGGCCTCCAGCACGTCACCCTTGGCCTGGGCCACCAGGAGCGCTTCGCGGTCGACCAGCAAGGCCTTGGCAAACAGCTCCTGGAGCGTCTGCACGGAGCGGATGATGGCCGGCACCTTGGCTTCGATGTTGTGGCACTGGTCGAGCATGTAGACCGTCTCGAGCGCGGTCTTCTGCGCCACCGGGTCGCCGTCGTCTCGCATGGCGTTGATGAGCTCGTGGGTGATGCGGAACATCTGGTAGGGGTCGATGGAGCCCACCATCAGGTCGTCGTCGCCGTACTTCTTGTCGTTGAGGTCGAAGGCGCCGAGCTTGCCTTCCGCCAGCAGGATGGCCACGATCTGCTCGATGTTGACGCCGAGTGAGTGGTGCCCGGTATCGACGCAGACCACGGCTCGCTCACCGACGCGGTTGCAGACCGCCAGCGACTGGCCCCAGTCCTGCACGTCGGTGGCATAAAGGGCAGGCTCGAAGATCTTGTACTCGAGCAGCATGCGAGCGTCCTGGGGCAACCAGGCGTAGGCTCGCTGCAGGCCCTCGATGAGGCGGTTGCGGCGCCAGCGCAGGTCATCCTGACCGGGGTAGTTGGTGCCGTCCCCGAGCCAGACCTTCACCGCCGGTGCGCCCATCTCGTCGGCGATCCGGCAGCACTCCTTGAGCGCCATGAGGGCCTTTTCGCGGACCTCCGGATCGGGGTGGCACATCGAGCCGAGCATGTAGTCGGCGTCCTGGAAGGTGTTGAGGTTGATGCCGCCGACACCGAGGTCCCTGGCGTTCATGTACTCGAGCAAGCCGGTGTAGTCATCGGTCTTGTCCCACGGGATGTGCAGGGCGACCGTCCTGGCGATGCCGGTGTAGCGGTGCACGGTCGCGGCGTCGTCGATCTTCTCTTCGACGGTGCGCGGGGTGCCGGGGTGCTGCCAGACGCGGAAGCGGGTGCCGGTGTTCATGAAGCCCCACGACGGGATCTCGATCTTGAGCCCGTCGACGGCCCACAGCAGCTTCTCCTGGATCGAGCTCGCACTCGGATCGATGGTTGCAGTCATCCCGGCATCTCCTCGCATTCAGTGCCTGGCCGACCGATGCGACCGCAGACAAGGGCATCGTAGAGCGAGGGGCGATCGAATACGTGGTCCGAAGGGCACGCAGCACGGGACCGTTCGCCCCGTGGGCCCGGAGAGAGCGACAGCTGTGCCTAGGGCGCCGACTCGAAGTTCTGGTACAGGTATCGCCGCGGCACCTGTCCTGAGTCATGGATCTTGCGGGCCAGGTCGCGACCGAAGTAGCGCCAGTGCCAAGGCTCGTAGCTGTAGCAGGAGACACGCTTCTTGCCCTTGGGGTAAGACATGATGAAGCCATGCTTCCAGCCGTTCTTCGCCAGCCACTTCCCGGAGGGCGACTCGCCGAAGCTGGTGCGCAGCGGGACGCTAGGCGCGGTCGTGAAGTCGACGGTCGTCCCCAGCTGATGTTCGGAGTGACCGGGGCGGGCGGAGAAGGTGATCGCCTTGGCGTAGCCGTAGCGGCGAACGTAGGACTCGAAGAGCGACGACTGGTAGGCGTAGGAACGCTGCGCCGAGCGAACCGCCAGTGGCTTGCCGGCCTTGCGCGCGGCCGCTGCCAGGGCGCTCAGGTCATCGATCATGAGCTTGCGAACCTTGCCGGTGCCGGGGATGTTCGCGCGTGAGACCGATACCAGGTCCCACGGCTGATAGCCAGGCTTGAGCTTGAGATTGGTGTCGAGCAGGGTCCGCTTCCAGTGCTTGACCTTGCCGTACCGCGTTGGCACGTCCTTGACCTCGCAGGCGGGTAGGCGCACCTTGGCCGGCCCGGGGGAAACGCTGGCGGCTTCTGTCGCCGAGGCGTCCTCGGCGCTCAGCGCTGCCACCGCCAGCGCCAGGCTGGGGGGCGCGAAGCGCTCGAGCGTGGGCTCGTCGGCGGCGAACGCGGAGCCGGAGGCGCCCAGCAGCAATACGCCGCTCAGCGTCGCTGCGACGATGCGGAGGGTGACGGGCGATGACATGACCAGATGCTACTTGGCGCGGCCTTAAGACGCAGTCGCGGACGGGCCGGCCGGAGCATCGGGCAAGAGCCGGGTGAAGACCTCGTTGGCGAGCAGCCGCCCCTGCTGCGTCAGGCGGACACGCCCATCCGCCTCTTCGGCCAGGCCGTGTGAGCCGGCCCAGGCGAGCCCCGCGGCCAGCCCTGGCTCCCTCGCGAGGTCGGCGTCGATGCCCTCGACAAGTCGCAGCCCAAGGATGGCGCGCTCGGCGATGGCGGTAGGCTCGGTCGACCTCGTCGGTCCCGCCCGCTGGCAGCCGGCCCGCGGAGAGCGCGGCGACGTAGCCGTCGAGCCTGGCGGCGTTCCAGGAACGCTGCAGGTGACCGTCCGACGCATGCGCACCCGGGCCCAGGGCCAGGTACGGACGACGGCGCCAGTACAGCAGGTTGTGCCGGCTCTCGTGTCCGGGACGGGCCAGATTGGCGACCTCGTAGCGCCGCAGGCCAGCCACTGCGGCCAGCTCGTCTGTCAGCAGCTCCATCTCGGCCGCGCGCTCCTCGGACTGCTCCGCTGCTGCACGCGCGCGCCACGTGTGTGCACCCCGGGTGACCGGCAGATGGTCGCCATCGGAGCCCGTCAAGCCCTCGGCATCCGGATCGTCCAACGTGAGCGTGTAGGCCGAGAGGTGCTCCGGGGCCAGGGACAGCACGGCTGTGAGCGTGGCCCGCCACGAGTCCAGGCTCTGACCGGGGACGTCGGTCAGCAGGTCGAGACTGACCGAGTGGAGCCCGGCCGCGCGTGCCGCCTCGACGGCGGCTACGACGTCGCTGGCACGATGACGCCGTCCCAGCCGCTGCAGCTCCCCGTCCTGCATCGACTGCGCACCGATCGAGAGCCGGTTCACACCGGCCGCGCGGAAGCCCGCCAGGTCACCGATCTCATCGGCACCGGGGTTGGCCTCCAGGCTGACCTCGGCATGGGGCGCGATCCCCAGGCGCGCATCGATCGCGTCGAGCAGGCCAGCGACCTGCGCGGGCTGCATGAGCGAGGGGGTGCCACCGCCCAGGTAGACGCTCGCCAACGCTGGTCGTGCGACGCCGAATGCCTCATCCAGCCTGTCTGCACGCAGGTCCAGCTCACGGCCGATCGCGGCCAGCAGTGACGCGACCTGGCTCCCGGGACCCCGTGCCGCCGAACCCGCCACCACCACGAAGTCGCAGTACGGACAGAGCGAGATACAGAACGGGAAGTGGACGTAGAGCCCCTCGGGCGGACGCGCGCCGGTCACCGCGTGACCTGGGGCTCCCTAGCCTCGACGCGGGCCGCGCGGCGCGATGATGTAGGCGCCGCCATCGCCGCTGCCCCGGGAGCGTGACTGGATCTGTTCGAGGGCGGCGCGGCGCGGCGGGCCCATGGTCATGAAGAAGGAGAAGCGCGTGATGGCGTGGCCAACGAAGGCAGCCGCGATGCCACCGGTCATCAGGACCAGCACGCCACCGATGACGCCGATGATCATCCAGTTCAGGACCATCAGGAGCCCGCGGCTGCCGGTCCCGGCGCGCACGGCCCCGGCGTAGATGAAGGCAGCGGAGCCGATGGCCAGCCAATCGGGCAGGCCCAACGACAACAGCAGCCCCAGCACTACCCCGCGAAACAGGAACTCGTCGAAGAAGGCGGTGCCGATAGCGAAGACGACACCACCGGGGTAGCGCGCGGAACGCGGGAAATCCAGGCGCCCGTTGATGAGCATGGCCAGGGCGAACGCGCCCACGACACCCGCCCCGCCGTAGAGCAGGCCCAGGAGCAGGGCCTCGCCGCGGTCCGGCGCCAGTGTCAGGTTCAGCTCCGAGACCGGCGAGGGATGCAGCGCGAAGATGATCAGTCCGAGCGCCAGTCCCGCCGCGTACCACGAGAAGGGCGCGGCAACCACACCCGTGCGTCGCCGTCCTCGGTGTCCCACTCGGCAGCGCTGAAGCGCCGCGCGTCCAGACGTAGCAGGAGCATCAGCCCGGCGAAGCCGACGAAGAGGAGGAACTGAAGCGGCTCAGGAATCAACCAGTCGCCCTCGCCCCCTCGCAGCACGGCGAGGAAGGCTTCCTGCGGATCTCCACGCTCCCCACCTTCTTCATCCGCGCCTTGCCCTCTTTCTGCTTCTCGAGCAATTTGCGCTTGCGTGTCACGTCGCCACCGTAGCACTTGGCGAGGACGTTCTTGCGCATGGCGCGAACCGTCTCACGCGCGATGACGTTGGAGCCGATGGCCGCTTGCACCGGTACCACGAACATCTGGCGCGGGATGAGGTCCTTGAGTCGCTTCGTCAGCTCACGACCCGCGCTCTGGGCGTCGGAGCGGTGAACGATGATGCTGAGCGCGTCGACCGCCTCACCGTTCACCAGGACGTCAAGCTTGACGAGATCGCCCACGCGGTAGCCGATCTCCTCGTAGTCCATGGAGGCGTAACCCTGGGTGCGACTCTTGAGCTGATCGTAGAAGTCGACGATGACTTCGGCGAGCGGCACCTCGAAGTTCATGAGCACGCGCGTGGGGTCCAGGTACTCCATGTCCATGAACGAGCCACGGTGGTTCTTGGCCAGCTCCATGAGCGTGCCGATGTAGCTCGAGGGCGTGACGATGCCGAGCTTGACCCAGGGCTCCGAGATGGACTCGATGTCCGATGGGTCAGGCAGCAACGCCGGGTTCTCCACTTCGACGTCGCCACGATCGTGGGTGAGGGTCACGACGTACTCGACGGAGGGTGCGCTGGCGATGATGTCGAGGTCGAACTCACGCTCAAGGCGCTCCTGCACGATCTCCATGTGCAGCAATCCCAGGAAGCCGATGCGGAAGCCGAAGCCGAGTGCCACCGACGACTCGGGCTCGAAGCTGATGGAGGCATCATTGAGATGCAGCTTCTCCAGCGCCTCACGCAGGACCGGATAGTCGGGCCCATTGATGGGGTAGACCCCGGCGAAGACGAGGGCCTTGGCCGGCTTGTAGCCGGGCAGCGGTGCCGCGGCCGGCGTGCGCGCCGAAGTGAGCGTGTCGCCGACCTGGCAGTCACGCACCGACTTCAATCCCGTGGCCACGTAGCCGACCTCACCCGCAGCCAGTGACTTGACCGGCACCAGCGCGGGGCGGAACACGCCCAGCTCCACGACCTCGCTCTCCGCCTTCGAGGCCATCAGGCGGATCTGGTCGTTGGCACGCAGCGTGCCAGAGCTCAGACGCACGTAGGCCACCACACCCTTGTAGGCGTCGTAGTGGGAATCGAAGATGAGCCCGGCAAGGGGCGCCCCCGGATCCCCCGCCGGAGGCGGGACACGCGCCACGATGGCCTCGAGGACCTCCGTCACATTGGTGCCATCCTTGGCGCTGACCATGATGACCTCCTCACGCGGGATGGCGAGGACGTTCTCCAGCTCTTCGATGACGAGGTCAGGCTGCGCCGAGGGCAGGTCGATCTTGTTGATGACCGGGATGATGACCAGGTTCTGCGCCAGCGCCAGGTAGACGTTGGCCAGCGTCTGCGCTTCGATGCCCTGGGCCGCGTCAACGACGAGGATGGCACCCTCGCAAGCCTGCAGGCTACGGCTGACCTCGTAGCTGAAATCCACGTGGCCGGGCGTGTCGATGAGGTTGAGTCCGTAGCGCTGGCCATCGCGGGCGGTGTGCTCGAGGCGCACGGCACGGGCCTTGATGGTGATGCCCTTCTCGCGCTCCAGGTCCATGCTGTCGAGCACCTGGCTCGTCATCTGGCGTTTGTCGAGGGTATGGGTCAGCTCGAGGAACCGATCAGCCAGGGTCGACTTGCCGTGGTCGATGTGGGCGATGATCGAGAAGTTGCGCAGGCGAGACTGAGGGATGGGTTCCATGGGACGGGGCGATTCTCAGCAAGCGCCGGACCGGCACCGAGGAAGGATGTGCCGGGCATGTCCACGCGGGGAGGTTCCCGACGCCGGCAAGCCGCGTCGGCGCGTCGGCGCAGCAGCGCCAGCGACGATCAGTCGGTAGACCCGGAGCGGACGACGGACCTGTCGCCGGCGGCGAGGCCCGCCACGACCGAACCCATGGCGCGCTCGACGACCTCGAGTTCGTCGTCCGCGATGCGGTCGAGGAAGAAGGCCTGGATGCCGCGCAGATGGACGCGGCTGGCGGAGCGAAGGGTCTCCAATCCGTGCTCGGTGAGGACCGCCTCAGCCCCTCGGCCATCGGATCGGCATTGGCTGCGTTCGACCAGGCCCTCAGCCTGGAGCCGATCGATCAGCCTGGTCGACGCCGCTGCGAGTCAGGAAGATGCCCTCGGCCAGGTCGCTCATGCGCAGTCGACGCGCGGGAGCCTCGGCCAACTGGAGGAGCGCGGAGTAGTCCGCGAGAGACATGTCGGCCTCGGCGCGCAGGTCGTGATCCAGCCGCTCGACGATGCGCGCGTGGGCGGTCAGCAACGAACGCCAGGCACTCAGGCGTGGATCACGCGCCGAGATCGATGGGCCGGTGGCGGCGTTGGGTGCGATCGACGGCGGGGCGGGCATACGGGGGATGCTAGCGCACCGACGGCGATGCTTGTGCCAACAACCACCTGCGAACAGGCCACGGTCCCGACGGATGCGCGGGGCTTCGGGATGTGGTCGAGGCCCAGCTGGTCGACGCCGGCATCCTGCCGGCCGCAGAGATGCGCCCGGTCCCGACTCGGTGCTGGCGCACACACCTGTCCTGCGGTACCATCGTCCTTCGCGCGTATGTTGCCCGCGTCCTGGTGCCCTGTGCCCATGGATGAGCGACGACGCACTGAAGAACACCCAGAGCTGTTGAGGACATATCACCTTGGCCCATTCATCTCGGACCTGGACCGGCGCACGAACGCCGCAGGCCCTGAAGCGCGTCCGTCAGTCTCATCGCCGCAACGCCATCCTGCAGCCGCGTCGCACCGCGGCCAAGACGCAGGTCAAGAACGCGCTCGATCGCGGCTGAGGGCGGCGACGTCGAGGCCACGCGCAAGGCCGTGGCCGAGGCCGCCGCGGCGCTCGATCGCGCGGCCAAGGTCGGCGCCATCCACCCCAACAACGCCGCCCGCCGCAAGAGCCGCCTGATGCGGCGCGCCAACGCCGCGCTCGGTGGCGAGTCGCTGGTCGTCTCCAGCAAGCCACAGCGCCAGGTCAGCAAGGCCGCCGCCGCCAAGGCTGCCAAGGCCCGCATCGCCGCCGGCAAGGCCTCCAAGGCCAAGGGCGAGCAGACCGCTGCCGGCAAGGCCCGCGCCGCGCTCAGCAAGTCGGCCCGCACGACTGAAAGCAAGACCGCGACCGCCGCTGCAACGACCGAGGCACCGGCCAGGAAGACGACGGCCAAGAAGACGACGGCCAAGAAGACGACGGCCAAGAAGACGACGGCCAAGAAGACGACGGCCAAGAAGACGACGGCCAAGAAGACGACGGCCAAGAAGACGACTAGAGGCGGCTCTCGCCCCCGTTCTCGACAGCGCAGAGGCGGCGACTCGAGCGATCGAGACCGCCGCTTTTCTGTATCCCGAGGCCCCAGGCCGTCGGTGGTGCGCGCCGGGAGCCAGCCCGTGTCCGGCCCAGCCGGTGGCTACTCGATGGCTGCGATGCGCTCGGCGATCTCGCCGCGGGCGGTGGCTCGCGAACGGCGCGCCAACCGGCTGCGGCGAGTGCCCCGGCCAGCGTCATCACCGTGAGCATCAGGACCGTCTCGCCCTGCCAGCGCCAGACGGCGGCCTCGAAGGAAGCAGCATCGGTGATGCCGTCCGCGACGGAGGTCTGCCTCCGGCCATCGTCGATGAAGCGCAGGTAGGTGCACTCGGGGCCCGTCGCAGCAGTCGAGTTGGCCGCCCATCGTCTCGGGCCGGTAGCCCGAGTCGGCATAGATGAACAGCAGCCGCAGCGCCACGTACATCAGCGCCAGGCTGAGGCCCGTCACGGCGCCGGCGAAGGCGGCGTTGGTGAAGAGGCGCCAGCGCGGACGCCAGCGCAGCGACTTGTTGTTGGCGTAGCAGCCGATGATGAGCCCGGCGAAGGGCGCCGAGATGAACACCAGTGCCTGGATGGCGACCACCAGCTCGAAGGAGATGGCGATGGTGACGGCCATGCCCAGCCCCACCATGGCCGCGTAGATGGCGCCACGGTCAAGCACCCGACCCTCGCCGGATCGGGTGCTTGCGGTCGCTGCTTCGTCGAGCCCAGCGTCTTCGACCGGCGCTCCGGTCGGATCGACGTTGGGCCCGGCCTCGTCGGTGCGAGGCCCCTCGATCGGTCAAGTGGTCCGAGGTCCTACTGGCCGGCCAGCGCGCGCCGGCCCGGATAGACGGCGATGTCGCCGAGCTCTGCGTCGATGCGCAGCAGCCGGTTGTACTTGGCCACGCGCTCCGACCGCGACGGGGCGCCGGTCTTGATCTGGCCACTGTTGGTGGCGACCGCGAGGTCGGCGATGGTGGTGTCCTCGGTCTCGCCGGAGCGATGGCTGATGACGGCACCCCAGCCCTGGGCACGCGCCATGTCGACCGTCTGCAGCGTCTCGCTGAGCGTGCCGATCTGGTTGAGCTTGATGAGGATGGCGTTGGCCGAAGCCTCCTCGATGCCGCGCGCCAGCCGCTCGGGGTTGGTCACGAAGAGGTCGTCACCGACGAGCTGGCAGCGGTCGCCGACCCGGGCGGTCAGCCGCGCCCAGCCCTTCCAGTCGTCCTCGGCGAGGCCGTCCTCGAGGCTGACGATGGGATAGCGGTCGATCCAGTCGGCCCAGAAGTCGACCATCTCGCTGGTCTTCAGCGAGCGGCCTTCCTTGGCCAGCTTGTAGGTGTACTCACCCTCCGCATCGGGCTCGCCGTCGACGAGCTCGGTGGTGGCCGGGTCGAGCGCGATGGCGATCTGCTCACCGGGCCTGTAGCCGGCACGCTCGACGGCCTTCAGCACGGTCTCGATGGCCGCCTGGTTGGACGGCAGGGTCGGCGCGAAGCCGCCCTCGTCGCCCTGGCCGGTGGCCAGGCCCTTGTCGTGCAGCTCGGCCTTCAGGGCGTGGAAGATCTCGGAGCCGGCGCGCAGCGCCTCGCGAAGCTGTCCAGGCCCACCGGCATGACCATGAACTCCTGGAAGTCGGTGGAGTCCGCGGCATGCTGGCCGCCGTTGAGGATGTTGAACATGGGCACCGGCATGGTCCACGCGCCGGCACCGCCGAGATAGCGATACAGCGGCAGCCCGTAGGCCACCGACGATGCGTGGGCACAGGCCAGCGACACGCCGAGGATGGCGTTGGCGCCGAGGTTGCCCTTGTTGGGCGTGCCGTCGAGCTCGAGCAGCAGCGCGTCGATGGCGCCCTGGTCGGAGGCATCCTCGCCGAGGATCGCCGGAGCGATCGTCTCGACGACGTTGGTGACGGCCTGCTGGACGCCCTTGCCGTTGTAGCGCGACTTGTCGCCGTCACGCAGCTCGACGGCCTCGTGGGCGCCGGTGGAGGCACCGGAGGGTACGGCTGCGCGACCGACCGCGCCCTCGTCGAGGACGACGGTCACCTCGACCGTCGGGTTGCCGCGCGAGTCGAGGATCTCCTGCGCGTCGATGTAGTCGATGAGCGTCATCAGGCTCCCTCGCTCTGGCGGTCCTGGAGGACCTTGATGCCCGGCAGCTCCTTGCCCTCGAGGAACTCGAGGGAGGCACCGCCACCGGTGGAGATGTGGGTGAAGCGCGACGGTCAGGCCGAGCTCCTCGATGGCCGCCACGGAGTCGCCGCCACCGACCACCACCGAGGCGCCGGCCTCGCAGCGATCGGCCAGCATGCGCGCCACCGAGCGCGTGCCGTCGCCGAAGGTCGGCACCTCGAAGACGCCCAGCGGGCCGTTCCAGAGGACCGTCTCGCAGTCGGCCAGGGCCGCCTCGAAGGCGTCGATGGAGTCGGGGCCGATGTCGACCGCGGACCACGAGTTGGGGATCTTCTTGACGGGCACGACCTTGTGCTCGGCGCCGCGCGTGACCTCCTTGGCCACCAGCACATCGGTCGGGAGCAGCAGCTCCACGCCCTTCTTCTCGGCCGTCTTCATGATGCGCTTGGCGTCGTCGACGCGGTCCTTCTCGAGCAGGCACTTGCCGACGGTGTAGTCCTGGGCCACCAGGAAGGTGTTGGCCATGCCGCCACCGATGACGAGCTTGTCGACCCGCTCGAGGAGCGACTCGAGGACCTTGATCTTGTCGGAGACCTTGGCCCCGCCGATGATCGCCGCGAACGGCTTGCGCGGGTTCTCCAGCAGGCTGCTGAGATTGCGGATCTCGCGCTCCATGAGCAGGCCCGCGTAGGCCGGCAGGATCTCGGCCACGCCGACGGTGCTGGCGTGCGCGCGGTGCGCCGTGCCGAAGGCATCGTTGACGTAGACATCGCCGTAGGCCGCGAGGGCCGCGGCGAACTCGGGATCGTTGGCCTCCTCCTCGGCGTGGAAGCGGAGGTTCTCGAGCAGCAGCATCTGCCCGGGCTTCATGCGGTTGACGGCATCGGTGGTGCCGAGGCCGATGGCGTCGCCGGTGGCCGGCACCGGCCGCCCGATGAGCTCGGAGAGGTGCTGCGCCACCGGGCGGAGGCGCAGCGAGTCGGTGACCTTGCCCTTGGGGCGGCCGAGGTGGCTCATGAGCACGATCGAGGCGCCGTGCTCGAGCAGGTAGACGATGCTGGGGAGGGCGGCGCGGATCCGGGAGTCATCCCGGACCCGGCCATCCTCGATGGGGACGTTGAAGTCGACGCGCATCAGGACACGCTTGCCCTGCGGGTCGAAGTCCCGGATGGTGAGCTTTTCCATGTCGGTGCCTGCCTGTCGGTTTCGGTCGGCCGGCGCTTAGAGGCGGTCGCCCATGTACTTGACGAGGTCGGCGACGCGGCAGCTGTAGCCCCACTCGTTGTCGTACCAGGCGAGGACCTTCACGAAGTTGCCACCGAGGCTCATGGTGCTGGGCGCGTCGATGATCGAGCTGCGCTCGTCGCCCGGAAGTCCGACGGACACGAGCGGGTCGGTCTCGACGCCGAGGATGCCCTTCATGGGGCCGTCCGCGGCAGCCTGGAAGGCGGCGTTGAGCTCCTCGGCCGTGGCGGCCTTCTCCAGCTCGGCGGTGAAGTCGACGACGCTCACGGTCGGGCGTCGGGACGCGCAGGCTGAAGCCGTCGAACTTGCCCTTGAGCTCGGGGATGACGAGGGCCAGGGCCTTGGCCGCGCCGGTCGTGGTGGGGATGATGTTGAGGCCGGCGGCGCGGGCGCGGCGTGGGTCCTTGTGGAAGACGTCGAGGACGTTCTGGTCGTTGGTGTAGCTGTGGATGGTGTTCATCAGGCCGCGCTTGATGCCCCAGCCGTCGTGGACGACCTTGGCCGCGGGCGCCAGGCAGTTGGTGGTGCAGCTGGCGTTGCTGATGATGTGGTGCTTGGCGGAGTCGTAGACGTCCTCGTTGACGCCGAGCACGATGGTGGCGTCCTCGTTCTTGGCGGGGGCGCTGATGAGCACCTTCTTGGCGCCGCCCTCGAGGTGGCCGGCGGCCTTGGTGGCGTCGGTGAAGATGCCGGTGGACTCGATGACGATGTCGACGCCGAGGTCGCCCCACGGCAGCGCGGCCGGGTCCGCTCCGTGAGGACCTTGATCTCCTTGCCGTTGACGATGAGCGAGCTCTCGGTGTGCTCGACGGTGCCGTCGAAGGCGCCGTAGGTGGAGTCGCGCTGGAACAGCAGCGCGTTCAGCTCGACCGACATGAGGTCGTTGACGGCGACGACCTCCGCGTCCGGGGTGCGCTCGATGAGGGCCTTGAGCGACTGGCGGCCGATGCGGCCGAAGCCGTTGATGCCGACCCGAGTAGTCATGGATGGGACTCCTTGCTTGGCGCTCCGCCCTGCCCAGCGGTCGCTGGGGAGCGAGCAGTTCATCTGGTCGTCTGGCCAGGTCGACCGTCGTCACGCGTGGCGACGTCCTGGGCCCTGACGCTATGTGGTGGCGTCCGCCGACATCTGCGGTCGCACCCTGATGGTCGCCCTCGCGCGACCAGCCCCGGCAGGGCCGATGCGACGAGAGGTACCGTGCCGATAAGCCCGACGTCATCACCGAGGGCGGCCTGCACGACGCGTGCGCGCTGTGCCTGGATCCGGAATGCCGACTCCGGCCACGGCCTCCCGGGCCGGTGCGATCAGGCGCTCCCCCCACGCGAGCGTGATGCCACCGCCGAGGATGACCACGTCCGGGCCGAAGACGTTGACGATGGAGACCACCGCGACGGCCACGGCCCGTCGAGCACGCTCGAGTATGACGCCTGCGGCCGGATCGCCCAAGTCGGCCGCCTGCGACGACGTGGACCGCGGTCAGCGGGTGCGGGTGCGATCTCGGCTGCGATGCGCGCCAGCTCCGGGGCATCCGCGCCCGCCTCGAGCGCTGGCCTGCGCGGTGGCGGCGATGCCCGTGCCGCTGGCGAGGGCCTCGAGATGGCCGACGCCGCCACAGCCACAGGTGGGTCCGTCCATGTCCACGGTCATGTGGCCCAGCTCGCCGGCCACGCCATCGGGGCCCGACGACGGGACGGCCGCCGCTGATGGCGCGCCGCCGACGCCGGTGGAGATGGTCAGGTAGACGAGGTCGCCCGAGCCCTCCCCGGCCCCGAAGTCACGCTCGCCGAGGATGTTGACGTTGGTGTCCTTGCCCAGCGCCCAGGGCAGTCCCAGGGCCTCGCCGATGGTCGGCGCCAGCGGGAAGCCCCACCAGTCGCCGCGCAGGTTGGGCGGGTCGATGAGCGTGCCGGCGACCGGAGTCGAGCGGGCCGGGCGCGGCGATGCCGACGGCGATGGGTTCGGCGCCGCCGGCGCCAGGTGCTCGTCACGGGCGTCGCGGAGCAGGTCCAGGCAGTAGTCGATGACCGCGTGCCCTGCCCTCGGCCATGGGCGTCGAGCCGGCGTGGCGCGACGCTCAGCTCGCCATCGGGCGTGACCACCGCGGCGCGGGCGTTGGTGCCGCCCAGGTCGAGGGCCAGGACCGGGCCGCGGAGACGCGTCGCGGAGTAGTTGGTGGGCATGCTGTCCTTCGTCATCGGTGCGTACAGCCCCAGTCTAGAGACAGCAAGTGACCCCGGTCGGCTCGACCGGGGTCACCGTTCGCGTCAGAGAGAAGGAGTCAGCCGCCGATGCGGAAGACGCTGCCGCCACACTTGGGGCAGGTGCCCTTGGTCGCGGGCTTGCCGTTCTTCATGGTGATCTTCTGCGGGTTCTGGATCTCGACCTTCTGCTTGTCCTTGACGCAATATGCCTCGGCCATCCCGTTTCCTCCTATCCCTCCGAGCGTCATGGTCGTGCTCGGTACCCTCTCGGACCCGATCACTTGCCGGGTCTCGCGTTGCGAACAGCACGTCGGTTGCCATTCCTGACTGTATTAGGTTGCCATCTTCGGCACCCAGTGTGAGGGACGCCAGTGCGACTCGCCTGAGCGTGCTCTGCTGCGCGTCCATCTCGGCGAGCACGTGCAGGGCCTCCAGGCCCGTCTCGATGAGGCCGGCCTCGGCTCGCCTCCTTCTGGTCCACCGTGACGAACTCGCCGCGTCGTGCGCTGCGCGAACACGGTGCACACCACGCCCGCGCGACAGCCGGCCAGTGCAGCCAGCGTCAGCACCGCCGAGGCCTCCATCTCGAAGTTGATGACGCCCTGCGCGGCCATGCGCTCGGCCAGGTCCGGGAAGCGCATGGGCAGCTGCGGGATGGGTCGACCCTGGGCGCCATAGAAACCCGGGCGCCGTCGCGGTGAGGCCCAGGTGGGCCGTGTGGCCGGTCCGATTCGCGGCCTCCAGCAGGGCCGCCACGCGGTGTAGTCGGCGACTGCCGGATAGCCGTCGTCGACGTAGTACGCGGTGGTCGTTCTCGAGGCGCACGGCGCCGGTGGTGATGACGAGGTCACCCAGGGCGATGTCCTCGCGCAGGACGCCGCAGGAGCCGATGCGGATGAAGGTCGGCCTGCGCTCCGTGATGGCCAGGAGCTCGGCGATGACGATCTCGACGTTGTCGGCGCCGATGCCCGTGGAGACCACCGAGATGCGCAGGCCCCGGTGCGTGCCGGTCACGGAGTTGAACTCGCGGTGGCTGCCGGTGCGACCTCGACGTCGTCGAGCAGCGATGCGATGCGCTCCGTCCGGTCGAGGTCGCCGGGGAGCAGGATGTAGTCGGCCACCTCGCCTGGCGCGAGGTCGATGTGGTACTGGCGATCCGTGTCGGGCAGCGTGACCAGCGGGTCCGCGTCGGGCACGACGTCTCCTTCGATCCACCTCGGCCGGCGCGAGGGCTGCGCGGAACGATAGTCACCGCCGAGCGTGCGTGCAAGCCACTTCCGCACACCCGGCCGTTGCTCGGCATCCGAGCCGCGCCGAGCGTCCGGGGAGCGCCTACGATGGAGCCATGAGCGACCGACACCGCCCGCACTCGAGGCCATCCTCGACGAGCACCTCGAGGTCGCCCGGCGACGCGGGCGCGCCTGCTGCCCGTCATCGAGGAGCTGGCTGCTCAGACTCATCGGCGGCCTTCGAAGCGGGCGGCAAGCTCATCGTCTTCGGCAACGGCGGCAGCGCCGCCGACGCGCAGCACTTCGCCGCCGAGCTGATCGGCCACTACAGGCGTGAACGGCGGGCGCTGCCGGCCATCGCGCTGACGACCGACACGTCTCGTGCTCACCGCCATCGCCAACGACTACAGCTACGAGGAGGTCTTCGCCCGGCAGGTGGAGGCGCTCTGCGAGAAGGGCGACGTGGTCGTGGGCATCAGCACCTCGGGCAACGCCGAGAACGTGGTCCGCGGCATCAGCGCGGCCCGGCAGCTGGGCGCGCGGACCTGGGCCCTGACCGGCGCGGGCGGCGGTCGCTTGGCGGAGGCCGCCGAGCACCGCCTCGCGGTGCCCTCGGACGACACGGCGCGCATCCAGGAGATGCACATCACCGTCATCCACGCGGTCTCCGAGCTGGTGGACGCACGCGCCGCGGGCGAACGCGCCTAGCCCTACGCCCTAGGCGACCGCGCCGGCCCCATCGCTCTAGGCAGCGACGCTCTGCGTCCCGAGGCCTTCCTGGACCTTTGCGCCGACCATGTACTCCACGATCTCGGTGGTGTTGGTCTCGTGGGTGGGCATCTCAGCGACCTTGCGGCCACGGTGCATGACGACGATGCGGTCGGTGGCGGCGAAGACGTCGGGCAGCGTGTGCGAGATGAAGATGACGGGAACGCCCTGCTCCTTCAGCGTAGCGATGAGCTTCATGACCTTGCGCTGCTCGGGTACACCGAGGTTGTTGGTAGGCTCGTCCATGATCATCATGCGCGCGTTCCAGTACACGGCGCGGGCGATGGCCACGGCCTGGCGCTGCCCGCCCGAGAGCTTCTCGATCTCCTGCTCGCATCTGCGGGATCTCGATGCCCAGGCTGTCGAGGATGCTTGACGACTCAGTCCGCATGCCTCCTGTCGTCCAAGCGTCTTCACGAGGCCACCGAGGCAGATAGCGGTTCTTCATCTCGCGGCCCAGGAAGATGTTGGCGCTGACGTCCAGGTTGCCGGCCAGCGCCAGGTCCTGATAGATGGTCTCGATGCCGGCCTGGCGTGCCTCGATCGGTCGCGCGAAGCGGACCTGTCTTGCCCTCCAGGATCAGATCTCCCTGGTCGGCGTGATAGACGCCCGATATGCACTTGATGAGCGTGGACTTGCCGGCGCCGTTGTCGCCGACAAGACCGACGACCTCGCCCGGGGAGACGTCGAGGCTGACGTCGTTGACTGCTGTCAGGCCGCCGAACCGCTTGACCATGTGGCGGACAGAAAGCATCGGCTCGCCAGCTGGCGTGGGTGCGGGCCCAGCTCCGTTGGTGGTCGGCTGCGTCATCGGCTGCTCCATGTCGGGCTCCCCGGCTGCGGCTGGTCATTGGCTTTCCGCCCTTCCGACGACCAGGTCGCGCGCCTGGTCGATGAGAACGGCCACGATGACCACGACGCCGATGACGATGAACTGCCAGAACGGCTCGACGTTGAGCATGATCAGGCCGGTGACGAGGACGGCGATGATGAGCGCTCCGATGACGGTGCCCACGATGTTGCCGCGGCCGCCGAACATGGACACGCCGCCGATGATGACCGCCGCGATCGACTGCAACAGCAGCGGCTCGCCGGCGACGCCGGACCCGCCCGTGAAGCGTGCCGTATGGAGGACGCCTGCGAGGCCCGCCATCAAGCCCGAGAGGCGAAGACGCAGGATCGTCATCCTGTCGACGGGAACGCCTGCGCGGAGCGACGCTTCGCGATTGCCGCCGATCGCGTACGTGTGGCGACCAAACGCCGTCCGGTGCAGAAGGAAGACCGCGATGACGACGGCGATGGCGGTCACCACGACCGGCCACTGGAAGACGCGATCGAGCCCTTGCAGGGCAGCCCCCGTGACATCGGGCTTCTGAAGAGGAAGTGGATGCCGCCACCCTCGCCCGCCTGGACGTAGATGAGCGACTCGTTGCCGAGATTGCCGCATGCCCCGAGGAAGGCCGCCGACGACGTTGCCGCCGGAGATGAAGCAGCGCCACACCACGCGCGACGAAGGACATGCCCAGCGTGACGATGAAGGACGGCACCTTGAGCTTGGCGATGATGATGCCGTTGATAAGGCCGACCAGCATGGCCGCCACGATGCCGCGGCGAAGCCAGCGGCGATGGCGGTCGGTTCACCCCAACCCGCGTCGACGAAGGCGACGATGCTCCACGCTGACGCGACCACCGAGGCCAGGCCCATGACCCAGCCGACCGAGAGGTCGATGCCGCCGGAGATGATGACGAACGTCTGCCCCAGACCCATGAGCAGGACCGGCGTGATGGTCACCAGGATGTTCTGGAGTTGCGCAGCGAGAGGAAGTTGACCTCGCCGTCGGTGGTGATGTTCGACGGTGATCGTGAAGAACGCGACGAGGACGGCCAGGAAGACCCAGGCCCAGACGCGGCTGACCGTCAGGATCAGCTGCTTGGCCCGGTCGAGCTGTGGTTCTGGCGGCGATGCCGCGGATCAGCGCTGGACGCCATCGATCAGCCTCGGTCGAAGGGCAAGAGAACGGCTGGGGGCGATGGACGCCCCCAGCGCGTTGGACGGTCGTTCAGTCGACCTGATAGATGAACCGGGCGACCTCGGGATCGTCTCACGTTGTCCGCGTCGATGACCGCGAAGCCGGTCGTCGACGCGCGGCGGCAGGCTGGTCACGCCGGCGGCGTCAGCCATGCAGAAGGCCACACCCATGTAGCCCATGTCGAAGGGCTTCTGGGCGATGACCAGGCTCACGACGCCCTCGTCCATGAGTTCCATGGCGCGCTGCGTGGCGTCGAAGGCGATGACGTCCACGACGCCACCGAGGCCCGCGTTGACGACGGCGTTGCCGGCGCCCTGGGCGCTGAAGACGTTGACGCCGAAGATACCGCCCAGGTCGGGCTCGACCTGCAGCTTGGCCGTCGTCTGCGTCGACAGCCGTGTTCTCGTCGTCGAGGTTGTAGTCCTCACCGACGATGGTCATGCCGGGGAACTCGGCCAGACCCTCCTGGAAGCCCTGGCTGCGCTGCTCGGTGCGTGCTGACACCCTGCGTTGGTGTTCTGGATGTAGACCGTGCCCTCGCCACCGAGGTTCGCGGCCAACGCGCGAGCAGCGATGCGGCCACCCTCGACGTTGTCGGATCCGATGTAGGACAGCGGGAAGGTGACGGGGCCGTTGACGTAGTCGCCGTCGCCGAGGAACGTGTCCACGGTCACGACCTTGATGCCGGCATCGATGGCGGACTGCAACGGCGCCACCATCTGCTCCTTGTCGGTCGGCGCGGTCACGAGGCAGTCGATGTCGCCACGCGCGACCATGGCATCAAGGATCGGCGTCTGGACGGTGGGGCCCCACTCGTCGGGGATCTGGGTGATGACCTCGAGGCCGTAGTCGGCAACAGCCTTCTCGACGCCGAGCTGCATGACCTGATAGAACGGGTCGACGACGCCCGGCAGGAAGCCGATCTTGGGCTTCTCCTCATCCTGGCCGGCCACGGCCGCGGGCAGCATGGCCGCGGTCAGCAACGCGACGGACGTGATGGTGATCAATCGCTTCACGAAGTTCCTCCTCACAAGGTCAGGTGGTGTCGGGGTGACACGGGACTCGTCGGCGTCCTGGCGGAAGGCCCCCTCCTCTCACTGCTCAGCTGCCGACGTGGCCTCCCTGCCGCGCCGGCGATGCGATGCCTACGCTGCCGGTCACGGCTGCCTCCTGGGCAAGCTGCCGGCACGTTGCGTCTGGGCGCATGGTGCGCCATGATGACACCGTTGTCAACGCGAGTCGTGCACTCGTATGCATCGATCGCCGTCCGATGCCATGAGCGGCCGTGTAGCAGGGGCCGGGAGGATGTGGTGAGCCCAGCTGAAGAAGGAGACGGCCAGCAGCGAGCCAGGACGAGGGACCGCCCGACCGTGCGCGACGTGGCGCGAGTCGCCGGCGTCAGCTTCAAGACCGTCTCCCGTGTCATCAACGGCGAACCCAGCGTGCGACCCGAGACGGCCGCGCGTGTCATGGCGGCTGTGCGAGAGCTGGGCTTTCGCCGCAATGTCATCGCCGCCGACTTCGCCCGGGGTGGGGCTCGCAGCCACATCGGCCTGGTCATCGACGACATCTCCAACCCCTTCTGGGCGCGGCTGACACGCACCATCGAGGACGTGGCCGCGACCGATGCCCGCCAGGTCATCATCGCCAGCTCCGACTTCGCGCCGGAGCGCGAGCATCGCATGATCGATGCGCTCGTCGCCCAGCGCCTCGGGGGCCTGCTCATCGTGCCGGTGGGGCGCGACCACAGCTACCTGGCGAGGGAGATGGAGCTGGGTACGGCGATCGTGTTCCTTGATCGCCCGCAGGGCGATCTCGCCGCCGACACCATCACCTTCGACGACTACGGCGGAGCACGCGCCGCCGTAGAGCACCTGATCGCGCGAGGGCACCGGCGCATCGCGGTGCTGGCGCAGTCACTACGGATCTACACCATGACCGAGCGCTACCGTGGGTACCGGGACGCGCTGGCCGCGGCTGGCATCCGGTTCGACCCGCGGCTCGAAGCCCACGCCGAGACCGCCGACGAGGCGAGGCAGGCATCGGCTGCGCTGCTCGCGCTGGAGCGACCGCCCACCGCGCTCTTCTGCGCCAACAACCGCATGAGCGTCGGTGCCGTGGGAGCGCTGGGCCTGAGACGTGACCGCGTCGCGCTCGTCGGCTTCGATGACCTGGAGCTGGCGGATGCGCTGGCGATGCCGTTGACCGTGGTGCGCGCCGACGCCACCGAGCTGGGGCGGACTGGCGCGGAGCTGCTGCTACGCCGGATGGCCGGCTGGGACGGGCCCCTGCAGAAGATCGTGCTGCCGACGACGCTGGTGGTGCGCGGCTCGGGCGAGATCAAACCCGCGTAGGAGACGGCGCCGATCGACGCCAGCGCCACGCCAGCCACGTCGCCGCCGCCAGCAGCAGCAACGACGCGGCGGACAGGCCGCCTACCGCGAGCAGCGGTAGCGGACCAGGCCCAGCCGTCGGCGTCAACGACGCGGTCGCGACCAGGGCGTCGAGCGGAGCGGTGGGGCTCTCGACCTGCCCCGTCGTCGCTGGTGTCGGCGCGGGGACCACGATCGTGGCGGCCACCGGCCGGCTGGCGCGGCGCACATCAGCGGCTGTCTCCACCACGACCTCCGGGCCACCGCTCTGCTGGTGCACCCGGCCGGTGGCGTTGAGGACCTCCCCTACCCGCAACGCCAGCTCGGCCGGCTCGATGCCATCGGCGAGACGGATGGTGCCGCGGGCGGTCCCGTCGTCCAGCGTCAGCTTGCGCCCGCTGACGATCTCGAGGCGGCCGCCGACACGCACGAGTCGGTCGGTCAATCGATGGAGCGATCCCAGTGTCGTGGCCAACACGACGGTGCCAGGAGCTGTCGCCGTGGCGAGCGAACGGCTTGCACCCGGGTTCTCCGCCTCCTCGGTGTCCGTGGCGTCGCCACGCGCCCCAGCGACGACCAAGCGGCCGAGCTGGAGATCCTTGGGTGAGCGTGGCGCCACCGCGAAGCGCTGATCGGTGGCGGCCGGATGCGCGCGGCGCACAAGACCGGTGATACGCGCCGAGCGTCCGGGCTGCAGCGGCTCCGGGTTGATGCCGCTGCCGGCCAGGCCCGCGATGGGCAGCATCCCGCCTGCGTCGAGTTCAGCCTCGGCGCGCCAGGTGTCGCCGTCCCGCTCGAGGTCCGTGATGCGTACGGCCACCGACACCAGGCGCCACTCGTCCACTTCGCCGGGGGGCTGTCGAAGGACTGCCGGCTTCACCCTGGCACGGCCCTTGGGACGAGGAGCCGTGTCGGCCTCGAGCTGGATGCTTCCGTACCAGGTGCCGACCTCGCCGCTGGCGCGGATGATCCGACCCACGCCGGCAGGACGAACACCGCTGGGGTAGCGCACCAGGATGGCGCCACTGCCGTCCTGCACCGTGACGCGACGACCTTCCGTGTCGACGATGCCGGCCCTGGATGTGACGG
This sequence comes from uncultured Chloroflexia bacterium, assembly GCA_963712735.1. Taxonomy (GTDB): domain Bacteria; phylum Chloroflexota; class Limnocylindria; order Limnocylindrales; family CSP1-4; genus JAFMJV01. The sequence goes on along the minus strand of CAVQIZ010000005.1, from coordinate 59,342 downwards.
TGCCAACGATGGTGACCGTGCGTCCGGGCACGGCATCGGCGATGGCGACGCGAGGCGGCCTGGCGTCTCCGCCGTCCGGGCTGTCGTCATCCGGTGGCGGCGATGACGGAGGACCATCGTCGAGCGGCACCAGGTCGGCCTGGCCGCGCGGCCACAAGCGGTGACCGTCGGAGGCCCCGGTGCGGCTGGCACGTTGACCGACGATGCCGGTGACACGCAGGCGCTGACCCCGCTTCAGCCACGTCGGCTGCGCCTGGATGGGGGCGAAGGCGTAGACGCGTGCTTCGCCCTGATCGTCGCGCAGCAGCATCGACACCGCGCCGCTGCTGTAGCGATCGAGGTCCACGAGCGTGGCCGTGATCACCGCGAGGGAACCTTCGGCGGACTCGACGAGGCCTGAGCTATCGAGCCGGATCGGCTCCGGCAGCCCGCCGCTCCCGATGACCACGATGTCGCCGGCATCGTCGGGACGCAGCTCGAGGTTGCCGTACGGCGCGGCCAGCGAGCCGCCGACCTGCACGATCGTGCCGCGAGCAGTGACGCGACGGGGTAGCCACTGGGCAGGCGGACGGCGATGCCGCCACTCTCGTCCTGCGATCACGATCGTCCGCTCGCTCGAGGATGCGTCCGGGCTGCACGGTCACGGTGCCGGTCGACCGTGGCCGTGGCCCCGACGGCGCAGCGACCGTGCCGCGCCGATGGCGATGGAAACGCGAGGCGTGGGTGGCTCGGGGTCGGCGCGGGCGTGCGGTCGAAGGTGCCGGCGTCGGGGGTGGGGGTCGACACAGGGGTGGGGGCGGGTGTCGGTGCGGGAGGTCGGTGTGGGCCGTCGGGTGCGGGTGGCGGCGTGGGCGTGGGCGTGGGCGTGAGCGTGGGCGTCGGGGTCGGCGTGGGCGTGGGGGTGGGCGTGCGGCGTCGGCGTGGGCGTGGGCGTCGGCGTGGGCGTGGGGTCGGCGTGGGCGTGGGCGTGGGGGCCGGCGTGGGCGTCGGCGTCGCAGGTCGTCGAGCCCTCCGCACCGGCGACGCGTTGATCACCGTGTCGGCCGCGTTGTCGTTGGTATCCCGCCGATTGGCGGCGCCGCCACCCGGACGGCGCTCCAGCGAGGCAGCCGGCCACGGTGCAGTCCCGGCGTCCCCTCCACGAACGCGGAGGCAGCGCTGCCCCAGGACAGCGTATCGATGACGGTCCATCGGCCCCGCGCAGGACGACCGTGCCGCCGGTGGCGCTGAGGCCACCGCTGTAGGTGTGGTCGGCCTGGCCACCGCATGGGCGCCATCCGCGTTGGCCAGCAGCACACGCGACCCGGCCGCCACCTGGCCTTGCGTCCAGGTGTGCTTGCGCGTCACGGTCTTGCCGCTGGCCGAGGCATAGACCAGCTCAAGGCCGTTCAGCGGTGCCGCTGCATCACCCGCGTTGTACAGCTCGATCCATTCGTCGGAGCCACTGGCACCGCCGGTGACGACCTCGCCCACGACGAGCCCCGACGACGGCGGCCACTCGACTGCCTCGGCAGCGACCGGCAGTGGCGTACCGACCAGAGCCAGGCATACGAGTTGAAGCAAGCGCATTCGCCATCGTGCGGACATCGAGGACCTCCGAGTCCGGCGGGCAGAGGGCGGGGCATCGGGCGGACAATAGGCGGGGCATCGGGTAGGCGGTCGTGCTGACCATGTTCGCGAGGCCCACTTGGCGCAGGCTTACGTGCGTGTCATCGGCCATCTGCGGCGGATGCAGCCCGACCTGCGGTACCATCGCGCCGCCCCGCCAAACGCTGTGGAAGTAGGACTACCCGTGCCCCGTTCCAGGAATACCCGCATCCGCGCCAAGGACACCAGTCGCGTCGAAGCGCGCCGCCGCCATCGTGAGGAAGTGCGCGAGGCCGATGCCCCCGTTGACGCTGAGTCGACGGGCGCTGCCGCCGCGGGAGTCATGCCGGCGGATGAAGGCACGCGACGGCCCGGGTTCGCGCTGCCCAACGTGGTCGAGGACATCAAGGCCCTTCCGCAGGTCTTCCGCAAGCCACTCGTGTGGCTGCCGTTCGGCCTACTGCTGCTGACGTTCATCCTGGCCGTCGCGCTCATCAATGGCATGCTCGACGGGCTTCCGCACCGCCGTTCGCGACATCATCGTGCTGTACGTCAGCCTGACGTTGCATCCGACGACGCTGTTCATCTTCTTCATCGGCGGCTTCGTGGCAGCGCGGGCCTCGTACCTCGTCGGAGGCCTGCTGGGCTTGCTGAGCGGTGTCTTCTTCGTGGCCGTGGTGGCGATCTCCAACCAGGCCGCGTCAAGCGCCGACCTCGAATCCGTGCTGGCCACGACCGACGGCACCGCCCCGGCCGTCTCTGCCGAGCTGGCGCTCCAGACGATCGGTCTTGGTGTGGTCATCGGCGTGTTCGCCGGCGGCTTCGCGTCGTGGTACCGGCGCTTCCTGCGCTCATCACAGGAGCGCGCCAAGCAGAACCGTGCCATCAAGGAGCAGGAGCAGGCGCGCAAGGCCAAGGAGCAGGCACGAGCCGACAAGGAAGCCGCGCGCCAGGCCCGCCGCAAGAGCGTCTAGGTGTACCCGGCCTGCGAGCAGCGGTGATCGCGGTCGGACGACGGGAATGCTGCGCTGGGAGATATCGAGCCACGGCGCGTCGAGCTAGCCCAGGCGGCGCATGCCAGCGTGGCCAAGCTGGCGCACGCCAGCGGGGTGCGCCGGACCGCCGCGCTCACGACAGACTGCCACCAGTGGCCTGATACGCCGCGCCACGAGGTTGATGACACCCGCATCCACCTGCAGATCGCCCTCGACATAGAGCAGCGCGTGCCGGCGCACGACACCGCGCAGCTCGCCCCACGTCTGCGGCCACAGGGTCACGTTGACCATGCCGGTCTCATCCTCGAGCGCCAGGAAGACGGTGCCCTTGGCGGTCATCGGGTGCTGCCGCGTGACGACCAGGCCGCCGATGGCGACCTGCCCCGGCTTGCCATCAGCCAGCGCCCCTAACGTCAGCGCCCCCAGCCGCTCCAGCGCCGGCCGGTACAGCTCCATGACCTGCCGGCGCGCGTCGAGCGAGAGGATGGCGTAGGCATCGCCCAGTCGCTCCAACTCCGTCGGTGGCGGTAGCGTCGGAGCCGGGGTCGGTGGCAGGCGGATGTCCAGCGACCGCGCCCGGGCTGTACGTGAGCCGAGCGATCGCCCGTCGGCCCGACCCCGTGTCGCACCGGCGATCTCCCGGAGCTGCCAGAGTGCCTCCCGCCGCGGCTGCCCCAGTGAATCGGCCGCACCGGCACGGATGAGCCGCTCGGTGACCTCCTCGGACAGCTCCGTACGAGCCACCAGGTCAGCCAGCGAGCGGAAGGGCCCGCCACGTGCGCGCGCCTCGTCAAGCTGCTCGCCTTCCGCCTCCCCGATGCCCTTGACCAGGTGCAGCCCCAGGCGGATGCCATGCCCTCGCGCCGAGGGCGCGGCGAAGCGATCACGTGCCGCCTCATCGGGCACCACCACCGCGGACGAGACCACCACATCGGGTCGTCGCTCGAGACCCGATCCTTCCGGCAGCGGCGAGCCCGGCAAGCCCACCCATTCGGTGGCCGTGCGGTAGCGGCTGGCATTGACATCGACCGGCAGCACGGGCACGCCGTGGCGCTTGGCATCGTTGATGAGCACCTCGACCGGGTAGAAGCCCATCGGCTGCGCATTGATGAGCCCGGTCACGAACTGCGCCGGATAGAACAGCTTCAGGAAGGCCGACTCGTAGGCGGTCCTGGCGAAGGCGGCGGCGTGACTCTTGTTGAAGCCGAAGCTGGCGAACCCGGCGACCTTTCCGAACAGCTCCTCGGCCGCCTCCCGGGTGAGGCCACTGCAGCGGATGCAGCCCTCCACGAAGCTGGCGTGCAGCTTCTCCATCTCTTTCGTGGAGCGCCACGTGCCCATGGCCCGACGAAAGCCATCCGAGGCGGCGGCGCTGAACCCGGCCACATCGATGGCGATCTTCATGACCTGCTCCTGGTAGAGGATCACGCCCAGCGTCTCGGCCAGGATGGGCTCAAGGGATGGGTGCAGGTACGTCACCGGCTCGATCCCCTGGCGACGGCGCAGGTACGGGTGGACGGCGTCACCCTGGATGGGCCCGGGCCGGATGATGGCCACCTCCACCACCAGGTCGTCGAGGGTATCCGGACGGCTCTTGGGCAGCGTCTGCATCTGCGCCCGTGATTCGATCTGGAAGACACCCACCGTGTCGGCAGCGCAGATCATGCGGAAGACCTCGTCGATGTCCTCCGGCAGCCGGTCGAGATCAAGGCACACCGCGCAGTCGGCCTTGATGTCACGCAGCGCATCATCGATGGCCGAGAGCATGCGCAGGCCCAACAGGTCGAGCTTGATGAGCTTCATCGTCTCGATATCGCGCTTGTCGAACTGGACGACCACACGGCCGGGCATGGTGGCGTGCTCGAGCGGTGCGATATCGACGAGCGGCGCACGCGTCACGAGCATGCCGCCGACGTGGATGGACAGATGCCGCGGCCGCCCGTCGATGCGGGCACACAGCTCCAGCCAGCGGTCCCACGGCGAAAGGCCCAAGGTGGAACCACGGCGCCGCGGCGGCAGCGGGTCGAGCTCGATGGCCCCCACGCTGGTGGCCTTGATCCGGCGTTCCGGCTCGGATCCGGGCCCCGGCTGTGCCTTCCCCCTGTCCCCTGCCCCAGCCCAGCCAGTGCCAGACGGCGCTCCGGTTCGTGGCGCAGGAAGTGCTCACTCGCGGGCGTGTCGCCCGGTCCGCCCTCGTCATCGGTGGGGCCCGGCCGCAGATCGGTGGCGGGCGCACGACGACGCAGCTCGCCCATGTCATCGAGCAGCTGCCGCACGCCCTCGCCGCCGCCGACCGGCTCGGCGAAGAACTCGGCAAAGCCGCCGTCGGCTTCCAGATCCCGCCGTACCATCACCGAGTCATAGGTCTCGAGCGCCTTGGCCACGCGATCGACGAGCGGGCGTGGGAACCCCAGTGCGTAGCCCACCTCACGCACGGCCGAGCGTGCACGGTAGGTGACGATGTTGCAGACCATGCCGGTGTGCTCGGGGCCGTAGCGGTCATAGACGTACTGGATGACCTCCTCGCGGCGGGACGAGGCGAAGTCGATGTCCACGTCGGGGTAGGTGGTACGGCCTTCGTTGATGAAGCGCTCGAAGAGCAGCTCGTGACGGATAGGGTCGACGCGGGTGATGCCGAGGGCGTAGGCCACGATGGAGTCGCCGGCACTGCCGCGGCCTTGCGCGGGGATGCCACGCTCACGGCTGAAGCGCATCAGGTCCCAGCAGATGAGGAAGAACTCGGCCAGGCCGGTGCGCTCGATGACCTCCAGCTCGTGCGCCATCTGTTTGAGCACGCGCGGCGTGATGGGGTGATAGCGCTGGCGGACGCCGTCATGGCAGAGCTTCTCGAGATGCGAGAACGCCGTCTCCCCGCCGGGCACGGGGAAACCGGGAAAGCGGTAGCGCTCGAACTCCAGCGATACCTGGCAGCGCTGCGCGATCTCGCCCGAGCGCTTGATGCCGTCGAGCCAGGCATGGCGGACCAGCGGGTCGCCATCCATACCCGGCGGCATGGCTGCCAGCTCCGAGCCGCTCTTGATGGCGTACTCGGCGTTGGGGCGGCGCAGGTGAGCCGCCGCGTCGAGGTCCTGCCCGTGGCGGATCGAAACCAGCACATCCTGCAGCTCACGATCGGAGCGCAGCGCGTAGTGGGCATCGTTGGTAACGACCGTGGGCAGGCTCGCCGCATGCGCCAGCCGTGCCAACTCTGCGGTGAGCCAGTCATCGTCGGGCCGCAGGTGATGCTGCAGCTCCACGTAGAGGCCGTCGCGGCAGCGATGCTCTCGCAGCCGCTCCAGCGCACGCGCTCGCTCCCTCGCGATCGCCGACCAGCAGGCGCCGGGACAGCTCGCCCTGACGGCAGCCGGTCAGGACGACGAGGCCGTCGCGATGCTGCTGCAGCAGTTCGTGGCTGAAGCGCGGCACGCCCTTGGAGTCCCGAGAGGTGGGCGGCACTGGCGAGCCGGCAGAGATTGGCGTAGCCGGCCTGGTCCTGGGCCAACAGCGTCAGGTGCGGGCCCAGCTCCCGTGGACGCACACCGCGCAGGTCCTCGCGGCGCGGCTCACGCTGGCCCGGTGGCCGCTGCCGCTCGACACTGGGCCGAGCCGGCTCGCCCGCCACCGGATGGCCGCCGGCGAAGGTGTGGGCGTGCGGCCCCTTCGGCGACGTGGCGGGACCACCACACCCTGCGGGTCGGCGGTGGCCGCATCGACCAGCTCGATCTCCATGCCCACGACCGCGTGCAGGCCGGCTTCCCGGGCGGCGGCCGCGAAACGCACCACGCCGTAGAGACCCTGGTGGTCGGTGACCGCCAGGCCTGAAAGACCCAGCTCCACCGCCCGTTCGACCAGGTCGTCCGCCGGCGAGGCCCCGTCGAGGAACGAGAAGTCGGTATGGCAGTGGAGCTCCGCGAACGTCATCGTCACCAGCTCGATGATAGAACATATGTTCTATCTCTGACGGCCACTCGAAGCGGCTGGTGCGTCCTGTCAACACTTGAGCGAGTGGCTATGATGCGCAGCAGTGGCAGACAGGGGCCTGCAAGCGTACGCCGTGCCCTCGGCGCGAGCGGGCCAGCAAACAGACCCCGCTGCGCGCCGTGACGCCTTGACCGGGCTGATGACGGGTGGTTTCCTGTTGGCCGTCCTCGCCACGCGTCCTGGCCATCGTCATCGCCGCACCCCAGTACGCTGAGCCTGCCGCCGAGGCTGCGGTCGTGCCGGTCGCCAGCGGCGATCCACTGGCCGAGGCTTCACTCGCGCCCACCACGAGTGCCAGGGTGATCACGTCGGACCCGCCGGACAAGCTCAAGGGCTACCGCTGGCCGGTCCGTGCGGGCCAGGTGATCAAGGTCTACCAGGTCGATCCCGCGGGTCGTTTCATGCTGCGAGGAGAGCGCATCCATGACGGCCTCCTCATCACCTGGTCAGAGGGCGCTCCGGTCAAGGCTGCACACTCGGGCGAAGTGGTGGCAGCCGGCACTGACTGGATCGAGCAGGCTGGCTACCAGGATCCGGTTGGCGGGGTCGTCAGGAATTTCGAGCGCGCGGCCAAACGGGCAGCCAAGAAGACAGGCAAGGAGCCCGAGACGTTCCCGCTGGGCATCGTCATCGATGACGGCAACGGTTACCACAGCGTCTATACCGAGCTGAAGGACCTGCGCGTGAAGCCGGGTGACGTGGTCAAGGCCGGCCAGACCATCGGCGGCATGGCTCGAGCCGAGGGCATGCAGATGATGCGCTATCGACTGGTACGCATGGACGGTGAACTGATGAAGGTGCACAAGTCCGACCGCAGTCTCGGCTACCCCGACTACGCGGCCGAGCGCGTCGACCCGCTGGCCGTGCTCAAGCCCGATGCCGCGAAGATGCCGCAGATCAAGGCCAAGCTGCCGGATCCCCCGCCCCGGCTGTCCGACTACTAGCCACTGCCGGCGGGCGATCGACTCAGTCATAGAGCCGCTCCAGGTGCCACGAGCCGTCGATGCCGTCGCGATAGACGAGCGCCAGCAGGCGTGGCCCGACGACCTTGAAGTAGTCGCGCACCAGCGGCCGGCGCCACCATGCCTCCTCGATGCGCCAGTGGTTGCACGCCTCCACCGGCTCGCGGACGCCCGGCCAGCGCAGCCCCGCGGGCCAGCCGCGTGCGTCGGTCTCCACCTCGATGACCGGGTGCTGGCCCAGCAGCCGCGTCACGACTCGACTGCCTCGTGCCACTCGAACCGCCGCTCGGCGACGGACGCCTCGGGGTCGCAGGTGGCCGCGCGCAGGACGCGATCGGCGCCGAAGCGGATGGCGAGGCTCGCCAGCTGCCACTCGAGGCGGGCGGCCTGCGCCAGCTGGCGGCTGAACAGCGTCAGCTGCTGACCGGCCGCCGGCGCGGTCCCGTCGAGCTCCAGCGCCAGCCGCTCCACCGATGCCGACGGCGGCGCCGCCTCCAGGCGAGCCATCAGCAGCCGCTCCAGCAGCTCCGCCGCGGCCGACGGCTCCGGCAGCGCCTGGTCGATACGCCAGCGTCCGGGCTCGTCGCTGCTCCGGCATCCACGTCCAGCGTGGCACCGCGCGGGCGGCACCGGCCCCACGCGCCGCGAGCTGCTCGCAGAGCGTGCCGCAGAGGTGGTGAAGCACGAAGCGGAGCGGCTCCAGCTCCTCCACCGGTGGCTCCAGCTCCACCTCCGCGCGCAGGCGCTCCACCGGACGGCGCGGCCGCAGCGGCCGTCGGTCCATGCCGCGGACGAGGTCGTGCAGCTCAGCCGCCGGGCGCCCCGAAGCGCGCCACCACCGCGGAGTGGTCCAGCGCCGCGAGCTCCCCATCGTGGTCAGCCCGAACACGCGCAGGCGCTCCTGGGTAGCGCCATCCGCCGGCAGCAGCCCGATCGGCAGCGGTGCCAGGAAGGCCGCCTCCTCCCGCCGCCCGCCGGGTGGGACCGCGGCGGCACCGATGCGGGCGGCCACCCCCGCCCCGAAGCGGGTGTTGCCGATGCCGGCACGTGGCGGCCCCGGCAGCAGCGGTGCCACGAGGGCCAGGGCCCGGTCGACCAGCGCCGGCTCCTCGCCCCACAGCCGGCCAGCCCCTCGATGCCGATGATAGACCCGCCCGAAGGCGGGATCGTCCGGGTCTACCTCTCCTTCCACGGCCGGCGCCAGGGTGTTCAGTGCACTCCAGCGCGGCCTCGAAGGAGTCGGCCAGCGCTGCCACGTCCAGCGGCAGGAACGTCGCCTCCGGGACCAGGCTGTGCGCCGTGCCGAGTGGCTGCCCTCGGCGCACTCCCAGCGCGCCAGCGGCCGGGCTGCGGTCGAGCACGTCGCCCGGGTCCCAGGGCCGGCCCCCGAGAACGACCACCTCGTCGCCCTCGGGGGCACGCTCCAGCGCCAGCTGGAGCGGCAGATGCGGCCAGTCCAGGTACAGCAAGCGCATGCTTCGCTCGATGGCATGTCCGCGAGCCCGCGGTCAGACCGCGACCAGGTGTGGCGCCGAGCGGGCAGGCGGGATGGGGGCCAGCTCCGGTGCGCGTGCTGCGATCGCGTCTGTGCCATCCGCTGCCAACTGGGGGCTGATCAGCGCACGCTCCCCCTCAGCGAGGTAATGGATGTCCAGCTCCACGCTGCGTCCCGGGGGTCCGTAGCGGTTCTTGGCCACGATCACGGTCGTGCGCTGGCCGACCACGTCCCGCCCCAGCCGCAGCCAGGCCTGCCGCTCCAGCTCCAGCCGCAGACTGGTGCTGCTCCGCCAGGCGCCGTCCCAGCGACCCGGCCAGTGAAGACGGCTCCAGCACCATCAGACGCGCGCCCACGCGGCGGGCGTGGGCCGCGAGGCGGCGCAGCTGATCATCCAGCCGTATGTGCAGCCGGGACGGCAGGTCCACGACGAGCAGGTCCACCCAGCGACCCGTCAGCAGCGACCCCGCCAGGCTGAACCCCTCCTGCACATCCACCGGCCGGACGACCAGCAGCCAGCGCAGGTCCACGCCGCGGCCAACGGCCTCCACCGGATCGAAGGCGCGGGCGAGGTCCAGCCAGGCCACGATGTCACCGCCAGCCTGGGCCTCCGCCGCGCAGCGCAGCGCCAGCGTGGTCTTGCCGCTGGAGGGTCCACCCCGGACGGCGGCACTGGCCTCCCGCGGCAGCCCCGCGGGGCCCAGGATGGCGTCCAGCGCCGGGAAACCGGTGGAGATGACGCCGGCGATGCGGCGTGTCCGGGTTTGGTTGCGGTGCCCCCGGGTGGGAGTCCGGGGGCACCGCGAGGGCGAGGGCGCCATGGACGGCCGGGGTCCCCCGGCCCGCTGTTGCCGCTGACCCGACCGGGCGGCCGTCGCCCAGCCGGACAGCAGCACTCCCCCAGCGGGTCCGGAGGGTGGCAAGGGCGCTGTTCAGGGGCTCGGGTGACCGTTCCATGGCCCGACGAATCATCGAACATCTGTTCTATTTCGTCAAGTGTCACGTCGCTGTCACCGATGGCCGTGAGACTGCGGCGCTAGCATGAATGCCCTGATGCCGACCCCAAAGCCCAACGCCGAGCCCATCCCCACTACCCGCCCCATCCTCGTCGTTGACGATGACCGCAAGATCGTGGCCCTCGTGCGCGCCTACCTGGAGCGCGAAGGCTTCCGTGTCATCGTCGCCTATGACGGTCGTGAGGCCCTGCGCCAGGCACGCAGCACGGATCCGGCCCTCATCGTGCTCGACCTGATGCTGCCCGAGATCGACGGCTTCGAGGTCATGCGCCTGCTTCGCGCCGACAGCGACGTGCCGGTGCTGATGTTGACCGCCCGCAGCTCGCTCCCGGAGCGCATCCTCGGCCTGGAGAAGGGAGCCGACGACTACCTGCCCAAGCCCTTCAGCCCGGCCGAGCTGGTGGTCCGCGTAAAGGCGGTGCTGCGGCGCATCGCCAAGCCGGCCGCCGCCGGTGCCGTCAAGCCGTCGACGTCGACGCTGACCCAGCACGACCTCGTCATCGATATCGAGCGCTATGAGGTCCGGCGCGGCGAGGAGCTGGTGCCGCTCACGCCTGTCGAGTTCAAGCTCCTCGTCACGCTCGTGGCGGCGGACGGACGCGCCCTCACGCGCGACCAGCTGCTGGACGCGGTCTACGGTTCCGATGACGGTGACGTGCTCGATCGCACCATCGACGTCCACATCGGCCGCCTGCGCGAGAAGCTGGGTGATGACGCCGAGCAACCGCGCTACGTCATGACCGTCCGCGGCGTCGGCTATCGCGCGGCGCCAGCCATCAGCGAGGCCTAGCCCCGACATGGCAGCGGAGCCCACGACAGCCCATCGCCGCCCGGCGTTCGGCCGCGGCCTGGCCTGGCGCATCGCGCTCGTTGGTATCGTCTCGGCCCTGGTCGCGGTCGGCATCATCACCGCCGGCGTGCTCATCGTGGGCAGCGAAGCCATGGCGCACCTGATGATGGAGCACGGTGAGACCGCCGAGGCTTCCTATGCCATGTTCGACCAGTCCATCCGCGACGTGCTGTGGGTGGCCACGATCGTGGCCATCGTCGCCGGCGTCGCGCTGGCCATCGCTCTCTCGCGCATGCTGGCTCGGCCCCTCGCCGACATCGGGGCTGCCGCCCGTCGTGTGGCCGACGGCGACCTCAGCATCCGCGTACCCCGGGCTGCACCGGACGAACTGGCCAGCCTGGCTGACTCCTTCAACCAGATGGCGGCGGAGCTCGAGGAGAGCGAGCGCCAGCGCCGCGACATCATCGCCAACACCGCCCACGAGCTGCGCACGCCGCTGACCAACCTGGAGGGCTACCTCGAAGCTATCCGCGACGGTGTCATCGTGCCCGACCAGAGCACCTATGAGTCGCTGCTCGAGGAGACCGAACGGCTGGTGCGACTGGCACGCTCGCTCGACGACCTGGCCCTCGGCGATGCGGCCCACAAGACCGCCCATCCCACGGAGGTCGACCTGGCCACGCTGCTGATCGGCGGCGGCCGAGCTGACGCGGCCCACCTTCGAGGGCCGGCGCCTGTACGCTGGAACGACGCTGGAGCCAGCCGCTGCCGGCGCGCGCGGATCCCGACCAGTTCGCGCAGGTGCTCGTCAACCTGCTCCAGAACGCCGCGCGCTATGCGCCCGAGGGCGGCGTCGTCACACTCAGCGCAGAAGGCCGCGGCGACACCATCCTCGTGAGCCTCTCCAACAGCGGTGAGGGCATCCCCAGCGCAGGACCTCCCGCACGTCTTCGAGCGCTTCTACCGTGTCGAGAAGTCACGAGACCGCGCGCTCGGCGGTGCCGGCATCGGCCTCGCCATCGTGAAGCAGCTGGTGGAGGGCTGGGGTGGCCGCGTGGGCGCCGAGTCGGCCGCCGGGCGGACGCGTTTCTGGTTCAGCCTGCCACAGGGCGGCACCAGCGGCCTCCCCGGTAGCCCCCGCTGATCAGACGTTGCTGCGGCTGTCGGCCTCGACGAGACGCTTGATGCCCAGCAGCTGACTGCGCATGAGCGCGAAGACGCCGAAGCGCAGGACTGGCATGCCACGACGCTGCACGTCGCTGATGTCGATGCGGAACCGCAGCCGCTCGATCAGGCGCGTGCGGTCGCCGGGAGCAGACTCGAGCACGAAGGCCCAACTGACCGCGTAGGGCGGCAGGTCCATCTCGGCGATGGCCTCAGCCGCTTCCTCTGATGCGTCGGCGACGAGCTCCTCGAGCTGTTCGCGGCTCATGCTGTCGTCCAGGTAGAGCACCAGCGACGCGCCTGGCTCCAGCTGGCGCACGACGAAGCCGCCGTTGCGATGGGTGGGCACGACATCGCCTTCGGCCAGCTCGTCGAGACCCTCGAGGAGGCGCTCGGCCCGACCACCGGGAGGCCCGCCGCTCGGGCTCCATGGGCGATCGAGCGCAGGGTAGCTGTACCAGCCGCCGCGGCCGTAGCCCAGCTGCGTCAACCACGGCCAGACCTTGTCGGGAGCCGCCTCGATCTCCAGGGCACGGGTCTCGATGATGTCAGCCTCGGCCACGAGGTCATCGCCGGGCAGGGCACGTTCAGCGCCCCCGCTGACCAGACCCCAGGTGCGCTGCTGGGCGCGTAGCTGCATGGCGTAGGCAGCGCTCAGGCCGGCGCTGAAGCCGAGGCCGATCAGCTTGAGCAGGACGACGATCTTGAAGGTGAACTTGATCAGCCGGAACATGGAGCGATCTCCTCTCGAGCAGTGCCTGGACTGTCGATGCTACTCGCTCGGCCTAGCCTGACTTCCATGCCGGACCTCCGCACCGGCCACACCTGACCCGCCCGGACTGTCCGGCAGCTCGCCTTGCGGGGCGCCTGGCGCGTCACCTGCGGGTTGCCTTGTTGCCTCGCCTGCGGGTTGCCTGGTAGTCACGTAACTGCCATGCGCTCCATGTTCCTGGCCATCATGTTGCCTGGGAGGCAAGCCTCGCGCATCCTGAGCCGGAACCGGCATCCCCACGCAAACCACAGACCCCCTGGACCGCGACCGCGTTCGGTATGTACGTGGCAGGCAAACGCGGAGCCGTCGGCGGGCGTGTGCGATCGACGCCGCCGCCTGCCTGCGTAGCGCGGCCTGGTCGCGACCCATCAACCGCGTACGAGCCGGTCCACTCGTCGCTCCAGCACGGCCTCCAGCCCATGGAGGGACCCATCTCGCGTCGGACAGACCGACGCGGAAGCTGGGACGTGCGCTCGCGATCGAGCCTCGGTCGGCCGGCGGCCGAGGGCGGGGTATACTTCGGCCGCCGAGTGGCCGTGCGCCACGTCGTCGGGGATGTAGCTCAGCTGGAAGAGCGCTGCGTTCGCATCGCAGAGGTCAGGGGTTCGAGTCCCCTCATCTCCACCACCCACCTCTGGCGACCCCTCGTCGCGCCGGTGGTCGGCGCATGCGCCACGCGACGACACGTGTTCAGCCTCTAGCGCACCGATAGCCCATGCATCGGTCGAGACGTGCTCTGCTCCACAGAGGCGCCAGATCCCGATGCCAGGCCAGCCCTGGCCTCATCCGGTGGCGTCCCACTTACGCTTGACCGACCGCTCCTGCGGAGCAAGAGACTGCACCGCCGCAGCCATCGCTCCCTGGTAGGTCCGGGCGCCTGTCGTTCCTTCTTCACCGGTCGAGCCCCCTTCGGGATCGCGCCGATAGCACCTGGCGACACAGCCGACCAGTCGGCTCGAACGCGCGCGATGCCGCTACGCTGTCAGCACATGCCTCGATCGACAGCCGCGCTCGCCGTGCTCTTGCCGCTCGTCATCGTCGCGTGCGGTGGCGGCGAGGCGACGACCGAGGCGACCGAGCCCTCGCTCAGTCCCTCACCGGCTGCCTCGCGATCGGCCCGCCCGATCGCGAGCGTCGATCCCGAGGGCGTGCTCTGCCTGCGCGTGGCAGACCTCGAGCGGCGCCTGGCGTCGCTGCGGGCCATCGAGCTGCGATTACCCAATCGCACCGCCCTCGACATCGAGCTGGACAAGCTGCAGGCCGCGTACGTCGAGCTGGAGAACGTCGACTACGGGGCCTCGGAGGAGCGGTTGGAGGGATCGCTCAAGCGACTTGGCTATCGGCTGGGCGAGCTGGAGTTGGCCATCGAGGACTTCCGCACCAACTCGCGTCCCCGTCGCGCCGTGCCGAACGTCGAAGAGGATGCGCAGAAGGTGGCCGATGAGCTGGCGGCTTTCGTGATCCTCTCCCGCTGCTGACGACCCCGGCGCCATCACTCCAGCGCGGCCCGCACTTCAGCGCCGTGCTCTCGCAGCCAGCGCCGGGCTTCCCGGGTACGGGGCGCGTGCCGCTCCACCAGCGCCCAGAAGGCCCGGCTGTGGCCACGGATGCGCAGGTGCGCCAGTTCGTGCACCACGACCGCATCGAGCACGAACGGCGGCGCCAGCAGCAGGCGCCAGCTGAAGGACAGCGCGCCGCTCGATGAGGCCGAGGCCCAGCGGCTGCGTTGATCGCGGATGCTGATCGGTCCCGGCCGCACAGCCAGCTCGGGAGCGCGTCCGGCCACCCGCTCGCCGATGGCCCTGCGGGCCTGGGCACGCAAGGCAGCCTCCAGCAGCTCAGGCGCGGTACGGCCATCGCGGCCCAGACGGACGAGCAGACCACCGGGCACGGGCTCGACACGACCCCGAACGGGACGAGCGGGCCCAGTGTCGACCTCGGAGATCCGGCAGGGCTCACCCGCGACCTGCAGCACCCGCCCCTGCCCCAGCGGCGGCCGCGCGGCGAGCAGCGCCTGTTGGCCACTGATGCGTGAGACATGCCGCTCCAGCCAGGCACCGTGTTGCCGCACCAGGCGCTCGGCCTCCACCTCCGGCATGCGTCGTGGCAGCACCACCACGACGTCGCCGTCATGGCCCACCGTGAGCCGCGCACGACGGGCGCGATCGGAGCGGCGGACGCGGTACGGATGGGTCGCGGACACGCGTACATGCTAGGTCGACAGGCTCGCCGACGGTCCGGCCTCACAGCGCCAGCCCTGCTCGCGCCGACACGCTACTATGTCGGCCACGGGGCGATAGCTCAGCTGGGAGAGCATCTGCATGGCATGCAGAAGGTCCGGGGTTCGAGTCCCCGTCGCTCCACCACGCGAATCCTGAACCAGAGACCCCCGTCGACGGCGGGGGTTTCGTCGTTAGCGGCCCCGCACACGCTCCGCATCGGTGAGAATGCACGCATGAGCAGTCCCAACGCCCCGGACGGCGACGCCACACGCCCATCGGTCGACCGCTACGACGCCGCGACCATCGAGCCCCACTGGCAGCAGCGCTGGGACGAGCTCGGGCTCCACGACACCGACCTGGCCGACGATTCGCGGCCCGACTACTACCTGCTCACGATGTACCCGTACCCGTCGGGCGACCTGCACATCGGCCACTGGTACATCAAGACGCCGACCGACGCGCGCGCGCGCTTCCTGCGCATGAACGGCTACAACGTCTTCTTCCCCATCGGCTTCGATGCCTTCGGCCTGCCGGCCGAGAACGCCGCCATCAAGAGCGGTGTCCATCCGGCCGAGTGGACCATGCGCAACATCGAGAACATGCGCCGCCAGCTGCGCTCGATGGGCGCGACCTTCGACTGGGCCAGCGAGGTCGTCACCTGCCAGCCCGACTACTACCGCTGGAACCAGTGGATCTTCCTGCAGTTCCTGAAGGCCGGCCTGGCCTACCGCAAGATGGCGCCGGTCGACTGGTGCCCCAAGGACCAGGTGGTGCTGGCGCGCGAGCAGGTCGAGGGCGTCGACCGCGTCTGCTGGCGCTGCGGCACGCCGGTCATCAAGCGCGACCTGGAGCAGTGGTTCTTCCGCATCACCAAGTACGCCGACGAGCTGCTCTCCTTCGAGGGCCTCGACTGGCCCGAGCCGGTGCGCCTGATGCAGACCAACTGGATCGGCCGCTCGGAGGGAGCCGACGTCGTCTTCCGCACCGCGCCATCGGAGCACCACGCCGGCGGCGAGGAGCTGCGCGTCTTCACCACGCGCCCGGACACGCTCTTCGGGGCCACGTTCATGGTCCTGGCCCCGGAGCACCCGCTGGTGGACGAGCTGACCGCACCCGAGCAGGCAGCGAGCGGTCGAGGCGTACGTGGCCAGGACTCGCCGCGAGACCGAGATCGAGCGGCTCTCGACCGACCGCGAGAAGACCGGCGTGCCGATCGGCGCGGACGCCATCAACCCCGTCAACGGCGAACGCATCCCCATCTGGATCGCCGACTACGTGCTGGCCAGCTACGGCACCGGCGCCATCATGGCCGTGCCCGGCCACGACGAACGCGACTTCGCCTTCGCCACCCAGTTCGGCATCCCCATCCAGCGCGTCGTGGCAGGGCCCGACGACGCCGATGACGCCCCGCTCCATGAGGCCTATCGTCTCGAAGGACGACGACGCCCGGCTGGTGAACAGCGGAGTGCACTCGGGGCAGCCGTGGTCGCAGGGATTCGCCGATATCGTGGCCGAGCTGGTGGAACGCGGCGAGGGCGAGGCCACCGTCACCTACCGCATCCGCGACTGGCTGGTCAGCCGCCAGCGGGCCTGGGGTACGCCCATCCCGGTGGTCTACTGCGAGGCCGACTGCGGCATCGTGCCGGTGCCCGAGTCGGACCTGCCGGTGCTGCTGCCGGACGACTTCGCCTATCGACCCGGGGGTGGCAATCCACTGACCTGGACACCGTCCTTCCTCGACACCACCTGCCCGCGGTGTGGCGGGCCGGCCAAGCGCGAGACGGACACGATGGACACGTTCGTCGATAGCTCCTGGTACTGCTGGCGCTACCTGTCGCCGGGCAACGAAGAGGCCGCCATCGACCGCGCCCTCGACGAACGCTGGTGCCCTGTCGACCAGTACACCGGCGGCGCTGAGCACGCGGTCATGCACCTGCTCTACAGCCGCTTCTTCGCCAAGGCGCTGAACGACCTCGGCGTCATCGCTGAGCGCGAGCCCTTCAAGCGCCTCTTCAACCAGGGCCAGATCCTGGGCGCTGACGGCGAGCGCATGAGCAAGAGCCGCGGCAACGTCCAGGACCCCGACGAGCTTGTCCACCGCTACGGCGCCGACACGGTGCGCCTCTTCCTGATGTTCATGGGTCCGTGGGACCAGGGCGGCCCCTGGAACCCGTCGGGCATCGAGGGCGTGAACCGCTTCCTGCGCCGCGTCTGGACCGTGTCCTCGACCCGACCGGCCAGGAGCACGGCGACGCCGACGCCGGCATCGCTGCCCGGCGGGCGAGGACCTGGCGGCCGCCGCGAAAGTCCTTGCGCGTGGGTGCGCACCGGACGCTGGAGGGCGTGACCGACGACCACGAGGGCTTCCGCTGGAACACCATCGTGGCCAAGCTCATGGAGCTGACCAACCTGCTGATGCGGTACCGCGGCACGCGCTGCGGCCAACACGGCCGGCTGGGACGAGGCCGTGCGCCTGCTGCTGCTGATGCTGGCGCCGGTCGCGCCGCACATCGCCGAGGAGCTGTGGTCCCGCCGCCTGGCAGCTCGCCGGGCGAGACGTGGCGATCGATCCACGCCGAAGCCTGGCCCGCCTTCGATGAGTCCCTGGTCGCGGCCGAGATGATCGAGCTTCCGGTCCAGGTCAACGGCAAGCTGCGCGACAAGGTCAGCGTGGCGCCGGGGCTGCCGCAGGAAGAGATCGAAGCCATCGTCATGGCGCAGCCCAAGGTCATCGCCAACCTCGAGGGCAAACAGGTGGTCAAGGTCATCCACGTCGGGGGGCGCCTGGTCAACATCGTCGTCCGATGAACGAGCACGTGACGTGTCCGGCGTGTGGCACGCCCAACGCCGGGACCGACGTCTACTGCGGTGCCTGTGGCACCTCGCTGCGGCCGCCGACCCTGCCGCCCCTGCCCTGCTGGAACTGCCGCGCGCCCAACCCGCCCGGCCGGGCCTACTGCGGTCAGTGCGGCCAGCCGCTGGCCGGTCCCGCCTACGCGGCCGCGCCTGGCGACCCACCTTCGCGCGGTGGTGCTCGCAACCCGCTGCTCATCGCCCTGGCCATCGTGGCCATGGCGTTCCTGGGCCTCGCCGCGGGCTTCCTCATCCTCACGCTCGCGGACCAACGCGACGACGCCAGCGTCGGCGTTGCGGCGACCACCTCGCCCGAACCGGTGCTCGACACACTTCCGCCCGAAGCCACACTTCCGCCGACGCCCAGGCCGCGACGAACGCCGCAGCCGACACCGACGCTGGGCCCACCTGGCGGGTTCGTCTGCTACGAGTCGATGAGCCAGAGTGGCCCGCCGGGCACTGACTGGGACCTGTACCAGGTCGATTTCCGCACCTATCGCGATTACGACCGGGTCATCTACCAGCTGCGCCAGACCGGCCGGTCCGATGACGGCATCGAACCGACGATCCTGGTGCGTCCGCAGATCGAAGGTGAAGGTGAGTTCGTGGGCGCTCCGCCACCACACCCGGAGGCCGAGTCACGCCTCAACGTCGTGCTCGCCAACGGCATCCGCGACGGCGTGCGACTCGACGGCTACGAGCCCAGCGGCATGAAGATCGTCGAATCGCTGTCGACGCGGCGATATCGCTCCCACGTCAACTACATCCCACCCGAGGATGACCCGGCCATGGCCGACATCGGCGTGCTCTCCACGGTCGATGTCACGGGCGATGGCTGCTTCGCCCTGCGGGTGGTCGGCTGGGATGGCGAGGGCGATGACAGGGCCGCCGTGTACGTGGATATCCAGCGTTAGCTCTCCCATGCGGTAGCCTTCAGGTGCCCTGACTCGCACCTCGTGAGGCCCCATGCCCGACATGAACGCGCCGCTGAAGCTCGGCGCCGACATCTGGAACCAGTACACCGACTGGCCCGCCTTCAAGGCCGCCCACCTGCGCGCCGAGGAGCTGGGCTATGACTCGCTCTGGACGATGGACCACATCTACCCGCCCAACCTGCCCGAAGACGGCCCCATCTTCGAGGCACTCATGGCCATGGCTCCCATCGCCGAGCTGACCACGCGGCCCTCGATCAGCATCATGGTCGCCGCCAACACCTATCGCAATCCGGCGTTGCTTGCCAAGATGATGACCACGCTCGACCACATCAGCGAAGGTCGCGCCATCCTGGCCGTCGGGGCCGGCTGGGCGGAGCACGAGCATCGCGGCTTCGGCTTCGAGTTCGGCGCCAGCATCGGCGAGCGGCTGCGCTGGCTGAAGGAAGCCCTGCCGGTGATGCGCGGCATGCTCGACGGCACCCGGCCCAGCTCCGCCGGTCCGCACTACCAGATCAGGAACGCGCACAACGTGCCGGCGCCGGTCCAGCCGCGCATGCCCATCCTCATCGGCGGCTCGGGCCGCAAGGTCACACTGCGCCTGGTGGCGGAGTATGCCGACATCTGCAACATCGGCGGCGCACCGAGCGAGGTGGCTGACGCAGACGCTGTCCTCATCGACCACTGCGAGGCTGTCGGACGCGACGAGAAGACCATCGAGCGCAGCATCGACGTGGGGGTGCCCACGATCCGCGATTCACGTGCGCAGGCCTTCCGCGACAAGGACGCCCTGTTCCGGGCGCAGGACAACGAGCCCTGGAAGAACCAGCCCACGGGCACACCTGAGGATGTCTTCGAGTGGCTCGCGCGCTATGTCGAGCTGGGCTACCACCATCTCGTGTTCTACTGGCCGGCGCCGTACGACGAGGAGTCGATGGTGCGTATGGCGACCGAGGTGCGACCCCGCCTGCAAGCCCTCATCGCCGGCTGATCACCGTCGCCACGACCGAAGGAGTAGCCATGCCCGATATGAACGCGCCCCTGAAGCTGGGTGTCAACAACTGGAACCAATACACCGATTGGGCATCGTTCCTCGCGGCACAGCAACGGGTCGACCGCCTCGGCTTCGATTCCATCTGGACCTGGGACCACCTCTACCCCATCGTCGGCTCTCACGAGGGCCCCATCTTCGAGTGCTATACGGCCATGGCGGCCGTGGCCACGACCACGGAGCATGCCAGCATCGGCCTGATGGTCGGCGCCAACACCTTCCGCAACCCGGCTCTGGTGGCCAAGATGATCACCACGCTCGACCACATCAGCGGCGGTCGAGCGATCCTGGGTATCGGCGCCGCCTGGTTCGAGACGGAGCACGAGGCCTTCGGACTGGAGTTCGGGGGCAGCCCCGGAGAGCGCCTGCGCTGGTTGCGAGAAGCCCTGCCGATCATGCGCGGGATGCTCGATGGCGAGCGACCCAGCAGCAGCGGGCGCTACACCACCGACGCGGTGCTCAATCTGCCGGCGCCGCTGCAGGCACACCTGCCGATCCTGGTCGGTGGCTCCGGGCCCAGGGTCACGCTGCGGCTGGTGGCCGAGTACGCCGACGCCTGCAACATCGGCGGCACAGCCGCGTCGCTGGCGCAGAAGGACGCGCTGCTGGTAGCGCACTGCGAGGCCATCGGACGCGACGAGAAGACGGTCGAGCGCACGGTCGGCATGGGCACGCCCTTCATCCGGGACTCGCGCGAAGAGGCCTTCACGGTGATGGCCGACGTGTTCGCCGACAACGGGTCCGCCAAGACCTGGACCGGCATGCCAGTGGGCACGGTCGAGGACGTGGTCGCGCACTGCAAGCCCTACCTTGACCGGGGCTACCGACACCTCATCTTCGGCTTCCCCGCCCCGTACGACGTGGAGACCGTAGAGCGCCTGGCGGGCGAAGTGCGCCCCCAGCTGGAAGCCTACCTCTCCGCCTGAGCCCGACGATCCCGCACAGGCTGGACATGCACACGCCGACAACGACCGACAACAGGCTCCTGCTCGAGGATGGCAGCACCACGTTGCCCGATGGACGCTCGTTGTCGTGGGCCGAGTACGGCCTGGCCGAAGGCACCCCGATGCTCTTCTTTCACGGCGGCAACGACTCACGCCTGGCCGGGCGCCTGCTGGCCGGCGCTGCAGCTCGAGCCGAGGTTCGGCTCATCTGCCCCGACCGCCCGGGGTTCGGCGGCTCCGACTTCCAGGCTGGGCGACAGCTGCTCGATTGGCCCTCGGACGTCGCCCACCTGGCCGATCACCTGGGACTGGGAGCGTTCCCGGTTCTCGGTCACTCCGGTGGCGGACCGCATGCGCTCGCGTGTGCGCATGCCTTGAGCGAACGGGTCCGCGCCGCTGCGACCGTGTCATCCCCGGCGCCTCCCCCAGCGTCGAACAGCGGCATGCACCCACTCTTCCGCTTCGTCAACGTCGTGATGAAGTCGTCGGCGCTGTATCGACCGATGGCCCGCAACCAGCTGCGCCAGATGCGTGGCTCGCCTGAGCGGTGGTTACGGACGTGGGGCCGCATGCAGCCGGCTGACCGGGCGCTCTTCGAGCGCCGGCCCGATGTGGCGGACGAGATCGTCGCAGAGATGACCGAAGGCGCTCGACACGGTACCGACGGCATCGTCCACGAAGCCGGGCTGTACCATCGAGACTGGCATTTCGCGCTCGGAGCCGTCTCTGTCCCAGTCCACGTCTGGCACGGACAGCGGGATCGGCAGGCAGCACCGGGGTGGGCCAGGCACCTGGCGGGCGAGATCCCGGGCGCGACCCTTACCATGGTCGAGGAGGGTGGACACTTCTCGACGTTGATCGATCACGCCGACGAGATCCTTGGCTGGCTGACCGCAGCCGCGGCCGATGTCGAGGGGACCGCCGCCGCGGGCCGCCGGCAGCGCGAAGCCGAACCCTCCAGCTGAGCCGAACGAACAAGAGGAGCGCGACGATGCCCAACATGCACGCACCCATCAAGTTGGGTGCCAACCTCTGGAACCAGTACACCGACTGGCCTGCCTTCCTCGACGCCATGCTGCGCGCCGAGGACCTGGGCTTCGATTCGCTGTTCACCTGGGACCACGTCTATCCCATCGTGGGCTCGTGGGAAGGCCCGGCACTGGAAACGTACACGGCCATGGCGGCGGTGGCGGCACAGACGAAGCGCGCGACCATCGGCCACCTCGTCTCGGCCAACACCTTCCGCAACCCGGCGCTGCTGGCCAAGATGATCACCACCATCGACCACATCAGCCATGGGCGGGCGGTGCTGGGCATCGGGGCGGCCTGGATGGAACCCGAGCACACGGCCTTCGGCATCGAGTTCGGCGACCGCCCCGGCACACGCCTCAAGTGGCTGGAGCAGTCGCTGCAGATCATCCGCGGCATGCTCGCCGGTGAGCGTCCCTCATCGCCGGAGGGCTCGCGCTACGACGTGGACTCGGTGCTGAACCTGCCCAAGCCCGTGCAGAAGCACATCCCCATCCTCATCGGCGGCTCGGGCCCCAAGGTCACACTGCGGCTCGTGGCCGAGTACGCCGACATGAACAACCTGGGCAATCCCATCGAGCCCTTGCTGGAGTCCGAAGCCATCCTGCAGGAGCACTGCCGCAAGCTGGGCCGCGACGAGAAGACCATCGAGCGCACCGTGGAGCTGCAGCGCGTGGTCATCCGCGACACGCGCGAAGAAGCCCTGGCGCGCGAGGCCGAGCTGCTGGCCCACAACGGCGGCGCCGTTGACGACGAGGTCCGACCCGGGTCTGCGGGAGTGGACTCGGACCGCATCATCGCGGGCGATCCCGACGAGGTCTTCGAGCAACTCAAGCCCTACGTCGAGGCCGGCTACCGCCACCTCATCTGCGGCTTCCCGCCGCCCTACGACGAGGAATCGATGCGGCGCATGGCCCGCGACGTGCGTCCTCGCCTGGAGGCACTCGTCGGCGGCTGACATGTCGGGGCACCATCGCGCATAAGTCCGCCATAAGGGCCCTGCCCTAGCCTGCTGGTGCGTCACTGGACACGGCCGCCTCACCGGTAGCTTGGCCCAGGGAGCGCTCCCGTTCGACGACGGTCCGCCGGATCCGGGTCGTGTCCGCCGAGCGGCCCGCCGACCATATCTCCGCCGCCTCCGCCCGCCGGCAGGAGCGAAGGCTTGAACGAGGCCATGCCAAACGGTCGCACCTTCGGGGTGCGCCCGACCGTCCAGCCGCCGATCCCGGCGCGGCCTGAGCCGGGGCATGTCAGCTCGGGCTCTGCGCCGGTGTGGCTGGTGCCCCTGCTCTCGGGCCTGGGTGGAGCCGCCGCGGGAGCCGCAGTGGCGCTGCTGGCGGTCATGCTGCTGGGCACGCTGACGCTCGAAGGGGACGAGCTGTCCGCGGCTATCGGTGAGCCACTGGACGCACAGCCCGTCATGGCCGGCGAGGCGCGCCTGACGGCATCTGCAGCGGACGAGATCGTCGTCGATGTGGCCGGCGCCGTGGCACGACCGGGGCTGCACCGCCTGTGGGCCGGCGACCGCGTCGGCGACGCCATCGAGGCGGCCGGCGGCTATGCCCCGCGCGTGGACCTGCTCGCAGCCAGTGAGCGCCTCAACCTCGCCCAGCCGCTACAGGATGGCATCAAGGTACTGGTGCCCGAGCTGGGCATCGACCGCCACGAGGGGTCCGCAGCTGGCGACGGACGCATCGACCTCAACAGCGCCGACCAGGCCGAGCTCGAGTCGCTCCCGGGCGTGGGCCCGGTCACCGCTCGCAAGATCCTCGACGCTCGGGCCGAACGACGGTTCTCCAGCGCGCGTGACCTGCGCGCGCGGGGGCTGGTCGGCGAGTCGGTCTTCGAGGATCTGCAGCACCTCGTCCAGGCCGGCTGACGATCGCCGTTCGGGTGATGAGATTGCCCCGGGCTGGCTGGCTGGCGGCCGGCGCCATCGCGGCCGCCCTGGTGGGGGACGATGGCCCTTTCGCCTTGCCGCTTTCGGGCTGGTCGGCGTTGGGACTGGCGGGCGCAGCGATCGTCGCCGGCATCGGGGCGATGGGGCGACGCCGCGCACCGCTGGCCGCATCGTTGTTGGCCTTCGGCGGTGTCTCGCTGCGCGTCGCGATGGGGACGCTGCTGGCCGGATCGGGCGCGCTGGCAGCGTCGCTGCCGGTGGGCAGCGGTGACTGGGCAGCGGTCGTCGTCGATGTCTCGTCACCCAACGGTTCGGAGCAGCGAGCCTTCGTCGATCTCGTTGCCGACCACGACGCCAGCTGGCGCGTCTATGCCTGGCTGCCGCGACACCCGGCCCTGGTGCCCGGCGACCTGGTCTCGATCCGGGGCAGCGTCCAGGCGCCGCCAGCGGACGCGCCCGGCTTCGCCGGCTTCCTCGAGTCGCGCGGTGCCGTCGGCACCATCAAGGGACACACGCTCGAGCTGACCGGAGCCGGTGGTGGCTTCGTCGCCTCGGTCGAACGACTGCGCTGGGGCATCGACGGGGCCTTGTCGCGTGCCATCCCGGAACCGGAGGCAGGCCTGGCTGCGGGCATCCTTGTCGGCCTGCGCGAGCGCGTGAGCCGGTCCGTGGCCGACGACTTCACCGTCACCGGACTCACCCACGTGGTCGCCATCAGCGGCTGGAACATCGCGCTCGTGGCGGGCATCGCGACAGCGCTGTTGCGCGCCACCGGCCTCTCCCGCCGGCCACGGAGCGCCATCGTCATCGTCGCCATCGTGGCCTACACCGTCATCGCCGGGGCCGAGGCCAGCGTCATCCGCGCCGCGGTGATGGGCGTGGTGGTGCTCATCGCCCGTGAGGGCGGGCGACCCTCGGGGGCCGCCGCCGCGCTGGGCCTGGCCTGCCTGGGCCTGCTGCTGGCCGATCCGCACATGATCAGCGACATCGGCCTGCAGCTCTCGCTGGCAGCGACCGCGGGACTGCTGGCGCTGGGCGGCCATGCCGAGGCCGCCGTGAAGCGGCTCACGCGTGGTCGCGGCCCTCGCTGGCTGCACGAGACCCTGGGCGTGTCGCTGGCCGCACAGCTCTCGACGTTGCCGCTGATCCTGCTCCACTTCGGGCGACTCTCGCTCATCTCGCCGCTGGCCAATCTGCTGGTGGCGCCGGTGGTGCCACTGGCCATGCTGGGGGCGGCGTCCGGCGTGCTCGTCGGACCGGTGCTGGCTGCGCCGGTCGCCAACATCGTCCTGGCGCCGCTCATCGTCGGATCCTGGCTACCGCTGGCAGCGATGACGCGGGGCGCGGCGGTGCTCGCCGACGTGCCCCTCGCCAACGTAGAGCTGGCCGCTCCCTTCGACCTCGTCGGAGCGGCCATGGCGGCGGTCGCGCTCGGCCTGGCTCTGCGAGCCACTCGCCGGGGCGGCGTCGCGGCCCCCGACCCTGACCCCGTGGAAGCGCCGCTGCCCGACCGGCCCACGCAGCGGCGTCGCAGGCAGACGCTCGCCGCTGTCACGCTCGTGGTCGTCGTGGTGGCGGCCGCGTCCGTCGTGCTCGTGGCCCGACCACAGCCGGGGCTCCAGGTCAGCATCCTAGATATCGGCCAGGGTGACGCCATCCTGCTGCAAGCTGATGGCGAGCGCATGCTGGTCGATGGAGGACCAGACCCGGATCTGCTCGTGCATCGGCTCGACGAGCGCATCCCCGCCTGGGATCGCAGCATCGACGTGGTGGTGATGACACACCCGCACGAGGACCATGCCGGCGGCCTCGCCGGCATGGTGCCGCGATACCGTGTCGCCCGCTTCGCCGAGACCGGCATGTCCAGCCGCGGGCCGGGTGTCAGCCAGCTGCGCGTGGCAGCCGCCGAATACCACATCCCACGTGTGCGGTTGCTGCAGGGGGATGAGTTCACGCTCGGGAGCGCGAAGGTCGAGGTGCTCTGGCCACCGCGAGAGGAGATCCCGGAGCGCACCCTGTCGGACGGCCGCGCCATCAACGGCACCTCCATCGTGCTCTCCGTCCACCTGGGGCGGCAGCGTGTCCTCCTCACCGGCGACCTCGAGGATGACCACGATGCCGACATCCTCGCCTCCATCCCACCTGATCGACGTCGCTGGGATCTGCTGAAGGTGGCTCACCACGGCAGTGCCACCGCCTCCAGCCGCCAGCTGCTCGAGGTGCTCAAGCCGCGACTGGCGGCCATCAGCGCTGGCGACGGGAACCGCTACGGACACCCCGCGCGCGCAACTGTCGATCGACTGCAGGCCGTGGGCGCACAGGTCTGGCGCACCGACCAGCAAGGGACGCTCAGCCTCGACCTCGATGGGCGACCGCGCACGGCCACGGCACTGTTGACAGGCCCGTCACGGGTGCCGCCGTGTGCGTCCTCCGGCCATCTCGCTCGCACCCTGTCGACCACCCCGGGCGACCCCTGCTACGCTCGCCCTGATGGCGGTACCTACCCGAACCGAAGCGCTCTCACTGCTCCTGTCCACCTCGCCCTCGCCACGTCTGCTGCAGCACGTGACGGTGGTGGCCGAGGTGGCGTCCTTCCTCGCCTACCGCGCCTCGCGCGGCGGCATCACGGTCGACCGGCGCCTGGTGGAAACGGCCGCGCTCCTCCACGACGTGGACAAGGCCCTCCCGCGCGACCATCCCCTGCGTGAGCTGGGCCACGGGATGGCAGGCGCTGCCTGGCTCAGCGAGGTTGGGCATCCGGAGCTGGCACGTGCGCTGCGCGCCCACCCGGTGTCACGCCTTTCCGAGCCCGACGCGGCCAGCTGGGTCGTGGATGCGCCCATCGAGGAGCGCATCGTCTCCTATGCCGACAAACGCGCCACCCAGCGCGTCGTGTCCCTGGAGCAACGCTTCGAGCGCTGGAGTCGCAAGCATCCCGAGTATGCCGATGGGCTCGAACGCGCCTTCGCCATGGCGCGACGCCTTGAGGCAGAGGTTTGCGCAGCCATCGGCATCGAGCCGACGACGGTCGAGCGACTGCGCTGGGTGGATGATGCCATCGCCCGCGCTGAAGCCAATGGCAGCCTGGGCGACCACGTGGCCGACATCTCGGCCGCATGAGTCAGACGCCCACCCTGGCCTACTTCTGGGGCGAGGACGCTTACGGCATCGAGCGCGCGGCGCGGACGTTCGCAGAGCGCCTCTCGCTGCCAGGCGAACCCATGGAGGTGTGGCGAGCAAGCCTCGACGACGACGCCGGTGATGAAGGCGTCTCAGGCTCGCTCGCCAAGCGCCGGGCACGAGCGCTCGACGGCATCGAGCAACACCTGGGCATGGCGCCGCTCTTCGGCGCCGGCACGCTCGTGGTCATCCGCCAGCCGGCCGGCCTGCTGGCCGAGAAGGAAGCGCGGCAGCGGCTGCTGGCGCTGGTAGGCACGGTGCCACCGGGCAATGCGCTCTGCGTCACCGACCTGACGGCCGGCGGTGCCAGGTCCCCGGCGGCCCGCGGTGCCCTGCACGACGCTGTGCGCGACGCCGGCGGCGTGGTACAGGAATTCAAGGTGCCCGGTGCAGGCCAGCTGGAGCCGTGGCTGGTCAAGCGCGCCAGGGAGCTGGGGATCGAGCTGCAGCCGGCCGCAGCACGGCTGCTGGCGGAGCGGGTCGGAGGGCACATCCGCGAGTCCGATGTCGACCGTCGACGACGCACCGAGCTGGCCAACGCGGAGCTGGAGAAGCTGTCGCTCTATCGACCCGGCGGCAGCGTCAGCGCGGACGACGTCGAGGCGCTCGTGAGCGAGACCATC
The DNA here is from genome assembly GCA_963712735.1 of uncultured Chloroflexia bacterium. Taxonomy (GTDB): domain Bacteria; phylum Chloroflexota; class Limnocylindria; order Limnocylindrales; family CSP1-4; genus JAFMJV01. The sequence continues at coordinate 31,846 of CAVQIZ010000005.1, read as the reverse complement.
CCCGGCTCGACGTGGGCATTCCTCGATGCGGTCGGCGCCCGTGCCGGCGCCAGTGCCGCCAGCCTGGCCGAACGCCTCTTCGCCGACGGTACCCCCCTGCCGGTGCTGGTGACACAGCTCCATCGGCGCCTGCGCGACCTGATCCTCGTCCGTGAGCACCTCGACGGCGGATCCACGCCACCACAGATCGTCAAGGAGCTGAAGCTGCAGCCCTTCCGTGCCAGCAAGCTGGCCGAGCAGGCGAGGGCGTGGTCGCTGGCTGCACTTGAGACGGCCTTGACCGACCTGCTGGCGCTGGACCTTCGGTCCAAGGGCATCTCCCTCGACGGCTCCACGCTGCAGGTGAGTGGCGCCATCGATGCGCTCACGGTCCAGGCGTGGATCGCGCGTCACGCCGCAGCCGCCGGTCAGCGGGAGTAGCGGTCATTCGCGCGGTCCTGGGCTCTCATCGCCTGGCGGTCTGGCTGGCTCTCCTCGTCACCGTCCTCTGGAGCTCGTCGTGGGTGCTCATCCGCTGGGGCCTCGAGGACGAGGGCCTGCGGCCGGTGACGTTCGCCGCGCTGCGCTATGGCCTGGCGGCCATCGTGCTGGTGGGCTGGGTCGTGCTGCGCGAAGGCCGGCGCCGCCACGAGTATCAGGTGAGCCGCGGGCTGGTCGTGCGGCTGGTCGTCCTTGGCGTGGTCATGTATGCCCTCACCCAGGGCGCGATCTTCGTGGCGCTCGAGGCACAGCCGGCGGCCACGACCAGCCTGGTGCTGGCGATGACGCCGTTGCTGGTCGCCGCCGGTGCCGCGCTCACGCTCACGGAGATCCCCACGCGGATGCAGGTCGTCGGGGTCATCGCCGTCCTGGTCGGAGCCATGTTCTACTTCGCCGGCGACCTGGCGGCCACCACCACGGGCATGGCCGCAGCCGGCATCGCGCTGGCAGCCAACGTCGCGGCAGCACTGCTTGGCCGGAGCGTCAACCGCGAAGGCCGTCTACCGGCCCTCGTCATCACCGCGGCGAGCATGGCCGTGGGCGCCGGCGTGCTGGTGTTCATCGCAGTCGGCATGGAAGGTATCCCGCAGGTCTCGACCCAGGGCTGGTTGATCATCGGCTGGCTGGCCGTCGTCAACACGGCACTCGCGTTCACCCTCTGGAACCTGTCACTGCAGCGGCTGACGGCCGTCGAATCAGCCAGCATCAACAACACCATGCTGGTCCAGATCGCACTTCTGGCGTGGATCTTCCTGGGTGAGGCGCCGGGAGCATCAGGACTGCTCGGCATCGCCATGGTGTCCGCCGGTGTCTACCTGGTGCAGGCCACCAGCTGGTCGCGGGCGGCACGAGGCGGCGGTACGCCCACGAAGGATGAGGAGGTCACGGCCGCGCCGGGCTAGCCTGCGGCCGATGCCGACCGCGGATCCGCGCTAGACGGGGAACTGGGTCGCGCGCTCCTGGACCACGCCATCCGACTCGATGGCGAAGACGCAGCGGCCATCGGGGATGTCCAGCACCTCGAGCAGATCGGGGTCGAGGTAGAGCTGATGGCAGTCGGAGCAGAGCGCCGCCGGGATGGCGAAGCAAAGGCGCTCCTCGCCGTCGGGCATGCGGAACGTCGTGTCGAAGCGCGAGTTGACCAACAGCCGCTCGCACTGCGGGCAGTTATCCCGAAGCCACGTCATCGTTCGCATCATCCTCGTCTCGACGACCGGACCATCCGATCGACTCGAGAAGTGATGCTAGGGACGCGGCCTGCTTACCCCCATGCCCCGGTGGTACCACGACCCGTCACCCGGTTGGGGTAGATGGGTGCGGCAGGGTGCGGTGCCTCACACCACGTGCAGGAGCAACGCTGCTTCCGACCAGAGCTTCTCGAGCTGGTAGAACTCGCGCTCGGGCTTGCTCATGACATGCACGATGACGCCACCGAAATCCAGCAGCAGCCAGTGCGAACCGGCGTCACCCTCGCGGCTCAGGGGCTCGTCGCCATCATCCTTGAGGCCTGCCACGATGCCGTCGGCGATGGCGTTGAGCTGGCGGTCGGATGCACCCGAGCAGATGACGAAGTAGTCGGTCATGCTGGTCTGGCCACGCACGTCCAGCAGCACGATGTCGGAGGCCTTCTTGTCGGAAGCCAGATCGACGATGCGGTGAGCCATGGCCAGCACCGCCGGGTCGACCGCATCGACCACGATGGGGGGCGCAGGCTGGATGCCCGCCCCGGTCCGACCGGCGGGCAGCCCGGGCCGTGCTGCCGCCCGTGGGTCGACCACGCTCGCGGCCATGTCGTGGGGTGCCTGCATCCTCGTGCCCTGCTCGTCGTCCACCGCTGTCGGTTCCTCCTGTGTGGGCTGGTCGGACACCATCATGCGGTGTCGAGTCCAGCCAGGGCCCAGCGCGCTGCGGCGCGGGCGTGCAATGTCGTGGTCGGGAAGTACGGGACCCTCACGTCGTCGGCCCCAAGCAGCAGCTCGATCTCGGTGCAGCCGGCGATGACGCCGTCGGCGCCACGCCCGATGAGGCGGTCGATGACTTCCAGGAAGGCGGCCCGTGACACGGGCGAGATGACCCCCTGGACCAGCTCGTCGTAGATGACATCGTGGACGAGGCTGCGGTCAGGCTCGTCGGGCACGATGACCCGCAGGCCCTGACCTTCCAGCCGGGCACGATAGAACTCCCCCTCCATCGTGTAGCGGGTGCCCAGCAGTGCGACATCGCTGATGTGCGCCTCGCGCACCGCGGCCGCGGTGGCATCGGCAAGATGCAGGAAGGGCACGTCGATAGCCGCCTCGATGACGTCGGCGACTCGGTGCATGGTGTTGGTACACAGGACGATGAGCCCGGCCCCAGCTTCCTGAAGACGACGCGCGTCGGACGCCAGCAGACGACCGGCGGAGCCCCAGTCGCCTGCCGCCTGCAGCCGTTCGATGGCAGCGAAGTCGTAGCACCGGACGAGCAGGCTGGCGGAGTGCACGCCGCCCAGGGCGCGGCGCACCTCGGTGTTGATGACGCGCTCGTACTCGACCGACGATTCCCAGCTCATGCCCCCGAGCAGCCCGATCGTGCGCAGCTCGCTCATGTCGATGTCTGCCCCCGGGCGGCGCGATAGAGACCCCGCTGTGCGATGTAGCGCACCACCGGCGCAGGCGTCAGCTCGTCGATGGACTGGCCGCGCCGGACACGCTCACGGATGGCAGTCGAGGCGATGTCGAGCTCGGGACCCGGCAGGAAGGTGAAGCGGTCCTCACGGCCCGGGTGGTTGGCCCTGACCCAGGCCGCATCGAGCGGCTCGGCACCGGGTCGAGGCGCGACCGCGATGCGACACAGCGCGAGGATGCGATCGGGCTCGCGCCAGGCGGCGAACCCCTCGAGCACCTCGGCCGAGAGTACGAACCATGGCTCCGGCCGGCCCTCAGCGCGGGAACGCTGGGCCAGCTGGGACACGGTATCGACCGCGTAGCTGGGCCCGGGCCGCTCCAGCTCGACGCGGGACAGCACGAAGCCGGGCTCGGGTGCGATCGCCAGGTCCACCATCGCCTCCCGATGGACCGCCGCCGTCACGGCCACGCCGCGCTTGTGTGGAGGGTCGGCATTGGGCACGAAGAGGACGCTGTCGATGTCGAGCACCGCCAGCGCCTCACGCGCCAGGGCCAGGTGACCGCAATGCACCGGATCGAAGGTGCCGCCGAGGATGCCGAACGCGCCCGCCGAGGGGCCCTCGGATCCACCCTTGCTCACACCCAGGCTCCCGCCTCGGCGCCCCATTCCAGCTCGATGTCGCCGATGCGGACGCTGTCACCGGGCTCGACGCCGGCAGCACGCAGCTTCTCCACCAACCCCAGCCTGGCCAGCTCACGCTGCAGGCGCGCTGCGGATTCGTCGTTCTCGAAATCGGTCTGCGCCACCAGGCGTTCGACACGGCGACCCTGCACCACCCACTCGCCGGCAGCCGCACGCTCGATGAAGAAGCCCTCCTCGGCCGGATCGTAGCGATGAACCACGACCCCGGCGGCCTCTCCCGGTCCCCCCAGCTCCTCGTCGTCGGGCAGCATCCGGGCCAGTGCCGACCGCAGCTCGAGCAGGCCGATCCCGTCGGCGGCCGAGATCTGCACGACCTCCAGGCCCTCGCGCGCGCGAGCCTCGTTGAACGCCCGCAACAGCTCGCGCTCAGGCTCCAGGTCCAGCTTGTTGGCCGCCACCAGGGTGGTCTTGTCCAGGAGTCCCGGGTCGCGTGCGGCAAGCTCCTCGCGGATGACCTGGTAGTCGCGCTCCGGATCGGGTACCGACATGTCGACGACGTGGACCAGCACCCGCGTACGCTCCACGTGTCGCAGGAAGGCGTGGCCGAGGCCGGCTCCGTCACTGGCTCCCTCGATGAGTCCGGGCAGGTCGGCAAGCGTAGGCCGCCGCTCATCGGCGGGGTCGTCGACGGCGAGATCCAGCACACCGAGATTGGGCTCCAGCGTGGTGAAGGGGTAGTTGGCGATCTTGGGTGTCGCGGCGGTCAGCGCGGTGAGGAGGGTCGACTTGCCGGCGTTGGGCAAGCCGACCAGGCCGACATCGGCGATCAGCCGCAGCTCCAGCCGCAGGCGCCGCTCCTCGCCCGGCTCACCCTTTTGGGCGTGCTTTGGCGCCTGGTGGGTGGAGGTAGCGAAGTGGGTGTTGCCAAGGCCACCGCGGCCACCGCGCGCGACCATGACTCGCTGTGCCGGGAATACCAGGTCGGCCATGAGGTCGCCGCTGGCGGCATCGAAGACGACCGTACCCGGCGGCACCGCCAGCTCGAGGTCATCGCCGGCCTTGCCGTGACGGCGCGAACGCTGACCGGCACCACCGTGCTGTGCCCGGAAGTGGTGCTTGTAGCGGTAGTCGATGAGCATCGTCTGACCGACGTCGACGACCAGGTAGACGGAGCCGCCGCGGCCACCATCGCCACCATCGGGCCCGCCGCGGGGCACGTGCGCCTCACGCCGGAAGGTGGCAGCACCGTTGCCGCCGTTGCCGGCGATGACGCTCAGGTCGACGCGATCGAGGAACATCCCTTTGGCCTCAGCTCGACCGGCCGCTCACCCTAGCTGGGCCTGGAGCCGTCGGCCGCCGCCTGCTTGGTGAGCGTGGCCAGGAACTCGGCGTTGGAGTCGGTCTTGCTGAGGCGGTTGAGCAGCAGCTCGATGCCCTCGTTGGTGCCGACGGCACCGAGCATGCGACGCATCGTCCAGACCATCCGAAGGACGGGCTCCTCGAGCAGCAGCTCCTCCCGGCGGGTGCCGGAACGCTGCACGTCGATCGACGGATAGATGCGCTTCTCGGCCAGCTTGCGGTCGAGGATGAGCTCACTGTTGCCGGTGCCCTTGAACTCCTCGTAGATGACATCGTCCATGCGCGAGCCGGTGTCGACCAGGCAGGTCGCGATGATCGTCAGCGAGCCGCCTTCCTCCAGCTTGCGTGCGGCACCGAAGAAACGCTTGGGCGGATACAGCGCCACGGGGTCGATACCACCGGTGAGCGTGCGACCGGACGGCGGCAGGGCCAGGTTGTAGGCGCGCGAGAGGCGCGTGATCGAGTCCAGCAGGATGACCACGTCGCGGCCGCTCTCGACCTGGCGCTTGGCGATCTCCAGGGCCATCTCGGCTACGTGGGTGTGGTTCTCGGTGGGCTCGTCGAAGGTGGAGGAGATGACCTCACCCTTGACCGAGCGACGCATGTCGGTGACTTCCTCGGGACGCTCACCGATGAGCGCGACCATGAGCAGGATCTCGGGGTAGTTGGTGGTGATGCCGTTGGCGATGTTCTTGAGCAGCATCGTCTTGCCGGCCTTGGGCGGGCTGACGATGAGCGCACGCTGACCCTTGCCGATGGGGTTGACGAGGTTGACCAGGCGCTGGCTCAGGTTCTTGGGGTCCGACTCGAGGTTGATGAGCTCGTTGGGGTGGATGGGCGTGAGCTCGTCGAAGTGCGGACGCCGGCGGGCGTCATTGGGATCCATGCCGTTGACCGTCTCGACGCGGACGAGTCCCCAGTACTTCTCGCCCTTCTTGGGCGGGCGGGGGATGCCGGCCACGCGATCCCCGGCACGCAGGCCGAAGCGCCGCACATGGCTGGAGCTGACGTAGATGTCGTCCGGGCTGGGCATGAGGCCACGCCGGCGCATGAAGCCGTAGCCATCCTCGACCAGGTCGAGGATGCCGGCGGCGTACTTCTGCCCGCTGCGCTCTGTCTGGCGCTGCATGATCTGCTCGACGAGCTCGTCCCGCGCCATGTCACCGGCATCTGCCACGTCGAGGTCGTCACCGATCCTGGCGAGCTCATCGACGTCCTTCTTCTCGAGTTCCTTGATGTCCATGTTCCGGCTGTCAGTTCCTTGCGGCAAGGGGGTGAGTGCTCGACGGTGCATAGCGCAGTACGCCGGGCAACGTGAGTCGGGGATGGATGCCGTCCGTACCTGAGGTCGCGTGTGGACCGGGACGTGTGCCGGCCTCGCGGCGAGTCAGTGGGGTGGGAGGGCGATTTGATAGTAGCACGCAGCCGGAATCGGTCAACCGTTCAAGGGAGACCATCGGGGACAGGGCTGGGCGGCTGGCATGCCGGGGTCGCGCGCGCAGGCCGACCCCCGGGGTTCCTCGGAGCAGAGACGACCGTCTCGGCCTTGGCGGCCAGCTCCTGCTGGGCCTTGGCCCAGTCGGCCTTGAACGAGGCGATGCCCTTGTCCGTCAGGGGGTGCTTGACCATCTGCTGGAACACCTTGAACGGGACGGTGGCCACGCCGGCTCCGGCGAGCGCTCCGTCGATGACGTGGCGGGGGGAGCGCATGGAGGCCACGATGATCTCCGAGTCCAGGCCATGGATCTTCGAGGATCGCGGCCAGCTCGCGGACCATGTCCATGCCGTCCTCGGCGATATCGTCGAGGCGGCCCACGAAGGGGGACAGATAGGTGGCGCCGGCCTTGGCCGCAAGCAGGCCCTGGGCCGAGCTGAAGATGAGCGTGCAGTTGGTCTTGATGCCCTCCTCGGCGAAGGTCGAGATGGCCGTCAGGCCGACCTCGGTCATGGGCACCTTGACGATGATGTTGGGCGCGATCTTGGCGAACTCGCGACCCTCGCGCAGCATGCCCTCGAGGTCATCGGCGATCACCTCCGCGCTCACGGGGCCGGAGGTGATGCCGCAGATCTCCTCGAGCACCTCGGGGTAGGTGCCGCCGCCGGCCTTGGCGAACAAGGTCGGGTTGGTGGTCACGCCGTCGAGCACGCCCCAGCTGTGGACGGTGCGGATCTCATCGATGACGGCGGTGTCGAGGAACAGCTTCATGTCGGGTGGAGTCCTCCGGGAAGGGGAATGCGGGCCAGGCTGCCCATTGTACGACCCGGCACGGCCGAAGAGACCGGGTCTGACGGGGCCCCGGGCGACGATCGCGGCGGCAGCCAGCCACTCGACCCGGATGGGGCCTCTTCGCTAGCATGGACGGTGCAGGGCCGCCAACCGACCAAGGCTGCACGCCGAGGCACCCGGCTCGTCGGGACGGCACCAACGACAGGAGGCGGTACATGGATCCCAACGGCAGCGTCGCCATCGTGACCGGTGCGACCCGCGGGATGGGCCGCGCGATCGCCTCCCGTCTCGCCGCCGCCGGGGCCAGGGTCGCCCTTGTCGCACGCAGCGAGACCGCCCTGGGAGGTGCCGAGGAGGCGATCAGGAGGGCCGGCGGAGAGGCCGTCGGCATCAGCACTGATGTGACCGAGCGAGCCTCGGTCGAAGCCATGGCAGCAGCTGTGGTGGCCCGATACGAGCGCATCGACCTGCTCGTGAACTGCGCGTTCTGGGGGCCACCAGCCAGCCTCGAGGACACGGACGAGGATTTCTGGGACCTCACGCTCGACACGACACTGAAGGGCCCCTACCTCTGCACGCGTGCCGTGTACCCCACCATGCGCGGCCAAGGCGCGGGCACCATCATCAACATCGGTTCGCTCGCCGGCAAGGTCGGCGAAGACAATCGCACCGCGTATTGCGCGGCCAAGTGGGGGCTCGAAGGACTGACCGCGGCGCTGCAGGCGGAGCTGCACCGGCAGGGCATCCGGGTCCATCTCCTCTCCCCAGGTGCCACCGACACGTCCTTCTGGAGCGACAATGCGCCGGGCCTGACACCGGATCAGCTGGCGCGTTTCATCCCAGCAGAGGTCATCGCCGATGCCGTGATGTGGGTGCTCACCACGCCCGAGGCGGTGCACATCCCCGATGTTCCCATCCACAACTTCCGCAACCCGTTCGAGGGCAAGGGCTCACCCTTCGAGTCCTGAGCCCCGGGCTTGCCCGCGAGCCGGCGGCCTATGCCTCCTCGGCCACCCTTGCGTGGCTGGTAGCGGCGTCCTTGTCCGACTCCGCGATGGCGGCCGCCACGAAGCCAACGAAGAGCGGATGCGGCTTCTCCGGCCGGCTCTTGAACTCGGGGTGGAACTGGCTGGCGACGAACCAGGGGTGATCGGCCAGCTCGATCGATCTCGACGAGCCGTCCATCGGGTGACTGTCCGGCCAGCAGCATGCCGGCTTCCTCGAGCGCCTCGCGGTAGCGGTTGCTGACCTCGAAGCGATGGCGATGGCGCTCGTAGATCAGCTCCGGTCGCCGTAGGCTGCGGCCACCCTGGTGCCCGGCTTGAGCTTGGCCGGGTAGAGGCCCAGCCGCATCGTGCCGCCCTTCTCGTCCATATCGCGCTGGTCGGGCATGTAGTCGATGACGGGCGCCTCGGTGAACGAGGTCGAACTCGGTGGAGTTGGCGTCGCTCGCAGCCCAGCGACGCCGCGGCTGAACTCGATGACGCCGCACTGCAGCCCCAGGCACAGGCCCAGGTAGGGCACGCGCTGCTCGCGTGCGTAGCGGGCGGCGAGCACCTTGCCCTCGATGCCGCGATGACCGAAGCCGCCGGGCACGACGATGCCGGCCACGCCGGCCAGCTTGTCCTCGTAGTCGCCCTCGGATCGAGCTCCTCGGAATCGACCCAGCGCACCACGATGTCGTGGTCCTGCGCCCAGCCCGCGTGGTCGAGCGCGGCCGTCACCGACATGTAGGCGTCGGGCAGCTGCGATGTACTTGCCCACCAGCGCGATCTCGAGCTCCGGCTTGGGGCGCTTGATGCGATCGACGAGCGCGCGCCATTCGTCCAGGTCGGGCGCTGGACGCGGTCCTGCAAGTGCAGCAGGCTCACCACCAGGTCGCCCAGGCCCCAGTCCTCGAACTGCAGCGGCACCTCGTAGATGGTGTCGGCGGTCGCGGCGGGAACCACGGCATCGACGTTGACATCGCAGAAGAGCGCGATCTTCTCGCGCAGCTCGTCGTCGACGGGCTGGTCGCTGCGGGCGACGATGATGTCGGGCTGGATGCCGATGCTGCGCAGCTCCTTGACCGAGTGCTGCGTGGGCTTGGTCTTGAGCTCCCCGGTCGCCGCCAGCGCCGGCAGCAGCGTGACGTGGACGTAGAGCACGTTGTCGCGCCCGACGTCCTTGCGCATCTGGCGGATGGCCTCCAGGAAGGGCAGGCGACTCGATGTCGCCGACGGTGCCGCCGACCTCCACGATGACGACGTCGGCCGGCCGTCGCGCGCGACACGCGCCGATGCGCTCCTTGATCTCGTTGGTGATGTGCGGGATGACCTGGACGGTGCCGCCGAGGAAGTCGCCGCGGCGCTCCTTGGCGATGACCGACTGGTAGATCCGCCCGGTGGTGACGTTGGACAGCTGGCTCAGGTTCTCGTCGATGAAGCGCTCGTAGTGGCCCAGGTCCAGGTCCGTCTCGGCGCCGTCATCGGTGACGAAGACCTCGCCGTGCTGGTAGGGCGACATGGTGCCCGGGTCCACGTTGATGTACGGGTCGAGCTTCATGGATGGAGACGGAGAGCCGCGGCTCTTGAGCAGGCGACCGATGCGACGCCGCCGTGATGCCCTTGCCCAACGACGACGTGACCCCGCCGGTCACGAAGACATACTTCGCCACGGAACTCCTCGACTGGGGTTGGTTTTCCCGATGCTACCGAATCCAGGTGCCGCGGCGCGAGCCAGCCGATCGGGCGCTGGCGGGGGGCCACGGACTCAGGCTCCGACCGAGCCGGCGACCTTGCCGTCGGCCAGGTCCTCGAGGATGGTGATCAGGCCCGAATGATCGAAGTCGCCGCGGCCGTTGGCGGCAGCAGCTCGCATCAGCTGTTCGACGACCGCTGCAGCGGGCATGGCCACACCGGCGTCGCGAGCCAGCTCCATCGCGTTCTTGAGATCCTTGAGGTGCAGGCTGATGCGGAAGCCCGGGTCGAAGGAACCCGAAAGGAAGTTGTCACGGCGCATCTCCAGCACCTTCGTGGCCGCCAGCCCACCCTGGAGCACGTCGGCGATGCGCGACGGATCGACGCCGGCCTTGGCGCCCAACACGAGCGCCTCCGAGACCGCCTCGATGACGACGCCTACCACGACCTGATTGCAGACCTTGACCACCTGGCCGGCGCCGGCCGGACCGCAGTAGACGATGGTCGAGCCCATCACGTCGAGGACCGGCCGTGCGCGCTCGAAGGCAGCCTCGTCGCCGCCGACCATCACCGACAAGGTGCCGGCGATGGCGCCCTTGTCTCCGCCACTGACCGGGGCATCGAGGGCCTGGGCCCCGGCGGCCTCGGCCTGCCGGGCGAGCGCGCGAGCGGTCGTCGGCGCGATGGAACTCATATCGATGCTCAGCCAACCCCCGCGCAGGGCTTCGTAGGCGCCGTCGGGTCCGAGGTAGACCTCTTCCACCTGCGGTGAGTCCGGCAGCATGGTGATGAGCACGTCCGTGTCGGCGGCGACCTGTGCGGGCGTGCTGCCGGCGGTGGCACCCTCGGCCACCAGCCCATCGACGGCGGCGCTCACGATGTCGAGCACGGTCAGCTCGTAGCCGGCAGCCAGGAGGTTGCGGGCCATGGGCGCCCCCATGATCCCCAGGCCGATGAAGCCAATGGCGGGCTTGTTGTCAGTCATCGCTCGTTCTCCATGTCTTGAGGGCGGATGATTCGGCCCTGGCGCCGGCTCCGGGGACGTCTCATGTTCGTATCAGCCGGCGAACGGCGTGATAGGCAGCCCCGCCACGCCAGGTTCGGTGACGAAGAGCGCGCCGGCATGCGGCTGCTCGGCGAGCTGGACCGCGCTCAGACCATCGCAGGCACTGGTCACATAGAGCTGCTCAAGGGCCGGACCACCGAAGGCGCAACTGGTCGTGCGTGCCGCGGGCAGGTCGATCGTGCGCTCGAGCCTCCCGGTCGGCGTGAAGCGACGGACGGCCCAACCGTCGTAGAACGCGACCCACAGGCAAGCCTCCATATCAAGGGTCATGCCATCAGGGATGCCCCATGACTCGTCGAACTCGATGAAGGGCCGACGGTTCACTACCGTCCCCGCCGCGAGGTCGAAGTCGAAGACATCCATGCGCCGGGTAGCGCTGTCGATGTAGTACATCAGCGAACCATCGAGGCTCCATTCGACACCGTTGGAGATGGTGGTCTGGCTGGCGATGGTGGTCACCTCGCCGGCAGCCGTGATCCGATAGAAGGTGCCCGCGCCAGGACGCGCGTCGGCCGCCATCGTGCCGCCCCAGAGCCGACCCGCACGGTCGGTCTTGACGTCGTTGAGGCGCGTGACGTCGTCATCCGCCTCCACGGCCGCAAGCGATCGCAGCGGACCCTCATCCGAGTCGGTCAGGTACACGCCATCCTCAAGACACAAGGCAAGGCCGCCGGACGCACGTGGCAGGATCGCGCCCGCCATCCGCTCGAGGTTGCGCGTCCAGACATGGCCCGTGGCCGGGTCAAGACGGTGGATACGCCGGCCGGCGATGTCGGTCCACAGCAGTGAGGCCCGGGGGCCATCCCAGGCGGGCCCCTCCCCGATGAGGTCGCGGGCCTCGACCGCGACCTGCCAACGCGCAGCGTCAGCCATCGCTGCCCCCTTCGCGTAGCCGCTGCATCCGCGCCTCTTCGATGCTGAGGGATTCGACGCGTGCGGCGAACTCGATGTTGTGCCAATGCGACACGGCTTCGTTGAAGGGCTTGCCGGCGGCCACGACCATGCCCTCGGTCGTGAGCAGCAGCAGATGTCGCATGCCGTTCTGCTCGGCGAGTGCCCGTGCTCGATCGATCGAAGCAGCCAGTCCGGACCCCGCGAGTGCGTCAGGCTCCACCAGGTGGGCCGCGACATCGGGGATGCCGCGCTTCTTCATCATGCTCGTGGGCGGAGGCGGCCCGAACCCTTCGAGCAGCAGCGCGCGGAGATGGCGCGACCAGCCACTCAGGACACCCTCGGCGTCGGGCGCCGCGGCGAACAGCGCCAGGTGCAAGGCCTGTGTCTCGTTCACGGCGACCACGGGCAGGGTGGCTGCCTCACTCCCGAAGAGCATCGCGTCGAGCGCGCTGTCCTCGTTGAGGTAGCGAATGCCCGTCTGCTGTCCGGAGGCTGATGGTGACGCCGTCGAGCGTCAGGAACTCGTTGTCGAAGAGGCGACGAAAGGCCGCCACCAGCTCCGTGCTCGGCGTCCCGGCGGTGGCGTTCATGCCGGCACCCCAAGCCTGGCGTCACGCAACCTGCCGCGCACTCGATCCAGCTCCAGCCGCTGGCGGAAGACATCGGCAGCGCGGATGTTGGTGGCGACGTCGCGCGCGACGCTGAAGATGCCGTGACCCGGGGAGATCGAGAGGGCGCCGTCGGCGCGCTCGACCTGCCCCAGGAGCTCCACCACGCGTGCATCATGTGGTTCGGTCTGCGCCTGAAGGTCAGCCTCCAGCACCACCACAGCGGCCCCGTGCGGGTCGGTCGTGGTCGTCACCACGCCGGGCCCCCATCGGCCCGAGGCGACCGCCCCCAGCGACTCGGCCAGATGGAGGTGAAACACGCATCCCAGCTCAGGGAAGGTGCGGTAGAGCCGCAGGTGGAGGCGGATCTCGCGTGAGATCATGGCCGGGTCACCGAACAGCACGTTGCCGTCGAGATCCTGAACCAGCGTATCCGCAGGCGCCATGCGCCAGCCGGTGTTCTCCGACACCTTGGTCGGCGTCACCACGGCGGCTTCGCCCAGACGCAGGCTCATGTTGCCGCCCTGCAGTTCCGTCATGCGTCGCTCGTAGAGCATGCCGGCGACGCGTGCCAGCACCTCGCGACCCTGGTCGTAGTCGTGTTCATTCATCTGTCGGTCACTCCGTGTGGCTGGCTCGTCGATGCGCTGGAACGTGGCGAGATGGTTCGCGTGATGGGGTTCGCAAACACCGCGCAGGCATCCGGGGCGCTCATGCCGCGTCGGGCCATGGCTGCCAGCCGCAGCGCACCGAGGCCGGCTGCCTGGTCGCTCTGCAGCGTCACGAAGGACCGGCGCAAGACGTCGGCCTTGAGCTGAAGGACCGCAGCCTGGCGCAGCGCCGCCGCCAACGGCTGCCACTGGGCTTGACGGCAATCCCAGTCCGATCCCAGGCGTCGGCGAAACGTGCGAGCACGGCCGCGCCTGCCTCGATCAACGACTGAAGGACCGAGCGCGGGGGTCGCCCTCCTGCCAGTGCCGCGGTCACGGCCCCAGGATCGAGCGCGATCGCACTCCCCTGTGGTCGGTCGCTGATGCCCCGCATGAGCTCATCGAGACCCCCGGCGTGACCCGCGGCGACCGTGGTCAACAGCTCACCCATGGGCACCCGCGTCATGGTGATGTAGCGGCCGGGGCAGCACATAGGCATGCACGATGGCATCCGCGGCCGCCGCCACCTCGCGCACCTCGTCGAGGCTGGCAGCCCCGGCCATATGCTCGTATGTGCCGACGATGTTGGCGATGCCGGAGCGCTCCGGTCCGTCGGCGCCAAAGAGCGAACAGCCGTTATCCATGGCGCCGAGGACCGCCACGGCTCCGGGTGCCAGGCCCAGACGCTCGATGACGGAGTCGCGCACCGCGTAGGTCGCGGTCGGCGCCTCGATGGGCGGCAGCACGTCAGCCGGCAGGCGCGCCGCGGCCAGGATGGCCTCGCTCCACTGGTCGGTCTCCAGGTCCACGAGCATCGTCCTTGAAGCCCACGAGCGATCCTCCGCGTCGGCGCCACAGAGCTCCTGGACAGCGTACCCACGCAGCGAGCGGTAGCGATAGACACGCTCGCCGACCTCGGGATGCTCGCGCCACCACCACAGAGCGTGGCGCAGGAACGAGGCCAGCGCGGGGTCGGAGCCGGTGCGCCTGAAGAGCTCGGAGGCCGGCATCTCGACGGTCTCGGCTGGAGCCCTGGACCGAGCGCCGGCCGCGCGTCGGCTGGTGCCAAGGCGGCGCCCAGCGGCCGGCCGTCGCGATCGAGCGGTGCCATGGCCGTACCCAGGCAGGAGAACACGATGGTGTCCGCCCGGTCGGCGGGATGCGTGCCCATCAGCCCGGCGATGAGACCCTCGATCGTCGCAGTAGACCGGCGTCGACCGGGTACGACTGCTCGCCGGGCTCCATGGACTGCCGTGGCGTGTGCGCGCCGAGCGCACCTCGACGAGCCGACCGTCCCAATCGGCCAGCAGCGCCTTGATGCGCGAAGAGCCGATGTCGAGCGCGAGGACGCTCACTGCGGGATCGTTGACGACGGCCTGGCGCAGGATGTCCGCAGCCTGGTCCATGTGTGCATCCATGGCCGCCCGGGCGGCCTCCGCGTCACCGGCGGCCACGGCCTCGAAGACACGCTCGTGGTAGCTCAGCGCCAACGCCATGATGCCCGGCACGCGCAGAGTCAGCATTCGCACCTCGATCATGACTTCGATGAGCGAATCGAGGACGACCACGAAGAGCTCGTTCTGGGTAGCACGGGCCAGTGCAGCGTGGAACGCCACGTCACTGTTGATGTAGACATCGGGCGCATCGAGGTGCTGGCGCGTCTCCTCCAGGATGGCAGTCAGCGCACGAAGGTCGTCGGCACTGCGCCGCTGCGCCGCCAGCGCTGCGATCTCCACCTCGATGATGTGGCGGACTTCGCTCACCTTCTCGACACCTGCTCCGCCGGCCTGCATCAGCAGCAGGAGCTTCATGGACTCGGCAGCGGATCCGACCGAGGGCGCGCGTACGACGGTGCCCCGGCCGACGTTGATGTCGACCAGCTGCTTGGCCGCCAGCGCCCTGACGGCCTCGCGGACGACCGTGCGGCTCACCCCGAACTGGGCCGACAGCTCGCGCTCCGAGGGCAGGCGGTCCCCCGCACCCAGGCGGCTTTCGACGATGAGACGCTCCAGCTCCTGCTCGACGCGCTGGGCAAGCGTGGCCTCACGCGTCAGCTGCGGGACCAGCCGGTCCGACGATCACGACGTCGGAGCCACCGCCTGTCGGGGCTGACGCAGCCGGGGCGGCAGCCGCGTCCGGTCCGTCCTCAGCCACGGGCGCGTGGAAGCGGACGCGCTGGGCGTCGATGAACATGGCGAACAGGATGATCAGGCCCTGCACGACCTGCTGCAGGAAGACCTCCACGCGCATCAGGTTGAGGCCCCGCTCGATGGTCGAGAGCAGGAGCACGCCGCCGAGGACACCGATCATCGTGCCGCGGCCGCCCTGCAGGCTGACGCCACCGATGACCGCGGCCGCGAAGACGGTGAAGATGTAGCCGTCGCCCAGGTTGACCTGGACCGAGGCCACGCGACCGGCCAGCACGAGCCCGGCAAGGGCCGCCAGGAAGCCGCTGATCATGTACACCTGCCGCACGCGCTTGTCGGCGTCGATGCCCGAGGCGATGGCGGCGGTCCTGTTGCCGCCGACCGCGTAGATGTCGCGGCCGAAGCGGCGATAGGTGAGCACGACGTGGGCGATCAGGAAGACGATCAGCATGGCCGGCACGGCTACCGGCACGTTGCCCAGCCACGGCACCGAGAAGGTCTCGTGACCCAGCCAGTAGAAGACGTCGCTGCCCTCGTAGTCGATGGCATTGACGCTGTTGCCCTTCGTGAAATAGAGCATCAGGCCACGCAGGATGAGCAGCATGGCCAGCGTCACGATGAAGTTGTTCATGCGCCCATAGGTGATGAGCGCGCCGATGAGGGCGCCGATGCCGACCCCCATGGCCAGGATGATGACGATGGACAGGATGGGCGGTACGCCCAGGCCGCCGCCGAAGTACGGCGCCATGCCGCGGGCACGATGATCCACAGGCCCACCAGCGCCGCGAGGCCCAGCGTCGACTCCTGCGAGAGGTCGAAGTTGCCGGTGATGAGCACGAATGTCTGCCCGACGACGACGATGCCCAGCACGGCTGCGGCCGAGAGGATGTTGACGATGTTGAATGGCGTAAGGAACTTGTCCGTCCCCAGGACGAAGAAGATGAAGACGCCCACCAGGATGATCCAGATGAGATTGTCCAGGATCCTCGGATGCGTACCTACGCCATTGCATGTGCGGCCTCCCCTGCGCCACCCTCGATGGCCGCCAGGAGTATCGCTGGCGTCATCTCGTCTGTGCCCTTGATGAACTCGCGGGCGATCTGCCCGCGGTAGAAGACGACGATCCGATCGCAGGTGTCGATGAGCTCGAGTAGCTCGTCGGAGACGATCGCAACGGCCACGCCATCGTCGGTGAGCTGGTCCACGATGCGCAGGATCTCCACCTTCGCCTGTACGTCGACACCCTGCGTCGGCTCGTCGAGCAGCAGGACCTTGGGTTCGGTGGCGGCCAGCTTGGCCACGACCACCTTCTGCTGGTTGCCACCACTCAGGTTCTCGACATTGGTGGCCGGGCTCGGTGTCTTGATGCCAAGCTTGTCGATGAAGCCGTCGACCAGCGACTTCTCCTGGCCACCATCGATCATCCCCAGCCAACGGGTCAGGCGTCCGATGACCGACATGGTGACGTTGTTGCTGACACTGCGGATGGCCACGATGCCCAGCCCGTGGCGGTCCCGAGGCAGGTAGGCCAGGCCATCCTCCAGGGCGTGGCTGGGGTGGCTCGGATGGAAGCGTTTGCCGTCGAGCGTGACTTCACCCTCGCCGAGATCGCTCGAGCGCGTAGAGGCCGCGCGCAAGCGCGCCGGGGCCACTGCCCTCGAGGCCGGTCGAGACCCACGACCTCGCCGGCATGCAGTGTGAGGTCGACGTTCTCGTAGGCGCGCTTGCGGTTCAGATCCTTGATCTCGAGCACGGGTGCACCCACGGTGGCGCGGCGCGGGCGGACATAGCGTTCGACGTTTTCGCCGCGAGATCATGTGGATGAGCTTGGGCTGTGTCAGGTCGGCCACCTCGACGGTGCCGACCTCGGCACCGTTGCGCAGCACCGTCACGCGGTCCGCGATCTCGAAGACCTCCTCGAGGTAGTGGCTGATGTAGATGAACGAGGCTCCGGCCTCGCGCTGGCGTCGCACGAAGTCGAAGAGCATGGCCACTTCGTGCTTTGGCAGCGGTGCCGTGGGCTCGTCGAGGATGATGACGCTGGCGTCGGCGAAGAGTGCACGGGCGATCTCGATGAGCTGCCGCTCAACGACGGTCATCTCTTCCATGCGTTTCTTGACGTCGATGTCCAGACCCACGCGCTCGAGACGGGTGGAGGCATCCTTGCGCAGGAGCCGCCAGTCCACGAAGCCACCCCGCACGGTGGGCATCACGCCCATGAAGAGGTTCTCGGCGACCGACAGGCCAGGCACGAAACGCGCGTGCTGGGCCACGATCGAGATGCCGGCCTCCTGGCTCCGCGCGGTGCTCATGTGCTCGATGACCTCGCCCCGCACGCGGATGACACCCGAGTCCGGTGGGTACAGGCCCGTGAGGATGCTCATGAGCGTGGACTTGCCCGCGCCGTTCTTGCCGACCAGCGCGTGGATCTCGCCCTTGTGCACGTCGAACGAGACGTCGTCGAGAGCTCTCACGCCCGGGAATGTCTTGATGATGTTGGTCATCTCGACGACGTTGCCGCCGTTGACCTGTTCCATCGCTGCCTACCCCGCCAACCGTGGTGCGGCGGGGCGCCCCGTCCTGGCGAGACGCCCCACTCGCACTAACTCACTTGGTCCCTAGGTCGGTGCCAGATCGGCTACTCGGCCTCAGCTGCCATGGCGCCCTCGATGTTGCCCCAGAGCCGCTCGTCGTTCACGTTGTCCGGTCCCACCGAGGTGGTGGCCAGGAACAGCTGTGGGCCGACATCGCTCATCTCGATGCGGGCCGGCGACCAGAGGGCGCCTTCCTGCACGATCTCACCGGCCTCGATGGTCTCGCCGGCGAGCTCCTTCTCGATGAAGTCCGCTGCGAGCACGCCGAAGTCGGGGATGGGCTGGCTGGAAGCCTGGTCCGAGAAGCCGTTGCGGATGGCGTCCAGGGACTGCAGACAGCCGTCCACGCCCGCCAGGAAGATGTGGCCGTCCTCGCCACGCGGGACGAGCTTGCCGAGCTCCTCGAGCACCTGCAGGGTGCCGGGCGTGTAGACGCAGTCGGAGTGCATGTAGATGGCGTCGAGATCCTCGGCGGAGGCAAGGTCGCGGACGATGTCCACGCCCTTGTCGGCTTCCCAATCACCGATCTGGGTGATGAGCTCGATGCCCTCGTTGGCGTTGATGACGTCCTGGAAGCCGCCACCGCGCAACTGGGCCACGTTCTGGGCCATGTTGCCGGTGATCTCGAGCACGGTGCCCGCGGGCTCGCCGTACTTCTCGGTCAGGTAGGCCACCACGGCCTCACCCGACTGCTGACCCGCCAGGTAGTTGTCGCTGAGCACGGTCATGTTGATCTCGCAGCCCGAGGGCGAGCGGTCGATGGTGTAGAACGGGATGCCTTGATCCTTGGCGTTCTGGACCGCGACGCAGACACCGGCACTGTCGTCCGGAACGGCCACGATGGCGTTCACGCCCTGGGCGATGTAGTCGTTGATGTCGTTGAGCTGCTTCTGGGCGTCACCGTCGGAGGTGGTGGTCAGGACCGTCCAGCCCTTGGCCTCGGCGCCGTTGACCAGGCCCTGCTGGATCTGCAACTGCGCGCCGACCAGGCCGGGGGCCGAATAGCCGACCACGACCTCTTCGTCCTGGGCTGCCACGGGTGCGGCGCCGAACGCGCCGATCGATCAACGCGGTCGAAGCCGCGATCGCGAATGTCTTCCTCAAGTCCTTCACGTCCCTTCTGCGCCTACGTGGGCGCGGTTCGTCACGTGGGGCCGTCGTCGCGGCCCTCCCGGAATGGGCGCTCTGCTCCCACAGATCGTTCCCTCGGGGTCGGTCAGTGGCTCCTGCCCTCCTCTCGATGTGCCAGCCCACGCCCGTGCGCGGCTGTCTCCTGCATGGTCGTCGTGGGCCGATACGATGGGCTTCGAGGTGGCGCGCCCAAGCCGCGGCTCGCTCCGATGGCGGCCGCGTCCGCACAGCCGTGGATCTCCACTGCCTCTCTCCCTGAAGCTCCCTCTCACAGGGTCGAGCCTGGCCGCCGTCGCGCGCTTCGCTCCCTCGAACTGCGCTGGACGTTGGCTGGGCCCGTCTCTGACATCTCCGGAGGTGGTCTGGTGGCATACCACCATGCCGGGCACGCCATTGTCAACTCGACAAGCGGGCCACACGAGGCGATCAACCAGCGACGCTGGTTGGCCGTCCCTGGAAGAGCTCGAAACGGAGCCCGTCCGGGCCCCTGAAGTAGATCGCGCAGGCACCCTTGTTGACCCCGGCCGTCGCCTCAGCCGGAGGGCCGACGAACACCACACCCTTCCGCATCAGGGCATCGCGCGTGGCGTGGATGTCGTCGACCTGGAAGCAGCTCGAGGCGGATGTCGTGCTGCCCGTAGAAGACCAGCGCCTTCACGCGACCACCGCGTCAAACCCGACCGTCCGCATCAGTTCGAGGTCAGGCTCTCCCATCGGGCGCTCTCCACTGTTGGCGGCTTCCCTATGTGGATACGGCATCGGCGTCACCAGCACCGACGCTGACGAGCACCTTGGGGCGTGTGCGACCGCGCTGCCTGGATCGTGCCAGCGCTGCCCCCACCTCGTCGAAGGGATAGACGCGATCGATGAGCAGCTCGGGCTTGACCTCCCCAGACTCGATCGCAGCCAGTCCATTCGGGTACTGCCCCGGACCGTTGAGCACGCCCTTGATGGTGATGTCACGGACGGCGATGGCTGCAGCATCCACCTCCACCAGTGTGGTCGGCACGCCCAGCAGGGCCACACGACCGCCGGGGGCGACGTGAGCGAGCGAGGCCTGGACACCGGCTGGAGTCCCGGCCGCTTCGAGGACCACATCGAACACCTCGACCGCGGCCCTGGTGCCAGCCACCCAGGGCACCGCGCCGGTGGCCTCGACGGTAGAGACACGGACATCACTGCGCAGCAGCACGTGGGTGCGGATGCCGCGCGCGGAGAGGATCATGGCTCCGGCCAGGCCAAGCGTGGCCGCGCCCACGATGAGCACATCCTCGCCCGGTTGCGGTGCGGTGCGCTTGATGCCCTCGAGGATGGTGACCATCGGCTCCACCAGTGCGGCGTCTCGCGTGGACACGCCCTCCGGGATGGGCAAGAGGTAATCGCTGGGAACGGCTACGGCGGTCGCGAGCGCACCGGCGAGCCCGTTGCGGACGCCCAGCTCGCGTCGCCGCACGCAGCGCACCACCAGTCCAGCCCCGCAGAGCTCGCAGTCGTCACGGCCGCAGTCGACCACGGGATCGAGGATCACGCGTGTGCCCGCCGGCAGCTCGTCGGTCGGCTGCAGCAGGGTGCCGGACCATTCGTGACCGGGCTGCAGGGGGTAGGCGGCGAAGCCCTGGTGCAGGTAGGGCATGCTGCCGTCGAACAGGTCGAGGTCAGTGCCGCACAGGCCCACGTACGAGGGCGCTGCCAGCACGAACCCGGGAGGCACCTCGGGCGTCGGTCGCTCGACGATCTCGAAGCGGTCGGGACCGGTGATGTGGACGGCACGGACCGTCCGCGGCAGGGTCATCGGATGGTGTGGCCACCATCGACCACGAGCACGTGACCGTTGACCAGGGCCCCGGCTTCGGAAGCCAGGTAGATGGCCGCTCCCGCGACATCCTCTGGCGTGCCCATGCGTCCCAACGGGATGTTGTCGAGGAAGAACTTCGCCAGCTCGGGGTCGTCCTTCATCTTCTGCTCGATCAGCGCGGTCTTGACGTGCGTGGGCGCGATGGCGTTGACGCGGATGCCGTACGGCGCCCACTCGATGGCGAGCGTGCGCGTGAGGGCGTTGAGGGCGCCCTTCGACGACGCATAGTTGGCATTGCCCGTGGTTATGCCAACAAGGCTCGTGATCGACGAGGTGTTGATGATGCTGCCCTTGATGCCGCGCTCGATCATGTGCTTTCCGACCGCCTGATCGAAGTACCAGGCGCCCGAGAGATTGATATCGAGTACGCGGTGCCACTGCTCCAGGGTCATCTCCGCGGCGGGGGCGCGGTCACCGATGCCCGCGTTGGAGAAGAGGACGTGGATGTCACCGAGCGCCTCGACGGTGGCCGCTACAGCTGTCTCCACCTGCGCGTGGTCGGCCACGTCGCAGCGCACGGCGAGGGCTTCGCCCCCGGCGGCGCGTATC
The DNA here is from genome assembly GCA_963712735.1 of uncultured Chloroflexia bacterium. Classification (GTDB taxonomy): domain Bacteria; phylum Chloroflexota; class Limnocylindria; order Limnocylindrales; family CSP1-4; genus JAFMJV01. Next base: position 10,362 of record CAVQIZ010000005.1, on the reverse strand, counting down.
GCTTCGGCGACCGCCTCCGCGGCGGCCTCGTCGACGTCGACCACCGAGACGCGGGCGCCGTACTGGGCGAAGCCTTCGGCCACCGCCAGCCCCAGGCCCGAGCCTCCGCCGGTGACCAGCGCGGTCTTTCCGCGGAGCGAGAAGAAGTCGGTCAGATCACGCGTCTTCACCAAGCCTCCGATCTTCGTGCTTGCCTGCGCGCCAGCAGGCGCCGCCGACACGAGGCGTGGCTGTGTCCGTGAGGCGTGGCGGGCGGTCGAGCTGTGGCGGTGCCATACGTGGGCTCCAGCAGCTGCAGTGGGGTATCGGTCAGCTGGTTGCTCGACCGTACTACAACTCGATCATCTCGCATGCAGGCCCTGGACTCGGCAGGGTCTTCCACGCCCTCGGCGATCCGAGGGCCTCATCGGTCGCGCAGACCGCGCTCGCCCAGGAAGAGGTGCTGCACCAGCAGGAAGAAGAGCACCGCCGGCAGGGTCAGCATCACGGCGCCCGCCATCAGCAGCGGCCAGCCGGTGGGGTCGAGCTGCTGCAGCTGACGCAGCCCCAGCGGCAGCGTGTAGAGGTCCTGGTCGCGCAGGTACAGCAGTGGGCTGATGAAGTCGCTCCAATAGAGGATGAAGGTGAGCACCGCCACGGCGATGGAGGTCGGCACCGCGTTGGGCAGGGCGATGCGCCACCACACCGTCACCGGGCCCGCGCCGTCAAGGTGGGCCATCTCGAAGATGCCGGCAGAGACACGCCGGAACGTCCAGTAGTAGAGGAGCACGAACAACGGGCTCGAGCCCGCCAGCGCCGGCACCACCAGTGCCAGCAGCGAGTCGGTCAGACCGACCCAGCTGAACAGCAGGAACCGGGTCAGCCACAGGGCGGTCACCGGCACCAGCAGCAGCGCCACCGACAGCACCACCAGTGCCGAGCGCGAGCGCCGCTCCAGCAGCGCCATGGCGAAGCCCGCGGCAGAAGCGACGATGATCGTCAGCGGCAGGGCCATCGCCACGACGGCCAGCGAGTTGAGCAGGTAGCGGCCGAAGGGCAGCAACTCGAAGACCTCGCCGTAGTTGGCCGGCGTCGGCGACGACGGCAGCCACTCCACCGTTCGCGGCGGTGGCAGCCCCGCCTCTCGCAGCGAGGCCGTCACCATCCACAGCAGCGGCAACAGGAACAGTCCCGCCACCAGCAGCGGCACGACGTGGCCTGCCAGCCATCCGCTCCCGGCTCCCGGACGCTCAGACATCGGCGACGTATCCGCGGCGGCTGAAGAGCAGGTAGATGGCACCGATGATGGCGGCCGAGAGCAGGAACGTGACGAGCATGAGCGCGGAGCCGGCGCCGAAGCGGAAGCGGTCGAACGCCTCCTCGTAGACGAGCAGGGGCAGGAAGAGCGTGGAGTAGTAGGGGTCGCCGCCGGTCATCACGAACGACGGCGTGAACGTCCACTGGAAGCTGAGGATGATGTCGCGGAACGTCAGCAGCGCCAGCCACGGCAGCAGCAGCGGCAGGGTCAGGTAGCGGAAGGAGGCCCAGCGCCCGGCACCGTCCACTGCTCCGGCGTCGAAGTACTCGCGGGGCAACCCTCGTAGCGCGGCCAGCAGCACCACGAAGCCCTCGCCGATCTGGAAGAGCGACATGACCACGAACGGGTAGCGCGCCGTCGCGGCATCCGCCAGCCAGCCCGGTTGTGGCAAGCCCAGTGCGCCCAGCGCCACGTTCACCGGACCGAACAGCGGGTTGAAGATCCACAGCCAGATGAGCGCGAAGGCGATGTCGGGGATGACCGTGGGCAGGTAGGCCGCGGCACGATAGGCGCCGACACCGCGTCGTGGTCGCAAGAGCAACAGCGCCAGGCCGAGGGCGCCCAGGATACGCAGCGGCACGGCCAGCAGGATGAACACCAGCGAGTTGCTGATGGCCGTCGTCACCATGGGGTCGGCTGCCAGCAGCCGGAAGTTGGCGAAGCCCACGAAGACCGGTGGCGTCAGCGCGTCGTAGCTCGTGAACGCCAGCACCGCCGACAGGAGCGCTGGCAGCCCCACCAGCAGCAATGTGCCGACCAGGTACGGCAGCAGCAGGAGCCAGAGCCCGGCGCGCCACGACAGCGAGAAGCGGTTCATGCCGGCTGGCCCACCACTTGGGCGCTTGGCCCTAGCCTTCCTCGCCGGCGAAGAACGGCAGCGTGCGCGTGATCATGGCGGCGATGGCCTCGTCCACCGTGGCTTGTCCGTAGAAGGCTCGCTCCAGCTCATCCCCGGTCAGCTCCTCGATGTCGACCCAGCCGGACAGGACCGGCACGGCACGCAGGTCGTCGACGGTATCAAGGAAGACCCTGGAGTTGGCCGGCTTCGCGGCCGGATCCAGGAAGGCATCCGAGGAAGCCACCTCGATGAGCGAGGGCACGGTTCGCCCCGACTGCGCCACGATGGCCTGGCCGGTCGCGGAGTTGGCGAACTCGATGAACGTCCAGGCGGCGTCCTTGTCTGCGGTCGAGGCCGCCATGCAGTAGGCATCGGCGTGGAGGATGCCCGCCGGCTGCACGCCACGCGGCAACGCGGCCACGTCCCACTCGAAGTCATCGATCTGGCGCGCGGTCGGCGTTCCCCGGCGGCTGTTGAGGAACATCGCCGTGCGTCCGTTGAGGAAGCGGCTCTCCGAAGCCTCGGCCGCTTCGGCCAGGGCATCGGGCACGACGCCGTGCTCGGTCTGCAGCGCCACGAACCACTCGACAGCCTCGCGTGCAGGGCGCGAATCGAGCGCCAGGCGGATCGGCCGCAAGCCCGACTCCAGCACCACCAGCTCGCCGCCGTTGCCCCACACGAAGGGCGCCAGGCGGAAGATGGAGGCCTCGGTGCCGAGCCCGTACTGGTCGGTCACGCCGTCGCCATCGAGGTCCTGCGTCAGTGCCATCGCGGCTGCCAGGAACTCGTCCCAGGTCCAATCGTCGCTCGGGTACGGCAGCCCCGCAGCATCGAAGAGGTCCTTGTTGTAGTAGACGACGAGGCTGGAGATGTTCTGCGGGATGCACATCAGCTGGCCGCGCCAGCGAAAGGGGTCCGTCGCCTGGCTGAAGAAGTCGGCGTCACTGATGAGCTCGCTTCGGCGCAGGTACGGCGCCAGCGGCTCCAGCACGCCCATGGCCGCGAACGGCGCGTAGCGGCGGTAGTTGATGAGCACGACGTCAGCGGGGGTGCCGGCGGCGAAGTCCGCGCCGAGACGGGCGCGATAGTCGGACGCGCTGGGGATGTGGATGAGCTCCACCGCGATCTCGGGGTGCTCGGCTTCGAAGGCGCTGACCAGCGATCGGTACGCGGCCAGCTCCGCCGGATCGCCGAAGACCATGAAGGAGACGTCCCTCGCCTGGCCACGCACAGCCGGCACGAAGATCACCACCAGCAGCACAGCCGCCAGCAGCACGCGCAGTGAGCGGACCGGTGTCAAGGCTGAGGGTCTGTGCATGGGGCCGATAGGATAGCCGCCATGTCCGACACCAGCCCCCAGCCGAACCTGCGCCCCACCCGAAGCTGGGCACCCGTCCTCGTCGCGGCCGGCCTGGTCTACCTGGGGCTGGGCCTCGTGCTGAGCGTCGCTGTCATCTTCGTGGGCATCGAATCCTCGCTCTTTCCCACCGGCTGGCTGTTCCCCGCCGTCCTGCTCGCGAGCGGCGCGCTCATGAGCAGGCGCCGCCGCTTCGACCTGGTGCTCACGTTGTGGGCGGGGTTGACACTGGCCGTGTTCCTCCTCGGCGTGCTGGTCTATGTCAATGCCCTCGATCGCGGCCTCGACGACGCGGCCGCCTTCGACGCCACCATCATCGTCGCCGCCTTCGGCCTGCTGCCGCTCGTCCTGCGACCCTCGTTCCGCGACTAGGCCGGGCTCGCCGGGCTCGGCTGCATCTGTCATCGAACCGTGACATCGAACACTGCGCATGGCCACGAACCGGTGTAGGCTGCCGCCACATCGAGGGTGGTCGCGCCTGGCGGCCCTCGCAAGAACCCGGGTTGCCCAGCCCGAACCCGCAAGCCGGAGAGGTGCCTCAACCGATGCTGACGCCGGACCACCCACGACGTCGAATGCGCGGACTGGCCGCGGCCACGGTCATGGCCGCCATCATGCTGGTTCCCGCGAGCACTGCCATGGCCATGGACGCCGCGGCCGCCGAGCTCGAACCGTCCGCGGTCGACCCCGCCCAGATAGAGGCGACCGTGGACGAGCTGCGCACACTGGTCGACGACCTGAGCCTGGCCAACGACTCGCTCCAGGCGGACAACGTGACGCTGCAGCAGACCGTCGATGAGCTGGCCGTCGAACGCGACCGTCTGCTCGAGTCCCTGCGGCGCTTCGACGAGCTGTATGCGCCCCTCGAATCCGACCGACAGCTGCTCTACGAGCTGCGCAAGGGCATGCCTGAGACCCGACCCGAGGCGGAGGCCCAGCTCCAGCGCATCCGCTCTCTCGCCCTCGCGTCCGACCCGGCGCGACTGGGGCAGCTGGTCGATCGCGTCGATGACACCGCACCCGCCTTCCTCGACTGGCGCTTCGGTGAGTTCAGCACCACCGAGGAGTTCACCAGCGCCTACGTCGAGACCGGCGCCAACGCCTTCGAATCGTCCATGGAAGAGTTCCGCTCGGAGGTCCTGCGGTCGGTCGCCAACCGGCTTGATGGGCTCCTCACCATCCTCGACCGGGCCCGCTGACGCGGCCTCCCGCCGACCCACTTCGACAAGGAGAACGATGACTGCTTCCCGCACGTCGTGGCGTCTTGCGCTCGGCACCTCGCTGCTGCTCGCGCTGACCACGGCCGTCCCTGCCGCGGCCGAAGAGGAGGAAGGCCCCATCGGCCATGATCCCTCCAACATCATCCCCCTGCTCGGCGCAGAACCGGCCGACCTGCTGGGTCCTGCCGGGCCGATGCTGTCGGGCCAGGCCTGGCTGATGGCAGCCGGTGCCGACCCGGGTGAAGGCACGCTGCCGGTCACCGACCCGCTCCTGGGACCCGACCTCGGTGGCGGCGGAACCAGCGCGTCGCCACGCACGCAGGCCGCCGGAGCAGGAGCCCCGGTCCCCTTCCGCGAACCCGGACCCGCGTTCAGCCGCAACATCCTGGTGACGCGCGACTTCAGCAGCTCGCCCTTCCAGACCGAGCCTCACATCGAAGCCAACCCGAGCGATCCCGGGCACCTGGTGCTGGGCGTCATCGATTACTCCTTTCCCTCGATGTCGACGTACGTTTCCTTCGACGGCGGTGAGCGCTGGGAAGGCCCCAACCAGGTGCCGTACCTGCTGAAGGACCTCGGCGCCGGCGGGGACCCCGTCCTCGCCTTCGACCGCGAGGACAACGTCTACATGGCCTACATCTCCATCGGCATCGACGAGTTCAACCTGGGCCCCATCGAAGTGGCGGCGCAGGTGTCGAGCATCGCCGTGGCCAAGTCCGAGGATGACGGCTTCACCTGGCCGACGCAGATCTCGTCGGCCCGCAGCAGCGTCGACACCGACGGCCTCGAGAGCGACCGCTTCGGCCGGCTGCGCGGGATCGTCGATCTCAGCTTCCTCGACAAGCCCTGGATGGCCAGTGGCCCACACCCCGACGACCCCGAGACGGACGTTCTCTACGTCACCTACACCAACTTCGACCTCAGCTACGAGATCCTCTACATCGGCGAGATCCCCAACCTGCTGCCGACCGAGATGCGTACCACCATCGAGCTCGTCAAGTCCGAGGACGGCGGCCGCACCTGGAGCGATCCCGTGGCCGTGAGCCCGACCGTCCGGCGTGCCTACGGTGAACGCGGTGACGACAGCGGTGCGGCGGGTGTCTTCGGCACCCTGCGCGTGGTGCAGGGGAGCCAGCCGGTGGTCGCCCCCGACGGCACCGTGCACGTGGCCTGGATGGACAGCACCGACGACCGCTCGCAGGAGGGCGTGGGCGAGATCCAGCTGGCCAGCTCGACCGATGCCGGTGAGACCTGGTCCACGCCGGTCGTGGCCTCGGTCTTCAACGAGACCGAGTTCCGCCCCCGCAGCAATTACTTCCGCTTCTGGGCCTCGTCGTTCCCACAGATCGCAGCCGGGCCGGAGGGCGAGGTCTACATCGCCTACGTGGGCCGACCCTCGGACAAGCCCAACGATGACGGCGACGTCTTCCTGACCGCCTCGCTCGATGGCGGCGTCACGTGGTCGCGGCCCAAGGTGCTCAACGACGACGACACCGACCACGTCCAGATGTTCCCGTCGATCGATGTCAGCCCCGACGGCGTCGTGCACGCCATGTGGGGCGACATGCGCGACAGCCCCAGCCAGAGCAGCTATCACATCTACTACACCCGCTCCGACGACCAGGCTGCGACCTTCGGCTTCACCAACGACGAGCTGGGCCTGTCGGTGGGCGATACGCGCGTGTCCGACTTCGCCTCCAACCCCAACTACGCCTTCCCGCGCGGCCTCTTCATCGGCGACTACTTCAGCCTGACCGCGACCGAGGACGACGTCCACATGGTCTGGCCCGACTCCCGGCTCGGCGAGTTCGGCCCCATCAACCAGAAGATCGCCGTGGCGCGTACCGAAGCGGTCGACTCACCCGAGATCTTCATCAGCCCGCCATCCGGTCCCGGTGGCCAGGAGGTGACGCTGCAGGGCTTCGCCTTCCAGCCCGACATGGGCGTCTACGTGCAGCTGGGTGACAGCACCATCTCCACCCTGCGCACGGACCGGGACGGCGAGTTCAGCGCACGCATCTTCATGCCCATCACCAGCGAAGGCAGCCAGACGATCACCGTCTACGACGAGTCCGGCAACGGCGCCAGCACCTCCTTCTTCACCGAGTTCGGCTTTGGCAACATCGCCGACCTCATCCAGGGGCTGGGACAGCGCCTCGACGACCTCGAGGCACCTGCGCCGACCGACGCCGGCCCGACCGCCGCACCCGACGACGAGGGTTAGGGCATGACCGGACGCACGGCCACCGGGACGCTGTCACGGCGTGCCCGCGGCATCTTCGCCACGGCCCTCGGGCTGGCGCTCATCGGCGGCACCCTGCCCGGTACCGTGCTGGGCCAGGACGAGGCCTACCAGCCGCCGCATGACAAGCCCGGTCCGGCCGCCGAACGCCTCCTCTACAACTCCTTCTTCGTCGACCGCGCGCCGCTGGACATCGTTGCCGACAACATGGACCTGTACCTGTTCGGCCTCAAGACCGAGGCGGCCCAGGACCTGCGCGGCACCCCTGGTGTGGAGCTCATCGACGCTCCGGCCACCACGGTCTCGCTCATCCTCAACCCGGCACCGGCGCGCGAGGGCGAGCTCAATCCGTTCTCCATCCTCGAGGTGCGGCAGGCGATGCAGTACCTCGTCAACCGCGAGTCCATCGCCCAGGACATCTACCGCGGGGCGGGTCAGCCCATGCTCACGCACGTCGGGCCCAGCGACCCAGACTTCCTGACCGTCTATGCCATCGACCGCGGCTCCGGCATCAGCTATGACCCGGAGCTCGGGCGTGACCTCATCGCGCAGGCCATGACCGATGCCGGCGCCGAGATCGTCGACGGCAGCTGGCACTTCGAAGGCCAGCCGATACGGATCAAGCTCGTCGGGCGCGTCGAGGATGAGCGCCGCGACATCGCCGACCTCGTGCGCGCCGAGCTCGAAGCGGCCGGCTTCGAGGTCGCCATCACCTACGACCAGTTCGCACCCGCGGTGCAGAAGGTCTACTCCACCGATCCGGCCGCCTTCGAGTGGCACATCTACACCGAAGGCTGGGGGCGCAGCGCCCCCAGCCGCTATGACGTCGGCTCCGTCAATGCCTTCATCGCTCCCTGGCTGGGCCAGATGCCCGGCTGGCGCGAGGAGGGCTTCTGGCAGTACCAGAACGATGAGCTCGATACCCTGGGCAAGACGCTGTACCGGGGCGAGTTCGACAGCCTCGAGGAGCGCAACGAGATCTACCGCCAGATGACGCAGGCCGGGCTCGACGAGTCGATCCGCGTCTGGCTGGCGACAGTGGACAACAGCTTCCCCGCCAGAGACACGCTCGAGGGCATGACCCGGGACATCGTGGCCGGTCCGCGCAACCCATGGGCCCTGCGGGAGGCCTACGTGCCCGGCTCGGACGACGTGCGCGTCGGGCACCAGTGGGTCTGGACGGAGCGCACCACCTACAACCCCATCGGTGGCCTCGGCGATGTCTACGCCACCGACCTCTGGCGCAACCTGGCCGACCCGCCCATCTGGAACGATCCCTTCACGGGGATCCCGCAGCCCTTCCGCGCCGACTACAGCGTCGAGACGGCCGGCCCCGAGGGCGTGATGGACGTGCCCGCCGATGCGGTCATCTGGGATGTGACGAGCAAGACATGGACGCCTGTGGCCGCGGGGACGACCGCGGTGAGCAAGGTCACCTTCGACTACAGCAAGTACCTCACGGCCAACTGGCATCACGGCCAGCCCATCACCATCGCCGACGCGGTCTACTCGATCGCACAGGGCTTCGACCTCGCCTACGACCCCGAGAAGGCCCGCATCGAGACCGCCCTGGCGGTGACGTCGCGTCCGATCCTCGAGACGTTCAAGGGCTACCGCCTGACCGATGACGACCAGCTCGAGGTCTACGTCGACTACTGGCATTTCGACGAGGACTACATCGGCGCCTATGCCAGCCCCGTCGGCTTCGACATGCCGTGGGAACTGAAGGCGGCCATGGACGACCTCGTCTTCGATAAGCGCCGGGCGGCCTACAGCGACACCGCGGCCGGCCGCTACAGCCTGCCCTGGCTCAGCCTCGTGCTCAAGCGCGACGCAGGCCTGGTGGACCGCGCCCTGCGCGATCTGGAGGCGCAAGATGCCGTGGTGCCGGCCGGAGTCTTCGATTTCGGCGGCCGGTCGCTGGTCACCCCGGAGGAGGCGGCGGCACGCTACCAGGCCGCGCAGGAGTGGTTCGACGACAAGGACCACCTCGTCATCAGCCAGGGCCCGTTCTATCTCGAGCAGTTCGACCCTCCCGCGCAGTTCGCCGAGCTGCTCGCCTTCCGGGACCCCAGCTACCCCTTCAAGCCGGGCGACTTCTATCGTGGTGAGCCGCCGACGCTGGCCATCGGTGACGTCAGCGCCGACCTGGTCGTGCCCGGCGAGGACGCCGTCGTCAGCGCGACCGTCAGCGGACCGGGAACGGTGGGGATGCAGTATCTGCTGCTCGATCCGGCCGTGGGCGAGGTGGTGTCGTCGGGTCCTGCCGACGCCGCCGGCGACGGTGCCTTCGTCGTCACCATCCCGGCCGCGGTGACAGGGACGCTGTTCCCGGGCTTCTATGAGCTCTTCCTCGCCGCCGAGAGTGACTCGCTCGCGCTCATCAGCGAGCGCCGCGTCGACCTCGAGGTGCTCCCCTAACGGGGCCTACCCAGCGTGGGCCCCTCACTCCTGCGCCCGATCCTCGTTCGCGCTGCCAGCCTCGGCGCGGTGCTCGTCATCGTGCTGTTCCTGATGGTGCTGACCCTTGGGGCCACGGGCTACTCCGACCGCATCCTGGATGCGCAGGTCGGTGAGCAACTGCGTGCTGTGCGCACAAGCCTCTCCGAGAGAGGCACCGATCCCGATGCCGTCGAGGAGATCATCGCCACACAGCGTGCCGAGCTGGAGGCCTCATATGGGCTGGACAAGGACTGGTGGGAGCGACTACCCGCGGTGGTCGGGCAGGTGCTTGTCTTCGACCTCGGCGAGGCCCGCTCCATCCGCGCCGCCGATGGCTCCAACAACGTGGCCGACATCATCCTCGAGCGGCTGCCGCGCACGGTCATGCTGCTCACGACCGCACTGATCATCAACGCGGTCATCGGCCTGACCGTTGGCGTCTGGCTGTCGACACGTCCCGGCTCACGCGCCGACCGCTTCTTCGCCTACGTAGCCGCCATCACCACCGGCCTTCCTTCCTGGTGGGCCGGCATCCTGCTCATCCTCATCTTCTCCTTCTGGCTACGGGTCCTTCCGTCGGGCGGCATGTACTCCACGCCCCCGCCAGAGGGCGCAGTCGCCTCGCTGCTGGACCTGGCCCGGCACGCTCTGCTGCCGGTCTTCACGCTGGTGCTCGTCAGCATCGGCCCGTCGATCTACGTCACTCGCACGATGACCCTCAATGTGGCGCTCCAGGACCACGTCACGGTCGCCCGCGCCAAGGGTCTGCCAGAGGGCCTCATCCGCCGCCGGCACATCCTGCGCGTGGCCGCACCGCCCATCGTCACCGGCCTCATCCTCGGCCTGGCGGCCACGCTCAGCGGTGCGATCCTCATCGAGACGGTCTTCGCCTGGGAGGGCATGGGCCAGCTCTACTTCAAGACGTTCGCCGGTCAGCCCGACGAGACCATCATCATCGGACTGACC
>CAVQIZ010000004.1:0-43380 GCA_963712735.1 uncultured Chloroflexia bacterium | reverse complement strand
CGACGTGCGCACCTCGGATGGTCGTCTCCGCGAAGAACCGCTTCAACGCTGGCATCACGGCGCTGAAGGTCCGTATCGACGGCAGCTGGCTTCAACTCGAAGCGCCGCTGGCCTGGTGGGAGGTCGGTCTCACCTTGCTGCCGCTGGGCGTCATGGGGTACCTGGGTGGGGTGCTCGGAGTGGTCTTTGGCGCGTTGGGTGTGGGGGCGAATCGACGCATCGCCCGCTCGGATCACAAGGCACCGGCGCGGGTCATGGCCATGGTCGGCGCCACCGCGATGGCGGCGGGTCTGTACCTTGCGACTGTCGTCGCATTCCTCGTCGCCGTCCAGGTCGTGAACGCGCCCCAGGTTGCACTCGCGATCGGTGCCTGCTATGTCCGTGTAGAGGAGGGTGACACGATCGCGGCGGGCGACCTCGAGCTTGTCGATCGCGGGCGACCCCATGACTACGAAGTGGTCGCCAACGTCACGCATCCCGACGCCTGGTACCCGGGCGACCAGGCGCTCAGCGCCTTCGGCGAAGACGCTTGCCTGGTCGCGTTCGATGCCTATGTCGGCCTGCCATACGTGGAGTCGCAGTACTACCTGCAGTGGTTCCGGCCACAGCTGCTGACCTGGGTCATGGGCGACCACCAGGTCAACTGTCTGCTGGTCGGGGCCGATGGAGAGCGGCTCTCCGGCTCCGCCCGCGGCAGCCGCCGCTAGCCCCCGTAGCGGAAGTGTTGTGCCTCCGGACGTGCCAGCCACTGCGCCAGCGTCTGGGCCGAACCATCACGGGCCGACAGGATGGGGTCCTGGACCGGCCAGTCGATGCTTACGTCCGGGTCATCCCAGGCGATGCCCGACTCGGCGGCACCGTTGTAGTCACCGGTCATGAGGTACTCGATGTCGACCACCTCGGAGAGCGTGGTGAAGCCTCGTGCGAACGAGGCCGGAGCCCACAGCGCCACGTGGTTCACGTCACTGGCCACGACCGATTTGTAGCGTCCCAGGGTGGGGGAGCCAGGCCGGATGTCAACGGCCACGAGGAAGGCCTCACCCCGCGCCACCCGCATGAGCTTGCCCATCGGTGGGTCCCACTGGAAATGCAGGCCGCGGGTCACGCCCCTGACGCTGCGGCTGTGGTTCATCTGTACGAACGAGCTGGGCAGTCCCAGTTCTGCGTGCTGCTCGAAGTCCCGCTTGTGGTACGCCTCCATGAGGAACCCGCGGTCATCCTCGAAGGCCTCGTGCTCGACGATCAACACCTCCGGGATGGACGTGCGGCGGACGGTCATCTTCATGGCTACTCGCTTCGTGCTTGGAGCAGGTACTCGGTCAGGGCCTCCTGCCAGCCTCGCATGGTGACGCCGGCGGCCGCAGCGCGGGAGGTGTCGAGGATGCCCCATCGGGGTGGTTCGGATGCGCGTTCGAACTGGGCCAGGGTGATGGGCTTCGTCCGGCGCCCCGGGCGGCGCACCGCGAGCACGGCGTTCGCCCATTCGTAGCGCGAGGCCGAGCCGGCGTTGACCAGGTGGTAAGTACCCCCGTCCACACGTGCCGCCAGCTCCCAGATGGCCGCGGCCAGGTCCAGCACGTAGGTCGGTGATCCGAGCTCGTCGCTGACCACGCCAAGTGGTCCCTCGAGCTTGTCAGCGGCTGCGGTGATCTTGTCGGGGAAGTCGTTGCCCGGAGGCCCATAGAGCCAGGCGGTGCGCACGATACAGAGCCCCGGCGCATCACCGAAGGCCGCCTGCGCGGCCTGCTCGCCCGCGAGCTTGGAGGCCCCGTACGGGTTGCGCGGGCCGGTGGGGTCGTCCTCGAGGTAGCCGTGGCCGTCGCGGCGTTCGCCGTCGAAGATCTCGTTGGTGGAGATGAGCACGAGCCTGCTGCCGGCCTCCCGGCAGGCCCGGGCGATGGCCCCCACCGTCTCGCCGTTGCGGCGCATGGCCACGTCCGGCTCCCGGGCAGCCTGGTCGACCGCGGTCATGGCCGCGGTATGGATCGACAGCTCGGGGCGCGATCGGGCCACGAGCGTTGCGCAGGCGGCCGGGTCGTCGAGATCCAGCTCCGGCTGGTCCCAGCCTTCGACGGCGCTCTGGGTCGTGGCGGTGAGGGCACGACCCAGCCGCCCCAAGCACCCCGAGATGACAACGGGCCGGGCGGGGGTCATGTCTCGCTGGCTCGCCACCATCGTGCTCGCCGCGAGCAGCGATCCGATGGTGCCGGCGTCGTGCCACTGGCCCTCGTAGTGCGGCGTGTAGACACCGCCGTGGGCGATGAAGTGGTTGAGCACGTCGGTGATCTCGAACTCGCCACGTCCCGATGGGGTCAGCTGCTCGATGACCTCGAATGCGCTGGGGCGCAGGAAGTAGACCCCGATGGGGATGGAGTCGCTCTTGGGTCGCTCCGGCTTCTCCTCGAAGCCGACCACGTTGCCCTCGGGGTCGAACTCGGCCACGCCGAAGCGTTTCGGCGTCCGTCGACGCGGTAGAGGAGGGTGCCTGCACCCCAGGGGCCGGACTCGAAGTCGGCCGCGGCCCGTCGGCCAGGGGCTCGCCCAACAGGATGTTGTCGCCGAGCACGACGCAGAAGGGCTCGTCACCCACGAACGCGCGACAAAGGCCGATGGCGTGGGCGATGCCGAGCGAGCCACGCTGGTAGCGATAGCTCAGGTCGAGGCCATGCTCCTCACCATCGGAGAGCAGCTCCACGATGTCACCGATGCTGCGGCCGCCAAGGATGACCATGACCTCGGTCATGCCCATGCCCGCGAGCGTGTGCCAGCGGGTAGTAGATCATGGGCCGGTCGTTCACCGGCAGCAGGTGCTTGTTGGTGACCAGGGTCAGCGGGTGAAGGCGTGAACCGGTGCCTCCCGCGAGGACCACTCCCTTCATGTCGCTCTCCGTGCTCGGACGGCCCGGTGGCAGCCGGACGCTGCGCATGCTATCGGCCGCGGCGCCGTGACGCACCGCCGTTGGTCCTGCCGGCCCGGGACCGGGCGCGCGCTTCGCTATGCTGGCCTCGACCGCGAGACGACGACGGACGGGGAGGTACGGTGGACCTGGGGCTGAGCGGCAAGCGTGCACTGGTCGGCGGCGGAGGCTCCGGCATCGGGGCCGGCATCGCCACGGTCCTGGCCGCGGAGGGCGCCCGCGTCGTCCTCGTCGGTCGTACGGCTGAACGCCTTGAGGCCACGGCCTCGGCCATCGGCGCTGCCCGCTGCGTGGCGGACCTGGCCACGGCTGACGGCCCGGCTGCCGCGGTCGCCTCGGCCGTCGACCAGCTCGGAGGGCTCGATCTCCTCGTGGTCAACTCCGGTGGGCCGCCGGCCGGGACGTTCGAGGCGCTCGGCGAGGACGAATGGGCCCGCGCCATCGAGGGCACGCTGCACTCCACGCTGCGACTCATCCGCGCGCGCTGCCGCACCTGCGTGCTGGCGACGACCCGGCCATCCTCGTCAACCTCTCCTCGTCGGTCCGCGAGCCCATCCCCGGGCTGACCACCAGCAACGTGCTGCGGCCGGGCCTGGTCGGGCTCATCAAGAACCTGATCGCGGAGATCGCGCCGATCCGCATCAACGGCGTGGCGCCGGGGCGCTTCGCCACCGACCGGGTGCGCTCGCTCGATGCGACCCGAGCGCAGGCCGACGGCCTCACGCGTCGAGGACGTGCAGCGCCGGACCGAGGCCGGCATCCCGCTCGGTCGCTACGGCCGCACCGACGGAGATCGGTCGCGTGGCGGCCTTCCTGCTCTCGCCGGCGGCCTCGTACGTCAGCGGCGCGATCGTGCCAGTCGATGGCGGCATCATCCGCGCTCTTCCGTAGCCGTCGACCAGGACCCGACGAGGGGGACACGTGCAAGGCATCTTCAACATCACGCCGACGCCGTTCGACGAGTCCGGAGCCGTCGACGAGGCCAGCCTCCGGCGGCTCATCGACTTCGTCATCGGCACCGGCGTGGATGGGCTCACCATCCTCGGGCTTCCTGGGCGAGGCCGCCAAGCTGTCAGAGGCGGAGCGCGCGCTGGTCATCGAGATCACGCGTGGCCACGGCGAACGACAGGGTCCCGGTGGTCGTGGGCGCGACCGACGCTGCCACCGATCCGAGTGTCACCTTCGCCCGTGATGCCGAGGCCCGCGGAGCGGCCGGCCTGTTGGTGGCGCCGCCACGCCTGGCACGGCCCAACGAGGCGGCCGTCCTGCGGCACTACGAGGCGCTGGCGGACGCGGTGGACGTCCCCATCGTGGTCCAGGACTTCCCGGCCGGCTCAGGCACGTACATGAGGCCCGAGTTCATCGGCCGCCTGGCGGCGGACATCTGCCGACCTGTCGCTACCTCAAGCTGGAGGACGACCCCACCGGGCAGAAGGTCACGGCCATCCTGGCGGCCAACCCCGGCGTCCGCGTCTTCGGCGGCCTGGGCGGCAACTTCATGCTCGAGGAGCTGCAGCGCGGCGCCATCGGCATGATGACCGGCTTCGGCTTCCCCGAGATCCTGGTCTCCATCTACCGCGACTTCCGCGCCGGTGCCGTGGACAAGGCGCGCGACACGTTCTACCGCTACCTGCCGCTCATCCGCTTCGAGAACCAGGCCGGGCTCAACCTGCCGCTGCGCAAGCTCATCTACCAGAAGCGAGGCGCCATCGAGCATGCGTCGCCCCGCCGGCCGTACCCGGCGCTCGACGACATCACGCTGGCCGAGCTCGATGCGCTCCTCGAGCATCTCGGGCTGTCCGTGCCGGGCCCGGTCACGATCGAGTAGGCCCCGGGCGGCCGACTCCCCGCTCTGGCTCAGCGCTCGTCCTTGTACGGGGGTCGGAGCTGCGGGAACATCGGGTAGTGGCGCAGGTTGCTCGTCGCCAGCTCGGCCTCGAGGTCGATGGCCGTCGAGGCGATCACGAGGTCCGCGAGGCCGATGGTGCGATGGCTGCGTCGCCACTGGCGGCCCAGGTCCCCGGCCCGCCGCGCGATCGACTCGGTCACGTCGACCCACCGCAACGCGGCGAAGGCCCGCTCTGCCGCTCCGCGTTCGTGGCTCCGCAGCCCCCGCAGGACCTCGATGCGCGTCACCTCCGACGCGATGAGTCGCCGATCGACCGAGGTGGCCCAGGCGATGGCCGGCTGATGACCGCGCAGGATGTCGATGACGACGGTCGTGTCGATGACCGTCAGCGGGAGCGCCACCGCGTCTCCAGCCGCTCATCACGAGCGCGATCGGCGCCGCGCACGTCATCCACGAACGCCGCGCCGGCGGGAAGCCGGGGGAGCGATCCGAACGTCTCTCGCAGGGCGGCACGCTGACGTGCCAACTCGGTCGCTTCATCGTCGGCGTCGGAGAGGTACAGGTCGATAGCCTCGCGGATCAGATGCGAGGCCGTGACGCCCCCGGCGTCGGCACGCCGGGCCAGCTCCTCCGACTGCTCCGGATGCAGGTAGATCTGGGTCCGCTTCACGATGTACGTACTATACATCGTGGGCGTCCGTGCTCCTCTGGGCGCAAACGCGCCGGCCCCTATGTCGTCGCGATGCGGCGCTGCTTGATGCGCCCTTCGTCAGCCGCGAACGGGCCGCTGCCCAGGGCGTAGGTCTCCACCATCGGCAGCATCGCCTCGGGATACTCGTCGAGCGACGTTCGATAGTCGCGGCTGAGCGCGGCCACCCCGTCACGGATCTGCACGGCACGATCGGCACGCCAGGCGTCGTCGACCGTCGCGCCCTCGGTGAGCTCGAGGAAGACCCCCGGCCGTGGCGTCTGCGACTCGTCCTGCACGACCGCCAGCTGGAACGAGTGGACCATCCCCGCCACGTCGGGGTCGCGATAGATGGTCGCCTCCACGTCCTCGGGGTAGATGTTGGCGCCCATGACGCTGATGGTGGCGTCACGCCGGCCGAAGATCCAGACGAAGGGGAGGGGCACGGGCTCGGTCCACGGCAGGGGACCACGTGGCCCGTGGACCGCAGGTTCCTGGCCCAGCCGGTCCAGGTCGTAGCCGTGCGCGTTGAGCACCCGGCCGATGCGGTGGTACCTCGCCAGCCCGCCCTCGTCGTGGACGTTGTAACGGATGCGCGGCGCCAGCAGGTCCAGCCGACTGACGGTGGCCACCACCTCCGACTCGGCGTTCACCTCCAGGTAGTGGATGAGCGGGTTGTACTGGAAGACCATGGGCAGACGCGAACGATCGCCGAACAGCGCGGCACGCACCTCGGGATCGGCCCGCGCCAGGCGCCTGACGGCGACGCTCACCGGTGTCTCGGCTGCCATGCCCACCTCCAGATCCGTCGCACCGTAGCCCGAGTACACCGACGTGAAGCGCTCCAGGAGGTAGTCACGCAGGCCCTCGGCCATGCCCTCGCCGCCGACCAGGCCGTGAAGCTCGTACTCGGCCCACGGGAAGCCGTCAGCGTCGCCCACGTCCAGCATGCGCTTGAGGAACGGCGGATAGCCGCAGATGGCGTAGCGGTAGCCGGGACCCAGCAGTCGCAGGGTGGAGAAGATCTTGTCCAGGTCCGGGCCGGTCGACTTGACGATGCCGTGGCGGTTCATGCCGGCCGCGGTATTGACGCCGGCGGCCCATGCGCCCATGGAGAAGGCGTTGATGGTCACCAGCGGCTGCGCCCCGAAGATGTAGCGGGCGAAGAAGCCGATGTTGCGATGGGCGATGTTGCGCTCCCGCTGACCGCGGATCCAGTCGTAGGGGCGGCCCGTCGAGCCGCTGGACTCGTCGAGGGTCGTGCCGACGAAGGTGAAGCGTCCGCCGACGCAGCGATCCTCCATCGAGTAGCAGTCGATGTAGTTGCGCTTGTCCGTCTCCGGCAGCGAGTGCAGGATGCCCAGCGGCCAGGCCCTGTCCGCGCGGATATCGTGGTCTCGCAGGAGTCGACGGTAGGCCGGCACGCGGCGGATCGCCCGGAAGGCGGCCCGTTCGGCCCGCAGGCGGCCCAGGAACTCCAGCCCACCTGGCGGGCCATAGGTGAACAATGCCTTGAGCCAGGCATATCGAAGGCCGAAGAGGCGGAAGGCGACGTCGAGCGGGAACAGCCAGGCGGCCCGCAGGAACCCACCCAGCGCGGGCGGCGTCAGCGCCGTCGCGCCCCATGGCGCTGGTCGCACCGTCTGCCTCGTCGTTCGCCTGGACCGTATCGTGTCCATCTCATCCTCCAGGTCAGGAATCGCTTGGCCCGCGGACCGCGCCGGACATCACGACGCCCTGGTCGCTGACGGTGGCCGACGTGGCGACGAAGCGGGCAGACGCGCCGCCGTCCAGCGCGATCGCCACGGGGAGGAGCGCGAGAGCCTGCTCGCCCGCGCCGCCGTCGGTCATGAAGGCTGCGAACTTCTGGCACGCGGACTCCGTGAACGGGTCCACGTCCATGCCGCTCGAGACACGCGTGACCGCGGTGCCGGTGGCGCCGTCGATGTCGATGGCGTCATCGATCCAGCACGTGCCACCGAGCCGCAACGGCCCCACGGGCACGTTGAACTCCAGGGTCGTGCGCACGCGCCCTTCGGCCGGGTCGAGCTCGACCGCGATGGCGGCCTCCGCATCCTCGCGGATGGGCGGGCTGCCGCTGTCGTCGGGCAGTCGCGCTCCGGCCAGGATGCGCTCCGCACCCGCCTGAAGCATCTCCCCGGAGATGGTGGTGGTCCAGCTCGCGCCATCGGCCAGGCAGTCGGTAGCAGCGAGGCCCTCTTGGCGATCGCCGGCGGAGTCGGGGGCGTCGGCCGCGGTGGCCCAGATACCGATGCGGACGGTCGGCGTGTCCGCAGCGTCCCATGGCTCGGTCAGGTCCGGGAGAGACACGACCGTGGCATCGGGGAAGAAGTCGGGCTTCTGCTCGGTGGCCAGCTCGATGGCTTCCAGCACACCGGCCCAGGCACCCGGGTCGAGTGCTGCAGCCTCGGCCTCGATGCAGACCGCCGGGGCGGGTCCCGCGTCTGCGAGGGTGCCGCTGGCCTCGGCGTGCACGCTCGACGCACCGCCGGCGAGAGCGCAACCCCCCGCGATCACCACCATGGCCGTGCCCAACCTCGAAACCAGGGGGCTGCGCTTCACGTCCTGTGCCAGGGCCTGGGCGACTCGCATGGGTGGTCCTCCGTCCGCAGGCGCCGAGGGATCCGGCGTTGGTACCCAGTTTCGCGATAAGGATGCGTTGGCGCACCGGGCAGCGCCTCAGCCGTCGCCTCATTCGTGACCCAGTCGACCTCGCGAGGCGGCGTGCGAACAGCGTGGGGCTCTCGCGGGCCCGACGCCACCCAGCGTGGGGGCCGTCGGTCACTTGACGCGGGGACTGGGGCAACGAAGATGGACGCGTGCGGTGGCGGTTCGGTCCGTGCCGTGCAGGAGGGACCATGGCGCTGCGTTCGCTCAGTCGCCGGGAGTTCATGGTCAACGTCGTTGCCTCGGCTGCGCTGATGCCCCTCTATCACCGGCGTGAGTGGCGATCACGCGACGACACGCGTGCCTGGCAGCTCGAGCGCATCAGGCACGTGGTCGACCACGCCTATGCCCAGGTGCCGCTCTACCGCGAGACGTATCGAGCCGCCGGCATCGAGCCTGGGGACATCCGCAGCTGGGATGACGTGGCTCGCCTGCCCACCGTGGGCAAGTCGGACATGAGCGAGGGTTACCCCCATCGCGTCCTTGCCGCTGACGTGTCGCTGGCCGATTGCCTGGAATCCACCAGCTCGGGCTCCACCGGGCGCATGCTCACCATCGCCCACCGGGCCACGCGCACCTGGGCCTACGTGCTCGCCACGCAGCGGCTGCTGCGCTGGTGCACGGGTGGCTCGTACCCATTCTGGTATCGCCAGGCCTACATCTACACCTCGCCCTTCCCGGTACCCCACGGCACGCGCATCTATCCGCTGCGCTTCATCCCCACCGTGTCCGACCCGGATCCGATGCTGGCCGAGCTGCGTGCCTTCCGCCCCCACATCCTGACCTGCTACCCAACGGTCCTGCGTGACCTGCTGGCGGCTGACGCCGATGGGCTTCGAGCGCTCGAGCTTCGGGGCGTCTCGGTCTCGAGCGAGGTCTCCACGCAGGACGAGCGCGACGGCTGGTCAGAGCTGCTGGGCTGCCCGGTACGCGACGAGTACTCGTCCGAGGAGCTCACACGCATGGCCGCCCAGTGTCCGCAGGGTCGCTACCACCTCATGGAGGACATCACCTACCTGGAGATCCTCGATACCGACACCGGGCGGCCCACCACGGGCATCGGCGAGGTCGTGGGTACCGAGCTGCACAACGAGGCCATGCCCTTCATCCGCTATCGGCAGGGTGACCTGGCCCGCATCAGCCTCGAGACGTGTCCCTGCGGTCGGCCTGGCCGGCTGCTGGTCGACCTGGCGGGCCGCGCCAACGACGGCTTCTGGGCGCGCGACGGGGGCTGGCTCTCGCCGGGCCTGCTCCTTGATGCCTGTTACCGGACGCTGATGTCCGCGCCGGATGCCGTGGCCGTCTACCGCCTGGTGCAGGAAGCGGTGGGCAGCGCCCGCCTGGAGGTCGTGCCTGGCAAGGCCTGGGCCGCAGGCACGGCAGAGCACCTGCGGATCGACCTCGCGGGCCAGCTGGACGGTCGCCTCGAGATCTCGGTCGCGGTGGTCGATGGCCTGGAGCGTGGGGCAGCCGGCAAGCGCGCCACCATCGTCCGTACGGTCGAAGCCCCTCAGCCGCCCCGGCCCAGCAGGAAGCCGGCGTAGAAGATGACCCAGGCGACCCCGTACAGCGCGAGGCAACCACGGGGCCAGCGCCTGACCGCCGGTCGCCCCAGCCAGCCCAGCAGGGCGATGACCAGGCCGAACACGAGCAGCCGCTCGACGCGGTTGAGCAGGGTGAAGAAGACGACCTGCGCCAGCTCGATGCCGTCGAGGGCTGCGGCATGGATGTAGACCTTCACCGGCAACCCCTGCAGGATCCCGTTGAGGAAGGCGACGGGGCCCTGCTCGGCCAGCTCGGCCCGGGCCTGGACGAGGTCGGCATCGCTGATGCCGGGCAGGGCCACGATGACCCCGGAGAGCCCGTCACCGAGGGCGAGGGTGACCAGGTACAGGGCCGTCGCGCCGGCGATGGCGCCGAGCACGACCGCCACCGCCGTGATGAGCATTCGCCTGGGGGCATAGAGCGCGACAAGGCCAAGCCAGACGTCGGGCACGATGAAGAAGAGCAGCGCTTCCGCGAAGCCCCAGCCGGCGCCCAGCCACAGGGCCGCGCGCGACGACAGCCGCCGCACCAACGAGTCATACGTCGACGTCTCGCGCGAGCGGCTTCACGGGCTGCGCTCCGGCATCGTCTTCACGCGCGTCTGGGAGGACCACGAGGTCGACCGGCGGGCGCTGGCCGTCAGCCCGGGCGCGCGCGTGGTGGTCATCGCCGGCGCCGGCGATCGTGCGCTCGACGCCGTCGCCTGGGGGGCAGGGGAGGTGACGGCCGTGGACCTGAACCCCGCACAGCTGCGGCTGGCAGCGCTGAAGGTCGCTGCCGCGGGGATGCTGGAGTCCACTGACCTCATCGCCATGTTCTCCGTCGGGCGCCGGCCTGGCGTGGCTCGACTGTACCGGCACCGTCTACGGCCATTCCTCACATCGGAGGAGCGCGCCTACTGGGACCGCTTCATCGGCATCTTCGAACTCGGCTTCCACCAGCATCATCCCCAGGGGCTTCGCGATGTGGCTGGCAGGCTGGCTGCTGCGCCTGTCGGGGGCCGCGAGCTGCGCCGCGTCATCGCCGGCGCTCCCGATGCGGCGACCCAGGCGCGCTGGTACGAGGGGCGGCTGCGGGGTCGCTACTGGAACCGGCTCAGCCGCTGGCTCATCGGCCGGTCCGCCCTGATGCGCTGGATCGTGGTCCACCCCGGTGAGCGCGAGCTGATGCGTCGACAGGGCTTCCAGGGCTGGCTCGAGACCGCGTATCTCGCGGGCGGTGGCGGTCGGCCTGGTGCGTGAGAACCCCTACTGGATGGGCTTCCTGGCCGGGCACCCGGTCGATGCGCAGTTCGAGGATGCCTGGCTCCGGCCCGGCGCGCTGGCTGCGCTGCGACGGGCCCCCGCCATCATCGAGCTGCGCGAGGCCTCCATCGTCGAGTATCTCGAGTCGCAGCCGGACGCCTCGGTCGACGCCGTTGGCCTTTCCAACGTCCCCGACTGGCTGAGCGTCGCTGAGCTCGAGCGACTCTGGGCGGCCCTGGCTCGGACGCTGGTGCCCGGCGGCCGAGCCGTGCTGCGCAGCACCTTCGTCGCGCCGCCGCTGCCGTCGGGCCCGTTCGTCGCCAGTCTGCTCTTCGACCGCGACCTGTCAGCAGAGCTGACCCGCCGTGAGCGCACCGGCATCTACGCCAGCGTCTCCGTCCTGGAGCGGGCCGGGATCGAGCACGGTCCGGCGGCGAGGCCGCCCGACCACCACGAATGAGGTGAAACCTAAGGGCTTGCCCCATGACGCAGGTGACACGGAGCGCACCCTGCTGGGCATGCAAGACCACGAGCCTGCGACGCCGGCCGGACTCTATCGCGTGAAACCGGCCGCCCAGCGCATGGTGCGGCCACTGGTGGATGCCAGCCTGGTGCACGGTGTGAGCGCAGATGCCCTGACGCTGGGGGCGGTCCCGGTGGCAGCGCTGGGCGGGCTGTGCCTGGCGCTGTCGGACAGCCTGCCGGTGCTTCTCCTCGCTGTGCCGTTCCTGGCTGCCACCCGCCTGGTCCTCAACCTCATCGACGGCCAAGTGGCCCGCAAGACCGGCACCACCCACGCCATGGGTGAGCTGCTCAACGAGCTGGGCGACCGCGTGTCGGACGTGCTCTTCATCGGCGGACTGGCGTTCGTCGCTGCGGTGGGGCCGACGCTGGCGCTGGCCGCGGTCGTGGCCGCCCTGCTTTCCAGCTACGCCGGGGTCGCTGCCAGGGCCGCGGGTGTGCCCCGACAGTACGGCGGCATCATGTCCAAGCCCGGGCGGATGATCACGCTCTCGGTCGCGGCGCCGCTGGCCTTCCTCGCGGCCGACAGCTGGCCATTGGCCGCCGCCGCCTGGATCATCCTCGTGGGCGCCCTGATCACGCTGGTGCAGCGACTCGTGGCCGCACGTGCGGCGGCGTCCTCCGCGGGTGAAGGGCCATGAACCTGCCCGGCCTGACCCAGGCGGAGCTGCTGCACGTTCCCTGGGACGATCCTGCCTTCGGCTACGTCATGGCGACGATCGCCGTGCTGCTGGCCCTGACGGCCGTGGCGCTGGCGCTGTTCACGGCCAGGGGACGCGGCGGCGCCCCGCCGCGCACGCTGTGGTCGCGCTGGTTGACCTGGGCGGTGCTGGCCCCGCTGTTCGCGGTGGCCGTCTTCTCCGGCCTGCTTCCCGTGGCGCTGCTGATGGCCATCTTCGCCCTCGAGACGACACGCGAATGGGGTGCGCTGCTGGGCTTGCCGCGCGCGCACCGTGTGCTGCTGGCGGTCTACTCGGTGCTGGCCGTCGGCCTGGCGCTCTTTGGCGCCGCCGCGCTGTTGGCCACCATCCCCTTGCTGCTGCTGGCCGCCATGCTCCAGCCGGTGCTCCGGGCCGACACCCAGCGGGGCATGCGTGACCTTGCCTTCGGTGCGCTCGGCTTCGCCTACCTGCCGCTGCTGCTCAGCTACGGCGTGCTCATGGTCCGCGACATCCCCGACGGTGCCGCCCTGCTGTTCGCCACCGGGGCGGCGGCGAGTGCGTCCGACATCGGCGCCTACGTCGCGGGCAAGACCATCGGCCGGCGGCCGCTCGCGCCCAGCCTGAGTCCCAACAAGACCATCGGCGGGTTGCTCGGCAACCTGCTCGGAGCCCTCCTGGCCGTCATCCTGCTGCTGCCGACGCTTCCGGGCGCCACTCCCGTGGCTGCCCTGGCGATGGCCCTGGTGATCGCCATCGGCGCGGTCTGGGGCGACCTCTTCAGCTCTGCGCTCAAGCGCGAGAGCGGCGTCAAGGATGCCGGCAGCTGGCTGCCCGGCTTCGGCGGACTGCTCGATCGGATCGACTCCTTCATCCTGGCCGTGCCCCTCGTCTACTACGCGGTGTGGCTGGCCGACCTGCTCTCGACCGCGGAGGTGTAGCCATGACTCCCGAACGAACGGTCATCGGACCGGCCCTCGACCCCGCCATCGCTGCCCTCAGCGGCGAGACGCTCGTGGAGTTGCTGGAACGGGCCACGTCAAGAACCCCGGAATCCGTGGCCATGATCATCCGGCGGGGCATGGTCGATGAGCGCTGGACCTACCGTCAGCTGTCCGAGCGCGTCGCCCGCATCGCCCAGAACCTGCAACGGGCCGGGGTCGGCCCCGGTGACCGCGTGCTGACCTGGTCGCAGAACGACCCCTGGCTCGTTGCGGCCTACTTCGCGGTCTGGCGAGCCGGCGCCATCATCGTCCCGCTCGACCTGCGCATGCAGACCGACGTGGCCATCCGCATCGGGTCCCGGGCCGAGCCGACGCTCCTGCTGGCCGGGCACGACGTGGACCGCGACGCTGCCGCCGCGCTCGGCGTGCCGGTGCTCAGCGTGGACGAGGCGGGCCTGGACCCTGGCTCCCAGGAGCCTGAACGGCCAGTTCCGACCGTCACCAGCGGGGACGTGGCCGAGATCATCTTCACCAGCGGCACGACCTCCGACCCCAAGGGCGTGGTCCTGACCCACGGCCAGATCGTGCACAGCGCACGAGCCATCACGCAGACCGGCCGGGGCAAGCGCCCCGACCGCGCCCTGGCCATCGTGCCCATGTCACACATGTACGGCCAGGTCGTGCCGCTGCTGGCGGGTTTCATGACCGCATCGACGCTCGTCTTTCTGCAGGCGCTCACGCCCAAGGTCATCAGTTCCACGATGCAACGCGAGCGCATCACGGCGGTGACGCTGGCGCCGCAGGTCATCAGCATCCTGCTCCAGTCCGTGGAGAGCGAAGCCCGGCGCAGCGGCCAGGAGGCCAGGTTGCGGCGGGCCCGGCGGATCGCCCGATGGCTGCCCTTCCCGGCGCGTCGGCTGCTCTTCCGCTCGCTGCTGGAGCGGCTGGGTGGAGCGCTGGAGATCATCTCCAGCGGCGGGGCCATGCTCAGTCCGGAGCTGCAGCAGGCCTGGGAGCTGTTCGGAGTGCGCATCGTGCAGGGCTATGGCACCACCGAAGCTGCGGTGGTCTGCGGCCACCTGCGCTCGCGGCAGCGCAAGGGCACGGTGGGTCCGCCCTTTGCCGGCATCGAGGTGCGCATCGCGCAGGACGGCGAGCTGCTGGTCCGCGGGCCCAACGTGATGCGTGGCTACTGGCGCGCACCTGAGGCCACTGCGGAGGTGCTGGATGCCGACGGCTGGCTCCACACCGGCGATGCCGCCAAGGTCGACGATCTGGGTGAGCTCGTGATCCTGGGCCGCACGCGCGACCGTATCTCCTTGCCCAGCGGCCTCAACGTCTATCCGGAGGACGTGGAGGCGGCACTCGTCGACACCGGCTCCGTCCGTGCCGCGGTGGTCTTCGAGCCCACGCCCGGTCGGCTCGCAGCGGTGATCGTTCCGCGCGACCCCGGTTCGGACGAAGCGGAGCTGGACGCCGCGGTGAAGCAGGCCAACGCCAGCCTCGCGCCGCACCAGCGCCTGGGCACCTGGCGGCGCTGGCCGGAGGACGACTTCCCGCGCACGCACACGCTCAAGATCCGTCCCGCGCCGGTGAAGGCCTGGTACGCGGAGGTCGCCGCGGCCGGGGATGGATCGGGCGATGGCCAGCCCGACAGTCCGGGCGGCGGTTCGTCCAGTGACCAGGTCGGCGGCCAGGCCGAGCCGAGCGCCCCTGCCGTCGGGCAGCCGGGGACGTCCCCACCCGACGAGGTCCCGCTCGACGCGGTCGTGGGCATCGTCTCTGCCGTCGTGGCGGAGGCTCGCGGAGCCCAGGTGCCGGGCGTCAGCGGCTCCACCACGCTCAGCTCCCTGGAGCTCGACTCGCTGACCGTGGTGACGCTCGCGCTGCGCCTCGACGAGGCCTTCGACGCGCCACTCAGCGACGACGACATCGCGGGCGCCCTCGACATCGGCGCGCTGCACGCGCTGGTGGTCCTTCGACGCGGGCAACCACCGGCTCCACCGCCGTCCCGCTGGGCCTTCTCGTCACCGTCGCGATGGCTGCGTCGGCTGTTCGACGTGGTCTTCACCGGACCAGCCCTGCGCATCGTGACGCGGCTGGAGGTCGAAGGCCGCGAGCACCTCGGAGCGCTAGCCGGTCCGGTGCTCATCTGCCCCAATCACACCAGCCATCTCGATGCCCCGGTCGTGCGCGCCGCCCTGCCCGCACCGATGCGCGACCGCAGTGCCATCGCCGCCGCCGCTGACGTCTGGTTCGACGGCAGCCCCTGGGGTCCCGTGGCGGAGCTGATGCTGGGTGCCATCCCCTTCGGCCGCTCATCGGACATCCGGGCCTCGCTCGAGCGTGTGGCCGACCTGGCCAACGCCGGTTTCAGCGTCATCATCTTCCCCGAGGGCACCCGTTCAGCCGATGGCCGCCTGCTGCCGATGCGCGAGGGCATCGGCCTGTTGGCCACCAACCTCGGCATCCCGGTCGTGCCGGTCGAGATCGACGGCGCCCACCAGATCCTGCCCAAGGGTTCCTGGCTGCCACGACGCCGAGGCGCCACCCATGTTCGAGTCCGGTTCGGAGCACCGATCGGGTTCGAGCCCGGAACCAGCATCAAGGAGGCGACCGCCCAGGTGGGTCGAGCCATCGAGGCCCTCGGGCATGCCACGCCGCGCGGCTGACCTCCTGCGTCGTCCAGCCCGCGCGCCGCCGGGACCGTCAGGGCCGACTGGCCCACGCCCTGTGCCCCTCCAGACGACCGACGGGCTGGGTGCTTCCCCGCACCACCCCCCTGCCGTTTGCCACTTGACGCCGCCCACCGTCCGCCAAGACTGGGCCAGGAGTCACACACGCAAGGGGGTCTTGATGAGCGTGTCTCGCCGGTCGTGGAAGCCCTTCGTTATCGCTGTCAGCACGGCCATGCTCCTGGCCCTGATGCTGCTCGGCGCGACCGCGGTCGCTGGACGTCCCGTCCAGGCCGCCGAACCGGACTCGTGGTTCTACTACGCTAGTGAGCCAGGCAACCCCTTCGGCCAGGGCACGGCTGACTACATCCACTCGGACGACGTCAACTTCTACTCGGGCCCCTCCACCGTCTACATGGACGGAACCGACTGGATGGTCGGGGCCGCTGGACCGGGCGGTAGCAGGCTCGTAGCGGGCACGACCTACACCGGCGCCCGCAACTCGCCCGATGCCATCGCTCCCTGGCTCGACCTCACATCACAGCGTCTGTACGGCAACTGCTACGACATCGACGCCGAGTTCACCGTCCATGACGTGGGCTACTACGGCAACTCGTTCTCCAGGCTCTCGCTGTCCTTCAGCGCGAGCTGCGAGGGCAACGGCCAGCTCGTTCACGGAGAGCTGCGCTACAACGCGCCCGCTCCAGCCTTCGACGGTGTGACGCTCGCTCCCGTCAACAGGCGCTACTGGGATGCGGGGTTCGCGCCGATCGGGGCGACCGGAGACAAGAAGACCGTCACCCTCAAGAACGTCGGCAGCAGCGGCGTGACCGTCGGAGCAGCTTCCATGACTGGCCCCGATGCGGGCGACTTCGAGGTCGTGGATGACACCTGCGCCACGGTCTCCTCGCTGGCAGCCGGGGCGTCGTGCACGTTCGCCGTGCGCCTGGCGCCGACGACATATGGCCAGTTGGACGCCGTCGCCACCATCCCGGTGGGGACGACGGTCGCCGCTCGGCAGATCGCCTTCCGGGGCACGGGTCAGCAGGTGACGACGACCACCATCGAGGGTCCGACAGGCTGGCAGTGGGCGCCCGTGGACGTGCGCGTCCTTGTCTCTCCCAGTCCGACGAGCACCGACGGCGGATCGTCCGTCTGGTTCACCTTCCCCGATGCCGATCCGATGGACGGTCCCGTGGGTGGCCCTGAGCCGATGATGGCCGACGGCAGCGCGCACTACCAGGGCACGCTGCCGGGCGGGATCCATCGCGTGTATGCCGAGTTCAACCGCAACGGCACCGGGACCTGGGCGCCCAGCCGCAGCGAGACGATCACGCTCAAGATCATGCAGGCGTCCGGGGTCGCGCTCAGCAGCAGCCAGAACCCGACCAACTCGGACGAACCACCGGTCATCACCGCCCGCGTCACGCCGGCCGACGTGACCTTCGATGGGGGCACGCTCGTCGTTCGGGACGTGACGACTGATACCGTCCTGGGCAGCCTCGATGTCGCACCGGGCAGCAAGCGGCTCACCATCGAGCCGTTCCTGACCTCGGGGACGCATCTCATCCGCGCCGAGTTCAGCGGCTACGAAGGTGTCGAGGGCTCCAGTGCGGAGCTCACTCAGACGATCCGCGCCAATGCCGGCGCCACGATGTTCCCCAACAGGATCTATCCCTTCGTGGACGGCTACCTCGACACGCTCGAGATCGAAGCCTGGCGTTACCACCCGCTCAAGGTCGACATCACCTTCCGCTCGCTGGCCGACGACAGCGTGGTCCGCACCCAGACGTTCCCGCCCGAGACCGACTGGATCCTCTGGCACTGGGATGGTCGCGACGACGACGGCGCCCTGGTTGCTGCCGGGACGTACGAGGCCAAGGTCAGCTTCAACGACGGGGGCTCCGCTCCCAAGGTCGTCAAGAAGACCATCACCGTCTCACGCGACCGGGTGGTCTGGCGCACCAGGACGGTAAGCCTGAGCGGTCGCAAGTACGCGCTCGCCTCCAAGTCAGGGAACGCCACCATCAGCGCGGCGGCATCCCGCTACAGCGGCGGGGTCAAGCTCAACTCCGGAAAGGGCGTGGCCGCGGTCTCGTATGCCCTGCCGGTCGCCAGTGCCGACGTCTACGGCCGCATGACCTTCGCCGTCCAGGGCCGCTCCACGAACGGACACCAGGGACTCATCGCGGTCTGGAACCCGAGCGCGGGCGGATATCGCGACACCAGTAACTACGACGCCGCCAGGCTCGTGGGGCCCGGCTACAAGTGGTGGAAGACGAGCGTTCCCAGCGATGATGACCGGGTCCGACAGGGCAAGGTCCGGGCCCTCGTCCTGGTCGCCAAGGGCATGGGCAAGAGCGGCCCCGCCACGTTCGATGTCGGGAAGGTCAAGCTGACCTACCAGACCGGTACGCTGGTCAAGGCCGCGACCGCGTCGCTCGCGGGCGATGATGGCCTCCTGCCGACGCCGTCGAGCAGCAAGGTGGGTCGCAGTGCGGCCGATGTGCTGCGGGTGCGCGTGCCGCTCCTGCGCGATCGCGCCATCATGCCGCGGCTCCCGGATGCCACCAACGAAGCCAGCGAAGCTGCCCCGGAGCCGGCCGTGGTCGATGAACCGGTATCGCCACAGGGGGCAGTGCCGGGCGAGCCGTCTGCGCCGATCGAGCCGACCCCGGCTCCCACTGAGCCTCCGAAACCCTCGCCTGAGCCACCCCCGGCGGCGACGCCTGAGCCACCCCCGACCGCCTCGCCCGAGCCCACCCCGGAGCCCGGGCTGTCCTCGGCTGCGGTTCGCGAGCAGGAGGCTGACGAGTGATGACCCTCACACGACACCTCCTGGCCCGCGTCGGCTTGAGCGTGCCGCTGGCCGCGGTGGTGATGCTGGCTGCCTCTGCCGTCGCCCCGCCCGCCGCGCAGGGCGCCGATCCCACGTCGGCATTCGCCATCGAGTACTCGCGAGGAGATGCGGGGCTGCTGACGACACCCGAATACACCTTCACGAGTGGCGTCGATTGGTACTCCCCGCTTCCGAATCTTCAGATCACCGACGGCGTCAACACCTGGAACTTCGCCGCGACCGGCATCGGCGGTGCGCCGCTCGTGGCCGGGCAGACGTACGAGAACGCGTGGGGCTCGGTCTCGCCCGACCGTCCCTTCATGAAGCTCGATTCGTGGGGCGCCTGCAGCACCAGCTGGACCTCATACGCGCCCTGGGTCTTCACCGTCCACGACGTCGCCTACGACAGCGAGAGCTCGTTCAGCCGCCTGTCGCTCTCCTTCGAGCTCCCTGGGTCGGTGAGTGGTGAGATCCGCTTCAATACTGCGGCCCCTGCCTTCACCGCCATCCAGCAGGATCCGTTCTGCCAACCGTGGAGCCCTTCGCCCAACGTGCACGTCGGCGAGAGTCTCGCTCTCCCAAGTCAGACGATCAACAACGTCGGCGCCAACCCGGTGACGTTCGGACAGGCAGGGATCGTCGGCCGTGATGCCGCTGACTACGCCATGGAGGCAGACACCTGCTCCAACAGGACGCTGGCCGTCGGGGATGCATGTGTGATGGCAGCGCGGTTCACGCCATCGCATCGTGGCTACAGCGGTGCCGAGCTCACCATCGGCATGGACTTCGGGAGCGGCGTGCGATCGATCGGCCTCAACGGCAATGGAACGGTCGCGACCACCACCACCATCACGGGGCCGACCGGGACGACGTGGTCACCGGTCACGCTGCAAGCCCAGGTGACGCCCAACCCCTATTACGGGCCGAACGTGGGCATCATGATCGGTCTCATCTTCCCTGACGATGCGAGCCTGAACGCGGAGGCTCGACTGCAGGAAGACGGGTTCGCCAGTGCAGAGTTGGCACTCCCGCCGGGGACCCATCGCGTCTACGCCGCGTTCCGTGGCTATGACGACTACGAGCCAAGCCAGAGCCCAACCATCACGCTTCACGTGGTCGAGAGCGTGGCTACCAGCCTGAAGATCACCACCGACAAGAGCAGCGTGGTGACCACCGAGCGGCCCACGGTCACCGCCACCCTGTCACCCGCCGGCGTCACCGGCGGGGTGCTTCGCATCCACGACGGCGAGACGGGTGAGCTCCTGGGATCCATGGAGGTGAGCCCCGGTGACCAGGCGCTGACGATCACACCGCTGCTTACGAAGCTCGGGCGCCACCCCATGAGCGCGAGCTATCTCGGACACGAGCAGTTCGCCAGGTCGTATGCGAGCCTCGATGTGTACGTCAGCGAAGACGAGGATGTCCTCGGGTCCGTCAAGGTCGACCCGCCGGTCTTCTACCCCCACGTCGATGCGTTCCGAGACCAGACCGCCATCACGGTCAAGCGCGACGAGCGGTTGTCCGTCGAGGCGGAGATCGTCTCTGACGAGGACGGATCGATCCTCTACCAGACGAGCGCCCCAACAGGGGCTTCCGACGTCACCTTCGCCTGGAACGGCCAGGTCCCCGGAGGCGGGCTGGCGCCAGCCGGGTACTACACCCTGCGAACGCGCCTCGTAGATGACCGCACCAACACCAGGGTCATCGAACGCCGGATCGTCCTCTCGCACGACTGGGTGGACTGGAGCACCAGGTCGGTTTCGATCGCAGGAGCGAAGTACTCGCTCGTGGGCAAGTCCGCCGACGCGATCATCAGCAAGGCCAAGTCCAAGTACAGCTATGGCGTCCGGCTCATCTCGAAGTCGGGCTCGGCGACTGTCGGCTATACCCTCCCGGTGGCCTCATCCAGGCTCTACCGTGACGTCGCCTTCCAGGTCGAGGGTATGTCGCCCACCGGGCACCACGCCGTCATCGCCATCTGGAACCCCGATCTGGGAGGCTACGGCA
This sequence comes from uncultured Chloroflexia bacterium, assembly GCA_963712735.1. Classification (GTDB taxonomy): domain Bacteria; phylum Chloroflexota; class Limnocylindria; order Limnocylindrales; family CSP1-4; genus JAFMJV01. The sequence continues at coordinate 22,802 of CAVQIZ010000004.1, read as the reverse complement.
ACCTCTCCCACTACGACGCAGCCGCTGAGATCGGCCCCGGGTTCGACTGGTGGAGCACGAGCGCTCCGGGTGCCGTCCGCATCAAGGATGGGGTGGCACGGGCCATCGTCAGCACCTGGCAGGGGCTGGGGGCCCCGTCGTCTGCCACGTTCGATATCAAGAGCGTCCGGCTGGACTACGAAGTCGGAGAGCTCCAACAGGTCACCGATTGGTCGACGGCGGCACGGGCCGCCAAGGCCGACCTGGTTTCCGACTACCTTGCCGACGCTCGAGACGGGCGTGTCGGTCGAACCGTCAAGGGCATCGGCAAGAGCAGCGTCAAGCCGTGGCTCAAGTCGCGCAAGGTCCCACCGCGCCTGCCCCAGGCCGCCGTCGTGGCGCCTGCCGAGGCCGAGCCGTCAGCGGCACAGGCCTCGCCGGAGCCCGTGGCGACCGAGGAGCCCGTACCGACCGAGGAGCCGGCGCCGACCCAGGAGCCGACGGCGACCGAGGAGCCCGCGCCGACCGAGTCTCCCCTCCCTGGCGACGAGCGATCCCGGGCCGAGGAGGGCACACCGAAGCCTGAGCCCTCGACCACGCCCGAGCCTGAGTCCTCCACCACGCCCCAGCCCATTCCGCCCAACCGCGCCCCGGTGGCTGATGCCGGAGGACCGTACACGGTCGACGAGGGCGACTCGATCAGGCTGGATGGCAGCGCCTCGACCGACCGTGACGGAGACATCGTCGCCTGGGCGTGGACCAGGCAGCGGTACCTGGACGACGCCAGCCGAACGCGCCCGCTCTTCACGGCGCTCGACGACGGCGACATCGTCATCAGCCTGACCGTGACCGACGACGACGGTGCCAGCGACACTGCTGCCTCGACCATCAGGGTCCGCAACGTCGCCCCGTCGGTCACGGCGACGGTCGACGCGGTGTCCACGTCGGCCGAGGCGCTGACGGTCACGGCACGCTTCACGGACCCCGGCATCGCGGACCGGCACACCCTTGCCATCGACTGGGGCGACGGCGCCACGCTGGCCCTCGACGTCATCGAGGACCGCGGCACGGGCAGTGCCTTCGCCAGCCATCTCTACGCCGAGGCGGGCGACTACCTGGTCACCCTCACCATCGAGGACGATGACGGCGGCTCGGACTCGACGACGCTCGACGTCACGGTAGGAGCGGTCCCCCAAGGCGGTTGACGCGGAGTGTCGATGCGCACGACCCGACGGGGTGCGCTCAGTCGGCCTGCACGTGCCCTGCGCCAGGGGCCGCTTCGACGCCGAAGACTGCCGGCTCGATGTCGGTGGCGGCCGTGTAGGCCTGCGCGGTGTGCCCAGCGAACGCAGTGACGGCGCCACGCTCGACGATAGCCACCAGGCAGCCGCCAAAGCCGGCACCCGCCTGACGCCGCGCGATGAGCCCAGGTGCGCCGTCCATGGCCGCGTGCATGGCCGACATCGATGCTGCGCCGATGCTCGAACAGGCCGACCGCGCCGGTCCACGATCGGTCGTACAGTCGGCCCAGTCCATCGGGGTCACCGACCGGCAACGCAGCAGCCAGATCCAGCACGCGCTGGTTCTCCTCGATGATGAAGCGACAGCGACGAGCGATCACCTCGGGCAGCTCGGCCTCGTGCGCCTCGAAGAGCTCGAGGCTGACGTCGCGCAGCGCCGCGATGCCAGGGTCGTATCGCCGCAGGTACGTGGCGCCGGCCTCGCACTGGGCCCGCCGCTCGTCGTAGACGCCGTCGGTGAGCTGCCGCGGGGCGCGCGTGTCGCAGATGACCACGGCCAGCTCGGGCGCGAGGCTGACCGTCTCGCTGGTCAGCTCGCGGCAATCGAGCAGCAGCGCGTGGCCGGCGGTGCCCAGCACGGAGGTGTACTGGTCCAGGATGCCGCAGCTGACGCCCACGAACTCGTTCTCCACGCGCTGACCGAGGAGCGCCAGCTCGACCGGCTCGTGGCGGGCACCGCTGGCCGAGTCGAAGGCCAGCAGCGCGGCCGTCTCGATGGCGGCCGACGAGGAGAGGCCGCTGCCGAAGGGGATGGTGCTGTGGAGCAGCCCGTCGAAGCCGGCGAGTTGCGCGCCGTCGTCGAGCAGCACCTTGGCCGACCCGCGCACGTAGTCGGTCCAGGGCACATCGCGGTCGCGCTCGATGTCATCGAGGCGGAAGTCGGCCGTGCCGCCCAGGTTCAGCGAGGCGATGCGCACCCGCCGGTCGTCACGCGGCCGGACCGCGAGCCAGGTGTCCCGGTCCACGGTCATGGTGGCCACGTAGCCGTCGTTGTAGTCGGTGTGGCTGCCCATCAGGTCGACGCGCCCGGGGGCTCGGAACCAGGCCGTGGGCGCGTCACCGTAGAGCTTGGCGAACTCCAGCTCGACAGCCTCTCGCCGCCGCGCCCGGTCCATCGCTCAGCCCAGCTCCGCCATGACGTCGAGGAGGGCAGCCACGTTGGCCAGGGGCACGTCGCTCATCAGGCGGTGCGACGGTGCCAGCATCAGCCCTGTTCCGTTCGGCGCCAGGGTGGCCACGCACATCCGGGCCGCGGCTCGAACCTCGTCGGGCGTCCCCGACGGCAGCACCGTCTGTGTCGAGACGCCGCCGTAGAAGGCCAGCCGGCCGTCGAACTCGGCGTGCAGCCAGGCGTGGTCCATGACCTCCGGTTGCACCGGGTTCAATGCCGTGAGCCCGATCTCGACGAGGTCGGGCACGATGGGTGCGATGTCGCCGTCGGAGTGCATCAGCACCGGCAGGCCACGCTCCACGAACGGCGCAAAGAGGCGGGCCAGGCGCGGCTTGATGAGCTCGCGCCACGTGGTCGGAGAGAAGAGCGTGCCGGTCTGTGCGCCGTAGTCGTCACCGAAGTAGCCGCCATCGACCCCCAGCTGCAGGTAGCGCTCGATGACCACCAGGCGGATGTCCACGATGCGGTCCAGCAGCGCGCCGATGTAGCCGGGGTCCATCGCCAGCTCCAGGAGCGTGTTCTCGAAGCCGCGCAGCGACCAGGCGCGTTCGAACAGGGCCCAGCCGATGTTGGGCACCACGAAGGCGCCGTCTCCGACCACGTTGCGCAGCCGCCGGGCGTCGTCCAGCAGGCCTGGATCGTGAGGGTCGGGCCACTCGAAGGCGTCCAGGTCCCGGTCATCGGCCAGCGGTGCCACGCGGATGTAGTAGCCCTCTTCGCGCGTATCGTGGCCGGCACCCCACCAGTCGAACCGCGCACCGCCATCCTCGCTCAGGCGCTCGGGGTAGGTCAGGTCCAGGCGAAGGAGGTGATTGTCGAGGCGTGCGGGCAGCTCCGAGACATCGACGCCGAAGTGATCGGCCATGGCCTGGCCCATCGAGGCGGTGTAGTTGACCTGCGTCGGCAGTCGGTCCAGCGGCTGGTACGTCAGGGCCCGCTGCACGCGCTCGCGTCGGCTCAGGGTCATCGGTCCTCCTCGTGGCTCGTCGTCCGCCTGACCCTAGCCCGCTGGCGCACCCGCCCCAGTGCCAGATGGGGGGAACCGACAGGGTCGAGCGGTCGTCATCTAGCGTATGAACCACATTCACTCCCCCTACCCCTCCCTGTCCACGGCCAGCCGCGTCACCGTCGGCCTGCTGGCTCTCACCACCCTCGTCGGGCTCAGCTCCGCAGCGGTCACCGCGGCCGATGAGACATCCCCCTGCTGGACGCCCGAGCCTGGAGCGCTTGGCGCTGTCGCGCACCCGACCGACCCGCTCGACATCGTGCTCCGGATGCAGGTCGGGGGCGGCTTCGTTCCCGTGGAGATCGCCTTCATGGAGAGCCCGACCTTCACGCTCTACGGCAACAACGTGGCCATCTTCCGACCGGCTGCCGACTCGCGCGACCTGACCGATCCGCTGCCGCCGTATGCCTGCTCGGTGCTCAGTCCACAGCAGGTCGACGAGCTGCTGACGTTCGCCCTCGATGAGGGCGGGTTGCGCGATGCCGATGAGCGCTATGCCAACCCGTTCATCGTCGATACGCCCAACACCGCCTTCACGGTCGACGCTGACGGGGTGGACAAGGTCGTCGTCGTGGAGGCCCTCGGCTTCGACGACCAGGCCCCCGACCCGGACGCCAGGGCCCGCTTCGAATCCCTGGCCGCGGTCCTGTCCGACTTCGGGTCGCAGGTGGACGTGTCGCGTCCCGTACGATGTGCCGCTGTATCGGGCGATGCTGAGCGAGCCCTGGATCGAGGATGCGGGAGCGCCGGCGCCGTGGCCCTGGGCTGACGACCCGGCCGACCTGTTCGGCGACGGTCTGGACGTCATCGCCACGCTGACCCCGGAGCAGGTGGCGCAGGTGGCGAGCGTGCCCAACGGTGGGCAGGGCTACATCCTGCTCCAGACGCCCGATGGCAGGCTGGTGAGCCTCACCATCCGGCCGCTGCTGCCCGATGAGACCGCGGCGCGCGACCGATGAGACCGCGGCGCGCGAGGTGAGCAGGTAGCCTGCACGCGAGAGGCCGGCTGCGGCCGCACGGGTGCGCAGGGTCCACGACAGGAGGTCGCACGCTTGATGTTCCCCGCCACCCGGGCCATGCTCGCCAACCCTGAGAGCAGGGTCCTACTCACCAGCGCGGCCTCGATGGTCGCGGTCGGGACCGTCGTCTACATGTTCCTCGAAGGGTGGACGCCTCTCGATGCGCTCTACTTCTCCGTGGTCGCGCTGGCGACGGTCGGCTTCGGCGACCTCCACCCGACCACCGATGCCGCCAAGCTCTTCACGGTCCTCTACATCATCTTCGGACTGGGCATCCTCGCCGCCTTCCTTGCCGAGATGGGCAGGCTCCGGACCGCCGCGCTCCGACGCCGCTACGACGACGCCGGCGCCGAGAGCACCGACTGACTCGGCAGACCTGGCTGGTCCGTCCGTGCAGGCCTGGGTCGCCTGGGACCGGGCACGGCCGCCAAGGTAGTACGCTGGGCCAGTGAGTCGCGAGACCCGCTGGCTCTTGAGGAGGAACGATGACGACGAACGAGCGCTTCACCGCCGAAGAAGCCCGACGGATCGGAACCGAGATCGGTATCGACTGGGACACCAGCCCCTTCGATGTCGACGAGTTCCGAGATGGGCTTGACGTGGAGCTGGAGCACGGGCTGCACGACTCACAAACCAACGTCAGCGGAAGCGATCCGATCGTGACGGGCAAGATCGCGCTCGCCCATCTCAAGGAGTTTCCGGACTACTACACGCGCCTCAGGAAGATGGAGCTCGAGGCCGAGGAGTCCTGGGCCGACAAGGGCTGACATCCGCCCGACCACGGCCTGCGCCGTGCCCTGACCGACCAAGGAGCCACCATGCGCATCGATCATTCCCTGGGCCACGCTGATGTCGCCGCTATCGCCAGGGAGGCGTACATCTACGCCTTCCCCATGCTGATGGGCTACCGCTACGGCTATGCCACCTTCCTGCAGCCGGCCTCGCCCGCGTATCGCGGCCCGGCCAACGCAGGGCCGTACGGCGAGGCTGTGACGCTCGACCATCGCTTCCGCGATGTCATCACGCCCAACGCCGACACGCCCTACTCGTTCAGCCTGCTCGACTTCCGCGCCGGCCCGCTGGTGCTGTCGGTCCCCGCCGTGACCGACCGCTACTACGTCATGCAGTTCGAGGACCTCTACGGCCAGAACGACCTCTACGTCGGCAGCCGGTCGACCGGGCCCGCAGCGGGCACCTTCTTCCTGGCGGGTCCGAGCTGGCAGGGCCAGGTGCCGGAAGGCTTCAGCGGCTCTCACCGGTTCGAGACCGACCTGGTGTTCCTCATCGGCCGTTCGCAGCTGCTCGGCCCCGACGACGCCCCGGCGCTCGAGGCGATCATGAAGCAGTATCGTCTGGAGCCCTACGCGGTCTTCGCTGGCGACCCGGCGCCTCGACTGCCGGCCTACGACTGGCCCCACTGGGACGACGAGGCGTCGCGCGATGAGCGTTTCCTCGGCTTCCTCAACGCCTTGCTGCCGCTGTGTCAGCCACCCCACCCCGATGAGGCGGAGATGCTTGCTCGCTTCGCCCGGATCGGCATCGGCCCCGGTCTGCCCGCGGACGTCGAGACGCTCCCCGATGACACCAGGAGCGCTCTCGCGAGCGGCGTGGCCGAGGCTCGCAGCGAGCTCTCCGCCACCGCCGCCAAGCTCGGGACCACCATCAACGGCTGGATGTCGATGAACGCCTTCGGCAACCGCGAGGCATATGCCGGCGACTATGTCCGCCGCGCCGCGGAGTCGATGGTGGGCTGGGGTGGCAACGACCGCGTCGAGGCCTCATACCCCATGGCGCGAGTCGATGCTGACGGCAACCCGTTCGACGGTAACGGCACGTACCGGCTCCGGCTCGAGACGGAGCCGCCGGTGCGCGCGTTCTGGTCGGTCACCATGTATGACACCAGCTACGACGGCACCGCCGGATACCTCGTCGAGAACCCCATCGACCGCTACCTCATCAATGCCCTCACGGAGGGGCTGGTCCGCGATGCGGACGGCGCGCTCACCATCACCATGCAGCGTGCCGAGCCCGCCGACCCGGTCGAGCGGGCCAACTGGCTGCCGACGCCCGACGGACCGTTCTACCTGGCGCTGCGCATGTACTGGCCGGAGCCGGCGGCGCTGGACGGCACGTGGGTCGTGCCGCCGGTGACGCGCGTCGACTGACCTCGGCGCCAGCGTCGGTCAGCGCCATCGGCGCATCCGGTCATGCCCGCTGAGACCCAGGCCTCCCGTCAGGACCGGTACCAGGCTGGCTCGCGCCACGCGCGTGCAGCAAGATCGGCGTAGACCACGCCCAGGGCCTTCTCCCAGGCCGCGCGGTCGACGCGCACCGCGACCGTATGGCTGCCAGCGTTGAAGCTGACCTCCGCTGCGTCGCACACGTGCAGGTCGGCGTAGGTCGGCAGCCCGAAGAGGCTCCCGACCGCCGGCATGGCGCCCGGTTCGCAATCAGGCGCGAGCAGTGCGATCTCCTCCTCCGGCACGAGCGTGACCTTGCCGGCCCTGAGTACGTCCTTGGCCTTGCTGAGGTCGAGGTGGTCCTTCGCGTCAAGCACGATGAGCGCATCGCCGCCTTCGGCTGAGCGAACCCACACCACCTTCTCGAACGTGCTCGGATCCACCCCTTCCGCACGCGCCGTGGCCAGGGCCGTGAGCGATCGATCGTGCTCGTGCAGCTCGTGATCGACGCCCTTGGCCTCCAGCCACGTCATGAGGCTCTTCATGGGACCCCTGGAGACTGCTGCTTCCATCGTCGTCCTCCTTCGTGGGCCACAGCTCACCATCGTGAATCGTCTCGCCGCGCCTTCGCGGTCGCAAGGGCCATGAAGACCGAACGGCGCGAGGACGCCCGCGCGATGAGCGCGAGCGCCGCCACTGCCTATCTCATCGACGGCTCAGTCGCTCGACTCCGACCGCCTCGACGCGTCCGCTGATCACGTAGGGATCGTCGGCGGTCGCGAGGCTGCCGACGAAGCGAAGACCCTGGTAGTCGCCGCTGCCGAGCCAGACCGTCTCCATCACATCCCCGGTTCCGACCCGCGTCGTGCCGCTGAAGACGCCGGCCCAGACCCCGTCCTCGTTGCGCACCGTGGTCGTGCCCCAGCACTCGCCCACGAGCAGCCCGTCCTCGTCCGAGTAGACACAGTCGACCTTGGTCACGGTGTCGCCGGAGAGGCGTGCGTCGGACATCTCGGTGGTGCAGCTCCATGACCATGTTCGACAGGCGCGTGCCCGGTGCCTCGAGGATCGTCGGCCCGCTCCACGCTCCGACCGTCGGTCGTGGCGCACGCCGACGTTCCAGAGACGTCCGTAGCCACGTTCGCCGGCCCCTCGGAGCCGGTGAGCAGGCTGCCGGCAGCGAGGGCGGCGAGCAGCAGTGCCAGGAGCCCGACCCACATGAGCACGCGTGCTGGCGCTCCGATGGTCGGCCAGCGGAAGCCCTCGAAGCGGCGCTGTGTGGCAGCCGCTCGCGCCACCGCGGCCGCGTCGACGTCCGTCGGGGCCTCGTCCACGTAGCGTCGGTATGCGCGACGGAAGCGTGTCTCGAAGGCGTCGTGCTCAGGCACTGTCGAGCTCCTTCCGCAGCCGCCCCAGCAGCCGAGCCAGGCGTGCGCGGACGCCGGAGGCGGAGAGTCCCAGCAGGGGCCCGATCTCTGTCGAGTCGAGGTCCGCGCCGTAACGCAAGGCGATGAGCGAACGCTCGTCTGGCTTGAGGCGCTGCAGCGCGTTCACCAGGTCCACCCGTCGGATCTCGTCAGCCGGGTCGGACCGCGACGTCGGACGAGTCAAGGGCGGCCGGGTCGGCGGTGAGCTCCACGAGTCTCGGCCGACCTCGCTTGCGAACGACGTGGCGTGCCTCGTTTGCCGCGACCGCCACCAGCCACGAGCGGAGCCGGTCGGGGTCACGGACGGTGCGCAGCTTGCGCCAGGCGATCATCCAGGCCGCCTGGACCGCGTCGAGGGCCAGGTCGCGCTCACCGCAGATGCCGTAGGCAACGCGCACCATGTCAGCGTGGTAGGCCGCGACGATGCGGGTGAACGCGACCTCATCGCCGGCCGCTGCCCGTTGCAGCACGGCCGTCATCGACTCGGCTGCTGCCAGTCCGGTCATACCAGAGAGAGGCTCCGTACCCGGCCTCCTGTTGCAGCTCGGTGCGACGATCGATCGCAACCTGTTCCGAGCCTGGTCGGTCCTGCCACGTTCGACAAGAGGCCTTCGTCCTCGCTCCGCTGGTCCTAGTCTGTCGACTCGATCTGCCCGGTGACCTCCCAAGGGAAGTCGGTCCCTCTGAGCGTCCCCACGAACCGGAGGCCTTCGTAGGCGCCCGTTCCGAGATAGACCTGCTGCATCTCGTGGACATGCGCCGGCTCACTGTCGCTCCAGGTGGTCGTGCCAGAGAAGACGCCACCCCAGGCGCCGCCATCGTTGTGGACGGCTGAGGTTCCCACGCACTCACCGAGGGTGGTCTCACCATCGACGCTGAAGTCACAGCTGACGACAGTCTCGATCTCTCCAGCCAGCCGCTCGTCGGACACGTCGAAGCTGCAGCTGTAGACGATGAGCTCGTCGTCGGTCCACACCGACGACGGCGCGTCGAAGCACGATCGTCGACCCGGTCACCTCCGTGGCCGGTTCCGCCGCCGTGGCGCTGACCGGGATGATGGCTCCGACGATGGCCATGGCTCCGACGATGGCCAGGACGCGCCCGCTGATCGTGCTGCGATACATGTCTTGCCCCCTGCCGCTGGCTCGGTCGTGACCACCTCGGCTCCGCGCAGCCCGTGCGGCCGGTCGGGTTGCGCCTCAGCGCCGCGGCATCGCCGCCATCACGACGGCGAACGTGCGACCTTCACGCCATAGGGAGGCTCGGGCTGGGGCGGTCCGTTGCAGGCAGTCGATCCGGCCCCGCGGCGACTACTGCTGAGCCATCAGCTGGCGGAGCGTCACCTCGTCGTCCTCGATGAGGTCGCCGGTCGTGTCGAGCACGACCTGGTGGATCGTGCCCGTGAACTCGAAGGGCGCCGCGTACACGTCGGGCAGCACGGGCGCGCCCGAGTCGTAGCCGCACGACAGGCCCTCCAGCTCGAACATCGCCGGCGTCGTGTGCGGTACCTCGGTGCTCGCGACAAGGTCGCCGTCCAGGTAGAGCTGGAACCGCCCGGGCGCGCCCTTGCCCACGGCGAAGTCGGGCTTGCCGGTGGGCTCGAACTCGAAGCGCAGCCTGTGCCGGCCCTCCGGTACCGGCTGCTCGGTGCTGACGGTGAAGAAGTCGCGTGCGACGTAGTTGAGCCCGTAGTGCAGTCGGCCATCCTTGACGTAGAAGGCGAAGCCACCGGCAGCCCCACCCTGTGCCAGCAGGATGCCCTCGGCGCCGCGAGCAGGGATGGTCACGTCTGCCTCGATGCTGTGGGGGCGGTTGACGATCCTGGGGGTGGCCGGCTGCGGGATGGCCGAGAGGCCCGGGTAGTACGTGAAGCGGGTGCGCGGGCGGGAGGTCATGGGCCGCTCCACCACCAGGCGGCTCTTGACGTCGCCATCGATGGGCAGGACCTGGTACTTGCCCGCCTCCACCCACCACAGCGCGATCGAGCTCACGAAGCTTCTGCGGGTGCTGGGCGGCCACGTTCGTGGATTCCGTCGGGTCATCGGTGATGCGGAAGAGCTCCCAGCCCTCGGTCTCGAGCTCGTCGAGCTCGCCAGGGCCGATGGGCGAGCCGAACGCGCGGCCCTTGGCCGCCGCGCTCGTGAAGTCGGCACCCGGCCAGGGGCAGACCGCCCGCCAGCCGTCGTGATCGATGGCGCGGTGGCCGAACATCTCGAAGTACTGCGTGGTGTGCGCCGAGGGCGCAGACGCGTCGTCGAAGGCGGCGGCGAAGGAGACGCCTTCGATCGGCGACTGGGCTACGCCGCGGATGGCGGATGGCGCCTCGATGCCCAGGGCCTCGAGGACCGTCGGCACCATGTCGATGGCGTGTGCGTACTGCTCGCGCACCTCGCCGCGTGCCTTGATGCCGGCCGGCCAGGAGATGACGAACGGGTCCGTCGAGCCACCCCGATAGGTTTCGCGCTTCCAGCGTCGGAAGGGCGTGTCGCCGGCCCAGGCCCAACCCCACGGGTAGTGGTTGTAGGAGCGAGTATCCCCGAGCGTGTCGATCTTGGCGAGGTTGTCCTCCAGCGACTCGGGCGCGTTGTTGAAGAAGAGCATCTCGTTGGTCGAGCCCTGCGGACCGCCCTCGGCAGAGGCACCGTTGTCGCTGATGACCATGACGATGGTGTTGTCGAGCTCGCCGATCTGCTCGAGCGTGTCGAGGATGCGTCCGAAATGGTGGTCGGTGAAGCTGACGAAGCCGGCGTAGACCTCCATGAAGCGGGCATACAGCCGCTGCTCGTCGGGCGAGAGCGATTCCCACTCGGGGACGTCCGGGTCGCGTGACGGCAGCACGGCGTGCTGCGGGCACGATGCCCAGCTCCTGCTGGCGCGCGAAGACCTTCTCGCGGTAGGCATCCCAGCCGTCGTCGAACCTGCCGGCGTACTTGTCGGCCCACTCCTTGGCCACGTGGTGCGGCGCGTGCCCGCAGCCGGTCGCGTAGTACATGAAGAACGGCTTCTCGGGTGCGTTCACGTGGGCGTCCAGGATCATCCGGATCGCCTGGTCGGCGAGGTCCTCACTCAGGTGATAGCCCTCCTCGGGCGTCCTGGGTGGCTCGACCGCCCGGTTGTCCTCGGTCAGATCGGGATACCACTGGTTGGTCTCTCCGCCGAGGAAGCCGTAGAAGCGCTCGAAGCCGCGTCCGACCGGCCAGCGGTGGAACGGTCCGGCAGGCGTGTTGTCCTCGGCCGGGCTCAAGTGCCACTTGCCCACGCAGAACGTGTTGTAGCCCTCGGCCCGCAGGATCTCGCTGAGCATGCCGTTCTCGAACGGCATGCGCGCGTCGTAGCCCGGGTAGCCCGTGGCCGTCTCCATGATCGAGGCCACGCCGTTGGAGTGGTGGTTGCGGCCGGTAAGGATGCACGATCGAGTCGGCGAGCAGAGTGCCGTCGTATGCATGTTGGCGAAGCGCAGGCCCATCTCAGCGACGCGGTCGATGTTGGGCGTCTCGACGAGGCCCCCGAAGGTCGAGAGCTGGCCATAGCCGACGTCATCGAGAACGAAGAACAGGACGTTGGGCGCGCCCTCCGTGGCCCGGATGGGCTGCGGCCAGGCTGGCGAGGAATCTGCTGTCGTCAGGCCGATGCGGCCGGGGAACCTGGAACCGTGCGGATACTCGACCACCGGCATCGCCTTCTCCTCGATGTGCAGAGAGCTGGTTCGTATGTGCAGAGAGCTGGCTCGCCAGTATGCACGGCCGGCCACCATATAGCCCGGATAGCCCGGTCGCTGCCGAGACCGGGCGGTGCGACCCCTCGACTGCGACTCGAGCGCTGTATGCTCCCCCGTGCTGCTATCGCGGCGCCATGAGCATGCATTCCCCGGCATGAGCCGGATCGGACGGAGCCCGGCGGTAGCGCCACCAAATTCAGCGTGAGGTTGCAGACCTCACCACCACACTCGAGGGATTGGGCGATGAACCATGATGTTCGGATCGGGCTGGTCGAGGCCATCGGCACGGCGGTCCTGGTGTTCGGTGGCGCGGGCACCGCGATCTTCGCCACAGGCGGCTTCAACGATGGCCTCAGCGTCGGGATCCTCGGCGTGTCGCTGGCGTTCGGGCTCAGCCTCCTGTGCATGGCCTACCTGATCGGCCACATCTCCGGCTGCCACATCAACCCGGCCGTCACCATCGGCATGATCACCGCCGGCAAGATGAGCGCCGCGAAGTCGGCTCCGTACTTCATCGGCCAGTTCGTCGGCGGCATCATCGGCGCCGGCCTCATCGCGCTCATCCTGGTCGGCACCAACGACTACTTCAGCCAGGCGCAGGCCGCCGGCTTCGCGTCCAACGGCTACGGCGTCCACTCGCCGGCCGGCTTCGACCTGTTCTCCGTTGCCGTGCTCGAGGTCATCGCCACCGCCGTGTTCGTGCTGATCGTCCTGGGCACGACGAACGAGCATGGCGTGCCCCGGGGGTTCGGCCCCATCGCCGCCGGCATCGGGCTCACGCTCGTCCACATGGTCTCGATCCCGGTCTCGAACGCGTCGGTCAACCCTGCCCGCTCGCTGGCAACGGCCGTCTTCCAGGGTGACTGGGCCCTCGGCCAGGTCTGGGCGTTCTTCCTGTTCCCGGCCATCGGGGCGCTACTTGCCGGCGCGGTCTGGCTCGTCATCCGGCCGCAGCCGACCAGCCTTGATGACGGCGGGGAGTCCCAGCCGGCCTGAGTAGTGCGCGTTGCGCTGTGCTCCCGGCGACCTGCCAGTCGGTCACGACGGCGCTTCTCGCGCTGATCCTCGCGGTGTCGTGGTCACCCGTATCGGCCACCGGCACATCCGAGCCGTCCGGGCAGCCGCTGATGCTGACGGGCGTCGACGATTTGCCTTCGGCCTCCCATCGGTGGCTGGCGCCGACCGAGGCTGACCGCTCACCGCGCCCGATCGGCGAAGAGGTCTGCGTCTCGGCCGAGGTCGATGGCGCCGTGGGCGAGGCCTGCGCGCGGCGTGACCGCTTCGGCGCGCTGTGGACGACGGAGCTGACCGACACCGCGGATGACGGCCGGCACGTGGTGGCCAAGGTCAGCCTCGATGTGGTCGAGGCGCCGGACGAGACCGCGACGCTGGAGAACCGTGAGGGCGACGGGGTAACGGTCGGGTCGAGTGGCCGCTTCAGCCCACGCGTCGGGACCGCCCTCGGGGACATCTCGGTCGAGACCTGCGTCGTCGTTCGGTTCGGCCGCGATCCATGCCAGACGGCGTCGGCGGCGCTGCCCCAGTTGACCACGCAGGCGACCTCGTCTCAGCGCCAGCGATTGGACGAGCTGGTGTTCGAGATGCCGCTCGGGGAGTTCGTTGCCGAGCGAGCCATGGCCGAGCACTCAGGCCTGGACGCCAGCTTCGACTGGAGCAGCGACGGCTGCTCGGCCGGTCCGTTCCGCGAGCTGTTCGACGAGCGACTGGAGGCGGCGTGTCTCCGCCACGACTTCGCCTATCGCAACTTCGGCCAGCTGTTCCTCGATCCCACCGATGAGGTCCGCCGTCGCGTCGACGAGCAGCTGGCCGCGGATGCTGCCGACCTGGGCCAGGGGCGCCTGGCCGGAGGCTTGCGCGACACGCTGCGGCGCTTCGGAGCTCCGGTCTTCTTCGGCGACGACCTGGCGGACCTCTGGGACGTGCCCGACTTCGTCGTCTCGCTGCTCGGTCTCGATGACGACGAGGCGGCGTCCAGCTAGCGAGAGGGTTCGCCGTCCGGTCGTTCGATCAGTCCTTCATCCAGGGCCGCTCGTCCGAGGGCGGGTCCCAGCTGGGCACCGGCGCCTGCAGCGGGTCTTCGATCCAGCAGAACTCGCCGTTGGTCTCGCCACCGGCGTCCGAGGTGAGCCTCAACACCAGGGCCACGGCCTTCTCCGGCGGGTCACCGCCGGTCTCCTCCACCCAGTCGGCCCAGGAGACGTAGTTCTCGGCAACCTTGCCCAGCCCGGCCACGCGCTCGCGGATGTCGGCCCACATGGCGGTCTTGACGTCGCCGGGGTGGATGACGTTGGCCGTCACGCCGGAGCCGGCGATCTCCGCGGCCAGGTGGCGGGTGAACTGGTTCAGCGCCGCCTTGGCCGTTCCGTAGGCGCTGTTGATGGGACCCGGTGGGTGCAGCGAGGCCGCGGAGGTGACGTTGACGATGCGGCCCCAGCCGGCGTCCAGCATGCCGCCGAGGAAGGCGTTGACGGTGAAGAACGGCGCCACCGCGTCGATCATGATGGTCTGCGCCCATGCCTCCGGGTCCGCGTCGCGCACGAGCGCGACGGGGCCGAAGATGCCAGCGGCGTTGACCAGGATCTCGGGCGGGCCATAGCGCTCGCGCACCCGGTCGGCCATCGCCGCCACGGCGCGATGGTCGGCGACGTCACAGGTGATGCCTTCCACGAGACCACCGGCCTGGCGGGCCAGTCGCTCCGTCTCGCGCAGTTGTTCGGTCGAGCGGGCGACGGCGAGCACGCGGTCACCTCGCTCGGCCAGGCCCAGCGCGAAAGCCTGGCCCAGACCGCGACCGCTGCCGGTGACGACCGCGATGCGGCCCTGCTGGTCGGTCATGAGGGTGCCTCCGTTACTGCGTCGGCCTCAAGAGTGGAAGACTTCCTGGACCTCGGTCATCGTGACCGCTCGTCGCATCATCCGTCTTGCGCGAACGACCTTGTGCCGTCCAGCTGACGAGTCACAGGTCTCCCGGCGTCTGGCCAGCGCCGATGAGTGTCCTACGTGGTCTCGAGCCGATCGGTGCGCGCGGCTCCAGCACGACCATCCAGCATGGCCACGAGGGGACTCGAGCTAGCCGTCGTCGGGCTCGTCGCCCCAGATCCTCTCCAGGAACGGATAGCGTTGCGAACCATCGACGTAGGCTTCGTAGTACTCGGGCGCCTTCAGGTAGAAGTCCTGGTGGTATTCCTCGGCCGGGTAGAACGGCCCGGCTTCGACGATCTCGGTCACGATCGGCGCGTCGAAGCGGCCACTCTCCACCAGGGCTTCGCGTGACGCCTCGGCCAGGGCTCGCTGCTCGTCATCGTGGTAGAAGACCGCCGTCCGGTATTGCGAGCCGCGGTCGTAGAGCTGCCCGCCGGCGTCGGTCGGATCGATGGTGCGCCAGTAGATCGTCAGCAGCTCGTCGTAGCTGATCTGCCCGGGTCGTAGATGACCTGCACCGCTTCGGCGTGACCGGTGGTGCCCGAGCTCACCTGCTCGTACGTGGGGTTCTCGACCGAGCCTCCGGTGTAGCCGGAGATCGCCTCGTAGACCCCATCGGTCATGTCGAACGCGGCCTCCGTGCACCAGAAGCAGCCGCCGGCGAACGTCGCCGTCGCGGCATCGTCGGGGATCTCCACGCTCGGCTCGTCCGGGGTGCTCGCCACGACACCGACCGACACGGCCACCAACCCCAGCGTGACCAGTGCCACGAGCGCCAACCGTCGATCTCGCATGACCTCTCACCCCACTGTGCTCATCGTCGACGCCGGCGCCCGAGCTCGCCATAGCCCGAGCTCGGGGCGCATCGACCTCGCCACAGGGTGCCTGAGCGTCGTGACCATCTGGTGACGGACCGTCGAGGCTGAGGCACTCGCGCGCCGCCCGAGGAGCCGCTCGTGGCTGCCGGCTTGGCGGCCGCGGGATAATCACAGGTAGCGGGAGGCGATGACGCGCGGCCCGTCGATGATGGCCGCCTGGACCGCGCGGAGCCACTGGCGAACCCGGCTCGCACGCAAGGGGGGCGTTCGATGGGTCTGCGGCGGAGGTTCTGGGGGTCATTCTTCGGTGTGCCGGAGGGCCTGCTCGGCCGCATCGGCGTCCGGCTGATGAGGAGAGTCAGCCGCTCGTTCTCACAGGCGATGTCCGAGGTGCTCGAGCTGCAGCCCGCTGACGACTTGCTCGACGTCGGCTGCGGGTCGGCCGGGCTGCTGGTCGACCACGCCGCGCACGTGCGCTACGTCGCCGGCATCGACGCGTCGGAGCTGCAGGTCTCGATGGCCCGCGAGCGCCTGGCCGACCGCATCGGCTCGGGGACGGCCGAGATCGTCCTCGCTGATGCAGGGGCGCTGCCCTGGGACGAGGGACGTTTCAGCGTCGTCACGTCGGTCAACGTCTTGAAGTTCGTGCCTGACCCGGGGCAGGCGCTCCGCGAGATGTACCGCGTCCTGCGCCCAGGTGGCCGGATGGCCGTCACCATGGGTGAGGCGGAGCAGGTCCCCGCGGGCTCGAGCGCCAGCGTCATCGAACGCCTGGGGCGAGTGGCAGTGGAGCGACGACGCGGCCCAGCGGGCCATGGAGGATGCCGGCTTCGAGGACGTCACCGATCTCGGTGATGCCCGTGTTCTCCAAGGCGCTGCTGGCCCGGGGCGCGAAGTCGGCGGCATCAGCGATCGAGGCGACGGACGTAGCCGCAGCCACGGCCCCAGTGACCGCGGTGTGAGGACGGTCCGATGCGACTGACCCCATCCCTGCACCGCCTTGGTGAGCCGATCGTCGGCTGCTACCTCCTCGCGGAGGCTGGCGAGGTCACCATCATCGACGCGGGTGTGCCCGCCTACTACGGCGACCTGGCAGCCGAGCTCGCGGCCATGGGTCGCACCATCGAGGACGTCCGTGCGCTCGTCCTGACCCACGGCCACGACGATCACATCGGCTTCGCCGAGCGAGCTGCGAGTCGAGCGCGACGTGCCCGTCAGCATCCACGAGCTCGACGCCGCCCTGGCCCGCGGCGAAGTGGCCAACCCGAGCGCCGGCATGGGCGAGCGCAGGCTCCGTTCCCTGCTGCACTACATGCTGTGGCTCACGCGTCACGGCGGGATGCGGACCACGGCGCTGACGGAGGTCTCCACCTTCGACCCGGGTACGACGTTGGACGTCCCGGGTGCGCTGCGCGTCATCCACACACCCGGACACACGCACGGCAGCGTCACCTTCCATGCGCCGGCCCACGACGCTCTCTTCGTGGGTGACGCGCTGGCCACGGACGCCGTGATCAGCGAGCGACGTGGTCCACAGGTCTGTCCCTTCGCTGCCGATCCCGACGAGGCGCTGGCCTCGCTGGCGAGCATCGAAGAGATCGAGGCGCGCTGGCTGCTGCCCGGCCACGGGGAGCCGTGGACCGATGGCGTGGCCGCCGCGGTGGCTGCCGCGCGCGAGGTCGGTATCGGCCACCTCGCACGGCCGAAGCGATGAAGCCCATGTTCGCGTCTGCGAAAGAGGTGACGAGATGAGTGAGCAGCGTTCTCCTGGTGACCTGTATGTCGAGGAGTCCGGGACCCCGGGCTCGCCGGCCATCGTCTTCATCCATGGAGCCGGCCAGAGCAGCCGCGAGTGGCGTCAGCACATGGACAGGCTCCCTGGCTTCCACTGCCTGGCGCCGGACCTGCCCGGGTTCGGGCGCAGCAACCATCTCGGGTCCGCGACCAAGGAGCACGTGGCGGACGTGCTGGCACGCCTCATCGAGGAGCGCGTCCCGACCAAGCGCGCCAGCGTCGTGGGGATCTCCTCCGGCGGGCTGCACATCCACGCCCTGCTCGATCGCCACCCCGACCGCGTCGAGCGGGCTGTCATCGACGGCTCGCCCCCCTTTGGCACGCCGCGCATCGGCCGCGCGATCATGCGCCTGTACGCCTATGTCATGGCGCCCTTCATCCACACTCGTCCGGGCGCGGCGTTGTGCCGGAGCACCCACGACCCGGACGACCTGCGCGTCGCATCGCGTCTGGAGTTCGCGCGGGTCGTCGGGGAGTGCTTCGGGGAGTTCGCAGCCATCGATGCGCCGAGCCCCGCCCTGCTCATCGCCGGCGAGAAGGAGGGCATCGTCCGATCGATGAACGCCGCCCTGGCCGAGGTCCTGCCCCGGGGCGAGGCCTGGTACGTCCCCGGCCTCGGACACTGCTGGCAGAAGGCCGATCCCGACCTGCACATCCGCACGGTCGAGGCCTGGGTCAGCGGACAGGAGCTGCCGTCCGAGCTCCGTCGAGAAGCCGCTCCCTCGCCGGCCAAGGTCGAGCAGGTCCGGCGCATGGGCCCGGAGTTCTGGTACGTCAGGCACAAGGGTCGGCTCATGCGCTTGGCGAGGTTCTACTTCCGGCCCTTCCGCAAGCCCCTCGCCGAGGCCTACGGCAAGGCGGCGGGGGAGGCCGATCGCGCGGGACGCGCTCGAGCGCTTCGAGGCTCCTGCTGCCGGACATCCCCTACATCGGTGGTGGCGAGAACGGCTTCACCATCACCCTCGTCAAGGTCGCGGCCAAGCTGGCGATGTACCGATCGCTCCGGGCGCGCGGTGCATCGGTCGAGGAAGCGGCCCGCCTCATCCACCTCGGGGAGGTCGGCTTCTACGAGAGCATCCCGACGCGCTGGCTCATGCGCTTGCAGGGCCGGCGGCTTCCTCAGCCGCAGAAGGGCATCGACATGTGGAGACGCATCGCCGCCACCAGCCAGCGAGCGCCGCTACCCGGACGACTGGGTGTACGAGGTCGTCGAAGGTGACGGACGCGACTCCGAGATGGGGATGGACTGTCACCGAGTGCGGGGTCGTCAAGTACCTCGACCGCGAAGGTGCCTCCGAGTTCGCCCCGTATCTCTGCTGGATCGACTATCCCCAGTTCGCCGCGATGGGCCTGCGGCTCGATCGGACCGAGACGCATCGCGCAAGGTGGGCAGCGCTGCGACTTCCGGGTCAGCCGAGGGCAGCCGGTGCACGTCGAGCCGGAGTTCCTGCATGCCTGACCCTCGTGCGGCAGGGCCGCGGGGCGGCGGCTCGATCACCGTCGAGGAGATCCAGCGGCCGGACGCACGCGAGGCGGTCCACGTACTGGCGCTGAGCCTTCGCGGACGAACCAGCGCTCAGCTCACATCCTGGGAAGCTCAGCCACGGCGACGCTACCGCGTGCTCGTCCCGTTCATGTGGGCCGGGCTACGCAGCTATCCCGGCTCGACCGAGCTCCACGGCGCATGGCTCGACGGTCGACTCGTCGGTGTCGGCCTGCGCATGCCACCAGGCGCCTGGCCGCTCCGTCGGTCGTGAGGAGCTGCGGGGCATGCTGTGGGGACTCCTCGGGTCCCTGCCGATGCTCGTCGCGTTCCCGCAGGCGATCCGGGTGTTCCCCCGCATGGCGGAGCAGCAGAGCCGACACCCGACCGACCGACCGCACTGGTATCTCTGGTGCTATGGGTGTGCACCCCTCGTTCCGGCGTCGCGGTGTCGCCTCGGCGCTGGCTCGGTTCGTCATCGACAAGGCCGACGCCGAGGGCGTGGGCTGCTACCTCGAGACGTACGGTGACGGGACCGAGGCGCTGTACCGTCGCTTGGGCTTCGAGGTGCGGGACCGCTGGGGGATCGGGGTCGGCGCGCCGGTGGCCCGGACGATGTGGCGAGAGCCCACGCTGGCTGAAGCGGTGGAGGCCTCGGTTCCCGTTCGGTTGACGAACGTGGAACCGGAAGTCTGAGACCCTCGGTCGTCGGACCGGCCCGTGTCCGTCCCAGCTCCACGAGAGCCTCATCGGTCTGGCGCACGCACCCGGCAGGGCTTTCGACCCGAGCTCGTCAGTCGCCGCGATCGTCGTCCAGTCCCATGGCTTCGGCGGTGATGGCTGCGGGGTCGAGGTTGGGGCCCGGGTCATCGGCGTGCGCGGACGCACGCGCACCGGCGCCCCCTAGCTCGGCGATGCGTGCCTCGACCTTCCGGATCACGAATGAGAGGTGCGTACGCAGCTGGTAGAGCGTGCCCATCTTGCCGGCCGGCACGCGCCGCTGCCGGGCCAGCTGACCGTCGAGGCCGACAAGGAATCGCCGCTGCGCCAGCAGCGCATCGAGGTCCGATGTCTCCACGTTGCGCTCGATCTCGTTGATGCGCGGATACCACGACACCACGCGGCTGTTGTTGAACCATTCCCAGCCGGCCTTGGCCAGGGTGTAGACCGGGAACGCGAGCACCAGCAACGGCAGCAGGATGAGGTAGACCCGCGACAGGGGTGAGGCGATCTCGAAGGGCAGGAACGACTCCAGCGGGGTCGGTCCCTCATCAAGGTACTTCCTGGCGTCCTCGTTGACCGGGAACCGCGTGTGTTGCAGCGAGGGGAAGGCATCGAGGTCGCCGACGTAGGGGACTGGCAGGACCGCTGGCAGCTCGCGCACGATGAGCCGGGCCAGGTCTGGGTTCAAGCCGTCGCGACCCATGAGCGTGGCGCGGGCGGCCAGCATCGCCATGTCCCCGGGTGGCACCGGAGAGGTGTCAGGGTCCAACGTGCCGCGGAAGAGTTCCACGGGCGAGAGGAACGGCAGCCGGCGTGCGAGGCCCTCTACGTTCGGGACAGGCAGGAGCTCAAGTTCAGGGATGGCCGCCAGCTCCGCGATGAGGGGAGCATTGGCAGCCACCACGAAGAAGGCGGCGTCGACGGTCCCGGCCGACAGGCCCTCGATGGCCTCGTCGGTGGTCCACTCGAGGGCGACGGCGGTCGAGCCGGTCTGGTCGATGAGGGCCCGGGCGGTCGCGTTCGTGCCGCTTCCGGTGGGACCGATGGCCAGGCGCTTGCCGGCCAGGATGGGGATGCCGTCGACGACGTCGATGGCACCCTGTCGCGCGAAGATCCAGAAGGGCTCGTAGAACACCTCCGACAGCGCGGTCGACCCGCCGATGTCGGTGAGGAACTCGGTGCCGCTCTGGATGAGCCCGACGTCGGCGTCGCCCGTGCGCAGGAGCTCGGCGTTCTCGATGGAGCCGGCGGTCTCGATGACCTCGACCGTGATGCCCTCGGTCGCCAGGGCATCCTTCAGCGAGCTGGCGAATGCGGCGTACATCCCGCCCGGCTGACCGGCGGCGAGCTTGAAGGTCGTGGGCGGACGACCGAGAAGCAGGACTGCCACCATGCCCAACAGCAGGGCCACGATGACGCCCAGCACGAGTGAAGCGAGCAGCTTGCGGCCGAGACCGTTTCTCATGCCCTCCCTCCGCGACGAGCCTGTCCTGGCTGCAGGTACGCGTCCCCCGACGACGCGGCCGCATCGTGGTGGGCGGGTACGGAACGAGCATACCTAGCGGACGGTGGCGGAGACGCGGATATCCACGCAAGCCGTCTCCGACGATCGCCTCTGCCCGGACGTGCTCGCCTTCATCGGTGGAGGCGGACCGGCAAGTGTCGGGGGCTGGTAGCGGATCGCGGGTGGGCCTGAGGCCGCCGATGCCGACGCCGTGGTGGATTCGAAGACCGGATGTCAGGCCTGCGCCAGCGCCTTCGCGAAGGCCGCCAGGAAGATATCCCAGCCGGCGTCGCTCAGGCTGAGGTGGGTCGAGCCCGGCAAGACGTCAAGCGAGACGGGGTTCCCCTGCGCCTGGAGGGCTGAGAAGAGCACCTGCTGCGTCTCGGCGAGATCGAACACGCCATCGGCGAAGGCGTCGTCCGCTTCCAGGTACGCGCGGAGGTCGCCAGACGGATCGCGTACGGCGATGAACGACTCCACGGCCGCCGCATCCGGGACCCGATGCTCGACCCCCGGGTCCTCCGAGACGAGCATCACGACCCTCAGGTCCGGGTGCTCGGGGAGGAACGTCCACGGCGTGTAGCCGTCGAGGATCCTGGGGTCCGCGGCGATCTGGCTGTCCCAGGGGACGTCCGGACCCATGGCCACCCAGTCGCCCTCGTAGGTCACCACGGCATCGATCGGGCCGAGCTCGGAGCCTCCGAGACAGCCCGCCGTCGGTTCGGGCCGGGCGAACGCAGCCAGCGCCGCCATGTTGGCCCCCGCCGAGTGGCCGAAGACGATCATCGTCACGGGATCGCCACCGTACTCCGCTGCATGCGTCCGAGCGAACGCGACCGCACAAGCGGCCTGGGACTGGGCCGCCAAGAGCTCCTCGTACGAGGGCGGGAAGTCGCCGCCGGCGCCCCAGGTCGCCGCGAAGACGACGAAACCGCGGTCGCGCTACCTCCTGGGCCTTCTGGATCAGGTTCGCCTTGGTGAGCGGAGGACCACCGTGGAACATCACGACCACAGGCCACGGACCGGCCTCCGCTGGCGCGTAGACGTCGAGCACGCCCGGCGTCAACACCGTGTTGACTGACTCGTAGGCGACGTCGCTGGTGACGACGACGCTCGGTGTGGGCGCCGGGGTCGCGACGTCCGCTGCCATCGTCGGCGACACCCATGATGCCGCGGAGCCGGAGGTGGTCGCGCCGAGGAGCACGAGGCCGAGACCGCCGAGCCAGGTCAGGCTGGTCGGGAGCCGTTGACCCGTGAAGTACCTGTCCATCTCTCTCCTCCCATGGGATGCTTGCGTGGTCGGCCATGAGGCTCACCCGGGGCTCGGCGAGGGTGGCCCTGGGCTCGGTTCGAGCAGGACGGTCCACTCGCTGGTCTTCAGGTCGAAGGCGGTTACGTCACCCTCCCACCCGAGGCCGACGAGGCGCCCATTCACCGGGTCGTAGACCGTTGGGTTGGCGTAGGGCTCGCCGGGTCGGGCCAGGACCTCCCAGCGGTCCGCGGCCGCGTCGTAGGCAGCCATCCCCGCGCTCCCCGTGACCACCGTCCGCTCCGCCGACTCCGTCGTAGGTGATGGTGGGCACCGCCCAGTTCGGCTCCACCACCGGCGTCTCGGCGCCGGCCCTCGACCACGTGCCGGTGCGGATATCGAAGAGCCACGTCTCGGGTGGGGAGTAGGCGACGATGCGGTCGACGGAGGCGTCGTAGGCGAGCACCGCAGGCCATGCCGGCTGGTC